>NZ_RBKU01000001.1:5328586-6660733 GCF_003633615.1 Mucilaginibacter gracilis | reverse complement strand
AAGGAAAGCCTCGTGCTGCTGCAACAAAAAGCGGCGTACGTATTTCTTATTCGGAAGAAACCCTGCAAAAGGAGAGCAAGCGCATCACGCTCAGCAACGCAAGCATGATGGCGGGCGACGCCCTGCGCAAGATCCTGCGGAATACCCATCTGCAATACCGGCTGTACGGCACTTATATCATTATCGATGAAAAGCCGGCAGACCTGAAACCGGGCAAGGTGTTGGGGAAGGTGATCGACGAAAAAGGAGAACCCCTGCCCGGTGCGACCATCAAGGTCATTCAAACGGGACAAGCTATTCAATCTGCAACAGATGGTACCTACCAGTTGAGCCTCGTTCCGGGCACTTATACCCTGGAAGTCAGTTTTGTGTCTTACCAAACCAAACGGATCACAGAGCTGATTATTAGCGAAGGAAAGCTTACCCAGCTGGATGTCGCCCTCCAACCTGCGAACAACGCACTGAACGAAGTGGTGATCAGTTCCAGCTATAAAAAAGCATCGGTAGATGGCCTGTATGCCCGCCAGAAAAACAATGCCGGTATTACCGACGGGACATGCCGAACAGATTGCCAGGACGCCCGATAAGAACATAGGCGAAACGCTGAAGCGCATCAGCGGCCTTTCTACCGTGATAACAATACGTCGTCGTACGCGGATGAGTGAACGATACAACGGCGCCATGCTGAACGGGCAGCTCATCCCAGCACCGAACTCAACCGCAAGCATTCCCTTCGATATCATACCCGCCAACATGGTCGAGAACGTCGTGGTCAGCAAAACCATCACCCCCGATCTCAGCGCAGAGTTCGGCGGGGGCCTGGTCGGCGTGGAAACCAAGACCATTCCTACCGAAATTTCCTGACGATAACCGCTGGGGAAAGTTATAACAATAAGACTACCGGCAAATTTCACCGGGCTGAAGATCGAAAAAAAGGAATATTTCGGCGCGATCCCGGATCACCGGAAACTGCTCGGGCGCACGGACTGGCAAAGCAGCCAGGACATCGTGGCCGCCGGTGCGGTTTCTGCTAAAACATCGCGAATAACTGGGCCTTATACCGGTACAGTCCGCCCGTATCGCCTAATTTCAAGCAGCCTACGGACATATATCCCTTAAAGGATGACAAACGGATCGGCGTATCGCTTCGCCGGCTACCGCAATACCTGGAAACGCAGGATGTGCGCATGACCAGGACGGCTATGAGCCTACCAATATGAATTGACCAATTTGCCGGTAAGCGTTATGATTAATGTAAACTCAGCGGTCTGGCCGGAATCGGCTATACGACGCTAAAACAAGCTCAGCTACCAGGCGCTCTATTCCGTACCTGACCAGTTGTAATACTGGGCACCGGTGAAAACAGCAAAGGCCCGGGCGGTTGTATGACCTCACCACCTATACGGCTTATGGCAAAACCAGCTCAAAGGCGAACACCGCCTGGCAGCAAGGCATAAGATCAACTGGAGCGGCAGTTACCTGTTCTGGACAAGCAAAAACCGGATAACCGCGCGATGACTTCGGCTACTTCCCCAACCTGACGACCTTTTTCGGGCAATATGATTTACCGTGGCTCCGCGGAGATAATTCAGCGAGGCGTATTGCGCGGTGAACGCGCTTATGAAAAAAATCTGACTGGAGCTGCGCTTCGGTGCCTTTGCCTCAACGCCGGTAAGTTAAAAGTAAGCAACACCTAAAAACCGGTACGCAGGCTGGCTAAGGACAGGCTGTTCTGGTATAATACGACCTCTTCCCGCTTGGCAACAACCAGCCGATCAGCGAACGCTTTGACCCGGTCATTAACCGCAGGTGAAATCAATTCCAGCAAATTCAATGACGGTTATAAAGGCAAGAGGCCGTCTCATAAGCAATTATGAGGCGGTTTTTTATGGAATATATTGGATTGTGCTATAGGGCTGAAGCTCTATTGTGCAATATTCGTTTCTGATCGATCTAAGAGCGTTTTTGGAAAAAGGGGGCGAAAAGCCTCAGGCTTCCACTTTCTGAGGTTATGACGATGGATAACAGGCCTATTTCGACCTCGGTTTTGGACATGCCTTTCAGCAAAAGCGCCTGAACCATGATTAGCTTCAGTTGGGCAAATACCGGTTCCACATCGGCAGGCCTTCGCTTTCGGTATTTGATGCCCTGTTCTGTATTTAATCTTCCTTTGCTTCCTGCTTGTTGTTTTCTCAGGGGAATGGTTCACCCTCAACGATCCGGTTGCCCTGCCGCTATGGCATACGCCACGCATGGGGCAGTTATACATTCTTTGCCTGGTAACGGCTGATCAGCTGTACATGGCCCGATGTGGTTATTCTTTGACCTCACCGATATGTGCCATCCGCTGGCCCATCGGGCAAGGTCAGGTAGTTTTCCCCTTCGTTGTAATGCAGGCTGTCATTACTGAACGCTTTGATGCCTTCCTTTTGTTCTTTGTCGAACGTATTGTACTTGATATAGGCTTCGATGCCTTTTTGCTGTAAGATGCCGTAGTTCTCGTCTGAACCGTAGCCGGCATCGGCCACAACTGCTTGGGGAAGTGTGTTGTATAGTGCTTCGTATTGGTCTATGTGAGATGGCAGGGTCTGATAATCGGTAGAGGTTTGATGCAGGCTGTAGTTAAGGATGAACTGATCTTGTGTGGATATTTGTAGGTTATATCCAGGTTTAAGCTGCCCGTTCAGCATGTGGTCTTCCTTCATCCGCATAAAAGTCGCATCCGGGTCGGTCTTTTGAAAAGCTGTTACGGATACCTAACTGCTTTTCCTGCTGGTCATAACGTTCCAGGTTTGCAGGCCAGTTCTTTCTGGCATAGTTCAGCTTTTTGTTTGACCTGCTTGCTTACTTCTTCCTTGTCGTTCAAAGCGGCATCGATCTTAGCTATGGTTTCTTTTACTTTTTCAGGGTTGATCTCTTCAAAAGATATTGGCGTGGTATCTTTTAGTTCTTCTGCCGCAAGGCCTTGCGCGTACTTCCATAGTTCATCCAGCTGGCTTTTGATCTTCTCTTTACTGTTCTTGATGCTTTTGCCCCATACAAAGGTGTATTTGTTCGCCACCGATTCGATCTTGGTGCCATCGGTAAACACAGTCTCTTTAAGCGAAACGATACCCTGTTCTGCCAACAGCAGTACAATCTGAGAGAAGATCTGCTTTAAGATACCCGACAGCTTTTCGCTCCGGAAACGGTTTATGGTATTGTGATCGGGCTTCTTCATCCCCAACAGCCACATAAAGTGGACGTTCTGTGCCGCCTGGTCTTCCAGCTTTCTTGATGAATAGGTATTGGTCAGGTAACCATACACCAGCAGTTTCAGCATCAGCCGCGGGATGGAAGCTTGATGCCCCGCCGCCTTTATACTTGCGGTTGATCGGTTTAACGTCTATCAAGTCAACTACTTGTTTGACTATGCGTACCGGGTGGCCCTCAGGTACTAACTCCTCCAGTTTATACGGTAAAAATGTTAACTGGTCAGGGTCATATGGCTTAAAAACTACTTTCGCTCCCATGCCTTTAAGTTAACAAAAATCACTCTAAAATAACAAGAGGCTGCCTCACTTTTGAGACAGCCTCTTGTTCATTGGTATGGCTTCCGGGGCTGGATCGATCAATAATTTTAACGGTTGCCTCCTCGGTGTAAGAACCATCTCCCGGAGACTCCACGATGAAAATATTATCATTATCATTTTCACCTGGATAATAAGTAGTGGGCCAGGAAGTCGTATGGTGCTGGAACAGCGCGTATCCATCACCTGCTGAAATATGGTTATCTCCGGCAGATGCTGTCACGGTCCACTCACCCGTATCTCCCCAGCCGGTTAGCGTATAGTTATAACTTTCCTCAAACGAGGATTTGATGTAAACGGTAAGCGGTGCTGTTAGGGTGTAGGGCGTAGTGCACGCCGCATCAGAATAAAACCGGACAACCAGATCGCCTGTACCTTCATCCCATTGATCATAATAAGGGCCATAAACGAGGTGGCTGTAGTTCTCGATCTCTATCCGTGCATAGATATCCGTTGCCGATGCTACCATCGAAAAACAAGTTAATACGAGAATTAGCAACATGCTTTTTTTGAAGAAGTTTTTCATGTGTTTTTTGTTAAGGTTAAGAAAATTGGTTTATCGACCCCAAGTTACAAATGGGATAATGTTTGGATATCAATTCTTTAAATTAAGTAGGTGGGAGCGGTTTCATTTTTGGGGAACGTTCCCTATTCTCGTTATTAAGGGTGGGATGGCGCGTACCGGAAATATTCCGGAAAATGGGGTGCCCTTTAAGTTATTTTGAATTTATTCAGTCAGGAACCTGTTTTGGCAGATATGGTTCGATTTTTTGTAAAAAAATACGTTTCGACGGAAACGAATATCAAACCACTCTACTTAATGAAATAGCTGCTCTTATCTATCAGATTAACAGTTAGTTATTATCGAAAAAAAAGACAGGCAAATCGTAAAATTTACACTTGTTCCGCCTTTTGTGCACTCCAAGCTACAGATTTCAAAAACACCAATCTTCTTAAGGCTAAAGCAATAATTAATCTATAGTATCTATGGAATTATAGATTAATTGTATGTTTTCTAAGTAACTGAAAGGAATGAATAACGTTAATTTATCGTTATATTCGTTATTTAAAATAAAGGTGGCAAATTTTGAATCGCAAACGGAACAGGAATTGATATCCTTATTAAAGGATGATAGTCAAAGTGCGTATACTGAAATTTATGACCGCTACCAGGGCCTGCTATATATTTATGCCTGTAAGATCACCAAAGATGAAAGCGAGGCAGAAGACATTGTTCAAGAGGTTTTCTTTTATCTTTGGGATAAACGCCATGCCATTTCGTTTCAAACCTCTTTATCGTCTTATTTATATAGTGCAGTAAGATATAAGTTTTTTAATTTACTCGATCATAAGAAAGTAAGAGCAAACTATGCGGAGTCTTTTCAAAAATTTATGAACGATGAGCCTATTCAGGCAGATTATATGGTTAGAGAAAGGGATTTTGTTAAGCTAATTGAAAAAGAGATCGCTCTTTTGCCCCAAAAAATGCGCGAAGTATTTGAATTGAGTAGAAAACATCAGCTTTCAAGGAAAGAAATTGCGCAAAAGTTATCTATTTCTGAAAAAACAGTAAAAAATCAGGTAAGTAATGCCTTGAAAGAGCTACGCATCAAATTAGGTATGCTGACTTGTTTGCTATTCTAATGAAATTTTAACTTTTTTTTTGTTAATACGCTGAGATAATGTTACACTTTTGTGCCAAGTGTATGTTACAGTTTGGTATCGGATATCACTGTTGTTATTAGTAATACCAACTCTCTATTTCTTGTAGCTGCTTAAAGATAATTTTGCTGCGCCAACAATTGTGGCTGCCGTGATCCATCGAGTTGATATTATTATCGTAATAGTAGAAGTTATCGTCCGGGTCAAAGTCATAAAGGAACCTATTGATTCGCTCATCTTTCATTCTGACGGTATATTTATCCAACTCCTCAATTTCAAAGTGATCCGGTGCAAGGTTACGATTGGGGCATTCAGCGTTTTCAAGCATCGTTTCCAAGAACCATCCGGGGCAGCCTCTGAAGTAGGCCAGGACATCAAGGTTTTTCAAACTGTGTTTATTGCAAAGATTGGTAAAGCGGTGCGGCCAGTTCTCCAGTAGCCAAAAGGCCATATAAAACAGGTTTGCCCGCTGTTTGATCTGTATCTCGTGAATCTCCTGCCGGTGCTCATGACGATTCAATTCCGGCACGCTGTGACGGCCGTACACGTCTTTGATAAAGCCGAGAAGCTTGTTTTCTTTAGTCCGGCTGAGCAGCAGGCAAACCATTTGATACAACACGCTGAAGTAGCTAACGGAAGATATTTCTCCGTTGCCTCGTTCCATGATCTGGTAAATAGCTTTTTGCATACGGACGAGATGAGCCGGCGCTTTTTCAGAGTCAACTTCGCTGATATTTCCGCCGCATTCGTGACAGGTCAACAAATATTCATCAACTGTTTTATCTATCGCTTTAGCTAATGCCTCGCAATGTATAGTGCCACCGGATTTACAATGCGGGCATGTTTCTCTCAGGTAACAACCGCAATCCGGACAAACGAAAGAAACAGCCAGCCGCCATTGTTTTTTAAAGTAGACGGGCTTATCTGACGCCTTAAAGCAGCCGGGACAATAGAGTAACCCAAACTCGCTGTTGCCGTTATCATACAGGCGTCCTTTGGAGATGTATCGTTTATGAGTCCATATTCCCGGTATGATCTCATCTGATTTGGGTTCATAAAGTTTGCCGTCGTAATATTGCAACGTGGTATTGCTGATCTCGCTGGCTGCGCAATTAGTGCAGGCTGCCAATGTTTCAATATATTCCTTGTTAAAGGAACGGTCAACATTCCAGTTGTTGGTTTCCCGGCGGGTCAATAACGTTTTTAAAAGCCTGGCCTGGGTCAGGCCGTGATCGAAAGAAAGCCGGGTGAGCCAACTGCTCAATACTTCATCAGGATAGGGTTTTGTAAAAGCTGGCAATAACTGGCTTTTATCGCTGAATACAGAAAAGCTCATAACAACATACTTTCATATTGGCGCTGCCGGTTGGCGGGACCGACATAATTGATCTTGGTTAGCAGGGAAAGGTCGATACATTCTTTGCCACTTTTTATCGCCAATACCGCAGCTTTTTTCAGGATGGTCGATATCTCACCGATGGTGCCGCCCGACATACTTAGTATTTTTATAGCGATCTCTTCTTTGGTCAGGTTAGAACGTTCTTTTAGCGGGAACATGGCCTCGAAGCTGCTCAATAGCCGGAAGTATTCACCGTCAGGTTTCCAGGTCGGCAGTACGGCGGGTTCAAAACGGTTAGCCAGTTGCTTATCTGTATTAATAGCGCTAAACGCGTCGCGTATGCCTGAACCGATAATAACGATCTGTAACTCGTTGGATAAGTATTTGATCAGGTTAAGGAATGCCCTTTGGCTCAGGTAAGCGCCTGCGAGGATATGATGTATCTCGTCAATAATAAGGATCTTGGTTTCTACTTTTTTCAGGATTCGGATGACCTGTAACTGGAGCATGGCGTTGCTGCCATTCGGCGAAAAGGGTGCATTCAAAGCGCAAAGGATGTTGGCGTAAAACGCCTTTTCGTTGGGTGTCGGCGGTGCCTGTACATACAATACCGGTATAGTGATCTGCTTGGTTTCCGGCGTGATCACCGGTTTATAAGCGTCAAAGAACTTTTGCAGCAATAGGGTCTTGCCATTATTGGTTGGCGCAACCAGCAGCATATTTGGCATCCTGAAGGTCCGGGGATGGTGCATCAGGTCTTCCATCGTCTGCAATATATTTTTAGCCCTGGGGTAACCTATCCACCTGTCGGACAGGATATATTCAATACGTTCGTCTTGTTCATGTTTTACATTAGCTGTAGGATTTGTTTCGGTTAAAAGGATCATGTTCTAAGTCTTCAAATGGGAGATAGATTATAGTAGGGTCATACTTGAATTCGGTTTCAACTGGCTCCGGTTCCTCCTCACTGAACTGGTTACGCACGCTTTTCTTTACCGCCTGCTGTTTGCGTGCCCGGTTCCTTTGTCTTTTGGCTACCGCTGTCAACGTAGCTGCATTATCTTCAATTCTTTTTAAGCGGTCGTATGCATCAAAGATGATATCTTCATTAACAGTCATGATACCTTGAGCATTCAGGTCTCGGATAATCCGTTTATGTTCCCAAATAGTCATTGCCGGATGCCCGGTATTCCGGTACGGTATCATAAAGTATTGTTCCAGGTCAGGTTCCCAAAAGTAGATTGCGCTGATGTCGCGCGGGTCTTGCTTAAAGGCAAACTTCCGCAGTATCCGTGGCCTGGCATTCGGGTCTTCATAAGCATGCACCCATTTGCGCAGCACATCATGGTAATAATTGATATGGTCAATTTGCACACCATAACGCTGCACCGTCCTTTCCACGAACGGCATAAAGTCCAGCTTTAACTTCAGCTCATTTTCAATTGGATCGCTTTGTCCAATGCCGATCTGCTGGTCATTCCCGATTATGCCATGCATATATTTGGCAAACGGTGTCATGCCGATACCACTATGCAGTTTTTGATGATAAACGCTTACGATGTAGGTTGCCTGGAGATTATGATGAATGAGACCACACCATTTCGGCGCAAGCAAGAGGGGTCAATATCATTGGTATATCCACGAATCCCTATCTGTACACCTTTACTGCTAGTGTTAAGTTAAATATAATATGACGTATAAAAGCGTATATTTGTAAAACAAATTACAGATGGTACGTTATACGATAAAACTTACAAAAGAGGAGGTTGGAGAGTTATACTCGATAATCAACAAGGGCTCCCATAGTTCTCAAACATTCCGGACAGCCTATATACTATTGAATTGTGATGAAGGGGAATATGCGGAGAAAATAACAAATGAACAGATCAGCAAAGTCCTGAAAGTAGGGATGCGAACGATAGACCGGGTGAAGAAAAAGTTTATTGAAGAGGGTTTTGAAGGTGTTTTAGATCGTCGCCCCACCAGCCGTGTTTATGAAACAAAATCAGATGGCGATGTAGAAGCGAAGCTGGTTGCCTTGTGTTGCAGCGAGCCGCCTGAGGGGTTTGCTAAATGGTCATTAAGGCTACTCGCCGATAAAATGGTAGAGTTGGAATATGTAGAAAGTATTTCGCATGTAACAGTAAGAAGTGTGCTTAAAAAAACGAACTTAAGCCTTGGAAAGTAAAGGGCTGGGTAATACCACCGGAAAAAAGCAGCGAATTTGTAGCCAATATGGAACGCGTATTGGATGTATACAAAAAACCTTATGATGAGGAATTTCCGGTTGTATGTATGGATGAGTCGCCAAAACAATTGATAGAAGAAGGGCAGCCCTCTCAAGCCATGAAGCCTGGCCAGGAGGCAAGAGTAGATTACGAGTACATAAGGCATGGGGTAGTCAATATATTTATGGCCAACGAGCCTTTGAGGGGCAAGCGCTTTGTAGAAATTACGGCGTTTAAAACCAAAAAGGACTGGGCTTTATTCGTAAAAAGAATAGCAGATGAATGGTACCCGACAGCGAAAAAAATAACTTTAGTAATGGACAATTTTAAAACCCATTCGGCCTCTGCATTTTACGAGACATTTGAACCAGCCGAAGCCAAAAGGCTATGGGATAGGTTTGAGTTTGTTTATACGCCCAAGCATGGAAGCTGGCTCAATATGGCCGAGATAGAATTGCATGTATTGAATGGGCAATGCCTAAACAGGCATATTTCAACAATGCTGAAGATCAATGAAGAGGTAGCGGCATGGCAACACAACAGAAATAATAAGAACAGCAAAATTAACTGGCAGTTCGAAAATAAAGATGCGCGAATAAAACTGAAAAGACTTTATCCGTCATTACACGATTAACATAACACTAGATTAGGCGCTGATGAAGTTAAAAGCTATTTTGGTATGCGTAAAATAAGTGTAGCCAAAGATGAAAAAGGAATAGACCGGATTTGTCTAAATAACAAACCCTACTTCAATTTGGGTACACTGGACCAAGGCTTTTGGCCGGATGGCTTGTATACCGCGCCTACCGACGAAGCATTAGCCTTTGATATCAAAGCTATTAAAGCCATGGGCTTTAATACAATCAGGAAACATATCAAAGTTGAACCTGCAAGGTGGTACTATTGGGCGGACAAATTGGGTATGCTGGTTTGGCAGGATATGGTAAACCCTAATCAAGAACTGCCTGAAGGCAGCAAACAGGAGTTCGAAAGAGGGATGCACGAAGAAATGCAGCAATTGCGTAACTACCCATGCATTACCACGTGGGTGCTGTTCAATGAAAAATGGGGACAATACGATCAGGAAAGGCTGACCAAAGAAATGAAAGAAGCAGATCCCAGCCGTATCGTTAACGGCCATACAGGAGAACTCTTGTATGTGAACGGCCAACTGCGCTCACCAAGTCCTAACGCTTATGTAAACGCGGATATGACTGATGTACATGCTTATCCCGACCCTATGATGAGCGTCAAACAACCCGGTAAGGCACAGGTTTGTGGTGAGTTCGGCGGTATCGGGGTATTCATACCCGATCACCAATGGCAAACAGGCAGTTCATGGGGTTATATCCAGGAAAAGCCAGCTGCGTTAAACGCAAAATATACCATCATGCAGCAGCACCTGCAAATATTCCAATCAGAAGGCTTATCTGGTAGTATCTACACCCAACCCTTTGATGTGGAAGGGGAACAGAATGGCCTGATGACTTATGATCGGTCGGTTGTTAAAATACCGTTCGTAGAACTAAGGAAAATCCATAGCAAGCTGAATCCGGATGCTAATACGAACGTACCTGATGTTACGGCGGAGGATGCCGACCTTACCGAACCGGGTGTTAAATACAGCGCCATGCTGGATGAATATATCAAAGGCAACCGTGATGCTGCTTTCCTAAAAAGAATGGCGATGATGGCGACACAGGCCGGAGATAAACCAGGGGCTGAGTTAGCGGGGAATGCATATATCAAAACATTAAAAGCACCGCTTTATGAAGATGATTACAGTTTTGTGATCCAGTTTACCAAAAGTACACAGGACCCCGGTTTTGCTTTGATAATCGCAGATTCTGTTGCATTTAAAAAGATCCAGGGCGCCCGAAAATTTGCGACTTCAATGATGAATATGATTTACAAGGGGGAAATGGAGCCGCTGATCAATGCAAGCCCGGACCCTGATTGGAAACTCATAGAAGAAAAAGTTAAACCCTATGGTGATCCGGCCGAGGAGATCCTTTTAAGAGCTAAAACAGTAGCTTTTTATAATAAACAGGATTGGGGTAATTATGTGCCTGCGGCAACAACCTACCTGCAAAAGTTCGGCAAAAATATTGCAGAAAATGAGAAGACTATGTTTCAGCAAGCTATAGATCAGCATCAGTAAAAACAATGAAAACAAAGAGATTTTGGGGACAGCCCTGGCTATGCCTTTGCCTTGTTGGTTTGTTCCTCGCCAGCAGTTGTGCATCGACCAGATCAAACGCCCGCAATAATTCAAGCCGTCAATACCGCTTTAACCTTGTGTTATTGCCCTGTTATGACCAAACCCTGTTCGACTCGGTAAACAGCAGCGATTTCGGCGCAAATTTGTTTAACGTACACCAGGAGCCCCGGCATGTCGCGTTCGTGCTGCGCCTGGCAAACGAATACGAAATGCAGCAAATCCGCAGCTACTGGCTTAGCTCCGGCATTGTCGTAGAATCCGTTTTACCGGAACACCAGTAATAAATAGCCAGTTTAATTGTAGGAGCAGCGGCCGCGAGGGGCGCTGCTTTTAAAAATCAGAAAACGCCATGCTAACTGACAACAACAGCGAACCGCCACCCGTTTTTGAATATTTTCATACAGGGTATACGCCGCCCGATCTGCAGCAGGTCATTTCGCTGCAAAACCTGATCGAAGTGCATTTTCGGCAGGAACGGGATCTGGAGTTCTATGCGGGAAAGATGCACCTGACCCTTCCACGGCTCAATAATTTGACGAGGGCGCATTTGGGTAAAACACTTTACGAACTGTTGCAGGACCGGCTGCATGAAGAGGCAGAGAAGCTGTTAAAGCATACGACGCTAACTGCCAAAGACATCGCGTATGAGCTCGGGATGAACGACCCGGCCTATTTCTTCCGCTGTTTTAAACGGGTGACGGGAATGCGGCCACGGGAGTTCCGCAAACAGGCCCGTATGATGTAAAAGACATAGCCTTTTTACGCACAATAGGCTTGTGGGGTATATATTTGTGCTATCTTGGTTACTTGAATCTTATGAAACCACCGATAGCCTTCAAAAAGAATTATCCCTTTGCCTTGTGGCTTTTTTGCTGCTTGGCTTTCTTCCTTTTTTTTCGCCGGGCGGTGGACGGTGTGCTGGATACATTACTTGTCAAGCCGCTCTTGTCGCAGTTTGAAAATACGGTATTCGCCAATGGTGTGTTGATCATGCTTTGCGTGGGTATTGCTATTTGGTTATATCACTATGGTAGCAATAAATTCAATAGGGTCGTAGGGTTAATTTCGGTCTTTTTATATGCTTTGATGCGGTCCGACGGTTACTGGCAATTCCAGTCCTTCGGACTTTTCCCGCTGCTTAAAAACTGGGACTTCGTTGCAGCGGCTTTGATCGCCCCGGGAATTATAGCTTTGTTTTTGCGTAAAAGGGTGGCGAGCCATGAACCGCAGCCGGAAAGCTTTATCGAAGAACGGGCCATTGAATCCGGCAGCGAGGATACCTTTCAGCGCTCGTCCGTGGCGGCCGAAGTCGCTCGCCGGATCAGTATTACACCGAATAGCAGGTCATTTGCTATTGGGATCCTGGGCGAGTATGGCAGCGGCAAGACGTCTTTTATTAACCTGATCAAGAGCCACCTCGACCCAGCGAAGACCGAGATACTGGACTTTAATCCCTGGAGTGCGGAAGGCGCTGCAAATATCCAGAGGGATTTCTTTGACCAGTTGTCGGCAAAACTATATGAGCTTAATCCCCGCATTGCAAACCTGGTCGTTGGTTACTCACGGAAATTGAGCCGGACGGATTCTTCTTTTAACAAGTTTCTCAGGGAAGCTGGTCTTGCCGGCAGCCTCTTCACCAGGAAGACCTATACCGATGACTTTGAGCGGATCAACCAGCTGCTGGAAGACTCGGGCAAGAAGATCGTCATTACCATCGATGACCTGGACCGTTTGTACAAAGACGAAGTGATGGAAGTATTGCGCCTGATCCGCAACACCGCCAACTTCAGCAATATTTTTTATTTGGTGGCTTATGAGCGGAGTTACATCGATGAGGCCATCAAATCGGTCAATGCCAATGCGGCCGGGAGCTTTTTGGACAAGATCATCCAGCTGGAAATACCGCTGCCTAAACGGGAAAAGGATGACCTGCTCGATTTGCTGGAGACTTACCTGGCACCGTTTATTACCGCGGAACACCTTAATGCCTACAAAACCCATATTGTGGACACCGGCTTTCGCAACAAGTACAATTTCGCTTTTGAGCGGGTATTCCGGCAATCGAGGGATGTCATCAAGTTCATCAATAATTTTAAGATCACTTATCAGCTGCTGGGCACCGAGGTAATGTTTGAGAACTTGTTCGTGCTGGAACTCCTTAAATTCCGGTTCCCGCTGATCTACGACCGGCTGTATGAGCACCGGGATGACTTTATCCGTGACTTTCCTACGATGAGCTCTCATGAAGTATTTTACGAACTGCGCATCTATAGCGAAGATAAGGAAGAATTGCCGCTCATCCTGCGTACGTTGCGCAGCGAGCAGTATTACAGTGAAGCCGATATCGCGCTGATCGGCGGGCTGCTCAATAACCTGTTCTTTAAGTTTGACCGTTCCAAAAAAGCCAGGAATGCCATTATCTACCCGATGTTCTTTGAGCGCTATTTCCGCTACCGGCTTTCCGGCAAGGAGCTGTCGGAAAAGACCTACCGCGCAGCGCATGACGGTGGCCTTGCGGGTATCAAAAGCTTTATCGATGAATGCGAACAAAAGAACTTGCTTACTGAACTGGACAGGCGCATCCTGCAGGAAAAACCGGAAGATAAAAAGGCTTATGAATTGAAGGTAAAAAGCCTGTTTTACCTCGGCCCAAAATATATCGCGCAAAAAGGCAGGTACGCGATTGATCACCAGGCGATCACCACCCTGATCTGGAATTACGACCATAATTTGGATAAACAGTTTTATAAAAAGGATGAAGCCGCTTACCGTTCCTTTGTCGACAGCTTGTTTACCAGCGCCATGTTCCCCTACCAATTTGAGCATGAAGTGCTCTATCATATCAAAGACGGCGTTAAGGACATTTCGCTGAGCCGGGGAAGGATCGTAGAACTCCAGACCCATTATTTTAGCGAGCATGTGAAACAGGCCGGGCTGACCAAAGATGCCGTCTTTATGTTCTGGTGGACGAAGTATAAAGAGTTTGTGCCCTTGCCTGACAATCCCGACCTCGGACATTACCATGAGCACATTGAAAAACCCATTGTTGCGGTGATGAAGTCCGTCCTGCCGGAATATGACCCCTTCCAGTTCCTGAAGTACACCATCAAGCACGATATACGCGATAAGGATATTTACTTCCTGCAGCCCATCATGCTCGAAATATTCGATGAGCCGGAAGAGCTGCGGGCGCTGGTAGCAGGGCATGCTTTGCTGGCCACTGACGTGAAAGCCGAATACCTCGCCTTATTTGATGCCTGTAAAACGCAGGACTTTAAAGGCTGGGTGGAATTTGAGCTGAACACCGCGCTAAAGGCCGCCAGAAATAAAGAAGAAGATTAGGGCAAAGGCTGTTTCAGTCTTACCTCTCCGGCGATACGTTCAGTCGTGGCGGTCCGGTTAAAACTACTTTTGCATTTAACCCTGTTAAAAGTTTCCAGTTTACAGGAAAAGTCACTGAACCCAAACCAACTGTCAAGTATGAGAAAGCTTTTGATATGAATGTAATTTATTTCGAGCATTCGGTGATCTTTAAACAAAAGATCAGGTTGATTCAAGGGAAAGTTGTCGTCAAGGGCAGTTTAAACTTCATAGTTTGTAATGATAAATAGTGCCTCCCGCCGGAGGATGTAAACTTTTCAATACCCGTCAACTAAAAGCGAAACACATGAAAAATCAACGATTTTGGGCATTGCCCTGGCTATGCCTTTGCCTTATTTGTTTGTTGGTTATGGGTAGCTGCGCGGTTAATAATACTGCGGCAGTGGGTAATACAGGCCGCTTGTATCGGTTTAATTTGATACTGCTTCCGGGTTATGACCAAACCGTGTTTGCTTCAGTGAATAGCAACGATATCGGTGCCGAGTTGTTCAGCAACAGCCCCGGCACGTCGCTTTGGTTCTTCGTCTGTCAAACGAATACGAAATGCAGCAATTGCGAAGTTCCTGGCTTGGCTCAGGCGTCATTGTTGAATCTGTAATACCGGAACACCAATAATAATAGTCAGTTTAATTGAAAAACAGCGCCCGCGAGGGGCACTGTTTTAAATAGAATTTGCATCGACGCACGCTACACCGATAACCTCTTCCATATTTTCCTCACAGGTATGACTGGCGACTTTGCCCCTTGCTCATGCCTTGTAACTCCCCATGCTGCTCTTAATGGTCAGCTAATTCAGCGAAGGGAGAAACAGAAACGGGGCGGTCAGTAAAGAGGTCATTTGTGTTGTAGCTTTATCGGCAGTTATGACTTGCTTGGTTCTCACTTTAATGTTTTATAGAAAGGGACAAGTTAAAACCATGCCTATTAACTTGCCTCCCTAAATTTTCTCAATAATTTATAAATCCAAATTGGCGATTAAGCGCAAATCAGATAGGAAAAAGTTCGAAATTTGTATAGTATCCACCACTATTTTGGGCAAGTTGTCAACTTTGTTGGCAACTTTTTTTATGGACTTTGCCTTAAATCCTATTATTCGTTGATCCGATTAGTTCGATGTTCTAATCCGCTAAAACCGATATTTTGGGGATGGATCGAACTAATTATCCGCCTTTTTATTTCAAAATCACCATGTTTATACCTGTCAACCAACACTTTAAGGTTCGATAAAAGTCCAGTTAACTTCTGATCGACCATTTTAGTAGATAGAATAATATCGGGCAGCTTTTTTTCAAGTGAATTAATCTCCGTTTCACATTGCGATTTAACCGCCTGGAAATCCGCATGGGTGAACTCCCCTGCCATGAAATGATCCCTGGCCTGGGTGATACGCGCGTTCAGTGCCTTGATCTGATCAACCACGTGTTTCTGACTATATTCTCCATTATTGGAATGCCTACGAAAACCTTTACTGATGCATTCCCGGTAAAAGAAATCGTATTCTTCCTTGATTGTGATCTTCTTAGTTTCTTTATCTACAGCCTGATTAACGCCCTCCGCTTTGATACGCCATTTACAGGCGAGGCCACAGTGATAATAATGGTAGTACTGTCCGGCCTGTCCTTTGGATGCGCTACCCGTTAATTTACGGGTGCATTTGGGACAATCTAAAAAGCCCCTCAATAACAGGTAGTCGGAAGATAATTTGATGGAAGTCGCTTTTCCTTTGATATTGCCATTAAGTACATCCTGTGCCCGGTAAAATATGGCTTCACTAACTAAAGGCTCGTGCTGGCCACCGGCCAAAAAAGCTTCTTCATCTTTGTACTTGGGTACGGGGATTTTGCCGCAGTAGACCGGACTGCGCAGTATATTGCAGAAGTTATTATAACCGCAGGTGATACCGTTTTCTTTTGCCTGTCTGTAGATCTCCCGCAGCGTAAACTTACCTTCGGAAGCGTCTTTAAATGCCTTTCTCATAGCAGAAGCAACAGGTTCCTTCGGGGCAATATATTTGCGTCCGTTAGCGATCAGGTTAGCATAACCTACAAGGGCGGATGATGTCCAGCGACCTTCTTTCTTAGCCCGTCTGATACCATGAAAAACATTTAGCCCCCGGCGGTCATTCTCCACTTCGGGGGCGGCAAGATAAAAGGCCAGCATCATTTTGTTTTCCGGTATTTCCAGGTCAAGCGGTTGCTCAATAGACTGCGGCTCAATACCAAATTTGTGAAGCAGGTTGATCATATAATAAGCATCACCCTATTTCTACTAAACCTATCCCACTTGGTAAAAAGGATCAGGTCGGTTTGACCCCGATGTTTACGCAGATCGACCAGCATTTTCGACCATACCGGGCGATTAAATGTTTTAGCCGAATGATCTTCGTAGTAGACTTTACCAACCTCTATAGCTTTTATTTCACAGTACCTGCGTAATACTTCTTCCTGGTTGCGTTGGGAGTAACCTTTTTCGGCTTGCTCATCGGTGCTCACCCTCACATATAATGCTGCTTTTTTCATGTTTTTAGCCTTTTAGTACACTACCAATTTAAGGTTTTTCAGGCAAATTTCCGTCGTATTTTTCTATATATTTACAGAATTATAAACCTTAAACCCTTTAAAATGACCGCTATTGAAAATTATTACGACCTATTGCACTAAATAGAAATAAGCGATTTTAAAATTGGTTTATATGCTAAAAACCCCAAGGAAAAAGAGGATTTAATCAAAAAAGTTGGTTTCTAAAAGCGTCTTTTGAACCATTTTCAATTCAAGTCTAAATCTGCCAATCGTTTCAAATCATAAAAGAAATGGTGTGTTATAATTAAAGTCTGCACCACTATTTTAGGCTAGTTGTCAACTTTGTTGGTAACTTTTTTTATGGACTTTGCCTTAAATCCTATTATTTAAGAATTCCTGATAGCCAAACCTCAAAAGCTAGGCTTTCCTCTTCTATCCATTGTTTTGATTTGATTTGCTCTTGGATCAATTCCTTTTCCTTTAGATTAAAATCCATCTCATTTAGTCCGGAAATTGGTAAGTGATACTTCCAATCGCTGTTATGATATGGGCTATCGACAGCTAAACGTTGTGTTGTTGCCTGTGGATATAACAAAATGAGATTACCCTTTCCCTTGTACCGACAAGTGCCTGCTCCGGTATAGCAAAGCGTCAAAAGTTATTTATAAGAATCTGAAAATTCGATCAACGTTATCCTTATAAGTTTTACCAATTGGTATTTCTGTTTTGCCAATCCATAAACGATTTTCCTGAATTTTATAAACCTGGTTTATATTGATCAGAAACGACCGGTGTACCCGTACCAAACTTTCTGCAAATGCCAGCCTGTCTTCTAAAAAGCTAAGATTTTCACTAAACAAAATTTCTTTGGCCTCGGTTGATGCTTTTTCCTGGTAACTTAGGGAGCAATAACTTCTATCGGCCTGTAGGTACAAAATATCTTTGATCTGTATTTTTTTATAGCCATGACTTTCCTTTACAAAAATGCTATCGTTTACCAAGTATGAGGTTTCATGGTCCTTTTTTAGTTTCAGATCGTGCTTTTTAAGAGCCTTTATGGCCAGATCAATAGCGATGGAGATATCCATACGCGAAAATGGCTTGGTTACGTATTGTACGGTATTGGTTTCGTAAATAGCCTTTTTTCGTAAATATTCATCCTGGTTATCAGTTACATAAATTATGGGCGCGGTGCTTATCTTCCTTAATTCCATTGATGTTTCAATGCCATTCAATTTACCGTTTAGTTGGATATCCATAATAATTATATCAGCCAAACCCGATCTGAACTTTTCCAGCGTTTCATTCCCCGACCGGAACATAGCAGGTACATCATAACCCATTCCAATCAGGATGGATTTCAGCGACTCGGCAATAATTAATTCGTCTTCAACAATTATTATCTTCAGTTTATCCATTTATATAGCAATGTAAAAATCCGTTCGAAATGCGTTTTTTGCCATTTGTAATGAAATTTAATACCTCCGTAGATATTTTTTCCTTACGCCCAAGCATCCGCTTAATTTAAAATAAGAAATTGAAAAACAAACATTTATAGCTAGCAAGCTAATAAAAAAATATAAATATCAAATTGTAAAGACTAAAAAAAAACAGTTTATCAAAAATAGTAAAATTGGTGCTTTTGCTGGCCGTTACTTTCCATTTGCCATGCAGAGGTACCCAAAACTATGCTATATCCGGCAAAAGAGGCTTCACCGAGAATACATTGGCCCACACCTATGATTTATCTAAGAACTTAAAACACAAGCCCAATAGCATGAAAAAAGCACTGATATCAATAATAGCGATTGCGATAGCCGCCAATTGCTATGCCCAAAAAAAAACACCAAAGTAAGTTTTGAAAACATTAAAGAAGAATGCAGGGTACTCCCACTACAAAAAAGGGTGAGGCTAACGGTTGCCTGCTTTAATGTAACCTCCGATGTAAATAATCCGCCAAACGATTTTGGAGCTAAGCTGGCCGCCATACTTACGAATGGATTGCAACAGGTAAATTGTTACCGCGTACTCAGTACTTTAAAAGACAGCAGGGATATAAATGACGAGATAAAGTATGGCCAGGGAGCTTATACCAATAAAAACCGCACCAAAAAAGGCAAGCAACTGGGTGCATAAGTTGTTGTTACCGGCGAGATAACAGAGTTCGGTATAAAAAATTCAGGTATCGGGGTGGATTTATTGCATGTGGGCTCAAACAAAGCAAAAATTGGTTTCATTATAAAGATCGTTTATCCCGAAACGAGGGGCGTGATCCTTATCAAATCCATAAACGTTTAGGGTAGGGCGGGGGTGGCACCTCGTGCGGTCTATTTGGTGTTAACCTGCTAAGTGCGGTAACCAACGATCCTGCGGTTGCCAACGCCTGTGAACAAGGTATTAGACTGGCCGTGGAATACATTGCCGCCCAAAAAGATGTGTTGCAACTCTAAAATACTTCGGAAGGAAAGGCACCCGGGCAGGATGGCCTAAATGAAACCCAGATTACTCTGGCAAACGCGAATTATACCTCGTTTACTCAGTGGGCAAAAATAATTGCTGGTACCAGATTATATAAATCCATGGAAAAGGAGCTTGAAAGAGGCGTGCCCCAATCTAATGTGAGCCATAACGGCAGTACCGATGACCTGCTCAATCAAATTAACGACCGGCTTGGCCCGGCTTTTAAAGTAGCTGGTTTTGGCTAGGGTTAGATTGAATTAAAAGGCAAATAAACAATTTCACACATATAAATAAACAATCATAAAAAAACAATTCCTTAGCACAATTTGCTTAGTTTCATTTATTACAATCGGCGCGTTTGCCCAAAAAAGTGAGAGTGCGTTTTCAAAAGACAACAGCCTGTTAAACATAGGCGTTGGTTTAGGTAGTCCGTTTTTTGGTAGTGGCTATTCCTCGTCGCTTCCTGTTAAGCCCATCATTTCGTTTGAAAAAGGCGTTATCGACGAGATCAGCGTGGGCGGACAGAGGTCCTACGCCAGTAGTAAATATTCGGCAAGCTACTATGGTTATGGCTATATTTATAAGGTCAGTGCCACCTATATCGGGGCAAGGGGCTCTTACCATTTAAATGACGCGCTTAATATTAACAGCAAATTCGACCTTTATGGCGGCCTTAGTTTGGGCTATGTTGTGGTAAACCTAAGCGACAGTGATGCTATGCCACAAGCGTAGCCAGTGGTGCCGGCTTTGGCGCCTTTGCAGGCGTCAAATATTACTTTGCAACCAAAATAGGGCTATTTGCCGAAGTTGGGTATCAAAGGCTTTCGTTTTTGAGCGTGGGTGTAAACTTTAAATTTTAATTACGGCTGATGAACAGCTTGCGGATTAAAAAAACTGCCTGATCGCTGCTCCTACTTTTGATGTGACGCTGAAACAAAATACAAATTGCCGAGTTACAAAGGTCATATCAACTATAAAATAACCTAAACATTTCATCAGTATACAGGCGGTGGTGGGTGCGGGTTGGCCAATAATTGGCTGGCCCTCTATTTTTGAAACATTACGTTAAGCCTTCAGCAGCAAACAGTACCAGGTTTCGCCATGATGCCTTACCTCTAGTTTGCCATCAAGCTGTTGTACCATCAGGTTGATTATTTTAAGGCCGAATGGATCTTTTTTTCTTCTGGCATCGTCCTGCCAGCCAGGGCCGTTATCAAATAGTATCAGCTCCAGCATATTGTTAGTTTGCTTTAACTCTACGTTAATAAATCCTGAACGCTGAGTGAAATTGTATTTGAAGCTATTGACTACCAGCTCATTTAAAAGTAGACCGATAGCAACCGCCTTATCAGCCTCTAACACCAGCGGGGCGATATTTAATTGCAGATCAACCTGGTAACCGGTGGTATTGAATGAATGGGCGATATGATTTATTAACGATGTAAGGTATTCGGCCATGTTAATGGCGGTGCTGGTATCATCGCTGTATAATTTATGATGCACCAGGTTCATTGAGGTTAGTCTTGCCTGATTTTCGAGCAAAGCTTCCCTGGCTGCCTGATCGTCCATGCTTTCTATCTGCATGATAAATAGCCCATTAAGTATTTGAAGATTGTTTTTTACCCGATGATGCAGCTCGCGCAATAAAACCTGTACGCGTTGATTAGCTAATATTTTTTGACGGTAAACATAAAGGATAATTGCAATAAGTACCAGCAATATGCCGGACGAAGCTACCAGCACCCAGATAAACTGCTGTTGTTTTACGTTGATTTGTTGCGCTAAATGGTTTTGCTGCCTAAGGCCGACAATATCGCGCTGGCGCTCGCGGGTTTGGTAAGCTACTTCCAAATTGCTGATAATTTTGCTTTTGGCCAGGTTAAAAAGGCTGTCTTGCAGGCGGTCACGTTCGGTTTCAATGCCAAATGCAGTTTTATACCTGCCCTGCCCGGTATAGGCCTTAATCTCGGCGTCGAGGGCCTTCAGCGTTAGTTCGGGCAGTTTATAGGTTTTGGCTATGCTTATGGCCTCCAGAGCATATTTTAGGGCCGAATCTGGCTTTAACTGGCCGATGTATAGGTTGGCCAGATCTACAAAACCCAGCGCAAGCTCTCTGCGCATATTGTATTTGCGGGCAATTGTTAAGGATTGTTTTATAAGTGCCGATGCTTTAACCAGGTTACCTTTTAATTTCCAGGCCAAGCCCAGGTTTTGAAGGGTTAGAATATTTTGGTTATTATCGGCATTATGCCGTAGCCTGATCGCCAGGTTTAAATATTGAATTGCTTTATCGGGCTGGTTTAACAGGGCGTACTTATAGCCCACATTATTGGCTGACTCAGCTGTCGCGGCATCATTTTTTAGCGCCTTTCGTATTTCAAACGCTTGCAGTTGGTAAAAAACGGCTCTTTCATTGTCATTTACAGCCGAAAAGCAACTGCCCAACGCATCAAGGGCAGCCGCTTTTCTGCTTAATGAATTAGCCTCCTGGTTATAGTCAGCAGCTTTTAAATAATATTTTTCAGCTTCGGCAAACTGTCCAAGTTGCTGATTACAATACCCTAAATTATAGAAAACAATAGCTTGCCGCCGAGGCATTTTGTTTCCGCGGTAGTATTTATCTGCGGTTTGGTAATTTTGAATAGCTTTTTGCAATTGCAGCGTGCCCGATTGTATGCTACCCAGGGTAACATAAGCATCTCCGGTTAATGAATCTATTCCCAGCTGCTGCGCAGTTCGTACAGCCAATAAGGCGTATTGCTCGCCCCGGCCATTTTTTTTGGCATCATAAGCATAATAAGCAAGTAAATTAAGGCACTTTACCTGTTTGAGCAGCGATTTTGATTTTAAGGAGGCCTGGTAGGCCCTGGTCACCATTTGGATGGCCGAGTCGGGCTGTTGTAAATAAACTTTATCAGTTTGTTTAAACAAATTGGCCAGGCGGTCTGGTTGTTTACCATATCCCTTTATAAAGCAAAATATCCATACCAGGCAAAATAGCCCCCTGCTAAGCTTATGGTTACACATATTTGATAAGGCGATTAAAACTTGGTGTAATATATTAAAAAGCAACGGACGGGCAAAATGCCCGTCCGTTGTTAGAGCCACATTGTTTTAATTAATGTGGGGGGAATTGTGGACCACCCTGATCACCTGAACCGCCAGCGCCCGTCGAATCGCCATTGGTTGTTAACCTCAGCATACTGCTGTTGCCGTGTGGCGGAAACTGTGGACCACCCTGATCACCGGTTCGGCCTGTAGTGTCACCAGAATTATCCATTACATTTGGCGTTTGGTAACCTTTATTACCAGGTTTTTCTGTAACTTTATGGCAACCAAACGCTGCTGCCATAGTGATGCCGGTTATTAATACCAGTCCGGCTAACTGGGTTTTAGATGTTTTCATCTTAAACTGTGTTAAAGTTTAAGAAAGCAACCTTGGTTACCGCAGCTCAGAATTGATCTTTGCTTTCTCTAATGTGGATTTTCGCTTCGTCTGTTTTGGTAAACAAGAATCTATTGTTAACTACTCTCTGTTATCCGTGCACAGATAACACTAACGAAGTACCGTTAAAAGGGTAAGGTATTTTACAGATGTGCAGACGAAGAAAAACTTCCACTATTTTTTATTTCTTTTTTATAAATAATTGGTAATTAGTTATTTAAGAAATAAAGCAATGCGGTGTGAGTGGTGTTTTTGGCGGGGGAACTGTGCCAATGAAGCTATACAGATCAAATGCACTTAAATGCTGTAAATAAACTGTAAACAAGCTGTAAGGGAACGGGGCCGGTCGGCGTAAGATGGCAAAAGCCTTAAAAATTGTTAAAAGAAAGCCGCAAAAGGGGCAAGACAAAATGGTACTCAGAGCTTAATTTCGAGCGCGTTAATTTGATACAAAAACACATTCAACGTTTGTTTAAAAAGCGGGTCGGCCGGGAATTTTTCGCTATAAAATTCCAATTGCTTTTTTACTTGTTTTAAAATGTGCTTCCATTTAGCATCACCAGCTTGCAGAAAATAAAAGCCCAGCCATACTTGTGTATTGGTGAAATGCCGAATGACCTCCACATCCAGCGGCGCTTTTTTTTTTGAGCTCAGTAAAAATGCCGGCGGCTTTTTCTATACAAACAGCCGCATTGGCTTGCTGGCTGAGCATATCTAGCAAAAGCCCATGCTTTTCATAACCTACCGCCATGTTAAACATCATCATGAAGTTTTTTTTTACTTGCTTTAAAAATAGTTCGGCAAATTTTGTTTGGGCTTCTAAATATGTACAGGCTAATGCGGGGTCGTCATCAAAATATTGCTCGCCCAGGCGGCTAAATGCTACCAGTAAATGGTTTTTAAGTTCAAGGTCGTCTTTAAAGCGTTTTACCAGTTTCAACAATTCCTCTTTTCCCTGGGTGTAAATTTGCCGAGCTAAAACATTCTGATTAAGTATGGCGGCGGCATCGCCGCTTATAATCAGCGCATTGCTAAAGCTGCGGGCATAAGCTGCATGGCGGGGGTATTGTTGATGCAGGTTTTGCGCTACCGCCAAAAATTGCTTAGCCTCATCAAAGGCTTTCCCGTTTTCGGCCATTAACAGGTAGGTTTCGGCCTGGCGCAAATGCGCCACACCAACTCCGTTCAAATAAGCATCGTTTTTTGCATCTTTTTCGAGCAATAATTCCGCATAATGCTGGCAATCCTGATATGACAGAATAGCTTCGGTATAATTGGCTGATGCGGAATAGATACTGCCCAGCCTGGAACAGGCAATACCAAGCGAATGCAGGTAGTTGGGGTTGTCCGGATCATGTGCGCATAGTTCATGGCTCAGCCGGTGATAAATTTGAATATATTTTAAGGCAGCGCCCGGTTTATTGGTTACCAGGTACAATGTACCAAGTCTTGAACATGCTATTGAATAGGTATGTTTAAAATCAACATCGGTTTTGTTTTGCTGATATAATTGCTTTGATAGCTCCAAGGCTTCGTTATAATATTCAAATCCAGCGGCGGCATCGTCCAGTTCCTCCAGTACACGGCCCATCCTGTCCGCCGCTTTGCCCAAGCTGTTGATATACTGTATATCGTGCGTGAAATCAACGGTCAGTTCTTTGAGCAGTTTATAGTTTTGAAGATAAAGGCTCAGCGCTTTTTTTAGCGATCCGGTTTTATAATATAAGTTACCCTGTTTTACAAAGGCGGTGGCCAGTCCGTAGCGGTAAGTTGGGTTTTCAGGATAATCATGGTTTAATTGCGCGATGAGGCGAAAACTTTCTTTGTAATATTGTAAAGCAGACTTGTTTTTATGTAAAGCCTCGTCGATATTCCCCAGCTTCTCTAAGGTTATTGAATGGGAATTAATATAGCTAACGTCGCCGGAGTTACGATTGCTCAGTTCCTTCATCAGCCGTAAATCTTTTTCTATATAAGGCCGGGCCTCATCCCATCTGCGGCGCTCCATCAGGTAAACACCAATTTTTTCGTAAGCTATTGATAAACTTTCCATATAGCTTACATTATTTTTATTTTGTCCCCTAAGCGCCTCGAACAGTGTTACGCTTTCCTGAAAATACCGCTGTGATGCCGCATACTGACCCTGGCTATAAAGGGCGCTGCCTAACTTTGAGGCGGCTGTACCAACACTTTCCAGTATACCAGCATCGACCGGTAGTTTTTGCTTTATAAAATTGGTTAATTTATAATATTGCTTAAAGTAAGATACTGCAACATCAACCCGCCCTTCTTTAACAGCCATTTCGCCCAGTTTGCAGTTGGCCAACGCATAATGCTGCCTGAAATTAAGACTATGCTTGGCCGATTTAAACAAGGGGCCTATTAGGTCGTAAAATTCCACAAATATTTTTTTGGCCTCGGCTGTGCGGCCCAAAGCATCGAAAACCCTGCCCAGTTCATGGCAAGCAATGGCGTATTGCTCCTTGCTGTTGATGTTTGTAGCGGCCAGTTGCCAAATATTTTTTGTTAACCGATGGTATTCCTGAATTTGAGCCAAAGCTCGCTCATAACTACCCAGTGCAAGGTTTATAGTGCCTGCTTTGTTGAGGCATTGCAGATAACGTTCGTCGCCCTGCTGTTTAAAAATGTTCAATGCCTTTTCAATATCGGCTAAGGCGGGTTTTAACCTCCCAATTTCGGCCTTGCTGGTACTTGATACCAAGGCCAGACAAGCCAGCTTGATTCGTAATTCGTCCATTTATTATTTGAAATTTAACGAAATGAATAAAACTATTTTACCGCATTTGCCCGGGCCTCAAATTTGCGGGCCATGGGTTTATCGTCCATTGTTTCGCAAATTTTGGCAGCCTTGTTAAGGTATTGCCTGAGCAACCGGGTATATCGCGGCCTGAAATTCGGGTCGTTCTCCACCATTTCAACCATTTTTTCAAGTGTGTGAACAGTCTTATTGGCATATTTCAATGCTAAGGTCCAATCACCCTTTTTTTGATAATAATCAATAAAGGTGGCATAACCATAGTAAAGCTCATGGAAGTGTGATAATCCCGCATTCGGATCCGCTGTCAGAACGGTAAAAATTTCTTCAATTTGCTGCAGATAAGGTAGGGCATCGTCCAGCTTATCCAATTTAATGTTAATATCGGCCAGTTTGCAGGCGGCATTACCGTGATTAAACGTTGTATCAACGTTAAATTTATTGATGAGGTGGAATTTTTTAGTAATTATAAACTGTTCGTTATAATACCCTAATGCTTTCTCGTAATCCTGTTGTTTTTCACTAAACTCGCCAAGTGTTTCAAGTATAACAAGGTGGGTGCCTGCAAATTCAAAACTATTTGGCAAGCCCTGGCCCATGGCTGTGGATGCCGATAGCGCTACCGTTAAATTATGCATTGCTTCGTCTAATTTGTCGGCTAAATAGTAACTTTTCCCCAGGCAGTAAAAAGCCATGATGTATAGAAGCTGGTATTGTACCGATTCGGCATCCTCTTTTACCAGCTCAGTAGTTAGATTGGCATATTCCTGACTGTAAATCATGGAGTTATCTTTGTCATTCAAAAAAATAAACATTTCGCATAAATGCTCGCAAGATGAAGCGTGGAGAAATTTTTTCAGACTTAGCGGCCTTATCGAGTCGCTTGGTTTATAAAGCCAATTGTATGTTACATTATAGCGTTGCAGTAAATATTCCCTTGCTTTTTCAAAATCAAGCTGTTTTCTGGCTACCCTGCCTATGCCGGTATAGGCAGAGCAGAGAAATGACTGACCTAATATGTTGCTTGCATCATCATCCAAAACAACGAGTGAAGCGTTTATTATAGTTTGCGCTGCGTCAAGCACCTGTTCATCGTCGCCTGTTTCAAAATAAAGGCCCATAAGCATTTCCAATGCCCTTAAAAAATTGGTTATGTCCCCTGCTTTTTCGGCTATGTTTAGGGCCTTCTCGCCATATTCAATAGCTTTTTTTAATGATGCCTGCTGGTAAAGCGACATCGCGTTTGTCATGGCTAATTCAAAAAAACTATCGGGCATGGCTTAGTTTAATTATTTGTTTGGCCTGCTAACCTATACGTTTTTCATACCATCTAAAAATGCTATCTACGTATGCGTGAAACCGTTCAGGATCTGCAATGTGTTTGCCTAATATCCCGGCAATGTTATCAACCAGAGGGGTGCCTTTTATTAGGGGATCCGACAACTTCTCGTCAACAACTTTTTGTACCAGCATGTGCATTTTATAACGTAGATCCATTTGATCTGGCCGCTCGCCCCATAGATATTTGCTTTGCAGCCAGCCCATTTGCCTGAGTTCGTCTAAACGGATTTCAAAATCTACCTGGTCAGACCGTTCAATTCCAAAAAGTGTAACGAGGTCGTTGATCGGTATATCGGTTGAGGGTAACATCGAGAAGAACAACAGCATAATGGCCCTCATTTCGTTTTCACTATCCGTGCTGCTATCGCCTGTTTTTTTAAATAGATAATCAGTATCAAACAGGCCCAAAATATAGGTATGTAAGCGTAAGGGGCTTAATATTTTTTTGCCCATTCCATGAACGCCAGGATCTACTTCCGAGGAAAAATCAGGGTGTATATAATCCTTTTCCAAAAGGCTCTGGTAAATTTGATTTACTGTAAATCTTCGCTTAAGGCTATACTTAGCCAATAGTTCGGTCAGCAACGTATGGCTTACAATGTGCAGTAAGAGCTTCTCCAGATTGGAGTTAAATTCAGCATCATTAATAATGCTGTTTAGATTTTGAATCGTCCGTCTTTGATCATTTTTGTCGACTTTATCTGGTCGGAAATGATACGTGAACAAAAGTTTAGCATCTTTTAAATCAAGTTCGGTTACCTCCTCAAATAAAAACCCATCAGGGATGGTTCGCGAGGTAATTAAAAAGCGCCAGCCTGTTTGGTCAAAATAATAGCGCATTTCGCGCAGGTCGTGAATATCGGTTTCGTTCACGTTATCAATTACAAAAAGGTTTTCGCCACCCAGGCGGCTCATTTCTGAAACGATACCACGCAGCTGAGTTTCCTCGTTAGGCATCAGCATGATGCGGTCATAAATATTGAGTGCTCTGGCGGTGCTTGATATAAAGGCGAAAGGCAGGTTATGGTCTATCACCATACAAACAATCCGGTTAAAAAAGTGCTGGCAACGCTCATCATGCAAAAACTCCTGCATTACCGATGTTTTGCCCATACCACCCACGCCGCTTAAAAGCAGCGTTTTGCCCCGGGGATGCGGGTTGGAAAAAAATTGGGCCAGTTTATAAAGCATATCGGCCCTGCCAAAAAAACAAACGGGCTTTATAGGAAGGTCAACGCGTAGTTCAACTACGGCTTTCGGCCTCGGCGGCGCAAGAGGTGTAGTAATTAATGGATTAATGGGCAAGCCGGCTTTTATATTGCGGTCAAACTCTTCCTCGTTAACAGAGAGGGTAAACTCCTTTTTGCCGTTGATATGGGTAGTTATTGTAAATAATTCAGTAATGCTTTCATCTTCCAGCCACCTTCTCAAAAAAGCAAATTTTTCTGCAAAGCCTGAATACACCAATATCGGTAAAAAACTTGCTTTATTTATGCCAATCATTTCCCTTGGCTCATCTTCAAGTAATGCTTTTTGTGCTTTTAAAAAAGTGGCTGAAAGGTACCTGACTTTGCTGTTTGTTGAAGCATCAAACCACTCGCCGCATTCGCCCGATTTATGAAAATATTCGTCCATTTTGAGGTAAAGCGGCAAAGCCCATTCTTCTGGCTCAATAGAGGTGTTTAACATGGCCTTGTTTTCTTTATTTATACATTTCCGGAAAATATAATATAGTGTAACAGCTTGTACCTTAAATGTAGCGGGGAGCGAAATAGTGGGTAATTGTTGTGGCATAGGTTAAAAAACAATGGGCTTAGGTGAACCAATTACGTAACATTAAAACGGTTGCGAAAATCTATTTCATATATCGTAAGGTTAATTAACAAAAAAGGTAGTTTAATCAAGACAATAATACGGCTTAACTAAACTAATGGTGTTTTAGCCTGCCGTGGTGAGCTTAACGCTAACCGGACCAAGCGAAACAATTTTCCCTTTAATATACAACTTAATTTCCAAAATCTGGTCCGTCGTTATTTTTTTTCATCCGATTCTGAAAGTAATAGTGTTTTTTTGCCCGATATTGATAACTGATCACAATGTTTTTTTTGCGTTGCCGGAACCGTAAACTGATAGCTGATGCGCTCGGCTTCGGCCCCAGTATCATCGTTGCAAAGTTTAACGCTGTAACCGCCGCCGCCATGTGGCGATGTGGAGAAACCACCGTAAGGATTTTTTAACGTGCCTCTGGATACAATTTTATGCACATTAACTGTTGGCGAAACGGTAATAACATTATTGTTTCCCGAACTGCTAGTGCTGCCACGGTAACATTGCCAATTGCCCAGGCCGAAATCAATATTTAGCGGACATTGGGCATGCGCCCTTGTTACAAATGCGCACAATACAAGTGCGATGGCAAAAGTATGATAAGGTTTCATGTTGTTTTCCGCGTTATTAACCATTATGCGTTCTTCGTAATGCATTCACTTTAGAGGTGAATTCAACATAAAAAACAATCGCGCTGTGTTTTTTTGTACTCAAATTTACCAATAAATACTGCGGCGTCAGGATATAGTTTCCGAAGGGTGATGGAATGTTTGCGGGCGGTATATATTGGCTTGTATATTGCTATTGGTTGATAAATTTTTGTTTAGGTTATACATTTTAATGTTTTTACATATTAAAAACATTGCATCACCCCTTGCCTAATTGGAAAACTGTATAGCAATTTGTATCCTGGTTTATTGGATGGTGTCGATCACATCTGCTCTGGCATGCCGAATTGTATGTCTCGCGGCAGGGAACAGGATACTCTTACCATGCGGGCAACTTATTTTGTGATTAGATAATTGCTTTCCCAATTGTGCGTATTCGCTTATTTTGTGACCGATCTAATAAATGGCAACACATTAACGAAAAATTGCAGATTGTATCTGGACCTTCTCGCTTTTTCCAGCGGGAGCGCCCAAATCTTCAATACCCGTCACTTCGGGCAAAAGCTTTAACCCATGACGGGATTTATGTCTATCAGGTTTCGCTTTTCGAAGAGGTCAACCTATAGCCGGATAAGACAGGCTGCGCCGTCCTTAATGAAGATACACCTGTTCAGTATATAGGGTGCGGCCGTTACTTATTTGACTTTCAGGTCGTGTTTTTTGAGCGCTTTAATGGCCAGATTAATTGCTACCGAGATATCGAGCCGTGTAAAAGGCTTGGTGATATACTGTATAGTGTTCGTTTCGTAGATAGCTTTCTTTCGCATGTGTTCGTCCTTGTTATCGATGACATAGATAATCCGCACGGTGCTGATCTTTCGCAATTCAATAGATTTATCTACGCCGTTCATCTTGCCATGGAGATTGATGTCCATGATAATTATATCGGCGACGCCGGGGTGGAGTTTATCCAGAGTTCCCTGGCCTGAGCGATTCGGCTATGAGCTTTTCGTCTTAGACGATCAATATCTTCAAATTTTCCATCAATTCAAATTTCGTTAACTCCTATTTCGTCCGGATACCCTTCCATTCCGTTCGGAGCATGAAAACGCGCGTCAGGAAACCTCTTTTTTTTAGCTTTTGGCTTTGTCTTAATTTTAAAATACCATTGAAATTCATGGTTTAGCTTTTTTCAAATAAAAGGATTTTTTTAATAGATAAATCAAGTGGAAATGAAAAATAAATTTTTACTGTTCGCTGTATTCATACTTGCTGTCGGCATTCTCATCTGGGGCTGTAGCAGCAAATCGAATGATGCACAGCCGACTAAAAGTTCGGCTAAGACGATCACGTCATTCGTTCTGGCAGGGTTCAGTCCGGCAGTCACCGGAGTTGTCGATGAGGTTACGCACCGCATCACTTTGACGATTCCGGCAAGCGTCGATTTAACCGTTTTAACGCCAACAGTCAAGGTAGCCGAAAAAGCAACTGTTTCCCCGGCCAGCGGGGCCGTACAGAACTTTAGCGGCACGGTGACTTATACCGTAACGGCAGAGGACGGAAGTACACAAGCCTATACGGTGAGTGTGCAGGTAGCCCAGGCGATGACCCAAACGATCGACTGTAGCAATGTACCAGCGGTATTGCAGGACCTTGGGGCCGGAGTGGACTATATCATTAAATGTAATATTACCCTCAGCGGTAGCCAGGTGTTGACTATAAAGCCCGGAGTAACGATTCTGTTCGACGGTGCTGCTACCGGTATAACGGTAACCGGCAGATCGGCTTTGAACATGGTCGGTACGGCTGCCAAACCGATCATTCTTCAAGGAAAAACAAATACTCAGGGCTCCTGGACCGGCATTCAGATGGATTCGCCAAACAATCTGAACCAATGGGAATATGTGACCGTTCAGAACGCGGGCGGCGGACAATACCCCGCCGGGCTGCTGATCGCAGATGACGCTTACTTTCTGCACAATACACAGGTATCCATCAAGAACTGCACGTTTAGCAATAACAAAGGTTACGGGATCTGGGATTCGGATAATGGATTTTCTTACACCCGGACAGTTTTCGCTGCTTTCCAGAACAATACGTTCACCGGAAATTCGGATGCCGCGCTCAATATCACCATGGATGCGATCGGCAAACTGGATGCAGCCAGCCACTACGCGGGTAACGGACAGGCCTATATAGAGTTGCACGCCGTGAACGGCCTGAACGCGAATTCGACGGTGCAGAAGCTTGAGCTGCCCTACCTGGTGGTGGGGAGTATCGAACTGCACCAAAAAATGACTATCAGCCCGGGCGTGACCTTCCAGTTCTATACGGATGCTGGCTTTAACCTGGACAACCAGTACCGAGGCAGTGGTACACTGATCGCCAGCGGGACAGCATCCGCGCCGATCCGTTTCGTCGGCTATAAATCGGGTAATGGCATCTGGCTAGGATTATCGCTCGGCAATAATGATCCGGCCAATATCCTGGACTACTGCGTGGTGGATGGCGGAGGCTCGCATATCCCTAATGCCAGTACGGCCTGCATCGGCGATACCAAAGGTGGTATTAACTTTTATCCGTCCTGTAGTTCGTGGGCGACCGCACCCAGGGCTACCAATTGTACGGTGACGAATAGTGGTGGTTATGGGATCATCTATAAAAAGGGGGTGACACCCAATTTCGCGGGCAACAGTTATTCCGGCAACCTGCTGGCCAATCAACAAGGTTTATAATCAAAGCATATGAAACAATTACGGATACTCTTATTCTTCCTGATCACCGCTCCAGCCGCTTTCGCGCAAACCAAAGAGGGGATCTCTTTCGAACAAATCAAAACGCAGTGCGCCTCCATGTCGCTGGATAAACGTGCCCGGGTAAGCGTCACCCGCTTCAATGTGACCACGCGGACCGACGACCAGACCGTGCAACAGAACGCGAATGCCAATAACAGACTTAAAGCTTTATCAACCATATTTGGTGGCGGCGCGCCAGCACAGCGGGCGGATGCGATCCCGCCTATCCTTGGCGACAACCTGGCCGCGCGGCTCACCGATGCATTGCAAAGTATTAGTTGTTTCCGGGTGTTGGAAACCTTGGCCAATAACAAGGACCTGACTAATGAAATTGATGCTTCAGATAGTAAGTACAGCAGTAAGAAAGCACCCAAAGCCGGAAGGCAGCTCGGGCCGCAGATCGTGGCGACGGGGGAAGTGACCGAATACAGCATGCAAAGTAAAGGCGTGAACATCGCCGGGGTTGGCGCGGGCAAAAAGATCGTTAAGATGGGTTTCATTTTAAAACTGATCAATGCGGAAACCCGCGATGTGATCTTCTCCCGGCAGATCCGCGCGCAGTCAAAAGCCTCGGGCAATGTTTCGGTGCTGGGCCTGGTGTCTACCGCCAACAGCGATCCAGCTATAGCCGCCGTGGTTGATGACGGCATCCTACAGGCAGTTGGCTTAATGGTACATGTCCGAGACTCGCTCAACATCACCGTAGATAATGTGCCGGGCAACCAAACTAAAGACCCTAAGGGGGAACGGGAAGTAGAAATATCGCTGGTTGGCGCAAATTTCACCAGCTTCAACGCTGTGGCGGCCATCATTGCCCATTTGCCGGGATACAAGTCGATGGAGAAAGGGCTGTCCTCCGGAACGGGCAATTACACTGTTTCCCACACAGGTGATGCCGACAGCTTTTTAGCGGCCCTGAGCGATAAACTGGGCACGAAATACGAGGTCACGGGCTATACCAATGATAAGATCGAACTTAAAGTCAAATAATTATACACATGAAAAAAAACCTATTTATCCTTTTCGCATTTCTTTTAATGGGCGCTACCCAAGTTCTGGCACAAAAAACGACCAATGCTTACAGCAGCAGCGACAATTTATTAAATGTCGGTATCGGGCTCGGCAGCCCTTTTTTCGGCAGCGGTTATTCGTCCTCATTTCCGGTCAATCCGACAATCTCCTATGAACATGGCGTAACAGATGAGATCAGCATCGGCGGGCAGTTATCCTATGCCAGCTCGAAGTTCAACTATGCCTATTTCGGCTCGGCTTACAGTTTTAAAGAGAACGCGACCTATATCGGTGCCCGCGGCTCCTACCATTTGAACGACATACTCGACCTCGACAGCAAATTCGATGTCTATGGCGGGGCCAGCCTAGGCTATGTGATCGTCAGCGTCAGCGACAATACCGGTTACAGCGGTTCGGCAGCCAGCGCGGTAGGTTTCGGCGCTTTCGCAGGCGGCAAATATTTTTTCAGCCCTAAGGCCGGCGTATATGCCGAACTGGGCTATCAGAGCCTGTCCTTTTTAAATGTAGGACTGGCCTTTAAATTCTAAGACCCGAACCTTTGCCGGCAAGGGCCGCTTCCTTGATTGGAAGTGGCTTTTCGGCGTTTGAACCAAGAATTATTCACTATTAAAAAAAGTAATATTATGGGACATCATGACAAACACATCGCCCACACGGTGGTCGATCTCTACAAGGAAGTAGACCTTTTCGGCAGCAGCGCTAAAGCGCGCGAACTTTCAGACGTTGTTAAACAACATGCCCTGGCTGGCCTAGCCATCGCGATGATCCCCATCCCGGGGGCAGACCTGGCGGGTCTGGCAGTTAACACCTGGACGATGTACGTCCGCATCAACAAGGTCCTGGGGATATCTTTTGCCGAAAACGCCCTGAAATCCATCGCCAGCGGTGTGATCGGCAATATCGTGTCGACCTTACCTGCCCTTGCCCTGGGTTTGGCAGCCGAGGGCCTGTTCAAATTCATTCCTGGCATCGGTACCATTGGCGGCATGGCCATCGGCGCGGCAGTGAATGTCGGCGTGATGTATGCAGCGGGTAAAGTCTACATCAAATCCCTGGAGAAATTACTGAACAACGGCCAACCCCTGACCGAAGATAACATCGCCACGGCAGCGAAGGATACCGCTAAAGAAAAAGGATTCGTCTCGGAGGTGTACAAGGAAGGGAAAGCGTTTGGGAAAGCAAACGCCAAAACTTGAGGCATGGGCCGAAGTTGGCTACGCCTCGGCTATCTGAATTTGGGATTAACTTTTAAATTTTAACGATGAACAAGATACGAAACCTCAATAGATGGATTTGGACTAAATTGCTGCATTCGGGAGGCTATCATCATTTCAGGACTTATAATACCCCGTTTGGCACATTTTGGACATTGCGCTGGGGCTATTGGTCAGCCGGATTTACCCAGTTTTTTTCGATGGGCAAACTTTATATAACAAGGCGAAAACGTTTTAAAATTTAATTGACACGATGAAACATTTATACCGATTGCTTTACGGGCAATTCTTCCAAAATCTAAACGGAATAAAATTATTTGCCGAACGCTGCATCAATCGATATGTGAGCAAGGCGGCGGTAAAAAAGGCCAATATCTTGACAACGTATGTAAAAGTATTGAAAGAAGAGAGGGCAAAACGAAAAGATGAATATGCGGAATGTTCCAGCCTTGACAGGATGGATGACGGCAGTTTCGCATTGAAACGGTCAAAATCGCGCGCCAGAATGATCGTGGTATATGTTGCCATTATTTTTGAAATCTTCCTTAATTATATTTCAACATTAATTTTCATTCAGGGAGAAGGTTTGTTGTATTTTTTGGTACGCTGGGGAATAGCAATCATATTGGCCGTTGCCGCGATGCTTGTTACCGATGCCCTTCTTTTTAACCTTTTACCGAGTGAAAGTGTTCGCATCAAGGGGGGACTTTCAAAGATAGAAGATGATGCGTATTTCGAAAAAACAGAAAAAACCAAAAGATTGATAAGTCTTATCCTCCTTCCAATTTTATTGGTTGCGGTGGAAATTGCCATTTTGGGTGTAGCAAAAAAACGCGCAGAAGATTTGGAAAGCAACGGGATAGACATCCTTTTTTACGGTTTTATTCTTCTTTCGATGTCCTTGCCCATTATTGCGGGATATTTCAAATGGCATTCGGAACAACATGGAAAACTATATAAAAATACCGAGCGGTTTCATGAAGCAAAGAAAATGTATCATGTTCTTAACCTGAGTATTACTGCAACAATGAAAGACATTAAAAACGTTGTTGAAAATAGCTCCCGTAAAGCGTGGGATGTTTTTGTGCGATTTAAGTTATACAAGGAAAATTATAACCGCAAGAATAATATCCCAATAGAGAATATAGAAACGCATTATTGCCGCAACTCCGAAATGTTTTTTGCAGAAGCCTTAAATCGTTTCGGGGACGAGGTGAAGCTTATTTTAAAAGAATTACAGGAAAACCAGAAGTAACCGCATCAATTTAAATCATGGTCAATCAACGTTTAATGATTAGGAAGCTTCAAGGAAGTTCCCTAACCCTAATATCGCACTATCTACCTATCGTTTTAGTTAGCTGTATATTATGCAGCGGATGCAGCCTAAGTGAAAAGAAACGGCGGGTTATTACCGTTTTGCTGGATTATTCTGCAAGCTCTTCTGAAAAAGTATTAGACAATTACATCAACGTGGTTGATAAAGATATATTCGCTTCTATGGGGCCCAATGATTGTTTAACGGTCATGCCGATCGACCAGGCTTCGGTTCGCGAGCCAGTTAAACTGGTTTATGAAGATTTAACGGGTATCAAATTCAACAGGAAAAATGATGGCTTTGCGCATGCACAGGACAGCATTCAGACAAGGATTGCAGCCTATATTAAAAATAAACAACCTGTTATTGAAAGCACCTTGCGCGATCAGCGCATCAAACGAAGGGACTATTTATACTACACCGATATTTTAGGCGCGTTAAGACAGACGGATAACATGCTGGAAGTTACGCCTCAGATTAGCCAATGGGAGGAATGCAAGAATTTTGTGATTGGACGCACGCATTATACATCAGAAAACGTGATCGTTATTCTTAGCGACATGATACAGGACACGCCCGAATGCTCATTTAATTCAAGGGCTGCATTAAATTATCGGCAGGCCGGTAAATATTTACAGGAATTAAAATCATCCAACAAGATGCCCGATTTAAAAAAATGTAAAGTTTTTATTATCGGTGCCACCGGAAGAAATGCCGTACAGATAGATAATATCCGTTCATTCTGGCAAACTTATTTTCAAATGAGCAATGCCGATTTACAAGCCTATGGCTATAACGTTGAGGATAAATTGACAAAATATTTAGCATCAAACGACAATTAATTTAAAACAACATGAAGCACATCATATATTTGAGAAATTATATTTTAATAACAACATTAACTTTTATTTGCTTCGGATGCGGTAAAAAAGACAATCCCGATCCGTCAAACAGTAATAGTAATAACAATCCATCTACTACGCAGCCTCTTGTTATCGATAACAGTTTTTCGTCTATTAGCGGAAGCTGCTTTGCTGCAGCCTTACAGCCCGATGGAAAACTCGTTATTGCAGGCGGCTTTGGTTCGGCAGGCAATTATCCTTATAAGGTTTATCGCCTCAATCAGAATGGCGGAATAGATAATAGTTTTAATATCGATGTTGATAAAACCTGGGTAATCAATAATTTTTCGGCAATGGCTATCTTAAATGATGGCAAAATCATGTTGGGTGGCGATTTTACAATTAACGGTACAAGAAAAATCCTTGTACGCCTTACAGCCACGGGTGCATTAGACAATGGCTTCACCTCGCCGAACTTTAACAAAATCAGTAATATTCTACCGACTATTAGAAAAATTATTGTGGTAGGCTCCGATAGGGTATTAATTGAAGGGCAGTTTAATACGCTTATTACTGCAGGCACGGATTACAATCATTTAATCAAGATTACCTATAATGGCCTGCTTGACCCGTCTTTTCGTTTGAATGTTTTGACCACAAGTTTTCTTAATGATCTTTTGCCGCTTAGTGATGGGAAATTTTATGTTACTGGCACGTTTTATTGGGGTAGCGGTGTAACGGCAAGGCAATATATAGCAAAGCTAAACACGGATGGCAGCGTAGATGCTTCATTTAATTTCAAGGAAACACTTACAGGCAGGCTTGGCCCCGCAATCGGTTCTATCAATACCGTTGCTTTGCAATCGGATGGGAAAATTGTTATAGGCGGCGATTTTATCGGCATAGTAAATTCTGCGATAAGGGATGGGGCTTATAACTATATTCAAGTTGCACGGCTGAATACGGATGGCTCCATCGATTTCAATTTCAGCACATCGGAATTTTACAACTCGGCGATTAACAGTATCGCGATTTTACCTGATAATCGAATATTGGCAGGCAGGGGATTTAATTTAAATGGTTCCGGCGACGGTTATGCCAGATTATATAGCAACAATGGCGTTATTGATAAGACATTTAATCTTGGTTTTCCGAATAGCGGCGTAACACAAGTTATTAAACAAAGTGACGATAAATATATTCTCACCGGCTCCTTTACCGATCCGGCAGGGCGTGCAGTTATCAGAATAACCAAATAGTTTTACGATTAAATAAACCATCCCCTTAATATCTAATGCCAGTAGACCAAGCGATTGCCTGGGCTACTCTATGTTGAGTGGTTACCTTTTCCGTTTTCGTTGCTCACTTTTCTGTCGGATGGTCTATTGCATGGCGATAATTTTTTGCAGTTCTTTTTGCTTTTTTTCGGGAATCATTTTATCCTTTTTCATTTTCGTCTCCAGGTATTACCCACCTTGTATTTCCAAAATCAATCTCCGTCCAAACGGTTTGAATTAATTCAATGGTACGAATAACTGTGAGAAGAAAACCTGAATTGCTAAATGCATCTACCTGAACATTTTGTCTTTTGTTGGTTTAGAGTTTGTAATATTAATTATCCAAAATGTACATTTAAGCGTGGAGTCTATCAGGTTTTGATCGGTAAATTCTCTGCGGACATTCAATTATCCAAAAATATAAGTCTATCAAATTCTTTTTTTTAACACTGATTTATGGATGCGTATAATATTGCAAGTCTCGGAAGAAGCTTTGCAATATTATACGGCAATGGTTAAAGGTTCTCTGGCGGTTACAAAAAGAAAATTCATTTATCGAAATATCTGATTTTATAAAATAGACCAAAAAATTTATAAGTCTAAACTGCTATTAGGCGCAAATCAGACAGGAAATGGTTCGAGATTTGTAAAGTCGCCACCACAGATTAAAAAAAGGCTTTTTTCTAACGAAAAGGCCTTTTTTAGTTAAATCTGGTCCCTTTTCGGGATCAAGCAGAATTAAAATAGCCCGCAGTGCTTATTCAATTTTTTCAGGAATTAAGATTTATTACCTTTGCGCCTCAATAAATTATTACCATGACTGAACTTGCACCATGCCCCATCTGCCAATCGCCTTATACTTATGAACTTGAAGACTTGCTGGTTTGCCCGGAATGCGGGCATGAATGGAAAGCTGCGGAAGAGACGAAAGTTGAGGAAGGTTTTGTTGTAAAAGACAGCAACGGCAATATCCTGGTGGACGGCGATACGGTAGTGACGATCAAAAACCTGCCGGTAAAGGGAACCTCCCAATCCATCAAAGCTGGCACCAAGGTCAAAAATATCCGTTTGGTGGACAGCGATCACAATATCGACTGTAAGATCGAGGGTTTTGGCGCGATGGCGCTCAAATCCGAATTCGTTAAAAAAGCCTGATACCCATTCTGTAAATTGGATCGCTCAACGCTCTGCAATTCAGTACAAAAAGCGGCTTTTACCTATCAGAATCAGCGCGCGTTACAATCTTTTTTGTGTCGTTTTGCCTGTGCCAATGGCGGGCTGCATGACAATCACAAGCTTTAAATATTGTGGGCCTTGTAGTTTCTCATGGTCGGCTATTGTTTAAATATTAGAGGATAAAAGTGAATCCTGAAAACTATAAATCCAAATCCGCTATTAAACGCAAATCAGACAAGAAATAGCTCGAAATTTGTACAGTAGCCACCACGAAATTTCGGTATTACCGAACATTACTGAAGAGAACCCAGCTATTTTTATAGGTGGGTTCTCTTTTTTAGAAGCGTTTCGTTGATTCTACGAAATTTCAGAATAAATTTGGCCTATCTTGATGCTATATAACTATATATAAGTTAATCGCATCGTTATCTATTGGAACATTCAATCTCATCGTTGAGTAATAAAGATTACATTTGAATATCTCAATCGGAAGTTTCATAGTAAAAATATATTGCGAATGTTTGAAGTTTTGTTTTCACATCTTTTGAAAAAAATTTTACTAACCGAAGAGGAAAAGGAAATCATCAACACATTTTTTATCCCTAAAAAACTAAGAAAAAGGCAATACCTGCTTCAGGCAGGAGACGTTTGCAAATACTTATGCTTTGTAGAAAAAGGGTTGCTACGGTCGTATAATGTAGATGACAAAGGCGAAGAACATATGAATATGTTTGCTTGGGAAGGTTGGTGGACTTCGGACATGTATAGCTTTTTTACAGGTGAAAAGGCTATTATTAATATCGATGCATTAGAAGAATCTGAACTTTTAATAATCACACAGCAGGCTTTTGAAGAAATGACCTTGAAAGTTCCCAAGATGGATCGGTACTTTCGTATTCTTTTTCAAAATAGCCTTTTTACTAAAGAGCGCAGACTAATTAGTTCCACCACACACACCGCGGAAGAAAAATACATCAATCTTGTAGAAAGCAACCCGGCACTGGTTAAAAGGGTGCCTCAAAACCTCATCGCTTCCTATCTCGGCCTTGCGCCGGAAACTCTCAGCCGCATCAAGAAAAATATTGCACAGCGTAAGTAATGGCTTGATCTGGATCAAGTGTATTTTCTGATTTAGATCAAGTGCCGTAAGTTTGGTAACCGGTAATTTTGTACTATGTCAAATACAAAAGTTCCCAAAATACTCATCACCGGAGCCACCGGGCAGGTCGGCAGTAAGACTATAGATTTCCTGTTATCCAATACAGATATAGAAATTGTTGCGGCAGTACGCTCACCGGAAAAGGCCGCTCCTTTTACTGAAAAAGGAATAGCAACCGTGATACTTGATTTTGATGATGAAAGCACACACTTACCAGCATTAAAAGGTATTGATCGTATACTAATTGTTACCGGATACACCGTTGATATGCTAAGACAAAGTAAAGCAATATTAGATAGCGCAAAAAGAGCAGGTGTTCAACACGTAGTTCACTTAGGTGCTTGTGGCCGTGACGATACTACCGTTGCCCATTGGGCCTGGCACCAATTGATCGAAAGATATATTGAATGGGCTGGATTCTCTTATACTCATTTACGTCCGGAAACTTTCATGCAAAACATATTAAGTTACGGCGGTAAAAAGGCAATCGAAAATGGTATAATACATGCGTATGTTGAAGGCGCCCGCCTGAGTTGGGTGGATGTTGAAGATGTTGCACAGGTAGCTGCTTTAGCTTTATCACATCCAGAAATCCACGCAGGTAAAATCTATCGTTTAGGCTATGATGCTGTAACATTTAATGAAATGGCCGCTTTAATGACCAGCATTGTTGGCAAACCATTTCGTTATGAACCACTTTCTCCCGATGTGTTTTTACAAAATATGATAAACGCCGGTGCGGAAATGGCCTACATGGGTTGTGTATACGACCACTGGAAACGATATGCAGCAGGAACAATCCCCGGTGCTGACGATACGTTTGATAATTTTCCCGAAATTACAGGGAAACAACCTGTAAAGCTTGCTGATTTTATCAAAAAACATAAAGCAGAATTCGATTATTAATGGTTAACGATAAGAGTTACGATACCCGACGATTGAAGTTAACTCAATAGTAGACCAAAAAACTTATAGGTCTAAATCTGCTATTAAACGCAAATCAGACAGGAAATTGTTCGAGATTTGTACAGTAGCCACCACATTAACAGAAGCCTCTTAGAGATAATCTAATGGGTTTTTTGTTGCCCCTAACTTTCCTGTCCTTTCAAAGTGCGTGCAAATTGTTTGCAAACTTTACAGCAACTGAACCGGGTTAATGATCCAGAAAAACCTTATTATTGAAGTTAATTCACCATTCCAAATCATATGAAATCCAGGTCCCTAAAAAAGCATTTTATATTCGTGTTTTTTATTGTACCTCTACTTTTTTCATTTAAAGCAAATGCTCAAAAGGCAGAACCAATTAAGTCTGATCAGGGGGAAGTGGTAACGATGCATTCCAATATTCTTAACGAAGATCGAAAAATACTGATTTACACACCGAAGGATTCTGCCAATTCAGAGAGAAAATATCCGGTGATCTATATTCTGGATGCTGACAATCATTTCGCCCAAATGGTAGAATATTCGAAATATCTCAGTCGGCAGGATGTGAATGTTATTCCGCCACTGATTGTGGTAGGGATAACAAATACCGACCGCTACCGCGATCTTACTCCATCTCACAGCAATGCTGATTATTCTGGAAAACCAGATACCACTGCTAATTCCCGGTATAAGAACAGCGGAGGAAATGAGCATTTTTTTCAATTTATTCAGAAAGAGCTAATGCCTTATGTCAATTCAAATTACAAAACTCAACCTTACCGCATTTTTGCGGGACACTCACTCGGAGCACTGACAACCATCAACTGCCTGATTAATTATCCGGAAATGTTCGAGGCATACATTGCCGTGAGCCCATCCTTCTGGTGGGATCACAAATTCCTTCTGAAGCTCGCGGATGGTAAATTGAAAGCGGGATCAACTTTATCGAAGACGCTTTTTTTTAGCGATGGCAATGAAGATTCTTCCTCACCTGAATCACCGTTTCATACCGCTGTTTTAGAGTTTGATTCCTTACTCAAAAAGCGAAACATTAAAGGATTAGATTTCGAATATAAGCCCTATCCGAGTGAGAGCCATATGACTGTTCCTATTAAGTCATACTATGACGGACTTCGATTTATCTACAAGCAATGGCAGCTTCCTCCGGTAAGTGATGAAGAGGTCAATGCGGAGATCATTATGAGACATTATAGCGGATTATCGCAAAAGTTTGGGTATCTGATTTTGCCCGACGAAGTATATTTCAACGACTGGGCACAATGGTTAGTAAGAAATCCTGCGACGCTAAACAACGGCATTAAGCTACTGGAAATGAATACAATTAATTACCCGCTTTCTTCAAGAGCTTTTGCGGCTTTGGGCGCTGCTTATGCTATGAAAAGAGAAAAACAAAAAGCTATTGCTTCGTACAAAAAAGCCAACGAGTTGAATCCCACGTCAAATGAAATTAAATTGCGTTTGTTAGAGTTGCAGAAATAATATATTAAGCGGTCTATCAGTTTCAAAAAGTAGTATTATAAATCGGCCACAGTACAATTTGAACCAAATAGTTTTTCAGAACAAACCCGCGATTAAACGTGCATATTCCGGGAGGCTTGACCAGACTATTCTGTGCGCTTTGGAGTACTGAGTTGTATACGCAATTAAGGCAATTAATATGGTCAAAGTTTTCCGGAATCAAACCGTTGATGCGACTATTTTAATGGCCGGAGTTAAAAGGAATAAAAACCAGTTATACCGGCAGAAATGCGTGGCTTATACCTACCGGCCTTCATAGCAGGTGATTGTGGCTGAACCCGAACTTTGTTTGGGTACGCGGACCGTCTTTATCATCGCCAATTTATCTCCAGGCAAAGTTAGCCTCGGATTGTTCACATGGTAAGGCATTCATATCAAGTATTTTTTAATTAGTGTGTAAAACACAATTATTTTTTAATTTCAGTATCGCGATTTAAAAATATGCTTATATTGCCACTGTTATAACCTAAGTAATAGTAGTACTAAAGTAGTCATGTTTGGAGTTGTTGCCTTTAATTCAACTATTATAGTTTGGGGTTACAATAGTTTAGCTATGGCGGTATGTGTTGCTAATTATCGTAAAGAATGAAGAAGTTTTGTGACCTTACGGATGTAGAATTGATCGATCTTTTCGAACAGGATAATATCAGCGCGTTTGAAGAGATCTACAACCGGTACTGGCTTAAACTTTATGCTGCCGCTTATAAACGCCTTAAAGAAAGAGAAACAGCCAAAGAGATTGTGCAGGATTTTTTTACCAGCCTTTGGATTAACCGGCAGCAGGTTAAAATAGTTTCATCGCTGCAGGGGTATTTGTTTACTTCTATTAGGTACCTGGTACTCAACTATAAACGGGCCGAGGCAGTACGTAACTCTTACAGTGAGATTTTGTTAATGGTTAACAATAGTTTTGATAACTCTACCGAAGAAAATTATTACTATAAAGAACTGCTTGAACGTGTTGAGGCCGAGGTTACCCATTTACCACCTAAGTGCCGTAATGTTTTTGAACTAAGTCGTAACCAGTATAAAACCAATAAAGAGATAGCCCTGCTTTTAGGCATTTCTGAAAAAACGGTAGAGAACCACCTTACCAAAGCATTGCGGTTTTTAAAGGTACACCTTAATATCCTTATGTTGTTTTTCCTTTTTAGGTAATCAAATCCCCCACCTAAAAAAATACGCCGGTACGTATTCCATTATTTTTTTCGAAAATATTTTAAACAAGAGTAGGGGACGCGCCTTAGTCAGGTTACATATTATTATATAACCAATATTAACTCTTGTCCAAAACAAGTTCCTGAATGAAAAAAAAATTACCTGCCGAGCTATTGGAAAAATTTTTTGCAGGCAACTGTGATGAGCACGAAAAGGATATGATCCTTTCCTGGTATGAGTCGTTTGAACTTGACCGGGACTATGTTAATGAGCTTTCGGCCCGCGAACAGGAACTTTTTAAATTGCTGATGTGGCAAACTATCAGCAGTAACATTAACGCAGCAGAAAGCGATGGAGTAGTAACAATTACCAGTAATGCAACAAGCCGCTTAAAAACCATATTGTACTGGCTCTCGGGCGTTGCCGCGATTTTGATAGCGGTGTTTTTTATCAAACTAAAACCTCAGCATATCAATAAAACGCTGCAAGCCACAAACACGCAGCAGGTTTTTAGCAATACCACCAAGGCAATTAAAGATATTGTTTTATCAGATGGTAGCCGGGTTTGGGTAAGTCCCGGATCGGCCTTAACTTATACCAAAACATTTGAAAAACACAGCCGCAAGGTTTCACTAACCGGCGAGGCATTTTTTGAGGTAACCAAAGATCATTCACGCCCCTTCTCTATTTCGACAGGTAATGTAATTACCAAAGTATGGGGTACAAGTTTCAGAATCCGTGCTTACGCGGCCGATAAAATTACTCGTGTAGATGTAGTTACCGGTAAAGTTTCGGTATCTGTAGCCGGGCAGCAAACTAAACCAGGTACAAGTAACATGCTTGCCGCCGGCGAAGGGGTTATGCTGTTACCCAACCAGGAAGCCGTTTATGATAAAGCTGCCGATGACCTTAAAAAGAATATGGAGATCAAAGATGCCTCATTGGGAATTTGGAAAAAAGCCAGCCTTTCGTTTAACAATACGCCAATAAGTGAAGTATTTAAAGCGCTAAATAAAAGCTTTAATGTAAACATTAGCTCAAAGGACGAGAGCATTAACACCGATTTTTTGAAAGCCGACTTTACCAACGAAAACCTGCCCGCCATTATGGAGATGCTTAAAAAAACGCTCAATGCAAACTACAGCGTAAATGGTAGCAACTTTGTGATGGAGAGCAATAAACAATAACCAATTATATAGTTCAATAACCAATAAAACCTAAAGCAGCCCACATGGAAAAAACAATTATTAATTAACCCCATCCCAAATTTCCTGAAAAAATTATAGGAGTGCTGGAGACACCCCTATAGTTTTTAAATCCCCGGTATGTAACGCCTGAAAAGGTGAACCGGAAAACCTATGTCTCAATTTTTTCAAAAAGAAACACTTAAATGTATGAAAATTTATTTACAAAACCACTTTGACTGGTGTAAAATTCAGGGCCGACGCATTAGGAATTTGTTTTAGCGATTAATTGTAATGAAAGAAGAAATTTATGGTTCCACCCGGCCATTTTTCTTTTTGCTTTCAGGCTGGCCTTACTGGTTTTGTCGGCTTTTAGGATATTTAGGGCTATCTTTCTGACTACGGCAAGGTTTTGGGCGGTCTGTTTGTTCCGTGTGGTATTGTAATCTTCGCCAAATCCGACATCCAACTGCCAGTGCAATTGGTTCTCAATGCCCCAATGTGCGCGGATGGCTTGGTTAAAATAGGCAGCATCAGCACGGAGGCTGGAGATATAGTAGCGGTCTTGTATGGAGTGGCTGTCACCTATTATCCTTTCCGAGGTTATTTTGATGATGGTCTTTATTCCCTTCCAATTTTCCTTTTCGTCAACCCAGTTAAGTTCATGAATGACTTTGCAGTCTCTGATCTCCGCCCGCCCGTGGCCCTTATCCAGGTGCTGGCTGTAACTGTCTTCTTTAAAGTTGAACTGATTGATTACCTGTTCATAAAGTGTTTCCTGGTTCTGTTTCAAAGCAAGGATATAATCGCCCTGGCTTTCGACAATCTGTTCAGCAATCGCTTTCTGTGTACCCATTGCGTCGATGCTTACTACCGCCCCTTTGATGTTCAATAGCGATAACAATGCTGGGATCGCCGTAATCTCATTGCTCTTGTCATCCACTTTTTGTTGCCCCAGTACCAACTGGTTACGACCCGACCAGGCGCTTACCAAATGCAAGGCCCCCAACCCCTGGTGTTTGCAGGCGCTGTTACAGATGCTCTTTCCATCGATAGCGATCAACTCCTTTTCGCCAGACAGGCCCGACTCCTCAAGACCCCGGCTAAGTTCCGCTGTCCAGGCACGAAAACACTGTTCAAAAAGCGCCGAATCGATCAGCATAAAAACCCGGTTGATCGTGTCATGACTGGGTATGCCGTTTTCAAGAGGCAGCAACTGCTTTAAAAAATCTTCTTTCTCCTTCCCGAATTCTTCCATCTCGTACCAGCTTTCTGCACCACATAGAACGGCCAATACCGACAAAATGATAACTTCCAGTAAATTGTGTTTCTTATTATTACCTGTACGAGGATCAGGTATCCATCTAAAATGATTGTGAAGTGAAGTCGTCATATGCTTTTACAAAGAAAAAACGCTAACCCGACTCTAATCCTCCCGAAACCACAAAAGTTATACCTACGTTTCCAACACTTTGTTCATAACCATATCAACTTTTAACTATTCTTATGCGTCAGCCCTGGTGTAAAATTATGAGGATCACTTTTAGTCAAATTATAATCATGCTTGTGTTTACAGGCATTTCCTTTGCAAATACCAGCAAAGGGCAGGGCCTGCTTGATAAGCGGGTTGATTATAATATTCAAAATACAAGTCTTACCAACGCTATACAACAGTTGGAAAAAGTAACCAACCTGAAGTTTGTATACCGTAAAAACCTTGTAGAAAATGAATTTGGCCTTTCTATAGACGCCAAACAGGAAAAGCTGGGCGCCGTGCTTAGCAAGCTATTAACGCCAAGAGGCATTACGTTTGATATTATTGGCGATCAGATAGTTTTGGCAAAGGCTGTAACCGCCGCAAAACAACCCGATGCAGCGAATACCGATGAGCCCGAAAATGCATCACTGGCAGTTACCAAAACTATAACAGGTAAAGTAACTGACGATCATGACCAGCCTTTGCCCGGTGTTAGCGTAAGCATAAAGGGTACCACCATGGGTACCCAAACCGATGCTAACGGTAAATACACCTTGAATATTCCGGATAACGAAATCGAAAAAGCTATCCTTATATTTTCTTTTATAGGTTTTAACTCGCAGGAAATACCTGCCGGTGGTCGTAGTGTAATCAACGTGCGCCTGGTGGCATCGCAAAGTTCGCTTAATGAGGTTATTGTTATTGGTTACGGTAGCCAGCGTAAAGGCGACGTTACCAGTTCGGTAGCTACCGTTAAGGCCGAAAATTTTGTAAAAGGCCCGGTGTTAGATGCCGGCCAGTTATTACAGGGTAAGGTGGCCGGTCTTTCGGTATCTGCCCCAAGCGGCGATCCTACATCAGGCTCGGTAATCCTGTTAAGGGGTAACACCACATTATTGGGTGCCAACTCTGATCCTTTGGTATTGGTTGATGGCGTACCCGGAAGTTTAAAAACGGTTGTGCCAGAAGATATTGAAACCATTGATGTGCTGAAGGATGGATCGGCAGCGGCCATTTACGGTGTGCGCGGTACCAATGGCGTAATCATCGTTACCACCAAACGCGCCAGCAGCAATTTTACCAACGCGGTTGATTACAGCGGTTACGTAAGTACCCAAACCCTTGCCCGTGAACCTAAATTGTTTACCGCGGCCGACTACCGCGCCCAGATAGCGGCTGGTACCAGGGATAAATCATACGATTTAGGTAGCTCAACAGATTGGCTTAAAGCGATTTCAAACAACCTGCCGATAACTACCGTTCACACACTTACTTTAAGAGGTGGTAACAGCAAAACCAATTATTTGGCTTCGGTTAATTACCGCTCATTGAATGGGATTTTCCAGAAATCAGATAACCGTACCTTCTCTGGCCGGGTTGATATCAACCATTATATGTTTGATGATAAATTGAAAATCAACTTTGGTTTATTACAACAGGATAACGCCTTTACCCAAACGCAGGATGGTGGGAGTTTTAATGGCTACACCTATCGCCAGGCCATACTGCAAAACCCAACCGCGCCTATTAAAAATGCCGATGGTACTTATTTTGAGCAACCAAGCATTTTTAATTACCAAAACCCGGTATCGATGATTTATAACAGCGACGGCAAAACATCAAACACAACATCAAAATATAACTCAACCATTACCCTTACGCCATTTGATGGCCTTAAGCTATCGGCACTGGGTTCATACACGCGCTTTAACCAAACAGCAGGCTATTCAGAAAATAAGCAGAACATCTCTAATATCCGTGATCACTTGAATGGTTACCCAGGTGTTGGTTCAACACAATCTATAGACCGGTTGCTGGAGTTAACTGCCGAATACAAAAAAACAATGGGAGATCATAGCTTTTCAGTTTTGGGCGGCTATAGCTATCAGGATAATGATACGTTTTCGTTTTTTGAGCAAAACCATGATTTTCCAACCGATATATTCAGCTATAACAACATCGGCTTAGGCCGCGCCGCTGCCAATGGGTTGGGTGTTGAAAGCAGTTCAAGATCAGAAACTAATCTCATTAGCTTTTTTGGCCGTGCTACCTATAATTATAAAGATAGGTATCTGTTACTGGCCAGCGTACGCCGTGAAGCTGCCAGCCAGCTTTATGGAGCAAAAGAACCCTGGGGCACCTTCCCGGCTATACAGGTGGGCTGGCGGATCACCAAAGAATCGTTTATGAAGGGGCAGCATGTTTTTGATGATTTAAAGCTGCGTGCAGGCTATGGCGTTACCGGTAACCAGCCGGCACAAGGCTTTTTGGGTGTAGGTTTGTTGGGCTATGGTAACTACGTGTTATCAAACGGCCAATGGGTACAAACACTAGGGCCATCGCAAAATCCAAACCCAAACCTGCGTTGGGAAGAAAAACATGAAACCGACCTGGGCTTGGACTATAGCTTGCTTAAAGGGATGATTACCGGCTCGGTTGATCTTTATAACCGTAAAATAGAAGGTTTGTTATATGATTATGCGGTGCCAAGTCCGCCAAATCTATACCCATCTACCAGGGCAAATGTGGGTACCATGCAAAATAAAGGTATCGAGTTTTTATTGAACATAACCCCTATACGCAAAGCAGATTTTCAATGGACAACCAGCTTCAATTTTTCAACCAATTCCAACAAGCTCATCAGCTTATCAAACGAAACCTATCAAACAACTAGTAATTACTTTACAACAGGTGGCACCGGCGAGCCTATTCAAACCTTTACCAATATTGTTACCGTAGGTAAAAATATTGGCGATTTTTATGGCTTTAAAGTTACCGGTGTGTCGGCAGACGGACAATGGATCTATGAAGATCGGAACGGCAACTCAGTAGCTTATAAAGATTTTACCCACTCATTTGAAGATAAAAAGGTATTAGGTAATGGTTTGCCGAAATACTACGCCGGCTGGAACAACAGTATCCGTTATAAAGATTGGGATTTTGGTGTAACCATGCGCGGTGCTTTTGGCTACCAGATTCTTAATTTTCAGCGGATGTACTATGAAAACACCTCTGTACAATATTATAACCGCCTAAAATCTGCCAATGATAAGGTGTTTGGTACTGCGGTGCTTAATAAAACCATGCCGCTTGAGTTTAATAGCTATTATATTGAAAATGGCGATTTCTGGAAAATTGACAACATCAACCTGGGCTATACCTTCAACAGTTTAAAATCAAAGTATATCCACGCGCCACGCGTTTATGTATCTACGCTTAACACATTTGTAATAACCGGTTACAAAGGGATTGACCCTGAGGTGAGCCGCAGCGGATTGGATCCCGGTAATGATAACCGTGACAAGTATCCAACCACCAGGACATTTACATTGGGCTTAAGCGCAAACTTTTAATCATTAAAACCATGAAAAAGATACATTATATATTAAGCAGCGCAGTAGTTTTAACCGCTGTTGCTATTACATTTTCCTGCACCAAATTAAAAGATAAGGATTACTCCACTATTGTAGCCAGCAACTTTACGCCGGGTTCCGAAGATCTGGCCTCGTTACTTGGCGCAGGGTATACGTATTGGCGCCCGTTGGAGCTTGGGCGTAGTGCCAACTCTGTTTTCAGAACAAACGAAATCTCGGCCGATGAGCTGGTAATTCCCGAACGCCCTAATGGTTGGGTAGATGGTGGCATTTATCGCCGGGTTCATGAACATAAATGGACATCTGATGAGGATAACTGCTACCAGATATGGAACAACGCCTATGCTGGTATTACTACTTGCAACCGGGTTATTTACCAGATAGAGAATGGCCTTATCCCTATTACAACAGGTAAAGATGCCGCCCTGGCCGAATTGAAGGTTTTGCGTGCATCGTTTTATTACCCCCTTTGTGATTTTTTTGGCAGCGTGCCCATTATCACTAAGTTTGATTTACCTGCCGGGTATTTGCCAACACAGAGGCCGGCTGGAGGTTTATAATTTTATCGTATCAGAAATTACTACCAATTTGCCGCTGTTAAGCAAGGCCAATGATCAAACAACCTATGGTAAGTTTAACCAATGGGCTGCGCATGCATTGTTAGCTAAAGTTTACCTTAATGCAGGTGTTTATACAGGTACTGCCGCATGGGATAAATGTATCACCGAGTGCGACGCCATTATTAACTCGGGCGTTGGTTTTGGTTTGGAAGCTAGCCAGAGCTCGGTTTTCGCTACCGAAAATCAAAATTCAAAGGAGATCATTTTCGCTATTCCTTTTGACGAAAAGTTTACTGCCGATGGTGCCAACGCTTTTGCTTTACACATGGAAAGCCTTGAGCCAGAGAACCAGGCCACCTATAACTTTCAATACTCGCCCTGGGGTGGTATTTGCGCAATACCGCAATTTATCAACACGTTTGATTCCGACGATAGCAGGCTAAAAAACAACTGGATACAGGGGCAGCAATACACCCTGGCCGGTGTGCCTATCAATGGCTCATTGGGGGCTTATACCGGTAAACCGCTCAACTACATTAATGTAGTGCCCGGTGTTGATTCAACCGAAGAGGTACACGGTTTCAGGCTTGGTAAATTTGAGTACAAGCAAGGTGCTTTGTTAGGCCTAAGTAATGATTTTCCGCTGTTTAGGTATGCCGATGTATTGATGATGAAGGCCGAGAGTATGTTACGATCTGGCGATGCCAATGGCGCGGCCCTGTTAGTTACCCAGGTTAGGCAGCGTAACTTTACGGCCAACCCTGCAAAAGCTACCGTTACCGGTGTCGATTTGCAAAAAGGCAGTACCTATGATTACGGGCTGAGAAACCACCTTAATACCACGCACGAGGGTGGAGCCGATATTCAATACGGCAGGTTTTTAGATGAACTGGCTTGGGAGTTTAATACCGAAGGCCGCCGCAGGCAGGATTTGATCCGCTTTGGGGTTTATACCCAAAAATCATGGCTGTCGCACTCGCCAAACGGCAATTACCGCACTTTGCTGCCGTTACCAAGGCAAGAAGTTGTTAAAAATACCAACCTTAAACAAAATACCGGTTATTAATAAATTGAATGCACAGGGCCTAAAATGCCCTGTGCTGTTTTAATATTGAAAAGATGAAGAGAATATTAATTGTTTTATCGTTTTACTGTGGTGTGGCTTATGCGCAAAACAAGGATTATCCTATAAAACCGGTATCGTTTACCAATGTAAAGCTCGACGACCATTTTTGGTCGCCACGCATTGAAACTAACCGTACCGTTACCATACCGGCATCATTTGCCCGTTGCGAAAACACCGGCCGGGTAAAAAACTTTGAAATGGCCGCCGCCAGGAGTGGTAGCTTTTGCACCAAGTTCCCTTTTGATGATACCGATATTTATAAAACTATTGAGGGCGCATCCTATTCCATGGCCGTTTATCCCGATGCCAGGCTAAACGCTTATGTCGATTCGCTGATCACCATTGTGGGTAAAGCCCAGGAACCAGATGGTTATTTATATACCGCCCGCACCATTGATCCCTTGCATCCGCACCCATGGTCGGGGCCGGAGCGTTGGGTTAAAGAGAACGAGCTTAGCCATGAGCTATACAATTCGGGCCATATGTTTGAGGCTGCTGCGGCGCATTACCTGGCCACCAATAAGCGTAATTTTTTAGATATAGCTTTGCGCAATGCTGATTTGTTGGTTAAAACCTTTGGGCCGGGTAAAAGACATGTTGCGCCCGGGCACGAAATTGTAGAAATGGGCCTGGTACGCCTGTACCGTATTACCGGGAAAACGGAATACCTAAACCTGGCTAAGTTTTTCATTGACGAACGCGGCCACCGTGCCTATGATAAAACCAGTGCCGACGAATGGAAAAACGGGATGTACTGGCAGGATAACCTGCCGGTTGTTGACCAGAACGATGCCGAAGGTCATGCTGTACGCGCCATGTACCTATACTCGGGCATGGCCGATGTAGCCGCCTTAACTGGCGATAAGGAGTACCTTACCGCTATTGATAAGATATGGAACAACATGGTGAGCAAGAAAATTTATGTTCAGGGCGGAATTGGGGCCGTACCGGGAGGTGAGCGTTTTGGGGCTGATTATGAACTGCCCAACACCACGGCTTACAACGAAACCTGTGCAGCCATTGGCGATGTATACTGGAACCAGCGCATGTTTTTGCTGCATGGCGAGGCTAAATATATTGATGTACTTGAAAAAGTGTTATACAACGGCCTCATTTCGGGTGTTGGGCTTGATGGGCAATCGTTTTTTTACACCAATGCCATGCAGGTAACCAATGGTTTTACGCACCCGGCTTTAGAGGCCGCCCGTTCGGGCTGGTTTGAATGTTCATGCTGCCCAACCAATATGGCGCGCTTCCTGCCATCGTTATCAGGCTATATTTATGCCCAAAAAGATAACAACGTTTTTGTAAACCTGTTTATAGCAGGCACGGCGTCGCTTGAAGTTGGAGGCAAAAAAGTAAACATAGTACAACGTAACAATTACCCCTGGAATGGTGCGCTTGCATTTGTTGTCTCGCCACAGGCACCCGCTACTTTTACCATGCGTGTAAGGCTACCGGGTTGGGCAAGGGCCCAGGCTATTCCATCAAATCTGTATTCGTTTCAAAACAAAGCCGCCGCTCACATCAGCATAAAATTAAACGGCCAGCCAATAAGCTATAAAATTGAAAATGGTTATGCAATAATAAACAGGCAATGGAAAAAAGGTGATAACATTCAAATGGATTTGCCCATGCAGGTAAAAAAAGTAATTGCCAATACAGCATTAGCAGATGATAAAGGCAAAACAGCTTTACAGCGTGGCCCAATTATGTATTGTGCCGAGTGGGCAGATAATAAAGCTGGTGTAAGCACCATCGAGATTCCGGCGAATGCTACTTTTAAACCTGTAACCGAAGCCGGCCTGTTAAACGGCGTAACGGTTTTAAAAGGAGAGGTGTTGAGTAAAGGCGTTAATGGCGCGGCCGCTAAAAAGGTTGAGCTTACCGCTATCCCTTATTACTCATGGGCCAATAGGGGTAAAGGCGAAATGACGGTTTGGTTCCCCGAAGTAAACAGCAGTAAATAATGCAGAACGGGAAGATCTCTGGTAAAAAACTAAAATGGTTCAGGGCGGTTGCTTTCGGCCTTCCCCTTGTTATTTTAGTTTTTGCCGAGCTTTTTTTACGCCTGTTTAATTACGGGCATAATACCAGCTTGTTTATCCGCTACCCCGATAGTCCCGATTATTGGGTGATCAATAAATACGCATCCGAGCGGTATTTTACCGATACGGCTAATGCAACAAAAGGCAGTATCGAGCCCTTCAAAGTAATAAAAGCTAAAAACACCTTCCGGATTTTTGTTTTGGGCGAATCAACCACCGCCGGTTATCCTTACCTGCATAATGGTTCATTTCACCGCTGGTTGCAATACCGGCTTATGCATACTTACCCTGGGCTACAGTTTGAAGTTATTAATGTTTCGCTAACGGCTGTGAACTCTTATACCGTGCTTGATTTTGGCAAGCAGGTGGTGCAATACCAGCCCGACGCGGTGTTGGTATACACAGGACACAACGAGTATTACGGGGCTTTAGGAATAGGGTCAACCAGCCATATAGCCAATAACCGCTTGCTGGTAAAAACAGTGCTTGCGTTAAAAACACTACGTTTAGTACAGCTGATTAATAACACGATGCGTAGTTTTAAGCCGGCATCCGCGGATGTTGATCAGCGTAATAACCTGATGGAACGTATGGCCAGCCAACAGGAAATAGGCTATCAATCTAACGCGTACAAAGCCGGTATTGATCAGTTTAAAAACAATATGGATGAGCTGTGCAATTTTATGCAGCAGCAAAAGGTGCCCGTTTTTTTAAGCACGCTGGTTAGCAATCAAAAAGATTTGAAACCATTTATTAGCGAACCTAGTAAATTGGCAGTTTCTGCCGATAACCAGTTCGCACAGGCAACGGCATCTTATCTTGCTGGAAATTATGCAGCCGCCAAACAACATTATATTAAGGCCAAAGAGCTTGATTTGTTGCGTTTTAGGGCGCCCGAGGCCATGAACCAGACTATCATCGGCCTTGCCGAAAAATACAATAATGTTCATTTGGTTAACGCGCTTGAGGTTTTTGAACAATATTCGCCTCACGGCATTTTAGGAAGCGAAACTTTGCTGGAGCATGTGCACCCTAATTTATACGGATATGCCTTGCTTTCTGAAGCTTTTTACCAGTCGATCAAAGAATCGCGCCTGATAAAAGCACATGCAGAAAAGGAAATGGGCCTTGCCGAACTAATTAACAAAATGCCGGTAACCAAAGTTGATTCGCTTTACGGTGCATATACCATAATGATGCTGCAAGCAGGCTGGCCGTTCAATAAACCTATACCTGCCGGGTTTAAACGCGGCAACAGTATTGATGAGCAACTTGCAGGGGCATTATCGGTAAACCGCATAAGCTGGCTGGATGCCATGAGCCAGCTTTTTAAATACAGCATGCAGGTAAATGATAAAAAAACAGCCCTCAAGGTGGTAGAGGCAATAATGCTCGAAAAGCCTAAAAAAACCATCTACCTTATTTATGCCGGTCGTTTAAGTTTTGAATTAGGCGATACTGCCAATTCGGTTTATTATTTTAAAAAGGCCTATGAACTGGAGCCATCATTCACCAATATTCAAAATATTTACCTGGTATATTTAAAAAGTGATATGCCTGCCAATGCCATACCCTATATTGATATGGCTTTACAGCAAAACCCGGCATACGCGGGGCTTAGCAATATGCGGGCTATGGTTTTAGATATCATCAGGCTAAAAAAGGCAACATCGCAAACCCCGGATAAGGCGGCCTACGACAGAATAGCAGCAAACTACCATGCTATAGGTGCCGATGAAGCCGCGTTAAAATATAACTAATGGAACAAAAAGTTCTAAATAGAAAATTTGGACTAATAACAGGTATAGCTTGCCTCTTTATCTCCATATATCGAGAGCTGGTGCACCATCGTTTTTCATTGGTGCTTGCTGCTGTAGGGGTGTTGCTTGTGCTTGTTGCTTTGATAGTGCCAACAATATTAAAGCCATTAAGAGTATGTTGGACTAAATTGGGTGATGCTTTGGGGTTGATTAATACAACAATTATTTTGTTAGTGGTGTTTTATTTAGTGATATGCCCCATCGGACTTATTATGCGGTTGCTTGGCAAACAAGCGCTGGAGTTAAAACTAAAACCCAATGGTTCTTATTGGAGGCCCACAAAGCCGGCTCCAAACAGCTCCCTGGAGCAGCAATTTTAAATAGATGATATGGAAATTATAGGCGAGTTTTTGATGTTTCTATGGTCGGGAAAAAGGCTTTGGCTTTGGCCTTTGTTTATTTTTTTATTTATCCTGAGTCTCTTTTTGTTTTTAGCCCAGGGATCGGCGTTGGCTCCTTTCATCTACAGTTTATTTTAAGCCGGGTATGTACACGCTTGGCATCTCGGCATATTTTCATGACAGCGCAGCCTGCCTTTTAAAAGATGATTATATTGTAGCTGCCGTACAGGAAGAACGTTTTACCCGCAAAAAAAACGATGAAAGCTTCCCGCTAAATTCCATTTTGTATTGCCTCAGCGAAGCTAAAATCACACTTAACCAGGTAGCTTATATTGTTTTTTACGAAAAGCCATTCCTCAAATTTGAAAGATTGTTAGATACTTACCTAACCTTTGCCCCGGTAGGTTTCGTTTCCTTTGTGAAAGCCATGCCTGTATGGTTAAAGGATAAACTGTTTTTAAAGAAAAGCCTGATCAAACAATTTAAAAGCATCGATGGTAACTGGAATCCTAAAACAAATAAACTGCTATTTACCACGCACCACCAGTCGCACGCGGCCTCGGCCTTTTATCCATCACCATTTAACAAAGCCATAGTACTAACAGCAGATGGCGTAGGAGAATGGACAACCACCTCGGTAGCAATTGGCATTGGTAACCGGATTGAACCGATAAAGGAAATCAATTTTCCGCATTCCATAGGTTTGCTTTATTCGGCATTTACGTATTACCTCGGTTTCAAAGTAAATTGCGATGAGTATAAAGTAATGGGCCTGGCACCCTACGGCGAACCACTGTATACCGACCTGATTTTCAGGTATCTGGTAGATTTGAAAGATGATGGTTCCTTTCGCCTCTGCATGCAATACTTTAACTATTGCTCTGGCCTTACCATGACATCGTCCCGGTTTAACCAACTGTTTGGCCAACCGCCAAGGCAAGCCGGAGCAGAGATCAGCCAGTTTTATATGGACATGGCCAGCTCCATCCAGGCCGCTACCGAAAAGATCATGCTCATGCTAACATCTGCTTTGCACCGGGAATACCAAATTGATGATTTGTGCATGGCCGGCGGCGTGGCACTAAACTGCGTGGTGAACGGAAAAATATTAAAACAATCTGGTTTTAAACGAATCTGGATTCAGCCCGCTGCGGGAGATGCCGGCGGGGCATTGGGAGCCGCCTACGCGGTTTATTATGGATATTCGGCAGATGCCCGAAAGGATACCGGGAGAGGTGATAAAATGCAGAATGCCCTATTGGGGCCGTCTTTTTCTAACGATGAAATCAGGGAATTTTTGATAGAAAATGGTTTCAGCTTTGAAGAGCTATCGACAGAAAAACTGAACGAAAAAGTAGCAGCTTGTTTGGCCGATGGAAAAGTAGTAGGTTACTTTAGGGGGCGTATGGAATTTGGTCCGCGTGCCCTGGGAGCCCGTAGTATCCTGGCCGATCCGAGAAATGCAGCCATGCAAAGCGTTTTAAACCAGAAGATTAAATTCCGGGAATCTTTTCGCCCTTTTGCCCCTGCGGTGTTAGAAGAGCACGCCGCAAAATATTTTGAGTGGCCGGGTTCGAGTCCATATATGTTGTTTGTAACTACTGTTAAACAACGGTTTTGGCTTTCAAGCAACGGAGAAGAACATACACTTAAGGGTTTTGATAAAATAAAAATCCATCGATCAGTTATTCCCGCTGTAACCCATATTGATTATACCTCTCGCTTGCAAACCGTTAATTCACATGGAAATACAGGGTTTTACAACCTGCTACAGGCTTTTTACAAGTTAACAGGTTGCCCGTGCCTCATTAATACCTCCTTCAACCGTATGGACGAGCCGATAGTAAATACCCCCAGGCAAGCTATTGCCTGTTTTATGCAAACAGGTATGGACATTTTAGTGCTGGAAGATTTTTTGTTGAGAAAATAAGCGATACAGTTTAGAGGAAATGATTGCAGGCCGTTTGTGTGTGCAAACTCCTTCAATAACCTTTAAAATTTCTAAACATATTCTAATGAAGGTATATTTTCCAAATGTCTGGTTACTAAAATCTTTTTTTTATTAAATTGATAAAGCAAAATTATCATGAAATAAAGCCCGCAAAGATGGACCGGGGTTAACCAATCAGAACTGGGTAAAAATTCTTTTGCGGATACGGCTGAGTGATTGCGGTTTTACCCCAACAAATGAGGCAATATGGTACTGGGATATTCTTTGTTGCAAATCTGCATGGTTTTTTAAAAACCGCTCGTAACGTAGTTCAGGTGTTTCGGCATATAATGAGCTGATATCCTGAAGTAATTTTACAAACACCGCTTCAATGGCAACCCTGCCAAAACGTTCTCCGCCGCGAACGTTTGCATAAAATAGTTGCAGGTCAGCATGCGAAATAACAAAAACGATACTGTCTTCTAAAGCCTGAATGTTTTTTGAAGATGGAACCTGCGGAAGAAAACTTTCGTAGTTGCATACAAATTCTTTCTCCTGTGAAAAGTCGTATATTTTTTCCTCCCCATCCTTATTAATGTAGAACCGCATCAATCCCTTTGCCACAAATCCTACTTGCTTACAAATCCGTCCTTCTTCCAGGAAATAGTCGCCCTTTTTATAAATCTTTTCCTTAAACAAAGCTTTCACGGTATCAATTTCTACAGGGCTTAGCGCAATCACTTTTTGTATGCTGGTCAATAAGCTGGTTATCATATCAAAATTTGAATTGGATCAAAACCAAAAATACACAACATGCGAATACGTTGTGTATTAAATCCTAAAAGGAGGGTGAGGGCAAGCAGTAAAATCTGGGTTAGCTTGCAGACCTCAATATTAAAGTTTCTACATTAATGATTTTGTTTCTATCGAAACCTGCTGTATCACTGGCATATTCGGGGCTTTTCATATAACGTTCGGTCATTCCGTTCACGTCAGCATTGTCCGGAAAAGAAACAAGGGCAACCACCTGCTTGGCTATACCGGGTGTATTGCCTATCCAAACGCCTTTAACCTCGAAGCCAAATTTAGGAAGGTTTAACCTGTGCTTTGACCAATGTTCCTTAAAATAGTGTTCTGCTATTTCTCTGTTAGCAAGGGTATAAATTAATTGTTCCATGGCGTCGGTTTTTTATTTTGAAGGTTCTGTTAGTTGAGGTTTAGCTGTCAATAACAGTATGCCAACCACCGAACAAATGATGGTAGCTACAATATGCGGTAGAGCCTGCTGCACACTGGTATAACTTTTTTCGAGTACAGTAACCATGTCGGAAACCGGGATAATAGTTGCCACTACAAGCATCACGCCAAGGGAGCGGCGTTCCTTCATCAGCACCAAGGCACAAAGTAATATCCCGGAAAATATATCCCTGATACCCTTGATGTGATGAAAAGAATAATCCCCGCTGGCGTTAAAACGAATACCGAACGCGGCTGTTGCTACTTCGGGAGAGAAAAAAAAGCGGGCTCCAAGGAAAATCATTCCTAAGCCCAGTAAAAATGCGATTGCATAAGAGATTTTTGTTGTCATGATATTTTGTTTTTAAATGTTGATACAAAACTATCCTTGTAGCAACCGGCATTCATGCACCTGGGTTAACAAATCATTTTTTCGGGATTTTTTTTTCTGATACTGCTTCAGGATTGCAGCTTTACTCGCTTTAACTGATCATATCAGGCAGTTTATCAAAATATACGGTGTTTAAAACATAATATTTTTAGTCTTCCGGCAAACAGTCTTAATTTTAGTTTTATAAGGTTAGATAATTTTACAGGTAACTAAATTTTAGTTTTACGCATCATTTTAAAGTACAGCAAAGGCACCACAATTAGCGTGAGAAAGGTGGAGGTAATGGTGCCGCCCATGAGCGATATTGCCAACCCCTGGAATATCGGATCAAATAAAATGATAACTGCACCTAAAGCTACGGCACCGGCGGTTAATAAAATAGGCGTTGTACGCACCGCTCCGGCTTCAATGATGGCTTGCTTCAATGGGATACCTTCGTCTAGCCTGATATTGATAAAGTCGATCAGTAAGATAGAATTACGCACCATTACCCCGGCAAGTGCGATAAACCCGATCATGGAGGTGGCTGTAAAATAGGCGTGCAGCATCCAGTGGCCCAATACAATCCCAATCAATGATAACGGTATGGCGGCAAGCATTACCAGTGGCACCGTAAAATTTTGGAACCAACCCACAATGAGGATGTAGATCATGATGATTACGACGGCGAAGGCGATGCCCAGGTCGCGGAATACCTCAAAAGTAATTTGCCATTCTCCATCCCATTTCAAGCTGTAATTGTCTTCCAGTTCTGGCTGGTGGGTATATTCCTCTTTTAGTGAGAATCCTTTAGGAACCTTAATTGTGCTTAAATGATCCGAAACATCAGCGATCGCATACGAAGGGCTTTCCAGGTTACCAGCCATGTCGCCCAGCACATACACTACTTCTTTCTGATTTTTACGGTAGATGCTTTTCGGCTTAATTTGCCGGGTTACGGTAACCAGGTCTTTTACTGGCACTGCATTCCCTTGCATCCCAATCACTTTGAGATTCAGTACATCATCTATACTGCTTTTATCAGCGTCGCTCAGTTGCAACTTTATCGCCGTTTGATTATAAGCGGCAGGCTGCGCAATATTACCCACCAGCATACCTGATAACGCTGAGTTAACTGTGGCTGCTATTTGCGCGGTAGCGATACCATAACGCATCGCTTTTTCCTTGTTCACTTCAATATGGTATTCGGGCTGGTCATCTTCCACCATCCAATCCACGTCCACCACATTAGAAGTTTTGTTCATCAGCTCTTTTACCTGGCGGGCAACTTTAATCTGCTCGTTGTAGTTAGGGCCATAAATTTCGGCCACTAAGGTTGATAAAACCGGAGGCCCGGGCGGCACTTCCACAACCTTAACATTGGCATTATATTTTGCCGCAATTGCTTGTATTGGGCCGCGCATTTCTTTGGCTATACCATGGCTTTCCATGCTCCGGTCTTTTTTATCTACCAGGTTAACCTGTATATCCGCCATATTGTTGCCCCTTCTCAAGTCGTAATGTCTAACCAAACCGTTAAAACTAATAGGCGCTGATGTACCGATATAGGTTTCGTAATTCCTGACAAGTGATTGCCCGGACACATACGAGCCAATGTCTTTTGCTACCGCTTGTGTTTTTTCAAGCGTGGTTCCTTCGGGCATATCGATCACCACCTGGAACTCATTTTTGTTGTCAAAAGGCAGCATTTTTACAGCCACTGCTTTGGTATAAAACATGGATAAAGAAGCGAATAGTATCGCTACAATGCTGAGAATAAACGTCCAGCGTTTCCAGCGGGTTTCCAGTAAAGGCTGGATAGATGAGTGGTATATTTTATAAATGCGGGTTGCTTCCAGCAATTTTGGTTGAGTTTCTTCGTGAGCGGTACAATGGTTTTCTTTTTCACGCAGGAAGATATAGCCCAGGTACGGCGTTAGCGTTAGCGCAACTACCAGCGATAAAATCATGGCGATGGAGGCACCAATTGGCATCGGGCTCATATAAGGCCCCATCATGCCGGATACAAAGGCCATTGGCAATACCGCCGCAATTACCGTAAACGTGGCCAGTATAGTTGGATTGCCCACTTCATTGATGGCATAGATAGCGGCTTGTAAGGGCGGTAGTTTTTTCATCTTAAAATGCCGGTGCATATTCTCGGCAATAATGATGGAATCATCCACAACGATACCAGTAATAAACACTAGCGCGAAAAGTGTGATACGGTTAAGCGTGTAATGCATAAAGTAATAAGCAAACAGTGTAAGGGCGAAGGTGACCGGCACAGATAAAAACACCACCAGCCCGCCACGCCAGCCCATGGCTAACATCACAAATACTGTTACCACCACGATGGCGATAAACAGGTGAAGCAGCAGCTCACCAACCTTGTCCGAAGCGCTTTCGCCGTAATTGCGGGTAACGGTTAAGTGAACGTCGTTAGGCAAAAGGCTTCCTTTAAGATGTTCCACTTTACCCAAAATCTGCTCAGACAATTTCATCGCGTCCGCGCCTTTCTTCTTAGCCACAGAAAGTGTAATGGCCGGATAGTTGGATTTGAAATTACGAGCGTTAACCGCATTTGCTTTTCCATAACCAAATAGCACGTATTGGTTGGGCATTTCTGCGCCCTCCACTACTTTCGCAATTTGTTTAAGGTATACCGGCTGCTGCTGATTGATGCCTACCACCAGATTACCTACATCATCCGAAGATGTAAGAAAGTTTCCCGTTTCCACGGAAAATGCGGTGTCTTTTTGAAGCAGCGTACCGCCTGCCAATTGCATATTACTGCCCTAAATCTGTTTGCTGAGTGATAAAAAATCCACATGGCTTTCGGCCATTTTATTTTTATCAAGCAATACTTTTACCTCCCGGTTACGGCCGCCAATTATGTTAACATCCGATACATCGTTGATCTTTTTAATTTCGTTAGCCAGTTCCTGGCCCATTTGTTTCAGTTGGTAATCGTTGTATTTATCGCTCCAAAGGGTTAAGCCCAATACAGGCACATCATCAATGGCCCTGGTTTTGATTAATGGTAATGTAACACCCTGAGGCATTTTATCCATGTTTTTCATTAGCTCGCTATACAGCTTTACAAGCGAACGCTCCACATCTTCACCCACGTTAAACTGTACAATTACCATCGCCTGCCCCTGCATAGAGGTGGAGTATACGTATTCAACACCTTTGATATTAGAGATCATTTTCTCGATTGGTGCCGAAACCTTGGTCTCCACATCTTTAGGTGAAGCACCCGGATAACCGATAAAAATGTCGGCCATGGGCATCTGTATCTGAGGTTCTTCCTCCCGGGGAATCAAAAACGTACTGTACCCGCCTATGAGCAAAAAGGCGATCATTAACAGTATCGTTAATTTCGACTGTATAAAAGCCTTGGCTATATTTCCTGCAAATCCTTCTTTCATGTCCTTATTTTAATTTAACCGGCACACCGTTGTACAACCTACCTTCGGCAGTCACAATAAATTGTTCGTTCGCAGCCAAACCGCTTAACACTTCTACCTGACTGCCCTGGGTTTTACCCAGCCTTACCCAGCGCAGCAAAGCTGTGTGGTTACTGCCTATAGTATACAAACCGGTTAACTCATCTTTATATTCAATTGCTGATACCGGAACCATAACCTGATCAGCGGATTTAGTTTTTATTGCTTGCGTTACCGTAATGGCAACATTTGCATACATGCCAGCAAACAGGCCCTGCTTTTCATTGTCGGGGATGTGTATTTTGATCTGGTATTGCCCGCCGCTTTGTGCTGAAGATGGATCGATCTGGACTATTTTACCATTGATGGTTTTATGTATCGCATCAATAGTTATGGTTACGGGCAAACCTTCGTTTATTAAACTGATCTCGCTTTCGGGCACTAATGCGCTTACCTGGTAGCTTCCGCTTTGTTCAATGGTTAATAGTGGCATACCGGGGTTAGCCATACTGCCGGCATCCATCATCTTCTGGGTAATTGTTCCGGCAAAAGGAGCCGTAAGGTTAGTATAGCCGAGCATAGCGTTTACCTCATTGCGCTGTTGTTTGGCGGCCTCAAGGCCTGATTTGGCAGCCTGGTATTGCAGCGTAACATTATCCAGTTCTTTGGCCGAGGCACTCTGCTGTTTATATAATGCGGTAAAACGGTCATAGTCCTTTTGCGCGTTTTTAAAAGCGGCATCCGCCTGTGCTATCATTGCTTCGGCTTGGGCGCGTTTTGCCAGCATATCATCATTACTAATAGTTGCCAGTAACTGCCCTTTACTAACCCGGTCGCCAACATTAACATTAACTTTTGTGATATAGTCCATTACCCTGGTGCTGATGTTGGCAGTTTGATTGGCTTCTACCCGTCCGCTTACTGCTAACCCTTGTTTGGAAACAGCGGCTGGCTGGCTTACCGTAACCCATATGGCGGTATCGGCACCGGTTTGCATTTCTTTTTTATTGGATGAACAGGAACTGATGATCAATAAACCGATAACGATAAATATTGGTAAAGCCCTGTTAGATAGAATAGCTAATCTCATTTCTGATCGTTTAATTTGGTGGTAGTTGCGGTTAATAATTGGATATAGGCACGGGTTAGGTTGGTGCTGAACTGCGCCTGCACAAGTGCGAACTTTAATTGCGATAACTGGGTTCCTGCTGCTAATACATCTGTGGTATTAACCAGCCCTTGCTGATAGCGGTTTTGCAGGATACGTAATGCTTCGGCTGCCTGATCAATAGCCAGCTGGTCTTTACCCATTTCAAAAGTCGCATCAGACAGGTCGCGGTAAGCTTTTTCCAGTTCCATCTGGCTCTCATCTTTTTGTTGAGCTAACTCAATAATCAGCTTATCTCTTTCCAGTTTCTGTGTAGTTATCGTATGCTTTGTATTATTCCCATTAAACAAATTCCATGATAACTTAACGCCAACCAGGTAAGCATTGGCACCCAAACCGGTTAAGCGGCTGTCATTGTATTGGTAATTGCCAAAAGCGTTTAATTTGGGCAGGTAGCTCATTTGGCTTGATTTGATCATCAGGCCCGATGCTTCAATAGCCTTTTGCATGGCTATAAAGTCCGACCGGTTAGCAAATATCTTTAACGTAGTATCAGCATTTATTGAGGCCGTTTCACGGATCGTGTAAATGATCCCCGCAGGTTGGCCCATTAACAAATTCAGATTATCTGATGCGTTACGGATGCCGCTTTGCGCTTTGGCAAGGCTGCTTTCAACCGAGGTAACGTATACCTGTGCATTCAACAAGTCTGATCTCTGTATCAGGCCCTGCTTGAAATGATCGTCGGTAAACTTATATACATACTTTGCGGTTTGGTTGGCCTCGGTTACAACCTTCAATGCATCGTAAGCCATCTGCAATCCCAGGTACGCTTTCGTGGTTTCAAAAATTATGTACTCCTGGGTACGCTGTGTTTTATACCGGTAAACTTCGGTCTGTTTTTCAGCGCTCTTACGCATATATAACATATCCATGTTAAGTAAGGGCTGCTTAACTTCAAGCTGCGCCATATAGTCGGGCGTTGCACCCGGATGATTTAATAGGGCAGGATTAAAATCATTTTGGGTGATGATGCCCTGTTGCAGTTTAAACCCAAAAGCGTTGAGTGGGTTGTTGGTGCTCATTGCGGTATAAGACAGATCTGCCTGTGGCAGAAAAATTGCTTCGGTTTGCTGGTAGTTGGCTACAGTAATGTTTCCATCAATTTTGGCCAGTTTTACGGTTTTATTATTGGCTAAAGCCGTTGCTATCGCTTCGCTTAGGTTTAAGCTTTTTGTATTTTCCTGTGCATGTGCTGCCGAAAGTGCACCAATGCTTGCAATCACCGCCAATACAACTAGTTTTAAAACATGCTTAGTATTGTCCATTTAACTTTTTATTTGAAACAAAATTAGCTTCAATTGAAAAGTTAAATGGTAACATTTGTTACGTACGCTTTACGTAATGCCGGACGGTGGTATCAAATCAACAAAAGTTTTCAAATAATTTAGCAAGCCGTTTTGGTAAAAAATCTGAGAGGTTAATTTTGACTTTCTAACAAGGCGTAACGGAGTATTTTTAAGAAAATTTTCTATAGGAATTTCACAAAAAGCTAAACTATAGATTTAAAATTTTGCTTCATTATTCCTACACTTTGCTTTTTTGTAAAAGTAGCACATTGCGTTATCAAAACCCTTTCAAAAAAACAGTGTTGAGAGCACTTACTATAGATTAATTGCTATATTGTTGCCGTAAATTCTTATCATAAAAGACCCCCATCGGTAAAACCTATCAATTTGTTTATAAATAAAGTAGTGCATGAAAATTAAAACGACCGCGTGTTTGTTGGTCGTGCTCTTTTTGTTGGCAGGGTGTTTTGATCGTGATTCGGTTAACCATGTTCATAAAATATATATCAAAAAAATTAACGGCAAATATATTTTATACCGGTATGGCAAACCCTTTATTATTAAAGGCGCCGCAGGAAGCACTAACCTTGATGTGCTTAGCGCTTGCGGTGGAAACACTATCAGGATATGGGATACAGTGGGTATTGATACGGTATTGCAACAAGCCAATAAAAACCATTTGGCGGTAGTGATAGGTTTACCCATGCCCGATAGTAAATTTATGGCTTATTATAACAACCCAGCCAATGTTGCCGCGCAATTTGCGGCATTTAAAAAGTTAGTTGATAAATATAAAAGCAATCCTGCCGTATTGATGTGGTGCGTAGGCAACGAGTTGGTATTTCCATCCGGCAGGTCGTATAATGGTTTTTATAACGCCTTCAATAATATTGTAACAATGATTCATCAAACCGATCCTGATCATCCTATCACCACAACCATCATTAATTTTCAGAAAAAAAATATATTCAACATCAAGTTACGGACGGATATCGACATTATCTCGTTCAATATGTTTGGCCGTTTGAATTACCTGCGCGATGACCTGCGCAATTTTTCGTGGTTTTGGAAAGGACCTACATGATTACCGAATGGGGCATTGACGGCCCTTGGGAGGGCACACGGCAAACCGCCTGGAGCGCCTACATTGAACCTACCAGCACAAAGAAAGCAGAGCAATACACCGCAAAGTACAAAGCGCAAATGCCGGTTGATGATCCGCGGTTTTTGGGCTCTTTTATTTTTTACTGGGGCCAAAAGCAAGAAACGACACAAACCTGGTTTAGCCTTTTTGATGAAAATGGTTTTAAAACCGGTGCAGTTGCATCGGCACAGTATCTCTGGACAGGTAACTGGCCCGCTAATGAAGCTCCCCAAATTAAATATATGCTGGTGGATGCTAAAGGCGCGAACGATAATATATTGTATGAACCAAACCAAAAAGCTAATGCCGAGGTTTTTATGTTGAAGCCAGGCCACAATATTATCAAAATACAATGGCAGATATTCCAGGAAGACTGGTATAAAAAAGACAATATCAACAATACGAATAAGCCCATAGAAATAGCGGGGCTTATAACACAAAAGAATGAATTAAAAGCCACTTTTATAACCCCGGCAAAAGCAGGCCCTTACCGGATATTTGCAAACCTGTATGATAATTACGGCAACATGGCTACTTGTAATACTCCCTTTTATGTAGTGGCTAACAATCAATGAAAAGAGTTGAACCTGTAAAGCCGCCTTCAAAAAGGGAGTTGTTTACTTTACGGCTCATGATTGTATTGGGCTTAGCCGCTATGTTTTTCTTTTTGAGGGGCCTGCTCAATCCCAATATTGTTGGTTTTACCCCTTTATACTGGATGTTGCTGGTTTCTATTTTTTTTATATGCCTTAAAGTTTTACACGAGTGGATACATTATTTTTGTATTACTCTGCCCGAAACTCCGCCGCAGCAAAAATTATATACGGTTGATGTTTTTACCACATTTTGCGCTGGCGAACCTTATGACATGATTGTTGAAACGTTAACCGCTATGCAGGCTATTACATACCCGCATACCACCTATTTGTGTGATGAGGCTAACGATCCATATTTAAAAGAACTCTGCGAAAAGCTTCACATTAATCATGTCACCCGTATCCAAAAAATAGATGCCAAAGCCGGTAACATCAACAATGCCCTAAAATACGCATCGGGTGAGATTTGCGTTATTTTGGATCCCGACCATGTGCCTTTCCCCGATTTTTTAGACCGCATCATCCCGCATTTTAATAACACGGAAATTGGCTTTGTACAAATTGTGCAGGCCTACCGAAATCACAACCAAGGGCTCATAGCTAAGGGTGCGGCGCAGCAAACCTTCCAGTTTTACGGCCCCATAATGATGACCATGAACAAGTATGGTACCGTGCTTGCCATAGGCGCTAATTGCACATTCCGCCGCACGGCGCTCGATTCAATAGGCGGACATGCGGCGGGCCTGGCCGAAGATATGCACACCGCAATGCAATTGCATGCAAAGGGTTGGAAATCCGTCTACGTTCCGGCCGTGCTAGCCCGGGGACTGGTACCCGCCACTTTATCGGCATACTACGCGCAACAACTAAAATGGTCACGTGGGGTGTTTGAGCTTTTTGTAACCGCTTACCCAAAACTATTTAAAAAGTTTACCTGGCAACAAAAACTGCATTACGGGGTAATCCCGCTGCATTACCTTTCTGGCGTTATATTTTTATTGAATTTTTTAATTCCAGTTATATCGCTAACCTTTGATATTGACCCTTTAACCCTCGACCTGAGCCGGTTTGCAATAATCGGTTTGCCCCTCGCTATAGCTGTTATCCTGATCAGGCATTTTGTGCAATGGTGGGTGATGGAAGACGATGAGCGTGGCTTTCACATTGTTGGCGGCTTATTAATGATAGGCACATGGTGGATATTTATGATCGGGTTATTTTACACCATCCTACGAAAAAAAGTCCCTTACAATCCAACACCAAAAGATGGTAATGAAGAAGATAGCTGGCGGTTAAACATCCCTAACATCGCCGTAATCGGCGTATCTATAGCTGCTATTATATACGGCTTGTATAATGACTGGAGCCCTTATACATTAATAATGGCCGGTTTTGCTATGATGAACTGTTTTATCGTGCTGTTTTCCATCATAGCAAGCAGACAGTTCCGTTTCAGGAAACTAAAGGAGCGCAATGATCTGTTATATCGTACCATGAGCTACGTAACTTCCTTTAAAAAGCAGTTTTGGAAATTAAGGAGGCGTATTTATGCTGGTGTACGAAGCACTGCTTTACTCATCACCGTATTTACCCTGTGTGTTATATTCTATTTCGTTAGATCTGGATTTGCGGTACAAGTAGGCAACACACAAAATATCTATACCAAAAACATCTTCCTTACAGGGATATTTGACCCCCAGGGTACAGATGGCTTAACGTCGGTTAAAATGGTTAAACAATATGAGCGCAAAGCCGGCCGGCCTTTTAATATCGTCTCATTTTATTTGTCGTGGGGAGATGAGCCGCGTTGCGAGATACCCCTTAGATTACTCGATTCGGTATACCGTATTGGTGCTATCCCGATGCTCACCTGGGAGCCTTGGCAAAGTCTTTTCGCTCAAACAAAAAATTTTAAAGATAGTACTGAAAAAAAAGTATTTGTCCGAATAAACAGCGGCAGGTACGACGGTTATCTAAGCCGCTTTGCAAGTCAGGTCAAAGCGCTTCGCCGCCCTGTTTATATACGTTTTGCGCATGAGGCAGATAATCCATTTTACCCCTGGTCGGAGAGGGGGGGTAACACGCCGCGCCAATTTGTAAGCGCATGGCGCTATGTACATGATTATTTTAAGCGGCACGGGGCAAACAATGTGATCTGGGTTTGGAACCCCTGGAAAGCCAAGGCTGTTAGCACTTACTTTCCGGGCACCGATTATGTAGACTGGATAGGCGTTGATGTTTTAAATTATGGCCCTCAAAATAACGATGGTAAATGGTACTCAATGGCGCAGTTGTATTATCCATTTCATAACAACCCAGTATTTAAAAGCGGGTTGCCTGTTATGCTTGCCGAAATGGGGTCGCTCAGCTCTGCCGGCAGGCAAAGCGAATGGTTAAACGGCGCATTTACCTCTATACCAGCTAACTTTCCTGAAATTAAGGCCGTAGTATTGTTTAATACTGCTGTCGACAAAAACATCGTCGGCAGTAATTCAGCCAAACCTTATAACTGGCAGGTGAGCGATTGGAACAGCCTTTCTATTAAGCTTAGCCATCTGGTGGGCAAAGATCAAACCGCGCAGTATCCGGGCATGAGTACATTGATAGTTGATCAAATATTGCCGAAACCCATACGTTTAACCGATAAAACAACATTCAATCTCTGTAGGGGCGTTAATTACACAAAAGGGTAAGATTGGAGTAAAAACTACCATGCCTTTACAAAAGGAGAATTGATAAATGACCTGACGGAAATGAAGCAATTCGGCTTTAACACCATTAAATATTATGGCCCATGTATTTATGACCATAATATTTTAAAAGCAGCCCATGAACAAGGATTAAAAGTTAACTACAGCTTTTGGATACCTGATGACCTGGCCTTTCTGTCGAACAAAGATGCGATGGACAACCTTAGCGCAAAGGTGATCCGCACGGTTAATAATTTACATAACAATCATGATATATTGGCCTGGGAGTTGGGAAATACACCCTTGCAAACGTTAAGCTTATATTATTACAAGCCTGATTTACTGTATAAACAGGATGAATACATCCGGTGGCTACAAACGCTGGTATCGGCCATCAAAAAAGCCGACCCGGCGAGGGCGGTTTGTCTTGATGTTCGTGTAGATAATAGCCTGGTTAGTACTACTGAAAAGCTGCACCAGTTGATACCCCAAATTGACTTTTTTGGCTTAGTAGCCGATCAAGTATCGGCCGGGGCCGAACAAATTGGCGAGCTGAAAGTACCCTACTTTTATAGCTATATTGATGCTTTAAACTATCTAAAATTTCCGGAAAGCAACACTGGGGCTTTTATAACCAATTGGCAGGATGAGGAAACATATAGCTTTGTAACCTTCAATGGCTTAAAAGACAAATGGGGCCGAAATAAATTTGAATTGCGCCAATTAGCAAACCGCTGGCAGCGTTTAACGCTGCCGCGTGCATTGCCACCTGTTAGAATTTTGGTACCCGCAGTTACCACCGTTGCAAATACTGCTTTAACCTACCACGCAATTATCAACCATAATGGCCTTTGGGGCCTGGCAGGAGCAACAGAAGGGCTGGAGTTTAAATGGGTGCTGGTAAAAGTTGATGCCTTTGATAATGCACTCTCGATGAAATTTTTGGGTACAGGCCCGCAGGTAACCGTTAGCATGCCAGAAAACCCAATAGCTAACAGGCTATATTTGTATGTTAGCCGTGGCAACGATGTGCAGATCATCAAATCGAAATTAGGCCTTTAGATGATAAAAATTTATTAGTTTTAACGCACATCTGTTTGATAACCTGCAATGCCGAAACCATGAGCAAACCGCTAATTTCATTAAAACACCTGCTTTTATTGTCCATTCAGTGTATTGCGGCAATGTTTAGCGTTCAATTGGGTAAAGCCAATGCTTTATCTCATCCGCAGGTTGGCAGTTTGAAATGCGAATACCTGATATGCCCTATAGGGATTGATGCACCCAAGCCACGGCTAATCTGGATACTGCATGATGAAAGCTTTGGAGCTCTGCAAACTGCTTATCAGGTATATGTTGGTACCGACTCGCTTGCGGTAGATGCAGGCAAAGGAGATGTTTGGCAAACAGCTAAGATAAATTTGGAAACCAACCTGGTAACTTATAATGGCAAGCCGCTTAAGCCGTTTACCAAATACTTTTGGAAGGTAAAAGTGTGGGATAAGGATAAGCTTGTAACATCGGGCGTTTCAAATTTTGAAACCGGGATGATGAACCAGGGCAACTGGAAAGGCACCTGGATAAGCGATGGGCACAACGTTATTCAAAAAGCTGCACCCTATTTCCGGAACAACTTTCAAATCTATAAAAAAATCAAATCCGCACGCGCATATATAGCCGTTGCCGGGCTTTACGAACTTTATCTTAATGGTAAAAAAATAGGAAACCACCGCATGGACCCTATGTACACCCGTTTTGACAGGCGGACGTTATATGTTACGCACGATGTAACTGCGCAACTGCAAAGCGGAAGCAACGCCGTTGGCGTTCTATTGGGTAATGGCTGGTATAATCACCAGTCAACAGCAGTATGGTATTTTCACCAGGCGCCGTGGCGCAACAGGCCCACTTTTTGCATGGATCTGCGGATTACTTACACCGATGGTTCCACGCAAACCATTTCGTCGGACACTACGTGGCGAACATCATTGAGCCCCGTAACATTCAATAGTATTTACACTGCCGAACATTACGATGCGCGCCTTGAGCAACCGGGGTGGAATACGGCCTCGTTTGTTCCTGCCGTTAATAATCCGTGGAAAGGAACGGTTGTACGTGCAGCGCCATCACAAAACATTGTGTCGCAGGCCATGCCCCCTATTCGCGCTGTTGAAACTATACCGGCAAAAAGTATCACAAAAATTAATGCGCAAACTTATTTATTCAATATCGGCAGGAATATTTCGGGCGTAAGTAAACTCACCGTTAAAGGCGAAAGAGGAACCGTTATACGGTTGATGCATGCCGAACGATTGGATAAGAGCGGCAAGATAGACCAATCGAACATCATAGAACATTACCGCCCGACAGACGATCAGGATCCTTTTCAAACGGATATTTTTATTCTTTCCGGCAACGGCGAAGAAAGCTTTATGCCGAAGTTTAATTACAAGGGCTTTCAATATGTAGAGGTAACGGCCGATAAACCTATCGAACTATCGCAGGAAAGTTTAACAGCCTATTTTACGCATAGCGATGTAACGCCTGTTGGCGAGGTTGAAACATCAAATGCCTTGGTTAACAAAATATGGCAGGCAACCAATAACTCTTACCTGTCTAACTTTCAGGGCTACCCCACAGATTGCCCTCAACGGGAAAAGAACGGTTGGACAGGCGATGGGCACATTGCCAGCGAAACCGGGTTATACAGCTTTGATGGTATCACTATTTATGAAAAATGGATGGCCGACCACCGCGATGAGCAGCAACCTAACGGTGTATTACCCGCCATTATACCAACTAGCGGCTGGGGTTACGACTGGGCTAACGGACCCGACTGGACAAGCACCATTGCCATTATCCCCTGGAACCTGTACCAGTTTTATGGCGACACCAAACCATTGACCGATAATTACGACAACATTAAGCGCTATGTTGACCATGTTGACAATTTATATCCAACGGGTATAACCAATTGGGGACTGGGAGACTGGGTTCCGGTAAAATCAATAACACCGATGGAGTTTATAACTTCAACCTACTACTTTGTTGATGCCAATATTCTGGCTAAATCTGCCGGTATTTTGAATCGCAAGGCTGATGAAGCAAAATATACCGCATTGGCTCTCAAAATAAAAAATGCCATCAATGCAAAATACCTCGACGTGAATACAGGTATTTACGATAAGGGTTATCAAACCGAACAAGCCGTGCCTTTGTTTTGGGGACTGGTACCCGAAGGATTAAAAACTAAAGTTGCCGCCAACCTGGCGCAACGTGTAAAAGAAGACAATTTTCACCTGGATGTTGGCATATTAGGAGCCAAAGCGCTTTTAGGTGCTTTGAGCGATAATGGCTATGCCGATGTTGCCTATACCATAGCTTCGCAGGAAACTTACCCTTCGTGGGGATGGTGGATGGTGAATGGCGCAACCACGCTTTACGAAAACTGGAACATACAGGCCACCCATGATATCTCGCTTAACCACATTATGTTTGGCGAAATTGGTGCATGGCTGTACAAAGGCATTGGTGGTATAAAAATAGACCCGGCACATCCCGGTTTTAAAAATATAGTACTTCAGCCACATTTTGTAAAAGGATTGCAGCAATACCAATCATCGCATAACGGCCCTTATGGTAAAATAATTTCGAGCTGGAAACGCGAAGGGGATGTTGTTATTTATACCACCACTATACCAGCCAACTCAACAGCTCTATTAACGTTGCCTGTAGGCGATAAAAAAGCCTACCTGAACGGGAAATTATCGGGTAACCACATTAATTTGGTTTCGGGCACATACCAGTTCACAATAAAATAATTATTGAAGTCCTGGTTAGCTCTTAACGTGGCACCTATGTAAGTAGTTGGCAAACAGGTAATGAGGGCATATGGTACCTGTAACCGCCCTACTATCACGCAAAAGCAATTTGTGCGAAAAAATTAGGGCCATTTTTCCGGATTTTTAATTTTTGTAGCGTTAATCTACCACTTGCCGCTATGAAAAAAGCGCTTTTTATATTGCTGTTGGGCTTGCTTTATATTATCTCGCTATTGCCATTCGGAGTGCTATATCTCATAGCCGACTTTTTATATGCGATGCTTTATTACATAACCCGCTATCGCCGCAAAATTATTGATCAAAACCTGCTCAATGCCTTTCCTGAAAAAAACGACGAGGAACGAAAAATAATTAGAAAGAAATACTACCATTACCTGGCCGATTTAGTGGTAGAAACGGTTAAGCTGCTCAGCATATCCGACAAGCAAATTATGAAACGGGTTGATGTAACAAACGCCAACGTGGTTAGCGAAGCTTTTAACAGCGGCAAAAGTGTGTTGGGCGTATTGGGCCATTACGGCAACTGGGAAATGGGCGCACTTAGGTTTAGCCAGTTGTTTAATGAGCCACGTATTATTGTTTACAAGGCTCTGTCAAACAACTATTTCGATCATCTTTTATATCGGATGCGCTCCCGGTTTGGTGCCACTTTGGTAAACATGAAAAATGTGGCACGTAAACTTATTGAATATAAAAATGAGCGCACGGTAACCGTTTTGGTGGCCGACCAAACTCCGGCCAAACCGGAAGTAAACTATTTTACCAATTTTTTAAACCAGCCCACAGCCGTGTTTTTAGGGGTTGAAAAATTAGCAAGGCTTACCAATAGCATGGTTGTTTTTTGCGACATCAGGCGGATAAAAAGGGGATACTATCGTTGTACTTTCGTTCCGCTGTTTGCGGATCCAAAAGTTACCGAACCTTACGAAATTACAAATTCCCATGTTAAATACCTGGAAGAAGTTATAAGGCAGCAGCCTGAGTACTGGCTATGGTCGCACAGAAGGTGGAAGTTTAAACCCGAAGATTTTGGTTTGCGAAACCACTACAGCATCGGTTAAAACCAAAGCGTAGCTAATGTAATTTATATCGCTTTTATATATAATATCCACGTCCCTTTTAAGGCTAGGTAACGCAATGTAATGATTAAATGCGGACTTGCTTTAATTTGATTTTGTGCCATATTTGCGGTTATATTTAACGTTTTGAATACGCGATGCAAATTAAAAACAACCATATGAAAAGGCTTTTCATTTTAGCTGTATGCTCAATATTTACTATGGCAATAGTGCCAACCGCATTTTGCAGCGCGCCGCCGGTTGTTATTATACCCCTTGGCGGGAATGCCTGGGTTAAACCACCGGCCCTAATTACCGACGATGGTTTAACCAATTGGACGGGCGGTCAGGATATAACGAGCATATACTTTAGCATATCTGAGGGGCAAACTTTAAGTTTTTTTTTGAGGCTGCGTGTACCGCAAGGTAAAAGCACAATTAAAATATCGGTAGGTAATTCCAACTTTACAAAACAAATTAACAATACCGGCTTTGATACGGTTGCCATTGGCAATGTTAAAATTACAGAATCTGGTTATGTTAAAGTTGATTTGCAGGGCATCAGCAAAACGGGTTCGGTTTTTGCCGATGTGTCGGATTTAATTGTGAAAGGAATTAACCCGGCTAACGATGTTGTTTTTGTTAAACAAGGTAGTTCGTTCCATTTTGGCAGGAGGGGGCCGTCGGTACATTTGCGGTATGCTATCCCGGCTGAGGTGAAAAGTAATGTTAAATGGTTTTATAGCGAAATAACCGTACCTGTTGGGCAGGATGTTGTAGGCTCGTATTTTATGGCCGATGGCTTTGGCGAGGGTTATTTTGGGATGCAGGTAAATAGCGAAACCGAAAGGCGGGTATTGTTTTCGGTATGGAGCCCGTTTGATACGCAAGACCCAAAGAGCATTCCGGATAGCCTGAAGATCAAATTGAATAAAAAAGGAGACACCGTGCATGCGCAGGAGTTTGGCAGCGAAGGCTCGGGAGGGCAAAGCTATATGCACTATGGTTGGCAAGCCGGTAAAACATATGGGTTTTTAATTAACGCCCAACCCAATGCGGTAAAAGGTACAACAACGTTTACTGCCTGGTTTAAAGATGTTGCCGCCAATAAATGGTTTTTGGTAGCCAGTTTTAGCAGGCCAAAAACAGTTAAATATTTAACCAGCCTGTACTCGTTTTTAGAGAATTTTGAACCCGATAACGGCAACCAAACCCGCATGGCGCTATACGGCAACCAATGGATTGCCGATAGCCAAAACAAATGGCTGGAAATAACCAGTGTAACCTATACTGGCGATGCTACGGCGAAAGCCAATTACCGTAAAGACTACGCCGGAGGATTGTACGGCGGCAAATTCTACTTAAAAAATGGCGGCTTTTTTAACAATTTTATACCCTTAAACAAAACATTTAACAGGCCGCCAACAGCGGCCAAGCCCGATATTGATTTAACAGCTTTGCCGTAAAATTAACTTCAAAAAATCAATTAATTATCAGTAGCCAGCCTTTGCCTTTTGTTACCGGTATTTCATCTGTAACAGTAAAGGTTTTCGCTGGTTGATAGTTTTTTATTTCGGGTGCAGTAATAGTTGCTTTGGTTTGATCTATGCCTAAGGCTTTCCAGTCGATGTTTAGTTTAATGTTAACATCACCTGTTGCCCAGCTTGCAATGGCTATCATAGCCTTGCCATCTTTTTTGTAAACGGTTGCCAATACTTTATCATTGTTGGTTTTTACCGGATTGGCATCAACCCAGTAACCTATCATTTTGCTGCCTTGCATGCCAAAATTATCCCATGCTTTCCATATTGGGCGTGGGTCGGCATTGTCGCTCCAGGGCATCCGGTTGGTCATACCGTAAACCATACCGCGCCAGGCGTTGCCACCGTCTTGCAGCATTTCGCCCATGAGGCCGAATGGTATGCCCGATACTTCAGTTAAAAAGAAATCGGGACCGTTTTTTTCGTAATCAAAGTATTCGCCAAACCACAAACGATTAAGGTAGGGGAAGTGTTCCATATACAAATTGGCACTGTTGTTAAAGCCATCGCTCTTGTTGTATTGGTTGGCCGAATGCAGGTCGATAATACCCGGCTGCCCATTTTGCGTGAGTACGCGTTTAACACGTTTCATGGTAATGCGGTCAAAAGCTACATCGTCCAGGTAAATACCGTCGATGCCTACGTTTTGGGTGAGCCAGTTCATGCCCTCAACATAGTAATTATGCCAGCGGCTCATGCCGCTGTTTACAATGGCGGCATCCTTAATTTCGGGCACGTACCAGGCAGCAATATAATCGTCGCTCAAATGCTCCTGTAGCCAGGAGTAACCGCCGCCTTTACCGGCCGAATATATTTCATGCCCTAAGCTACGCATCGGGAAGGTTTCGTAAGCACTGTTGGATAGTTCGCGAACGGTGTTGTATATTTTAACTTTTAACCCCAGGCGGTGGGCCGAATCGATATAACTCTTCATGGCATCGTGTGCAATAAAGGGGTAATTAATGTAAGGGTTTATAGGCGTAGCATGGTGAATATTAACCACGGTTGCACCTGTTGCCTTAATGGTATCGAGGTTGTTGTATTTGTGATAAAAACGTGTTGCCCACTGGAAATCGGTATTAATGGTATGGAACGGGGTAATCAACAACGTAAAGTTGTAATACAGCACATCGCCCTTTTTCATGCTGCGTGGGCCGGTGTAAGTTTCGGAGAGCATGGTTCTGCCTTTTACGGTAACTATCATTCCTCCTTTACCACCATTACCCCATGATGTTGGCAGTACCAATGGTTTTTGCAGATAAAAGTTGGTGTTGAGTGGGCGCACGTAATTTTCATCCCGTAAGGAGTATTGCAACCCGGCGTTTACTTCGCCAATCCAGGCACCATCCTGGTTTTTGGTGGCTACATCCCATTTCCATTTTACAGTATCGGGGCGTAAGCCACCTTTTTGCCCCAGGCCCATCAAGTATTTTGATGATGCCTTATCGAAAGGGATATGAAATTTAGTATCATCCAGATTAACATCTTCCAGGGCGGTTAGCTTAACAACGTAATTCATATAACCATCAAATTCAATGGATCCGCTTACATCCATTTTCAGCAGGTCGGAAGTGTTAGTGGCTTGCCATTTTACAGTGCCGGGGGCTTTTTGAGTAAAAGTTACGCCCGCGCTTTTCATGGCTATATCTTTATGCGTAGCCGAGTTAACAATATGGAAATGGATATTTTCGCCCAGTATATTTTTGGCGGTATCGTTCAGCCCGGTCATTTCCTGGTTAAAAAAAGTTTGTATCTTATCCGGGAAACCACTGTTGGCCAGTATCACCCTACGGCCAAGCAGACTGATTGTTTTATCATTTACCAACAGCGGTGTGTAAGGTTTTATCACATCGTTTTTTTGTGCCAGCGTTGAGTTTAACCAGGTTAAGCGGGTTTGCTTTTGAGGCTCATTAACCCCGCCATTTACCGCCGTTTGGTTTTTAACCGTTAGGCTGACCTTAACCACGGTTGCAGCCTCATCATCCGCCTTTACGGTAACTGTGCCGTTGTAAATGCCAGCCGCAGTTTGCACAGGGATATTTACCAAACACCACAAAGCTTGCACATTGCCTTTGCTTACGTTAACGGTGTTGCTTAAAACGGAACCATCATATTGAGTGCCATCGGTATTCAAACAGCTCATTACCGAGGCCGGAATGTTACGGCCGGCAGCGTCTTTTAAATCGCTGAAAAGTAGTTTAATGTTATGAATATCTTTAGTTACCGGGTATAAAGCCAACTGATAGCTATAGTTTTCTCCTTTCAAAGCATCGCCTGTAAACTTTAAAGTAGCGCCTTTTTGAATCCAGCGCTGCGGCAGGTAGTGCTGCATTTTGGTGGGGTGCTCCCTGTCCTCAGTGAAAACAAGGTAATCCTTGCCGGGATTTGAACCGGTCAGAGTTTGAACTTCTTTACCTGTAGCAATAACCTCCATTGGGTAAAAGCTGTTCATGGCGTTTACAGATTCAAGGTACAACAAAGTGGCTTTATTGGCTTTAATGGTTTTGCTCAACCAATCGGCAGAAGCCGTGTTTTGTATTGTGCTATAAATTGCCTTTGGATAATTTGAACGTGCAGTAACCTTGTAAGGCATATAGTAAATGTAATATTTGCCCAGCCCGCTTGTTGGTTCAAAATAAACCGTTCCGCTTTCGCGGGATATGTTATCTATTTTAACATTTAATATCCGCTTGTTGCTTTTGGCATCAACAACAATAACAGCTTTGTTAGCTGGGTCGTCGTGGCGGCGCCAGTCTATTAGTACCTTACTTACCGCGCCAGGCGCAACTACATTAACAACTGCGCGGTGGTTACCCAACGAATCGGCGTTCCAACTGTTATTACCGTTGATGTATTTAACCGGTTGGGCAAATGCACTGGCACATAAAATAAAAAAGGCGCAAACGGTTAAAAGTGGTTTCAATAAACTATTCATGTTGATGATAAAAGTAGTTTGGTGCCTGCTTTTGGCAGGTTAATTAATGCACCCAAACTTAAACATTTGCAGTTAATAGTTAAGCACTAAGGCGAACACATGCACCCGATTATTAACACAATATGTTTACGTAATTAAATTATTACACTTGTAAACCAGTTAATTAAAAACATTGATTGGGCTACTGGTTTGTGCTGTTTAGCTATTTGACTTCTGCACGACTTCGGGAGTTGGCACTCCCGAATAATAATATAGGCTAACGAGTTCTTTCGATCTACAGCATACTTGTTTAAAGCGAGGATATCGGCATTAAACTTAGCCTTATATTATTTTAGATTACGCCGTAAAACAATAATAAAAACGTATCGTTATATTTACATAAACCTTTGAATATGAAAGCATTTATTGTAAAGTGGGCCAGTCCCGCATTTTTTGTTGTTCTATCGGTTTTTGTGTGGAATTTAGGTTTTGCACAAAGCACAAAAAAAGAAAAACAGGCTAAAGCAGAAGCCGAAATGAAAAGCATAATTGATGCTCAGAATTATGTTTTTAAGGCTCAATACGTGCAACCTATGCGTGGCGGCAACAAATATATAACGCCCGATTATGATTTGCGAATCAGCAAAGATTCGGTAATATCATACCTGCCCTATTTTGGCCGCGCCTATGTTGCGCCATTTGACCCTCAGGATGCCGGAATGATGTTTACCGCTACCGAGTTTGATTATAAGGTGGTAGAAAATAAAAACGGATGGGATGTTTCTATCAAGCCGGTTAATACAAAAGATGTGCGATATATGCGGTTGAGCGTTTCTAAAGATGGTTATGCAACCTTGCAGATTACCAGCAATAACCGCGATGCCATATCATACCAGGGCTATATTGAGGTAAAAAAGCATAAGGTTTAAGCTGATATTTTCAATAAAAAAAGGGGTGCAAAAATTAATTTGCGCCCCTTTTTTATTGCATTTAAAGCCCCTAATATTGGGTTAAGGTTAATTTAATCGTATCGGCCTGCATGGCCGAAAAGATGCCAAAGCCATTGGTAATATTAGTTGGCGGGTTGGTTAAGTTTTGTGACGTGCTGCTGGCATTGCTGTTTAAAATATCCAGATACTCTTTGTTTACACGGAACAAAATTGCCCGGTAAACACCTATGTAATTAAAAGTGCGGTAATAAACATCGTAACCGGCGGCTTGCTTGGCATTTAGGGTAAAATTAAGTGCGCTGTTTCTGTCGGGATGAATGTTAAAGGCGTTAGCGTCGTCATTTTTAAACACCAACACGTGATATAACGAATCCGGATTGTCCCATTTAAAAGTAATAGCAACCGCATCAGTGGCGCCTGGCCCGCTTAACGACGAGAGCGGCAAATTAATTAAAGTGCGCGTTGCCGTGTAATTTAAAGGCTTGGCAGGCATAACCGAACTTGCCGAAATTAGCAAACCGTTATAAGTAAACTGCAAAGTATAGGTTTTACCTGCAGCCAAAAAACTCTGGTTGCTGTACGTATAAGTTCCGGCTGCACTTTCGGTTAAGCTAACCGTGCTGGTACCATTTGATAAGGTTAGTTTTAAGCCTGTTATAGCGGGGCCGTAATTTGCAGTATCCGAAATATCTTTTTGCTGATAAACTTTAATGCTGATGGGTTGCCCCGGAATTAGATAACCAATAACCACAGGTTCGGCAGCTACATTGCTTGTTTCGGTTTTTTTGCACGACGAGAATGCAAAAGCACTGATAGCGATAATTAACAACAGGTATTGTTTATATTTTATTTCCATTTTAAGCTAAGGGTTATGTTGGGTGTAAAACCTAAATATTTTACCGTTGTGGTAATTACCTGGTTGTTTTGTATGTAATACTCGTTGTACCAGGTGTTAACATGGTTGTATACATTGAAAAGCGAAAGGCCGATGCTGCCGGTTTTTGCGCCGTCGAACTTTAGAATATCATAAGTTGCCGACATATCTAAACGGTGATAAGCCGGTAAGCGTTCGCCATTTTTGCCGCTTATGGTTAGGTAAGTGGTTTTATTGCCGTCGAGCGTGTTAACGGTATAGCTGCCTAATGGAGCGGTGTAAGGGTGCCCCGTGCTGGCTATAAATACTGCCGAAAAACTCCAGCGTTGCAGGTGATACATGTTGATGGATTTAAACTCGTGCGTAATATCCTGGTTTGACGAGAAATAATCGCTGCCAAAGGCATCAAACTTGCTTTTTGCCTGGCCCAAAGTATAGCTTACCCAGCCCGTGTATGAACCCGCCTTTTTTTGTAGTAAAAACTCTATGCCTTCGGCGTAGCCTACACCGTTGTAAAAGTTTTCGGTAATGGTGGAGCTTGTGCCTGTGCTGGCGCTAAAAGGTCCGCCGCCGCCGCTGGTTCCGCCTTGCTGCCGTATGGAGTATTGAGTTAAGCCGTTTAGGTTTTTGTAATAGCCTTCAACATCAAATAAAAAGTCTTTAGTTTCATAATTAAAACCAAAAATGTAATGCTCTGCCCTGCTTACAGGGATATTTGATTTGTTGGCCAATACCCAAAAATTACGGTCGCCGCCAACAATATCTTCCCTTACAACCTGGTTGGTAAACTGGTAAAAGCGACCAACAGCAGCCTTTAAATTAAACCTGCCGGTTAATTGGTAAGTTGTTGATAGCCTTGGCTCGGCATAAACCTGGCCCGTTGGGCTGAAATAAGTTTCCCTAACGCCGGGTTGCACATGTAGCTTGTTGGTTGGGTCCAGTTCCAGTTCGGCATAACCGCCTGCAATTGTTCCGCGGTTATCCTGGCTTATCAGTTTACTGGTATCATTTTGTGTATATGAATATTGGATGTGCAACAACGAACCATAGCCGCCGTAAAGCAATTTAGCTTTTGGTGTTACCTGCAATTCCCAGTCAGACTTGGCACTAAAATCGCGCAGCAAGTTGTGTTCAAGCATGCCGTTGTTAAAGCTTTTAGTAATGCCGCTATCTACGGACGTGCCCTGTGTACCACGGTTGCGATCGCTAAAAAACTCAGAGTAACTAATTACTGTATTGGCAAAAAACCTGTGGTTTATGGTACTCGTCCACTTTAAGCTGCCGCCGGTATTGCCCGATCGTGAATAGTCGTTAATGGTAATATCGCTGCCTCCATTGGCCACGCTAAAAGCTGGTATGCTCATTTCGCGGCTATTGTTTAGGTTATCGGCACCGTTGTATATGCTTAGTGCAAAACTGTTTTGCTTTGACGGCGTGTACACGTATTTGGCGTTTAAATCGTAAAAGTTTGATGCTGGTGTAACCTGGTTGGCAAAGCCACCCCTCCCGCCGCCACCCGGCCTGCCACCGCCACCACCCGGGGGCGAACTATTGGCAGTAGAAGTATTGAATTGCCCAAAAAGCTTATCGTACAACGGCCCCTGGTACGACCGCCTGGCAGCCACTAGCAGCGACGATGTACTGCCGATTGGCATTTCGGCATAAATATTGGTACTTAATAAGCTTAAATCGCCACCAATATTGGCTTCGTTTTTGTTACCGTCTTTACCTGTAATTACGGTAACGCTTGATAACCGGCCACCGTATTTTGCAGAGAAACCGCCTTTATAAAGTTCAACATCGCGAACGGCGTTACTGTTAAAGGCGCTAAAAAAACCGTAAAGGTGATCAACCTGATAGACGGTGAAGCCATCAAACATTACCAGGTTTTGATCGGGCGTTCCGCCACGTACATATGCACCCGACGACGATTCGTTAGTTGCACTAACCCCCGGCATTAGCTGGAATGCCCGCATCACATCGCGCTCGCCTATGTTGGGCAATTTATCTAAGGCTGATGGTGCCAGTTGTAAAACGCTTATCCGTTTACTATCGGTATTTAATACACCTGTTTTTTTGCCGTTAATATCAACCTCGTTAAGCGCATTCATGGATGGGAATAGCGACAGGGTTAAGGCGCTATCAATGTTTTTGCTGTTTAGCCTAAAGGTATCGGGCTGGTAGCCTACAAATGATACCTCGAGGGCTACCGTATCCGATGGTACCTTGAGCAGGGTAAAGTTACCGCTAATATTGGTTAAGGTGTTGATGTTTGTATTGCGCACCTTTACCGTTGCGCCCGGTAACGATTCGCCGGTATTTTGATCGGTAACGCGGCCCACTATCGAAAAATCAAAGTGTTTTGGAGGGCCGCTTGGTGCCTCAAGTATGATGGGCTTAATGAGCGCCATATCTTTACGAAACTGTTTAAGCTTTTTTAAATGGGGCAAATCATCGGGCTTTTGTAAAATGTAAATGGTGCCATCGTTTTCTACCCAATATTGCAGGGCGTTTTCGCGGCAAACAAATTTGAGCACATTTTGCAGGCTCTCGTTAAAAAACCTGTTATTAACATCCATGGCATGTATGGGCTCTCTCTCAAAAAATATAGGTAGTTTATATTTCATGGAAAGGGTATCCAGCATCTCGTCAAGGGAGCAGGTATAAAAGTGACTGATAACGGTTTTTTTAAGTATCTGTTTGGTGTACTGCGCCCGCGCAGAATAACCAAAAAATACAGTAAAAATAAACAGGGCAGGGAAAAGTTTTTTCATCAATTGAGCTACAGGTTGAGTGTTTTAAACAGCCTTACTACTTGTAATAATAAGCTGATGTAAAACTACCGCCCAAGATGAAATTTAGATGAAATTTTAGTTAGATATGCCGTTTTTGGCCTGTTTTAGCGCTTTTTTAACTTATTTTAACATATGCGGGTTGGTTTTAAAACTGCAAAAATCTTTTATTTTAAGTATACTATTTTTGTGGGTTTAAAATAGTATACACTTGGTACGCCGCAAATTTTTTAACTGTTAAGCTCGGCGTGTTTTTTAAAGTTATTTAAAATAGCCTGCCAACCATTTTGCTGCATTTCGGCAGGGTTTTCGGTTTCGGCCTCAAACGTTTCGGTTATTTGGGTGCCGTTGCCTAATGGCTCAAAACGGATGTGTACTTTTCGTCCATCGGCCAAAACATATTCAATTAGTTTATGCGCTATTACATTGGTGTAAATGCCTTCAAAATCAAAGCTAAAACTACCGTTTTTAGCAGCCATTGTGGTTTTAAACTTGCCACCTTTTTGTAAGTCGTTATCGGCATAGGGCGTATGCCAATCGTCCGATGCATGGCACCAGTTTATAATATGTTCGGGTTTGGTCCAAAAGTCCCAAACTTTTTCTACAGGTGCGCTAACTATAGTTTCCACTGTTATTTGCATAAATGTATTATTTAGAGGTTGGGTAATTTTGGTAAAATAAATAAGGTAATTTAAAACAATAATTTCAGCGTAGGTAAGGTAACATATAGGGCAAATTACTTATAAAATAATGGCAAAATCTGTGGTAACTAAACCATATTTTAAGGTTTTAAATTTGCCTTTAGCATAACACGGCCCTTTTTAGTTAGTGTGCAAGCCGGCGATCTTTCATTTTCTTCCCCCTTTGCTATTTCTATTAAATTATACAATTTTAAGTTTTGCAGGGCATCCTTACTTAAATTTATTGCCATACCCTTATCAGCTATTGTTTGCAGCGCAGCAACTACTTCGTCGTGTTTCATGTTTTAATTTTATAGTAAATAAAATGGTGTTATTTTTTTAAATAACGGTACAAAACTACAACAATTAAAAGGCCCGTTAGCAAACCCCAAAAATACCTTTTACGAAACATTTTTAGTAACCAGCTTTTTTTGGAGGAAGGATGCAAATCAGGTTCAATTACACTGTCGTTAGGTTTGTGCCACATGCCGGCACTGTTGTTTTGTGCATCTATCTGGGCCTGTTTGTATTCGTCGGGCTTGTCAAACTTAAATTTGAGATAGGCAACCGCAAAGCCATCTAAAAGCATTTGTTTGTCAATATCAACGCCATTTAACACGGCGTACCTTAACATGCGCGAATACCTGTCGTGGTTTTTTGAAAGATGATCGGGCAAGAGTTCAATTTCCTTACCTTCAATTAATTGTTGAAGGTGCTGTTTTGCCTCCTGCCCGTACAGGTCCGAAATTTCGGGCGCGTTTATCCCAACCATTCTAACCCGCTCTCCCGACTCTATAACAAACGTGTCGCCATCAATAACACGCGTAACAGTTGTTTTTTGCCCAAATAGTACAGTTGGGATAAGCAGTAAAACGAGTATGATATTTTTCAATGGGTGTAAGGCTATGTGCGGCCTGGCAATTATAAATATATTACCCGGAAAAACAAATTGGCTCCAGCATATTTGCATTTGCTTATAGTTGCAATTTTAACTGTAAGCAAAATTGTTACGTCGGCAGGTTTTAAAAAATCATTGTTGACGTACCACTCAGCCGCAATTTACAAGGCAAAAAAAAAGGGGAAAAGTTGTCTTTTTACAACTTTTCCCCTCTGGTAGCCCGTAGGGGAATCGAACCCCTGTTTCCAGAATGAAAATCTGGCGTCCTAACCCCTAGACGAACGGGCCATTTTGTATGTTAAAAAAATGTGAATTTTGCAGCTCATTTTTTTTAACGGTGCAAATATAGTGATATTTTGCGTATTGTAACAAACAAAGCACAGCATAACATTTAACGCGCTGATTTACTTTGTAATACATTCGCTTTTAGGGCGTTTATTTAAGTTACACGGTTGTTTTTTACAGTACAAAGGGTTTAAACCAACCTAAAAAAGCAAGATAAATACTGAACCTTCGCCTTGTACCGATTGTACTTGTATGTTGCCCTTATGCAGTATCATTATTTGTTTGCATAGGCTAAGGCCTATGCCGCTACCGGTTTTGCGTGTGCTAAAAAACGGAATGAATATTTTTTCTATCAATTCGGGCGGCATGCCCAGGCCGTTATCAGCTATTTTAAGTACTGCTTTACCGTTTGGTCGAATCTCGGCAGATAGTGTGATGCAGGGTTCTGGCTTGTCTTTTACTGCCTCAATTGCGTTTACCAGTAGGTTAATAAGCACTTGTTCAATCAGGTTAATGTCAACCTCTATCATCATTTGCGGGTCGCGCAGCACAATGTCGAGCTCTATATTCTTCTGGTCCAGGGTGGGTAACATCAAGCTGTTGAGGTTCTCAAAAAGGTCGCGTACAAGGGTTTTGGTTAAATCCAGCCGGGTTATTTTGTTTAGGCTGCGGTAGCTCTCGGTAAATTTGAGCAGGCCCTCACTGCGTCGTTTTATGGTATCTATGCCCAGTTCAAGGTCGTCAAGATCGCCGCTTTTATTATCTTGACTGGCATAGCTGTGCAACCGATTTTTCAATGTATCGGCTAATGAAGATATGGGCGCAACCGAATTCATGATCTCGTGCGTCATCACGTTTAGCAATTTTTGCCATGCTTTCGACTCGGTTTCGTCCAGCGCTTCGCTCACATTTTGGAAAGCCATCAAACGGTACATTTTCTCGTCGCTGCGCATTAAGCTTACGGTGAGCAGTATTTTTATCACCTGTTTATCGCGAGTGATTGATACTACTTTGCTATCGCCAGGCTTCATTGCCATAGCCTCGTTATACAAAGCTTCATCGCGCTTTTGCAGCGAATGAATGGTTTTGAGATAAGGGATGCCAAATATTTTTTTGAAGGATTCGTTTAGCCATCCTATTTCGCCGGTTTCCAGTTCGTATGATACTATACCGGTATCCACCAGTTCTAAAACTTTTTGCAGGTACTGGTATTGTGTTTCGCGTTCGCGGCTTATCACTTTAAAAGTTGTATTAATGTCGTTAAAGCCTTTGCGTAAAGGTTTTAATTCCTGTGGTGCCCGGCCTACGTCAAAATGCCTGGAAAAATCGCGGTATTGTACGGATTGTACAAACTGTTCTACCTCGTCCTGTGCTTTTTTTTGGAAACGTAAAAAGTCAATAAGTTCGGCAATAATTAGGGGTACACAAATAATGAGATAGGCAAACCATGCCTTTACCACCAATATACAGGCTACTAAAAGGGTTAAAAAAAGTATCAGCACACGCAATAGTATGCGCCATTCGTAACGTTTAAATATCATACTTGCTCAGTCTGCGGTAAAGTGCCGTGCGGGTTATGCCAAGCTCTTTGGCGGCGCGTGTAATGTTTCCGCTATGTTTTTCTATCACACGCAAAATAGTTTGTTTTTCTACCATGCTCAAGGGCATATCGTCCATGGGTTCGGCAATTTCGGTTACCGATTCTATCGACGAAAATATCAGGTCGGCGGCTCTTAACATGGCATCATCGGCCATTATTACAGCCCTCTCAATAGTGTACTGCAACTCGCGCACGTTACCGGGATAATTATATTGAAGCAGCTTTTGCACCGCGCTTTCATCAAAACTTACCGTGGGTTTTAAGTACTTGGTGGCATACACTTTAGCAAAGTGCCGGGCCAGTATCATTACATCGCTGCTGCGTTTGCGCAGCGGGGGCATAGTTATTTCAACGGTATTGATGCGGTAAATCAAATCCTTACGGAAACGGCTTTCGTTAGCCAGTTCGCTGAGGGGCAGGTTGGTTGCGCACACCAGGCGGATATCAATATCGGTGGCTTTGTTGTTACCCAGCCTGGTAACTTGGCGGTTTTGCAATACGGTAAGCAATTTAGCTTGTTGGTGCAATGATATGTTACCTATTTCGTCCAAAAATAAAGTGCCGCCGTTAGCATCTTCAAAACGGCCTATGCGTTCTTCGCGAGCATCGGTAAAGGCACCCTTTTTGTGTCCAAAAAGTTCGCTCTCAAACAACGAATCCGTTAGCGCGCCTACGTCAACCTTAATGAATGGCTTGGCCGCGCGCATTGATCGTTCGTGTATGGCTTTGGCAATTAAATCTTTACCGGTTCCGTTTTCGCCCAGTATCAATATATTGGCATCTGTGGGTGCAACTTTGTTAACCTTTAAAAATATATCCTCCATCACCGCTGATTCGCCCAGTATCAATGTGCCCGATGATGTTTGTTTGGATGTTGCGGGTTTGGCGGATTTGTTCCCCCCAATTTTGTCTAACAGATCTTTAATGGTATCTATCAGTTTATCGTTATGCCAGGGCTTTACAATAAAATCTGCCGCGCCCTCTTTTAATGATCGTACTGCAAGGTCAATATCACCATAGGCCGTTATCATAATTACGCAGGCATCGGGCATCCACTCCTTTATTTTGCGTAGCCAGTATAAACCTTCGTTGCCGGTGTTAATGGCGCTGGTAAAGTTCATATCGAGCAATATTAAATCGGGCGGACTTTTTTTGAGCAGCCAATTTATATTTTCTGGATTTTTTTCGGTAGTAACTTCCTGTGCCTCAGTTTTCAATAAAAGCTTAACTGCGGTTAGCACATCGGTATCATCATCAACAATTAAAATACTTGCTTTTTTTAGTAACATGCCAAATATTGGTATTTGATAGGGTTGCCGGGTTGGGTAGTAAATATGTTATGCATTTAAATATATAAAATTTGTGCTAATGTACTGGTATCAGTCAAAAATCCTTCCAATAGGGTAAAATGCTGTTAATGTGGTTTTAAATACAATTTGGCAAAAATAAGTGTATCATAAGCGTACACCTGCTGTTGCAAAAGCGAACGCCGTTTTTAAAAAATATTTTGTATGTAGCTGATAAACAGCATTTTATTTTATGGCATGTGTTTTTGTATATTGGTACAAATTAAAATATATAAATACAAGGTGGATAGAGTTATACAGAAAAAGAAATGGAACAGCAAACGCATACTTACCATTGGTGGTATTGCAGGTTTGGTACTTTTAATTGGAGGCAGCTTTTATTTTACATCGGGCAAAAGCAAGTTGAATGTTGACACCGAACGCATTACCATAAGTAGCATTACCAAGGGCCCCTTCCAGGTAACTATCCCGGTTAACGGCATTGTTTTACCTATAACTACCATTTACCTGGATGCTGTTGAAGGTGGCCGCGTAGAGCAACTTTATGTTGAAGATGGCACCACCATGAAAAAAGGCGACCCCATACTTAAACTAAGCAATACCGACCTTGAATTGAGTTTGGCTACGCAAGAAACTTCGGTTTTTAACCTGCTAACTCAAATGCAAATATCGCGCAATGCGGCCCAGCAAAACACCATATCTAAACTAAACCAAATGGCCGATGTAGATAATGCTTACAACGAAGCCGAAAGGGTTTATAAGTTAGACAAGCACCTTTTTGAACAAAAAGCTATAGGCATGCAGGAGTTTAAACAGGCGCAAATTGCATACGACTACCAGCTTAAACGAAAAAAACTAACCTCACAGATATTAAAGCAAGATTCGGCCTCAACGCGCGAGGAGCTGGAGCAGGCAAAGCAATCGTTTGCGCGTACTCAAAATGCTTTGGCTGTAATGCGCAAAAAGGTGGGCGACCTGGTGGTACGCGCCCCGGTTGACGGGCAACTTACATCAATGGATGCCGAGGTTGGCCAAAATAAAAATAAGGGCGAACACCTGGGGCAACTGGATGTACTATCGGGCTATAAGGTTAGGGTTGATGTGGACGAGCATTACATATCGCAAATATATACCGGCCTAACAGGCACTTTTGCTTTGGGCGATAAAAACTATACTTTAAAAATTAAAAAAGTTTATACCCAGGTAACGGGCGGCAAGTTTCAGGTTGATATGCAATTTGTGGGACAGGTGCCAACGGGTATGCGCAAGGGGCAAACACTGCAAATATTACTTGCTTTAAGCGATGAGAGCCAACAGGTTTTGTTACCAAAAGGTGGTTTTTACCAGCAAACCGGTGGTAACTGGATATTTAAATTGGGAGAAGACGGTAAAACAGCTTACAAGGTTGATATACAGCTTGGCCGCCAAAATACCGACTACTACGAAGTATTGCAAGGCTTAAAACCGGGCGATAAGGTAGTAACATCAAGCTACGAAACGTATGGCGATATGCAGGAGTTGGTGCTGAAGAAGTAACAGCCTCACCCTGCCCTCTCCAAAGGAGAGGGTTCTTGATTAGCATATTTTTAAAATCCTCTCCTTTGGAGAGGATTTAGGTGAGGTAAAGAGATAAAAAACATAAAATAAACAAACCATAAAAAATCAAAAAACTTCCCCTGTGGGGGAGGATTTTAGGAGGGCTCATGATAAAAATTACAAACCTGGAAAAATTTTACCGCACCGAAGAGGTGGAAACCATTGCTTTAAACAAGCTATCGATTGATATTAAGGAAGGCGAATTTGTGGCTATTATGGGCCCTTCGGGCTGTGGCAAATCAACCTTGCTTAATATTTTGGGTTTGCTTGACGACCCTGATGGCGGCAGTTACATGTTTAATAACATTGAGGTAGCGCATTTTAATGAGCGTAAACGTGCCGATTTGCGTAAGCATAACATCGGTTTCGTTTTCCAGAGTTTTAACCTGATTGATGAGCTAACCGTTTTTGAAAACGTTGAGCTTCCGCTGATCTACACCAATGTTCCGGCGGCGGAACGTGTGGGCAGGGTTGAAAAAGTGTTGGATAAAATGCAGATCATGCATCGCCGCAACCACTATCCGCAACAGCTTTCGGGCGGCCAGCAGCAGCGTGTTGCTGTAGCGCGCGCCGTTGTTAACAACCCTAAACTGATACTGGCCGATGAGCCTACCGGTAACCTGGATAGCAGCAACGGTAACGAGGTAATGGAGCTGTTAACCGACCTGAACGAACAGGGTACAACCATTATTATGGTAACCCACTCCGAGCACGATGCCCGCTATAGCCACCGCATTATCCGCCTGCTGGATGGGCAAACGGTGATGGAAAATATTATGATATAAGTTACAAGCTATATGCCGAAAGCCTTTGAAAAGAGTAAGGCAATAAATAGTTAATTAAATATACGTCTTAAACCTTTTGCTGGCTTTAAAGCAGAAGAGGGTTAAGATGATAAACCCAAGATTGTATAATGTTTAGCAATTACCTTAAAACAACCTTTCGGAACCTTTGGAAGCACAGAGGTTACAGTTTTTTAAACATATTTGGCTTGAGCGTGGGGATAGCCTGCGCCTCGCTTATTTTTTTATGGATTGAAGACGAAGTAACTTACAACGACTATTTTACCAACCAAAGTACTATTTATAAGGTTAAGGACAAGCAAACTTATAACGGCAATACTTTTGTTTTTGATGCCACTCCGGGCCCACTTGCGCAGGGCATGAAACTGGAGATACCCGGCATAAAAACAACTGCCCGTAGCACTTGGACTAACGATGTTTTATTTGCACTAAAAGATAAAACTATATACCAGGCCGGCAATTACGTCGACCCCGGCTTTTTATCTATTTTTCATTTACAGTTTATAAAGGGTAATGCCGCAACAGCATTTTCGCAGTTAAATACATTGGTGATAACCGAGAAAATGGCCAACACCTTTTTTAACAGTACCGATGTTGTTGGCAAAACACTTAAAGTTGACAATAACAAGGATTACGTTATTACCGGTGTTATAAAGGATTTGCCTAAAAACGTCTCGTTTAAATTTCAATGGTTGGCCCCTTTCGCGGTTTTTGAAAATGAAAATACCTGGCTAAAACAATGGGGCAGCAATAGTGTAATAACCTATGCCGAAATTGAAGCCAATGCCGATATAGAACACATTAATAAACAGCTTTATAATTTTGTAGGTAATAAAGTAAAAGGTATAAGTGCAAAAATGATGCTTTACCCTATGAAACGCTGGAGGCTTTATGATAATTTTGATAAAAGCGGCAACGAAATAAAGGGCAAACTTAAATATGTAAACCTGTTTAGCTTAATTGCCTGGGTAGTTTTAATTATTGCCTGTATCAACTTCATGAACCTTTCTACCGCCCGGTCAGAGCAGCGCGCGCGAGAGGTAGGCGTGCGTAAGGTATTGGGAGCCGCCAGGTATAAACTAATCTGCCAGTTCATTGGCGAATCATTATTTATGTCGCTGGTTTCGGCACTATTTGCTTTATTTATTGTGTTTGTTGTTTTGCCATGGTTTAATACGCTGGTTCATAAACAACTATCGCTAAATATTTTTTACCCTGTACATTGGGGTGGTTTAATACTTATCGCCGTTATATGCGGCATTATTGCAGGCAGTTACCCAGCTTTCTATTTATCATCTTTTAACCCGGTATCGGTGTTAAAAGGGTTAAAGCTAAAAACCTCGGGCGGAGCGGTTTTTGTACGAAAAGGACTGGTTGTATTGCAATTTACCATTTCGGTTATATTAATTATCTGTACGGTAATTATTTACCTGCAAATCCAACATACCAAAAACAGAGATTTGGGTTATAACAAGCAGGGCCTTATTTATATGCAGATGCAAGGCAAAATGGCCGAAAATTTTGCCGCTATTAAAAACGACCTGCTGCAAACGGGTGTAGTAGAAAATGCAAGTATAAGTTCGCAAAGTGTTTTACAAATAGGCAGCAACACCGGCGATTTTGACTGGCCCGGTAAAGACCCGGGTAAGCAGTTACTGGTTACAGTAGATCAGGCAAGTCCGGAATTTATTTCCACAATGGGCGCGCATATTAAAGCCGGAAGAGATTTTTATGCCAATGCCAGTGTTGATAGTAATAACGTAATTGTTAACAGTGCTTTTGCCAAAACCATTAACGCCAAAAATATTATAGGTACAGTTATAACCCGCAGTAATGTTAAACTTACCATCATAGGAGTTATTACAGACTTTATTTACAATGATATTTATACCTCGGCAGCACCGCTAATTATATTTTGCTCACCAAAGTATACCAGTGTTTTAAATATACGCTTTAAGGCCGGTGCAGATATTAAAACAGCCCTGCCACAGGTTGAAAATGTAATCAAGAAAAACAACCCAGGCTACCCTACCAGCTTTAGGTTTGTTGATGCCGAGTTTGAACAGTTTTTTACTGAAGAAACTTTAATAGGCAACCTGGCCAGCATATTTGCAACATTGGCCATCATTATATCGTGCCTTGGCTTATTTGGCTTAGCCGCCTATACGGCAGAGAGACGGACGAAAGAAATTGGCATACGGAAAGTATTGGGTGCAACATCGCAAGGGTTAGCCGCACTTTTATCAAAAGACTTTATAGTGTTGGTTATACTGGCCTGTTTTGTTGCATTTCCTATTTCATGGTATACCATGCAGCTATGGTTAAGTAACTATGAGTATAGGGTTTCTATCAGCATTTGGGTATTTATTTTGGCGGGGCTGCTTGCTATAGTTATTGCTTTGGCAACGGTAAGTTTCCAGGCAGTAAAAACCTCAATAGCTAACCCCGCAAAAAGTTTACGCAGCGAATAGTTGGGTTAGGAGAATCATCAATCAAGAAAATTATAAAAATCATGATTAAAAACTATATTAAAACGGCTTGGCGCAGTTTGCTTAAAAACAAATTTTATAGCCTTATCAATATTGCCGGGCTAACCGTTGGGCTGGCTATCGGTATCATGATTTTGCTATGGGCGCAGGATGAATTGAGTTACGATAGCTTTCATAAGTTGGGGGCCAATATTTATAAGGTTGAAATTTGGGGAGGAACCGGTTCGAGCAGACAGATATGGACAGCCAGCGTGGCCCCGATTGGGCAACTTGCAAAACAACAATTGCCGGATGTTAAAGATGCCGTACGCACAACCGGGAACGACGATTTCTCGGTATACAAATACCAGGATAAATCCTTCAGCGATCAAAGAGTTATATATACCGATCAGTCTTTCTTTTCAGTATTTGATTTTCCGCTCATTCAAGGCAATTCCGCTAAACCTTTTGGCACCGATAACTCAATTATAATTACTAAACAAACGGCCCTAAAATACTTTGGTACAGAAAATGCCATAGGCAAAATTATAATTGCCGATAATAACAAAGAGAATTTTACGGTAAGTGGTGTGATTGGTGATTTTCCGAAAAACTCCAGCATCAGGTGTGATATGATGATGCCGATGAGCTATCATATTAAAAAGCTAAAGACAATTAACAGCGATTTTAATAACGATTTTATTAATTTTAGCTATAGCACTTATTTACTAACCAGGCCCGGCATTGATCTTAAAAAACTAAATGCCGACTTACTCAAAATACACTTGAGCCATAAGCCAGATGACACTGATGTGGAATACCTGTTGCTACCATTAGCAAAATTACGATTATACAATGCTGATGGCACCGCTAACGGTATACAAACGGTACGCATGTTTATCATTATCGCTTTATTGATATTAACAATAGCATGTATCAACTACGTAAACCTTTCCACAGCCAGGTCCATGTTACGCTCCAAAGAGATCAGCATGCGGAAAATTATCGGAGCAAACAGGAGCCATCTCTTTTTACAGTTCATAGTTGAAACGGGTTTGCTATTCGCGTTAGCCGCAATCTTAGCTTTAGGGCTTATTTTTTTACTGGTACCTGTATTCAATCAGCTATCAGGCAAATACCTGCAATTCAGTTTAAATAACTACAGTGTTTGGCTTATTATGCTGGCTACGGTATTGTGCACGCTGGCAGCATCAAGTATTTATCCAGCTTTGCTACTATCATCATTTGAGCCCCTTAAAGCGTTAAAAGGCAAAATATCTTTAGGTATTGGTGCTGTTTTGTTCCGCAAAATATTGGTGGTAACACAGTTTGTGTTCTCTATGGTACTCATTATCGGTACTATGGTAATTACAAGCCAGCTTAAATATATCCGATCAAAGGATTTAGGTTATGATAAAACTCATGTGTTTGGTTTAGAGATGCGTGATATTGGCCCACATTACGACGCCGTTAAAGCCGAATTATTAAAACAGCCCGGCATAATAGCGGTGACCCGTTCAAACCAAAACATTGTAGAAATAGGTGGATTGACCGGCGATACGGGCTGGGACGGAAAACAACCCGGACAAACCTTTATTGTTCATCCCATGGCGATAGATAAAGATTTTCTATCATTTTTCAAGATCGATTTGTTACGTGGCAAATCCTTTACCGGTGCAGTTAGCGATAGCACACATTATATTCTAAACCAAACCGCCGCAGATCAGTTGGGTATGAAAAACCCGATAGGTAAAAACTTTAGGATGGGGAAAGTTAATGGTACCATTATCGGTGTTGTTAAAGATTTTCACTTTGCATCCTTTAAACAAAAAATAGCACCTGCAATATTCTATTACAATACTCAAAATTTTGGAACACTTTACATCAAAACAACGGGTAACGATGCTCCAAAAGCAATAGCAGCGGCAAGCGAACAATTTAAGCAATATAACGGGCAATTCCCTTTTAGCTATTTGTTTTTGGATGATATATTCGACAGCCTTTACCGCGGCGAACAACGCGAAGGAACCCTGTTCAATTACTTTGCGGGTATAGCCATATTTATTTCGTGCCTTGGTTTGTTAGGTTTGGCGGCCTTTACTGCCCAGGTACGCACCCGCGAAATTGGTGTACGTAAAGTGCTGGGCGCAACCTCATCGCTAATCATCGCACTGTTAGCTAAAGACTTTATCAAGCTGGTTTTAATCGCTATTGTAATAGCTGTACCTGTGGCCTGGCTTGCTATGGATAAATGGCTGCAAGGGTTTGCTTACAGAATAAATATCAGTTTGTGGACCTTCGTTTTCTCTGGTATGGCAGTTGTAGTTATCGCTTTGTTAACCATCAGTTTCCAATCGGCAAAAGCTGCATTGGCTAACCCGGTAAATAGTTTAAAGAACGAGTAGCAGGGAGACAAAAGTTAAGAATCATCAATCAAGAAAGTTATAAAAATCATGATTAAAAACTATATCAAAACGGCATGGCGCAGTTTGTGGAAACACAAATCGTTTGCATTTATTAATATCGTTGGTATGGCCGTTGCTTTTGGAGCCGTTATATTACTGGCACTTACCGCTTTTTATGAATTATCGTTTGATGGCTTCCATCAAAACAAAAATCATATTTACCAGGTTTACCGCGAAGAACATATATCAACGGGTACCGAAAACTCATCCAGTTTGCCTATCCCGCTAACACCGGCGTTAAAGGCCGACTTTCCGGACATTGTTCACGTCTCGCGCTTTGGCGATAATGGCGGAAGCGTGATCCGCTATAAAGGCAAAGACTACAACTACAGCATTCGCACAGTTGACCAGGACTTTTTAAAGATGTTTACCTTCCCGGTAATAAGCGGTAATAGCAGTGAGCCCTTAAAAGCCCAAAACGATTTGGTATTGTCGGCAAATACTGCCAAAAGCATTTTTGGCAAAGAAGAGGCCGTTGGTAAAGTGGTTGAGTTAAATACCGGTAGCGAATGGAAACCATTTACCATTACGGCGGTAGCTGCCAACACCCCGCAAAACTCAAGTTTAAACTTTGATGCTTTAGCGCGCTTTGAACAGTTTCCGGGTTATAATCAAGACAAGGATAACTGGGATGTTAGCAACCATGTGGTGTACCTACAACTGCCCGAAAGTGTTGATGAGGTACATTTTGAGCAACGTTTAAAGTTATTTGTACATAAATACTACGGTGGTAACATCAAACAGCTTAAAATTGACGGTGCCCAACCTGATAACGAAGGCGAGTACATGCGCATGCGCCTGATACCTTTAACCCAAATCCACTTTAACAAAATTAGTGGTGAAGCAAGCGGCATTAACCGGTTTTATCCTATTCTGCTATTGCTCATCAGTGTGTTTATCTTATTCATAGCTACGGTAAACTTTATTAACCTTTCGCTGGGCAGGGCTTTTACACGTGCCAAAGAAATAGGTGTACGCAAAGTAATGGGTGCCAGGCTTGGGCAAATATTGATGCAATTTTGCTGCGAATCGCTCATGATCTGTATCTTCTCGCTCGCCGTGGGGGTGTTGCTGGTGGTGTGGTTAATGCCAGCCTATAAGCAAATATTCCGCCAACCGCTTTCGTTAGCTGTTTTAGATTGGGGCAAGGTAATATGTTATTTCGTTACGGGTTTTGTAAGCATCGTGTTGCTTTCGGGTGCTTATCCTGCCTGGTTAATGGCATCCTACAAAACGGCACAATCTGTAAAAGGCAAAATTAGTATGGGGCGTAATAACAAACTGCGTAACAGCTTAATGATTGTGCAATTTGTACTATCGTGCCTGCTTATTATTTGCACCACCATAGCCTGGCAGCAGCTTAACTTTTTACGCAGCAAGCCTTTGGGCTTTAATAAAAACCAGGTGATAAGCATCCCTATTGGCAACAACATCGATCGCGAAAAAGCGCTCTATTTAATGCGTAACCAACTAGCCAATAGCCCTAACGTTTTAAGCGTTACCGGTACCGATATGAATATGGGTAAGGGCCGTGATAACAGTGCCTCAACCTCAATAATGGGATTGGTATATAACGGCAAAACCTTGAAAAGCCACTGGCGACGCATAGACTATGATTACGTTAAAACCCTGGGCTTAACACTTACTTCGGGACGGGAGTTTTCAAAAGCTTATGGTACCGATACTACCGCCATTGTAATTAACCAAACTATGGCGCAGCAACTGGGTGCTAAAAACCCTGTTGGCATATCACTACCGGTTGACGGTAAACAACTCCGCGTTATTGGCGTGATTAAAGATTTTAACTTTCAACCCCTGCAAAAAAAGATTGAACCTTTAACCATGTTAATACAGCCGCAATGGCAATTAAGCTACATTTTTGTGCGGGTTAAACCCGATGATATGCCGGCTTCTATGGCGGCCATTACTAAAATTTGGAAACAGATAAACCCTAAAGCAGAGGCCGCCGCTTCGTTTTTAGATGAAAATGTTGACCGCCAGTATAAAAAGGAAGAAAGGCTTTCTAAAATATTTGTAAGTGGAGCTTTGTTAACCATCATTATATCGTGCATGGGTTTGTTTGCTATTGCTGTATTGGTAATAACCCAACGAACCAAAGAACTCGGCATCCGGAAGGTTTTGGGAGCAAGCATCCCTACTATTGTAGGTTTAATCTCTAAAGATTTTGTTACCCTTATTCTTATCTCGTCGGTTATAGCCTCACCAATTGCCTGGCTAGTGATGAATAACTGGCTGCAAGATTTTGCCTACCGCATTACCATTAGTTGGTGGGTGTTTGTATTTGCAGCGGCAACGGCGGTTTTTATAGCGATAGTTACAGTAAGTTTCCAATCGGTAAAGGCGGCATTGGCCAACCCGGTAAAGAGTTTAAGAAGCGAATAATTGAGTTGGTAGAAACAGAATTAAGAAACAAAAAAACGAGAAAATTATGATTAAGAACTATATCAAAATTGCCTGGCGCAATCTTATACGCAATAAATTTTCGTCGCTTATTAACATCGTTGGCCTCGCTGTGGGCATGGCGGTAGCTATACTTATCGGCTTATGGATATGGGATGAATTATCCTATAATAAATACTATAAAAACTACAACCGTATTGTGATGGTAATGCAGCACCAAACACTTAACGGCAACGTATTAACGCAAACCTCGGTGCCTATGCCGTTGGGCTATACGCTTAAAAAAGATTACCAAAGTGATTTTAAGTACGTTGTGCTTATAACACCTAATAACGAACATATTCTATCATACGGTGATAAAAAGCTAACGCAGTTGGGCAGCTATATGCAGCCAGAAGCACCCGAACTGTTTACCTTAAATATGCTTAGGGGCAACAGGCAGGGCTTAACAGATCAATCGTCTATTATGCTTTCGGACCGAACCGCAAAAGCCATTTTTGGCAACGCCAACCCAATGGGCAAAGTGTTAAAAATAGATAACAAATGGGTTGTTAAGGTTACCGGTGTTTACGAGGATATGCCTAAAAACACCACTTTTAACGATGTTGCTTTTATTGCTCCGTGGGACTTGTATTTAACTACCGCTCCATGGTTAAAAACCGCCCAAACCAAATGGGGAAATAACTCGTGGGCAGTTTTGTGTGTGTTAAACCCTAATGCTGATATTGACAAGGTAAGCACCAAAATAAAAGATATCAAATTAAAAAACCTTCAATCGATAAATGATAAAGTGGGTGCTTCGTTTAAATCGGCCTTGTTTTTATATCCTATAAGCAGGTGGCATTTGTTTTTTGAGTTTAAAAACGGCGTAAATACAGGCGGTGCCATTCAGTTTGTGTGGATGTTTGCCATTGTGGGTGTGTTTGTGTTGCTTTTAGCCTGTATCAATTTTATGAACATGAGTACGGCCAAGTCCGAAAAACGGGCGAAAGAAGTTGGCATTCGCAAAACCGTTGGTTCATTAAGGGGCCAGTTAATATGGCAGTTCTTTAGCGAATCGTTATTGGTTACCGTTTTCGGCCTCATCCTATCGCTGGTATTGGTTCAGGTTACCCTACCCTGGTTTAACCAGGTTGCCGATAAAGAAACGAGCATCCTATGGGGGAGCCCGGTTTTCTGGCTTCTTTGCATCGGCTTTAGCTTAGTAACGGGGCTCATAGCAGGTAGCTACCCGGCACTGTACCTTTCATCTTTTAATCCGGTTAAGGTATTAAAGGGTACATTTAAAGTTGGCCGCTTTGCAGCTTTGCCACGTAAGGTATTGGTGGTATTGCAATTTACGGTTTCAATTGCCTTAATTATTGGTACCATTATTGTTTTTAGGCAGGTGCAATACACCAAAAACCGCCCGGTGGGGTACAACCGTAACGGCCTTGTACAAATAAAAATGAAAACCCCGGTTATTCACGATCATTTTATGGCTGTGCGGAACGACCTGTTACAAACGGGTGCCATAAGTGAACTGGCCGAATCGGGCAGCCCGCTAACCAATGTATGGTCAAACTATAGCGGCTTTGAATGGCGCGGAAAGGACCCTAATACGCAAGACGATTTTGCCTGGATACCCATAAGTCCCGAATTTGGCAAGGCATCTGGCTGGAAAATAAAAGAGGGACGTAATTTTTCGAGAGTAATGCTAACCGATTCGGCGGCAATTATTTTAAACGAGTCTGCCGTAAATTTTATGGGGCTTAAACACCCCGTAGGTGAAATAGTAACATCCGGAAAAGACGCCTTACACGTTGTTGGAGTAATTAAAGATATGGTAATGGCATCGCCATACGAGCCCGTTAAACCAACTATTTTTGCCTTAGTTACCCAACCCGAGGGTGTAATGAACATTAGAGTTAACCCCAACGTGAGCATACACGAAGCACTTGAAAAAGCCGCGGCTGTATTTAAAAAATACGACCCGGACAGCCCCTTCGATTACAGCTTTACCGATAATGAGTACGCCAAAAAATTTGGCGACGAAGAGCGTATTGGCACCTTGTCGGCATTTTTTACTGCACTGGCAATTTTTATTAGTTGTATGGGCTTGTTTGGAATGGCATCTTTTATGGCCGAGCAGCGCACCAAAGAAATTGGGGTACGCAAAGTATTGGGCGCATCGGTATTTAACCTGTGGCGCTTACTATCCAAAGATTTTGTGATACTGGTTATCATCTCGTTGCTGATAGCCACGCCAATAGCCTATTACTTTATGCACGGCTGGCTTCAAAACTATAAATACCGGGCCGAAATGTCGTGGTGGATATTTGCTGTAACGGGTGTGGGCGCTATTATTATCACATTATGTACGGTAAGCTTTCAGAGTATTAAAGCTGCGTTAGCAAACCCCGTAAAGAGCTTACGAAGCGAATAGCCGGGAGAAAAAAAGAACCGTAATCCGCAATCAAGAAAGTTATAAAATCATGCTCAAAAACTACATCAAAACCGCATGGCGCAGTTTGGCCCGGCACAAAATTTTTGCACTTATCAATATTTCGGGTTTAGCTATTGGCATTAGCGCGGCATTGGTAATTTACCTTATTGTGTATTACGATTTTAGCTTCGATCATTTTGAAAAAGATAACGACAGGATATACCGTGTGGTAACCAATTTTAATATGTCGGGCGTCACATACCATAACCGGGGTGTAATTGCGCCAATGGCGGGGGCTGTAAGCAAAGAGGCTACGGGAGTAAGCGAGGTATCGGCCTTTCATCAATATAACGAGGTTAAGGTAAACATTACAGCAGATAACAACATTCGCCCCTTAATGCTTAAAAAGCAACGCAATGTTATTTTTGCCGATGCGGCTTATTTTAAATTGGTAACGGCATACCAATGGCTGGCCGGTTCGCCCGATGTGGCGTTGCATGAGCCGAATAAAGTGGTTATTACCTCAAAAAGTGCGCAACTGTATTTCCCCGGCGTAAAATATCATGACGTTATTGGCAAGCAAATAATTTACAATGATAGCGTACGCACAACGGTAACCGGCGTGGTTAACGAACTGCCACAGCACAGCGATTTTATTTTTCAGGATTTTATCTCGTTGGCCACTATACCCACAAGCGGGTTAAAAACCAACTTCAGTTATGACAACTGGACCATGACCAATGGCAGTTCGCAATTGTATATTAAACTGGTACCGGGCACAACCGTACCACAGGTAGAAAAACAGCTGGCATCATTATATAAAAAATACAGTCCGCCGCCCCGGGCAAATGGCAGTAAGTACAGCATAGTACATACGCTGCAACCTTTAAGCGATGTACACTTTAATGCCGATTATGGCGCCTATGACGAGCATACCGCGCACAAGCCTACCTTGTATTACCTTTTATTGGTGGCCGCATTTTTATTGGCCCTGGCCTGTATTAACTTTATTAACTTATCAACTGCGCAGGCATCGCAAAGGGCCAAAGAAATCGGCATTCGCAAAACTATGGGCAGCTCAAGGGCACAACTTATAGTGCAATTTTTGGGCGAAACCCTGTTGCTTACCTTAATAGCCGCCGCAGCATCCTTATTATTAATACCCGTACTGCTAAAAGCCTTCAGTGGTTTTATACCGGCCGGCGTTAGCTTTAATTTGTTACACCAGCCGCACCTTGTTGTGTTTTTATTGTTGCTTATAGTTTCGGTTAGTTTGTTATCCGGGTTTTATCCATCGTGGATATTGTCTAACTATAACCCGGCATTGGTTTTAAAAAACCAGGCTTATGCCAATACAGGCAAAACACGTAAAACGTGGATACGCAAAACCTTAACCGTATTCCAGTTTTTGGTTGCTCAACTATTTATTATGGGTACCATCATCGTATCCAAACAAATACATTACACGCTTAATAAAGATATGGGCTTTAAAAAAGATGCCATACTTTCGGTTTATACTCAATTCTACAGCAAGCAACCTAACCTGCGCTATGTGCTAATGGATAAGCTAAAAACCATTCCCGAAATTGAGATGCTGAGTTTAGCGGGCAGCACACCTGCAACAGACGGCACATCATCCGGACAGGTTAATTATAAAGACGGGAAAAAGGATATACAAACCGATGTGCACTTTAAATTTGGCGACGTTAATTATTTAAAACTTTACCATATCCCACTGCTTGCGGGTAGCAATGTACACCCCAGCGATACCGTTAAGGAAGCCATTATTAACGAAACCTACGCGCATATACTGGGCTTTAAAAATGTTAACGATGCTGTAGGCAAAACGTTGTTGTGGAGTGGCACTCAAAAGCTGCCTATTGTTGGCGTTATGGGCGATTTTAATCAGCAATCGTTACATCAGGCTATCAAACCCTTGTTATTTTCGGCGGCAGCCAGCAATAGTTATACCATACATATTGCCTTAAAACCGCAAAATGCCGATGGAACGGCCTGGAAAAACGCGTTGAGCAAAATACAAATGGAATTTAAAGCCGTTTACCCGGAAACCGATTTTGAATATGACTTTTATGATGAAAGCATAGCCAGATTTTACCAGAGCGATATGCATGTATCGAGCCTGTTGCAATGGGCCACGGGCTTGTCTGTCTTTATCAGTTGTCTGGGTTTATTAGGGCTCGTAATTTATACCACCAATTTACGCACTAAAGAGATCGGCATCCGCAAGGTGCTGGGCGCATCGGTGGCGCATATCGTATCCATCCTGTCGGCAGATTTTGTTAAGCTGGTAGTGGTGGCATTTATTATTGCATCGCCAATTGCATGGTGGGCAACCAGTAAATGGCTTCAAAACTTTGCCTACCACACCAATATTAACTGGTGGATATTTTTAATGAGCGGTATGTTAATGGTAGTAATTGCATTGCTCACCTTAAGCTTTCAAACCGTTAAGGCCGCGATAGCAAACCCTGTTAACAGTTTACGAAGCGAATAGCCGGGAGAAAGAAAGAACTATAATCCGCAATCAAGAAAGTTATAAAATTATGCTCAAAAACTACATTAAAATTGCCTGGCGAAACCTCAGTAAAAACAAGGTTATTTCGATTATCAATATCTTGGGATTAGCAGTGGGCATAGCTTTTACATTATTAATAGGCGCATATGTTTGGGGCGAACTTCGGGTAAATCACGAACTGAAAAACACCAACAATCAATACATCATACTCAGCATATGGAAAGATGCTAATATGGGTGGTGAAATTACCGGCATTGCGGAGCTACCTAAAGCTCTGGCGGATAACTATCCTAACCTGGTGCGTAATTATTATCATTCAGACCTGACGACTACTATTGTAAACAAGGGGGAAAAGCACTATCGTGAAAGCATACAGATTGGAGACAGCACCCTATTGAATATGTATGGCTTCACCCTGTTATATGGTGATAATCAAACAGCACTTCGCGATCCATTTTCGGTTGTGATAACGCAAAAAATGGCATTAAAATATTTTGGAAAGGATGACGTTACAGGCCAAACGTTAAGTTTTGAAAGCACGCACGGTGATAAGCACGAGTTTATAATTTCAGGTGTTTTGGCAAAGGTGCCAAAAAATTCTGTAACCAATCTAAACGCCAACAATAACTCAAATTTTTTCTTTTCTGCCGAAGCGGCTAAATATTTTAAACGTCAGTTAAGCGGCTGGGCTAATACCGGAACTGTCAACTATGTGGAATTACAAAAGGATGCCGATCCTAAAATGGTAGATAAGGCCATGCTTGATCTCATCAAAAAACTGGAACCTGATGACGTGATCCGATCAGGCCTAACACCCTACCTGGTAAGCCTGAAAACCTATAATCTTGTTGCCGAAGGTGGTTTAATAAAAAAAATGACTTGGGCACTTTCGTGCATTGCACTGTTCATTTTATTGATGGCTATCGTCAATTTCGTTAATATCTGTATTGGTCGTTCGGCGGGGCGCATGCGTGAAATAGGTATACGTAAACTATTGGGCGGTTTGCGCAAACAACTTATTTGGCAATTTTTAATCGAGTCTGTTTTAACAGTGATGCTTGCCACGCTTTTAGCGCTACTAATCTATATAACCGGCAGGCAATATTTTAGTGATGTTTTGGGTGCTGATATATTAAGTATCTTTAATTTTCCGGTATCCATCATTTTAATTCTTTTGGTATTTGTTTTAGTAATAGGTGTTATCGCCGGAATATACCCCGCACTCGTATTATCTTCATTGAGGTCGGTAGATTCGTTAAAAGGCAAATTGACTTCTGTAAAAGAAAGTGTATTGCTCCGTAAAACATTGGTGGTTTTTCAATTTACAACCGCCGCCGTTGTGTTTATTGGTGCAATTATAATTTCGCAGCAAATTAGTTTGTTTTTTAATGGAAACTTAGGTTATGATAAGGATTACATAGTATACGCGCAATTACCGCGTGATTGGACAACAAAAGGGGTTCAAAATATGCTGTATATACGTAACCAACTGGCGCAAATGCCACAAGTGCAAACTGTATCATTATCTTTCGAAATTCCAGACGGCCATAACGGTGGAAATTATTTGAGCTATAAACAAGGCGCAGATCCCAAACAGGCCATCAGCTCAGAAGGTATGGTTGCTGATAATCAGTTTGCTGCCGCATACCATATTCCATTAAAAGCCGGTACATTTTTTAAACCGATATACCATACAGCAGATAGTTCTCAAATAGTAATCAACGAAACGCAGGCAAAAGCGTTGGGTTGGAATAACGCAGAACAGGCTATAGGACAATATATCTTTATCCCGGCCTACAATGACAAAGTCCCGTTTACGGTTTGCGGCGTAACTGCCGACTTCCATTTTGGATCGATGCACCAAAAAATAATGCCCGAGATATTTATGAATGTTAATTATGCTCCCGTTTACCGGTACTTTAACATCAGGTTGAAACCCGGCAATATACAAAGTAGTATTTTGGCCCTGCAAACCAAATGGACATCGCTATTGCCCGGAACACCCTTTGAATATCATTTTATGGACGACGCACTTACAAGGCTTTATGCCAGCGAGCTACAACTAAAGAAAGCGGTTGGTATAGCAACTTTTTTAGCCGTTGTTATTGTGTTATTGGGGGTATTAGGGCTTGTATCATTGAGTGTGCAAAAGCGTACTAAAGAAATAGGAATTCGTAAAGTGCTGGGGTCTTCGGTTGCAGGCATAATCACCCTGTTTTTAAAGGATTTTTCAAATGTGGTAATCGTATCATTTTTTATAGCGTGCCCTATTGCTTACTATACAATGCAAACGTGGTTGAATGACTACGCCTACAAGATCAGCATATCAATTTACCCTTTTTTATTTTCTATTACCTTACTAACGTCTGTAACGGTATTGCTCATTGTTGTCCAAACCATTAGGGCCGCCATAGCAAACCCGGTTAACAGTTTACGAAGCGAATAAGCGAAACAAAGTATTTAACAAATTAATAAAGCATGATATGATAAGCAATTATATTAAAATAGCCATCCGCAATTTATTGCGGAACAAGGTGTATTCAATTATTAATATAGCAGGACTTGCCGTAAGTATTGCAGCCTGTTTACTGTTGTACATTATTATTAGTTACGAAATGGGTTATGATACCACACAACCCAATTATAACCGTATTGCACGGATAGTAACAACCGATAAGTTTTCGGACGGTATAAGCTATAGCCCTGGTATTCCGTTCCCGTTTACGGATGCTTTCCGCAATGACTTTCCGCAGATTAAATGCGGTGCCTTGTATTGCGCATTTGGCAGCCAGGTAAGTGTATTAAAAGGTGATGGTAAGGCCAACCAGAACTTTATGGAAAATGGTGTATTTTACATGGAACCGCAATTTTTTGAGGTATTTACATACAAATGGTTAGCCGGTTCGGCAAATGTTTTAGCCGAGCCCAACACAGCGGTATTAACAAAAAACATGGCCGATAAGTATTTTGGCAATTGGAAAACAGCAGTAGGCAAATTTTTGAAATTTGATAATTCCACAACAGTTAGAGTAGCCGGTATATTAGATGATCCGTCGGTACATTCCGATCTGCCGTTACAGATCATGGTTTCGCTGATAACCCGCAAAAATAATAACAAAGCACAATGGGCAGATTGGCATGGTTTGGATGGTAGCTACCAAATGTACTTATTACTACCCGCCGGTGTTGATGCCACGAGCGTAAACAAACAACTGGTTACGTTTAACAACAAGTATCTGCATACTAGTTTTCTTTCAACACGCACCAATTTTTTACAGCCCTTACAGGATGTGCATTTTAACACACTTTTTAGCAATTTTGGCGGGCATACCACCAGCCGTTCAAAGTTAACCATACTTGGTTTGATAGGCTTCCTCATCATTATTATGGCTATCATCAACTTTGTAAATTTATCTACCGCCAAAGCGGTTACCCGTTCGAAAGAAATTGGGGTACGCAAAGTTTTAGGCGGTAGCCGCAAACAATTGTTTTGGCAAATGATGGGCGAAACCGGCATTGTAGTACTCATATCAACCGCATTGGCTATCGGCATTGCCACGCTGGCTATACCTTATATTAAAAATGTAATATCGATACAGGAGTCGCTCAATATTTTCAGGCTTGATATTATGATGTTTGTTGTTGCCGGGTTTATTATCATTAATTTTTTAGCAGGCGTTTACCCTTCGCTTATTTTATCAGGATTTACGCCTGCGCTGGCGCTCAAAAATAAAATTACTTCGGCAACGGTAGGCGGTATATTGCTTAGGCGCGGTTTGGTGGTAACACAGTTCGCGGCATCGCAAATGCTTATTATTTGCACTATTATAGCAATTAGTCAGATGGATTTTATTAACAATGCCGACCTCGGTTTTAATAAAAATGGCGTATTGGTTTTAAACAGCAATAATGATAGTGCGCTATTGGCCCGCCAGCTCAATTTTAAACAAAAGTTATTACAGCTACCGGGTGTACAATCAGTTTCGTTTAGTAGTGATGTGCCATCTTCAGAAAATAACTGGCAATCAAATTTTGCTTACGACCATAGGCCCGACGAACAATTTAGCGCCTATTTAAAATTTACCGATGAAGATTATTTTAAAACATTTGGTATCAAATTTATAGCCGGCGGCCCTTACAGCGCATCGGACACGATGAAGGAAGTGGTTGTTAACGAAACCATGTTGAAAATGCTGAACGTGCACAACGCTCAGGATGCCATTGGCAAGCAAATACATTTGGGCGGGAAACGCCATCCCTGGAAAACCGTTGTGGGCGTTGTTAAGGATTTTACAAATAACTCGTTGCGTACTACCGTTAAACCACTTTTTATGGTTTCGCACCGTAAAGAGTATAATACAACATCTATCAGGTTTCAATCTTCAAACGTTAAGCAAACGCAAAGCGATATACAATCGTTATGGAACAAATACTTTCCCGAATATGCTGTAACTACATCGTTTTTTGCTGATAATATTAACGATTTTTACCAGCAGGAGAACCAACTCTCGCTAATGTATAAGATAGCTGCAGGCCTGGCTATTTTCATCTCGTGCCTGGGTTTGTACGGCTTGATTTCGTTTATGACAGTGCAAAAAACCAAAGAAGTTGGTATACGCAAGGTATTAGGTGCAGGCATAGGTAGCATAGTGTACTTGTTCTCCAAAGAATTTACCTTTCTTATTTGTATCGCCTTTGCCATATCGGCTCCTATAGCTTTTTATTTTATGCATAGTTGGTTGAGCGGTTTCGCTTTCAGAATCAATATCAGTATTAGCTATTTTATTATTGCAATTATATCATCAATAACTATAGCGTGGCTTACGGTAGGTTTCCAAGCATTTAAAGCGGCGATGGTTAAACCGATAAAAAGTTTAAGAAGCGAGTGAGGTAAAATGCAAGAATCGAGAGTCAAGAATAAAAACACTCTGTGCAATTTCCTGCCCGAAAGGATGGTAGTCCTTTTATATGCGCCTAATCACCAAAAATAACCAATAACTCAATAACCAATAACAAACCATGCTATCACTCAAAAATATATCAAAATATTACAATGTAGGCGGCACAAAAACCTACGTACTAAACAAAATAGACCTCGATATTGATGCAGGCGAATTTGTATCTATCATGGGGCCGTCGGGCTCGGGTAAGTCAACGCTGTTGAACGTAATAGGCTTGCTGGATCAGCCATCCGAAGGCTATCATTACTTTACCGGCGAGGCCGTGCATTTACTTAAAGAAAAACAACGTTCTGCCTTGTATAAGGCAAATATCGGTTTCGTTTTTCAGGCTTACCACTTGATTGACGAGTTAACGGTGTACGAAAACATTGAAACCCCTTTAATTTACCAGGACATTAAAAGCGGCGAACGTAAGGCGTTGGTGGCCGACATACTCGACCGTTTTAATATTGTTGGTAAAAAGGATTTGTTTCCGGCGCAACTTTCGGGAGGGCAGCAACAGTTGGTTGGCATTGCCCGCGCATTAATTGGCAAACCTAAATTATTATTGGCCGACGAGCCTACAGGCAACCTTAACTCTAAACAAGGAGAAGAAATTATGGAACTTTTCCGCAAGCTTAATAAGGAGGATGGGGTTACCATTATCCAGGTTACACACTCAGAAAAAAACGCCGAATTTGGGTCGCGCATTATTAATTTGCTGGATGGTAAAATTGACTCATCGCGCCAGTTATAACTAAAAACTATGATGAAGTACTTTAAATATATACTGCCTCTATTGCTAATTGCCATCAGCATTAAACCTGCGAGGGGCCAAAATGCCGACAGTGTTTTAACGCTTAAACAATGCCTTGATATTGCAATTAAAAACAACCTGCTGGTTAAGCAAAGCGAAATACAGGTAGAAACCAGCCGTATAAGCTACCAGCAGGCCCGCGAAAATTTATTGCCAAACCTTAACGGCGATATTACCCACAGCCTTAGCGATGGGCGCAGCCTTAACCCCTTTACCAATGGCTATTTAAACCAGCAAATAACATCGGGCAATTATAGCTTGAGCAGCAGTGTGGTGTTATCAAACGGGTTAACGTTACAAAACAGCATCCGCCAAACCTCGCTGGCATACCAGGCGGGTAAAATGGATTTTCAGCAGGCTAAAGATAACCTTACGCTTAATTTAATAACGGCATACTTGCAGGTTTTAAGTAATGAAGACCAACTTACGCAGGCTAATACACAGGCCGGGGTTTCTAAAAACCAGTTGGCGCGTTTGCAAATTTTAGATAAGGATGGCGCCGTTACACCATCGCAACTATACGACCTTAAGGGCCAGTACGCTACCGACCAGCTTAGCGTAGTAAATGCCAAAAATGCTGTTGATATTTCAAAGCTTACATTGCTACAGTTGATGAATGTACCCTACAACAAAAATGTACAATTGCAACGCCAGGCTTCGGATCAATTACCTTCGGTGTATGTTAACACTGCCGACGATATATACCAAAAGGCCCTGAGCGACCTGGCTTATGTTAAGGCAGCAACCCTGCGCCGCGAAAGTGCCGAGAAAGGTGTACAGGTAGCCAAAGGTGCCTTGTTGCCAACACTGTCGTTATCGGGGAGCCTGGGTACAAATTACTCAAGTGCTGCAACCCGCTCTTCGTTTGTCGATTCATCTGTTGTGCCTACCAATACCTTTATCAATACTCCCGGCGGTGGCAGGCAAAGTGTTTACACGGTACAGCAAAATTACAACACAGCCAATATTAACTGGGCCGATCAGTTTAAAAACAACTATGGCACATCCATCAGCCTGGGCCTCAGCATCCCGATATTAAACTACTTCCAAAATAAAAATAAAGTAGCCCTTGCCAAGCTCAATTTGCGCAACGCACAATACATTGAGCAAAACACCCGCATACAATTGCGCCAAAATGTAGACCAGGCTTATGCCAACATGACGGCAGCCTTTGAACGTTACCAACTCCTTACCGACCAGGTTGGCGCCTTCGGCGAATCTTTCCGGATAGCAGAGGTTCGTTTTAATTCGGGCGTGCTAACATCGGTGGATTTTTTGGTTGTAAAAGGAAATCTCGATCGCGCTAAAGTTAACCTTATCAGTGCGAGGTATGACTACCTGATACGATCAAAAATTTTGGATTACTACCAGGGGCGGTTGGCTTTATAAGTTTGATGTAAAATGTACAAGGTAAGATGTAAAAAAAAATATGCGAAGTACCCTTATTATTTTACCAGCAATGCATTCCACAAAATTTCGGCGGGGTGCAGGGCCTTTACGGATGCTCCGTCTTTTATTTGGTGTCGGCAGCTGGTGCCTGCCGCCGCTATTATGGTATTTATATCGGCGGCCCTAACATTGGGCAGTAATACCAGTTCGGCTATTTTCATTGATATGTCGTAATGCTCCTCCTCATAACCAAAAGAACCCGCCATACCACAGCAACCCGATGGTATTAACTCAACTTTGTAGTTTTGCGGTAACGACAATATAGTTTGGGTTGGAAATAAGGCGTTAAGCGCTTTTTGATAGCAATGGCCGTGTAGTTTTATCAACCGGGGTTCGGTAGTAAATTGTTGTTTGCTGATACGGTTGTTTATAAGCTCGCGCATTAAAAATTCTTCGAGCATAAAGCTGTTTTTTGCTAAAGCCTGGGCCTTGGGCTGCAATTCGGCAGGTGCCAAATCGGGGTATTCATCCCGAAAGGTTAGTATGGCCGATGGCTCGATACCAATTAACGGAACATCGCTACTAACAACAGCACTCAATAAATTAATATTTTGTTCGGCTATTTGCTTTGCCTTTCGCAACATCCCTTTTGAAAGATAGGTGCGCCCGCTTTCTAAATGATTGGGGATGTTAACCTCATACCCAAGCGCGGTTAACAACTTAATGGTGGTAATGCCAATTTCAACGTCGTTATAATTGGTAAACTCGTCGCAAAATAGGTTTACGGTGTGCGTTGGGCTGGTTTTTAATTTGCCCGCTTTTTGCCTTTGTTTATCCCAGTTTTTTTTCCAGCTACGTAAGGTTTGTTTACCAACCTGTGGTAACGAGCGCTTTTGAGCAAAACCTGCCAGTTTTTTAATAATACCGCCGGTAAAGCTTGCACCTATAACATGGTTATACAAACCGGGCCATATTGATGCCAGGCGTTGCATTTGGGTAAAATTACCAATCATGCGGGTGCGCAAAGGGATGCCGTTTGCATCATAATAATGCTGTAAAAACTCGGCCTTCATTTTGGCAACATCCACGCTTGAAGGACATTCGGATTTACAGCCCTTGCAACTGAGGCATAAATCCATCACTTCTTTTATCTCTTTATAATCGTAAGGGTTTTCCTTTTCCGAAGTAGTTAAAAACTGCCTTAAAATATTGGCCCGCGCACGTGTGGTATCCTTTTCTTGCAGCGTAGCCATGTACGACGGGCACATGGTGCCGCCGGTAACCTCTGTTTTACGGCAATCGCCGGAGCCCGAACATTTTTCGGTTAACCTAAGTATACCTTCCTGCTTTGTAAAATCAAATATGGTGGGGATTATTTTACCCTTATGTTTTGGCTCGTAACGCAGGTGAGTGTTCATGGCCGGGGTTTCAATAATTTTACCGGCATTAAATAAATGGTGCGGATCGAAACAGTTTTTAACCTGCTTGAGCAAATCATAAACCTCGTTACCCAGCATAAAAGGGATAAATTCGCCCCTTAAACGGCCATCGCCGTGCTCGCCGCTTAACGAGCCATTGTATTTTTTAACCAGTACGGCAGTTTCCTTCAGCACAGTTCTAAACAAGGCCTGGCCTTCGGTAGTTTTTAAATCTATCATGGGCTCAACATGTAACTCACCCGCACCGGCGTGGGCATAGTAGGATGCATGGAGTTGATGATCTTTTAAAAGCTGCTGCAAATCGGCAATATAAGCGGGTAAATCCTCCGGCGAAACGGCGCAGTCCTCAATTAGGTTTACAGGTTGTTTGTCGCCCGGCAAATTACGTATTAATCCCAGCCCGGCTTTACGCACATCCCAGGCCAGTTTGGCCTCGTTACCGCTCAATATCGGGTAGGCATAGCCTAAACCTGCGGCTTTTAGTTCGGCAACCAACGCTTCGGCTTGCTGGCGTACCGTTTCGGCATCATCTGCCATAAACTCGGCCATTAGCAGGGCTTCGGGTTCACCCTCAATAAAAAAGCGGTTATGCTGGTAGGTTGCGTGGCCCTTGGTAAAGTCCATAATGTACTTATCCACCAGTTCGGATGCCAGGGGCTTATGCTTGAGTATAATGAGGTTGGCCTGCAAAGCCTCTTGCAGCGAAGTAAAATGAATGCAAACCAGGTTATCAATTGCCGGGGGCAGGGGCAGCAGGTTTAATTTGGCTTCGGTTACAAAGGCTAAAGTACCCTCGGACCCTGCCAGTAATTTGCACAAATTAAAGGGTTGCGCGGTGCTTTCGCGAATTAAAAAATCGAGCGCGTAGCCAGTGTTTCTGCGGGAAAGTGATTTTTTAGGATAGTTATCATTAATAAGCCCAATGTTTTTTTCGTTGCTCATTAAGCCGTTCATGGTACGGTAAATGCTGCCTTCTAAAGTATCGGGGAGCATTTTTTGCTGTAATTCGGTTTGGGTTAGCGGCTTAAATTCAACGGCTTCGCCATTGCTTAAAAACACTTTGGCCTCCAGTAAATGCTGGCGGGTATCGCCCCATGATATAGAGTGAAGCCCGCAGGAATTATTGCCTATCATTCCGCCTACCATTGCCCGGCTTGAGGTTGAAGTTTCGGGGCCAAACATCAATTTGTAGGGCCGCAGCAGGGCATTCAAATCATCGCGAACGATGCCGGGTTGTACCCTTACCCATTTTTCGTCGGCATTAATTTCAATAACCTGTTTAAAATACTTAGATATATCAACCACAATACCGTTGCCCACAACCTGCCCTGCTAATGATGTGCCTGCGGCGCGCGGTATTAAGGTTATTTTGTGCTGATTGGCAAATGTGATAAGCAAGCTTAAATCGGCCTCGGTTTTAGGCACTGCAACGGCTGTAGGTTTTTCCTGATAAACAGACGCATCGGTTGAGTAAACTCGCTTTTGAGCATCGTGAAGCACAGAATCGTCAAAATAAAGCTCGCCGCTAAACTGTTTGCTTAAAGCAGTAAAATAATCTGTTAAACCAATCATGTCTCAAATTTAAGCAGCTTGCTGTAAAGGACTAATTTTTGAGGTGAAAATTGTTGAAATAAAAAGACTAAGGATAATTAACGAGTAAAATAAAAGATAATTGTAGTAAAAGTAAACATGCCTGTTTAGCGGTGCACGTTTACTTTTTTATTTAAATACCTGAGTTCGATTAATAAATGAGATAATATTTGTCAATCAAAGGAAATGTAAGTATATTTAAGTATCTGACATTCAAATATTTAAATACATTTCCAGATGATTGACTACGATAAAATTACTGATATTTTTTGTATTGTTGACGAGTTTTGCAAGGACTTTGATGCCACTACCCAGCCATTCCTGTTAGGTAAGCCATCTAAACGCCCTCCAACCATGTCTAAAAGCGAGATCATATCCATTTGTATGCTTTTTCATTTAAGTGGCTTCCGGTGTTTTAAACACTTCTATATCTTCTATCTGCAAAGGCACATGCAGCGTGAGTTTCCTAACACCGTATCCTACAACCGCTTTGTAGAACTTAGCCAAAGTGTGCTGATGCCCATGTCTATCTTTCTCAAAACCTGCTGCTTAGGCTTATGTACTGGCATTTCGTTCGTTGATTCTACACCGATAAGGGTATGCCATACCAAACGGATTAAAAGAAATAAGGTATTTAAAGGCATTGCCGAAGTAGGCAAATCAACCATGGGCTGGTTTTATGGCTTTAAGCTCCATATCGTCCTTAGCGACAAGGGTGAAATACTCAACTTCGCTATTACACAGGCCAACGTAGATGACCGGGAACCACTTAAAAACGAAGCTTTCCTGAAAGCTGTTTTTGGCAAACTGTTTGCCGACAAAGGCTATATATCAGAAAAACTGACCAAAATATTGTTTGTTGGTGATATACACCTCATAACCAATATCCGTAACAATATGAAAAACAGCCTGATGACCATGAACGACAAAATCATGCTCCGCAAGAGATCGGTCATAGAGACTGTTAATGATGAACTCAAAAACATCTGCCAGGTCGAACATTCAAGACACCGCTCTTTTACTAACTTTATCACTAATATCGTATCCGGATTGATCGCTTACTCATTTCTCCCTAAAAAACCTTCCATATCCTACCAACAAAATCGATCTAATCAAATTCTTGCTTTCTGATTAATCGAACTCAGGTTAAATGGTTTATACTGCAACAAGGCCTTGTGCTCAGGGCAATTTTAGTTAATCAATCCTCACTTTTTTCATCGCTTCCCTGCCGTAAAATACGGGGAAGTACATCATTTCGGCTTTAGCCGGATTAAGGTTATAATTACCACTGTACCGTGGCATTAGCTTAATGCTGAAACTGTATTTACCCTGTTTTAATTTGCGGCAAAATATGTTTACTTTATTTTTAAAGTATTCGCGGTGTACCTCGTTGCCCCAATAATTTTGCTCTTTACTGTAGTATGAGCAACCCGCAGGTATAGGTATTTCTATCATTACATAATCGGCATCGGCACGGGCGGTAACTTCGGCCTCAAGGGTAACCTGCTCCCCACCCTTTAGTTTAGTAACACTTTCCTGGTCTTTTTTAAACCAGGTATTCACTGTAAAATCTTTACTTATCTTATCGGGTTTGCGGTTCCAATATTGCTGGTAAGCGGTTATGTATACCGGCAGATTGCCTTTTTTAGCTATAGTTAATTTGGCATTGGCCGCCAAAGTTGTACTGTAAGGAAACTTGCTAACTGTTTCACTCTTTTCCCCGCCAAGGGTAATTTGTGATGCTTGCAGTTGCTTATCGCCGCTCAACAGATCGGGCAAAATAGTTTCCAGTATCAACGCCGATTCGTAGGTATTTCGCCAGCCATCGGCACCACGCTGCTCTAAAAAGTAGTTGCGTATTTTGGGTAGCATATCGGCATGGTGGCCGTCGGCTTTATAAATGTGGTAAGCCATTATACTCAGCTGTATAGCGTTATCAAAAAAGCGGTAGCAGTTTTCGCCCCAATACAGGTTACCAAACATGGTGCTGTGCTTATACTTAGCCAAAGTATCCAGTTCAACAGGTAAACCGGCCTGCTGTTTAACCAGCATCAAACGTATTTTTTCGTAAGCAGACAGCTTTACCCTTTTCGGGATAGACTTTTGATAATCGGCCAGTAGAGCCGCGTAATCTGCTTTCGCGCCAAGTTTAATAAGTAAACCAATGGCGTCAAGTTTATCGGTACTGCTGTAGGCGTTAACGCGGTAAACCAAATAATCTATCAGCTTTTGCTTATCTAACTCAACAGCGTAACCTTGCTGCCCGGCTTCCAGCAAAGCTTCAATAGCGTGCAGGCTTATCCATAATTCGTCGTCGCCATCTTTCCACCAGCCCCATGTGCCTTCGGCTTTGCGGCTTTCCTGCAGCTTTTTAATCAGCAGCAATATATTTTTATCCCATTTAAAGGGTTCGCCCAAATATTTTTTAACGCGTTTTTGTATCAGTAAGCCTTTCAGTTTCGATGCCAATTGTTCGTTACAAAGGTATTGGTAATTGCGCAGGCGTTCCGTTTCGTCAAGCAGTACCGGCAATGCCGATGCTTCGGCCCTGAAGGTTACCGTGCCCAATGCCGGGTCAAATTTCAGCGTAAGCGTGGTATCCTTTTCCATATCGGCAAAGGTGCCCTTGGTTTCTAAAACGCCCTGCTCAAATACCGGGATGCTGCGGCGTTCGCCGTCAAAATAACCATTGTCCTTTTTAATAGTGTATTCAAAATGCAAGCTATCAACATCGGGTGTTACTATTTTAAAGGTATCTATCAGCGAACTTTTAACGCTTACCGTGCCACTTTTAATTACCTGCCCGTTGTATTTAAAAACACGGTTAAGATTCACACTTTCGGTTGTATAGTTTACTACCTTGCCCAAAGGGTTTATCTCGTCGCCCTTAATGGCAAACTGGGGCGACACAAAATTAGCACTAAGCGATTTGAACGATTTAATTTGCCCTTCACTTATACCGGTTTGCCTGCCGGCGATGCCTATCACTGTGGTGCGCCACCGGGTAATATCATCCGGAAAGGTAACGGTAAACTTAGCTTTGCCCTGCTCGTTGGTTTTTAATTTGGGTTGCCAAAAGGCATAGTCCGAAAAGTTTTTGCGCAATGTTTGTTCCTGGGCAGGGGTGCCGCCATCGGTTGTTGTATTATTATTTGCCTTCTTTTTAGTTGTAATGATAACTACCCCATTGGCCGCCCTGGCACCATAAACGGCGGTAGCTGCGGCATCTTTTAACACACTGATATCGGCTATCAGCAACGGATCGAGGCCGCTCATGCCATTTTCAACCACTACGCCATCAATAATATACAAGGGGGCTTTGTCGGTAGAAATTGAATTTGTGCCACGAATGGTAATATCAAGTCCGGCAACCCTACCCATCAATGATGATGATATTTTTGAAATAGAACCCGTCATGTCTCTTTTCATTTGCGTTCCGTATCCTACCACTACAACCTCGCTCAATTGCTTGCTCGATTCTTTTAGTACCACATCCACATAAGTGCCAGATTTTATCGATATCTCCTGGCTTTCATACCCGATAAACATGATCAGCAGATGGCCGCTCTCGGGCACGGCTATTTTAAAGTAACCATTAATATCGGTATTAACAATTATGCTGGTGCCTTTTATTTTAACCGTAGCTCCGGGCACGGCTTCTTTGTTTTTATCAGTTACCCTACCCGTAACATAGTTTTTAAAGGTTGAACGATCTAAAAAAGTATCGTTAAAGGCTTCCTTTAATTTCAACATATCTTTATCACTGTTATCGCTATTATAAACAACGCCATCGCGGCTGTTTATAATGGCGGCAATCTTAGAGCTAACGGTATCTTTAGGCATGGCCTTGATGGCAATTTGATAATAATTAATACCATTAGCTTTAACCGCAACCTGTTCATGAATATAGTAGCTATCGCCCTTCAACAAAAACAGCAATCGGTATTTGCCCGGTTCCAGGTACCCCATATCGGTAGTGTTGCCTGGGTAAATACGCATGTAATCGGGATTGTTATAACGGTAAACTATAATGTTTTTAATAAGCGGATGCGTATCATTGGCCGCATTATTTGCGCCATAGCCTTCAACCTTGATTACCAGCTTACCATTACGGTACTTGCTAATATAGGATTGCGGAAACAGTGCGGTTGAATAACTGCGGTTGTCTAAAAACTGCTGCCACAGGGTATCCACTTCGTGGTGGGTAAGTGCGTACTGGTTGTACTTAGGCCCACTCATGTTGCTGGCAAGATTAATATTGAACGGATACCTGCCCGGTATTGACTTTTGCTTAATTAAACCCGGCAAAAACTCGAACGAATAACCGGGCTCCACTAAAAAACTCCGTGGTGTTTCGCCATGCACAGTAAAATCGGCATAGTTATAAGCCAGCGGGCCTGCTAAAATACCGGTACCATTACGCAAAGCATAATTGCCGCCGTGCCCCAGTAAAAAAACATCATTAGCCTGCGAAAGGGTTGCCATTTTCCAGTCATAGCTGTCAACAATGCGGGTCATGTATTTATTCAATTGTTCGGCTTCGTAACGGGTAAGGGTATCTGGCCGTTTAAAAAACGTTACCTTTTTATTAAGCATGGTATCGGCATTTAAACTCAATATCAATTTTTTGCCTTGAGGCACAACAGCGTCATTGTACACAATTTCTTGCTTTAAAATGCGCATTTTTATATTGTGCTTACCGGGGCTTACTTTAAAACTGTAACGCTGTAACTGCTCGGCCTGGTTAAAATAAACCGGGCGGCCATCAATATATAATAGGTAAATTGGTAATATTTCGCCCTTGCTCATTACAAAAGGCGCTATCTGGGTTAAGCTAGCTGGCGCAGTTTCTTCTACCTGGTAAACATCGTAGGGGTGGGTGAATTTAAAATAGGTAATACTATCCAAACCCATTTGTTTACTCCACCTATCCCAGTTTAGGTTAAAGTTACCATTCTCACCTTTGTATTCAACTTTGTAGCCGTTTTTTTGCTTCCTTGCGGGGTATAGTTTGCCAAAGTAGGGTATATCGGGCGTATAATAATTTTGAAACTTAGCTGTAGCCGAGTAAGCAGTAATATCGGCATCGGCAACGGGCTTGCCTTTGGCATTTTTCACGTCAACCTCCATTTCTACCTGTTGGCCGGGATAAACCGCTATTGGCTGTTTAACGGCAATATCAAGCAGCTTATCGCGATACAAAATAGTTACCTCGTCGTTTTGAGCTTCGGCACCCCAAATCCAATTCAAAAGCAAGAAAACATTGCCACTGTTATGATATGCCTTTTTGTAAAACAATTCAATGCCTTTGCCGCTATCCATAATTTTACCGCCGCTAAACACGGTGTACCAAAACGGGATATGCCGGGGGTTATTCACCTTAATGTAAACCGAATCGGCATTGCGGTAGGCCGATGAACTGATATCTGCTTTAAAATCTTTAAGCTTTACAATTTCTGATACGCTATCTGTTTTAATATCATACTCAGGGATGTGCGGGTTAATAACTATTTTAGTAGGCAGGTTAACAACAGTTTGACTAACATTATTATCATCCTCATCTACCGAGGTTATGGTAGCGCTCATCGGTAAATCTTTTCCTTTATCAAGGTAGCTTATTTTTAAGGTGTCCTGATCTAAACGGGTAACTATCTTATAATTTTGGTTGATGAATGATATGCGACTAGACCGACTTTGGCTCTCGTTATTGCTATTAAAAAACACACTTTCAACCCGGTATTTGATGTCTGCTTTAGCAAAAATTGAATCAGGAATTTCAAGCTTTGTTTCGCCAACGGGTTCAAGGTTTAGTTTGTGTTTCCATAAAGTATCGGGCACAAACAGGTGTTGGCTTTTATAATCATTCACGTTTTCGGTTACCAGCCTAACCTCCACACGGCCATCGGCAACGGGCAGGTCGTTCTCATCGGTAGCTTTAAAATACATAGCCACGGGGTTGCCCGGCGAATGCTCTTCCTTATCGGCTCGGGCAGTAAATTTGACTGATTTTAGTTCATAATCTTCGTACCTGAAAGTCCCGGTTATCAGTACTTCTGTCCTTTTGGCTGTAGTTTTTAAAGGATCGATCAAACTAAGGGTATAATTTTGATCGAGGGTTAATTTTAAGCTATCATTTAAAACAAACTCTCTCTCAAACGCACCATCGCGATAGCTGCTCACTGTGGCTATAGTTTTGTCGTTGGCTTTATTATAGTTTGTGTTTAATTTAATAAGTAATTGCTTTTGCTTAACCGGCTTTTTGTTGCTTTTGCCGAAAATGTAAGCCTTAAACTTAACAGTATCGCCAGGTTTATACATCGGCTTGTTAAAGGCTAAGTAACCGGCATAATGCTGCCACGAATTATAACTATAGCGCTGTGGATGCAGCCACCTGTTAACAGGTACCGCTACGTACTTTATTGGCGTATTGTAGAGTATCTTACGCCAAAATGGCTGGCGGTAATGGTAATGGTAATGGTATTGGTTGATTGGGTTTAATGTAAAGTAATTGGAAACTCCGGCATACCTAACCTTTAACGAGGCATCATCATCCTTACCTATATTAATATGCCTGAAATGATACATATGGGCGTCAGCATCGTAACTTACCTTTTTATTTTTAACCCATACTTCGGCATTGTTAAGCTCGTTACCCAGGGTATCTAAAACCACAAAACGAAGATCTGTATGATTATCCAACACTTTGATGAATGCCGAATGCTGTTCGATCAGCTTATATTCCAGTTTGTTTTCAGTAACGTAAACCTTGAGGTAATTGCCCGGCTTTAACACCGGCATTTTAAATCGGTTTGTTAATGCCGAATTAATTGGTCTACCTAATATTTTATCATCAAGCAAGTACTTTTTATCGCTGTAAAGCTGCTCAACATCGGCATCTTTTACCGGATAGATATAAGTATAATAACTGCTTACACTACTGTAGCTTAATGGTTTTTGCGCCATAGCTACATCCGCTACAAAGAGCAATAAAAACGGCAATAAAAAGTTTTTCATTGGTTAAATTTATGCAATGATTCAACTGCATAACTTATTCCATAAATTTTGAAAAAAATATCTTTTGGGTGATAAAGCCGATTCCATTATGAATATCAAGCGAGGTTTGAGTAGCCGATTCCGCGTGTTTTGGCGTGCCGGGTTGTATCGGTTAGCAGGAAATTTTACATTTGAAAATCAACATAGTACGCTCAAAACGTTCTGGCATCAACTGTTTGCTATTTTGTAACGAGGTGATTAAGGGCGGATCTTTTCCCTTTTTTTACTCGTTGGCATTGTTGCGAAGACAATTCTATAAATTCAGACAATCAAGTTCCCCCTTCAGGGGGCGGAGGGGGCTTCTACCTCAACCTATCTGCCGATTTTACCAGTTTCTCATCATTCTTAATCCCCCGTATGGCTCCTAATACACAAACAATGCTTATCGAAGTAAGCAAAGCCCCTATACCAAAATTTTCGGCACGCACATGTGCCATTTCAACATAAATTTGTACAGTTTGACTCATCCAGAAGCTAAAGCCAATTAAAACAAATATTAAACCATAGCAAAGTGCCATTTGTTGCTTGCGGTCTTTATAACGGAATAGTATAATAAGCGGGATTATGCCCATAACGATAGTTACAATAGTTAAGGCCAAAAACGACGTAGTGCGTTGCATCTGCCCCGCAACATCCTCGTAAATGCCGCTTACTTTAATAGTTTTAGGGGTTGCGCCTATATAAACATTATGGGCTATCGGGAATAAAAATAACGCAAACATGGCCAAACTTGCCAATAAAAGCCAAACACTTTGTAGTCTTTGTATCATGGTGGAGTAAATTGAAGTGCAAAGATAAATGGTTTCCATCATATTATTGCGCCTCATATTTAAGCTTTCATTAACTTTGCACGTGGCCCACACCCAACGATACTTTATAGAGCTTGCCTACAATGGTACCAATTACCACGGCTGGCAAACCCAGCCCAACGCAATAACCGTACAGCAGGTTTTAGATAAGGCACTGGCCACACTATTACGCACACCCATAGAAACCGTAGGCTGTGGCCGCACAGATACCGGCGTACACGCAACACAATTGTTTGCGCATTTAGATGTGGAGGAGTATATGGTTCATGGTGCATCTTTCGTAGATGATAGTTTAACCAACTCAGAACCATACACGATGAACCATGAACTATCAACCATGAACCATCAACCACCTTCCATCAAACTAAAGTCCCTCAACTCCTTACTTCCGTATGATGTTGCCGTAAAACGTATTATCCCCGTTCATGCCGGTGCCCATGCCCGGTTTGATGCCACGCTGCGCAGTTACGAGTATCATGTGCATTTTGAAAAAGATCCCTTTTTGCACAACCTCTCGTGGTTAATGAGAGATAGGCCAGATGTTACCTTAATGAACCAGGCGGCCAATATGATAATGGAATATACCGATTTTAGCTGTTTCAGTAAATCAAACACACAGGTAAAAACAAACAACTGCAAAATAAGCCGCGCCGAGTGGGTAACAGATGGCGATAAACTCATCTTCCATATCTCGGCAGATAGGTTTTTGCGCAACATGGTACGGGCCATAGTAGGTACCCTGATAATGGTAGGCAAAGGCGAAATAAAGCCCGAAGCAGTAAGGCAAATCATCGAAAGCAAAAATCGCTCAAACGCAGGTACATCGGTACCCGCATGCGGTTTATATTTAACACAAGTAGTATATCCGTATTTGCCCCCTAACCCCCTGAAGGGGGAACAAGAGGAGCCCAGACATAATGATTTACAAAAAAATTAATCAGTGAGCAATAACAGCAACGATAAAAACAGCACATCAAAGGCTCCCCCTTCAGGGGGCGGGGGGGGCGTAGTAGATTGGCACTTACTCAAGCGCATCATGCACTACGTAGTACCCTATAAAAAAACGTTTGTTATAGCAGGTTTTTTAACCGTTTTTTTAGCATTTATTGCGGTGGCGCAGCCCGTGCTGATGCAAAAAACGCTCGATAATTATATTCTGCAAAGCAACTATAACGGCTTGGTCATGATGGTTGGCTTGCTTATAGCACAACTGCTTATACAAACCGTGGCCCAGTATTACCAAACCTACAGCACCAACGCACTGGGGCAATCTGTAATTCGCGACTTGCGGATTGACATCTTTAATCACATCACCAGCCTGCGGCTCCGTTATTTCGATCAAACCCCTATCGGGATGCTCATCACCCGCACTGTGTCTGATCTGGAAACTATTGCCGATATTTTTTCCGAAGGTTTAATCTCCATCATTGGCGATCTGTTGCTCGTTATCGTTATCATCGGCATCATGCTCGCTCAGGATTGGAAACTGGCACTCATCACACTCATACCCATCCCGTTTGTATTGCTGGCAACCTATGTTTTTAAAGAAGCCATCAAATCATCTTTTCAGGAAGTGCGCACGCAGGTTGCCCAGCTTAACACTTTTTTGCAGGAGCATATTACCGGTGTAAGTATCATTCAGTACTTTGCGCGCGAAGATCAGGAAATGCGCAAGTTTGTGGCCGTTAACAAAAAATACCGCGATGCCAACATTCGCTCTAACTGGTATTACTCGATATTTTTCCCGGTTGTCGAAATTTTTGCTGCCATTTCCACCAGTTTACTGGTTTGGTATGGCGCCAAGCGCATCCTGGGCGATCAGGATCTGGTTTTTAATTCAGACGGTAGGCATGGCGTAACACCGGGTACGGTACTTGCGTTCATAGCATTTTTAAACTTACTGTTTAGGCCAATACGCCAACTGGCCGATAAATTTAATACCCTGCAAATGGGCATGGTTGGTGCCGACCGTATTTTTAAAGTGTTAGATACCAACGAGGTTGCCGTAAACACCGGCCAACTAAAACCAATACATATTAAGGGGCAAATAGAGTTCAGCAACGTTTGGTTTGCTTACAGCGAGGAAAATTGGGTGCTTAAAAACATATCCTTCCAAATTAAACCTGGCGAAACCCTGGCCCTGGTGGGCGCAACGGGTGCAGGCAAATCGTCAACCATCAATATCCTCAACCGTTTTTACGAAATTGGCAAAGGGAATGTAATGGTTGATGGTATAGATATTCGCGAATACGACGTTAACTTTTTGCGTATGCAAATTGCCACCGTTATTCAGGATGTTTTTCTGTTTTCGGATACCATTGCCAACAACATCAGCCTAAACAATCCCGAAATAAGCCGCGAACGCATAATTGCCGCCGCCAAAGACGTAGGTGCGCACGATTTTATAGAACGCCTGCCCGGCGGCTATGATTATAATGTGATGGAACGCGGTGCAACCCTATCGGCAGGGCAGGCCCAACTCATCTCATTTATCCGCGCCCTGGTTTACGATCCTAAAATACTGGTGCTTGACGAGGCCACCTCATCCGTAGATACCGAAACCGAAGAGTTGATACAAAAAGCAATTTACAAACTTATGGAGGGCCGCACGGCAATAGTAATAGCGCACCGCCTGTCAACCATACAAAACGCCGACAAAATTATCGTGCTCGATCATGGCGAAATTATGGAAACCGGCACACACCAGGAACTATTAAAAATACAGCATGGTTATTACCGAAAACTGTACGATTTGCAATTTAATTCGGCAGGTTTAAAGGTTGGGTAAATTTGGGGCAATAAAATAACAGGGGGCATATTTTTTATGCCTTATTTACAGGTTTTATACCGGCCACCCTTTCTGAGTTATCTTTAACAAAGGCGGCCCAGCCCGTTTTGGTTTTTTTGCCGCCGCCAATGCTCGATGTTCCTTTAACACTTATCTTTTGGAAAGCATGGCACACGGCTACCGCAAGGCCGTCGGTAGCATCTAAAAACTGGGGTGTTTCGGTAAATTTTAATATGGTTTGCAGCATGGCCGCCACCTGCTCTTTAGTGGCGTTGCCGTTACCGGTGATGGATTGTTTTATTTTGCGTGGCGCATACTCGCTTATAGGTAAGTTGCGCGATAGTGCCGCTGCCATAGCCACACCCTGCGCCCGGCCAAGTTTAAGCATTACCTGTATGTTTTTGCCGTAAAAGGGGGCTTCAAGGGCCATACAATCGGGTTTGTATTCGTCAATAAGGGCCAGTGTTTTTTCAAAAATACGCTGGAGTTTAAGGGCATGGTCGTCCAGGTGTTCCATTTTAACTACGCCAAGGCTTATCAGTTCAACCTTGGGGCCGGTTTCTTTAATTAACCCGTAACCCATTACTGCCGTACCAGGGTCTATCCCTAAAATAACCCGCTCTTTAGCATTTACCACCTCCATCACATAGCAAGTATAAGCAAAGCAATAATGCTATTAAAACAAATTTGCAAAAATTGAGCTTTATAAGGTGCGGTGTAAGCCGCATTTTGTAACATTGCAGCAAAAATTTACCTATTGACGAGTTTTAACAAAAAAGTACTATCATATAGTATTAAAGTGGGCATTATTGCACTGGCTTACGGTTTTATTTACCATACGGTAACCAACAACCATAAGCTTATACAATTTAAGCTTTTAATAGCTCACATTAATCAAAATCAGGTTTTAATTACCTTTACAGCCGTTATTTTATTAATGCTGGTTAATTGGTTTTTAGAGGCCCTTAAATGGAAATATTTAATAAGCAAATTACAGCACATTGGCGTTTTTGAGTCTGTAGAAGCTATATTTTGTGGTTTAACGTGGGCCATTTTTACACCATATCGTTTGGGCGAATTTGGCGGCCGCGTTATGTTTCTACCTCCGCGCAAGCGTGCTTATGGGGTATTTGTTATGGGCATTGGCCAGTTTGGGCAAGGTACCATTACCAACGTGGTAGGCGCATTTGCGCTAACCTGGTTTTTGTATACCTACATGCATTTAAACGCTTGGGTTATGTTTTTTATAGCTTTAGTGTTAACGGTATTTGCGCTGGTAATATTAACCTGTTATTTTAATATAAAGTGGTTTGTTACTTTACTTGATCGGGTTTCTTTTTTGAAAAAGTATGCCCGCTTTTTTGATATTATTGCCCGTTACAGCAACAAACAACTCATTATTACTTTTTTATTTTGCTTGGCCCGGTTCTCGGTATTTTCATTCCAATATTACCTGGTTATACATTTGCTGCTGCCGGCTTTGCCGGCGTTCCCCAGCATGATGATGGTGTTTAATAACTTCTTCATCCAATCGGCATTGCCAACGCTCGATTTTATAGATGTGGGCTTACGCGGTTTAACAGCCTCCACTTTTTTTGGTTACATCACTAACCAACAAATTGCGGTGCTTGCGTCGGTATCATCTATATGGTTTGTTAATTTAATTATTCCGGCTATTTTAGGTTCTGTATTCGTTTTAAAAATCAAATTCTTTGATAGAAATTCATAGTATCATATCGCTTATCTGTACAGGTATATACCTGGTTGTGTTAAGTTATCTTATTAAAGGGTGGTATCATTTAAAAACACCCCAATCATCGGGCAAACCCTTTACCACCAAGGTAACTGTTTTAATAGCGGCCCGTAACGAGGAAGAAAAAATTGGCTTAACCATTGATGATATTTTGGCTCAGGATTACCCCAAAGAGCTTTTTGAGATTATTATTGCCGACGATCACTCTACCGACCGTACTGCCGAAATTATTAGCAGCTACGCCCACCGCAATGTAAAACTGTTGCAGTTAAGGGACGAAGAGGCCTTAAACTCGTATAAAAAACGGGCCATTACCGAAGCCATTAAACTATCAACCGGCGATTTTTTGGTTGCCACCGATGCCGATTGCCGTATGGGTACACAATGGCTATCGTCGGTGGTTGATTATTACCAGGCTAACAATTTGGTGATGATATCATCGCCGGTTACCTACTTTAACGAGCAAAGCTTGTTTGAACGAATGCAAACGCTCGAGTTTTCGTATCTCATTGGTATTGGGGCCGCATTTATTGGTAACCACAAGGCCTCAACCTGTAACGGTGCCAATTTTGCTTATCGTAAAGATGTTTTTTACGAAGTTGGCGGTTTTAAAGGTATTGACGACCTGGCATCAGGAGATGACGAACTGCTGCTGCAAAAAGTTGCCGAAAAATACCCCAACCGCATAGGGTTTTTAAAAAAGCGCGAAGCCATAGTTTATACCGATGCCAAACACACCCTAAAAGAATTTTTACAGCAAAGGCGGCGCTGGGCATCAAAATCTGTTAAGTATAAAGATAAGCGGGTTGTTGCGCTGGCTATGGGCATTTGGCTGTTCAACCTGTCGTTATTGGTGAACGCGCTGCTTGGATTTTATGATGTTTACTTTTTTAAACTGCTGCTGGTGCAGTTTGTGTTTAAGTATTTGTTTGAGATAGCCTTTTTAATACCCATTAATGTGTTTTTTAAACGGGTAAAGCTGGTTTGGCTATTGAGTATTATATCGCCCATACACGTAGTATACTTTGTGTATGTGGGTATTATGGGCAATACCAAAAAGTACGATTGGAAGGGCCGTAACGTGCGTTAATTGTAAATTGGAGCCCTTCTGGTTTTGTGTTCATCTGCTTATAAAGCTACAATCCAAACCTCAGCAAAAGGGCATAAAAAAAGCGGTAAGCTTTTACGCTCACCGCTTTTTTACGATAATGATGTATGTTTAAGAAAGAACTGAAACATTAACCGCGTTCATTCCTTTTTTGCCACGTTCCACTTCATATTGAACTTCATCGTTTTCACGGATTTGGTCTTTTAAACCTGAAGAGTGAACAAACACTTCTTCGCCGCCATCAGTAGGGATAATGAATCCGAACCCTTTAGTTTCATTAAAAAACTTTACTTTACCTTGTTGCATTGTATTATTATTAAAAATTTAAGCAAAAGTAGGCATTTCATTTCAATAAACACTTACTTAAAAGACATGCTTTTTAAAAATTGACAATAAGAGGTGTGTAGCGCAGGTTAATGACAGTTTTTATACAACAGAGCATCGGCCAGGTTGCTGCCTATATTTTTGATAAAATGCCAGTCGGCACAGGCACCTTCGCTATCGCCTTGTTTAAATTTGGCGTTAGCCTGCTCAAGTATATTATGCACGTATTCATCATCAAAACCTAACTGATCTTTTATTGAGGTAATCAGCTTTTCCTTTGTGGTATCGACCTTGCCTAAGTATTTATTTTGGTAGTAGTTAGTAACTACATTAACAAGGCTTTGCCTTGCGCGATAGGCGTTAATAGCCTGGCGTATACTCTGCACATCAGTAGTGCGGCAGCGTTCGCTTTCGGGTTTAAATGTTACGGGTAAAACAATGTTTTCGGCAGGGTTGTGGCCGGGCGGTACCATCCATTTGCCGGATGTTAGTTTGATAACCCGAATGGCTTCGTCGTCCAAATCAACACCCGTGCCTTTGTAAATTTTAACATCACTAAGTTTGCCGCTTTCATCAACATTAAAGCTAACTTTTACCGTTCCCGAAATACAATTTTGTCTTGAATACTCAGGATAAATTAAGTTCTCCGACAAAAAATTAGTCAACGCGCCGCTACCGCCTTTAAATTGCACCTGTGCGTTAGCCTTACTAAAGGAAAACGCTAACACCAATATGGCTAATAACAATCGGTTCATTTTTTTAAAAGCTGTTTTACCTTGCTATATAAACAACCAACGTGCCCTTAAATTATATTGCTCGCCGGGAAACGGAGAATTAAATCGGGATCGGCAATGTTTTGCTGATAATGTTCTTTTTCTGACGGGCGGCATGCACCAGGGTAATCACCTTCAAGGCCTTCCATATCAAACATGAGCTGGAAGTGTAAATGCGGCGGCCAGTTACCGTTTTCGGCGGCATCGCCAAAGTGGCCAACCGGTTCGCCCAGTTTCATTGGCATACCCACGTGCAAACCCATTAACGATTCGTAACTCAAGTGGCCGTATAACGAATAAAGTTTTAGCCCGTCTAAATCATGTTCCAAAATAATGGTCGGGCCATAATCGCCCTTATTGTTGTTGTCTTTAAAGCTATGAACCTTGCCTGCAATTGGGTTGTAAACCGTTGTTTCGGCATCGCCCCAAATATCCACGCCTAAATGCAGGTTGCGCGTTTCGGCAGTGGTATTAAACAGCGCACTGCCCGAGTATAGCGTGCGGTGCTCAAAATAGCCGCCTATACCGTACTTGCACTTGTTTTCTTTAAGCTTTTTAAAAACCCATTCCGAGAAATGCTGCGTACTGCTAATTATACCAGGCGTTAACTCCGCATTTGCGCTGGTAAAATCAAGCGGCAATAAATTATGGCGGCTTGCATCAAAAAATACCACTTTGCCCACACTTTTGGGGTGCCGGGCAATATATTGTTCCAACTGCTGGTGCTTGTTCATACCATAAAATAGCTGTGCTTATTAACTGCCGGTTTGGCCTTCTTCTTTGTTAATCTTGTCAAATAGTTTATCCATACGTTCAACATAGTCGCTGGTATCGTCAATAAAAAATTCAAGCTGTGGTATTATCCGCACCTGGTCTTTAATACGTGCGCCCAGTTTATAACGTATTTCCGATGCATGCAGTTTTATAGTTTGCAGTGCAAGCTGAGTGTTGGTATTGTTAAAAAAACTTAAAAATATACGTGCCAGGGCTAAATCGGGTGTTACCCTTACTTTGGTTATGGTTACCAGTGTGTTGGGTAAAAAACTCATCCCCTCGCGCTGAAATATGGCTGCCAGATCTTCTTGTATTACTCCTGCAAATTTTTGTTGACGTTTTGATTCCATAATATATTATATTGAACAGAGAGGTGAATTACTAAAACCAAAGATATTGAAATAAAAAACACATACCACAATTTATACAGTATAGCTTCCAAAAGCCTCAATTTATATTGCCGCGTAAGCATCCTAAAAAAAACACAATGTGTATAATAGTATAAGCAAATTAGCAGGTTTTTGTTTATACTTGACAGTAGAAACTCAATACCAAATATTTTGATGCTACACTTATTTAAGGTAATGCGCTGGTTTAACTTTAATGGTTTTAAATTTATTTTGTTGCTGCTGTTATGTAACACCGTTGCCAAAGCGCAAATGGGTTATCAGCAATTTAGTATAGGCGTAGGTTACGGTACAACAATAGCTTCGGCGGGCGAAGAAACTAAAACAGCCAGCAACGCAACCAGCATTAGTTTTAATTACCATGTAACGCCCTTTACAGCTGTTAGCCTGGAAGGGCAAATAGGCAACCTAACCAGCGGCGATTATGTTCACGATAGTTACCAAAAGCAATTTATAAGCAACATTACAATGGTGGCCCTGCACGCCGATGTACAACTTGGCGAATTTATTGATTACTCCCAAAGCCCGTTTTTAAACGGAATAAAAAATGTGTATGCCGGGGTAGGAGCGGGCCTGCTGTACAGCAACATAACAGGTATTTATTTTACCACGTCCACAAACTACATTATACATAGCACCAACCTGATAATACCTTTTAGAACGGGTTACGAGTTTAAGATATTTAACAAATACGATGAACCAAAATTTAGAGTTGATGTTAATTACAGTTTAAATGCTGCATTTGGCTCCGGACTGGATGGGTACGACGACCCGTTCTCGACGGCGGTATCTAAATTTTATCATTATTTTTCGGTAGGGGTAAAGTACAGCTTTGGGCCTGTGCGCCAGTATCGCAAGCAAATATATTTTACACCGTTTTAAAACAGGCTGTCTTTTTCGTTTTTAAGTGCCCTTATCATTTCGTTATAAGCCATTCGGCGCGATGCAGCGTTTACCGTATTCACAATGCGCTTAACCCTGGTAGCTTCGGTTTTGGCACTCTCTATCCATTTAATAAAATAATCGCGGTGCGATTGTACCAGGCTGTTAAAAAACAGCAGTGCTTCCGGGTCGGCATCAAAACATTCCATCAGGTCATCCGGAATTTCTACTTTATAATCATGGTCAACTTCAAGGCTAACGTTTAGCATTGCGCCTTCGCGTTTATGTATCGCCTTACGTATATCCGCCTTGAGTGCCATAATAAAATTACCGTTGCCCATAGGCATCAGGGCAAGCCCGGCAAAGGCAAAACCATCAAGCATACCTTTAACGCGGAACGATTTTTTATTGCCCGGTTTTAACTCTTGGGCAATATCCGCAGGTACATCAATATACCGCCAGCCCGTTTTTTCGCCCTGGTCGGCAAATTTTAATATCATGGTGTTAAATTTTACCATAGTGCTAAAGTACTAAATACGGGTTATTTTTAAAAAAATGGAGCTTTAAGCCACATCAATATGTGTGAAAAGCCCTAAACCCTGCCAAAATCTCATTTTTAGTTTAATAATGTTAAATGATTGTTAAATCGTATAATTTAAATGATTTAACTGTAACGTATTTTTATTGGCGACGTCTTATCTATAAAAACAACAACAAATAACTTTTAAAACACAATATCATGAAAACTTTAAAAACAATCATCCTGGGTTTAGTAGCAGTAGTAACCTTTGGCGCAGCAAGTGCAAAAAACATCGATAATACTGCAAACGAAAAAACATCAATTAACTATGCCGTTAATGCTTACGTTAACGCAATAGCGCACGGCCAAAACGAAGCCCTAACCGAAGTACTGGATAACAACTTTAAGTTTACAATGCTACGCGGCAAAACTATGGTAAGCTGCAATAAAGCTGAGTTAATGGAATTTTTGAAAACAACCGAAAATGTTAAACAAGATTGCAAAAGCACTGTAATGGTTAACGAAAGCAATGCCGATATTACCGTTGTTAAGGTAAACATGCAATACAAAGGCTTTTTACGCACCAACTACGTAACCCTGGCTAACACTAACGATGGCTGGAAAATTACCAACGTTTACTCTGTGTTTAAATAATAATTTTTTTAATTATGTTAAAAGGAGCGATGGGCAACCACCGCTCTTTTTTTTATTTCAATCTTTCTTCAAAAAACAAAAAGGGTAAAAAGCATTGTACACCGCAGGTTTTCCATATTGCGCCGTTTTGGCAATATAGCATTACTTCTATGGGCCTGTCTTGCTTTTTTTCGTACTCGGCTAATACCTGTAAGCACGAACCGCAGGGTGTTATGGGGTTTAGTATTTCAAAATCATTGGTGTGGGCGGTTACGGCCATGCTCACTATTGGGTCGTGAGGGTGGTTTGCGCCCCAGTAAAACAGTGCAACACGCTCCGCACATAGGCCCGATGGGTAGGCCACGTTTTCCTGGTTACTGCCGTAAATTATTTTGCCGCTTAATAAACGCAGGGCCACACCTACCTTGAATTTTGAATACGGCGAGTGCGAATTATCAAGTGCCTTTACAGCTTCCATACACAAATCCCTGTCGGCGCTGTTTAATTGATCTATTGTTTGATAATCTTCAAATGCTATTTTAATTTCCTTATTTACCATAAGCTGTATTACGGCACCAGTTTACTTTTTTGCAGGGTGCTCTTTTTTATTTGTTATAACAATATAAATGCCCCGTTAAACCGAACAGGGGGATACAATGTAGGGATATTTACTGAATAAGCAAATTTTATTGAAATGATTTTTAATAACCTATAGCTAACCCATCTCAACATAATTTACACATTGTTGAATACTAATGTACGCACACCGCTATAACACCCTTATATTTGCAACATGGCCGAAAATGTAAATTACGATAATGATAGTATCCGCTCGTTAGATTGGAAGGAACACATCAGGCTTCGCCCCGGTATGTACATCGGTAAACTGGGCGATGGCTCCGCTTACGACGATGGTATATATGTGTTGCTTAAAGAAATTGTAGATAACTCGATAGATGAGTTTGTAATGGGCGCAGGCAGAAGCATTGAAATAACCATGAGCGACCAAAAAGTTGCCGTGCGCGATTATGGCCGCGGTATACCGCTGGGTAAGGTTATTGATTGCGTATCAAAAATAAACACCGGTGGTAAGTATGATAGTAAGGCATTCCAAAAATCGGTAGGCTTAAATGGTGTGGGTACCAAGGCGGTTAATGCCTTGTCAAACTCGTTCACGGTACAATCATACCGCGATGGGCGAACTAAAGTTGCCGAATTTGCCAAAGGCGAACTGATACGCGACGAACCAGAAAAAGAAACTACCCAGCGTAACGGAACGGCAATTAACTTTTTGCCCGATGATACTATTTTTAGGCACTACCGCTTTATACCGGAGTTTGTTGACGGTATGATATGGAATTATGTTTACCTCAACTCGGGTTTAACCATCAATTTTAACGGTACCAAATTTTTCTCCGAAAGGGGATTGTACGATTTGTTAACCAAAAAAACAGATGCCGAAAGCATCCGTTACCCCATTATACACCTTAAAGGCGAAGACATAGAACTGGCCATTACTCACGGCCAGGCTTATGGCGAAGAATATTATTCGTTTGTTAACGGCCAAAATACCACACAAGGGGGTACGCACCAGGCTGCTTTTCGCGAAGCGGTGGTAAAAACCATTCGTGAGTTTTATAAAAAGGAGTTTGATGCGTCGGACGTGCGATCGTCAATAGTGGCGGCGATTGCAATTAAAGTACAGGAGCCGGTGTTCGAATCGCAAACCAAAACCAAGTTGGGGTCGCAAAATATGGCGCCCGAGGGGCCAACCGTGCGTGGTTTTATTAACGACTTTGTAAAGAAAGAACTCGATAATTACCTGCACCAAAATTCGGGTGTAGCGGATGCATTGCTGAAACGTATTTTACAATCAGAACGCGAACGTAAAGATATTGCAGGTATCAAAAAGCTGGCTAATGAGCGCGCCAAAAAAGCGTCGCTGCACAATAAAAAATTACGCGATTGCAAAATACATTTCGACGATCAGCATGAGCGCAGGCAGGATACCACGCTCTTTATTACCGAAGGTGACTCGGCCAGTGGGTCAATCACTAAATCTCGCGATGTGATGACGCAGGCGGTTTTTAGTTTAAAAGGTAAGCCCCTAAACTGTTTTGGCCTAACCAAAAAAGTAGTTTACGAAAACGAAGAGTTTAACCTGTTGCAACACGCCCTCAATATTGAGGATGGTATTGACGGTATACGTTATAATAACATTGTAATTGCTACCGATGCCGATGTGGATGGTATGCACATCCGCTTATTGCTCATGACTTTCTTTTTGCAGTTCTTTCCGGATTTGGTGAAAGCCGGGCACGTATCAATTTTGCAAACGCCTTTGTTTAGGGTGCGCAATAAAAAGGAAACTATTTATTGCTACAGCGACGAAGAACGCCGCAACGCTATTGAAAAATTAGGCGTTAAACCAGAGATAACCCGCTTTAAAGGTTTGGGAGAGATATCGCCGGATGAATTTGGTTTGTTTATTGGTAAGGATATTCGCCTCGATCCGGTTTATTTAAAAGACGCTAACATTAAAGGTTTGCTGGAGTATTTTATGGGGAAAAACACGCCCGATAGGCAGGCACATATTGTAAACAACCTGCGTGTTGAAAAAGACGATGCAAGCATTAACCCAACCCTTACCGAGCTGGCGGTAGCATAACCACCAATTGTTTGGCTAACTTGGGCCAGATATTGAATGCCGTTGAAATGCATTAACACTGAATTTTGAATAGAGAACACCAAAATCTACTTCATCATTCAGTGTTTGCCGTTCAGTGTTCATTATTAAGCCGCCCTTAATTTAATGGTATTGCACTGCCTCCGGGAGCCTTTTGCACATCTCCGTGCATGCTGGGGTGAAAATAACCACTTTAGCTACTAAAGCTGTTTAAACATTTTATATTACATAATTTGTTAATTTAGCGTTTCCCGAAATTTAAGAATGAAATACTCGCATCAAACACGCATACTGGTTGCTATAGATTGTATAGTTTTTGGCTTTGACGGCGAAAAGCTAAAATTGCTGTTGATACAACGCGGTATGGAACCCGAAAAAAATAAATGGAGCCTAATGGGCGGCTTTGTTGAACCCGATAAAAGTTTGGAGGTAGCGGCCAATGTTATTTTAAAGGATTTAACGGGCCTGGAAGGTGTGTACCTGGAACAGTTACAGGCATTTGGCGGCATTAACCGCGACCCTATTGAGCGCACGGTGAGCCTTGCTTATTTTGCCTTGATTGACATCCATCAATACGAAAAACAATTGAGCCACGAGCACCACGCCGAATGGTTTGAAACCAGCAAAATACCACAGCTTATTTTTGACCATAACGAAATGGTTGAAATGGCTAAAAAGAAACTCCGTTACAAAGCCGCACTACACCCTATACTATTTGAACTACTTCCCGAAAAATTTACCATACCCCAACTGCAAAGTTTATACGAAGGTATTTACGACAGTGTTTTTGATAAGCGCAATTTTAGCCGCAAAATTCTTTCAACAGGCTTGCTTATTAAACAAGGCGATAAAGATAAGCTCAACTCCAAAAAAGGTGCTTTTTATTACATATTAGATAAAGGTAAATACAACGCTAATTTCCACGCTTTTTTAAACCTCATCCCCAATCCGGATCATTTACAGTTTGTGTAGTATAGGTAGGGAGTCCGTTTTAATTTCATCAATCCACCGCGTCATTGCTTAAATAATATTCTGCAAATCAATATCCTGCGAAAACTTCATCATTAAAACCAATAACTTAGTCGTCCAAAAAATTAAAAATACTTCAACAAAAATTTCATAATCTCAAAAGATAAGTGTTAATTAGACACGAAAACCAATTATGAAAAAAGATTCATTTGTTATTGGGGTAGATTACGGTAGTGATTCCGTACGCTCCGTTATTGTTGATACCAGCAATGGCCGTGAGTTGGCCTCATCAGTTTTTTATTACCCACGCTGGCAAAAGGGTTTGTTTTGTGATGCGCCTCAAAACCAGTTTAGGCAGCACCCGCTTGATTATACCGAAGGGCTGGAACAAACCATTAAAGATTGTATTAAAAAAGCAGGCGTAACTGTTGCAGCAAACATTAAAGCAATTTCGGTTGATACCACAGGTTCAACCCCGGTAGCGGTTGACGAAAGCGGAACGCCACTGGCACTGCTCCCCGGTTTTGAAAACAACCCCCACGCCATGTTTGTTTTATGGAAAGATCATACCTCCATCAAAGAAGCATCCGAAATTAACGAGCATGCTACCAAGTTTGATATCAATTATCTGCAATATGTAGGCGGCATTTACTCGTCGGAGTGGTTTTGGGCCAAGTTGCTACGCACCTTACGTACCGATGAAGCCGTTAGAAAAGCCTGCTATAGCTGGGTTGAGCATTGCGATTGGGTGCCATTTTTATTAACAGGTGGCAAACACATTGCCGATATGAAACGTGGCCGTTGCTCGGCAGGGCACAAAGCCATTTGGGCCGCCGAATTTGGAGGCTTACCGCCCGATGAATTTTTCTCGTCGTTAGATCCGCTTTTAAAAGGCTTCACCTCGCGTTTATTTAAAGATACTTTTACATCCGACCAAAGTGCAGGTACCCTTTGTAAAGAATGGGCCGATAGATTGGGCCTTTCAACCGATGTGGTTATTGGCGTTGGCGCTTTTGATGCCCATATGGGTGCCGTTGGCGGCCAGATAGAGCCTTACCATTTAAGCAAGGTTATGGGTACCTCAACCTGCGATATTTTAGTGGCCCCTAATGCCGATATGAGTGGCAAACTAGTTAAAGGCATCTGCGGCCAGGTTGATGGCTCGGTTATCCCCGGTATGGCCGGTTTAGAAGCCGGTCAATCAGCTTTTGGCGATACCTATGCATGGTTCCGTAATTTATTGGAGTGGCCTTTGCAAAATCTGCTGGCACAATCAACCTTAATAGATGCACAAACCGCCGCTGCCTTGCAAGACGAGATGGCCGGTAAAATAATACCCGAACTAAGCCGCCAGGCAGCACTGTTACCTATTGAAGAATACAGCGAATTGGCTATAGATTGGTTTAACGGCAGGCGCACACCCGATGCCAACCAGGAACTTAAAGGCGCTATAAGCGGTTTAGGCCTGGGCAGCAATGCACCACGTGTATTTAAGGCTTTGGCCGAGGCTACCTGTTTTGGTGCCAAAAAAATTGTTGATCGCTTTAACAGCGAGGGTGTTCCCGTAAAGGGCTTAATTGGTATTGGCGGCGTGGCAAAAAAATCGCCATACATTATGCAAATGATGGCCGATATTTTAAATATGCCCATCCGCATACATCAGTTTGAGCATACCTGCGCTTTGGGCGCAGCCATGTTTGCAGCTACAGCAGCGGGCATTTACCCAACCGTTGAAGAAGCTATGGCTGCCATGGGTGGCGGTTTTGATAAAGAGTACATTCCGCAAAAGCAATTGGAGGCTATTTACAATATCCGTTACAAGCAATACAACCAGTTAGGTGGCTTTGTAGAAACACAAACCAAATCCTATTAATTTAACGTTAACATTCAATCACTCAATCCTTCAGTCATTCAATTATTGAAATGAGCAAATATCAGCATATAAAAGAAGAAGCTTATCAGGCCAATATGGAGCTGCCAAAACTAAACCTGGTAATTTTTACGTTTGGCAACGTAAGCGCGGTAGACCGTGCCGAAGGCGTTTTTGCCATTAAACCAAGCGGCGTACCTTACGAAGATTTAACGCCCGATAACATGGTGATTGTTGATTTTGCCGGTGAAACCGTTGAAGGTAAACTAAGGCCGTCTTCGGATACTAAAACCCACGCCGTGCTTTATAGCAAGTGGGATACCATTGGTGGCATAGTACACACGCACTCAACCTACGCCACAGCCTGGGCGCAATCGCAACGCGATATTCCTATTTTTGGTACTACCCACGCCGATTATAACACCGTTGATATTCCCTGCGCACCACCCATGAGCGATTTAATGATTCAGGGTAACTATGAGTTTCAAACCGGCCACCAAATTATCAATTGCCTGCAAGAAAAAGGGTTAAATTACAAAGAGGTTGAAATGGTTTTAGTAGGCAACCATGCTCCATTTACCTGGGGCAAAACTGCGGCTAAAGCTGTGCATAACAGCGCAGTGTTAGAAGCTATAGCACACATGGCCTTACTTACCGAACAAATAAACCCATCGGCACCGCGCTTAAAGGCCGCGTTAATTAACAAGCATTACGAGCGTAAGCACGGCGCAGGTAGCTATTACGGGCAATAAATATCAGCATCAAATGCAAATCAAAAAATATCATCGCAAAGGGGGATCGGGTAGTAGTGCCCTCTTCGCTTCAGCTAAAAATCGTTTTCACTTTTTTAGTATAGGTGGCATATACAATGTGGGCAAAGCAATGCTTCTTTCGCTTCAACTTACTTTGTTTTTGCTCATGCTTCTTTTCGGCGCAGCATCGGCGCAAACAAAAAACTTTCATACCTGGGCCCAAACCCCGCCCATGGGTTGGAATAGTTGGGATTGCTTTGGGCCAACCGTGGTTGAAGACGAAGTAAAGGCCAACGCAGATTATATGGCCAAAAACCTCAAATCAGTTGGTTGGGAATATATTATTGTAGATATCCGCTGGTACGTTGGTAACGATAAAGCTCATGGCTATAACGAAACCGACCCCGATTATGTGTTAGACGAGTATGGCCGCTTTCAGCCTGCGGTTAATCGTTTCCCTTCTGCCGCTGGTGGCAAAGGTTTTAAACCTTTGGCAGATTATATTCACAGCAAAGGCTTAAAATTTGGTATCCACATTATGCGCGGCGTACCTGTGGAGGCCGTAAAACGTAATTTGCCAATTTTGGGTAGTAAAGCTACCGCAAAAGATATTTACAGTTTAGATGGCCAATGCAAATGGCTGCACGATATGTACACAGTTGTGGCAGGTAGAGATGGTGCACAGGAATATTACTACTCGCTTTTTAAGCTTTACGCAAGCTGGGGTTTAGATTTTGTTAAGGTTGACGACCTATCGCGCCCATACCATGCCGGTGAGGTGGAGATGATCCGCAAAGCGATTGACCTTACCGGACGGAAAATTGTACTCAGCACATCGCCCGGCGAAACTCCGTTAGCCAGTGCCGTTGATGTGCAAAACCACGCCAACATGTGGCGTACCGTTGATGATTTTTGGGACAACTGGAATATGCTGAAGGATCATTTTAGTGTTTTTGAACGCTGGAACCCATACCGCATACCCGGCGGCTGGCCCGATGGCGATATGCTGCCACTTGGTAAAATAGGTATCCGCGCCGAGCGCGGCAACCCCCGCATGACTGCCTTTACACACGATGAGCAATATACATTGATGACCCTCTGGACCATCTTCCGCTCGCCAATGATGTTTGGCGGCAACTTGCCCGATAATGACGAATTTACACTATCGCTGCTCAGCAATAAAGAGGTGATGCACGTATTAAATTACAGCACCAATAACAAAGAGCTTTTCCGTACAGATAACGGCATTGCCTGGATTGCCGACGACCCCAAAACAGGTGCCAAATACCTGGCCGTATTTAACCCTGCCGACGGTGCTGATGCCGTAAAGGTAAATGTAAAATTAGCCGATCTGGGTTTCAAAAAAACATGCAAAATAAAAGACTTATGGAACAAGCGCGATTTAGGCCAATTTACCGGTCAGTTTGCACCGGCCATAAATAAGCATGGTGCCGGTCTATACCGCATCACAGAAAAATAGAACAGAAAAAATAACAGTAAATAACATGATAAACTTAAAAGAATTAGAAGTTTGGTTTGTAACCGGCAGTCAGGATTTATATGGCGAAGCAACGTTAAAGCAAGTTGCCGAGCACTCGCAACAAATAGCAAAATCGTTAGATGGAGCTTCGCAAATACCGGTGCGTGTTGTATTTAAACCAACCGTAAAATCAACCGAAGAAATTTACGCCATTTGCCAGGAAGCCAACGTGGCTAAAAACTGTATCGGCATAGTAGCCTGGATGCACACCTTCTCACCTGCTAAAATGTGGATAAGAGGGTTAAAAATTTTACAAAAACCTTTGCTGCACCTGCATACGCAATTCAACAGCGATATTCCGTGGAGCAGTATTGATATGGACTTTATGAACCTTAACCAAAGCGCGCACGGCGATAGGGAGTTTGGTTTTATAATGAGCCGCATGCGCTTAAACCGCAAGGTTGTTGTTGGCCATTGGCAGGATACCGAAGTACTGAGCCAAATTGGCGGCTGGACACGCGTTGCCGCAGGCTGGAACGATTGGCAGGGTGCTAAATTTGTACGCTTTGGCGATAACATGCGCTACGTTGCCGTTACCGATGGCGACAAGGTTGAAGCTGAACTGCGTTTTGGCTACTCAGTAAACACATATGGTGTTGGCGATTTGGTGAAGGTTATCAACGCCATTTCCGATGCGGAAGTTGACAGGCTTACCGCCGAATACGAAGAACTGTATGCTGTTGTACCTTCGTTGCGTAAAGGTGGCGATCAGTATAGTTCTTTACGCGAGGCTGCTAAAATTGAATTGGGCATGAAAGCCTTTTTGGTTGATGGTAACTACAAAGGTTATACCGATACCTTTGAAGATTTACATGGCATGGCACAATTGCCTGGCATCGCATCGCAACGTTTAATGGGGCAGGGTTATGGTTTTGCCGGCGAAGGCGACTGGAAAACAGCAGCCCTGGTACGCGCCATGAAAGTGATGGGCACAGGTTTAGAAGGCGGTAACTCCTTTATGGAAGATTACACTTATCATTTTAACCCATCAAACCCAATGGTGTTAGGCTCGCACATGCTCGAAATTTGCGAATCTATATCATTAGGCAAACCTAACTGCGAAATACACCCCTTAGGTATTGGGGGCAAAGCCGATCCAGTGCGTTTGGTGTTTAACGTAGCCGGCGGCCCTGCTCTTAACGCTTCGCTGATAGATATGGGTAACCGTTTCCGCTTATTGGTTAATGAAGTTACAGCCGTAGCACCCGAGCACGATTTACCTAAGTTGCCCGTTGCCCGCGTATTATGGAAACCATTACCTGATATGAAAACAGGTTGCGCGGCATGGATACTGGCCGGAGGTGCTCACCACACCGCATACAGCCAAAACCTATCGTCAGAGCAATTGCAGGATTTTGCCGAAATGGCCAACATTGAGTACGTGCTGATAGGCAAGGATACCAACATACCGCAATTTAAAAATGAACTGCGCTGGAGCGAAGCCTATTACCAGATGAACAAACAATTTTAATAAACCAAGCCTTACCACATTAAAAAACCTCGCTTAAAAAACGAGGTTTTTTTTGTTGACGGAAACTAACAAATTGGCTGGTGCTGTTCTAATGTTAATAGGTTAACATTGAGTATCCTAATCCTAAAAACATTTGGCTGTGCCGTAGGTGTAACAGGTCGGCTTTTTTAAATTAATCTATCAGCTTATTGAAAAACTCCCCGGTAAAATCGGGCGCAGTATGTTTTACATTGGGCATGCCTTCAAACTCTTCGGCTAAATGGGTTGTGGTTAACACCACGCAGTCCATGTCGGCATTTAGGGCGGCTTCGGCACCTTTGGGCACATCTTCAAAAACCAGGCATTCGTTTGCGGGTATGCCTAAAGCGGTGGCTACTTTGGTGTAAGTTTCGGGGTGAGGTTTGCTCAGTACCACGTCGTCCGCACTAACAATGGCTTTAAAATAATGCCTGATGTTCAAATTATCCAACACAAAATTGATATTGAAAGGTATAGCCGCCGAGCCAATGGCCATTGGTATTCCTTTTTGGTAGGCCGCTTCTAAAAAATGGTGTAAGCCCGGTAAAAGTGCCAGTTCGTTAAAATATTCCTGCTGGTAGCGTTTTTCTTTTTCTAACGATAGGCTTACCATTTCGTCCATCGTAAACCTATCGGGGCCAAACATGCGTACCAGTACTTCGGGGTTTTTGCCATACATCTGTTGTTTTACTTGGTCCCAGGTAAAGTTGCCGCCTAACTCATTATTTAAAAGATGGCGCCATGCACGGGTATGGTATTCCATATCGTTTATCATGGTACCGTTAAGGTCAAATATAAATGCTTTATAGGTAGTTGTCATGCGGCAAAAGTACCCAAAATGAGCCGTAAAGCCCAAAATAATGTGATAAATGAGTTTTTATTTACGCTTTAGCTCTGCCAAATTTGGCCAGCATTTGGTTAATAAACAGCTTGCTTTCGGCGTAGCCGGTAGTCATAACACTACGTAACGAATAGCCATCGAGGTTACGTTTTAAATGATAATAGCCAAACAGTAGCCCGGCAATTGTTGCAAACGGAGCGGCAAAAGCGGCACCGTAAATGTTACGGAAAAGGTATAAGCCTATGGATGTTGCCAGCACGTTTACAACAACCATGATAATTACTTTGTAAAAATTGATTTGCGGTTTGTGGATAATATCGAGCGTTACGCCATTAAACCTATCAACAGGGTATAAAATGGCCATGCACATAAATATGCGGAAGATATTGGCAGCTTCGGTACCTTTATATTGATCGCCGGAGAGGAGCCAGATGGCGAAATCGGCAAAGAAAAACGCGCCTATGACCAACGGAATAAACAGCAGCGTTAACATACCGGCGTATTTTTTTGTTACGAAGGTTAAATGGTGCATGTTATCGGTATTATAAGCCGTTGCCATTGCCGACATGCCCGTGCCCACAAAGGTGCGCAGCAGTATCTCAACAATCTCCATTAACTTATTGGGTACCGCATACACCGCCAGCGCCGTAGGGCCAAGCACCGGGATAATAATAAACGTATTAACGCTGCCCAGCAGGTTTGAACTTAAGTTGGTTGCCAAACTATATTTACCAAATTGCGCCAACTGCACCATACACTCGCGCGTGCGCTTAAAAATGGTTTCCACATGCGAGTAACCGAACACGATACAGGCCACACTGGTTAAAATATTGGTTGCAAAGTTAACAATGAGCAGGTTTTCGAGCGTTGCCTTTTTTAGATAAGCGAGTATCAGTATGATAACTATCATTGATACATTGTTAACCAGCCGCAACCAGAGTATGGTAAGGTAATCTTCGTCGGCAACTAATATCCAGAAGGTGATGTTGAACGTTACCGAACTTAATACTGTTACGCCAAACCATTTTATAACCAGTAAAACTTCGGGATTTTTGATGAGGCTCATGAAGGGCATGGCGCAGGCATCCAGCGCCATCAGCGTAAGCGAAACACCTAAAGCCAAAAACCAAACGGAACCTAAAACTATTTCGGCACGCTCTTTTGGTGTACCTGCGTAAAATTTTATGGTGCCGGTTGATAAAAAGCCATTGCGCAAGGCATCGCAAAGGCCATTAATAGATAGAAAAAAAAACCATACCCCAACATCGGCCTTGGTCATGGTGCGCAATAGTACCGACATGGTTATAACGCTGAAAGCCGAAATAACCACATTGCCTATTAAAGCCAGTACATGTTTGTTGTTTAGGGCCGATAATTTAGGAATACGCATAAGGTGCTCAAGTTAAGCAGATATACGTAAATTACTAAAAATGGTTAAAAAAATTATCAACAATGATAGGCTGCGCCTTTAGGGTGTTACACCTGTTTGGTCGTTTACAGGGGTTTGTTCGGCATCGGGTACAAACTTCATGGAAAGGGAATTTACACAGTGCCTTGTATTTTTGGGTGTAAACCTCTCGCCTGCAAAAACGTGGCCCAGGTGCGCGTCGCAATTGGCACAAACAATTTCGGTACGGCGGCCATCAGCATCGGTAACGCGTTTTACGGCACCGGGTATCTCATCGTCAAAACTTGGCCATCCGCAATGCGAATCAAACTTATCGGCAGATAAATATAATGGTGAATTACACCTGCGGCAGATGTAAGTACCAGGCATTTTGTTGTTGGTATACTCGCCGGTATAAGGCCTTTCGGTACCTTTGTGTACAATTACGTATTCTTCTTCGGGTGTTAATTTATTGTAGTTCATTTTGCAATGATTGATGGATTGAATGATAGATTGACTGAATAACTTTTCTTGCAAAGTACATCAAATATTACACCGTAATTTACATAAATGTGATAGTTGCGAAATTTTTGATGTTATCATTACAAAAAAATAAGTGTGCATTGATTTGAAGGCAGAAAAACTTTGCTAATCGCCGCCGCAACCGCCACAACTTCCGCCGGAACCGCAAGACGAACTGGAATCGGTGCTGCTGAAACTTCCATCACTGTTATTAAATGTGGTTGTTAAGGGCACAAACGCCGAAACGAATACCGAGTCGCCCAACAAAAAGTATTTCCAGTCCCACTGGTTGTGTGCATCGCTTTGGTAAACAATGTTTTTGCTGTAATATTTGGGCAGGGCAACGGTGCCAATGGCTGTGCTTAAACGATGCAAATTCAATACGGCAAACGCAAGGCACATCGCTAAAACTATTGCTATTTGGGTAACCGGTTTATCCCTAACTATGCCTGTTGCAAGCCTAACAGCACCCAGCAAAAACATAATGGAGAATATTGAAAAATTGAGAATAAAAAGCTCGACAAACTTTTTTGAGCTGCTTACATAATTTGTAAATGCATCCATAGCGCGGCTGGTTTTATTAAATGCAGGCTTGTACTTCAGCAGGTTTACTATGGCAGGATAATCGGCATTGGGATTAATACTGATGGTTTGCAGTACGCAATATAGCACGGGCTCGTCGTGATGCGCGTCTTTAACACGGAATCTGCCATTTTCAAGAATAGTGATGTTCCCGGCTAAAATCAATTGATTTACTGCACCGTGAATAACGGGTACAATGTTGTTTTTTTGTAGATAAACGAGTTCGAGTGCCGACAGCTTAAAAATGAAAGCGTCTTTTGGCCATTGAGATACTATGGCATTAAGTTTTACGTAATTGTAAAAATTGACAATTATAAAACCACAAATAGCAATAAGCAAATAGCCTTCTATAAAATAGGGATTGCCAATAGTTATATATAAAGGGCTAAGAAAATAGTAAGCCATAATAAACGCCAGCATAACCAATAGTACGCCAACGCTGCAAATGTTAGCCATGCTTAAAGGCGACGTTTCCATACCAAGAGGTTGGTAAATATTTGCATAGCCCCAAATGTGTACGGGTTGCGGCCCGAAGTTTTCGAGATAAAGCTTTTTTGTTCTCTCGGTTGCAGTTTTGAACGTGGAAAAATCGTTGCGGTTATGTGTGGATGGGATATGCGCTATTTGCTTGCCTAATAGCGAGCAAAAATTATTATATGATTGCGTGAATATTAAGTGCTGGTGCCATACAATATCCACAACATCCGACGGGGAAACCATCCCATCCGAAACGGCGGCCAGATACATAAATTTTTTATATTCGGCAATGGCTTCGCAGGCGAAGTTTACGGTCCAGAAATTTTCGTTTTGGAGCCTGGTGATAAAACCATATTCGCTTACCGGGCCGTCGATATTAAAGTTAGCTACGTTGTTCCAAAGCGTGGTATCCACAAAAGGCAATGTTAGTTATACCATAAATATATATTTTTTTGTTGAGATGGCTATAATTGGTATTTCACATAAAACAAAAAAATCCCGGCTTCTCAACCAGGATTTTTCATATCTCAAAACGCATATCGCTATGCGCAATACTATTTAATCTTATTTAGCAAGCTTGGCTAATTCCTCAGCCATTGCTGCGCCAATTTCGGCTGGCGACTCAACAACGCGGATACCGCATTCGGCCATGATCTTCATTTTAGCGGCAGCAGTATCATCGGCACCGCCAACAATAGCACCTGCGTGGCCCATACGACGGCCAGCCGGAGCGGTTTGACCTGCTATGAAACCTACAACCGGTTTAGTACCATGTTCTTTTATCCAGCGGGCAGCTTCGGCTTCCATGCCTCCGCCAATTTCGCCTATCATTATGATACCGTGAGTTTCAGGGTCGTTCATTAATAATTCAACAGCTTCCTTAGTTGGTGTTCCGATGATCGGGTCGCCACCAATACCAATTGCGGTAGTGATACCTAAACCGGCTTTAACAACCTGGTCAACAGCTTCGTAAGTTAAAGTGCCCGATTTTGAAACTACACCAACATTGCCTTTGCGGAAGATAAAGCCTGGCATAATACCAATTTTAGCTTCGCCGGCAGTAATAATGCCTGGGCAGTTAGGGCCAATTAAACGGCAATCCCTATCGCTGATGTACTCTTTTACCTGTACCATATCCTTTGTAGGGATACCTTCGGTAATACAAACAATAACTTTAATGCCAGCTTCGGCAGCTTCCATAATAGCATCGGCGGCAAAGGCAGGCGGTACAAAAATGATAGATACATCGGCACCGGTTTCTTTAACAGCATCGGCAACAGTATTAAATACCGGACGATCTAAGTGCGACTGGCCACCTTTACCCGGCGTTACACCGCCAACCAATTGCGTTCCGTACTCAATCATTTGCGATGCGTGGTAGGTACCTTCGTTACCTGTAAAGCCTTGAACTATAACTTTAGAATCTTTATTTACGAGAACACTCATGGTTTTTGTTTTAGTATCGCAAAGCTAAACTTATTGCCTATAAAGTCAAAAGATAATTGCATCAAAATGGATACAAAAGGGCCATTTGGTTAGGGCAATTAATGTTGTTAGTATAAAAAGGCGTCGGCTTGGTTGTTTCTGAGCAACGGCATTAGTTCAATGAGTAGCAACATCTTTAGATTGGCCTAATTTTGCGCCGCTGTAAACGTGTTGCAATGCAAAGAAATCTTGGTCGTGCCTTTCTTAGAAATGACATTTTGTAAGTTCATTGTGAATTGGTTGTTGCTTCCTGATACTTGCCCTCATCAAATTCCTTCTCGCTTTTGGCTATTACTATAGTTGCTATACCGTTGCCTATCACATTGGTAATCGCCCGCGCTTCGGACATAAACCTATCTACACCCAGCAGTATGGCAACGCCTTCTACGGGTATCATTTTTGTAGCAGCCAGTGTTGAGGCCAGTACAATAAAACCGCCGCCCGTTACAGCCGCTGCGCCTTTTGATGTTACCATGAGTATCCCCATGAGTGTTAATTGCTGCGTTAACGTTAAGGGTACCTGGAAAGCCTGCGCCAAAAATATAACAGCCATAGACAGGTAAATGGTTGTGCCATCCAAATTAAAAGAATATCCGGTGGGGATAACTAAACCCACTACCGATTTTGAACAGCCTATCCGCTCCATTTTTTGCATCATGCCGGGCAGGGCCGATTCGGACGAGGAGGTGCCCAGTACCACTAGTATTTCTTCTTTAATAAATACAAGGTATCGCCAAAGGCTAAACTTGTACAGGCGGCAAATAACATTGAGCACCACAAAAATAAACAGAAACATAGTTAGGTAAACCGAACCCATGAGCCGTGCCATTGGTGCCAGCGTTTTTATGCCAAAGGTGCCTATGGTAAATGCCATACCGCCAAATGCACCAATGGGGGCAAGCTTCATCACCACCTTCATGATGTTGAAAAATACTTTGGATAGCTTATCGAATACGTTGATGAGCGATTGGCCGGCCTCGCCCATGTGGCTTATACCATAGCCAAACAAAATGGCGAAAAAAAGGATCTGCAAAATATCGCCGCGACTAAAGGCATCAAAAATATTGTGAGGCACAATGTGCGTTAAAAAATCGGACGCATCCATTTGGGCGGCTTCTTTTTGATAGCCTGCAATTTTTGAGGCATCGGTAATAGCCTTGTGTACAAAGCCTTCGCCGGGAGTTGTAATATTTGCTACCGCCAAACCAATAAACAGGGCAAAAGTGGTTACAATTTCAAAATACAGCAGGGCCTTGCCGCCAACTTTGCCAACCTTTTTCATATCGCCCATGCTGGCAATACCCAACACTATAGTTAAAAATATAATGGGTGCAATAAGCATTTGTATTAAACTAATAAAAGTTTGGCTTATAGTTTTTGCCGTTGGAGCAAAGGCCGGGAAAAATGCACCCACTAATACACCCAATAATATGGCAATAAGTACCTGTATGGTTAGGTTTGATAAAATGCGTTTCATGCTAAAGGCTTAACTGGTTTAAACCGAAAAGATATGAATTTTACCGCGAATTAAAAAAGGCCTGGCTTGGGCCAAAAAATTGTATTAGTCGTTAAACCTGAAACTGTCTTTAAGTTTGTTGATGTTACGGAAAAAAGATGGCCCTTTCTCGTTGGTTAAGCAGGCTATTAAAATATTGCCATAATGGTTTTTGTGCAATACTATTAACAGTGCGTACTGATAGTTTTTTGTTGCAGGTAAGGCAACTAAATTTAAAAGGTATGAGCGCCCGGCATCGGCGTTATACCGATCTAAAATATAGGGTGGCATCGTCCTCGTAATGTAATCGTTAGAGCCCGACATGAGCAGGGCTTCGTCGTTAGCTGTTTTTGTGTATAACGAATCAGGATTTGGTAATTGTTTATTTGCATCGTACCGCTGCCAATCCGCGCGGCTGTAGTTTACCTGGAACCATATTTCGCAATCATCATCCTGGAGTTTTAAACCGTATTGAAACGGGAGGCGTTCGTTTGCGGGAGGCTTAATTTCGCTAAATTTATCGGGTATTGTAAAGGTTGCGTTAATAGTAGCTAACAGATCTCTAAAGGCAGCTAACTGCCCGCTAACAGCCGGTTTGGGTTGCCCCGCAACACGAAGTACAAACCCCAATAAGCACAAAAAAATAACTAAACCCTTTTTCAATTTTTATAAACCAATATTAACGGCTGGCAACTAAATTTAAATATAATTTGTATAAATCAAATTTTTAATATTCAACCATTGTTTAAATCATTGCTGTTGCCTTCCTTATCACCTTTGCGGCTGTTAACTATCCAAACGTATAACGGTATGCCTGCCATTAAAAGTATAAATCCCCAGTAAACTGCGCTTTGGCCAGCGCCTGCAATAGCCCATAACGAATACGTAAATGCACCCGCACCCAGCGCTATGGCCGATACCAGGCTACCTTGATGCAACTGCTTTTGCCGGCACCGGATAATAACATACGCCGCCGCCGAGAAAAGATAAGGTATTAAAACACTTAAAGTGGATAACAGCAATAAAAATTTAAACTGCTCAACCAGGCCCCTCGAGTAATTCATAGTCATGAAGAGGGATACCATGCTGCTGCTGATGAGCATCCCCGCGTAGGGCACTCCTTTTTTGTTGAGCTTACCAAATATGGGCGGGAACAGTTTATCTTTCGCGATAGCAAACGGCACCTGCCCCTGTATCAGTGTCCATCCGTTTAGTGCGCCAAAGGCTGCTATGGCTACACCCGCGCTGGTATAGTAACGTGCGTTGCTGCCAAACATAATAACCGCCGCATCGGCATAGGGCGTTACCGAGTGTTGCAGTACCGTTGCCGGGATGATACCCATAATACTTACGCTGCCTAATATATAAACCAAAGTTGCAATGAGTAAACCAAGCATAGTGGCACGGCCTATAGTTTTGCCCGGGTTGTTAACGCTGGCGGCGGGAATAGTAGCACACTCTATACCTACAAACGAAAACATAGTAATGCTGGCCGTGGCCGTAATTGCGCCGAAAACACTGCCGCCCGAAGTATTAAAGGGATGAAAATTTTGTATCCTGATAAAAAATAAACCACCTATGGCTATAACAAATAAGGGTAGCAGCTTTAAAACTGTGGTGATAACCTGCATATTGCCCGATGCCGTGATGCCGCGGGTGTTGAGCCAGGTTAAAAACCAAATGGAGCATAAACCGGTAATAACTGCAGCCAACGCGCTTGATGCCAACACCGGGAAGAAAGTGCTTAAAGCACCCACAAACGATATGGTGATGGCCGCATTGGCACATGCAACGGCTATCCAATAACCCCAGGCCACTAAAAAGCCTGCAAAATTACCCAGGCCGTGGCGTGTATAGGCATAGGGGCCGCCTGTGCTTTGGGGTAATAGCGCGCTTAAATTGCCAAATACTTTTGCCAAAAAAAACGAGCCTATTGCCGAAAATACCCAACCTAATAAACTTACACTGCCAAATGAAGCCAAAGCCGCCGGCATTAAAAATACTCCGGCCCCTATCATGTTGCCAACTACCAGCGATGTGCTGCTCCAAATACCTAATTTTTTTGCCGACATTTTAATTGATTAAATTCTGCTTTAGCGATATAAGATTAAAGCATTTTATTAACAAAGTAAAGCATTGAATACCATTAACAGGGTATTTGTAGGGGTATAAGCCATTACAATTAAGCAATCAGTTTTTTTAAACTAAAAAGGTGCATCCCCGGTTAAGAGATACACCTTTTTGTAAATGTTATGAGGGTATTATTTTACTGATACCTTGTATATTGTTGTGCTATGAAAAGTTTCGCCCGGTTTAAGTACCGTGTTAGGGAACGCCGGTTGGTTAGGCGAATCGGGGTAATGTTGGGTTTCTAAACACAGGGCAGTGTGTTGGTTAATGGGTTTACCGTCATCGGCAATTAGTTTGCCATCTAAAAAGTTACCTGTGTAAAATTGGATAGCAGGTTGCGTGGTTAAAACCTCTAACTGGCGGCCACTGGCAGCATCGTATAAAATGGCCGCCTGGTGCAATGTGGTATCGCTGTTGTTTAAAACAAAGTTATGGTCGTAACCAACCGGTGTACCGGGTACCTGGTTAATGCGCGAGCCAATTTTTTCGGGCTTGGTAAAATCAAACGGAGTGCCTTTAACGGGCTCTAACTTACCGGTTGGGATAAGCTCCGAGTTAACAGGCGTATAACGATCGGCATTGATCTGGATGGTTTCGTCTAAAATGGTATTGGTGTGGTCGCCACTAAGGTTAAAGTAAGTGTGGTTAGTAAGGTTAATAGGAGTTGCCTTATCTGTAGTAGCGGTATAATCTATCTTCAATTCGCCGGCATCGGTTAAGGTGTATTTTACAGTTACCTTAAGGTTGCCTGGGTAACCTTCTTCGCCATCTTTACTTAGATAGGTTAGGGTTAGTGCCGGTACGGTATCGCTAATCGGTTCGGCTGTCCAAATTACTTTATCAAAACCTTTGTTGCCGCCGTGCAATGCGTTTTTACCGTTGTTGGTAGCCAAAGTATATTCTTTACCATCAATAGTAAATTTACCTAAGGCAATACGGTTGCCGTAACGGCCAATTAAGGCACCAAAATAAGGTACATCTTTAGTATAGCTGTTGGCATGGTTAAAACCTAAAACTATGTTGCCCATTTTACCGCTTTTATCGGGTGTTACCCACGATGTTACTTTGCCACCGTAGTTGGATATTTTTACCTCAACTCCGTTTTTGTTGGTAAGCGTGTACAGATCAACAGCTTGGCTATCAACCTTGTCCCATGCTTCTTTAGTGATACCCGCCTTTGGGGCATCTTTAGTTTTGTTTTGCATACACGATGTTAAAATTGTGCCTATTACGAGCGAACCCAATAATAAGCGACTCAAAATTATTCTTTTTTTCATTCTGTTATAGGTTTTAATTTATGTTTGGATGCTTTTATACGTTTATTTTAAGGTTAGTACCACAACCGAATGCGCGGGCAAATCGGCCACTAACTGGTCGCCTTGTTTTGATGCGCCTGTAAAGGTTTCAATTTTAAGTTTGTTGGGTTTTTGAAAAGTATTTACATCGGTTAATTTTTCCGAAGTTAATATTTGCCCCGTAACGCCACTCCAGTTAAGCCCCTTTAAACCAGTGCGGATGCTGATCTTTTTTTCGGGATCGAGGTTAACGAGAGAAATATGGATAACCTTGTTTGAATCGATTGACGCTGATACGTTAATGGCCGGTATTTTATCGCTGCCATTCTCCAAATCGGGAGATTTGAGCTCGATGGGCAAATAGGTAGCATCCTGATGAACCTTGTACAAATCAAACACATGGTAGGTTGGCGTAAGCAGCATTTTTTCGTTGTCGGTTAATATTAACGCCTGCAAAACATTAACAGTTTGCGCAAGGTTAGCCATTTTTACCCGATCGCAGTGGTTGTTGAAAATATTGAGCGTTGTTGCCGCCACTAAAGCATCGCGCAAGCTGTTTTGCTGATATAAAAAGCCAGGGTTTGTGCCGGGTTCAACATCCGTCCATATACCCCATTCGTCAACAACGAGGGCTACCTTTTTTTCAGGATCATACTTGTCCATAATGGCCGAGTGCTTGGTTACATACTCATCCATACGCAAGCAGTTTTTCATGGTGTTGAAATACTCCGCATTAGTAAAACTGGTTGCCGAACCTTTTTTAGACCAACTACCCGTTGGAATGGTGTAATTATGCAACGATATGCCCCACATGCGTGTACCTATGTTTTTCATGCAGGTTTCCATCCAATGGTAATCGCCATCGCTTGGGCCGGTGGCAATTTTTTTAAGCGGCGTACCAGGATAATTTTTAGCGAAGGATGCATAGCGCTTAAATTGGTCGCTGTAATATTCGGCAGTCATGTTACCGCCGCAGCCCCAGCTTTCGTTGCCAACGCCCCAAAAGCTAACTTTAAATGGCGCAGGGTGTCCGTTTTGTTTACGTAGGGCAGTAGTTGGGCTTTCACCGTCAAAATTAAGGTATTCCACCCATTTAGACATTTCATCCACCGTGCCCGAGCCAACATTACCCGTTATATAAGGCTCGCATTTAAGCAAACTGCAAAGCTCTAAAAATTCGTGCGTGCCAAAGCTGTTATCTTCGGTTACGCCGCCCCAGTTGGTGTTAACCATTTTAGGCCTTTGTGCAGATGGGCCAATACCATCTCGCCAATGGTACTCGTCGGCAAAGCAACCGCCTGGCCAGCGCAGGTTTGGGATATGTATTTTTTTAAGTGCCTCAACAATATCAAGCCGTATGCGGTTTTGTTTGGCAACCGGCAATTTGGGGTCAACCCAAAAGCCGCCGTAAATACAACGGCCCAAATGTTCCGAAAATTGGCCGTAAATATTGCGGCTAATGGTTAATTTAGAATCGCCTCCGGTAACGGTAAGGTCGGCTTTGGCCTGCCCGTAGCTGTTACTTACAAGCAAAGTACCTAAAACAATGAGTGAAAAAGTTCTTTTCATAGATTAATGATAATTGGTTTATAATTGAAGTACTGGTGGCCTTCAATAATCTAAAGGTATAAAGATTTTAAATAAACGTCGATTTTACAATTAATTATTTTCAATAAAAAAACCAATTACATTATAAACACTTAAATTGCTTTAAAAACCACAATGCCGTTGTGCCCGCCAAAACCAAAAGTATTGCTCAATGCTGCCTTAACCGGGTGTTGAATGGCCTCGCCCAACACAATATTCATATTATCGGGTATGGCGGCATCCAGTTCGGTAGTGTTAATGGTTGCAGGTATCACACTATCGCGCATACTTAACAAACAAATTACAGCCTCAATTGCTCCGGCTGCACCCAGCAGATGCCCCGTCATAGATTTGGTTGCGCTGATGAATAAATCGTTTTTGCCCGTTCCTGTTAATGCAGTAATCGCTTTTATTTCAGATGGGTCGCCAACAGATGTTGATGTGGCGTGAGCATTTAAATAGTCAACATCGTTAATAGTTAAACCAGCTTCTTCCAGGGCAAACTTCATGGCTTGTAATGCGCCAAGGCCTTCGGGGTGGGTTGATGTCATGTGGTAGGCATCGGCCGTCATGGCGGCACCGCCAATTTCGCCATAAATTTTGGCACCGCGTTTTACGGCATGTTCATATTCTTCAAGTACCAAAGCCGCCGCGCCTTCGCCCATTACAAAACCATCGCGATGCACATCAAACGGGCGCGACGCTGTTTGCGGGTCGTTATTACGCCCCGTCATGGCTTTCATGGCCGAAAAGCCACCTACCGAAGCAGGTGTTACCGGTGCCTCGGAACCGCCACTTACTATTATTTTGGCCTTGCCTAAACGGATGTAGTTAAAGGCATCCATAATAGCCGTGTTGGATGTGGCGCAGGCCGATATAGCTGTGTAATTGATACCCATATAGCCATGACGAATAGAAATCATCCCCGAAGCCATGTTAGGTAACAGTTTCGGTATAAAAAACGGACTAAACCTTGGGCTACCGTTACCTTGTGCATATTCGGTAACCTGTTCTTCAAAAGTTTCCATGCCGCCCTGCCCGGTTCCCCATATTACACCCACATCAAAGGGGCTCATTTTATCAAATTCAAAGCCCGAATCTTTAATAGCCTCGTCGGATGCTACCAGGGCATATTGTGTAAAAAGGTCGATACGTTTAATATCCGCCCTGTCTAAATGGTTTGCCGAACTGTAATTTTTAAGCTCGCAGGCTACCTGTGTACGAAATAAGGAAGCATCAAACCGCGTAATTGTACCTGCGCCGCTTTTGCCTGCCAGTATACCGTCCCAAAAATCGGCAACGTTGTTGCCCAGCGGGGTTAACGCGCCAATACCTGTAATAACTACTCTTTTTAACATTATGGTGTATTTTGATAATGCAAATGTATTAATCTATACAGATTGCAATATTTTGATTTTATTTTTGTGATGAAATGTGCCGCAAATGAGTTTTGTAGAGCGCAGGGGATTACACTGGGCTCACCCACTATAGCAAAAGCAATAAAAAGGCGGGCTTATTAAAACCATATTGCTGACAGATACAATGCGCCACAGCGCGAATTAGCCTTAAACGGTACGCAGGGCTGCTTTTATATTAGCAGCAATATCGGCCAGTTCTTCGCTGCTAAGTTTTAGTTTTGGTTTCGAAAAATTCATATCATCAACATGGTTAATGGGTATGAGGTGTATGTGGGCATGTGGTACTTCCAGGCCAATAACGGTAACACCAATGCGCTGGCAGGGGATAGCTTTTCTAATTCCGGCGGCAACTATTTTGGCAAAAATGTGCAAGCCGGTATAAGTTTCGTCGTCAAGATCAAAAATATAATCAACCTCTTTTTTAGGTATTACCAGTACGTGGCCAACAGCCAAAGGGGCAATATCTAAAAAAGCTAAAAACTCAACGGTTTCGGCAACAACGTGGGCGGGTATCTCGCCGGCTACTATTCTGGAGAAAATGCTTGGCATGGGAGTTTATAATGATTGAAGGATTGAATGACTGAGTGATTGAATAAGGTGAGTGAATAAATGGTTCAAAATAACAGTGATTGAATAAATTAAAATAACTTGTAATAACCGCAATTAAAACACTCAATCATTCAGTCATTCAATCATTCAATCATTGTAATACTACCTGCTAATTTCAAGTATTTCAAATTCTATTTTACCGGCAGGTACGGTTATCTCAATGGTTTGGCCAACCTTTTTGCCCAATAAACCTTTGGCAATAGGCGACGCGGTAGATATTTTACCCGATTTGAGGTCGGCCTCACTTTCCGATACCAATTGGTAGGTCATGGTAGCACCGTTTTTAAGGTTCTTGATCTTTACCTTAGAAAGTGCTAATACTTTTGTGAGGTCTAATTTAGAGTCGTCCAAAAGGCGTGCGTTGCTCATCGCCTCTTCCAGTTTCGAAATTTTAGCTTCGTGGTGCCCTTGTGCATCCTTAGCCGCATCGTACTCGGCGTTTTCACTCAAGTCGCCCTTATCGCGGGCTTCGGCTATCGCGTTTGATATGATTTGCCTGCCTGTTGTTTTTAAATACTGTAATTCTTCTTTTAATTTTTCTAAACCTTCTTTGGTGTAGTATGCTACATCTGCCATAACTCACGTATTAAATTATAATTTTATTACTGAACGATACCTAAAAAAAATAGCCCTCCCTAATAATCAGAAGGACATCCCAAGGTTATTAAAAACAAACAAGACTATATGGGCGCGGCCTACATAGTCTTGTTTAAGTATAAAACGAAGATAATGGAATTAAGTTTACAATTCCAAATCTTTTAATTTGGATAGCTATTTTTTAAGATTTTTTAACAAGTACATAACCTACCAGTTACTGATTGGTTAATTCTTTTAACTTATCAGCCATCACCTCGCTTATCTTTCGGTACGATTCAAAGGTCCAGCCCGCAACATGCGGCGTTAAAATCACTTTCTCGTTTTGTTTCAATTCGGCATACCAGTCCTGCTCACCCAGCGCCGGAAATTTTTCGACTTCCAATACGTCCAAGCAAGCGCCTAAAATTTTTCCGCTCTGCAGGCCGTTTAAAACCGCTTTAGTTTGCACCACCTTGCCACGCGAGGTATTGATGAGATAAATAGGCTTGCGGAAGTGGAACAGAAATTCGTCATTAAACATATACTGCGTTTCCCTGGTCAGCGGTACATGGAAGCTTAGTACATCGCTTTGGCGCACAATTTCTTCCATGCTTACCTCGCGGGCGTACCTATCGCTAAAGCCAGTTTTGTATTTATCGTAAGCTATAACCTCAACACCAAAACCCTGTAGCCTTTTGGCGAAGCTTTGCCCCATAAAGCCATAGCCAATAATACCAACAATGCGGCCCTTTAACTCGTGGCCGCGGTTAGCTTCCCGTTTCCATAAACCATTGCGCACTTCGGCATCGGCGTGGTTAAGGTTATTCATCAATGCCAAAAGCATCCCAATAGCATGTTCGCCCACGGCATCCATATTGCCTTCGGGCGCGTTTATTAAGTGGATGCCTTTTTGTTTGGCGTAATCCTCATCAATATTATCCATCCCGGCGCCGGCCCTGCAAATGAATTTGAGCTTGGCGGCTGCATCAAACACCGCCTTATTCACCTGGAATTTGGAGCGAACCATCAAACCTTCGTACTCGGGCAGTACCTTTAAAGTATCTTCTAAAGTATATTGAGGCTGGTAATTACATTCGTAGCCCAAAGCCTCGGCACGCTCAATAAAAACAACGTGCAAGTCGTCAACAATTAGTATTTTTTGTTTCACAGATTTGTATATTATTTATTCATTGGGAAACCAGTAATTAATAGTAAAATAAAAAGCCTCTATTAATTTGATTTTTTCCGGATTATCTTCTTTTATGAGAATGGAACTATAAAAATTCATTTCACCGGTTATCGCGTCAGATTTGTGACGTTCGTATCCACGTCCAAATTCGTTAAACCATTTGCCAAAAATTAAGTTTCGGTGCCGGGCAAAATCATCGTTATTTAAACATATATAAAGTAAAGCATTGTCACCATTAAGTTTAAAGTAATTATTTATGATGTGAACGATGGTTCTTGCCGTGCATTCATCATATAATGGTTTAGTTTGAGCATTACGTCGTTTGCATTCAAAACCGAAACTTACGATGTCTGTAGTTGTGTGATATGGCGTTTGAAGGGTGAACGGTGTGAAATATGCATAATATTCATCACCATTTGTGGTTGTAAACCTATAACCTTCTTTCTCTGGGTATATTTTATATAGGCTTAACAAAGCGAATCCCTTTAAGGGTACTTAGCGGTTTACCCTCTTGAATAGCTTTCGAAATCTCCTCCTTATCAGTAATCAGCTTGATGAAAGGATTTTCAGCAACTTCAATCTGCTTGTTCTTGGTTTTATGTGATTTTGTAGTAGCCACATTCAAAAATACATAAAATTCAAAAAAGCAGCAATGATTTTTTTAGAATTGATAGTTATGTGGCAATTGCGAACTGAACGCTACCTGCCGATTCTTACAACATCAGCCATCACATCGTCATAACTATACTGAAATATAGTTCACATCAAATTGAGCCGGTACAGCGGGAAAGTCCCATTTACTCATGTCACACATTTCGGCAGCTTGCCCAAAAGACAGTTTGCCCGCCTCGTATAATTTGGCGGCAATAAAACGCACGGTTTCCTGATGCTCTTTTTCAAGGGAATCGGGAACCTGTAGTGTCATTGTAGTCATGATATAAATATAATTAACCCGTAGTGCATTATAAAGAAAGTTGTTCATTTCGCCAATAAATGGTATATTGTATTGACTGACAATCAATTACAAACATGAACAACTTGATTCAAAATTACACTTTTATTTTAGAAGAGTTTAGGAAACTGTCAATAAAAGAGGACTTTTATTACAAACCAGTAAGGCCAAGACTGTCTGATTTAGAGTTAATTACGTTAAATTTGACCGCTGAATATTGTGGAATAGATTCTGAATATCAGTTATTTAGAAACCTGAAAGGTACCCCGCTTGATATCTTGATCGAACGAAGTGTTTACAATAAGAGAAAAAGAAAATTGTTCCCGCACATAAATGAGGTGAGAAAAAAGCTTGTTCAGAAACTGAACGCTGTCCAGGACTGTTTCATTGTCGATTCAATGCCTTTAGAGGTATGTAAAAATGCCCGTGCAGCAAGAAGTAAAATCTGCAAAGAACAGGAATACGCTTTTCCAAACCATGGTTTTTGTGCTGCGCAAAGTTCGAGGTATTATGGATACAAACTGCATGCAGTTTGTTCAGTAGATGGTGTTTTTGAGAACTTTGACCTAAGCCCTGCTTCCGTACATGACATACATTACCTGAAAGATATACAACAACAAATGACTGATTGCGTGCTACTTGGAGACAAAGGCTATTTGTCCGCAGAGGTACAGGTCAATCTTTTTGAATCTGTAAACATTAGATTGGAAACCCCGATGAGAAACAATCAAAAGAAATTCAAACCGTATCCATACCTATTCAAAAAATCAAGGAAAAGGATTGAAACGCTATTTTCGCAACTGTGCGATCAGTTTATGATCAGAAGAAATTATGCCAAAACTTTTGAGGGGTTTAAGACAAGGACGTTAAGTAAAATAACTGCCCTGACCACCATTCAATACCTCAACAAATTTATCTTTAAAAGGAACATGAATCACATTAAAATAAATTTAGTCTGATAATGCACTACGGGTTAATTAACATTTTTAAATCTATAACAAGTAAACCCAACAAATTCCTTCACCTCGCCGTATGCACCCCCAAATCTTCTAAATCAGTTAAAGTAATATCATCCAAGCCTTCATCATCATTAAATTTAAAGCTTGGCTTTTTGGTATTTGCAATTAAAAAGCCGAACCAGAAAAGTAACACGGGCACTATAATGTCCAATTGCCGCGGGTAGGCACTTAATACATCGCTCAATAAAAGATAAACCCCTGTAAGTAATAATAAAAACTTTACAGCAAAGGTTATTTTGCGCCAATTGAGCCAGGTTAACCCAATGCCCAATACCGACGCCCATAGTATAGCCAATTATAATACCGCGCAAAATGCTATCATCCTGAAAGGAATAGGAGTAAGGGAAGTTAAACAGCATCCGCGAAAAATTATCAATACAGTTGCCCATAAATTTAAGAGGGTGATTTTTGATGTTCTGTATGGCAAGCTGTTTGTAAGCTTCGTCTTGCTCAATATTGTCTTTGTGTTTTAAAACATCGGCAATATCTTTTTGGTGGTTCTTCTTTAAAATAGTTACCACCTCGGCCGATTTAAATAGCGTGGGGTATTGTTTGTTGGTTAAATAAGGTACTTTCCAATCGCCGTATTCGTGGGGATAAGGTGTGCTCATCCAATACAAACTCATCCCGCCCGAATTTCCCCAATAGAAAAGCTTGCCCGTTAATTGCCAGGTGTAAGCCAAATAAGGCACAGTAACGGCAAAGGCTATCAGCAATATCCTGATTGGTTTAAAGTAATACGCTTTGTTTTTTTTAAACAGTAGGTTAATAAAAAATATACCCAGGCAAATAACTACTACATAGCCAAAAATAATTTTGGTAAGCACCAGGTAGCCCAAAATTAACCCCGCTATAATGCCATACTTTTTATTGCCTTTATTGTAATAAAGCGCAACGGTATAAACCAGGGCCGATACCAGCAAATTTGTAAAAGCCTCGGTATATAAAATTGGCAGCATTGATAAGGCATTGGGATAAACAGCCAGCAGCAAACTCAATATAAGGGCGGTTTTATAATCGGCAATAAGCCTCAACGCTTTAAATAAAAACACAACGGCTAAATAAAAGTATAGCGCGTTCATTAAGGTGATATACAACGGGTAAATGGTTAACGCTACAAAGGGCATTAGTATAATGGGGAAGCCGGGGCCGTTCCATAAACTTATATGGGGAGCGGGCGGCGAGTAGAAACCGTGTATCAGGTTTATTGCAAAATTATAATAACGCACCTCGTCGCCGTATAAGCTGGGCCATTTGCTTTTAACAATTAGATAACTGTAGTAAAAAAGAAATGGTAAGAATATAAAGAAAGGATTACGAATGAGCTTTTTTAAAATAAGGGGATTTTTCAACTTCTGCCGTATATTAAAAGTAATCTACGGCAGAAGTGGGCCAATACGGCTGGGTAAAATAATAATTTACCCGTTGTGTAAACGGTTTCGTTATGTTTTTGCCCAGGTGCATCTGCAACCTGTAGTGCTATTGTAGTCATGCTAATAAAGATAAGTATAAACATTTTAAATATGCAAAAGAGATCAGAGCATTTAAATTCGAAATCAAAATCTGCCATCCGTTCTCAAATCCTAAATCGAACATCCGAAATTCCAAATCACCTCACCTCTTGACATTCAAATAAAAAACACTATATTTGCATTATTAATAATGAATACAGGAGAGGGGACAATAGTCCCCTCTTTTATTTTTTGTCGATCAAATGGCTGATATGAATATTGAAAAGCGGGTTGCCCAACTGGTTGAAGAAAAACTAACCGAATTACCAGGTGTTTTTGTGGTAGATATTAAAATGCTGCCCAACCATAAGCTGATAATTTTGATAGATGGCGACGAGGGTTTGGGGGTTGGCGATTGCGCTAAAGTAAGCCGCTATGTTGGCTTTAAACTTGAAGAGGAGAACGTGATAGAAGAGGCTTATAACCTCGAAGTATCTTCGCCTGGTATTGATACACCGCTTACGCTGGTAAGGCAGTACGCAAAAAATATTGGCCGCGACTTATCGGTTAAAACAACCGAAGGTGCTCAAAAAGAAGGCAAATTGTTAAGTGTTACCGAAGATAGTATAGTAATTGACGAAATAATAAAAGCAGGGGTAAAAGGAAGAAAAGCAGAGGTAGCCGAAGCAACCATTCCCTTGAGCCAGATTGCAGAAGCAAAAGTTTTAATATCATTCAAATAGTACAATGAGCAATATTAATTTAATTGATTCCTTTCAGGAATTTAAGGATTTTAAAAACATCGATCGTCCAACGATGATGAGTGTGCTGGAAGACGTTTTCAGGAGCATGATCCGTAAAAAATACGGTAACGACGAAAATTGCGACGTTATTGTGAATACAGATAATGGTGACTTGGAAATTTGGCGCACACGCGTTGTTATGGAAGATGGCTTTAGTGAAGACGACGACCTTGAAATTGAACTGGCCGAGGCTAAAACCCTTGACCCTGATTTGGAAGTTGGCGACGAATACATTGAGCAGATTACGTTAGAGAGTTTTGGCCGCCGCGCTATTTTAGCTGCCCGCCAAACACTGGTATCGAAAATTTTAGAACTGGAGAAAGACGAGATCTACAAAAAATATAAAGACAGGGTTGGCGAAATTATAACGGGCGAAGTTTACCAGGTTTGGAAAAAAGAAACTTTGGTATTGGATGATGAAGGTAACGAATTGTTATTACCAAAATCTGAACAGATACCTGCCGATTACTTTAAAAAAGGTGATAGCGTGCGTGCCGTGGTAAATAAAGTTGATATGATGAATAGCAACCCTAAAATTATCATCTCGCGTACAGCACCCGAATTTTTACAGCGTTTGTTTGAATTAGAAGTTCCCGAAATTTTTGATGGCTTAATTACCATTAAAAAAATTGTTCGCGAGCCCGGCGAACGTGCTAAGGTAGCAGTGGAATCATACGACGATCGTATCGACCCGGTTGGTGCCTGCGTAGGTATGAAGGGATCACGTATACACGGTATCGTTCGCGAATTGAAGAACGAAAATATCGATGTAATTAATTTTACAAATAATATCCAGTTATATATACAACGTGCATTATCGCCTGCAAAAATTACATCTATTAAGTTGGATGATGATAAAAAAACAGCCGCAGTGTACTTAAAACCCGACCAGGTATCGTTAGCTATCGGTCGTGGAGGCCATAATATTAAATTGGCAGGTAAATTGACAGGGTATGAAATAGATGTTTACCGTGAAGCCGACGAGCATGAAGAGGATGTGGACATTGAAGAATTTAGCGACGAAATTGAGGGCTGGATATTAGACGAGTTTAAACGTATTGGTTTAGACACTGCAAAATCTATACTGGCCTTAAGCGTTGGCGAATTGGTTAAACGTACTGACCTTGAAGAAGAAACCGTGAAAGATGTACTTTCTATTCTTCAGGCAGAATTTGAATAAGCAGAAATAACGAAACTATCACGAGCTAAGGTTCACAACGAAGATTAGTGAACGGCTCACGATAGCTTTATTACCATTGTAAATGACGTAGCCTTATGGAGTGCCTTAAAAACACAAAAGGTTACGAAAAAAACAAATTAGACCAATGGAAATAAAAACGTATTTTTGCAAAATAAAGCGGAGAAATAAATATTAAATGTCAGACGACAAATCCATAAAGTTATTTAAAGCAGCAAAAGAGCTGAACATTGGTACTGGTACTATAGTCGACTTTTTAGCGTCAAAGGGTTACAAAATTGAAAAGCAACCTAACGCCAAAATCGAAGGCGATATGTATGATGCCCTGTTAAAGGAATTTCAATTTGATAAAAACATCAAAGAGGAAGCAAAACAGATCAGTATTGGTAAGATCAGACGCGAAGAGCAGGGAGCTGCGCCCGAAAAGCATGATCACCCTGCACGTTCAAAAGATTTTGAGCATGAGGAAATTTTAGTTAAAAATTTACACTCATACAATGCGCCTGCCCCTGCACCCGCACCTGTTGTACCAACACCGCCCCCTGTGGTTGAAAAACCTAAGCCGGTAGTTGAAGAACGCGACGAGAGCATACTGCAAGGTGTTAAAATTGTTGGGAAAATAAATTTGGACGAGTTAAACTCAAAAACCCGTCCCGAAAAGAAAGCTGAAGAGCCTGTTGTAGCCAAAGAGCAACCTAAACCGGTTGAAGTTAAGGCACCAGAGCCAGTTGCCGTGCAATTTGTAAAAGAGCCCGAAGTTAAACCAGAGCCTGTTGCCGAAAAACCAGTGGTTACCCTTCCGCCGGTACAGGCACCTGTTGTGCAAGTGCCACCCGTGGTAGTAACCCCTCCGGTAGTAACAACACCTCCGGTACAGGCACCCGTTGTGCAAGCACCCCCGGTAGTAGTGGTACCGCCGGTAGCACCACAGCCACAGCCAGCCGCACCTGTAGAACCCGAAGACGATGTTATACGTGCCAAAGCCGAGCGTTTAACCGGCCCCAATGTTATTGGTAAAATAGTTTTGCCCGTTAGTCAGCCTAAGCGCAATAATTCGCCCATTGCCTCGTCAAACGCTAACAGTGCTGCCGAACAGCGCCGCAAACGTAAACGTAAAGAAAACGGTCCGGGTCAGCCAAATCAAAACCAAGGTCAAGGTCAGCAACGTCCGCAAGGAGGTGGTTCGCCAGGTCAGCAGTCGCCATCTCAACAAGGTGGTGGTGCCCCGCAGCAAGGTGGTAACCGTCCGGAGTTCCGTAAACCGGCAGGTCCGGGTCCTTCACGTCCCGATTTTAGAAATAAAGGTCAGCAACCAGCTTCGGCAGGAGGCAATAAAGAAGAGCCTTCAGAAAAAGAAATACAAGATCAAATCAAAGCAACTCTTGCCAGGTTAAGCGGAGCAGGTAAATCGGGTAAATTTGCCCAGCGTGCCAAGTTCCGTCGCCAAAAACGTGATGATGTTGCTGCATCTGCCGAGCAGGACGCATTAGATCAGGAAATGCAATCGAAGGTTATTAAGGTAACCGAGTTTGTAACTGCTAATGAGCTTGCATCCATGATGGATGTTGGTGTAACACAAATTATCTCAACTTGTATGAGCTTGGGTATGTTTGTGTCAATAAACCAGCGTTTGGATGCCGAAACCCTAAGCATTGTTGCCGAAGAGTTTGGCTTTGAAGTAGAATTTGTTAAACCGCAGGACGAAGAGGGTAACCTTGACGAACCGGATGATCCGGCAGATTTGATACCTCGCGCACCTATAGTAACCATTATGGGTCACGTAGATCATGGTAAAACATCCCTATTAGATTTTATACGCAAAACCAACGTTATAGGTGGCGAAGCGGGTGGTATAACCCAGCACATTGGTGCTTATGAGGTTTCGTTAAAAGATAACCAAAAAATCACTTTCCTTGATACTCCGGGTCACGAGGCGTTTACCGCTATGCGTGCACGTGGTGCCCAGGTAACAGATATTGTAATCATCGTGATAGCTGCTGATGATAGCGTGATGCCGCAAACCCGCGAGGCCATAAACCACGCACAGGCTGCAGGCGCACCAATCATTTTTGCCTTCAATAAAATTGACAGGCCGGGAGCTAACGCCGATAAAATACGCGAGCAACTATCGGCCATGAATATTTTGGTTGAAGAGTGGGGCGGTAAATATCAAACACAAGAAATATCGGCCAAAACAGGTTTAAATATTGAGTTGCTGTTAGAAAAAGTATTGCTTGAAGCCGAATTGCTCGAACTAAAAGCTAACCCTAACAAACGTGCCGTAGGTACGGTTATTGAGGCCGCTTTAGATAAGGGCCGTGGTATTGTAACCACAGTATTGGTACAGGCTGGCCGTTTAAAAGTTGGTGATGCTATATTAGCCGGTTGCTACAGCGGGCGTGTTAAGGCATTAACTAACGAACGTGGCCAGCGCGTTGAATCGGCAGGGCCATCAACACCGGTACAGGTATTGGGTATGCAGGGAGCACCTACAGCGGGTGATAAGTTTAACGCCCTTGAAAGCGAACCTGAAGCACGCGAAATTGCCAACAAGCGTTTGCAATTGCAACGTGAGCAAGGTTTACGTACTCAAAAACATATCACGCTTGATGAAATTGGTCGTCGTTTGGCTATCGGTAACTTTAAAGAACTTAACATTATTGTTAAGGGTGATGTGGATGGTTCTATCGAAGCCCTGTCGGATTCGTTACTGAAACTATCAACAGATCAGATACAGGTAAACATCATATCAAAAGCAGTAGGGCAGATTTCCGAATCGGATGTATTGCTGGCTTCTGCTTCAGATGCAATTATCATAGGCTTCCAGGTGCGCCCTTCGGGCAGTGCGCGTAAGCTTGCCGAGCAAGAGCAAATTGATATCCGTTTATATTCCATCATTTACGATGCCATTAACGAAATCAAAACCGCGATGGAAGGTATGCTTGCACCAACCTTTGAAGAGAAAATTGTTGCCAACGTTGAAATACGCGAAACCTTTAAAATTAGCAAGGTTGGTACAATTGCAGGCTGTATGGTGTTAGATGGTACCATAACCCGTAACAGTAAAATACGCATCATCCGCGAAGGCGTTGTAATTTACACCGGCGAGTTGGCTTCGTTAAAACGTTATAAAGACGATGTTAAAGAAGTTGCCCGTGGCTACGAGTGTGGTTTAAACATCCACAACTTTAACAACATTGAGGTTGGCGATATAGTTGAAGCTTACGAAAACGTTGAGGTTAAACGCAAGTTGTAATAGCTTATAAGTTAAAGAAAAGAGGCCGTTTCACACCAAAGTGAGACGGCCTCTTTTTATTAAAAATTCTTTTAAAGCAAGAATGTTGCCATCTTAGTGTGCTTGGTTATCTTTGTCAAATCTATCATGTGAACGTATGGGTATAGCTGTGCTTGTTATCTGTTTTATTTCTATATTTTTAATTATTGGTACCTTCAAAATACCGGCAACAGGTAAAAAAGAAGTTTTATTAAATAGTGTTCTCATTTTTTCATCACTTTTAGTTTTCGTTACCGAAGTAGTTAGTGCTTTTCATCAGCTAAATTTTACTGCTATATTGGCAATTTGGAGCGGCATTGCGGTTATAAATCTCACCTGCTTATATTTCGCTAAGCATAAGCTGCTTGTTTTCTGGGAAGATATGAAATGCACTATTTATAAGGTTATTAAAAACCTAAATACGGTTGATAGAATTTTATTAAGCATAGTATCCATCCTTTTACTATTAATTTTTGCCCAAGGTGTTTTGTATCCACCAAACAATTGGGACTCCATGACCTATCACATGGCACGGATAACCAGTTGGATCAGCCACGGTTCTGTCGAGCATTATCCAACTCATATTTTCCGCCAGCTTTACCAACCTCCCTTTGCCGAATATGTAATTATGCATGTTGGCATTTTAAATGGAAGTGATTTTTTTTCAAATTCCGTACAGTTTTTCTTTTTGTTGTTTTCTATCTTGAGCGTTATACTTATATTGGATAATTTTGGATTAGGCCGTCAATATAAAATTATAGCTATAGTTGCAATCGTTACAATTCCAGAGGTTATTTTGCAGGCCTCAAGTACCCAAAATGATATTGTAGTTTCCTTTTTTATTATTACAGGCTTTTATTTTAGTGTGAAGGCCCTTAAAAACGGCAACTTTGCCGATTTTGTATTTTGGGGCCTGGCACTGGGCCTTGGTACATTAACCAAAGGCACGGCTTATTTGTATTTTTTTCCTGTTATTATTTGGTTTGGAATAGCTACAGTTGTGCGTTTTTTAAAGAGCAGGAACTACCGTTACCTGGTGTATCCTTTGGTTACCGTTTTAATTTTTATTGCAATAAATGGCGGGCATTACCAGCGGAACTATAAGCTAACAGGAAACCTTTTGGGTATTGATAAAAAGGAATCAAAATCTTATTCAAATCAGAAAATGAATACGGTTTTATTTTTTTCTAACGTTATCAAAAATGCTGGTTTACACCTGGGGTTTATGTATGTTAATGATGTTGCGTTCTTCTCAAATAAGATAATTTATAAACTGCACGCAATGGCTGGTTTAAATATTAACGATCCGCTTGTTAACTATCGTAACACCACGTTTTCAACTGAAAATCCCGCCACTAATGAAGACTGTGCACCAAACATGGTTCACTTTATTTTTATATTGGTATCTTTTGGCATTTTATTAATGCAGGTAATAAAAAGGCGAAACCTGTTAAGTTTACACTTATTAATAGTGATTGTTTTGCAGGTGATGTTATTTTGCTTGTATTTGAAGTGGCAGCCCTGGCATTCCAGGTTGCATTCTTGTTTTTTTTTAATGGCGATACCCTTGCTATGCTATGCCTGTAATTTAAGCAGCCGATTTAAAAAGGCATTATATATTGTATTCCCTATCCTGATAAGTTATGCCTTTTTAGTGGTGTTACACAACAGTAACCGTCCGTACGAAAGTTCGCTTTTTGTGTGCCGATATCAAAAATATTTTATTGGCAGGCCATCGGCTTTTAAAGAATATAGCGAAATTCATCAAATAATTGAAAAAGGTAACAATACTAATATCGGCCTCATTGTAGGTGAGGACGATTGGGAGTACCCCTTGTTTAATAATTGTTTTAATAGAACGATCAATCCTATTTACATCAATGTTAACAATATGTCACGGAACCTTCCTCAATCTTCCTATTTGCTCGACTGTATTGTATCTACAGATATTAACAGCCCTTTTATTGATTTTAAAGGGAAGCGATTTTATAACCAGAGCAGCAAAAACAAGATTATTTATCTCTATACACAGTCCCCACTGCCCATTAAGATATAGGAGGAAATAAGATACACTGTAACTGATGCTACAACGGTGATTAGATGTAATTTTGAGAATTTTTTTTCTTTGTATTTTTTGCGGCCAGTGTTGCCGTTCATACCAGAATTTAATTTTGAAGTTATTTGCCTCAAATTATTTTATTTTCTCTAACTCATTAGTCCGGGTGTTATAAATGTCCATACCGCTAATAGCTTTAAGGCGGTCCGTGCCGCTAATATAGGTTAGATCGCCATTTTCGTCTCTGCTTTCACGAAATTTGGATAATACATAGCCTTCTTGTGCATTCATGGTTCTAAGGTCTTTTATTTTATCTTTCCGTACAAAATAACCGTTGTTGCCATGGCTGTTTGATCCTATAAAATGATAGCCTTTCTCTTCTGCAAGATCGCACAGTGCCGCTAACGATGCACCGAAGTACAGGTTGCTGTGGTGTGCTGCTGTACGGTAAAAGTCGGCCTGGTAAGGCGTTGTCCATGTATTGTCTGGTCCGTAAATGCTGTTGTATTCTACAATAACAATTACCGGGTTTATGGTATCTATCTCTTTCCAAACCCAGTAATCATTACCATCAATATCAATGTGTAATATTCCTACTTCGCCACTAAAGCCGTTTTGAGTTATTAGGCTATTAATGTTTTCGGTGGTGATAAAAACCGGTATAGCGGTTAGCTCAAACTGCCAGTAAATATCATCCTTTTTTACATAGTTGATATTTTCTTCCGAGCCATCCATGATTAGGCCCGTCCAGTTATTGTTGATTAATAAAAAGCGAGTATTGGCTTCGGTATAGTTTTGTACACCAAATTCGATAAAAGTTTTTTGGCTGATATCCAGGTAGTCAACCAAAAACTGTATAATGCCATCATCACCCCATTGCGAATAAACCTTAAATTCGGCAAGCTGAATGTTTTGTATAATTTGTTGCTCGTTGGCTTTGTTAAGCCGGGCTAATATATTAGCCGGTAAAATTTTATGCGAATTATTCTCGATAGCCAAAGCGTTAAGCTTTTGGTTTATTAAACTTAATTCATTTTCTATTTTCTTCCTTTTTATAAACACAGCAACTTAAATTTACGATTAAACAAACAATTATAACAATAATGGGGTATAAGGTTAACCAATGTTTTTGCAAGGATAGCAATAATATTACAGCCAAAAGTTTAATTACCCAAAAATAATCCCTCATTTAAACCCGTTCAATATTTCCGGGTCTTACTCATAATATGCAAAATTTAACATCCAGTCCGCCAGTAAAAAGAAATTACGATTTTGTTGATACCATCCGCTGCATTGCCATGATATTCATTGTAATGGAGCACTCCACTTACTTTGAGCCCGATAAATATTTACCTACACTTGGCCTACGGGCATTTTTCTTTTTTCTGTCGATTCAGTTCAGCAAATTTGGTACCGTGTGCTTTTTTTTATTGGCCGGCTTTTTAATAGGCGATAAATTTACCGATTATACCCCAGGCCAGTACTTAAAACGACGCTTGGATAGCACTATAGTTCCCTGGTTGTTTTGGTCGGTGTTTTTTATTGTGTTAATAAATTTCAATCTCATACATGCTAAAATACTTGGGCACCCCGATCCTGCCGGCGTTAATGTATATCAAACCTTAATTAATAGTGTTACCACAACGTATTTATATACCAATTACTGGTTTATACCTAACTTTTTGTTTTGTATAACCCTGTTACTAATTTTTAAACGGCATTTGTATAGCTATAAATTTGGTGCTGTTTTGTTTGCATTTACGCTTTTTTACTCCATAAATATTTACTTCTCGTGGATACGCCCTTCGCATACGGTAGCAATTTTTGGCTTCGTTTTCTTTTTATGGCTGGGCGCACAGATACACAAAAACTGGCAAAAGGTAAACGATTGGATAGATAAAACATCCCTGGCAATGTGGGTGATACTCACTGTTTTTACCTTGGGTTTATCAATGGCGGAAATGTACTTGCTACGCTCCCTTGGTGTGCACGACCCATATAATACCCTTCGTTTTAGTAATGTGCTTTATTCACTATCCTTCTTTTTTATGCTGCTCAAAATTCGCGATTTTAAATTTATACACTATTTAAAACCCCGCGAAACCACCTATGGCATTTATTTAATTCACTATGTAATGGTAAGTGTAGTGATGACCCAAATAACAGACCCTCTCAATCTTAACATTTACCAGCTATCTGTACCTGTGATATTACTTTTCCAGTTGGCTAAATTTATTATGGTTTATGGGTTAACGCTTATTACCATATGGCTTATTAACGTGTTACATTTAAAACGACTAATTGGCCGGTAGACTGTTTTTTGTGCGATAAATAATTTTATTTAAGCAACTTTGCGGCATGAGTTTACAGGCGCAGCAGGTTTATAAAACAAAATCGGCAATATTATTTATCATATTTAACCGTCACGATACGTCGTTGCAGGTGCTGCAACAAATAAAGCTGGCCCAGCCTGCACGTGTATACATAACTGCGGATGGCCCCCGCACCAACCGCAGCGGCGAAGATATTCGTTGTGCCGAAGCAAGGGAAGCCGTGCTTGCAGCAATTGATTGGGATTGCCAGGTTAAAACCCTTTTCAGGAATGAAAATATAGGCCCTAAAGAAGCCATTGCCACGGCTATAGATTGGTTTTTTGAGCACGAAGAGGAAGGGATTATACTGGAGCACGATTGCCTGCCAGCCAATAGCTTTTTTATGTTTTGCGATACCCTTTTAGAAAAATATCGTTTGGATACCCGTATCTGGCTAATTTCGGGTTGTAACCTGCAGGAAGGGAAAAAATGGGGAAATGCTAGCTATTATTTTTCAAACCTCACTAACGGCTGGGGCTGGGCCACCTGGAAACGATCGTGGAAGGATTACGATAAAAACCTTACCCGCTATAACGCCGAAGAAGTAAGGCCGCAATTAGCAAAAATTTTTGACGATGAATTGGTTATCGATACCTGGCAACAAATATTTAACGATTGCAAGGCCGGTAAAATTGATACCTGGGATTACCAGGCAACATTTACCCATTTGTTTAGCCACGCCATTAATATTATAGCCAACACAAACCTGGTAAGCAACATAGGTTTTGGCGAAGGTGCCGAAAATACAACCAATGCCAGCCATTCTTTCGCAAGTGTAACCTTAACCGAGATAACCGAAGTTACGCACCCTAAATATATCCTTCCGGAGAAGGAAGCCGATATGCATACCCTTACTATCGAATTTAATTTAGCAGGGAAGCGTAGCCAGCTTAAAAAATATAACGCTCCAAAAAGGCGCTTTAAACGCTGGGCCAGGGGCTTGTTTAAATAGCCTTAATCGTTACTGAACGATTGCATATCAATCAACCTTTTGTAAACGCCGTTATTGCCGGTTAGCTGCGCGTGGTTACCTTGTTCTACAACGCGTCCATCTTCAAGCACAATAATTATATCGGCATTTTGTATGGTGCTTAACCTGTGTGCTATAATGAGCGATGTGCGGTTTTGCATTAAATTGTTCAACGCTTCCTGCACCAATTTTTCCGATTCGGTATCCAAAGCCGATGTGGCTTCATCAAGCAGCATAATAGGTGGGTTTTTCAATACGGCGCGGGCAATACAAATGCGTTGTTTTTGTCCGCCGGATAGTTTAGAGCCTCTGTCGCCAATATTGGTTTGATAACCGTTTTCGGTGGCCAATATAAACTCGTGTGCGTTGGCTATCTTGGCGGCAGCCTCAACCTCGGCCAAAGTAGTATCGGGTTTACCAAAGGCAATGTTGTTATAAATGGTATCGTTAAACAAAATAGATTCCTGGTTAACAATACCCATCAGGTCGCGTACCGATTCGGTAGTTAAACTTTGAATATCCTTACCGTCAATTAATATACTGCCGCTCTGTGGCTCAATAAAGCGTGGTATTAAATCCATCGTGGTTGATTTACCACCGCCCGACGGGCCAACTAAAGCCACCTTTTTACCTTTCGGCACTGTGATATTGATATTATTTAAAACCAGCTTTTCGTTGTATGCAAAAGATATGTTCTCAAATTTGATCTCGTTGTTAAACTCCTTGATTGGCACAGCGTTTGGTGCATCAACTATCATTGGTTTTTCGTCTATCAGGGCTAATACACGTTCGCCTGCGGCAACGCCGGAATGGATGTTACCAAAGGAATCGGAAATTGCTTTAGCTGGTCGCATTATCTGCGAAAAGATACCTATAAAGGTAATAAACAACGCAGGGTCTAATTTATTTGAAGCAATTAGAGTACCACCATACAACATGATGACTGCTATCATAGAAACGCCTAAAAATTCGGACACTGGCGAGGCTAATTGCTGACGCTTTGCCATAGACTTTATAATCCTGGAATATCTTACATTTTCACTGTCGAATTTATTTTTAATGAAATCGACGGCGTTAAAAGCTTTAATTATTTTGATACCTGTTAATGCCTCATCAAGGTAACTAATCATGTTTCCGTACGACTTTTGAGACTCGACCGCTTGCTGTTTTAAGCGCCTCACAATTTTAGAAATGATAAACGCCGATACCGGGATAACTAAAACTGAGAATAACGTTAGCTTGTACGAAATGATAAATAGCCAAACCAGGTAACCTATTAAAGTTAAAGGCTCCTTAAATACTACCTGCAATGTGCCTGTAACCGAAAACTGGACTACTTGAACATCCGATGCCACTTTGGATATGATATCGCCTTTGCGCTCATTACTGAAGAAGCCAAGGTGTAGGTTCATTACATTGTTAAATACCGCGCGCCTTAAGTTTAACAAGGTATGTATGCGTAGGTTTTCCATAATGCGCTGCGAAACGTACCTGAAAAGATTGGAAAGCAAAACCGATATAATGATAATTGCGCACACAAATTGCAAGGTGCCTACTACACCATAATCTTGCTTAGCGATGTGTAGATAGTAGTTGTACTGATCTGAAAAATTGTACCAGTGTTTTGCCGCCAATACTATTTTTTTATCAACATCTTTACTAAATAATGTGGTTAAAAGGGGGGCAATCAGTGCGAGCGTTAGTGTATTAAAAACCACGTAAAGTATGGTAGTTAAAATGTATGGTATTGCAAATTTTTCGATAGGTTTTGCAAACGAGAGTAGCCGGAAGTATGTTTTCATTTAAAATTATAAAGCGGGCAAAATTACGGATTAGTAATTGATATTTTATCATGCAAACCCAAACCCATCGGCTTAGGTATAAGCCGCATGTAAATTTACAAACCTATTGCATAACAACGGCTCAGCCTGCTTTTGCGGCAAGCTTACGGTAAACACCTATTGTTTTTTCCATGCACAGTTTTAAGGAGAATTTTTGCAGTTGCTGCGCACCCGCCGCGCGTAATTCGTCGGCTTTGCCGGGTGTTAAAAGCACCATGTTCATGGTTTCTTTTATTGATCGTACGTCGTACGGATCAAAGTAAGCTGCGGCATTGCCGCCAACTTCTTCAAAACAACTGGTGTTGCTAATTGCAACTGGGCAAGTGTTGTTAAAGGCTTCCAGTATGGGTAAGCCAAAACCCTCGTATAACGATGGGTACACAAAAAGCTTCGCTTTGCTGTATAGCTGGTTTAGTTCGCCATCTGTAGGTGCTACATGGGTAACCAAATGTGCTATATTAAGCCTGCGCATGGTTTCTTCTTCTGCCTTGCAAAAGCTTTTACTTCCTGCGCAAACCAGGTTTAAATTATTGCTTATCAACACATCGGCAACAGCCTCTAAAAACCTATAAAAATTTTTGTACCCGCCGCGCTCGCCAACATACAATATATAATTTTGATAAGGCGGAATGTAATTACTATCCGTTTCGGCAGGAAAAAAGCCGTGGTGAATTACAGTGATCTTCTCATCGGGGATATTAAACAAACGCTGAAGATCATCAGCTGTGTTTTGAGATACAGCAATAAAATGATCCGCTTTTTCTATCAATAATCTTTTAAGATAAATGGTGTCGTCAAAATGTGGAAAGTATTCGGGAAACAGCTCATGTATCATATCATGAACCGTTAGTACAATAGGTGGCCCGTTAAGTTTCCTTAAAAAATAAGGGTTGTAATAGGTTGGGTGAAAAACGTCAAAATCGTTTTTTTTAATTTTAAGCTTAGCGTATCTTTTATTCCACTTACTGCGCCTGCGTTCCTTTTGTAAAAACAAATCGCCTATCAATTTTGGCAGTGGGAAGGATTGATCTTTTAGATAATGGTTTGTTGTATATAATATACCCCTGTCGAAAGTAAAATCGGGCTCTTTGCTGAGTGATTCTTGTATGCTTGCAAAATATCTGGATATGCCACCAAATTTATGCATCGAAAACGTTTGATGGTCAAATTGTACTTTAATCATGATTTTGATGCCCTAGAGGTGTAAATTATGGTAAAAGGCACTGCTTTGGATTTTAAAACGATACTGTAAACAGTAAATTGCAAATGTCTACTTTAATTGTGATTTTTGCAATCTCAAAATAGTGGGTAAATAACCAAAGATAATGAGTGATAAACAAAGTGCGGAAGTAAACGATAACCCAACAACTCATTTAAACCTGCCCGATAAAGTGTCGGTAGTAATTGTAACCTTTAATGCGGCAAAAACACTGCAAGCCTGTTTAAACAGTATTTACAAACAAAACTACTCCAATATTGAAATTGTTATTATTGATGGTAAAAGCACCGATGATACCGTAAAAATAATTGAAGCCAATAGCAATAAAATTGGTTTTTGGATAAGCGAACCCGATAGTGGTATTTACGATGCCATGAACAAGGCGCTTAACCACATTACGGGCAAATGGGTTTATTTTTTAGGTGCAGACGATACCCTGCTAGACGATTTTTCGGCCCTGTGCTACGAGCTGAAGGTGCCCGGTGCTTTTTATTACGGCAGCGTACTATCGCGCGGAATGAAATGCTCGGGTTTGGTGAGCGAATATTACCAGGCAAAAATTGGCATTTATCACCAGGCAATTATTTATTCGGCAGAGATTTTCAAAAAATATAAGTTTGATACCAGGTATCGCGTATCGGCAGACTATGCACTTAACATGCAATGCTGGAAAGACAAAACCATTCCCTTTGTTTTTAAAGACTACATTATTGCCGATTTTAACCATACAGGTGTTTCTTCATCAGGCCCGGACGATGTTTTTTTTGCGGACAAATCGTCGCTGATCCGCAAAAACTTTGGTAACCGCATTTGGATGCGTTACATGTTCCGCAGGATGAAAGAGAAGTTACGGGGCGAAAAATAGAAACTTATTTAAAAGAAATTAATGGCCATCATCCATAACAGAAAGATAGATCACTTTTTAATTAACCGTATTGATAACATTGGCGATGTAATACTCACCCTACCCGTTTGTATTTACCTTAAACTGCTGTACCCCGATATTAAAGTTACTATTTTAGCACGCAGTTATACCAAACCCGTTATTGATGCCTGCCCAGCCATTGATAATTTTATTGATTTTGAAGAACTGGAACGCCTACCCCAAAACGAACAGATAGCCAACATTAAAGCGCGCAATATTGATGTGATACTGCATACCTTTAATAAAACCACCATTGCCAAACTGGCCAAGCAAGCGGGCATACCCATACGCATAGGTAATACCAGTAAAAACAGCCACTTTATTTATTGCAATAAATTAATCAGGTTGAGCAGGGGCAATTCGCACCTGCACGAGGCGCAACAAATGTTTTTATTTTTGCACCCACTTGGGTTAACGCACATACCAACCATTGGCACTATAGCCAACTATTATAAAGACTGGTACAAACCCAAGGATATACTCACACCCAACCTGGCTGCTAATTTAAAACCCGGTAAATTTAACCTGATTGTACATACCATGAGCAACGGCCACGGCCGGGAATGGGAAATGGATAAATATGCCCAACTGATTAACCAGCTTCCGCTTGATAAATTTAACGTTTTGATAAGCGGCTCCGAAAAAGAAGCGGTTGCGCTTAACCAATGGGTGAAAAAACTACCACCATCGGTTATAAACCTAAGCGGTAAACTAACGCTGCCACAATTTATGAGCTTGATTTGCAATGCCGACGGCCTGCTGGCATCCGGAACGGGGCCGTTGCATATGGCGGCGGCATCGGGCATTCATACATTGGGCTTGTTCCCGGTAAGCAAATCTATCAACGCCTTGAGATGGGCTCCTCTCGGCAAAAAAGCCGAGCATATTGAGAGTGACTCGGACGATTTGTCGAGCATTTCGGTAAAAATGGTTTTTGATGTAATTACGGGTTGGTTAAAGTAATTTACAACCAGGCCTTCACCCTATCATAAACAATACCTGCGCTAATACTGTGCAATTCATCAGTACCACTATTAACAAATTCGGCTTGTTTGCCAATTGGCCCCCAGCGTCCTGCGTGCATGGGGCGTGTGGTTGGGTATAAACCCAAGGCGTGTGTGCCGCTCATGGCTGCTATGTGGAGTGGGCCGGTACTTGCGGCAATTAAACCGTCGGCTTCGGCAATAAATGCAATAAATTGGTGGAGCGTTAATTTACCTGTTATATCGTTAATGTGTGCAGGTAGGGTAGGGAGCCAATCTTTCAATAATTCTTTCTCTTTATCCGAGCCCGAAATAAAAATGTTAAATTGATCTGCTGGTAATAGTGCTATCAGTTCGGCAAAGCGGTTTAATCCCCATTCCCTGCCGCTCCCGTTTGATTTTGGATGTAGTATAATATTAAACTTATCGCTTGCCAGTAACCTTGCAAATTGCTGCGGCAATACAACTTGCTGCCTGAAATGATAAAAGCCTACCAATTGCGAAACCTGCGGAACCGATTTTATCCCCAACGGTTTCAATAACCCAATATTCAACTGAGCTTCGTGCAGATCGGAATTTTTGCGGCTCAACCTAACCAATTTATTGCACGTAAGCCAATGAAACGTGCGGTTAGTAGTACCAATCCGGTTTTTAATGCCTGCCTTTTTAGCCAATATAGCTATCTTTTTCTGCGGATAAACATGAATTATGGTATCAATGCTTTCGGCCTTCAGGGCTAATATTTGCTCTTGCTCTGGGAATGCTTTTAAATCGTCGTAATTAATAAAATGGTCAACGGCGCCGCAACATTTAATAATTGGCCCAGTGTAAGTGCGGCCAAGAAACGAAATTTTTACGTCGGGGTAAATACTTTTTAAGTAGCCGCATAAAGGCAAGGTGAGTACAACATCGCCAATAGCATCAACCCTGCTTATTAATATATGCTGGTTATTAAGGTTAGTCACTTCTTTACTATTTTATAATTGCGGTATTCGCTAACGCGCCAGCCGGTTATTTCTTCTATTTTTTGCAATAATTTGCGGCGGAAAGGCATTTTCTTTTTGATGGCTTTCCAGTCAATATTTAATTTCCAGTTGGCGGCGGCTATTCGCTTTAACATAGGTGCCGGGTGTGTGCCGCTAAACGGGATAAGCTTATCGGCGTTGCTATAGTCAAAATCGTAAGTAGGTGCTTCGGTTTGGGGTGCAGCTTGTTCGCCGTGGTAAAACTGGTTAAAGTTGTGTATTTTTTTAACAATGCCATTAGGCGGTTTTACCCAGCCATAGTGGTAAATGTAAGCATCAATGAGTTTAACCTGTATTTTACGGTTATCTAACCTAAATCCCTGAGCATCGCGGTAGGAGTGAATAGCTTTATTATTACGGATTATCCTGATCTCGCGCCTGTACCACCTGCGCGAATGGCTGTAAAAATCGTACGAACCATAAAAGTGCAGGTATTTAAAAAGCAGGCCCTCTATTTTGGTGTCATTCAGGTTATCTTCCATTTCCTTGCGGATGAGGGCATGATATTTTTCATGCACACATTCATCGCCCTGAATATAAAAGGCCCAATCCATATCCGGCGATATGGCATTAAAAGCTTTATCGGTTTCTTCGGCAAAAACGGTACCGCCGCTGCGTTTGCTTTCGTCCCAAACGGTATGCAGTATTTTTATCTTAGGCGAGTTAATGCCTTCTATCAATTGCCGTGTGCCGTCGTCGCAATTACCCAGTGCTACAATAAACTCATCGCAAACCGGTAATATTGATGTAATGGCCTCCACAACGGGATAATCATTTTTTACCGCGTTTCTGATGAACGTAAAACCTGCAACCTTCATTTACCCTTAACTTTTTGTTGATAAAACTGATACCTATATATAAGGTGTAAAGGTAAGTATAAGCCACCTATCCCCCTAAAGCCTAACAAAATGTTTTGATTAACAATAAAAGGCCTAAATTAGCTTGTTGTTATTAATTACATTGCAAAATGCCATCTGCCAACGCTGTGCCCGAAATAGATTTTAAATTACTTGCGAGGCAACTCACCATGGTAGAAAACGAATTGCCCGGTGCCAACGATTTGCTGAAAAATTTAAGCTACAATGCCAACGTTCCGGTTATTGGTTTAACCGGGCCGCCCGGTGCGGGCAAAAGCACCTTAGTAAATGCCTTGTTAAGCGAGTTGTTAAAAGAAGGGAAAAAGATAGCAGTACTGGCTGTTGACCCAACTTCGCCATTTAACATGGGCTCCTTACTTGGCGACCGCATCCGTATGACAAGCCATTTTAACCATCCCGATGTTTTTATCCGGTCGGTTGCTACGCGCGGTTGGGTTGGCGGCCTAAGTGTTAAAACTATGGAGATGACGGATGTTTTAAAAGCAGCAGGCTTTAATTACATCATCATAGAAACGGTAGGAGTCGGCCAGTCGGAAATTGATATAGCCGGTTTGGCCGATATTACCATGGTGGTACTGGTTCCGGAGTCGGGAGACGAGATACAGCACATTAAATCGGGATTGATGGAAATTGCTGATGTGTTTATTGTTAACAAAGCCGATAGAGATAACGGCGACGCATTTGCCAACAATTTACAAAAACTGATACATTATAACCAGGTACAGGTTCCGGTTTTTAAAACAACGGCTATTACAAACACCGGCATTACGGAGTTGCTTGCTCACATAAAAATACAACAAAGCGTTCAAAATTCCAGAAAACTATACCTTTTGACCGAAAAAGTATACAGATTAATCCAGTATACCAGAATGCAGGGACTGGAAAAAAATAAACTCCGGGATATTATCGCCGGAGTTTACTTAAAATCAGATTTTAATATCTATCGCTTTGCCGATAGTTTTACTAATTCATAATCTCTTCAATATGATCTGCCTCAATAGGTATAGCGGCCATCAGGTCGCGGTTGCCGTTAGGCGTAATTAAAATGTTATTCTCAAGGCGTATGCCCAATCCTTCCGCCGGGATATAAATGCCAGGCTCGCATGTTAAGATATTGCCTACGCTAAAGCGGTCGTATCTTCCGGCAAAGTCGTGAACATCCAAACCCAGGTGGTGAGATGTGCCATGCATAAAATACTTTTTATAAGCAGGCATTGCCGGGTTTTGTTTTTCAACGTCGTGTCTATCAAGCAAACCAAGTTTAAGTAGTTCGCCGGTCATTACTTTGCCCACCTCATCATGGTATTCGTTCCATACCGCTCCGGCTACTATCATTTTGGTTGCCTCCCTCATTACATGCAGCACAGCATTATAAACATCGCGCTGGCGTTTGGTAAAGCGGCCGTTAACCGGTACAGACCGGCTCATATCAGCATTGTAGTTGGCGTATTCGGCTCCAAAGTCAAATAATATCATGTCGCCGTCTTTACAAACCTGGTTGTTATCGTTGTAATGCAGCACAATGGCATTTGGCCCGGATGCTATAATAGGATTGTAAGCATGCCCGGTAGCGCGCTGCCGTATAAATTCGTGGATGATTTCGGCTTCAATTTCGTATTCGGTAACACCCGGTTTAATAAATTTTAGCACACGCACAAAGGCATCATTGGTAATATCGCAGGCCTTTTGGGTAAGCTCAACTTCGATGTCGGCCTTTACTGGTCTAAGGCTGCGTAAAATTGGTGCCGAGCGTAAGTAGTTGTGCAAGGGATACTTTGCCCGAATTTGCTCAATAAGCCTGATGTCTTTATAAGGTACTTCGTGCTGGTATCGGTCGTTCTCGTTTGTATTTAAATAAATGTTCTCGGCGTAGTTTACTATACTATGCAGTATGTTAGTAAACTCGCTTATCCAGTAAATACGGGTTATGCCCGATGCCTTTTGCGCTTCCTCTATAGTGTACTTATGTCCTTCCCAAACGGCAATTTGTTCGCTCGTCTGTCTTAAAAAAAGTACTTCTTTGTATAGCGGATTAGGACAATCAGGATACAATAAAAGCATACATTGCTCCTGATCGATGCCTGTTAAGTAGAAAAAATCGGCATTTTGCTTAAAAGTGAAGGCTTGATCGCCACTTCTCGGAAATTCGTCACTCGAACTAAAAATGGCAATAGAGTTCGTTTTTAGTCGCGAAACGAAATTTTTTCTATTATTTGTAAATAAATCAAAACAAATAGGTAAATATTTCATTATTGATAAGATAATCGATTTTGTTTTAAACTTCGTCAATATTTATTTGTCAAAAAACAAAAAAATTGGAACAGAGTTTGGTATTGGTTTCAAACATAATAACTAAATTTGAAAAAAAATCACAATTAAATTGTTTAATCTTAAAACTATGAATTATTCTACATTAAAGAAAACAGTTGCCTTGTCATTTGTCTCTTTGTTAGCTGTAGGTGCTGCAAGCGCCCAAACAACAGACAGTGCAAAGGTAGCTGGTGCTACTCCAAAGATATTTGGCGGTAGCCATCAGTACAGAACCTGGAGTGTTGGTGTTAATGCTGGTGTTACTTCGCCTTTTGTTGCTATTGGCGGAGCAAACAGTTACAAAAATTTCGACCTTGGTTTTGGCTACGGCGTTTCATTGAGAGATCAATTAGCTCACTCTTTCGGTTTACAACTGGATGTTATGGGTTACGGCTCAAACGTGAAAGGTAACACTAACGAAAACCCAACTCCTGCTACAGGCATTGGTTCGTTTTCAACAAAAATTAATTTTACTGCTACCATCAGCGGTGTAGTTAATGTTGCTACTGTTGATTATTTAGCACGTAAAAATGCTATTAACTTCTACGTATCGGCTGGTGCTGGTATGGTTAACTACACACCAAAAGTTTACACCACTAACGACCAATCTGGTACAGTAGTAGTAAACAATGGTGGTCAAAGCTACAACCAAACAATTATACCAATTGGTGTTGGCTTGAAATTTAGAATGAGCGACAGGGTTGCATTAAACTTAGGTTACACAGGTACATTTACCGACGGTGATTATTTTGATGCTACTAAAGCACCAGTTGGAACTCACAAAGACAAATATTCTTACGCATACGGTGGTCTTGAGTTCTCTTTAGGTTCAGGTTCTAAACCAAACCTTGATTGGGTTAACCCGGTTGCTATTATGTATGACGAATTGAAAGATCCAACTTTACGTCAGGAAGTTGAAGCTTTAAAAGGTCGTGTAACTAATGTTGAAAATGCAGTTAACGATTTGAAGAAAGATTCTGATGGTGACGGTGTTGCCGATCAATTTGACAAGTGCCCTAATACTCCTGCTGGTACAGTAGTTGACGGTTCTGGTTGCCCTATCAAATTCCCGGTTATCGACACTTCGAAATTTGTTATGAAATCTGATAAACCAGTTGGAACTGCTTACTCAAACATCCAATTTGAATTTGATAGCTCAGTATTAAGAACTTCATCTTACCCAATTTTAGATGCTACTTCTGCTGATCTGCGTTCATCTGGTAAAACTGTTTTGATTAACGGTTATGCTTCATCTGAAGGTACCGCTGCTCATAACATGCAATTATCTAAAGATCGTGCTAACTCAGTTAAAACTTACTTAGTTAACTCTGGTGTTGATGCAAAACACATCAAAACTAAAGGCTTAGGCGAAACTCACCCTATTGCTGATAACTCAACTGAAGACGGACGCGTATTAAACCGCCGTGTTGAATTCAAAAAATAATTGAATCTGTTGAATTAATAGAATTTTCGAAAGAGGGTTCCGGGAAACCGGAACCCTCTTTTTTTTAATATATTTGGCCAATGTATTTTTTCAGAAAAAAAGATCCTAACCGCCCGCAAAACATTAATCTGCGCATTATGCATTTTATAAATGCGTTGGCTATCATTATGTTTTTGCTGGGCATCATCTGGAAGATAATAGACTTATACTTTATAAAAAAATGAAAACGATAATCAAAACAGATAAGGCACCTGCGCCAATAGGGCCGTACAACCAGGCGATATTAGCAGGCAATACACTTTATGTTTCGGGGCAGGTAGCCATAAACCCGGTAACTAACGAGGTTGAACTTAACGGTATAGAAGCCGAAACTCACCTGGTGATGAACAACATTAAAGCTATTTTAGAAGAGGCTGCGTTTGGTTTTGAGGATGTAGTTAAAACAAGTATCTTTTTGTCGGACATGGGCACCTTTGCACAGGTTAACCAAGTTTATGGCTCTTATTTTACAGGCAATTATCCCGCGCGCGAAACTGTGCAGGTATCGGTATTACCTAAAAATGTAAATGTCGAGATTTCGGTTATTGCATACAAAGCGTAGTTAGCATTATCCAAACCTATTTTTCACGCATAAATTAAAAGCTTCCCGTACCCGGGGAGTTTTAGAGGCGGCTCTATGAATCAGCAAATATTCCAAACCCCTATAGAATATCTGCGCGGCGTGGGTGCTTCGCGTGCGGATGTTTTACGGAAAGAGCTTGGCATATCAAACTTTGCCGATTTACTGCGTCATTTTCCTTATAAATATATCGACCGCACCCGGTTTTATAAAATTAAAGAGCTTAACCCCGATTTGCCGCATGTGCAGCTTATAGTGCGGCTAAAAAGCAAAGAGGTTTTGGGCGAAAAACATACCAAACGCCTTGTAGCACAGATTTATGATGATACGGGCACAATGGAGCTTGCCTGGTTCCAGGGAATGCGCTGGGTAGAAAAATTGCTCATCCCCGGCAAGGCATACATTATTTTTGGTAAGCCCGGCTCGTTTAACGGCAAAACGCAAATGGCGCATCCCGAAATTGAGCCATACTCTGCCGACGCTTTAAAGCAAAAGGGTAATTTAAAACTACAACCGGTATATAACTCAACCGAAAAGCTAAAGGCTTATTCGCTGGATAGCAAGGGACTGCAAAAGCTAATTGCCATATTATTAGAGCAGAGCCTTAACGATATTACCGAAACTATACCCAACCAAATTTTACAAAAGTTTAAGCTGGTTGATAGGAGGGAAGCCTATGCCAACATTCATTTCCCGGCCGATGCCGATGTATTAACCGCTGCTGTTAACAGGTTAAAATTTGAGGAACTGTTTTTTATACAGTTTAAAATGCTCAAAAGCAAGTTGCAGCGTACGCAAAAATTTAAAGGCAATATTTTTGGAACCGTAGGCAATTACTTTAACCAATTTTATAAAACCAAATTACCCTTTGCGCTAACCAATGCGCAAAAGCGGGTGCTGAAAGAAATAAGGCTAGATACCCAGCGCGGCGTACAAATGAACCGCTTGCTACAGGGCGATGTGGGCAGCGGTAAAACTGTAGTGGCTTTAATGAGTATGCTACTGGCTATTGATAATGGTTTTCAAACCTGCATTATGGCCCCTACCGAAATATTAGCCAACCAGCACTATCAATCTATTGAGCAGTTAATTGATAATGAGTTTTTAGAGGTTGCATTGCTAACAGGCTCCACCACAGCAAAAAAACGCCGCATATTGCACGAGAAGCTGGAGAACGGCGATTTGAAGATACTTATTGGCACCCATGCTTTAATTGAAGATAAGGTAAAGTTTAAAAACCTGGGCTTTGTGGTAATTGATGAGCAGCACCGTTTTGGTGTTGAACAACGCGCCAAACTTTGGCGGAAAAACATCATTCCGCCGCATGTGCTGGTAATGACGGCCACACCTATACCGCGCACCCTTGCCATGACTTTGTATGGCGATTTAGATGTTTCTGTGATTGACGAACTCCCCGCCGGGCGGAAACCTATCGAAACCATGCACTTTCACGAGGGCAGCCGGTTGCGCATGTTTGGTTTTATGAAGCAGGAAATAGCCAAGGGCAGGCAAATTTATGTGGTATATCCGTTGATAAAAGAGAGCGAAAAACTCGACCTCAAAAACCTTACAGACGGTATAGAAACCATGAGCCGCGAGTTTCCGTTACCTCAGTTCCGCATCAGCATAGTACATGGTAAGCTGAGTGCCGCAGATAAAGATGCCGAAATGCAACGTTTTGTAAAAGGCGAAACTCAAATTATGGTTGCCACCACCGTAATTGAGGTTGGTGTTAATGTGCCCAATGCTTCGGTGATGATTATTGAGAATGCCGAGCGTTTCGGCCTATCGCAACTGCACCAGTTACGTGGCCGTGTTGGCCGGGGTGCCGAGCAATCGTATTGTATATTAATGAGCGGCCACAAGCTAAGTAACGATGGCAAAATACGCCTGGAAACAATGGTTAAAACCAACAATGGTTTCGAAATATCGGAGATAGACCTGCAACTGCGCGGCCCCGGCAATATTGAAGGCACGCAACAAAGTGGCGTTCTCGATCTTAAACTGGCTAACCTTGCCACCGACCAGCAATTACTGCTATTGGCCCGAAAATGCGTTGAAGAAATTTTTGAGCACGACCCGCAACTGCAACTACCCGAAAATCAAATACTCAATCAGGCATCTCACACTCATAATGGCGGTTTAAGTTGGGATAAAATATCTTAAATAGCTATCTGTACGCATTTTATTGTCTTCATTATTACCCTTAAACTTTATATTTGCTTAAACCCAATGCAATATGAAGTTTAAACTTACTCTTTTTTCACTCTTATCTATTTCTATAGCCACGGCATCGGCACAATCAACAGATTCGTTAATGCTCCGTAAAATATACGACGAAGAATTGGTAAACGGCCAATGCTATCAAAACCTGCATTATTTGTGTAAAAACATTGGCCAGCGTTTAAGCGGATCGGCAAATGCGCAAAAGGCGGTGGACTGGAGTAAAAAGCTAATGGAAAGCTACGGCTTTGACCGTGTTTTTTTACAAGAGGCAATGGTAACCCATTGGGTTAGGGGAGAAAAAGAAGTTGGCAAAATTATAGATGGCGAAAAGCAAATCCCGGTAGCTATTGCTGCTTTGGGTGGTTCGGTAGCTACACCAGCGGGTGGCCTGTCGGCCTCGGTTATTGAGGTACACAGTTTAGGCGAACTGAAGGATTTGGGCGAAGCTGCAATTAAAGGTAAAATTGTTTTTTTTAACCGCCCGTTCGATCCCCGCTTTATAGAAACCGGTAGCGCCTACGGTACCGCTGGCGATCAGCGTTTTGCGGGTGCCGCCGCCGCTGCAAAATTTGGCGCGGTTGGTGTAATTGTGCGTTCGCTTACCGAAAGTATTGATAATTACCCGCATACAGGCACAACGCGTTACGACGCAGATGGCGTTAAAATACCCGCTGCCGCAATATCAACCATGGCGGCCAATCAGTTGAGCAATATGCTGAGGTTAAAAAAACTGCCTGTTATAAAGTTTTATTTTAAACAAAGTTGCCAATTGTTGCCCGATGTGCTATCATACAATGTTGTTGGCGAAATTAAGGGCAGCGAAAATCCAAATAAATACATCATCGTTGGCGGGCATCTGGATTCGTGGGATTTGGCCGAAGGGGCTCATGACGATGGCACCGGCGTAATGCAATCTGTTGAAGTATTGCGTATATTGAACGCTACGGGCTATAAGCCTAAGAATACCATACGTGCCGTTTTTTTTATGGACGAAGAAAGTGGCGGCAAAGGCGGTGCTAAATATGCCGAGTTAGCTAAAGCAAATAACGAAGAACATATTGCCGCAATAGAAACCGATGAAGGTGGTTTTACACCCCGCGGCTTTAGTTTTGTTGATGCCTCGCCGGCATTTTTAAAGGGCATTAATAAAAATTGGAGTACGCTATTGGCACCTTACGAAAGCGACAGACTGGTTGCTGGCGGCGGCGGCAGCGATATTGAACATTTAAAGGCTACCCGCCCTGGCATAGTGCTCATCGGTTTCCGGCCCGATTCGCAACGGTATTTTGATATTCACCATACACCAAACGATGTTTTTGAAAACGTGAACAAGCGCGAACTGGAGCTTGGTGCTGCCTCAATGGCCTCGCTTATTTACCTGATAGATCAGCACGGGTTAAATTTTTAAATCATTTTTAAATCTGTAAGCAGGTTTAAGTATTTTTGAACTTCATTACATCAATTTTGGAAGACGGAGAACAGGCAGTAAAAAAAGATCCATACGCGGCATTACGCTTTACCGAATTTAGGTGGTATCTCACCATGCGTTTTTTTTTAACGTTGGGTTATACCATGCAGGCCGTTATTATCGGCTATCATATTTATGAGTTAACCAACAATCCGTTAGCATTAGCCATGATAGGTTTGGTTGAGGCCATACCATCAGTGGGTATCGCTTTATACGGCGGCTATGTTGCCGATAAATCCGAAAAAAAAGGGCTCCTGCTCAAAATATTTGGCGTAATGTGGATATGCTCGGTTGTAATGCTTATTGTAACCTTACCTGGTATGCATAACTACATTAGCTACCACCTTTCGCTGGTTATTATGTACGTGATGATATTTTGTATCGGCCTGGCACGTGGTTTTTATGCTCCAACCGGCTTTTCTGTAATGACGCATATCATCCCTCGCGAGCTTTATCCAAATTCATCAACCTGGAATAGTTCAACTTATCAAACTGCCGCAGTTATTGGCCCAATGATAGGTGGCTTGCTCTATTGGAAGTTTCATATCACAACAACATTTTTTGTAGTGATATTATTTATCAGCATAGCACTTATTGCCATTACAAGGTTAAGCCGCCAGGCAGCAGAGTACATCCCGAAAGAGAGTATAATGGATAGTTTAAAAGAAGGCATTAGCTTTGTTTGGAACAGCCGGATGATGCTAGGAGCCTTGAGCCTTGATCTGTTTTCGGTATTGTTTGGCGGCGTAGTAGCTGTATTGCCTATTTTTGCCAAGGATATTTTACATGTTGGTGCGCGTGGCTTTGGCTTTATGCGATCGATAGATTCGATAGGGGCCGTGTTAACCATGTTGGTGATGACACGCTATTCGCCAATGGGCAAGCCCTGGCGCAATTTGCTTATAGCCGTTGTGGGCTTTGGCGCTTCTATTATATGCTTCGGTTTGTCTACAAACTTCTACCTGTCGTTGTTCTTCCTGTTTACGTTAGGAGCCTTTGATAGCATTAGCGTTTTAATACGGTCAACCATTATGCAGGTGTTAACGCCCGATAAAATGCGCGGAAGAGTATCTGCGGTAAATTCTATGTTTATCGGCTCATCTAACGAGCTTGGAGCCGCCGAGTCTGGCGCGGCGGCTAAGTTACTTGGCGCAGTGCCATCGGTGCTTGTGGGCGGTTCTATTACTTTGCTGGTTGTTTTTGCCACCTGGCTTAAAACCAAAAAACTGGTACCCATGACGCTCAACCAAATTCATACCCCCGAACCGGTTGAGGTTAAAACCGAACCTTTACAGGAAGCTTTGGTTTCGGCCCCAAAAAATGTAGAGTAACGAGCCCAAAACCGGTACAATGAGGATGATAATGATCCACAATAGTTTGGTATTTTGGTTCATGGAACTACGCAAAATAGACATCAGCGCGTAAAGCACCAGTAAAACCCAGGCGATAAAGAATACCAGCCCGAAGGCGCCGCTTATTACTTCACTGATGAAATGCATATGGATTGGTTTACGAGTTGAAAATTGTTGTGTTTGTTAAACAACGTAAACAGCAATTAGTTTAGTGTTGCAATATTAAATTACACTGTGTTTTTTTTCGCCAATTTGCTGGCGCCACATGGCATAGTATAAACCTTTCTGCTCTATCAAATCAAAATGCTTGCCAGATTCTATTATGTTACCACGTTCCAAAACGTAAATCCTGTCGGCGTGCATAATAGTTGATAAGCGGTGAGCTATCAATATTGTTATCTGTCCGCCTAAATCCGATACGGAACGTATAGTTTCGGTAATTTCTTCCTCGGTGATCGAGTCAAGCGACGACGTAGCTTCATCAAACACCATAATATCCGGCTTGCGCAACAACGCGCGGGCAATAGACAAACGTTGTTTTTCGCCACCCGAAACTTTTACACCGCCTTCGCCAATCACGGTATCCAGGCCGTTGTTGGCACGTGCCATTAAAGTATTACAAGCTGCTTTACGCAACACATCCAAACACTCTTCATCAGTAGCTCCGGGGCGAACAAACAAAAGGTTTTCGCGTATGGTGCCCGAAAATAACTGCGTATCCTGCGTAACAAAACCTATCTTTTCGCGAAGCTGATCTAAATCTATACTGTTACTGGTAATATCGTTATATAAAATTTCGCCTTCATAGGGTTGATACAGGCCCACAAGTAATTTAACCAAAGTAGTTTTACCCGAGCCCGATGGGCCAACAAAGGCAATAGTTTCGCCGTTTGCTACCTTGAAGTTGATATCTGTTAGCGCGTTTTGCGTGCCCGATAAGTGTTTAAAACTTACGGTATCAAAAGTTAAGGCTCTTATCCTATCAACCAGTACAGGGTTTTCGGGTTTAACATCAATAGGCGTTGATAGGATGTGTTTAAAATTACCTAATGATACCTCGGCTTCGCGCCATGACAGTATTACGTTACCTAACTCCTGCAAAGGGTTAAATAAAAAGAACGAATAAAACAAAAAGCTTAAATATTGCCCGGTGGTAATATCGTTATGGAATATCAGTATCAGCAATACAACAATCATGGAGCTGCGCACAAAATTTACGGTTGTGCCCTGTACGAAGCTCATGCTGCGTACAAATTTTACCTTCTCTAACTCAAGGCCCAAAATTTTGTAAGTGGTTTTATTTAGGCGGTCAATCTCCTGCGTGGCAAGGCCAAGGCTTTTTATCAGCTCAATGTTACGTAACGATTCGGTAGTTGAGCCTGCCAGTGCCGTTGTTTCGCCAACAATTTTACGTTGGATAACTTTAATTTTACGGCTCAAAACTATGCTCACAAAAGTGATGATTGGTATGGCAGCAAAGTAAACCAGTGTTACCTTGTAACTTACACTTGCCGAGTAAACAATTACGAAAACCATACCAATGATGCTTACAAAAAGCACGCTGATAAAGGAGGTAATAAACTTTTCGCAATCTAACCTTACCTTTTGTAAGATGCCCAGGGTTTCGCCGCTGCGCTGATCTTCAAAAACCTGGTACGGTAATTTAAGCGAGTGCTGTAAACCATCGGCATACATTTTTGCACCTACCTTTAAAACAATAATATTGGTATAATAATCCTGAAGGTTTTTTGCTATACGCGATACCATTGCCGCACCAACTGCAAGGCCAACAAGCGTTAAGGCACTAATAACATAATCATGATATGATAGATTGGCGTGTTTGCCAATAACGGTATCAAAAATGCGGCCCGATATATACGGGTCCATTAACGAAAACCCCTGGTTTACAGCGGCAAGAATTAGGGCCAAAAACACTATGCCCCTGTAATTTTTTAAATAGCTAAGTAATACTTTCATGCGATGGTGCAAAAATAAAAAAGGGAATGGCTAAAAAGCTCATTCCCTTATAATTTGACATTCAGTTTGCTTTTAAACTGTCATGATATCTTTTTCTTTCACCACCGTTAGCTGGTCAATTTTGATGATATAGGCATCAACCAGTTTCTGTACTTCGCCCTCACCAACCTTAATCTCATCTTCCGAAACACTTTCTTCTTTCAGCTTTTTAATTTTTTCGTTGGCATCTTTACGTATGTTGCGTAACGTTATCTTCCCGGTTTCGGCTTCAGCCTTTACACGTTTAACCAAATCGCGGCGACGCTCTTCGGTTAACGGCGGTACATTTATACGTATAACAATACCGTCGTTTTGCGGGTTAAAGCCAAGGTTGGCTTCCATTATGGCTCTTTCAATGGGGCCAAGCATGTTTTTTTCCCAGGGCTGCACAACAAGTGAACGTGCATCCGGACTATTAATACTGGCAACAGAAGTTATTATTGTTGGTGAACCGTAGTATTCAACCATAACACCATCCAACATGGCGGGTGAAGCCTTACCGGCACGGATTTTTAAAAATTCACTATCGGTATGCTCAATGGCTTTTTCCATCAAAGCTTTAGCATCAGTGAGTTGTTTTTTAATGAGTTCGCTCATCTAATTTTATTTTTGCCCAAAAATAGCAAAATCTATCATTTACTAACAGGGTCAAGCTCAATTAAGCAAATTTTGTGCCTGTTATTAAAACCCGGTTTTGCTTTTGGTTTTAAGTTTTACGTGTTTGTTATTTAACCAAAGTACCTATCGATTCGCCTTGTGCAATTTTCATAAAGTTGCCCGGGCGGTTCATATCAAATACAATAATGGGGAGTTTGTTTTCGCGGCAAAGGGTAATGGCCGTCATGTCCATTACGTTAAGGCCCTTATCATAAACCTCGTCAAAAGTTATCTCTTCAAATCTTTTTGCAGTAGGGTCTTTCTCAGGGTCGGCGGTATAAATGCCATCAACGCGTGTACCTTTTAAAACCACATCGGCTTTCATTTCAATGGCACGTAGTGATGCAGCCGTGTCGGTAGTAAAGTAAGGGTTACCGGTACCGGCACCAAATATTACAATGCGGCCAACTTCAAGGTGGTGCATAGCGCGGCGGCGGATGTAAGGCTCGCATATCTGCTCCATTTTTATAGCCGATTGCAGGCGGGTTGGGGCACCAATGGTTTCTAAAGCGTTTTGCAGGGCCATGCAGTTAATAACTGTGGCCAACATGCCCATATAATCGGCCTGAGCTCGCTCCATGCCCGATTTTTCGGCGCTTAAACCCCTAAAGATGTTTCCACCACCCACAACAATTGCAATTTCAATGCCGGCGTCAAAAACAGGTTTAATCTCGTGTGCATATTGCAGTACGCGGGCATTATCAATACCGTACTGTTTTTCGCCCATCAGCGATTCGCCGCTAAGTTTTAAGAGGATTCTTTTGTATTTCATTGATGTGAGGAGTTTGACAAAATTATTGAAATATACTTAGTGTTAAAATTTTATGTTGTAATTGTGAACCACGCCCTTAAATATTACGCTTTCCACCTCAAAATCAGTATTAAATACAATCATGTCCGCCTGATAGTTTTGTTCAATTTTGCCCAGTTGATGGGCTTGCCCTATCAGTTGGGCAGGGTATAGGCTGGCCATATTTACGGCCTCGGCCAATGGTATACCCACATGGTTAACACAGCTTTGTACGGCTTTAAGCATGGTAAGGTTTGAACCGGAGAGCGTTCCGTTGGGCATGGTGTAATGGTTGCCTTTTAAAACATGCTGATAGGTGCCGGTTTTACTTTCGGTAACGGCATCGGTTATTAAAAAAAGCTTATCCCCTAATTCGCGTTTGGCTAAAGCTATCATGGTAAAATCAACATGAATGCCATCGGCAACAATGCTGGTATAAGGCTTTTCCTCAAAAACCGCCGGGATAATACCCGGAAGCCGGTGGTGCATGGGCGGCATGGCATTGTACAAATGTGTAATAGCCTTTACGGGATGATTGATAAATGCTTTAGCCTGCTGGTATGTAGCATCGCTGTGGCCAGACGATAGTATGATGCCCTGCTCATCCAGATAGTTTAATACCTCGGCATCCTGCAACTCGGGGGCCAGGGTTATCATTTTTATTTCGCCTTCGGCCATTTCAACCCAGCGTTTAACTTCGGCAAGGGTAGCTTTTTTAATGAGGCTTTCGGGATGCGCACCGCAGCGCTTGGAGTTTAAATACGGCCCCTCCAAATGCAAGCCCAGTAAGTTACCCAGTTTATTGGGGTTATGTGCCAGTACGGCTTGTATGCCCTGTTCAACTATTTGGTTGGTATTGGTAGCAATGGTGGCAAAAAAGCCTGTGCAACCCTGGTTAAGCAACGAGGTTTCCATTTGCGCTAACGCTGCTGCCGATGGCTGGCCGCCAAAAAAAAGCGGTGTGCCGCTGCCGTAAATTTGCAGATCAATCAAACCGGGAGCAAGGTAAGCTCCATTCAAATCAATCGGTTTGGCGTATGGCGGAATATTACCTTCGTCAATAACGGCAGTAATTTTTCCGGCTTCAATTAAAATAGCTTTCCCATGGGCTATTACCCCATCAGTAATCAATTTTAAGTGATGCAACGCGGTTATCATATGTCAGTTACAAAAAAATAAAGGCAAAAAAAATCCCCGCCGGTTAGGCGAGGATTTTAAAATATATTAAGCTCCTAAAGCTACTCGCTTAAATGCGGTTACCGTGAGGTCTTTTTGAACCCCGTTTAAAAACTGGGCCACTGTTTTCGACGAATCTTTTACAAACTCCTGGTTTAATAAAGTAGAGTCTTTGTAAAATTTGTTTAGTTTACCGGCAGCAATTTTTTCAACCATTGCTTCTGGTTTGCCTTCTGCACGAATCACGTCGGCAGCAATTGCCATTTCGCGTTCAACAGTAGTAGCATCAACACCATCCTTATCAATAGCGATAGGATTCATGGCTGCAATTTGCATTGATACATCTTTACCGGCTTCATCAGCACCATCAGCATCAGCACTTAATGCTACCAATACACCTAAACGGAAGTTACCGTGTATGTAAGCAATAACTTTTTCGCCGCTAACGGTTTCAAATTTAGATACACCAATTTTTTCGCCAATTTTGCCTGTTTTATCAATGATAAGTTCGCCAATTTTAACGCGTCCTGTTTCGGTATCTAATTCAAGGTTGTATAATTCGTCGATAGAAGATGGAGTACCTTGTATAGCTTCGTTAGCAATAGCGTTACCAAAAGCAATAAATTCGGCATTTTTAGCTACGAAATCTGTTTCGCAGTTCAATTCGATAATAACACCGCGTTTGCCATCTTCTGATGAACGCGCAATTACTACACCCTCGTTTGATTCTCTGTCCTGACGGCTGGCTGCTACCTTAGCACCTTTTTTTCTCAGGTAATCAATAGCAGCTTCAAAATCACCGTTAGTTTCGGTTAAAGCTTTTTTACAATCCATCATACCTGCACCTGTTTGTTGGCGCAGTTTGTTTACGTCGGCTGCAGAAATTTGTAATGTAGACATTTTATTTTCCTTTTTAATAGGTTATGTACTTAATCAAAAACCGGATTCCGGCATACAATCCCAGATATGAATCCGCGATTAATGTATCCGAACTCCGGTTTTATTTAATTATTCTTCAGTTTTCTCAGCTTCTGCCGATACTTTTCTGGTTCTTTTACCAGCATCATCTTTAGCTCCGCTTTCGGCAGCAGGGCTGTCGGCTTTTGCTTTAGCAGTTGCTGCTTCTTTTTCAGCTTCGTCTTCTTTTTCGCGTTTGCGTTCGTCTAAACCTTCTTCAATTGCTTTGATGATGATGCTTGCTATCAATGAAATTGATTTGGTAGCATCGTCATTTGCAGGGATAGGGAAATCAATGTTCGACGGATCGGAGTTGGTATCAACCATTGCAAAGGTAGGAATGTTTAATTTCATAGCCTCGGCAACTGCAATATGCTCTTTCTTAACGTCGATCAGGAATAATGCTGCCGGTAAACGGTTTAAATCAGCAATACCACCTAATAAAGTTTCAAGCTTAATACGCTCGCGTTGTATCATCAATCTTTCTTTTTTAGAAAGGTTGCTGTATGTACCGTCTTTAGTCAATTTATCGATGTTTGACATCTTTTTGATTGACTTGCGAACGGTAGCAAAGTTAGTTAACATACCACCTAACCAACGTTCGGTTACGTAAGGCATGTTTACACCTCTTGCATAATCGGCAACAATATCTTTTGCTTGCTTTTTAGTAGCTACAAATAATACCTTACGGCCTGATTTTACAATTTGTTTTATAGCCGCGGCGGCTTCTTCAACCTTAGTTAAGGTTTTATTTAAATCGATAATATGGATGCCATTACGCTCCATGAAAATGTACTGAGACATTTTCGGATCCCATTTGCGGGTAAGGTGACCAAAGTGTACACCTGCATCCAGTAAATCCTGATATGTTGTTCTTGCCATTGTGTTGTCCTCCTTAAAATATTAACGTTTACTGAATTGGAATTTCTTACGGGCTTTCTTACGACCTGGTTTCTTACGCTCAACCATACGGTCATCGCGGGTCATAATACCTTTAGCCCTTAAAGCTGGTTTCTTTTCAGCATCAAGTTCAACAATAGCTTTAGCAATGGCTAAACGAACGGCTTCTGCCTGTCCTTTAACACCACCACCTGCTACGTTAGCTTTAACATCAAATTTTCCGGTTGAACCAGATACTTCTACCGATTGGGTAGCGATGTATTGCAATGGCAATGTTGGGAAATACTCTTTGTAATCCTTACCGTTAACGATAAGCTGGCCGGTACCCTCAGTTAAATAAATGCGGGCAACTGCTGTTTTTCTTCTTCCTGAAGTGTTTGTAGTTGACATTTCTCTTTCGGATTAAAGTTTAATGGTTTTTGGTGATTGGGCCTCATGTGGATGAGTGGCGCTTGCATAAACATGCAGGTTTCCGTAGATTGCTCTACCCAAACGATTTTTAGGTAACATACCGCGAACAGCTTTTTCAATAATGCGTTCTGGATGCTTTGCCATTAACTCCTTAGGAGAAATGAAACGCTGACCACCTGGATAACCAGTATAGCGAACATATTCTTTTTCTTCGAATTTGTTGCCTGTCAGTTTTACCTTGTCTGCGTTAATAACGATAACGTTATCACCGCAGTCTACGTTCGGGGTGAACCCTGGCTTGTGTTTTCCTCTAATAATCATAGCGATTTTAGAAGACAAGCGCCCCAAAATCTCGCCTTGAGCGTCAACAACAACCCATTCTTTGTTAACGGTCTTTTTGTTGGCAGAGACAGTTTTGTAACTTAACGTATTCACTTGCTTAATTTTAAATTGTATATACTTATTAATTACCCCGTATTTTCGGGACTGCAAAGATACACGAAAATCTATTACTGTCAAATGCTTTATCAAATTTTGTTGAGCCTTGTTTTATAACAGGTTACCCACAATTATCATAATGATTAAAAATAACGCAGTTTAGCACATCATTGTGGTGATTAAGGGCATTACTATTTACATTTCAATTACCTAACCATAGTTTATGTGGGCAGTAAACACACGTTGTAGCGATGATAATTTAGCATTTTCATTTTTAAAGGTATTGCGCTATACTTGTGCATGTCATCTACAATTGTAACAGGTATTATGAGCTACGGCATGTCGGGCCGTATATTTCACGCTCCGTTTTTGGATGCTCATCCTGGTTTTAAACTTAAAGCAGTAACCGAACGCAGTAGTAAAACCGCTGCACAACGTTATCCGGATATTATTAGTTATAACACCATTGAGGAGTTGTTGGCCGATGAAGAGATAGAACTAATTGTGGTGAACACACCCAATAACACCCATTATAGTTTAGCTACCCAGGCCCTTAAAGCAGGCAAGCATGTGCTAATAGAAAAACCTGCAGCCGATAGCTATGCCGAGGTTAAAGAATTGTTTGACTTGGGCCGCGCCCAAAACAAACAAGTATTAATTTACCAAAACCGCCGCTGGGATAGCGATTTCCTGTCTGTAAAACAAGTTATCCAAAGCGGTGAATTAGGTAGACTTATAGAAGTTACCGTTAGGTTTGACAGGTATAAACAAGCGTTAAGCCCCAAAGCTTTTAAAGAAACAAAAGGTACAGGTGCCAACGGCCTGGTTTACGATCTTGGTCCGCATGTATTAGACCAACTGATTAGTTTGTTTGGCAAGCCTGTTAGTTTTAATAAATTTAAGGCTGCTAACCGCGAAGGCTCTGAGGTAGACGATTATTTCTTCTTCCAGCTCACCTATCCCGATGGCCTTAACGTAATGGCGGCATCAAGCCTGCTCACCGCGCAGCCGTTACCGGCATTTGTGTTGCACGGCACCCAGGGCACTTATATTAAAGATAGGGTAGATGTGCAGGAATTACAGCTAGACCAGAATATAAAACCTACAGACGATAACTATGGGCTGGAAGAGCCCGGTGCAGAAGGTGTATTAACCACCATTGATGCCAACGGTATAAAAAGCGTAAAAGCAATGCCATCTGTAAAAGGTGATTATACCGGACTGTTTGAAGCCGTGTATCAAAGTATTGTAAATGGTGTGCCATATCCGGTAACGGAAGCAAATATTTTGGCCCAAATGGAATTATTGGAAGCTTAAACCGTTATTATTGCATAATTATTAAACACCCATGAAAAAACTCCTTTGCTTGTTTTTATTATTTTACGGAATAGCAAATGTATACGCACAAAAACCTGCCGCAATAAATACACTGCCAAAGTATAAGTTGTTACGTAGCGATAGTACCTGGGTAACACAGGCCAACTTAAAAAAGGGCAAGCCGGTAATGATTATTTACTTTGCGCCCGATTGCAGCCACTGCCAGCGTTTAACCTACGAAATGCAGGAAGAGTTTAAAAAGGAAACCAAATTGAATTTGAAACCATTGGCCCACGTGCAAATAGTGATGGCTACCTGGGCCGAGCTAAGGGCGATAAAGGTGTTTTATAATGATTTTGGCTTAGTAAAATATCCCAACATTACCGTAGGCACCGAGGGCAATACCTACACCTTGTTACGTTTTTATAACGTAAGCACAACTCCATATATAGCCATTTACTCAAAAACGGGGCAGTTAGTAAAGGCGTTTGCTAAAGTGCCCAAGTTTGAAGAGATTATGGCTGTTTTAAACAAAGTGTAAAAGGGCAAGCTAAAACCTCAAGTACGGCTACAGAATAACAAAATAAGCTTTGAACAGTAGTGCATTTACATCTTCTATCTTACCTGGTGTATTTTCCAAATTGTTTTAGTTCTTGGGTATTGCCTCTTAATCTTTCCTCTTTTTCAATCGTTCATCAATAAAGTTACAATAAGCATGATGTGGTTATTTTTTTAAAATCACATTTTTGCGCCATGAATTTTATTAAATACTTTACAACTTTATTTCTATTTTACATCATATTTATTATTAAGGCCGGTGCGCAAACTCCCGGTACCGATGGGCGCGTTAGTGGCCGTGTAATTGATGCCGGTAACGGCCAACCGGTTGAATTTGCCACCGTAGTATTATTTAAAAAAGCTGATAACCAGCCGGCCCGCTCCATACAAACCGATATGCAGGGCAATTTTAAGCTCGATAATATAGCTTACGGCAAATATTTAATGCGCATTACGTTTGTAGGTTATAACAACTTTACTAAAGACAGTTTGATTATTGGTGCCAACCATAAAATTTATGCTTTCGGCGTACTCAAAATGCATGCAGGCAAAAATTCGTTGTTAAAAGAGGTTGCCGTACAAGGCAAAAAAAATAGCATACAGTTAGGTATCGACCGTAAAATATTTAGTGTTGAGCAAAGTTTAGTGAGCGATGGCGGTTCGGCAACAGATTTGCTGGCCAATGTACCATCTGTACAGATTGATGTGGATGGTAACGTTAACCTGCGCGGATCGAGCAATGTACGTATCCTTATCGACGGTAAACCATCGTTAATAGCGGGCGGTACCGTTACCGATATTTTGCAATCTATCCCCGCAAGTTCAATCGAAACTATCGAGCTCATTACCAACCCATCATCCAAATACGATCCCGAAGGGCAATCGGGTATCATTAACATCGTATTAAAAAAGAATAAATCACTCGGTTTTACGGGTAATGCATCGTTAAGCGGCGGTACTAACAATACTTTTAACAGCAACCTGAGTTTGGCTTATCAGCATAAAAAGGTAAACGTTTACGGTAACTATAGCCACAGGCAAAATAACCGTAGCGGAGGCGGTTACAGCTATAGGCAAAATATTTTAACGGGTTTTGATTACAATCAAAATTCGGTGCAGAGCGGCACGCAGGACGGTAACCAAATTAAGGCCGGGCTGGAGTACAGCTTAACCGATAAAAGCTCTTTAGCGTTTTCGACCAACATTAACTTTAGGGATAACAACCGGGCGCAAAACAGTACCACCAATGTGTTGGATGCCACAAGTAAACTTACGCAACAGTTACTGGCCAATACCAACAGCCCCGGAAACGGCAATAACCACGATTTTAATTTAGATTACAGCACCAGGTTTAAAAAGCCTAAAGAGGAATTAACCGCCAATATAAGCCTAGGTAAAGGTGATGAGCATAATACCGATGATATTTTTAATTCTACTTATAACTATGCAACGTTCGGTACTTTGCGTAAAGAACAATTTAATATAAACGACGGGCAATCGCGAAACTGGAACATCCAAACCGATTTTACCGACCCGATTGGTAAAACCGGTAAGCTTGAACTGGGTTACCGTACCACCATGAGCCGCGCCGAAAATGTTTTTATAGCCGACACGATGGACTTTGTTAGCAACGCCCGTTTACACGATATGGCACTATCAACCGATTTTGTTTACGATGAAAAAACACATGCCATTTACTCAAACTACCAGCAACAGTTTGGTAAGTTTGGCATACAAGGCGGTGCAAGGGTTGAGAAAACTGTTATTAATACTTCCCTCGCCAATATCAACACGTCTAACGTGCAAAACTATTTTAGGGTTTACCCAAGTTTGTTTTTAACAGATAAGCTGAGCGAAACTCAAACATTGCAATTGAGTTACTCGCGCCGTATTAACCGCCCGCGCGACAGGCAGATTATCCCCTTTGTTGATACTAGCGACCCCCTGAATTTACGTACCGGTAACCCAAACCTAAGGCCCGAAGACGTACATTCGTTTGAGTTAAGTTTTGCCAAATACTGGAAATCAACCACGCTTACCTCCTCGGTTTACTACCGTCGTACTAATGATGTTTTCCAGTTTTTACGTACACCGTGGGATAAAATCGGCACGTCGCTCACCAGCTTTTACAACTTTCAATATGGTACCAATGCGGGTTTCGAGTTTATTGCCCGTACAGATATCACACCAAAATGGAACGTTACCTCAAATGTTAACTTATACCAGGGTTTTGTAAAGGGCGGCATTGTTACGGCTAAAAATGTTTTAGGCCATGATACCACAACGGCAGTTGCAGATCAAAGCTCTTTTGCCTACAATGGTAACATCACCACTAATTTTCAGTTGCCTTACAGCTTTAGCGGGCAGGTAAGAGTTGATTACCAAGGGCCGCAAGCCGTTGCCCAGGGCCGTACCAAAGTTAATTCGGGCGTTGATGCGGCTTTAAAATACGATTTTTATCACCGTAAGGCGAGTTTAAGCCTAAACGGTCGCGACATATTTAATACCCGTAAATTTGGTTACCAAACCAACGACGGCACGTATATTAACGATGTACAGCGCCGGTTTCAAAGCCGCACGTTTTTGCTTACCCTGGCCTACCGTTTTGGCAGAGCAGGAGACAGCGCACGCGGAAAAGATAAAAAGCCCGAAGGCGGCGGCGCACCCGATGATATAGGCGGCGGTGGCGGCCCGCAATAGGTTAATAAAATTATTATATTGCAGTATTTGCTTTATTTCTTAATGGTGCTATCAACTTTTGTAATAGCATCAAGGTGCATTTTAAGTGTTGGCAAGGTTTTGCTCGCGAAGGATTTTAAATCAGGGTCTTTTAAATTTTTTGCTGCGTCTTCAAACTCCTTTATGTCTGTTTTATGGTCGTCAATCATCAGTTTGGTATAGGCTTTATCAAAATCGGCACCGTTTTTTTTGTTTAAGCCGTCAAATAGTTTTTGTTCGTCGGTACCTACAACAGCGGGTAAAGTAATGTTTTTGCTTTTGGCCAGCGTCATTAACTCGTCGTTGGCTTGGCTGTGGTGTTTAACCATCATAGCCCCAAAATCTTTAACGCTGGTGCTGCCTTTATCCTGCGCAAGCTTACCCAGCATCACTTCGGCCATGCCGCCGTTTGCGGCAACAACTGCAAACTTGGCGTCGCTTTGGTCAACGGTAATTGGCATACCTGTTTTTGCGGTATCGGTTTTGGTTATATCGTTTGCTTTGTTGAGGCTATCGGCAGTAGCCTTACTATCTTTATTGCTTTGGCAGGCCTGTAAGCCAAATGCGGTGGCGGCAACTATAAGCACAATGTTTAATTTTTTCATGGCGAATATATTTTTATCTAAATTATTTTACTTTTAAAAAATAATATTTATTTAAAGTTTCCCGAAAAATTATTGCCACTTGGTTTATTACTTGGGCTGTATTGCCGATAGGTAAAGTTTTATTATTTTTGGCAGCATAAAACAAACATTATGAATTTTCCGGCAGAACTAAAATACACTAAAGACCACGAATGGGTGAGCGTTGACGGTGGAACAGCTACAATAGGCATTACTGAGTTTGCTCAAAGCGAACTTGGCGATATTGTTTATGTTGATATTAACACCCTGGGCCAAAGTGTTAATATTGAAGATGTATTTGGTACGGTTGAAGCTGTTAAAACGGTTTCGGATTTGTTTATGCCGGTAACGGGCAACGTGATAGAAATTAACCCTAAGCTGGATAGCCAGCCCGAGTTGGTAAACTCCGACCCTTATGGCGAAGGCTGGATGGTTAAAGTAAGCATTGCCGATGCTGCCCAGCTTGACAGTTTATTAACCGCCGAAGCTTATAAAACCTTAATAGGCGTATAACAATATTGGGCCGGTTTAACAATTTTTTTAAACCGGCCCGTTTATAATTTATACATTAGGGTACGATGATGAAAAGTAATTTAAAGTATATTGTTTTTGCGCTATTGAGCATAAGCATTACCTCATGCGGCTTATTCCATAAAAGCTGCAATTGCCCGCACTTTAGTAAGTCGGTTCCCGCTCAAATTAAAGTTACAAAGTAAAAATAACTTGTTGTTCAGCGTTTTAAAAACGGGGTGGTATAAATAGTATTCTTATTTGGATTTAATTTAAATAAGCTATACATTTGTTTCAGTATACAAACATAACATGAGACTTTCACAACTTAAGGTAGGCGAAAAAGGCACGGTAAAAGAGTTTACCGACCTGGAAATGTCGGTTAAATTAATGGAAATGGGCTGCTTGCCCGGTGAAGAGATCAAAGTACAGCGCATTGCCCCCCTTGGCGACCCAATAGCTATAAACGTGGCCGGTTACCAATTGAGCCTGCGCAAGCGTGAAGCTGCAACCATCATTATGCATAGGTTTTAAAATAAATTGAAAGCTGATATACGAATTGCGCTTGTAGGGAACCCTAATACCGGTAAATCAACACTTTTTAACGTTTTAACGGGTCTCAATCAAAAAATAGGAAATTTTCCTGGTGTTACTGTTGATAAAAAAATAGGCTACAGCGAGTTGCCCGATGGCCGCACCGCCCAGGTTATTGATTTGCCCGGCACTTACAGCCTTTACCCCAAAAGCCAAGACGAATCTATCGTGTTTTCGGTTTTAGCCGATAGAAACAGCGATCTTAATCCGGACCTTGTTGTTGTAGTTATAGATGCTACCAACCTTAAACGTAACCTGTTGCTTTATACCCAGGTTGCCGATTTAAAAATACCCGTAGTTATTGCCCTCAATATGATAGATATGGCCCAAAAAGCCAATATTGTTATTGATATTGACGCTTTTGCACAAAAGCTTGGCGTACCGGTAATCCCTATCTCGGCCCGTAAACTCGAAGGGATAGAACAGTTAAAGCAAGCCCTTGGCTTTGCCAACAAAGTTGCTTTACAGCAAAACAGTATTGATATTGAACCTATAGCCCCCGCTTTAATAAACCAGATAAAGCAGGAACTTAAAATAGATAACCCTTACTTTGCGCTGCAATTGGCCCATCAGCACGAAACGCTCAAGTTTTTATCGCCTGCCGAAAGCGACCGAATTGAAGTTTTAGAAAAGGAACATAGTTTCCACTCGCAAAAAGCACAGGCCACCGAAACCATTGCCCGCTACAATTTTATTAACGATTTACTTTACGATACCGTTAAGGCAACCACCACCGCCGAAGACGAAACGTTAAGTAACCGTATTGATAAGGTACTTACCCATAAAATATTTGGCTTTGTTATATTTTTAGCCATACTGGTATTTATTTTCCAGTCTATATTTGCGTGGTCGGCATACCCAATGAGTTTAATATCCGATGGCTTTGTTTGGGTACAGGCGCAACTGCACCAACATTTGCCCGATGGCCCTTTAACCAATTTATTGGTTGATGGCGTAATAGCCGGTTTAAGCGGCGTAATGGTTTTTATCCCTCAAATAGCTATCCTGTTTGCCTTTATCTCTATATTGGAAGATACAGGTTACATGGCGCGCGTAACCTTTATGATGGATAAAATTATGCGCAAGGTTGGCCTTAACGGTAAATCGGTAGTGCCGCTTATTGGTGGCTTTGCCTGCGCCGTGCCGTCAATTATGAGTACCCGCACCATCGAAAACTGGAAAGACCGCATGATTACCATTATGGTAACCCCGCTAATAACCTGCTCGGCGCGTTTGCCGGTTTATACCTTGCTTATCTCGCTGGTGGTGCCCAATAAAAACGTATGGTGGATATTTAACATGCAGGGGCTGGCCCTTACTGCTATGTATTTTTTAAGCCTCATATCGGCGGTTGTAGTAGCGTGGGTTTTTAAATACATCCTCAAATCGCGCGAGCGTGGCTATTTTATTATGGAGCTGCCCGTTTACCGCGCCCCAAGGTGGAACAATGTGCTACTCACTATGTACGATAGGGCTAAAACTTTTGTGCTGCAAGCTGGTAAGGTTATTATAGCCGTATCCATCATTTTATGGGTACTGGCCTCATACGGACCCGGCAATCGGTTTGATAAAATCGACCAAAAATATAAACAAATACAGGCTACCCAAAAAATAGCACCCGATAGTTTGAACCGGATGATGGCATCCGAAAAACTCGAAAACTCATACGCAGGTACGCTTGGCCACTTTATTGAACCCGCAATAAGGCCGTTAGGGTTCGATTGGAAAATTGGCATCGCCCTGGTAACATCATTTGCAGCCCGCGAGGTTTTTGTAGGCACAATGGCCACCATTTACAGTGTAAACGGCGATGGCGAAAACATGCAATCGGTGCAGCAAAAAATGCATTCCGCAAAAAACACCCAAACGGGCCAGCCTGTATTTACATTAGCGGTTGCCATGTCGCTCATGATGTTCTATGCTTTCGCGATGCAGTGCGCCAGTACCGTAGCCGTAGTATACCGCGAAACAAAAAACTGGCGCTGGCCGGCTATACAGTTTGCTTATATGACGGTTTTGGCGTATGTAGCCAGCTTTGTTACTTATCATTTGCTGAAATAGCCTAAACTTAAAAACTTCGTTCCGTTGTTTGTACCCATTTATCCAAATTGGTTAACTCTATTTGATGTTCTTTAAACCATGCTTTGCTATCGTCGGCATTAGCTGCTAAACTAATCAGCCTTGCAAAGGCGGGCATGTTGTTGCTATGGGCCAGGTTGCCAAAGTACTTAGCTAAATAGGAGGTGTAAAACGGAACGGGTTTGTTTGCGGCTGTTTCGGCCAATACCTCAAAAACCGATTTTAGCTGTAGCGATAATGAATCGGTTGGTGATAAACCCTTTTTATCTGTTGTTGCTGCTAAAACGGCTATCTGCATCATCATGTCTCCCGAGCCCAGTTCTTTTTCTGATACCGATATGGTCACCGATTTCTCTCCGGTTTTTGTAATACCATGCCCTAAAATATTCTTAATATATCTATATGCTTCTGCCGATCGTGCTGTTTGCGGTTCCAGTATTACAAAACTGCACCAGCCTAATAATGAACAATCCCTTTTTTGTTCCTTATAAGTTGTCATTGCATAAATGCGCATGCTGCTTGCATGTTTTGGGTCAAGCTTAACGGCCCTAATGGCGCAATCTTCGGCTTCTGTAAACTTTCCCTGCCGGTAATAGGCAATCGCCAAATTATAATGTAACCTTTGGTATTCAGCATCTGCTTCTATTCCCTTTTTATAATATTCTATTGCCTTGTCGGGCTGCTTATCATCGTCGTAAATACTGCCCAGTAAATCATAACCTCCACCAGCCTTGGGTTCCAATTGCAGGTATTTTTCTATGTAAGAAATAGCCTCTTTGCCTTTACCGCTGCTAAATAAACTGTATCCTGTTTCGTAATAGGAGTTGGGGTAAGCTGGATCAAGCTTTATGGCTAGTTTGTATTTGTCAATAGCTTCAACATATTTTCCGGCGTCGTTTAATGCAATGCCTTCTTTTACCAGGCTCTTGGCATTATCATTTGTTTGAGCGGTAGCTAAGGTTACAATAAATAAAAGTGCAGTAATGAGATAGGTTTTGCGAAGGTTTTTCATAAACTAAATTTACAAACAGGATTCAATAAACAGTAATATTCCATATCGTATATTGTTAAATATTTTTTCTCCTCCTTCCGTCGCCTTTGTCCTCACACACTACGGCAACCAGCTCCAACAAATTTACATCCCCGTTATTTGCCACCTCCTCAAAAACTCCGATATTTGAGGTAGAGGTAAAATTGGATAAAGTAGAAGTTTTAGCACAGTATCTTCCGCCCGATGCGGCACCACTGATTAGCAGGTGGATAGATTATTTTGTTTGTGAGTTTAAGGTATCGCGAAACCGCGGTTCTAAATTTGGCGATTACCGCCACCCTTACGGTGGCAAGGGCCATCGTATCTCGGTAAATTACGATTTAAACCCTTATGCGTTTTTGGTAACCACCGTGCACGAGTTTGCCCACCTGCATACCTGGAACGAGCATAAGCACAAAGCAAAACCGCACGGCACCGAGTGGAAAGCAAACTTTAAGCGGATGATGCAGCCTTTTTTTGAAAAGGATATTTTCCCGGCGGATGTTAAGCAAGCCATTACCAGCTACCTTAACAACCCCGCTGCATCCAGTTGTTCCGATTTAAACCTGTACCGCGCACTGCGCCAGTACGATGCCCACAAAGCCGCCGTAGTAACCGTAGAAAAACTACCCGCTAAAGCTGTGTTTAAACTAAAAGACGGCCGCGTTTTTAGGTTAGAAGAACGCCTGCGCAAGCGTTACCGTTGTGTGGAGATAAGTACCAAGCGATTGTATTTGTTTAGCCCGGTTGCTGAGGTGGAATTGGTTGAGGGTTAAAATAGCTCTTTAAAAAAAGGATGATTCCGATGCTTGGCATTTATCCATTTTAATTTCCCGCTTTCAAAAATTGCAACTCTCGAACGAGTATTTCCGGCATTGTCAAACAAGTAAACTTTATCAAAAAGGTTTATATGCGCTAATAAATTTTGCTTGCTCTTTTCAAATCTTCTAACAATGTCTTGGTTATCAACATTGTGCCCTCTATTTGATTGACGTTCCTGAACTCGGATAATGTTATCCAATGGTGATTGCAGTGCAATATAGTACAAAATGGTTTCGTACCTGTTTGTTTTAGCAAGCCTTGCTTCGCTTATTTCTGATTGTCCCGAAAACGTGGTTTCAAAAGCTATATCTTGATTTTGATTAATAGCGTCTTTTCTTCTTTCTAAAGCTATACGAGCAGCACCGATATGGTACTCGTAACCGCCTAATTCAGTTAATGCAATATCATCAGGATTGATAACTGAAGATTTTATGCGCCCTTTTTGGATAAGATATTTGCTCAGGGTTGTTTTTCCCGAACCATTTGGGCCACCAACAATGATAAGTAAAGGCAATGTTAGTCCTCCAAAACTTTAACATGTTCTTCCAGCAATCTATAGTCCTCAGTTAATATTTTTCTAACCAAAATTTTAACACCATTAGGATATTCCTTCACAAACAAGTTACCCTCCATTGTCTCCGGGAATTTTTCATCTCTATAAAATATAGGTACACCTGCTTTAAGCATTTCCTGTGCGCCATAGCCCGCTCCCTCGTCAATTATTCTTTGCGTGGGGTCTTCGTTGTAAATGTCTTCCAGCGTCACCATATTATAAAATTACAAATTAATAATTTAATAACCTTCCTGTTTATTGAGGGCTTATGCTCAAAACATCGCCAACTATCAACTACAAATTTTATAAAGGTGTTTGTGCTTCCTGTTGTTTTCTTAGTTCTTTTTGCTGTTTTCGCAGTTCGCGGCGCTCGCGGCGTTCGGCGCGGTGTTGTTGCCTAAGGGCCTTTTTAATTTTACGCTCGGCTTTACCTTGCTCAAAATCGCTTATTTTTCTCTTTACGGTTTTTTCCGTTTCGGCATCATATCCAACGTTGCTTTTTAAACCCAGGAATAACGATTTCCACATATAGGTAAAAATAGATTGGTTTTTTTTGCGGACGTAATTTACCTTAAACAAACGCGCCGGCTCACCGTATGAGGGGTTGTTGCGCTTTATTACCATTACATTGGCCAGTAACGAAACTATGCCCATTTTTTTAAGCTTGTTTTCGTTATCTTTTTTAAGTACCGATATTTTCAAGTCGTTATATAAAGCAATCACATTGCCCCTTGCCTGCGCTTTATCGGCGTTAATATTAAAATCAAGGCTGCGTAACTTACCCGATGCTATTTTTACCATGCCAAGCGGCGCAGCTACCGGGTTTATTTTTTTTAGTTCCATATCGTCCATGTGCCCTTTATAGGTAAATTGAGCGCGCGGGTTATTCAGGTCAAATTCAAACTGAGTGTTAAGCCTGCCATTGCCCATTAAGTAGGTTTCAATTTGCGCTGTAGCCGTATGGTTTTTTTGCAACGCGGCTTTGTTGTTGGTTACGTTTAAAAATTTACCGGTAGTGTTTGTGAAATTGATGGTACCCGGCTGCCCACTTTTTTTGCCATACTCGGTGTATGATATGCCTGTTTTGCTAACCTGTATGGTGTCAACCTTTACATCCATTTTTAGCCTGGCTAGTAACAACTGCGGAAAGTTGTAACCGTTATCAACAGTGGTATCGTTAGGGGCGGGGTTGTTAAAAATTTGCAAGCTGCCATTAGTAAGCGTTAATGCCGAGGCATGTATTTTATGATATTTGCTGTAAGCTTTAAAATCAAAATTATTTAAGGTTAATGAGTCCAGTTTAAGAGCGTAGCAATCTGCCTGGGTAGTTTTAAAAAACTCAGCGGGCGTTTTAACAGGCGTAAAACTGATGCCCGTTATGTTAAGCTGCGAACTTTGGGTAGAAAAAGTTGCATTATCAACATTATAATGGTTGCGTTTATCCTTTGTGGTGCCTTCAAGGTTGTTTAATTCGGTACTCACATCTTTGCAAAATAAAAAACGCGATTTGTCATTTTGCGATACCGCGTCGAGCAAAAAATCGGTGGCTATAAAATTGAGGTTTTTCAGTTCTAAAACATCGGGTTTGCTGCCGCTATGGTCCACATATTTAAACTGCACATCGTTAAGCACAATGCTTTGTACATGGGCTGATTTGAGAATTTTTGAAATAAGCTGGTAAGGTGTTTTTTTATCGTGGATAACAGTATCCTCATCCCGGTTTTGTTCGTAATCAACATGCAGGTTGGGGTTGCTTATCACTATTTGGGCAATATCAAGCTTATCGTCAAAATAGAGCATTAAAGGGTGTACATGGTTAATAACCAAACGTTTTATTTGTAGCGTATACAGGCTGTTTGGAGCCAGTTGCTTTTTTTTGCGCCGGTTGTATACCTCGAGGTTAGGCCTTAGGTTTATCTCATCAATTACAATGCGGCCACGTATTACATGCAGGCTGGTATTTGAAAAGCTTACCGAATACAGGCTATCGGTACTCTCTAAAATGGTGGCACTTAGTTTATCAGCCATCACCGGCGACCAATAGATGTTAATTAAAAATGCTAAAACCGAGATAATAACAATTACCGACAGCGTTATGCCAGCCGCTACCTTTTGCCACCGTTTTTTTAAAAAATTTAAAGCCATTTTTACCTTTAATCCGCAATATATCTATTTCAATTTGTTTGCACTTATGCTAAGCTACAATTAGTTTTTGATGTGTTTAAGTTGATTATACAGCTAAGTTAAAAATGCTGCCATAATGTCACCCATAATATAATTATTTGTGTATTTTTGCACCTCAAAGATTTTTTTAAATGATAGATCTGGAATTACAGGCCAAAACACACGACGAGGAAAGACAGGGAGAGGCTTTAATGCTGGAAACGCTGCCGCAAAAAAATAACGGACGCAAGCTTTACATTGAAAGCTATGGCTGCGCTATGAATTTTTCGGATAGTGAGATAGTTGCTTCGATATTGCTTGAGAAAGGTTTTGAAACCACTACCGATTTTAATAATGCCGATGTAGTTTTTATCAATACCTGCTCCATTCGCGAAAATGCCGAGCAGCGCGTGCGTAACCGCCTAAAAGAGTTTAAAGGCGCAAAAAGGAAAAACCCCGGAATGGTGGTTGGTGTGCTGGGCTGCATGGCCGAGCGCTTAAAAGCCAAATTTTTAGAAGAAGAAAAACTGGTTGATGTTGTGGTTGGCCCCGATGCCTATCGCGATTTGCCTAATTTGATAGACCAGGTTGATAGCGGGCAGCGTGCCGTAAACGTATTGCTATCGCGCGAGGAAACTTATGCCGATATAAGCCCGGTGCGTTTAAACAGCAATGGCATAAACGCATTTGTATCTATTATGCGTGGTTGCGATAACATGTGCTCGTTTTGCGTGGTGCCTTTTACCCGTGGCCGCGAACGCAGCCGCGATGCCGTATCAATAGTTGCCGAGTGTACCGATTTATTTAACCAGGGCTACCGCGAGGTAACGTTGCTTGGGCAAAATGTGGATTCGTACAAATGGACAAAGCCTCACCCCGCCCTCTCTAAAGGAGAGGGAGCCGAAGAGGATAATCAAAAAGTCCTCTCCTTTGGAGAGGATTTAGGTGAGGCTACGGTTAACTTTGCCGGATTGCTTGAAATGGTTGCTCTCATTAATCCCGATTTGCGTGTTCGCTTTTCAACGTCGCACCCTAAGGATATTACCGACGAGGTGCTTTACACCATAGCCAAATACGATAATATTTGTAACTATATCCATTTGCCGGTACAATCGGGCAATAGCCGCGTGTTGGACATTATGAACCGCACGTACACCCGTGAGTGGTATATTGACCGGATAGACGCTATCCGCCGCATTATTCCGGAATGCGCAATATCAACCGATGTAATTACAGGTTTCTGCACCGAAACCGAGGAAGAGCACCAGGACACGGTAAGTATGATGGATTACGTAAAGTACGATTTTGCCTACATGTTTATGTACTCCGAGCGCCCCGGTACATTAGCCGCCAAACGTTTTGCCGACGACATACCCGAGGATGTTAAAAAAACGCGCCTGCAAGAAATTGTGGCCAAACAACAACAGTATTCGCTTGTTCGATTACAAGCGCAGCTTGGCAAGGTGCAAAAGGTGCTTATTGAAGGTTTCTCCAAAAAATCAAACCAGGATTATTGTGGCCGCAGCGATCAAAACGCTATGGTTATTTTCCCGGTTGACGAAAGGTTTAAACCGGGCCAATATGTTAACGTAATTGCGGAAAGATGCACTACGGCAACATTAATGGGACATATAGTTGATTAGGTAAGAAGACTCAAGAATCAAGAACCAAGAATTAAGATGAAGAGGCATAACTTCAAGAACCTAAAAATATGGGAGAAGGCTATGGACTTCACTGATTTAACTTATGATTATTGTAAAGGCTTGCCTACTGAAGAAAGATATAATCTTATAGATCAAATAAATAGGTGTTCGTGCTCGGTACCTTCAAATATTGCTGAAGGTTCCGGAAAAAGAACAAACGTACATTTTGCGGAATTTTTATCAACGGCATTATCATCTTCATATGAAGCTGAAACCCAGTTGTTGATTTGTGAAAGGCGCACGTATGGCGATAAAGAAAAAATTGAACCAGTGTTTAGAATTGGTTGCAGAAGTCCAAAGAATGATATTTGCTTTCAGGGAATATATTCTTGGTAATGACGGTAAGTCTTAATTCTTGCATCTTGATTCTTGAGTCTATTTAAAACAATGGAAGTACAAGAAATTAAACAACGCTTTGGTATCATCGGTAGTTCGCCGTTGTTAAACCGGGCCATTAATATAGCTAACCAGGTTGCGCCTACCGATATTTCGGTACTGATAACCGGTGAAAGCGGTAGTGGTAAAGAAGTTTTTTCGCACATCATTCACCAAATGAGTCCGCGTAAGCATGGGCCTTTTATAGCCGTTAACTGCGGGGCCATACCCGAAGGCACCATTGATTCCGAACTTTTTGGTCATGAAAAGGGAGCCTATACCGGTGCCGTTGGTGAGCGTAAAGGATACTTTGAAACCGTAAACGGCGGCACCATATTTTTAGATGAAATTGGCGAAATGCCGCTGGGTACACAGGCACGTTTGCTACGCGTGCTGGAGTCGGGCCAGTACATTAAGGTAGGTTCGTCTAAAGTAGAAAAAACCAATGTGCGGGTAATAGCAGCAACCAATGTTGATGTTTACGAAGCCGTAAAAGCAGGCAAATTTAGAGAAGATTTATATTACCGCTTAAATACCGTACCACTACGCATACCGCCTTTACGAGACAGGAAAGAAGATATTTACCTCATCTTCCGTAAATTCACTTCGGATTTTACTGCCAAATACCGCTCGCCGCCTATACAACTGGATGATGCTGCGCAGCAGGTATTAATTAACTACTCGTGGCCGGGCAACGTAAGGCAGTTAAAAAATATAGCCGAGCAACTGGCCGTGCTTGAGCGCGACCGCACCATTACCGCGCAAACCCTGCTTACCTATATACCGCACGAAATGGGCAACCGCAACCTGCCCATGCGTATTGAAAACCAGCCGAAAGAAGATTTCTCCGAAAGGGACATCCTCTATAAAGTGCTTTTTGATATGAAACGCGACATGGTTGAGCTAAAAAAACTGGTTGCCGATATTATAGAACAAGGCGGTGTAGCGGCCAATTATGCAGGCAATGCGCAGGTAATTAATCAACTTTACCGCGATATTGATTTACCAAATAAGGCCGAGTCGCAATTTACTTTGCAACAACCCGTTCATAACAATAATAACACTGGCAGTAGCAATAATAACGGCAACGATAATTATAACATTACGCACGATGCCGAAGAAGTTGAAGAATCGTTGTCGCTGATAGAAAAGGAATCTGATTTGATTCGTAAGGCATTAAAAAAGCATCGTGGTAAACGTAAACTTGCGGCGCAGGAATTGGGAATATCCGAAAGAACATTGTACCGTAAGATCAAAGAATTAAATTTGTAACAGATGAAGAAAAAGATATTGCTGTTAATTTTTCCGTTACTGCTCTTAAGTCAAGCCTGTACCTACAAGTTAAGCTTGAATGGGGCATCAATACCCCCGGAGTTAAAAACCATTAATGTATCGTTTTTTGAGAATACGGCCCCTTATGTGGTTAATAATCTGAGCCAAACATTTACCGAAGCATTAAAAGACCGTATCCGTTCGCAAACGAGCCTTAGCTTGGTTAGGGGCGAGGCTGATGCCACTTTGGAAGGCCAGATAACTGGTTATACCATAGCACCGGCATCGGTACAGGCTACCAGTGATAACAGGGCACCCGTTGCCGGGCTTACACGCCTTACTATTACCATAAAGGCCAAATACACCAATATTGCCAATAAAAAATATAATTTTGAAGAATCATTCACCCGATTTAAAGATTTTGCGGGGGATATATCATCACAGGAGCAAACTTTGATACAAGCCCTTAATAAACAGTTGACGGAAGATATTTTTAACCGAGCCTTTGCAAATTGGGCGTAAATTCGTAGTTTAAGCAACGTGGAAGTTTTAAATACAAATTATAAAGAGTTTTTTTCGGATATTGTAGCTAATCCGGCCGAAGTTGGCAGTATCCATGCCCCACACTTAAAGGCGCTGGTTGAGCTGTATCCGCAAAGTGCCATTTTACGCGCCATGCTTGCCCGTGCCATTCAGGTTACAGATCAGGCAGGCTTTCAACAAAAACTTAAATCGGCTGCAGCTTATGCATCCGATAGGGCCATACTTTATAATTTAATTAACTACCCCGAAAAGCTGGTTAAAAAATATGCGCAGGCAGGCGTTATTGAGGAAGTAGAAAACCCGCCGGTTACTGAACTTGATTATAAAGCTGAACCGCAAAGTGATGTTGACGATTTTGCTAAACAATTTGAGGAAGAAACAGAGCCGGTAAACTATTTCCATGAATCGGAAGAAGTTTTAGAGGAACCCGGCCAGTATCACCAAGGTAACGATACAGCCGCAACCAACGGGCAAACCGAAGATAGAGAAGCATACTTTAACACCGTACCAAACCAGCCGTTACAACCCGAATTATTGGCCGATGAGGCAGCTTACCAAACGTATGCCCCACAGCAAGAAGAAGTTATTGCGCAACCCGAGCCCTATGTTTACGCTAATATAGGCAACCAACCAGTTGTAGGTACCGCCTTGCCATCAGAAATTGATGATGAGGTTTATGATGAGATAACCGGTATTGAAGATATTTACGGCGAAATAATACGCGAGCCAAAAACTACAATGCCCGATGCAGCCCCCCCGCAGGAGCAGGCCCAAGCAGGAGAAGATGCCAGTAATAATTTGGAGGACATATTGCTTGCCCAATACGGTGCCGTATTAAGTGATAGCCCAATTATTGCCAGCGAGCCGCAACCCGCTACCCCTGTTGCCGAGCCACCCGCACCCGAAGAAACATATACGTTTTCGGCCAGTCGCTTTCGCGATAAAATGGCGTTAGCTAACGATGAGGTTGAATTTGAAATGGTGAGTACAACAGCACCACAACAGCAAGCACCAATGCAAGCAGAACCCGTGCCTGTACCCGAGCCGGCGCCAATGGTTGAAAGTAATGCAAACCATTTTACACCTCAGTTTGCTGAAGATGATTCGCGGATGGCTAAGTACGACGACGACTCGTTACCGTACAGTTTTATGTGGTGGCTCAATAAAACCCGTAAAGAACATGCCGATACGCACCAGCCTTATGCGCCTAAACCAGCCCCGCAACAGGAACCACGGGCACCCGCACCCGACGAATTACAACAGCAGTATTTCGAGAATATTTTTAGCCTTACATCTGTTGAGCAACTGGATATTAACACGCGCAACAAGCGTAAGGGTGGCGAAATAATAGACAGGTTTATAGAAAAAGATCCGCAGTTAAAACCGCCTAATACCGAAAAACTGGATAACGAAAACAAGGCAAAACAAAGTTCGGAAGATAAAAGTATCCTCGTTTCGGAAACGCTCGCGGGTATATACGCCGATCAGATGTTGTATAGTAAGGCAATTATAGCTTACCAAAAATTATTGTTGAGATTTCCGGAAAAAAGCACTTACTTTGTTGCCCAGATTGAAATATTAGAAAAGAAGATAAATTAAATAAAATAAAATGTTATTATTAGTAATTGTTGCCATTATTGTTTGTGTGCTTTTGGGGCTTATTGTTTTAATTCAAAACCCTAAAGGTGGTGGCTTATCATCAAACTTTTCCAGTTCGTCGCAACTGTTAGGTGTGCAAAAAACCGGCGACATCCTTGAAAAAGGTACCTGGATACTGGCCGTTGCATTAATTGTATTATCGTTAACTATTAATGTGGTTGGTAAAACCGGTGCAGGCAAGGTTGAAAATGTAAACCAGGAGCAAATTGATAAGGCTTCGAAACCAAGTGTGCCTGTAAACAGCGCACCTGCTTCTTTGCCAGATTTGAACAAAAAAACCAAGTAAGCAATTAGCTTTATAATTGAAAGGGCTTTAAGAGTTATTCTTAAAGCCCTTTTTTTTGCTATGCATGACATCATGACACGGCTGTATTAACCCCTGAGCTAACTATATTTTACACTTAATGAAATTTTGACAAACCTTCCGTCAATATGTGCCATATACATATCATGGCATAATTAGTGTTGCTTGGCTGTTATAATCATTATAACAACTATAATAAATTAAAACAAATAACTATGTCGTTAAACATTAAACCTCTTGGAGATAGAGTAGTTGTAGAAGCTGCTGCTGCTGAAGAAAAAACTGCATCTGGTATCTTTATTCCGGATACTGCTAAAGAAAAACCTCAAGTTGGAACTATAGTAGCCGTTGGGCCGGGCAGGCACGCAGATTCCGGAACTTTAATAGCTCCAACTGTTAAAGTTGGTGATAAAGTTTTGTACGGTAAATACGCCGGTACCGAAACAAGCTACGAAGGTAAGGAGTATTTAATTATGCGCGAATCTGACGTTTACGCGGTATTGTAAATTAATGATTGAAGGATTGATGGATTGAATGATTGAATAAAAATCATTGATGAAGTTGACGATTCAATAAAGAAAAAATCAAATTACATACTGAATAGACAATCAATCATTCAGTTAATCAAATCATTCAAATTTAAAAAAGAAGATGGCAAAAATCGTTAAATACAATGTTGAAGCACGCGACGCCTTAAAACGCGGTGTTGATATTTTAGCTAATGCAGTTAAGGTAACATTAGGCCCTAAGGGCAGAAATGTAATTATAGATAAAAAGTTTGGTTCGCCAATTATCACTAAAGATGGTGTAACTGTTGCTAAAGAAATTGAATTGAAAGATTCTTTAGAAAACATGGGTGCCCAAATGGTGAAAGAAGTAGCATCAAAAACTGCTGATATTGCTGGTGATGGTACAACTACAGCAACCGTTTTAGCTCAGGCTATTGTTACTGCCGGTATTAAAAACGTTGCCGCCGGTGCAAACCCTATGGATTTGAAACGCGGTATTGACAAAGCTGTTGAAGCTGTTGTTAAAAACCTGCAAGAGCAATCGCAAGCTGTTGGCGATGACAACAACAAAATTAAACAAGTTGCATCTATCTCGGCTAATAACGACGAAGTTATCGGTTCGCTTATTGCGGCTGCTATGGCTAAGGTTGGTAAAGACGGTGTAATTACAGTTGAAGAGGCTAAAGGTACCGAAACCGAAGTTAAAACTGTTGAAGGTATGCAGTTTGACCGTGGTTACCTATCGCCATACTTTGTTACCAATGCAGATAAAATGGAAGTTGAGTTAGAAAACCCATACATCCTTATCTACGACAAAAAGATTTCTTCGATGAAGGAATTGTTGCCTATCCTTGAAAAACAAGTACAAACTGGCAAACCATTGTTAATTATTGCCGAAGATTTAGATGGCGAAGCATTGGCTACTTTGGTAGTTAATAAAATTCGTGGTTCGTTAAAAGTTGCTGCTGTTAAGGCTCCAGGTTTTGGCGATCGCAGAAAAGCAATGTTAGAGGATATTGCTATCCTAACCGGTGGTACTGTTATCTCGGAAGAAAGAGGTTACAAATTAGAAAACGCCGATTTAACTTACTTAGGTACTGCCGAGAAAATAGTTATTGATAAAGATAACACTACAGTTATCAATGGATCGGGCGGAACAGAAGAGATCAAATCTCGCGTTAACCAAATCAAAGCACAGATTGAAACTACAACATCAGATTACGATAAAGAAAAATTACAAGAACGCCTTGCCAAATTATCTGGCGGTGTTGCTGTACTTTACGTAGGTGCTGCATCGGAAGTTGAGATGAAAGAAAAGAAAGACCGTGTTGACGATGCTTTACATGCAACCCGCGCTGCGGTTGAAGAAGGTATTGTTGCAGGTGGTGGTGTTGCTTTCATTCGCGCTGTTGAATCGTTAAAAGATTTAAAAGGTGCTAACGAAGATGAAAACACTGGTATCCAAATCATCCGTCGTGCTATCGAAGAGCCATTACGTCAAATTTGCGAAAACGCAGGTATCGAAGGTTCTATCGTAGTACAAAAGGTTAAAGAAGGTACTGCAGATTACGGTTACAACGCACGTACTGATGTGTACGAAAACCTGATCTCGGCCGGAGTAATTGATCCTACTAAAGTAGGCCGTGTAGCTTTACAAAATGCTGCTTCAATTGCTGCTATGTTGTTAACTACCGAATGTGTATTGGCTGATGAGCCTGCTGATGAGTCTGCAGGTGGCGGTCATCCACCAATGGGTGGCGGTATGGGCGGTATGATGTAATATCAATCCGCTTTACCCTTAACGGGCAAAGTTTAATATATCAAACCCTGTTCAGTTTACTGGACAGGGTTTTTTTATGCAGCATTAAACCCTCGGCTAATCATACCGTCAAAAAAAGCAAATGTGATGCTATATGTAACATTTTTGCAATCGGCATCTCATTTTTGGGACTCTGTGATATATAATGAGTTATTTAGGAATTAAGGCACAGCATTTGATATTTAGCAAGTATGAAAGCGATAAGTGAAAAAACAAAATATGTATCTAACCGCATAATAGGTTGGGCAATAACAGAAGGGCCACAATTATTTGTAACTTTCTTTAGATAGTAATATCTTTAGGGTATGAACCTTCACAAGTTTTATACCCAAGTATCTGATTGGGCAATTACACACGCCCCAAAATACATCCTCGCTGCTGCATTTTACTTTATTGGTTTATGGTTTATTAAACTTGTAAAGCTCAAGCTTCGCGGCCACATGAGCCACAGGCAAATCCACTCGTCGTTACGGCCATTTTTCCTAAGTTTAAGTATTACAACAATGCATATTTTGCTATTTGTTGGAGCTATGGAAATTGCGGATGTGCAGTTAACCATTTTTAATACCGTTATTGGAGCCCTGGGTATAACCGCAGGTTTGGCATTATCGGGCACGTTGCAAAATTTTGCCGGAGGGGTATTTATCCTGTTGCTTAAACCCTTTACTATTGATGATAATATTATTGCGCAAGGCGTTGATGGGGTAGTAACATCTATCCAGATATTTTACACCGAAATTCTTACTGCTGATAACAAAGCTGTTATTATACCAAACGGCAAGCTCTTTAACGAAATTATTACCAACGTTACCCGCGAAAATAAACGCCGTATTGATTTTGAACTGAAGCTTGGTTACGTGGTTGAAATTGAACAGGTTAAGGTTATAATATTAGCTGCCATAGCTAAAACACCAAATGTATTGCCCGATCCGGCACCTATTACCGGCATATCGGCCCTGGAGGTTGATGGGCTGAGGGTAGCCGTTAAGGTATGGACAAAAACCGAGCAGTTTAGCTCCACCCGGTTTGCCCTGCACGAAAATATTTTGAAAGACCTTAAAAGCGCAAGTATTAAGTTGCCTGGAATGTAATGGTTTATATTTTCTGCCTCGCCTTTAATTCCAGATAACGGTTAATAGTATTCACGGTTAAGTTTTGCGGTGCACTTAATATGGATTGTATGCCGTGGCGGGCAAGCTCTTTAACGATGAGCTTTTTCTCGTAAGCAAACTTTTCGGCTATGGTTTTGATGTAAATTCCTTCTACGTTACAGGCTGGCTGTTCGCTTATTTTTTTGAGTTCGGTGTTTTCAAAAAACACTAAAACTAATAGGTGAAACTTTGCAATGCGCTGTAAAAATGGCAACTGCCTTTGCAGTGCCGACATGCTTTCGAAATTGGTGAAAAAAACAACCAAACTCCGTTGTTTAAGCGTGTTGCGGATGGTGGTATAAAGCAACTCCATATTGGTTTCCATATAGCGCGTTTTCTCTTTATACAAAACCTCCATTATTTTATTGAGCTGCGTAGGCCGCCTGTCGGCAGGTATAACGGCACCTTTTTGGTCTGACGCGGTAATTAACCCTGCCTTATCCTGCTTTATTAACGCTACGCTTGATAGTACCAGGCTTGCATTAATAGCATAATCAAGTAAACTCAAACCCTCAAAAGGCATTTTCATGGTTCGCGATTTATCTATTACGCAATACACGTGCTGCGATTTTTCGTCGGTATAATTGTTAACCATTAACTCGCCCCGCCTGGCCGATGCCTTCCAGTTAAGGGTTCGGAAATCATCGCCGGCAACGTAATTTTTTATTTGCTCAAACTCCATGCTGTTGCCCAGGCGGCGTATTTTTTTTATGCCATATTCGTTTAAGCGGTTTGATATAGCCATTAGCTCGTATTTACGCATCTGTAAAAATGATGGGTAAACGGCCAGTGTTTGGCCTTGCTCAAAGTTAAAGCGGCGGTTAACGAGGCCCAAGGGCGCTTGTACGTACACACGTACATAACCAAATTCGTATTCGCCACGTTTGGTGGGCCGCAATACGTAATTTAACAATTTATGCTGATGGCTTGTTAAAGTAGTTTGGAAAAGTACGTCCCGTTTTTGAAACTGGTGCGGAATCTCGTCGATAATGCCTGTGCTAACCTTAAAGTTGTAAAAGTTTTCTATGTAAATACCAATTTCGTTATCGTCGCCATTGCTCAATCGTTCGGGTGCATGCCTTTTGGCGAAAATACCGTTGCTTGTGCCGTAAAGCATCCACAAATCGATTATTAACAAAACGATAAGTGTAAAGAAAAATATTGCCGGGATTTGCCCCAGCCAGGTAAAAAAGAACGACAAAAGGTATAATACCGCAGCACCACCCAGGCCGATGAATAAGCGGGTGGTTAAAAACAGATTTTTATAGTACAGGCTAAAAAGCGACTTCACTTATCTTGGTATTTCTATTTTTTGGATAATTTGGGCAACAACCTCATCTGGCGTAACGCCTTCCATTTCTTTGTCAGGCGTAAGCATAATGCGGTGCCTTAATACGGCGGGTGCTACCCATATCACGTCTTCGGGGGTTATAAAATCGCGGCCCTTCATGGCGGCCAATGCCTTGGCACTGTTTACAATAGCTAAGGATGCACGCGGCGAGCCACCCAAAAAGAGCGATTTATTACTGCGCGTTTCGTGAATTATTTTGGCTACAAACTCCAATAGTTTAGGTTCTACAAAAAAGGAACGTACTTGCTGGCGCAGACTAATAATATCCTGCCCGGATAATACAGGTTTAATGTGGGCCAGTTGGTCGATTGTTTTTTGTTGGTGCTGTTGGGTGAGGATGGTAATTTCTTCGGCTAAGGACGGGTATTTAACCTCAATCTTAAATAAAAAGCGATCGAGCTGGGCCTCGGGAAGGCGATAGGTACCTTCCTGCTCAACAGGGTTTTGCGTGGCCAGTACAATGAAGGGTTCTTCCATTTTATAGCTGTGGCCGTCAATAGTAACCTGACGCTCTTCCATTACCTCAAACAAGGCCGACTGTGTTTTTGCCGGGGCGCGGTTTATCTCATCAATTAAAATAATGTTACCAAATATGGGCCCGCGTTTAAACTCAAAATCGATAGTTTTTGGGTTAAATACAGAGGTACCCAGCACATCCGACGGCATCAAATCGGGCGTGAACTGAATGCGCGAAAACTGTGCATCAATACTTTTAGCTATTAGCTTGGCCGTTAGTGTTTTGGCTATACCGGGTACACCCTCAATTAAAATATGGCCGTCGGCCAAAATGCCGGCAATCAGCAGGTCGATGCTGTCCTGCTGGCCAACAATTACCTGGCCAAGGCTGGCTTTAATTTGGGTTACAGCGTCGCTAAGGCGGCTCAAATCTGTACGTTGTTCAAAAAATTCCTGTTCCATATTTATTACCTGGATTGACTGTAAAATTGTTCTATGTTTTTATTAAGTGCTATAAGCTCGCTGTCGTTTACCGGTGCATTGCTGCGCACAAATGTTATCTGGCGTAAAAGTTCGTGCAGTAATGCCGTGTCGACGCCGCTTTTTTGTGCCAGGAGCGTTAAAAACTCTTCATTCAGCACATTGGTTTTTAAGCCATATTTACTGCGCAGGTGCTCTAAAAAATAAGTTACTTTTTTTGTGGCGATGTTACTGTTATTCCGTTGCTCATAATAAACTTGCCCAACCACGTTCACAAACTCCAACGTTGAGTTTCGCAACGGCTCAATAACCGGAATAATGCGCTGCCGCCGCTTGGCCTCGTATATTACGAAGAATAGCAGGCTGAAGAGGGCAATATACAATGCAGCACGCAAACTACTATTACGTATAAAAACCCGCAGCGATGAATCAGATTCGCCATCGCGTCCGCGCGAATAGTATTCATCCCAAAGTAGGCTCCCATTGTTTTTAAGATACGACAAGGCAATGGGCACATAAGCAGCTCCCTGATCTTGCAGTATACTGTAATTGCTAAACATTAACGGGTTTGAGTTTAAATAAAGGTTACCCTTACCCATGCTAAACTTTAAATAATTACTATGTTCGTTTTCGTTTTTGCCAATAACTACGGCCTGGGCGGTATCAAACTTACTAAAATACCTATCGGTACAGCCCTTGTCAACTGCATATTTGTAGGTATTAAGGTATCTACTAACAAAGCCTATCCTGATGGGGTCGGCGGTTTGTGGTTCAGCAGATGTTGAAATTTTTAGCTTTTTATTGAGATAGGTACCAAAAATTTCGGCGGCAATAAATACATCGTTACCCTTTTTAATGTATTGGGTTAATTTATCGTAATCATATTCGTTTAAAACAACGACGTTGTTAATAATTATATAGGTTGCGTTTTTTGCCTTGGAGTTAGTTACAACGTTATATACCGGCTCGCGATAAGCCGTAACACTGGCGCCCGGAAAAACATCGGTTACTCTATTATAAAGCACATAAGTGCCGAAAGGTATTTTATCGGTATTGCTTAAGGTTTCTGTCCAATCTAAAGCTTTTGGCCTGTTGTATTGGGCCATTAAATAAAAAACCAATAATATTGTTGCTCCCAGGATGTAGAACTTTAGATCTTTCATGGCAGCATGTTTTTAAAATCGATAAACAGGGTATTGATATTTTGGAACGATTGCCCATCAACCGGGAAATCGCCATACCACACGTACTCAAACTGCCGGGTTAGTACACCAAATACCTGCCGGTAACCGGCGTTGGTTAACTCGTTTAAATACGCAGTGTTTGTTTTTTCTATTTGCCAATGGATAAGCTGAGCATCGTTTAACTGTTTTAAGCTGCGCAGGTATAATAAACGCACGGCTAATTTGTAGTTACGTTGTTGCGTTGCTTTTTCTATTTCAAGGTCGAATGTAATTTCGTGTATGTTTTCCAACGATTCGCCGTAAGGGATGTGTACTTGTTTGGAAGCTCTTTTAAATATATTTTCTACACCAATCATTTTAACAATAATGTATACCAGTACACCAATAACGGCAGCCAGCAAACCATAGCTTACAGCCTGGCTGGAACCTTTAGAGGCAGAATCTGTGCCGCCAAAAAGTTTTTCAATTTTTTCCCATATCCATTCCCAAAACCTATCCCATGCCGATTTTGGTTTCTTTACGTCGTTATCATAATTAAATTCGGGGCTTTTGGCGTATTTGCTAAGTTCGGCGGCCTTAAAACTTCGTACTTTAACGTTTGAACTATCAATATTTAATGTGCTGATTTTGGGCTTTACCGTTGGAGGCGTTTTTAAAACGTTAGCCTTTAATTTAACCGAAAAACCAATAAGTAAACAAACAAGGAGCAGTTTATACATAGCTTAGTACTCTTCGGTTGGGAGCTGATTGTTGTTATCGGTTTTGCCTATCATTTCAATCCGCTCAAATAAACTGTGATCGTCCATCCGTTGGTTTAAGTTATGATAAACAACTGCTATTGCTATAATAGGGAGTACATATAAAAACTGCATCGAGCTAAATGATAAAGCTATAGCAATTGTTATAGCATGATTATGGTCGAGCTGAGTAAAACCCACAATTAGCCCAACAATTACCGTAACCGGGATAAGCAACAATACAATTACGGCTAATATAATTATGCCCATTAGTATAATTACACCAAATGTGTGCCACCAGTTTTGTGCAAGTAAGTCATAACCGCGACGGATGGAATAACCAAGACTGGCATTCTCTAACACCATAACTGTTATTACCATTAAATATACCGGTGTAAACCAAATGCCGGGCAACACGCAACAAAGTGTAGCTACTGCTAATATTGCAGTCAATGCAACCGAGCTGAAAAAAAACCGTAGCATATAATATTTAACATAGCTCCAAACCTCGGCAACGGTTGGGGCCTGGTTGCCATTTTGCTGGTATAACGAAATAAATGATAAAACTGTTAGCGAGAGGATAGTGAAATTTAAAAAACTGAAAAACAATGTTAAAAAATAAGCTAAGGTAAAAATAGATTCGCCTTTTTCTTGCAGCGTGGCAATTTGTGTTTGGTTAAAAACTGCAATAATTAAACCAGCAATCCAAAAAAAGCCACATATGGTGAAATATGTTTTAATAAGGGGTTTCCAGTTTTGCTTAAAAAAAAGAATGCTGTCATCAACAATCTCGGTAAAATTTCGTATTTGTATTAGTTCAACGTTCGGTAGCATCTTTATTAATATCAACAGGGTTTAGTGTTTTAAATAGCAGTATAGGGTAAATAACTACGTACCAAATTATAAAAAAAAATGAGCCACCTAAAATGCTCAAACTAAGCCAAACCGGCATTTCGGTATGGCGGGTAACAAAGCTTTCAAAAATAGCGGCTATCACAACAATAGGTAAAATGCCAACGGTAATTTTCATACCTTCTACAGCTCCTTTTTTTATTGATACCACACGTTTGTATGTTTTTGGAAATATAACACTTTTACCCAAAACCAAACCCGCGGCACCCGCAATAATTATGGTTGATATTTCTAACGTTCCGTGTATCCATACTACAAGTATTGATTGCAGGCCAAGGCCCTTGCTTACAAAAAGGTACTCAAAGGCACCAATCATTACACCGTTAGTAAAAAGAACGTAAAGCGTACCCAAGGCAAAAAAAATGCCCGAGAGATAATTAAAAACAGTTATATACAAATTGTTTTTTGCTATCATATAAAACATTAAGTACGAGTTTTGACTTTTGTAAACCCCAAAAGGATCACCTTTAGCTATGTTATCATTGGTCATGTTTACGTATCTATCGCCCATAATAAGCCTCACAAAGTTATCGTCGTAACGAGCGGATAAGATACCTATAAAGAAAAACACCGTGAAAAATATAAAAGAATACATTAGCTGCTTATGGTGCTTTTTGAAAAGCAGGGGGAGCTCGTATTTCCAATACAAAATAATCCGGTTTGTTTTTTCTTTTTTATTGGTGTAAATTGACTGGTGGAAACCACCCGCGAGTTTATTGAGATAAGCCGTTGTTTTAGATTGCGGATAAAATGTTTTGGCATAGGCCAAATCGTCCGTTAAGGTAATAAAATGATCGGCAAGCTCGTCGGGGTTGTGTGTTTCAATATTTTCATATTGCTTCCAGCGTTCCGAATTTTGTTTGATAAATAACGCCTCACGCATATTTTAATACTTGTTGCTTTTTTTCTGTTAAAATAGCAACAAATATTTAATCTTTAAACATAAAATAATCCATTGTTCAATATATATTTGTTTAAATGCAAACAGTAAGAATTACAACCTCACAAAACATAGATATTGACTACCAGGTTGCCGGCTTAGGCGATAGGGTTGCCGCCCGCGCAATTGATTATATGATATTTTTGGTGGTGTATACCATTATGATAACCATAATGGTGGCATTTTATGGACCGAGCGGTATAGATTCATCCGAAAATTCCGCTGAAAGCGGAAGGTTATTTATTATCATTATTGTTGTTTGGCTTGGTTTATGTGTTTTTTATGATTTGCTGACCGAAGTTTTTTTAAATGGCCAAAGTATAGGTAAGCGCTCCATGAAAATAAAGGTAATCAGCCTCAATGGTGCAAGGCCCGGTATTGGTCAGTATTTATTGCGTTGGTTATTCCGCATTATTGATTTTGGTATAACCCTGGGCACGGCTGCTGTAGTTACGGTAGCGTTTTCGGACAAGAAGCAACGCATTGGCGATATGGTTGCCGGTACAACATTGGTAAAAACATCAACACTTACACAATTTAAAGATCTGGTTTTTACCCCGCCAGCCGAAGATTATGAGCCAACATATAACGAGGCTATGCAACTAACCGATCAGGATGTGGTATTGATACACGAAGTGATCCGCAATTTTAATAGAACCCGCAACAGTAATTTGGTTTACAAGCTGGCTTTGCGCATTAAGGCGCATTTGCATGTTAGCTATCCGGCAGATGTAAACGAATATGAGTTTTTAGAGAAGATTGTAAACGACTACAATTTTTTAATAGCCAAACAGGATATTTAAGCAAGCGGGTTATACTTACTCATTTTAATAACGTATGCTATTGCAATTACTGCCGCTGTAAATATAAATAGCGGCCTTTTTATACGTAAGTTTTTATCGTATTTATACCGTGCATCGGTTACGCAAAGTGCCAAAAAAACAAGTATTGGAAGAGTAGCCGGGTAAAGGTAGAAACTGTTGATTACATCGCCTTTAAGCAAGGCAATTAAAGAGCGTTGAAAGCCACAGCCTGGGCAATCAAACCCTGTAAGTTTTTTTAGAGGGCAAGGTATCATAAAATTTTGCAGCCATTTGATGGTGTTCAAATAGCTGCAAAATATAATGTTACAAAACATGCTTTTTAAGCAGGGTTTATGTCATAAGGTTTTTGGTAGTCACTGGCACCAAAGCCGGTTCCGCCTTTAGGGTCAGCACCGTATTCGTTATCACCAGGGGTTCCATTTGTACAGGCCAATACTAAGTTGTAAAAGGGAATCAATATAAACCAACCGCTTTTATCAACATCGTGCATTCTTCTTACTCCAACTGCAATGCTTGGTAACAATACGGCTAATGAATAAATGCTGCGAAGGGCTTTACCTCCGATAGCGGCATCAATTATTGCTAAAATAATACTGATAATAACACTAAATAAGGTAAAATACCAGTATTCGGCGCGTCTGGCACGGCCACTAAATTGCGCATACTTTTTTAAAACGGTTAAATAATAATTCATGTTGTTGAGTTTTTAATTTTTTTTGAACAGGTTTAATTCTCTGCAAAATATGAAAAAAACAGATACCATTTAACAATAACTAAACAATTTGCAAAAATTTAATAATGATATAATATCGTAAATTCGCATGCTATGCAACGCGAACAAATTTCTGTATTCGATATTTTTAAAATAGGTATAGGCCCGTCAAGTTCTCATACGTTGGGGCCTTGGCGCGCGGCTCAACAGTTTGTTGAAATTTTGAACAATACGGGTGTTTTATCATCGGTAGTGCAAATCAAAATATTGCTTTATGGCTCGCTGGCTAAAACAGGCAAGGGGCACGGTACTGATATTGCCATATTGTTGGGCCTTAGCGGTGATGACCCGGTGACCTTTGATGTTAACCAGATAGATAACAAGATAGCCGAAATTGGCGTAAATAATCGGTTGGAATTGGGTGGTGTTAAGCCCGTGAGCTTTTTTAAGGACGACGACCTGTTGTTTCTTTTTAACGAGAGCCTGCCGCAGCATCCTAACGCGGTTACTTTTCAGGCTTTTTTAAGTACGGGTAGGGCCGTTTCTGAAACATTTTATTCTATTGGAGGTGGGTTTGTTGTAAAGGATGGTGAAAATGCGTCGTCGTTAAAGGCGGAGGTTGACTTGCCCTTCCCCATAGAAAAAGCAAACGATTTGCTGCATTGGTGTATCAAAACCGGCCTTAAAATATCCGATGTGGTGATGGAGAACGAGCTGGCCTGGCGCAGCGAGCAGGAAACCCGGAGCGGTGTGCTCAATATATTCAGGGTACTAAACGAGTGCATTTACCGTGGTTGCCATACCGGGGGCAGTTTACCGGGCGGTTTAAATGTTAACCGCAGGGCGGCTGCGCTAAATAAGAAATTGCTGGGCAACCGCAGTTATACCAATTACGAAACCTGGATAAAAGCCATCCGCGAAGGCGGCAACGGTTTTAAATACACGCTGGATTGGGTGAGCTGTTTTGCCCTTGCCGTTAACGAAGAAAATGCGTCGTTCGGCAGGGTGGTTACGGCGCCAACCAATGGTGCGGCAGGCGTGGTGCCCGCAGTTTTACAATACCTCATTGTATTTTGCGATGGCTTTGCCGAAGATAAGATCATTCGTTTTTTGCTTACTGCATCAGAAATTGGGAGCATATTTAAAAAAGGTGCAACGCTATCCGCAGCAATGGGTGGTTGCCAGGCCGAAATAGGTGTATCATCGGCAATGGCCGCCGCAGCTTTAACCGAGAGCCTGGGCGGTACGCAAAGGCAGGTGCTTATGGCTGCCGAAATTGCAATGGAGCACCACCTGGGCCTAACCTGCGACCCTATTGGCGGCCTGGTACAGGTGCCTTGCATTGAGCGTAATACCATGGGTGCCATTAAGGCCATAACGGCATCGCAACTGGCCCTGCAAAGTAACCCCGATAATGCTAAAGTGAGTTTAGATGCCGTGGTTGAAACCATGTGGCAAACTGCGCTTGATATGAACTCCAAGTATAAAGAAACGTCGGACGGTGGCCTGGCCATCCAGATACCTTTAAGTTTGCCTGAGTGTTAACCGTTTTATTATACGGTTAATGTTGTGTTGTTTAGGTTTTTTTAAAATCGATAATAATTATAGCATATATACATGGTTATGGATGAGCGTTTTATTAGCACCCATTACTTTTACTAACAATATGTATTAACATCATGAAAAACTTATCATTCTTTGTTTTATTCACAGTTTTTATATCGGGCTTTTGTTTGGCGCAAGCACCGCCAATGCCTTCAGCATTAACCACAACGCGTTTTGTGCTCGATAAAAATACAGTGGTTAAAGATACTGCCGGTAAACAATACGGCTACCAGGAGTGGAGTGCGATGATGAGGACTGGAAAATACATCATTAAACAAGCTGGCATTAAAAAAGGAACGGATGGAAAGCCGGAGTACGTACTTGTACCTTTGTTTGATGCCAACGGCCAACCCATTGACCGTAAAACCAAAACACAGGTAAGATATATTACAGCCCCACGGCCCCAATCAACTGACCCTTCGAAGCCAAATTTTGTTGAGCCCGCAAAACCTAACGAAAGTACCCAATTTCATCCAGGAGATATTTTTAAACCCTTTAACGAAAAGGATATTTACGGCGAAAAATTTGATTTGAAAAAGATGAAGGGCAAAGTGCTGGTAATAAACTTTTGGTTTATTGGCTGCCCGCCCTGCCGTGCCGAAATTCCGGATTTGAATAAACTGGTTGAGCATTATAAGGATAATAAAGATGTTGTGTTTTTAGCCGTATGTTTAGACGAAAAATACGACATCAAAGAGTTTATTAAAACCACCCCCTTTAACTACCATATTATTGATGACGGCCGTTTTGTTGCCGAAAAGTACGGCGTTAAGTTATACCCAACCAATGTTGTGGTTAATAAAGATGGCAAAGTTGTTTTCTCAAGCGTTTCGTTTCAGTATGCCAATCCATACTGGCTAACCAAAACAATTGATGAAGCCTTACAGGTGCCTGTTGCTAACCCCGCGCCATGATAAAATCAATATATTAACTGTTAAAATGCATATATGGGCAGGTACTTTAAAGCTATTTGCCCAACTGGCCTGCCACCTGTACACTCAATTGCTGAACCCAAAGCGCATACATTTTTGCCGAAGGGTGCAACCCATCCGAAGCAATTAACGATGCATCGGCGGCAGCCTGGCGGGATATGGGCGTAATATCGAGGTAATTAACCCCTGCCTTGGTGCTTTCGTCGCTATTAATGGCGTTAAACTGGTCAATCTCGGTAGCAATTTTTGCTTTGTTGGCCGATGCTGCAAATGGTGTAACACTATAGTCGGGTATTGACAATACAAATACCTTTTGCTTGTTGCCGCCTGCAAAGCCAATAGCGGTGGTAAGCAGTTGTACAAAATCGGTGCGGTAATCGGTTTGGCTTTTGCCCTGGTATTGGTTGTTAACGCCAATCAGCAGGGTAACAAAATCAAATTGCTGGTTAAGGCCGGCTTGTTGTATGGCGTTTTTAAGGTCGCCGGTGGTCCATCCGGTAACGGCAATTATATTGGGTGTAGTTACGTTAAATCCCTTTATAGCCATAATGTTTTGAAGCTGGTAGGGAAAGGGATCTTTGATATCAACAGATTGGCCAATGGTGTAGGAGTCGCCAAGGGCAAGGTAGGTGTAAGGGCCTTTAAGCGGTGTTGTGTTGCTTGCCGGTTGGCTGGCAGTGTTGGTTTGGTAACTTTCCATAGGTTTATTATTACAGCCAATTAAGGCTGTAAGGCTCAATAAAATTATACAATAGGTTTTCATACCACATCCATTTCAAATAATACGGAAATATGGTGCTGTAAGGTTTTTTTAATTTCATTTATATTTACCGGTTGCCCCAGTTCGGCTTGCATAGATGTTACTGCTTTATCATCAATACCGCACGGAACAATGTTTTTAAAATAATCCAGATTGGTATTTACATTAAACGCTAAACCGTGCATGGTTACCCAGCGGCTGCAACGCACGCCCATGGCGCATATTTTGCGCGCCCTGGCGGGGATGCCGGCATCAAGCCAAACGCCTGTGTAACCTTCGTATCGTTCGCCTTTTAAGCCATACTGTGCCATTGTTAAAATAACGGCCTCTTCGAGCGTGCGCAGGTAAAGGTGTATATCGGTAAAAAAATTATCCAGATCGAGGATGGGGTAACAAACAATTTGCCCGGGCCCGTGGTAAGTTATATCGCCACCGCGGTTAATAGGGTAGTAGGTAGCTTGTTTATCTTGCAGGCCCTGTTCATCTAAAAGTAAATGCTCGGGTTTGCCGCTTTTGCCCAGGGTGTAAACATGCGGGTGCTCGCAAAAAACAAGGTAATTTGGCGTTAGTAAATTCGCTGTACTGCCGGGCAACTCGGTTTCTTTATTACGGATTTCTATTTTGGTTTGAACAGTTTTGGCAAATACCTCTTCTTGTTTTTGCCAGGCTTGTTTGTAATCAATCAAACCCCAGTCTTGTAAAATTACCTGTTTATTCTTCATCATTCGCCCTTAACATAACCAATCATATAATCGCCAAAAGGCATATAGCTCACGTTAAAACTCAGGTTTACCTCGGTGCCCTTTATAATTTTAGCTTTAATGGTACCAGCCTGATGCCAGCCGGGCAGTTCAAGCTTAATGTGGTCTAAAAACGAAATTACCTTGCGGCCATTGCATTTATAAACGGCCTCTTTGGCGCACCAGCAAACGTATAGTTGCTCAATTTTATGGTCGGGTTCAATTAAGGCAAGTTCCTGCTTGTTCATAAACTTGTGGGCAATGCGCTCTACTTTTTTGCTCACCAGTTCAATGTCAATACCAACGGGCTTGCTTTTGCTTATCATTACGGCGGCATAATCAAACGAGTGGCTTAACGAGATGTGGTAAGGTATATTTACCAGGTATGGTTTGCCGTGCTCGTCAACCTGGCAATCAATATATTGGTCGGTATTGAGCATGGTGCGTAATAATACCCGCGTACCCAGCCAGTGCAGGTGTCGCTTGCCGTTGCCCAGCATTTCAACATAGGCCTGTTCGGTGGCGTTTAACTGTAGTTGTTTATACAATTCGTCGGCCTGCTCCTCTATTTTCCAAAGGGCAAACTCGGTATCATCATCAACCTGCATCCTGAATGCTATAGCCATAAAGTAAATTGCAAATAAGGTGCAAAATTATATCAAATAATTCTAATTTAGGCGTATCTACACAAGTATATGATTTTATCGGATAAACGCATTTTGGAGGAGATTGATAAAGGCAATATTATTATTGAACCTTTTAACCGGGAGATGCTTGGCACTAACTCTTACGATGTGCATTTGGGTAAATATTTGGCCAATTATACCAGCCGGACGCTTGATGCTAAAGTGCATAACGAGATAGAACATTTTGAAATACCTAAAAGCGGTTTTGTGCTGCAACCCAATACCCTATACCTTGGTGTAACTGTTGAATACACCGAAACCCACGCCCATGTACCTTTTTTGGAAGGGAAATCGAGCACGGGCAGGCTGGGTATTGATATACATGCCACGGCAGGTAAGGGCGATGTGGGCTTTTGCAACACCTGGACGCTCGAAATATCGGCCACGCAGCCTGTGCGCATTTACGCCGGTATGCCTATTGGCCAGCTTATTTATTTTGTTGTTGAAGGCGAAATAGAAAACCTGTACAATGCCAAAGGCAACGCCAAATACAATAACCCAACAACCCGGCCCGTAGAAAGTATGATGTGGAAAAATAAGTTTTAAGGGAAAGAGGCAAGAAGTAAGAGCCAAGAGTCCAGAATCAAGAGCCCAGAGTCAAGAATCAAGAGCGTTGTGGTGTTTTGAAATGAGGCCCGTTTTTGCTACTCCTGGAAGGCAGCACTGGCGAAAAGGATTTTCTTGTTCCTGACTCCTGACTTCTTGGCTCTTACTTCTTGATTCTTACGTCTTGCCTCTTCTTTCCGCCTCTTCTTAGCCGGTATTTGTTTTCACTGTTTTTATACCGATATTTAAACCAACCTATGAAACAGAAGAAAATAATTGTTGGTGCCCTTTTGCTTGGGGGTATAGCATGCCTGTTTGGCTTCGCTAAGTTTGACGACGATGACATCATCAAAAAAATTGCCACGCAGTTAAACGCATGGACATTGGCACAGCCGCAAGAAAAGGTTTACCTGCATTTAGATAAACCCTATTATGCCGTTGGCGATGAGATTTGGTTTAAAGCCTATGTAACCGCGGGCGATAAACATCAGCTATCAACCATAAGTGGGTTGCTTAATGTTGAGCTTATAAACAGTGAGGATTCTATAAAAAAACAACTGAAGGTACCGCTTACTTACGGTTTGGGTTGGGGAAGTATTAAATTAACCGACTCGCTAAAAGAAGGCAATTACCGCATACGCGCCTACACCAACTGGATGCGCAACGCAGGCGACGAATATTTTTTTGATAAAACTATACAGGTTGGCAATAGCATAAGCAATACCGTTTTTACCAAAGTAACTTATAACTACGCCAGTCAAAATAACCAGCAAAAGGTTAGCGCAATAATTAACTACGCCGATATTGATGGTAAACCCTACACCGGTAAAGATGTAAGTTACGAGGTGCAACTTGATAACCGCACCATAACCAAAGGCAAAGGCATAACCGATGATAAGGGCAATATTAATTTGAGTTTTGTTAACAATACGCCAACGTTTAAAAGCGGCAGCATTACCACCCGTTTTAAGTTAAATGCCAAACAGGAACCCGTGGTTAAAACACTGCCTATAAAAGCAACATCGGCTAAGGTTGATGTGCAGTTTTTCCCCGAGAGTGGTAACCTGGTGGCCGGTGTGCGTAGTAAGGTGGCCTTTAAAGCAGTTGGTGCCGATGGTTTAGGTGTTGATATTAAGGGGGCCATATTTGATACGGAAAATAATGAGATTGTTAAAATAACTACCCAGCATTTGGGTATGGGTGTTTTTACCCTGATACCCGAGGCAGGTAAAACATATGTTGCCAAAGTTACCTATCCCGATGGGAGCGAGGGTACTGTTGCCTTGCCTGTAGTGGCAACTCGTGGCTACGTTTTAAGCGTTTATAACAGCAACGAAAATGATATTACACTGAGGATAGCCGCAAGTGATGCAACCTTTCAGGAAAATCAAAATAACGAGATTAGTTTGGTGGCGCAATCCGGAGGTGCAATTTTATATGCTGCTAAAACCAAATTGAGTTCGGCTGTTTTTGCAACGCGTGTTCCGCGCAGCCGTTTCCCAAGCGGCATTGTGCAGTTTACGCTGTTCTCGGCAAAAGGCGAAGCGTTAAACGAGCGCATAATATTTATTCAAAATGCGCCGCAGTTAAATATAGCGTTAACTACAGCTAAGGCAGTGTACACCACGCGCGAAAAAGTTAAGATGAGCATTGCAGCCAAAAACAGTGCTGGCCAACCTGTAACCGGTGCTTTTTCGGTATCGGTTATTGACGAAACCAAAGTGCCGGTTGATGAGAGCAACGAAAATACCATTCTAGCCAGTATGCTGCTATCGTCGGATATTAAGGGCTATATAGAGAAACCAAATTATTACTTTGCCAACGTAAACGAAAAAACCACATCCGATCTTGATTTGTTAATGCTTACCCAGGGTTATCGCCGGTTTGAGTGGAAGCAAATAATGGCTGGTAGTTTTTCGCCGCCGATTTACCCGTCCGAAAAATCGTTAAACATTACGGGTAATATTAAAACGCCCGGCGGCAAGCCTATACCGCGTGCCAAAGTAACTTTACTAACTACCACCGGGGGGATATTTATGGTTGATACCGTTGCCGACGAGCAGGGCCATTTTGCTTTTAAAAACCTGGTTTTTACCGATAGTGTAAAATTTGTGGTACAGGCCCGTACCGAAAAAGGGCGCAAAAATGTTGAAATTGAGTTAACCAATGTATTGCCGCAGTCGGTTACAAAAAACAGAAACCAGGGCGATGTAGAGGTTAATATAAGCAGCAACATGGCCGCTTATTTAATAAACAGCAAAAGGCAATACGACGACTTTTTAAAATATGGTTTGGTTACCCGATCGAGCTTTTTGAAAGAGGTAACCATATCCGAAAAAAAGGAAGTGCTGAAATATTCCAGTAATTTAAACGGGGTAGGAAACGCCGACCAGGTTGTTAAAAGCGACCAGCTTGATGCCTGTGCTACCCTAACACAGTGTTTATTAGGAAAAATAAATTTTGTTAATTTTAGAAACGGGGTGGCCTACTCAACCCGCAGCCCTAACATACCCATGTTAATTGTGGTTGATGGTATGCAAATGGATTCGGACTTTTTGGATCAGCTTTCGCCTTCTAATGTGGAAAGTGTTGAAGTTTTACGTACCGGGAGTACAACTGCCATTTACGGTTCGCAAGGCGGGGGTGGTGTGCTGGTTGTTACTACCAAACGCGGCGAGCCCAATTACGGCTACAAACGCTATGCTCCGGGTATAATAACGTATAGCCCTATAGGTTATGAAAGAACGCGACAGTTTTATTCGCCGCAATATGATAATCCTAAAACCAATAAATACGTTGCCGATTTGCGCACCACAATTTATTGGAACCCCAATATTATTACGGATAAAAGCGGGCTTGCCGGTTTAGATTTTTTTAACGCCGACAGCCCCGGAACATATCGCGCCGTAATTGAAGGGATTGATAACGACGGTAATATAGGCAGGCAAGTGTACAGGTATAAAGTGCAATAATTTAGTATTATAAATTTCAGGCTAAACCAACAATGAACAAATTTTATATATTTTTAATGCTGTTATTGCCCTTAGGCGCTTTAGCCGCCCCTGGCAAAACACTAAACCCGGCAGCTTGTACCGATACTGGTTTGGTTAAAACCATAAGTGCAAAATTAAATGCCTACGATTTGAAATTTGCAAGCGAAAAGGTTTACCTGCAGCTTGATAAGCCCTATTATGCCGCTGGCGATGATATTTGGTTTAAGGCCTATATTACTACCGGCAGCAACCATGTATTATCTAAAATAAGCGGGGTATTAAATGTTGAATTAATTAATGATAGGGATTCGGTGCAGCGGGCGTTTAAATTGCCCGTTATAGCAGGGCTTGCCTGGGGCGATATTAAACTTACCGACTCGTTAAAAGAAGGTAATTATCGCTTACGCGCCTATACCAACTGGATGCGTAATGCGCCCAAGCCTTGCTTTTTTGAAATTAATATCCCCATTGCCAATGGTATTATCAATGCTGTATTTACAAAGGCCAGCTATGTTTATAGCAACCTGGGTAACCAAACCAAGGTGGATGGCACTATCCATTATTCGACTATTGACGACAAGCCCTATATTGGGCGGGATGTAACTTACGAAGTTAAGCATGATAGCCCTCCATCAATTATTAAAGGCAAGGGTGTTACCAATATTAGCGGCGATTTAGGTTTTAGCTTTTTGAACAGCACCGATGCTCAAAATACCGCTATCACTACCCACATTAAAATTGACCCCAAACAGGTGGTTACCAACGTGCTTACCGTGAAGCCTGCGGCAGATAAGGTTGATGTGCAGTTTTTTCCGGAAAGCGGCAGCCTTGTTAACGGCGTGCGTAGCAAGGTAGCCTTTAAAGCAGTTGGCAGCAACGGCCTGGGCACAGAAATTAAGGGTTCGGTATTTGACGATCAGGGTAAAGAAGTTGCCTTTGTTACAACGGCCCATGCGGGAATGGGTATGTTTTTTTTGACACCCGAAACAGGGAGAAAATATACTGCTAAACTTACCTATCCGGATGGCAGCAACGGCACCGTGAACCTGCCGCTGGCCGCTAACGATGGTTACGTACTTAGTGTTTTTAACAACAGCACGGCAGCCAACATCACGGTTAAAGTAGCACTAAGCCAATCCACTTTTCAGCAAAATCAAAACGCCGAAATTAATTTGGTGGCGCAATGCGCAGGCAATGTGGTTTATACGGCTCAAAGCAAGCTCGAATCAACCGTGTTTACAACCAGTATTGCTAAAAGTCGTTTCCCCACCGGTATCACACAGTTTACGCTTTTTTCGGCTAAGGGCGAGCCTTTGAACGAGCGCATCGTATTTATACAAAACCCGGAGCAACTTAGCCTGAATGTAAACAGCACCAAAGAAACTTACAAACCCCGCGAAAAGGTAAATTTAAATGTTGAAGCCAAGCATCCCGATAATCAACCCGCATTAGGAGCCTTCTCGATAGCTATAACCGATGAAACCAAAGTAGCTGTTAACGAGGATGACGAAAACTCCATTTTAGCCAACATGCTGCTCACATCCGAAATTAAAGGGTATATTGAGAAACCCAATTATTATTTTAGCGATAATGACAAGGCTAAAACCGATTTAGATATTTTGATGCTTACACAAGGTTACCGCAGATTTGAATGGAAAGATGTGCTTACCGATAACTTACCCGCACTTGCATTTAAGCCCGAAAAAGGCCTTGATATTAGCGGTGCCATTAAAACCCCGGGTGGCAAGCCTATTGCAAATGGTAAAGTTATACTGATTACAAATATGGGCCACATGGAAGTGATGAACACCGTGAGCGATGAGCAAGGCAGGTTTTTGTTTAACGACCTTACTTTTGCAGACAGCAGCAAGTTTAGGCTACAGGGCCGTACAAAAAAGGACGGCGATAACGTGGTTGTTGTGTTAGATAAAATAAAGCCCCCCGCTATTGGCAAAAACAAATATGTTACCGACGCGGATGTGAACAGCACCATGGTAACTTACCTTAAAAATAGTAAAAAGCAATACGACGAGTTTTCGAAATACGGCATGACGAGCAAAACCAATGTATTGAAGGAAGTAAATATTAAAGATAAGAAACAGGAACTAAGGCATACCGATAATTTAAATGCCGGTAATAACCATGAGTGGATTGTAAAAGCCGATAAGTTAGCGCAGCACTTGCGGTTGATAGATGCTATGGTTGGTGTGCCGGGCGTTACTATAAACCCGATAACGCATGTTGCATCGTCTAGAACGGGTACGATGATGATTGTGTTGGATGGAAACCCCATGGACGGTGTTCCGGGCCAGCCCTACACACTTGATGATATTGATATTAGTACCGTAGCAAGTATTGAGGTGTTAAATTTAGCACAATCTGTAATATATGGCAGCCGGGGGCAAGGCGGCGTATTGCTGGTAACATCCAAACAAACACCCGAAGATTATGCCGATTCGTGGGGTAAGCAGGAAGTGTCGGCAGATGGCGTATTAAGCTTTAAACCCAAAGGGCTTTACAAGGCCCGTGAGTTTTACGCACCACGCTACGACGACCCTAAGATTAACAAGAGCATTGCCGATTTACGCAGCACCATTTACTGGAACGCCAACATCATAACCGATAAAGACGGCAAAGCAGCCGTAGAATTTTTTAACGCCGATAACCCCGGAACTTACCGCGCCGTAATTGAAGGTATTGATACCGACGGTAATATGGTTAGGAGAGTTTACAGGTATAAGGTGGAGTAATGATTAAAGGAAAAAAAACAGTTAAGTTGCCAAACGAGATTGTTAAATCCATATACGTTAACAATATAGCCGTTATCAATAGTTGGGTGAATACTCTGAATATTGACTTAGTAGATAATAATGATCGGACTATGTTATTTCATGCCATTATTGCTGGCTTTGATGATTTGGTAGCCTTACTGTTAGAAAGTAAGGCTAATATTGATTTGAAAGACAACAAGGGATGGAGCCCATTACATTATGCTGTGCAAAACTCAAAATTTGTTGTAGTTGGTCTGCTTATTGAGAAAGGTGCGAACGTAGAAACTAAAGATGACTATGGTAACACTGCACTGTGGAGAGCAGTATTTGCCTCAAAAGGTAACGGCGAGATAATTAAACTATTACTCGCCAAAGGGGCTAATCCCGATAATGAAAATGACTCAGGCATAAGTCCTTTAGGCTTGGCTAACAAAATAGCAAACTATAACATAGTGCAGTTTTTTGATTAGGCCAGATATTGAAAGTAATATTTAAAAACCTTACGAAGCTATAGTTTGTGTAGTGCGATTTACGGCAACGTTTCTAACCTGGGTTGCAATTGCGGTTGCGTTAAAGCCGCATTCGGCCCAAAGCTCGGGTTGCTCGCCATGTTCAATAAACTTATCGGGTATACCCAGGCGTATTACTTGGGCGTGGTAATTATGGTCGCTCATAAATTCAATAACGGCACTGCCCATTCCGCCTTGCAGGCAGCCGTCTTCAACGGTAATTACTTTATCAAAGTTGGTAAAAACCTCGTGCAGCAGGGCTTCGTCAAGTGGTTTAACAAAACGTAAATCGTAATGTGCGGGATGGTAGCCTTCGGTATTGAGTTGGCTACAGGCCTTTACAACCTCGTTGCCAATGGCACCTATTGATAATATGGCTACTTCTTCACCATCGCAAACTTTACGGCCCTTGCCTACGGGTATTGCTTTCATTGGGCGTTGCCAGTCAACCATTACACCGTTGCCACGCGGGTAGCGTATAACAAATGGGCCCATGTTTTGTTGCTGTGCGGTAAACATGAGGTTGCGCAGTTCTTCCTCATTCATAGGTGCCGATACGGTTATATTGGGTATGCAGCGCATATAAGCCAAATCGTAAGCACCATGGTGGGTTGCACCGTCGGCACCGGCAAAACCGGCCCTATCTAAGCAAAAAACAACGTTTAATTTTTGTATAGCTACATCGTGTATCACCTGGTCGTATGCGCGTTGCATAAAACTGGAGTAAATGTTGCAGAAAGGCACCAGGCCCTGGGTAGCCAGCCCTGCCGAAAAAGTTACTGCGTGCTGTTCGGCAATGCCTACGTCAAAAGCGCGGTTAGGCATGGCCTTCATCATGATATTTAACGAGCAGCCACTCGGCATAGCCGGGGTTATGCCCATAATTTTATCATTTTTTTCGGCAAGCTCAACTATGGTGTGCCCAAAAACATCCTGATATTTTGGCGGTTGTGGCTTGTCGTAAACGGCTTTTTTAATTTCTCCGGTTATTTTATCAAACAAGCCGGGAGCGTGCCATTTGGTTTGGTCCTTTTCGGCCAGGGCATAGCCTTTACCTTTAACGGTTACACAATGTAAAAGTTTGGGGCCGGGTATATCGCGCAGGTCGCGCAGTACACCTACCAGGTGTTCAACATCGTGGCCATCAATAGGGCCAAAGTATCTAAATTGCAAAGCCTCAAAAAGGTTGCTTTTTTTAAGCAGGGTACCTTTTATACTCTTCTCTATTTTTTTGGCCATTTTAAACGCATCGGGGCCGTATGATGATATTTTGCTCAACATACGGGCAATATCGTCCCTAAAGCGGTTATAAGGTTTTGAGGTTGAAATATCAGTTAAGTACTCTTTAAGGGCACCCACGTTAGGGTCAATAGCCATGTTGTTATCGTTTAAAATAACAAGCAGGTTACTGTTTTCTATACCGGCATGGTTAAGCGCTTCAAAGGCAAGCCCGGCTGTCATGGAGCCATCGCCAATAACGGCTACGTGCTGCCTGTTGGTTTCGCCTTTGTATTGCGATGCTACCGCCATACCCAAAGCCGCCGAAATGGAGGTTGATGAGTGGCCCACGCCAAAAGTATCATATTCGCTCTCTGAGCGTTTTGGGAAACCGCTTATGCCGCCATAAACGCGGTTGGTATCAAAAATATCGCGCCGGCCGGTTAGTATTTTGTGGCCGTAGGCCTGGTGGCCAACATCCCAAACCAATTGGTCGTAAGGTGTGTCTAATATATAATGCAGGGCAACTGTTAACTCTACAACGCCTAAGCTGGCACCAAAATGGCCGCCATTAACCGAAACGATGTCAATAATATACTGACGGAGCTCCTGGCTAAGTTGCTTTAGTTCTTCTTCCTTAAGTTGCTTTAAATCAGAAGGGTAGTTAATTTTTTGCAGTAAATTTCCCGCAGATACTTTCATCAATTATGTTCGTGTGGATTAAAGATACAAATTAAGTTATTTAGTTGCTAAAAACCATGACAAATCGTTGTCATTTATTTTATGATGCTTTTTTGATTCGGTTTAGTGTTCAACTCAATATTGCGGACTCCCGACTCAATACTAAACACATAATTAAGTCAGTGGCGGCAGGTATTGTTGTTATACTTTGCTATTTTTAATGCCTTACTTGTTTTAAAACGTTTATTTTTGGAGGCTAATCATGGTTGAAGAAGGTTTCGAAATTCATTTACCCCAGTTTGAAGGTCCGTTTGATCTGCTTCTGTTCTTTATAGAGCGGGATGAGCTGGATATACACGAAATTTCGATAGCCAAAATAACCGACGATTTTTTGTCGTACATCCACCAGATGAACAGCCTTAATATGGAGCTGGCCAGCGAATTTATTTTTGTTGCCGCTACGCTGATGCGCATTAAGGCCAAAATGTTGTTACCACGCTACGAAGTTGACGCAGACGGCAACGAGATTGACCTTAAAGAAGACCTGATACGCAAGCTTATTGAGTACAAAAAGTTTAAATTGGTTTGCGAAGAGCTTAAACCCCTGGAAGAAGACAGGCTTAAACAAGAGAAGCGCGGAGCCATACACCTGGATATGGAGGCCGTTGCCGAATTGGCCGCGCCTGGCGAGGAGCTTGAAAGTTTTGACCTGTATAAGTTAATGATGGTTTATAGCCGGGTTATGACGCGTTACAAAAGCAAAAGCCAGGAAGTAAAGCATACCGTGGTGCAATACCCTTACACTATTGAGAAGCAAAAGAAGGCTATTAGCGCATTGCTGGCCATTAACAAACGGCTCGATTTTAGCGCAATACGTACAAACTCGGAAAACAGGGTTCACTTTGTGTATAACTTTTTGGCCGTGCTAGAGATGCTTCAGCAAGAATTGGTTGACATACAGATAGGCCTGGGGTATAACAATTTCTGGATATCGCCAAGGGCGGAAAGCTGATAACATGCCCTATAGCGGGGCCTACCTGATAAAATAATTAGTATGTGGCGTTGTATTATAGCCCTATAACATAGCTAAATTTCTATAGAACAACTCATTAAACCAAATAAAATTTGGCTACCTTTGCGGCATTAATTCAACCCCTCATGAAAAGAGATAAACTTATTTTTGATTTATTGGAAGAAGAGTTGCAGCGCCAGGAAGAAGGCCTGGAACTGATAGCATCAGAAAACTTTGTAAGCAAGCAAGTTATGGAAGCTGCTGGCTCGGTTGCAACCAATAAATATGCCGAAGGCTTACCCGGTAAACGCTATTATGGTGGCTGCGAAATTGTAGACGAAATAGAAACTATTGCTATTGAGCGGGCTAAACAATTATTTAACGCTGCCTGGGCAAACGTACAACCGCACTCGGGCGCGCAAGCCAATGCAGCAGTAATGCTGGCCTGTTTACAACCTGGCGATAAAATATTGGGTTTTGATCTTTCGCATGGCGGGCACTTAACACATGGTTCGCCGGTAAATTTTTCGGGTAAGTTGTACAAGCCATTTTTTTACGGCGTGGTAAAAGAAACCGGGTTAATTGATTATGATAAATTAAAAGAAGTTGCTTTAAAAGAAAAGCCCAAAATGATAATTTGCGGTGCTTCGGCATACTCGCGCGATTGGGATTACGAATTTATACGCCAGGTTGCCGATGAAGTTGGTGCCCTTGTTTTGGCAGATATTTCGCACCCGGCAGGTTTAATTGCCCGTGGTTTGCTTACAGATCCGCTTCCGCATTGCCATATTGTTACCACTACCACCCACAAAACATTACGCGGCCCGCGTGGCGGAATGATTATGTTAGGCAAGGATTTTGAAAACCCATGGGGACTAAAAACACCTAAAGGCGAGGTTAGAATGATGTCGGCTATATTAGATTCGGCTGTATTCCCCGGTACGCAAGGCGGGCCGCTTGAGCACATCATCGCTGCAAAGGCCATCGCTTTTGGCGAAGCTTTAAGCGATAACTACATGAAATATGTTGTACAGGTTAAAAAAAATGCCGCCGTAATGGCCGCTGCGTTTATTAAGCTTGGTTATAACATCGTTTCGGGCGGTACAGATAATCACCTGATATTGCTTGATTTGCGTAACAAAAATATTTCCGGAAAAGATGCCGAGAACGCTTTAGTTAAGGCTGATATTACTGTTAACAAAAACATGGTTCCGTTTGATGATAAATCTCCGTTTGTAACATCGGGTATCCGCGTGGGTACGGCCGCAATTACAACGCGTGGTTTAAAAGAAAAAGAAATGGAAAAAATTGTTGAATTGATAGACTCGGTGATAAAAGACCACGAAAGTGAAGCCAATATTAAAAAAGTTCGTAAAAAGGTTAACGAATTAACGGCGAAATTTCCGTTATATAGTTAACTTTAGGAGATTATGGTGTTAGATGGTATTACTGTTGCTGAAAACGAGGCAGGGCGCATTGCAGCGCTCGAGTCTTATCATGTATTAGATACCCTTCCCGAACGGGATTACGATGCCATAACCCGCCTTGCCTCTTATATTTGCGAGGTGCCCATCGCCTTAATTTCGCTAATTGATGTTGAGCGCCAATGGTTTAAGTCGAAAGTTGGTTTAGAAGTATCCGAAACACCACGTGCCGATGCATTTTGCCGGTATACCATCCTTGGCGATGAGATATTAGAAATTCCGGATGCTTTAGAGAACGAACTTTTTGTAAATAATGCCTTAGTGACAGGCGAGCCAAACGTTCGTTTTTATGCCGGCGCCCCGCTAATTGATAGCAAAGGCTTTCGTTTAGGTTCGTTATGCGTTATTGATAGCGTTCCGCGTAAGCTAACCTTTGAGCAGCGCGATGCCTTAACTACGCTTGCGCGCGAGGTAATGTCGCACCTGGAATTGCGAAAACAAAAAAAGGAACTCGAGGAGAACTTAAAGCTTCATAACGAGTTTTTTAACCTTTTTAATAATTCGCCCGAGATCCATTGCGTAATGGATAGGGACTCTAACATAGAGCTTATTAACGATTCGGTAACACGTATACTCGGCTTTACGCCGGAGCAATCAATTGGCAAACCGATATGGATATTTTTTCATCCGGAAGATAGGGAAAGCGTATTACATGTTGTTGAAGAAGGGTTAAGGAACAACAAAAAGGCTTATGAAGTTGAAACCAGAATAATAACCAAAAATGGCGAAGTAAGGTGGATTAGCTGGTCGGTAATTTCTAAACAGCAAAGCTGGTATGCCAGTGGCCGCGATATTACTTACCAAAAGCAAATGCTTGCCGAATTGCAACAGCTATCGTTAGTGGCCAGCAAGGTTAGCAACGGTGTGGTGATAAGTAACGCCAATAATAATGTAGTTTGGATAAACGATGCCTTTGAAACTATAACAGGTTACCAGTTAAAGGATGTGCAAAATAAGCACCTTGGTGATGTTTTGCAGGGCGAATTAACCGATTTGGCAATTATACAAAAGGCACGTGAACTTTCGGAAGCCAAACAATCGTTTGAGGTTGATTTGCTCATTTATCGTAAAGACGGGCAACCGCTCTGGATATCGGTTATCAACTCCATTATTTTAGATAGCAACGGCGATGTTGACAAGTATATTGAGGTTATTATTGATATTACTTCGAAAAAGAAAGCCGAACTTGAACTGATTGCCACTAAAGAGGAGGCTTTACAACTAAACCGGGCTAAAGATATGTTTATATCGGTAATGAGCCACGAGATACGCACGCCCCTTAATGCAGTTATTGGTATATCCGATTTGTTGATGGATGATAACCCTGCCCCATCGCAAAAAGAAAACCTGAGTATTTTGAAGTTTTCGGCCGATAATTTAATGACGCTGATAAACGATGTGCTTGATTTTACTAAAGTTGAAACCGGTAATATTGAGCTGGAGAAAATAAATGTTGACATGCGCGACCTGGTTAACAGCGTTATAAATTCAATGAATTTTAAGGCGCAGGCCAAGGGTATTTATTTGCACGCGCAAATTGATGAAAGTATACCCCAATATATTTTGGGCGATAAAACACGGATATGCCAGATATTGTTAAACCTGGTAGGCAATTCGCTTAAATTTACCGATAAGGGCGGCATCGTAATCGATCTTAAAGTAATAGAGCAAAATAAAAACCAGGTGCGCATCAGGTTTGAAGTGTCGGACACGGGCATAGGCATCCATCCCGAAAAAATTAGTAGCATATTTGAGTCGTTTAAACAGGCGGAAGCCAATATTACACGCTTATATGGTGGCACGGGCCTTGGCTTGGCCATTACCAAGCGCCTTGTTGAACTTCATGATTCGCGCATTAATGTGGAGAGTGTATATGGCCAAAGTTCAAAATTTTGGTTTACAATAACATTTAATAAAGGAAAAAATACCTTGGATACCAATACCAGTGAAATTAGAATAGGGCTAAAACTAAACGTTTTAGTTGTTGACGATAACCATATTAACAGGTTATTGATTGATAAAGTACTAAAAAAATGGGGTGCTACCTCCGATTTTGCGGAGAACGGTTTGCAGGCCCTTGATAAAATTGAAACCAACCATAATTATGATGTGGTTTTGATGGATATACATATGCCCGAAATGGGCGGGCTGGAAGCAACCCGTATATTACGTGCAAAGGATAATGCATATGCCCAACAATTGCCTGTTATAGCGCTTACGGCATCTATGCTTACCAACCAAATGGATTTGATAGACGAAGCCGGCATGAACGATTATGTGTTAAAGCCCTTTGACCAAAAAACGCTTTACGATAAAATTAGCAGGTACTCTAAAGATTAATGTTTTTATATACAGGGTGCTTTGCTCGTGGTTTGCATCACTCGGCGTAGGCAATTGCGGCTAGGCTTAGCGTAAGCCCCGGTATTTTGAGCAACTCTAAACCGCAGGCTTCTAAGGTAGAGCCGGTGGTTATAATATCATCAACCAATAAAACGTGTTTGCCTGTTAACCTTTCGGGATGCAGTACGGTAAACACTTCCTTCATGTTTTCGTATCGCGAAAAGCGCGATTTTTTTGTTTGGGTATCGGTATGTTTAACCCGGATAAGGCTGCCTGTGTCAACCCGGGCAGTCATTTTTTCGGATAAGCCGTCGGCAAATCTTTCGCTTTGGTTATAACCCCTTTGTTTTAACTTTTTTGGGTGCAAAGGCACCGGTATTATAACATCAATATTTTGGTATGCGGCAGCCCCGGCCAACTGGGCGCCTGCAATTTGCCCCAGGCGGTTGCCAATTTGTGGCATGTTGTTATATTTAAACCGGTGCATCATGTTTTGCACCTTGCCGCCCTTTACAAAATACAGCAGCACATATACAGCCTGCAAGTTAATGCGCCCCCAAAGTTGCCGGGCCACCACATTATCGGGCTGTTGATGGAAATTGGTATAAGGTAAATTGTAAGTGCAGTTAATGCAAATTACCTTTTCGGCGGCTATCAAACTTGCGCCGCAGGCCTGGCATAGCTCGGGGAAAATTAGCGCAACAAAATGGTGAAGGTAACGGCTAACTTGATTCATCACGATGAAAATAGCGGATTAGGTTTGGATATAAAAGCCCGGCACAAATTAATTAAAAAACAGGGTTAAATTAATACGCTTTAAACACCACGGTCGGCAATGGAAGATGGAACAGGCAATATGGAAGATGTGGTTTTGGAAATGCGAGATTTGGGATTTTTATCACGATAAATTTCTTACAATATCCCCCCTTACCCATCTTCCATTCCCTTCAATCCACTTCCTTTTCTAAAATTTTGATGTGCCTTATTAAATTGTCTATCTCAAAATCAATAGTGCCATTGTATACACCACGGATGTGGTGTTGCCCGTCAACGAGGATAAAGTTTTCGGTGTGCAAAAATTCGTTAAAATCTTTATTGTAGCCAATGGCGTTATCGGCAAAGTAGCCTTTTCGGGCAATATCATATATCTGCTTTTTATCGCCGGTTAGCAGGTGCCAATTGGGGTTGGTTACGTTTTTAAGCTTGGCGTAGTTGCGCAGTACTGCAATATTATCCAGTTCGGGAGTAACCGAGTGCGAAAGCATCAGTATGTTGGGATGGCCGATAAAGGCGGCGGATACTTTGGCCATATTGCCCGTCATTTTAGGGCAAATGTTTTGGCAGCGGGTAAAAAAGAAATCAACCACATAAATTTTATTATTTACGGTTTGGTTGGTTATGCTGTTTCCGTTTTGGTCGGTAAAACTAAAGGCAGGTATGGTGTGTAGGTTTTGATATTCGGCCGTACTCTTATCCAGCCAAATGGGCGTAAAATCGGGCGTGTTAAAGTAGGGAAGTTTAACGTCGGCGGGCTTTTTGGGTGTGCAAGCCAATGCAGTAAGCAGCAATATAAGTAGTATTACCTTGTTATTTCCCATTAGTTTTTTACATCGTTTACGCACAGTTTTTGCCCAAATAAACCAAATTTTTCGCCATTAACTATTACGTAGTTTGCGCGTATCTTGCCATCTTCCCACCACATTTTTTGGCTCCCGGCTTCGTGCCCGGCGGCGTAATGAAATATGCGGAACACGGTGCCATTGCTAAACCATTCTTTCACTTCGCCCTCATATTCATCGTTAGTAAAATGGTATTCAAACTGTTTTTTACCGTTTGGCCACCAGCCCATATGCACACCTTCTTTACGGCCATTCACAAACAATCGTTTTTGTGCCAATTGTTTGTTAGGATGCCACCACTGCATTATGCCGTTTTCTTTTCCGTTTACATAAGGCACTGCTTTAGCGGTATCGCCATTATCAAATAACTCGAAGGTGGTGCCGTTGAAGGGCACACCTTTAAAATAAAGCGTGCCCTGCCGTTGTTTTAGGCTTATATCGGCCATAGGTATAATACCCATGCTTGCCGGTTTTTGGCTACATGCAAACAGCAGAGTTGCTAAAAGCAAGAGCGAAAACTTATTGAGATATTGTTCCGGGTGTACCATAAAAACCATTTCCGTTAATGTATGGGTCGGCAGATGTAACATGGTAATGATAAATGCCGTTAGGATAATCGGCTGTTACGGTGGTGTGGCCATGATAAACATCCAAATCGGCATTGGTAATGGTTTTACCGCCTTCGCTTGGCCCGTAAACCGGGAAACCATCTAACAGAAAACCTAACAAGGCATCTTTACCCTTTTTTGTAGTTAAGTAATAAGGTTCGGCATGGTAATGGTAAACACCGCTTTGCTGCGGATGGCCTCCGTATTGATCGAAACCGTTAACCTCGTTGGTAAGCGGGGCACGCATTGCAGCGTATTGGTTAAATATGGCAACACCATTTACGGCAACGCCCATTGAGCCCAGTGGTGTAGAGGCGTGAGTGGTTGCTACTGCCGGGTGCAGCGGTATTTTATAAGTAGCATCGTTTTCGGCAATGGTATTTGGGTTTTGGCTCCATAACGGGTTGGTGCCGTTGTAGGCTTCGTACATCGTTGATGCCCATTTTGTATTTTGGTAATATGGCGATTTATGATCGGGAAGGTTTTTTGCCTTAATTACTACATAATCGCCATCGATATAAATATCTGTTGCACCATAAATTTTTTTGTAAACATCGGGTACGTTGGCACCTACATTGGTTACTACGGCGATAGAAGAGGAATCGGTACTATCGGTAGATGAGCTGTTTTTTTTGCAGGCGCAGGTAATAACCAGCAGCATCATGATGCTGCCGGCTGATAAAAATAGTTTATTCATGATTGTGATTAGGGGCAAAGGGTTATATGATCAATTAGATTCCGTTCCCGATTAAATCCTTCGGGTAATGTAAAATATTTTTTAAAGCAAGTTAAAGCGGAGGGTGCCCGTCGGGCGGAGGCCCGTTAGGTGGCGGACCGTCATCAGGCCCGGGAGGCGGCGGGCGATGTCCGTCTTTATCCGGCGGTGGTGGCATACCGTCGGGCGGCGGCCCCATATGATGGTGGTTTTGGCCATTTGGCCCAGTCCTCATATTGTTCTGTGGCGGCTGATGCTGGCTACCGCGTTTTTCTGCACCCGTTGGGGCGTTGCCGCGCGCATCGTTAATAGGCGGGCCGCCTGGCGGCCTGCCCGGGGTACCCATCATTTGTAATACCTGAGCTATTACACCATCAAACTTAACCTGCTGCGCTGGTGTGAGTATGGCGCGCAGGTCTCTAAAGTGGTACAGCGTAACCTTTTCTATCTGCGATTGGTTATCGCCCAGTTTTTTGGCCATGTTATTAATAAGTGCGGTATCGGCTTTTGGCTTTTTTATGATCGAAAACAAGCTATCCCGCAATTGGTGGTTTTGCTGGTTTAGGTTGTTAACCAACTGCCTGTGCTTGCTGCGCATGGCTTCAAATAGTGTTGCTTGTTTAGGTGTAAAGGCTAAGGTGTTAATTAAAACATCCTTGGGCTCAAGGTATTGTTGTGGTTTGTTTTGAAGCTTTGCCGACAATACGGGAATTCGTTTATGAAACCACATTAAAGCTAGCACAACGCTATTTACTAGCAGTAAGCCAATTACAATTACCAACCATATTTTATAATTTTTCATAACTTAATAGTTGTAGGTGTTAGTTGTTAACTGGTATTCGGTAGCTAGTGCTTGTGCTGCGGTTGTTTTTTGTTGGGGCGTAGGCTGTGGTGTGCTGTTTGCCAAAAAATAATAACTTGTAAGGTTTAAGCCAATAAAAATAACCAGTGTTGCCGATAACTTTGCCATGGTTTTTATTTCGCGCTGTTGCTGTTGCTTTTTAAGGTGAAGGCGGTTTTGTATTTTGCCGAATAAAAAATTATTGGCTTCAAGCTGTTGCAGGCTATCAATGCTGTTTAGGGCTTCCTCAACCTGTTGCGTTATCTCTTTCTCTGTTTTCATGCCGAATAATAATTGATCAATAGTTTTTTTAAATTAGCTTTTGCCCTTGTTAACAACGATTCAACCGCGCCTTCGCTCAATTGCATAATCTCTGCAATTTTTTGCTGACTGCAATCCTGCGTTTTTTGCAGCAGGAAGGCAGTTTTTTGTTTATCGGGCAATTTGTTTATCGCTTTAAAAAGAATAGTGGCCGTTTCTTTATTCTCGGCTATTACGCCGGGGTGCTCGGTATGGGCCACCTGGTGCAATAACTCGTTATCATTACCAAATAAGCTGGTTACTACCGCCCATCTTTTTTTACGGTTTTTAGCGCGTATAAAATCAAGGCTCTCGTTTACGCTTAAACGGTATATCCATGTGCTCAATTTCGATTGTTGTTTAAAGCTGCTAATGGTTTCAAAAACCTTAATAAAAACGTTTTGGGTAACATCTTCGGCATCGTTACGGTTCTGGATAAAACCCAATACGGTATTAAACACCATATTTTTATAGGTATCAACCAGTAGCCTGAAAGCTTTTTCGTCACCACGAAACAGATTTTGTAATAGTTGCTCTTCTGTCAATCTTTAAATTTGATCATACTAATTTGACGAGAATAAAATCAACTTCCTGCGGGTAGGGAGAAATAAAAAACAGAAATCTTAATAAATGGAGATAATAGGCGAAGAACTCGCGAAGCAATTATTAATTGACGTTAAGAAAGAGAAAATTTAGCAGCTACTAAACCTTCTCTTTCTCCTTAATAGCTAACTGCCCGCAAGCTGCGTCAATATCTTTACCGCGGCTTCGGCGTACCATAGTGGTAATACCCTGCTTACGCAGATAATCGGCAAAGGCCTCAATTTTATCTATACTGGCGTTGGTATAACTGGCAAATGATATGGGGTTGTATTCAATAATGTTAACCTTGCAGGGCAGGTGCTTGCAAAACGCAGCCAGTTCAACGGCGTCTTGTATTTCATCGTTAAAATCGTTGAAAACAATGTACTCGTAAGTAACGGGGTTTTTGGTTTTGGCGTAATAATATTTTAGCGCGTCGGCTAAGGCTTTTAACGAGTTTTGCTCGTTTATGGGCATAATTTCGTTACGCTTCTCATCGTTAGCGGCGTGTAAGGATAGGGCAAGGTTAAACTTCACCTGGTCGTCGCCCAGTTTTTTTATCATTTTGGCTATGCCGGCGGTTGATACCGTTATACGCTTGGCGGCCATGTTTAAACCATCGTCGGCAGTAATCCGTTCGATAGATTTTAAAACGTTGGCGTAGTTAAGCAATGGTTCGCCCATGCCCATGTACACTATGTTGGTTAAATGATGATCGTAATTTTGGCGCGCCTGCTGATCTATGAGTACCACCTGGTCGTAAATTTCATCCGGATTAAGGTTGCGTTTGCGTTCCATATAACCCGTTGCGCAAAACTTGCAAGTGAGGCTACAGCCCACTTGCGATGATACGCAGGCCGTCATTCTATCATCCGATGGAATTAAAACACCTTCTATGAGGTGTCCATCGTGCAAAACAAAAGAATTTTTTATAGTTTTATCGGCGCTAAACTGCGAAGTGTTTACTTTTACATTGTTTATGGTAAATTGCTCTTCAAGTTTTTGTCGAAGTTCTTTAGAAAGATTGCTCATGTCATTAAAAGAAAAGCATGATTTTTTCCAAAGCCATTCGTAAACTTGTTTAGCCCTAAAACTTTTTTCCCCTAATTGTAAGAAGTGTTTTTGTAACTCATCTAAGTTTAAACTGCGGATATCTGTCTTTTTCTCTTGCATTGTTATGCAAAGTTAGTTAAATTTAAAAATCTATCTTTTTGTACATAGTGTTTTTATTTAAATAGTGCAAAACATTACTTTAAGTTAATAGTATTATTAATTAAGTAAATGTTTAAGCTATAAAATAATGCATTGATTTACTATTAATGAAAAAATTTAAAGCCGATTACGTTTTCCCTGTTAATGCTGATCCGATAAAAAATGGAATAATAACAGTTGATGATTCAGGATTAATTTTAGCCATAACCGACGGGCTATCAGACCAGGATCATAGTTCAGTTGAAATTGAAAAACTTGAAGGTATTATTTGCCCTGGTTTTATTAACGCGCACTGCCACGTTGAGCTTTCGCACCTGAGAGATAAAATAGAGCCTAAAACGGGGCTCATTAATTTTATTAAGCAAGTGCAGGGCCAGCGCAACGCCACAAAAAGCGAGGATATACAAGCCGCCGCCCAAGCCGCCGACGATGAGATGTACCGCAACGGTATAGTAGCCGTTGGCGATATATCAAACTCGGCAGATACTATTGGCTTAAAAACTAAAAGTAAAATATACTACCATACCTTTATAGAGGTTTTTGGTTTTGTGCCCCAAAAGGCAGAGGAAATTTACAATAAAGCCCTAGCTTTGCGCGATGAGTTTACACCCTTGTCGTGTTCGGTAACGCCGCATGCGCCTTACTCGGTAAGTAAAGAATTGTTTAAGTGCATCAACAAGCTTTCGCAAGAGCGTAATAACCTCATTAGTATACATAACCAGGAAAGCGCCGAAGAAAATAAGTTGTACCGCTATAAAATGGGCAATTTTATTGATCTGTATAACTCTTTTAATATCGATATTTCGTTTTTTAGGCCGCAGGCGCGCAACTCTATCCAAACTATGGTACCCCTGTTAACCAACAAGCAAAATATATTGCTGGTACACAACACGTTTACCAATTTAAAAGATATTTACTTTGTTAAACGCTTTGACCGTAAAATACACTGGTGCTTTTGCCCCAACGCCAACTTATATATAGAAGATCAATTACCCAAGATAGAGCTTTTTTTAGATCAGGGCTTTAACATAACCCTGGGTACCGATAGCCTGGCATCAAACCGTAAACTTTGCATTTTAAACGAGATGCTGGTGCTGCAGCAAAACTTTAGCAGCCTTACCTTTGAGAAAATTTTGCCCTGGGCCACGCTAAACGGAGCTAAATTTTTAGGAATTGCCGACGAAAAGGGAACTATAGAGGTTGGCAAAACACCCGGCCTTAACCTGATAACCGGGCTTGATAATTTTCAAATTACACCGCAAACCAAAGTGCAACGTTTGATATAAACATTTACCTTTGCCTCAATAAATTAAAACCGGATAATACCGGCTAATTTGAAACAGGCAATTATGGCAGTAAAACATTTAAATATAACAGTTAGCGGTAAAGTGCAGGGTGTATCGTTTCGAGCCTCAACCAAGGCCGTTGCCGACCAGCTGGGCGTTAGGGGGTTTATTTTGAACCAGCCCGATGGCAGCGTGTATTTGGAGGCCGAAGCCGACGACTGGAATATGCAGTTGTTTTTAGACTGGTGCAACGAAGGGCCGCAAGGCACAGTTATAACTTCGCTGCAAAGTGATGAGGGCGAGATTAAAAACTATCGTAATTTTGAGATAGTAAAGAGAGCACCACAACAGGCTTTATAAAATGTTACAACTTATCATCACCGCATTTGTCAACCATTAAAAAATTTGCCGGCGACACGGCCATATACGGGTTAAGTACCATTGTACAACGGTTATTAAGCTCAATACTAACGCCGCTTTATACATCGGCATACGCGCCTAAGGTATATAGTATTTTCAGTACTATGTACAGTTACGCTTCCCTGCTAAACGCCTTTTTGTCGTTTGGTATGGAAACCACTTTTTTTAGATACCTAAACAAGTACCCCGATAATAAAAAACAGGTTTACAACAATGGTTTTTGGGTAATATTTACAGTATCAATTTGTTTTTTGCTGCTTGTAATGCCTTTTACGCATGTTATTGCGGGTTTTATTACCATAGGCAACAATACTTCGCAACAGCAATTTATACTATTTATTAAGCTGTTTGTAGGCATATTGGTTGTTGATTCGTGGTGTGTTATCCCTTTTGCCAAGTTACGTGCCGATGGCCGCCCGATGAGATATGGTGTTATCAAGCTCATCAATATCCTGGTAACGGTAGCACTTAACATCATCCTTATTTTTGGAATACCTTACTGGATAAAGCACCAGTTGTTTGGCTGGGAATGGTTTAAGGGCTGGTATGTTGAAGGTTGGGTAGCATATGCGTTTATATCAAACCTGGTTTCAAGTATCGTTACGTTTTTAGTATTACTGCCCGAGTTGCTCAAACTGCAACTCAAATTTGATAAGGTGATGTTTAAAGATATGCTGATGTACAGTTGGCCAATGCTCATCGCTAACCTGTCGTATATCGTAAACGAAAACTTTGATAAACTTTTACTGGGCAAGCTATTGTCGCCCAACATTAGTGAGCACGAGGTTGGCGTTTATTCGGCTTGCGCACGGATATCTATCTTCCTCAGTCTTTTTATCCAGGCTTTCCGCATGGGTGCCGAGCCTTTCTTTTTTAGCCATGCTAAAAATAAAAATGCCGCCAATACCTATGCCCGCATTATGGATTATTTTGTAATAGCTATGTGCCTTATGTTTGTTGGCGTGATAGGCAATATCCAGATATTGAAATACTATGTAAGCAACCGTTCGTACTGGGTTGGGCTAAATGTGGTGCCACCATTATTGTTAGGGTATGTTTGCCTGGGTATTTACACCAATCTTTCGGTGTGGTACAAACTATCCGATCAAACCCGTTACGCTTTATATATATCAGGCATAGGCGCCGTGGCCACTATAGTACTTAACGTTATATTCATCCCGCAATACAGTTATATGGCTTCGGCATGGATCTCTTTCGCGGCCTATTTTATTATGATGGTGCTCTCCTACGTTTGGGGGCAAAAAAATTATCCCATCCCTTATAACATCAAAAAAAACTTAGCTTATATTATTGCTTCAATTGTACTTGTGTTTTTATCGTTCAATGTTTTTAACCGTAATATTTTTGCAGGTAATGCACTTTTGCTATTATTTGCGTTAATAACATTTTACGCGGAGCGTAAACAACTCATGCTGATATTTAAAAAGAAATGAACATCCGTATTATAAACAACTCAAAAAACGCGCTTCCGGCTTACGAAACGGCACATGCCGCCGGTATGGACCTGCGTGCCGACGTTACCCAAACAGTAATTTTACAACCTATGGAACGCAAGTTGATACCAACCGGCCTGCACATTGAGTTACCTGTTGGTTACGAGGCCCAGATAAGGCCACGCAGTGGTTTGGCGTATAAATTTGGCATCGGCATTGTAAACTCGCCCGGAACCATTGACGCCGATTATCGCGGAGAAATTAAGGTGCTGCTGGTTAATTTATCAACCGAGCCTTTTGAGATTAATACCGGCGACAGGATAGCGCAGATGATAGTAGCCAGGCACGAGCAAGTGATTTGGGAAGCGGTTGACGAACTGAGCGATACAAGCCGCGGCCACGGCGGCTATGGCCATACTGGGGTTTAATTAAAAAACAATCATGAAAAAGAACTCAATCATTTTATTTTTATTACTACCCTTTGTGGTGCAGGTTACCTGTGCGCAAAACAGCGATTCGGTAAGTAAAAAAAAATATGTGATTGTTGCCTCAAAACCCATGACTTATGCCGACAGCAGCAATGTTAAACAATTATTTTTTGCGGCATTAACCGAAAAAACCAACGGACGGTACACCGAGGCTTCGGATTTATTTAATAGAATTATACAGATTGACCCGGCTAACGATGCATCGTTATTTGAACTGGGCCGCATAAAGCGGAACCAAAATAATACTGCTGCCGCGCAGGATTTGTTTGAACGCGCCGTTACCGTTAGCCGCGATAATAAGTATTACTGGCTATCGCTTGCCGACTGTTACGAAAAAGTGAATGACTTGCCGAAGCTTGAAAATGCCTTTAACGAATTAAGCCGTATTGACCCTGATAACCCTGAATATCTTTTTGATAAAGCAAACGTTTTTTTTAGCGAAAAAAGGTACGACGACGCACTTGCTATTTATAAGCAACTGGAACAAACCATTGGCATAAACGACGACATTATTGCCAACCGCCAAAAAATATACCTCAAACAAGGCAAAATTGGTCCGGCTGCTGCCAGCCTCGAAGAAATGATAAAGGCCCATCCCAACCAGATGCGTTATTACATTATGCTGGGCGAGATATACAACTCAAACGGTTTAACCGATAAAGCCCTGAAGGTTTTAGAGAAGGCCGAAAAGTTAGACCCCGGCAACGGTATGGTACACCTTGCACTGGCTGATATTTACCGCGAAAAAAAGGATAATGTGGGCAGCTTTAACCAGCTTAAAAAGGCTTTTGCTTTAACCGACTTGAGTGTTGACCAGAAACTGGGCATCATTATGAGCTACCTGCCCAAATTTCCGAACCCTGATGCTAAGGCAAGTGCCCTTGAATTGAGCCGCGTTTTAACTGTGGCAAACCCTGCCAGCTCAAAAGCTTTTGCCGTTTTGGGCGATATGCTTTTGCAGAACGAACTCCCTAAAGATGCCAAAGCGGCTTATAAAAAAGCCCTGCAACTGGACGACCAGGTTTATGTGGCCTGGGAGCAATTGGTACGTTTGGACCTGAGCGATAACAGCGTTGACGATGCTATTAAAGATGGCCAGGATGCACTGGCTATATTCCCTAACCAGGCCTGGATGAATTATTTGGTGGCCGTTGCCTTTGTGCAAAAAAAACTTTACAACAAAGCATTGGGATACAGCACTAATGTGCCTTCGCTGGAGAGTCAGGATAAATCATTGATATCGCAGGCGTACTCGCTAACCGGCGATTGCTATCACGGGATGAAGGACAACAAAAAAGCTGACGAGGCTTACGATAAATCTATAGAATATAACCCCGATAATACCTACACGCTTAATAACTTTGCCTATTATTTGAGTTTGAGAAACGAGCAATTAGATAAGGCCGAACAAATGTCTAAACACTCCAACGATTTGCAGCCCGGTACGGCATCATTTGAGGATACTTACGCCTGGATATTGTTTAAACAAAAAAAATACAACGATGCTAAAATATGGATTGAAAAAGCCATAGCCGATGATAAAGAAAAAAGTGCCACCCAGATTGAACATTATGGCGATATTTTGTTTTACCTGGGCGATGTAGATGCCGCCGTACTTAACTGGACAAAGGCCAAACAAAAGGGCGGTGCCGCCCCTGTTTTAGACCGTAAAATAAATGAGAAAAAATACATTGAATAAACTTGCAGTTGTGTTATGCCTGCTGGCATTGTTTAGCTGTAAATCAAAAAAATACCGGTTAGTTAGTCCCGGTGCCGATACTACCGCCGTGGTTGATACTCCGGCTAAGGCCGTTTCAGCCACAGTATCCGGCAGTACACCGGCTGCTGCGGCAACTAATGCAGCTGTGGTTACTACCCCGCCTGTTAAACCGGCCATTGATAATTTTAAGCTCGAAAAACTAAAATCCATCCGCTTAAAGCAGGTTGATTTTAATACCTTTTCGGGAAAGGCGCAAACTAAGCTTAGCGTTAACGGCGATAGCCACGATGTTACTTTTACGGTGCGGATAAAAAAAGATCAGCAAATTTGGGTTTCTATTACTGCTGTGTTAGGAGTAGAGGTTGCGCGCGCGTTAATTACACCCGATAGCATTAAGCTGATGAACCGTTTGGAAAGTACTTATTTAAAAAAGCCGTTTAGTTACATATACAGCTATACCAGTAAGCAGCTAAACTATAAAACGCTCGAAGCGCTCATTATTGGTAATGCCGTGCCCGAACTGGTGAATGATAATGCTAATTTAAAAGCTAGCAACGGCGATGTGATATTAAACGGTAACCTGCAAGATTTGGTTTACCAGCTAACCGTTGGGCCCGATTTGCGCGTGATAGAAACTAATATGGCCAACCATGCTGGCGGCCAGTCGTTACATGTGTTTAATGCTGCTTTTATACAGGCCGGTAGCCATGTTATGCCATCCAAGGTAAATATCAGTTCGTCGGTAGGGGATAAAAACATACAGGCCGAATTACATTATACCAAGGTTGATTTTGACCAAACGTTGAGCTACCCTTTTTCGGTTCCGGCGAGGTTTAAGCTAACCAATTGAGGGTGTTAAGTTAGGGCCTGTTTTATACAACGGGTTTATTTAAGTTTAAAAACAAAAAATCATTAAGTTTGCTCTGATGAAATTTTTTAAGTCGGCTATAATTTTATTTGTGTTAATTTTATTGGGAACGGTTAAAACCTTTGCCCAAAGTGCGGCCGACCTTAAAAAGCAACGCGATCAGCTCAACCAACAGCTTGAAAGGCTCAATAACGAATTTGAGGAAACATCAAAAAATAAACGCGCCACACTAAAACAGCTCGAAAACATCCGTGCGCAGATAAGTATTCAGGAAGATAAGATCAAAAATATCAGTTCGAGTATCCGCATCCTGGATAGCCAGATAACCGATAACACCAATACCGTACACGGCTTGCATAACCAGTTGGAACAACTGAAAAAAGAGTACGCAGCAATGATATTGTTTGCTTTCCGCAACAAAAGCGCTTATAATAAGCTGATGTTTATTTTTGTAAGTAAAGATTTTAACCAGGCCTACAAGCGTTTAAAATACATGCAGCAAATAGGCTCGTACCGTGAGCGGCAGGCAGCCTACATAACCGGCACTCAGAAGGAGTTGAACGCCAAAATTGTGCAATTAGATAACGATAAGGCTGCAAAAGGCAATTTGCTAAAAGACCAGGAAAGTGTAAAGGCAAACTTAGGCAAGGCGCGTAATACACAGGCCCAGGTAGTGCAGGATTTGTCTAAACATCAAAAAGAAATTAAACAGGAGCAGGTTGCTACTCAGCGTAAGCTATCAAAAATTAACCGCGCTGTAGCCGAAGCCGTGCGCAGGGAAGTTGAGGAAGAAAACAGAAGGCGCGCCGCCGCCGAAGCCGCCGATGCCGCAAAGGCCCGTGCCGATAACAAACCTGCCCCAACTGTTAAAAAGATAAGAACATCATCCGAAGCGTTAGGTGCCACGCCCGAAGCCGCTAAATTAACAAGCGACTTTTTGGGTAACCGCGGTCGTTTGCCATGGCCGGTTGCAAACGGCATAATAACCCACCCTTACGGCGTTAATTACATTGATGGTATTAAGGATGAAAATAAAGGTATTAACATCAAAACCAACGCGGCTGCCAGCGTAAGGGCCGTTTTTGATGGCGATGTGATTACCGTTCAGGATATTGAAGGCTCGTACCTGGTTATTGTCAGGCATGGCTCGTACTTAACTGTTTATACTAATTTGCGGTCGGTAAATGTATCTAAGGGGCAAAAAATAGCTACCAAACAATCAATTGGTGTTGCCGCGACAGATTCAGGTTCGGGCGATACCGAAATTGGTTTCCAGATAACCAAGGGCGGCGATTATTTAAACCCTACGGCATGGCTGGCACCAAATTAATTAAACTTAACGGCACGTTAATTGTGCTACCTTTGTAGAATATAAGGAATTAGGATTATGTTAAATTCAGTTTTGTTATTTTTTAGTTTCAGCGGAAGCGAGATCATGTTGATTTTGTTTGTGGCACTCATTTTATTTGGGGGCGATAAATTTCCGGAAATTGCCCGGGGTTTGGGTAAAGGTATCCGCGAGTTTAAGGATATGAGCGACGGCGTAAAGCGCGAAATACATTCGCAGATTAACAATTACGATATTGATAACAGCCGTAGTAACACCATAGCTCAACCAACAAATAATGCCTTAGAACCGCACCAGGCAACTGAGCCGGCAGTACACCACGACGAGCACGAAGTACACGATATAACGGTAACACAGCATGACGAACATGCACCGGTAGCTACCGCGCCCGAGGCGCCGACACAAACGCCGCCAGCCCAAAAGCCCGATTTGAGCCAGCCGCCAAATACCATATCGCACCAATCCTATTAAAAAAATATAATCATGATACAGTCAACGCTTTTGTTTTTAAGTGCAGGTGATATTACAATAATTGTAATACTTGCTCTTTTTCTTTTTGGTGGTAAAAAAATCCCTGAACTGGCACGTGGCCTGGGCAAGGGAATAAAGGAATTTAAGGATGCGCAAGACGGTGTTAATCCATCGGCTAATAACACCGAGAAAAAAGCCTGATATTGTAATTTTAGCATAAAATATACTTAATCCAGTATATTTATAGAATTTAAAACTTATTGTATGCTGGTTTTATGCCACCGTACAATAAGTTTTTTTATTTTCGCCCTTATGACGAAACTTTACCCCACTTTGTCTCACATTCAGGCAGATATACAGCAAGGCAAAACCAGCGTTGTTGAATTGGTTGAAATGTACCTGCATAACATTAAATTGTATGAGCACCTCAATGCCTTTAACGAAGTTTTTGGCGACGAAGCCGTAATAATGGCCCACCATGTTGACCTTAAAATAAAGCAGGGAACAGCAGGCAGACTAGCCGGTATGGTAATAGCCATAAAGGATAACATTTGTTATAAAGGCCATAAAGTAAGTGCTTCGTCAAAAATACTGGATGGCTTTACGTCCGTATTTTCGTCGACGGTAGTTGAGCGGCTGCTTGCGCAGGATGCCATTATTATAGGCCGCTGCAATTGCGACGAGTTTGCCATGGGCGGCTCCAACGAAACCTCGTATTTTGGGCCGGTAAAAAACCAGGCCAATGAGGGCAGGGTTTCGGGCGGTTCGTCCGGCGGTTCGGCGGTTGCAGTGCAGGCGGGTATGTGCCAGGCCGCATTGGGTACCGATACAGGCGGCTCTATCAGGCAGCCTGCTGCTTTTTGCGGCGTTGTAGGGTTAAAGCCTACTTACGGGCGTGTATCGCGCTATGGTTTAATAGCTTATGCATCATCTTTCGATCAGGCCGGGCCAATTACCAACTCGGTGGAAGATGCTGCATTGTTGCTCGAAGTTATAGCCGGTGCCGATGAGCACGACGCTACAGTGGCAAATTTACCGGTTGATCCCTATACTCAAAACCTACAGCCAACAACGGGTAAAAAGCGAATTGCCTACATTAGCGAAGCTTTAAACAGTGATGGGGTTGACCCCGAAATAAAAAGCCTGCTTAACACTTATAGTGAAAAATTGAGGCAGGACGGACACGTGGTTGAACCGGTTTCGTTCGATTTGCTGGAGTATGTTGTGCCTACCTATTATATTTTAACAACAGCTGAAGCATCATCAAACTTGGCCCGGTTTGATGGGGTACACTATGGCTACCGAAGCCGTAATGCTACCGATTTGGAATCAACCTACAAGCGGTCGCGCTCGGAGGGTTTTGGTAAAGAAGTTAAACGCCGCATTATGCTGGGTACCTTTGTACTGAGTGCCGGTTATTACGATGCATACTATGCCAAGGCTCAAAAAATAAGGCGAATGATACGCGATAAAACCAACGCCATATTACAAGACTACGATTTTATACTCATCCCAACATCGCCAACACCAGCTTTTGAAATAGGCGAAAACATTACCGACCCGGTGGTGAGATACCTGGCCGATATATTTACTGTACAGGCATCTTTGGCCGGTATACCGGCAATTTCGCTGCCGTTGGGCAATAATACCGACGGGTTACCGTTAGGATTACAATTATTAACCAAATCCTTCGCAGAGGCCGAACTACTTCGGTTTTCAAAATATATTTTGGAACTGCCTAAAAATTAGTATCTTAGTGGCTGTAGGTTAAAGTGCGGCTTTAGGGCCGGTAAATTTTAAAGAATGAAGAAATTATCGACTTGTATCATTTGTATTTTCCTGATCCATTTTGTTAAAGCCGACCCCTTATCTCACACAAAAAAAAACAAAGCCGATTCGGATGGTGTAACCGCCAATACAGAAAGCCCGCAAATCCGTAAAGCTGCCGATACCACTAACTTTGTGCCCATTGTAAACGATGGTGCAACAAGTTACCAAAACATGGTTTTCAAGCACCGGTTAGATTCGGTTCAAAAAGAAGTGCAGCTTGACTACAACCAGTATGTGCAAAGCTATATTGATATTTATACCGCGCCGCAGCGTCGCGAATCTATGGCTCGTATTTTAGGGTTAACCAAATATTATTTTCCCATTTACGAAAAGGCTTTCCACGATGCAGGCATTCCCGAGGAGATCAAATATTTATCGATAGTTGAATCGGCACTTGATCCTAATGCCGTTTCGCGCGTGGGTGCAACCGGCCCCTGGCAGTTTATGTTTGCAACAGCAAAACTGTACGGCTTAAATATTGATAACTATGTTGACGAACGTAAAGACCCTATACAGGCCACTTATGCAGCCGCTGCTTATATTAAAGACGCCTATCAGGATTTTGGCGATTGGCTGGTTGCCATAGCATCATACAATTGTGGTAAGGGCGCCATAACCAGAGCGATAGCCAAAGCTGGAGCAAGCGATTTTTGGTCGATAAGGCAATATTTACCTGCCGAAACGCGTAATTATGTACCCGCATATATAGCGGTTACTTATGTAATTAATTATTACGCAAAGCATAACATTATCCCTTCAACCTGCGATTTTTCGGTTAAAACAGATACTTTGCTGGTTAATAATTACGTGGGCCTTGCCGATATTTCGCGCGTGCTTAATGTAGATATGCACCAGATTGCTATGCTTAACCCGCAATATAAAAAGCAAATAGTTAACGGCACGGCTGCTGCGCCAAAACGTTTGGTTATCCCGCAAATCAATAAAAGTCAATTTGCTTCCTTGTACGAAACTTTGAATAACCCCGGCAACGCTTCGCATTCGTTTGAGGCGGTTAGGGCAAGTTATAACGAGGCACCGCTTGCAAAACATAAACAAAAAGAACTTCCGGCTTTTCACAAAGTAAAAAAAGGTGAAAGCTTGGCTTCAATTGCCGATAAATTTGGCTGCGAGGTGCAGGATATTAAGGTTTGGAACAAACTGCATACTTTAAAAGTAAAGCCTGGGGTTGAATTGAGAGTTAGCGCACCATCATCGTCTGACGAGAAATACAGCCAGCCAAAGGCGCGGGAAGTAAAATCGGTGATGACTTACAAAGTAAAATCGGGCGATACACTATCGCAAATTGCCGAAAAGTTTGACGATAATGTGGAGCACATTAAAACAGTTAACAAGTTAAAAAAAGGCATTATACAACCCGGTATGGTTTTGAAAATTAACCGCGGATAACAAAAAAATTACGTCATGTTTTTTTAACGGCCCCTGGTAATACCGAGGGCCGTTTTTTATTTTTTTAAATAAGCTCAAAAAGAATTGTAATTTTGCGCGCTATAACTGCAGATGATGAACAAGACAAATCGTAAACTGGATGCACTCGAATACCACTCAAAGGGGCGTCCGGGAAAAATACAAGTAGTACCCACTAAACCCACCAATACACAACGCGATTTATCACTGGCATACTCGCCCGGCGTGGCCGAACCTTGCCTGCGCATTGCCGAAAATAAAGACGACGTTTATAAATATACCGCCAAAGGCAACCTGGTAGCCGTAATAAGCAACGGCACCGCAGTTTTGGGCCTTGGTAACATTGGCCCCGAAGCTGGTAAGCCCGTAATGGAAGGCAAGGGCCTGCTGTTTAAAATATATGCCGATATTGATGTTTTTGACTTAGAAGTTGATTGTACAGATGTTGACCAGTTTGTTAAAATTGTAAAGGCACTTGAGCCAACTTTTGGCGGCATTAACCTGGAAGATATATCGGCCCCAACCTGTTTTGAGATTGAGCGCAGGCTAAAGGCCGAGATGAATATCCCGGTAATGCACGACGATCAGCATGGTACGGCTATTATCTCGTCGGCAGCGTTAATAAATGCATGCGAGCTGCAGGGCAAAAAGCTGGATAAAATAAAATTGGTAGTCAATGGCGCAGGTGCTGCTGCGGTATCGTGCTCTATGCTATATGTATCATTAGGGGTTAAAAAAGAGAACCTGGTGATGTTTGATATTAATGGCGTTATACACCCGGGCCGTACCGATCTGGATGATATGCGCATGGCTTTTGCCACTACCCGTACCGATGTGCAAACTCTTGCCGATGCCATGAAAGGTGCCGACGTATTTATCGGCCTATCGGCAGGTAACGTGGTTACGCCCGATATGCTAAAGGTGATGGCTAAAAACCCTATTGTTTTTGCAATGGCAAACCCTAACCCCGAAATTGCTTATGATATAGCCGTTGCCACACGCAAGGATATTATTATGGCCACCGGCCGGTCTGACTATCCTAACCAAGTAAATAACGTACTTGGTTTTCCGTACATATTTCGCGGCGCGCTTGATGTGAGAGCTACTACCATTAACGAGGCCATGAAAATAGCTGCCGTTTATGCCATAGCAGGTATAGCCAAAAAAACCGTTCCCGAAGAAGTTAACCTGGCCTATAACGCCCGTAACCTGCACTTTGACAGGGAGTATATTATTCCTAAACCGATGGATGGCAGGCTGATAACCGAGGTATCGTCGGCAGTGGCCAAGGCGGCAATGGAAAGCGGCGTGGCGCGTAAACAAATAACCGATTGGGATGCTTACGCCGAAGAATTGAAAGCCCGGCTGGGAGTTGATAATAAAATATTGCGTAACCTTACCAATAAAGCAAAATCGGGCACCAAGAGGGTTGTTTTTGCTGAGGCGGATAACTACAAAATACTTAAATCGGCACAAATTGTTATTGACGAGGGTATTGCCGTGCCTATATTGTTGGGCAATGTTGACCGTATACGGCAAATTATGCTTGAAAACGATTTACAATTGGGAGATGTTGAGATTATTGACCCACGCCAGGATACCGGCGAGCGCGCATGCAAATACGCCGATTATTTATTTAACAAACGCCAGCGCAGAGGAGTAACACTTTACGAGGCCAAAAAATTAATGCGCGACCGTAACTATTATGGTGCATGCATGGTGCAGTTTGGCGAAGCTGATGCTTTAATATCGGGCCTTACAAAAAATTATGTGCCTACCATTAAACCTGCACTACAAATTATTGGTACCGAACCAGGCGTAGCCAAAGTTGCCGGTATGTATATGATGATAACCAAAAAGGGGCCGGTGTTTTTTGGCGATACCACGGTTAACGTGAGCCCTACCGCGCAAGACCTGGTTGATATTACGGTGCTGATAGAACGCTCGGTAAAGAAGTTTAATATTAAACCCAGAGTGGCGTTGCTTAGTTACTCTAACTTTGGCTCAAACGAAGGCATTATACCCGAACGTACCCGCGAAGCGGTAAGTATGCTGCACGAGCAATACCCGGATATGGTGGTTGACGGTGAAATGCAGGCTAACTTTGCTATTAATCCTACTTTGCTTGAAGATAATTTTTCGTTCTCAACCCTGGTTGGCGAACCGGCTAATACTTTGATATTCCCTAACCTGGAATCGGGAAATATAGCTTACAAGCTGTTGCAGGAGCTGGGCGGTGCCGAAGCTGTTGGGCCAATTTTGCTTGGTATGAAAAAATCTGTACACGTTTTGCAGTTGGGTAGCTCGGTACGGGAGATTGTGAATATGGTAACTATAGCCGTGGTTGATGCACAAGAAAAAGAAGCTGCATTAAGTAGAAAATAGTTTGCGTTATCGGGCGAATGAGTTATATTTAATGGCTTATATAAACCTTTGTTTTTTGTAAGTTTTATTTAAGTAATACATCCGGCTAACCGGTAAATTAGCAATTCAAAAAACTACAATGTACGCCTATATCAGCGGTAAATTAGCCTTCAAATGCCCAACTTATGTGGTTATTGATGCAGGAGGCGTTGGCTACCATATCAATATTTCGTTAAATACCTACAGTAGCATAGCCGATAAGGAAAACTGTAAACTTTATACCTGGCAGCATGTAAAAGAAGATGCACACACCCTTTACGGCTTTGCCGATGAGGGTGAGCGCAGGCTTTTTTTACATTTAATATCCGTTTCGGGTATTGGCGCCAATACGGGCCGGATGATGCTCTCGTCAATTACGCCGGCCGAAATACAAAATGCAATTATTAAGGGTGATGTGCCGTTGATACAACGTATTAAGGGTATTGGTCCAAAATCTGCCCAGCGCATTATATTGGAATTGCAGGATAAATTGCGGAAAGATGGACCAGATACATTGATTAATGTACCCGTAATTCATACGGCGAAAGACGAAGCTCTTTCTGCATTGGTGATGCTGGGGTTTGCAAAAAATGTTGGCGAAAAGGCGTTAGACAACGCTGTAAAGTCGTCTGCTGAAAATTTAACTGTGGAGCAGCTTATAAAGATTGCTCTTAAAAGCTTATAATTACTGGAAATTTTTTACTCGACAACTTGATATATACTTTTACCCGAAGGCTCACTTTATGCTTTGTTTTTTTTGCCGTTATTTTTAGCTGCACGCAATTACGCGCGCAAGTGGGAGGGGTATTAAAAAAGGATTCTGCTTCAACAAAGTATCCAATTCAAATTGATAAGTCTAATAACGTTAAAGCGCTGCACGGTATTTTTGACCAGGACCCACCTAACCTGATCCGTACAATTGAATATGATGTAACCACTAACAGGTATATATTAACCGAAACTGTGGGTAATATGCTTTACCGCCCGGTACAATACCTTACCTTTTCGCAGTATCTGGCACTTAAACAACGCACGTCGCAAAAAATATACTGGCGCCAACTGGCTGATAATTATGCCTATGCATCGCAACAGCCCGGTTTTATACCTCAAATTAAAATAAACAGCCATACGTTTGAGCAAATTTTTGGTAGCAACACCATTGATATACGCCCGCAAGGTTCTGCCGAAATGGTATTTGCCGGGCAGATTAATAAAAACGAAAATCCCTTATTTAATACCGCACAGCGCACCCAGGCCAACTTTAATTTCGACCAGCACATCCAAATGAATGTAACCGGTATGATTGGCGATAAGCTCAAAATCAATACCAATTACAATACCGATGCCCAGTTTCAGTTTGAGAACCAAATTAAACTGGATTATACAGGCAAGCCCGACGAGATTATCCAAAAAATAGAGGCAGGTACGGTGAGTATGCCTTTAAATACCAGTTTAATTACCGGTAGCCAGGCATTGTTTGGTGTAAAAACCAAGCTGAAATTTGGCAGGCTTGATGTTACCAGTATTTTTTCGCAACAGCGGTCGCAATCGCAGCAAATTACCATTACCAATGGTTCGCAGCAGGCTCCTTTTAGGCTTACACCGGTGGACTATGAGGCCAATAAGCACTATTTTTTGGCCCAATATTTTAGAGATAACTATAACAACGCGCTAAAAAATATCCCAATTATTTCGTCGAACGTTACCATTACTAAAATTGAGGTTTGGACAACTAACCGTAACAACAGCACAACCGAGTCGCGCGACATTGTAGCCTTTTTGGATTTGGGTGAAAATAAACCTTATAACACTACACTGGTACGTGGAGGCGGTTCAACTTATCCGGCAGGTTTTAACGGGCCGGGTTACACGCAGCAATCAAACGATTTATTGGCCCACTTGCCGGCCAATGCCAGGTTAACCAGTTCGTCGGCCGTGAATACTTATTTCCAGGCAACCGGTGCTACCGATAACTACTCCAAACTAACCTATGCCCGTAAACTAACCGATAAGGAGTTTACACTGCATGCCCAATTGGGTTATATATCATTAAACTATCCGTTAAATAATGATGAGGTATTATCTGTTGCCTATCGCTACAGCGTAAATGGAGTTGAGTACCAGGTGGGTGAGTTTTCTACCGATGTTAAGGTTGACCCTACCACGCCAAAGGTGCTTTTTACAAAATTACTTAAAAACGAGATACTCAAAACCAGCTTACCTACCTGGAAGCTGATGATGAAAAATATTTATTCGTTAGGTGCATACGGTATAAGCCCGAGCGATTTTAAATTGAGCATTACCCATCTGGACAATAAATCGGGCATTGAAAAGCCGATAATGGAGGAGGGGCAAAACCTCAAAAACAAACTTTGGATACAGGTAACCGGCCTGGATAACCTAAACCAACAGAGCCAAAAACAGCCCGATGGCTATTTTGATTTTTTAGAGGGTGTCACTATCGATTCGCAAAATGGGCGCATATCGTTCCCCGTGTTAGAACCCTTTGGTTCTGATTTGGCTAAACAATTTTTGCCAAGCGAGGCAGCCATAGCCAGCCAATACATTTATCAACCTTTGTATGATTCTACAAAAACGGTTGCGCAGCAGTATTTCCCACAGTTTAACCGTTTTGTTATCAAGGGTACTTACACTTCACAGTCCGGGTCAGATTATCAGTTAAATGCCATCAACATTCCGCAAGGTTCGGTAGTTGCATCGTCTGGCAGTTATAAGCTGGTTGAGGGCACCGATTTTACGGTTGATTATAATGCAGGTAAAGTGCGCATACTTAACCAATCGTTATTATCATCGGGCCAGCCTATTACCATTAATGTTGAAAATAACGAACTGTTTGGCGTTCAGCAAAAATCGCTGTTTGGCTCGCGGTTTGATTATAAGGTTGATGATAAGCTTAATATAGGCGCAACCATTATGCACCTGAGCGAACAGCCCATTACCCAGAAAGTAAGCATCGGCGATGAGCCCATATCAAACACCATTTGGGGTTTTGATGCAAACTACAGTTCATCGTCTAGAATGTTAACCCGGTTGGTTGATAAAATACCCTTTATATCAACCAAGGCACCATCGTCTGTTAATTTTAGCGGCGAGTTTGCACAGTTAATACCGGGGCACCCCAGCGCACTAAATTTTGCCGGTGCCAATGGCACATCGTACCTTGACGATTTTGAGAACAGCCGCTCCCTTATTGATATTAAGAGTGCTATCAACTGGCAAATATCGGGCACACCGCAACTTTTTCCCGAGTCGCAGGTATCAAACGATCTGTCGTATGGTTACAACCGGGCGCGGTTAGCCTTTTACAATATCGACCCGATATTTTATAACCGCTCTAACAGCGATTCGCCGCCGCTGGCTAATGCCAATGCAGAGTTATCAAACCACTACGTGCGGCAGGTTTTTGAGCAGGAGGTTTATCCTTACAAGCAATCGGTAACGGGCACACCGCTGGCTTTGCCCACGCTCGATTTGGCATTTTACCCAACCATACGCGGGCCGTATAACTTTACTACAACAGGTTTAAATAATAACGGTACGCTGCAAAACCCTAAAACAAGGTGGGGCGGTATGTTCCGTAAGATAGATGTTAACGATTTTGAATCGTTAAACGTGGCTTATATTGAGTTTTGGATGTTGGATCCTTATATTTACAAACCTACATCGCAAGGTGGCGATTTGTATTTTAACCTGGGCAGCATATCCGAAGATATATTAAAAGATGGCCGTAAGAGTTTGGAGAACGGTTTACCTGCCGATGGCGATTTAACCAAAGTTGACGAAACCGTTTGGGGCCGCGTGCCCAGATTACAGCCCGTTGTAAACTCGTTTGATAATAACCCCGATGCACGTTTGTTGCAGGATGTTGGTTTAGACGGTATGAACGATGCCGACGAACGTGTTAAGTATGCAAACATTGTGCAGCAGGTAAGGGCGCAGCTTAGTACGGCCGCCGGCACTGCGTTTGCTAACGACCCATCGGGAGATGATTTTCAATTTTACCGTGGCGGTGCGCTGGACCAATCGGGCGCGGGCATTTTACAACGCTACGCCAAGTATAATGGTACCGAGGGTAACTCCATGACGGCCCAACAATCGCAGGCCTTGCTGGGTATTTCCAACTCGGCATCAACATCAATACCCGACGGTGAGGATGTTAACCGCGATAATACCATGAGCGAGGCCGACGAGTATTTTCAATACAAAGTTTCCGTTAGGCCGCAGGATATGTTGATTGGCCAAAACTTTATTACCGATAAAGTTGCAGCAACAGTTAAGTTAACAAACGGAACTACGCAAACCGTAAATTGGTACCAGTTTAGAATCCCGATCAGGAGTTATCAATCAAAAGTGGGTAACATTCAGGATTTTAAAGCTATCCGCTTTATCCGGATGTTTATGACCAACTTTGCCGATACCGCAGTATTGCGTTTTGCCGCCCTGCAATTGGTGCGCGGCGAATGGCGTGCATTTAATACCGAAAACAACCCAGCCAACGTTATTGCCGACGCCGGTTTAGGTACATCGCCATCGCTTGATAATTCAACCATTGATGTTGGTACCGTTAATATTGAAGAAAATGGTACCCGCACACCAATACCTTATGTTGTACCGCCGGGCATTGTGCGCCAGCGCGATTATAATAACCTTGCCGCTAACGTTCAACTAAATGAGCAGTCGCTCTCGGTTACGGTTAAGCAACTTCGGGATGGTTACTCGCGGGCAACGTTTAAAACGTTTAACAACGATTTACGATCGTATAAACACCTGCAAATGTTTATACACGCCGAGCAAATAGGCGCATCATCATTAAAAGACAACGACATTAGTGCCTTTATACGGATGGGTATTGATTACGTAGATAACTACTACGAATATGAAACGCCGTTAAAGGTAACTCTACCCGGTACAAGCGACGCTAATAGTATTTGGCCATCGGTAAACAGTTTAGATTTTGATTTATCGTTATTAACCAATGCTAAAATTGCGCGTAATAATGCCAGGTATAACGGCGGCCCATGGCCGGTTAATTTACCTTACACCTTTACAAGTGGCGTAAATAAAATTACCATTAAAGGGCAGCCCGATTTGAGCCGCCTTTCTACCGTAATGTTGGGAGTGCGCAACCCTTACAGGGGCAACGAAACTACTACCAGCAGCGACGATGGGCAAGATAAGGCGGCCATTGTATGGTTTAACGAACTGCGCCTTACCGATTTTGAAGAGCAGGGCGGATGGGCGGCAACGGCACGTTTAAATGCTAAACTAGCCGATTTTGCCGTAGTTACCGTTTCGGGAAGTGCAACCACGGCGGGTTTTGGTAATATTGACCAAAAGGTAAGTCAGCGGAGTTTGAATGATACCCGCAACTTTGATATTTCTACCAATATGGAGTTGGGTAAGTTTTTCCCGGATAAGGCCGGTATACGCATACCCTTATATCTGGATGTTTCAACACAAACCAGCACGCCAAAATACGACCCGGCTTCGCCCGATCTGAAAATAAAAGATGAACTCGCCGCTGCTTCGAAAGCCACGCGCGACTCGATACTGAATGTTATTGAAACCTTTAAAGATTACACTATGCGCAAAAGTGTAAACCTGGCCAATGTGCATAAGGAACGCACAGACACTAAAGCACCCGTGCGCGTTTGGGATGTTGAAAATTTTAGCGGCACGTATGCCTATACCGAGTACGATCATCACGATTTTACAACATCAAACGCTTTACAAAAAACCTATAAGGTATCGTTAGCTTATAATTATAATAACCAGCCCAGGTATTATGCGCCTTTTCAAAAGGTTATAAAAAGTAATTTGCTGGCGCTTTTCCGCGATTTTAACTACAGTTTATTACCATCGCGCTTAAACGTTAGAATAGATTTCGACAGGCTTTACTCTGAAAATACTTTACGTAATAACGACCAGAATAGCTATATCCCGGTTAGCCAGGACCTGCTTACTACGTTTAATAAAAACTTTTTGATAACAAGGGTATATGGTATTGGCTGGAATCTTTCCAAATCATTACAAATGGATATTGATGCAACCAACCTTTCGGTAGTTGACGAGCCCGCAGGCCGTGTTAACGGCTTAAAGGCAGATACCATGTGGAACAACCTGAAACACCTTGGCCGCACTACAGATTATAGCCACAACCTTAACTTTAATTACACCGTACCCTTAAACAAAATACCGGGAATGGACTGGACGAGCCTTGTGGCCCATTACCAAACCAAGTTTGAATGGAAAACTGCACCGCTTTTTGCACTTACCGACCCGGGATTAAATGTGGGTAACAGCATCCAAAACTCGCGCGCTATACAATTAAACCCAACCCTTAATATGCTTGCGCTTTATAATAAGCTTGGTTTTGTACGCAAGGCAAATGATGCTAACAACAAAGGCAGCTTTAGCAGCGCATTAATAAACCTGTTAACCAGTGTTAAAAGCATAAGCGGCTCATACAACCGTACCGAGGGTACTTTTATACCCGGCTACCTGCCCAAAGCTAATTTTTACGGTGCCGACCCTGATTACAATGCACCCGGCATAGGCTTTTTATTAGGCAGCCAAACCGATTTGCGTGGCAAGGCCTTAGCTAACGGCTGGATAAGCAGTGATACCTTGCAAAACCAGCTTTATGTAACAACCCTTAATGAGGATATGCAGTTTAAAAGCTCAATTGAGCCTATAAAAGATTTGCGGATTGAGCTATCGGCATTTAAAACGCGTAACCTTAATTATCAAACTAATTTTAAATACTCAACGCTTACCAACAGCTTTGAAAACCTGAGTCCGATAACATCGGGCGATTATAGTATATCGTACCTTTCTATAGCAACGGCGTTTAGTAAAAATACGGGCATCGATAATACATCAAGCGTGTTCCAAAAGTTTTTGGATGACAGGGCCATAGTTTCGCAACGTTTAGGGCGCTCAAATCCTAACTCGGTGGGCACAACGGGCGGCTATGCCGATGGTTACGGGCCAAACTCGCAAGGGGTGTTGGTTGATGCATTTTTGGCGGCCTATACGGGTAAAAACCCCAATGGCTCAAGCACTGGTGGTTTCCCTAATATACCCATACCTAACTGGCAAATAAGCTACAGCGGCTTGGGCAAATTGCCGTTTTTAGCCGAGATATTTGATTCGTTTGATTTACGACATGGTTACCGGTCTACCTATAACGTTAATGGGTTTAGTTCGTTGCAACGTTACCACGAAGCCAACGGCGGTGTTGACGTGCGCGATGCCAATAACGATTTTTTACCTTACTACCAGTTTTCGCAAATTACTATTTTTGAGCAGTTTGTACCCTTGCTTGGGGTTGACATCCGTTTCCATAACAGCATGACGGCCAACATTGAATACAGGCAGAGCCGCACCCTGAGCTTAAGTTTGGCAAACAGCCAGCTAGCGCAACAAAACGAAAGTAATACCGTGTTTGGTTTTGGTTACCGCACCAACCACTTCAGGTTCCCGTTCGGTTTGTTCAGTAATTTGATATTGAATAACGACATGAACTTTAAGCTCGATTTCTCTATCAACGATACCAAAACGTTGATATACCGCGCCGATGTACAGTCGGCCGAGGTATCATCGGGTGCGCAAAATATTGCAGTTAGGCCGTCCATTGATTATATGCTAAACAAACGCTTTGACCTAAAGCTATTTTACGATTCGACCCTTACCAAGCCCTATACCTCTCAGGCTTTTAATACTTCGTTTGCCAACTTTGGGTTTAGCCTGAAACTGTTGTTGCAGTAAATGTGCTTTAGATGTGCGGGTGTGCAGATGAGTAAATGTGCAGATTAAATGTATCGAGGTTTAAAAGATTTGACAACTCTTTAAGAGTTGTCAAATCTCATCTCATCTTCGTAATATTGCGCAAACGTCGCGGCAAATTCATCGCCTACATTATCCTCATTTGCACATTTACTCATTTACTCATCTGCACACCTGCACATTGGTTATTACTTCAGCAAATTATTCGCCTTAATATAATCAACAAAAGCGGTTGAAAATTCTGCCGAGCCTTTGTTGTTGAGGTGAAATTCGTCGGAAAATTTTTCGGCGTGGTAATTGAAACGGGTATCAGCCGAGTAATCTAAAAAAGTAACGTTGGGGTAGCTTTTGGCGATGGTGGCTACCAGGTTTCTTTCCAGTGTTTGGTTGTCAAGTGCAAAGGGTTCTTTTAAAAGCGTGGGCGATATTATCACTATGGTTTTAATGTTGTTTTTGGCTGTGTTATCTAAAAAGCGTTTAAAATAGGCTATGCCTTTATCTTCGGCAACTTCTTTTTTTACTTTGATGCGCAAGTAACGGGCTTGCATACGCTCTTTATATTCGGCAAGGTAAGCGGGCGTCATCACACCGTATAGAGGCAGGTAACCGCTGCTATCCTTTTTTACTTTGCCGGGGAACAAAGCGTTGGTAGCCAAAATAAATATGGATGAATTGTATGGATAAACCTTCGAAAATAGCTTATACTGCTCAAAAGGACTTATCTCGCTGATGTATTTTATCAGTTCAGGATGCTTATCGCAATAAGGCAGTAAAATGGTAAGTTTCTCGTATTTGGATTCGTTAATGGCCAGTTCCCAGGGGTTAATATCCAGGATAGCCAGTTTTGGTTTGTGGCGGTTAAAGTCAACTTCCTGTACGGCTGCTGCGTAGGGTATCATTTGCCCATCGCGACCGGAATTATAACAGCTTAAACCTAAGCCCTTGGCTATAATTGGCGATGAATAATGCCTTACCGCGCGCGAACTGCCAAATATCATAACATCCTGCCGGGCACTATCAATAGCGTAGGTGGTTTGGCTAAACTGGCCCACGCGTTGTTTAAAGTAAACGGTTTTAAATGCAAAACCCAATATACGGTCCATAACAATTAAAAGCACGCAAAAGGCGGCTAAGCGGAGCAGAAATTTGATAACGAGTCGTTGTGTCATTAAAATTGAAAATAAATAAACTGGCCTCCGTTAAACACGCCCAATATCAGTATCAAAAATACCGTTACCGCTACCGAGCCCCAACGGACTACAATATTGTGTGAGGTATAAAAGTTGAACTTTTGCGGCATGTACTCCATTTTGTATTCTACAGCAAACAAAATAGCGATAGCCAATAACGAGTGGGCGAAGTTGCTTATACCATCGCCAAAAAACGGCGCTGCGCCAAAGCTTTTTAGGTTACTTATCAGGGTAAAGGCATCGGCTACAGAATTGGCCCTGAAAAATATCCAGGCGAAGGTTACAAAGGTAATGGTGAGGGCTATATTGCCCATGCGCATTAAGGTGGCATAAAATTCGTTTTCGGGCGTTTTGCGCAGGTAGGGTTTAATAATAACGTAAACTACCGAATAAAAACCATGCAAGGCACCCCAAACTATATAGGTGTAATTTGCGCCGTGCCATATACCGCTAACCAAAAAGATGATGAAAAGGTTAAGGTAACGCCTGCCGGTTGATACCTTGCTGCCGCCAAGGGGGATATACAAATAATCGCGGAACCAGGTTGAAAGGGAGATGTGCCATCTGCGCCAAAAATCCTGAATGTTGGTTGCAAAGTAAGGGCGGTTAAAGTTTTTCATCAAATCAAACCCCATGGTTTTGGCGCAGCCTATGGCAATATCGGTATAGCCCGAAAAATCGCAATAAATTTGAACCGCAAAAAACAGGGATGCTATAACGATGGTTGAACCGTTATGCAGATCGGGATTGTTATAAACCGAACTTACGTAGATAGACAGCCTGTCGGCAATAACTAGCTTTTTAAAAAATCCCCACAGCATCATTTTTAAACCCGATACCATAAGGTTGTAATTAAACGGGTATTTGGTATGCATTTGGTACAAAATGTTTTGTGGCCGCTCAATTGGCCCGGCCACCAATTGCGGATAAAACATAACGTATAAGCTGTAAATGCCAAAATGTTTTTCGGCCTTTTGGTTGCCACGGTACACCTCAATGGTGTAACTCATGGCCTGGAAAGTGTGGAACGATAAACCTATGGGCAGCAAAATGCTTAAATAGGGGATGGGATTATGGTAATTGAATTTTGTAAAAAGGTAATCGATATTGAGATTGATAAAGTTGAAGTATTTAAAAACGGCCAATATGCCTATGTTGGCAAATAAACTTGCCATTAAAAGTAATTTGCGCCTTCGCGGATCTTGCGCGCGCTCGATATAGATACCGGCAAAATAGTCGATAACGATAGTGAAGCCTAATATTAAAATGTAAATTGGCACAAATGCCATGTAGAAGTAACAACTGGCAGCCAGCAAAATTACCCACCTGAATTTATACGGGAAGGCAAAATATAAAACTGTAACAAGTATGTAAAAGAGGGCAAAATCAATAGAGTTAAATAACATACTGCTTTAAAAGGGATTTAATATGGTGCAAAATAATCAATTTATCTACATAAGCCAATAAATACTTTTTACGCGTACACCGACGAAAAAGATTTATTTATCATGAAATATATTGCGCCTAAGCTTGTTGTTTTTAAGTTTTGGTTTTGCACTCTTTGAGCACAAAAAAGCCGGAAGTGTTAACTACCGGCCTGTATATATGTTGAATGAAAGTATCACCGTAAGGTATAACTTTCTGGATGGAGCAGGGTATATTTCCTCCCTGCAAGGGAATAAATACTAATTATTAACCTGCGTAACCGAACCCGAACCTATTTTGGTGCTGTTTACAGTGGCGTTGCCGCTATATTGTACCGAACCCGAACCTACAATGCGTGACGATAATTGTTTATCGGCTGAAATATAAACATCGCCCGAGCCGGATATAACTATGCTGCTGGTTTGCGTGTTAAGGTTTTTACCATTCATGCTGCCCGAGCCGGTAATTACCAGGCTGGCGCTGTTGGTTTTACCATTAAGGTTAATGCTTCCCGATCCGCTTATTACGGCCGAAACATCGTCGGCTTTAACGCCTGTGCTAATACTGCCCGAGCCACTCAATACGGCTCTGAATTTTGATGTACCGATGGTGCCATCAACCTTAATTGAACCCGACCCGCTATTGATTAACGTTGAAAGGGATTTTGCGGTGATGTAAACATCAACTTTTTGATTTTTGTAGTTATCACTGTTCCAAAAATGCTCGTTTTTGTTCTTGATTTTTAGGGTTCCGTTTTCAACTATGGTTTCTATTTCGTTGATAATATCATCGGGCGCGGTAATTTTGAGAGTTTCGGTACCATCTATTTTAACATGAATATTGAACGCACCAGATGAGGCTATACTTGAAAAGCCGGATACAGAACGGGTTTGATTGCCCGCGAGGGCGGTTGATAAAGAGCCCGCGGTAATAACTGCAATGCAAAGAAATTTAACAAACTGTGTTTTCATGATGGGTTGGTTTTACAATAAGATGCGATGAGAAATGAAAAGGTTACACAAAATTTTATAAAAAAGTAATTTTGGCCATTACCATTAATCTGCAACAATTTTATTTAAAACTCAAGTGCAAGCCATGCTTAATTAGTGGTTTGATGATGCGCCGGATTTAAAGTGCAATAAAAACTTATTTTACCTAAAAAAAACCTGCTTTCGCCGAAAAGTTTATGGTTATTTGAAATAAGTAACCGATTTTTATGGCATGGCAAAACAACCCATTATTACAGTAAAAAATTTAGTTAAAAAATACGGCGATTTTACCGCCGTTAATGATATTAGTTTTGAAGTTTACGAGGGTGAAATATTTGGATTACTTGGCCCCAATGGTGCCGGCAAAACTACCACGCTGGAGATTATAGAAACGCTGCGCGATAAAACATCGGGCGAAATAATTGTTGATGGTTTTTCGATAGATAAGGATGCGGGGAGCATTAAAAAGCGTATTGGTGTGCAATTACAGGCCGCCGGGTATTATCCTAATTTAAATTTGTCGGAACTGATTGATCTGTTTTCGGGGCTATATGGGGTTAAGGTAACTGCATTGGCCATGCTGGAAAAGGTATCGTTAACGGATAAAGCCAAGGCTAAATATAAAGAACTTTCGGGCGGGCAAAAGCAGCGGTTTTCGATAGCTACTACGTTAATTAATAACCCGCGCATAGTGTTTTTAGATGAGCCAACCACCGGGCTTGACCCGCAAGCGCGCCGCAACCTTTGGGACCTGATACGCGAAATACGCGACAATGGTACAACCGTTGTAATAACTACCCATTATATGGACGAGGCCGAAATATTGTGCGACCGCGTAGCTTTTGTTGACGGCGGTAACATTATAGGCATTAACACGCCGGATAATTTTATTGACGAACTGGTGGCCACCGGCTTTGAGCGCGAAAAGCAAGTTAAAAAAGCTAACCTGGAAGATGTTTTTATCAACAAAACAGGTAAGGCACTGCGCGAAGAATAGTAAGGCACAAGGTTCAAAAATAGAAGGTCAGCCAATCCCCACTAATTATATTCAACAATTTCAAACATCAATACCCTAAATGGATCAATCATACAGTAATTTGAATGCTACGCTTGCCATTGCTAAGGCAAGTTTCCGGTCAATTATGCGCAGCCCGTCGGCTGTGGTATTTAGTTTGGCTTTCCCGCTCATATTTATTACCGTTTTTGCCAATATCGGTAGCAGCGGCGTTACAGTAGATGTGGCCGTTGCCAAAACCTGCGATACCACCAATGTTGTTTATAACGTGCTAAAAAAAGTACCCGTTGTACACCTCATTAAAAGCCAAACCACTGCCCAAATGGCTACCAGCCTATCAAGGGGAGATATTGCAGCTATTATTGATATTAAAAAAAACTTTAAGGGCGAAGGAGTTACCATCTATCCGCCTTTATCCGCCCTGCCTGCTAAAGCAGGCCCGGCCTTTGTGCTTAATGTGCAGTACTCTAACGCATCGGCACAAAAGGGAGATATTTTTAAATCGTTACTTAACAACGTGCTTTACCAGGTAAATAGTTTTGCAGGTGGCATGGCGCCGCCCGCCGTTGCGCAAGTACACCAAACTACCATAAAAGGCCGCGAGTATAAATACATCGATTTTTTATTGCCGGGTATGCTGGGCTTTTCGCTATTAAGCAGCGGCGTTTTTGGTACTGCGTTTGTGTTTTTAAGCCTGCGCCTTACCTTAGTTGTTAAACGTTTTTTTGCTACACCGGTAAAAAGATACAGCATTGTACTTGGCGAAATGCTGGCGCGGTTAGTGTTTTCGTTACTGGGAGCCTTGTTTATTATTATGGTTGGGCATTACGTGTTTGGCTTTACATTAATACACGGCGTAACAACAGTGCTTAATATGATGGTACTGGCCACCATTGGGCTCATTATATTTATGGGCTTTGGCTTCATTATATCGGGCATTGCTAAAAACGAAAGCAGCGTTCCTCCAATTTCAAATATTATTACCATGCCCCAGTTTTTGCTGTCGGGCACTTTCTTTTCGGCATCGGCGTTCCCGGTATGGTTGCAATACATTAGTAAGGTTTTGCCCTTAACGTATTTAAATACCGCTATGCGCGAGGTTGCTTTTGAAGGCGCAGGCCTGGGCGATGTAACCCACCAATTACTTATACTGGGAGCTTGGTTTATCGGTATTTACGCTGTTGCGGTTAAAACGTTTAAATGGGAGTAGGGGGGAGAATCAAGAAGTAAGAGGCAGGAATCAAGAAGTAAGAATCAAGAATCAAGAGGCAGGAATCAAGAAGTAAGAATCAAGAATCAAGAGGCAGGAATCAAGAAGTAAGAATCAAGAAGCGAGATGTAAGAATCAAGATTTTGTCTTGTCTCTTGATTCTTACTTCTTGATTCTTACCCTGCCTCTTACATCTCGCTTACTGCCTCTTCTCCGCGCCCAATAATACCTTAGTGTAAATTATACACAAAATAATTGTAATCATTGCTGTAAATGGTGGGGTAATTGCCAAAGTTTTTATAATTTAGCAGCCGTAGTAATTTATTTAGGGTGTTTACTCAAAAACAGTCTGGAATAGATAATAACCTTTAACCCAATAAATAAAATAAAAATGAGTATTATAATTAACGTTCACGCCCGCCAGATACTGGATTCGCGCGGTAACCCAACTATCGAAGTTGAAGTATTAACAGAAAATGGCGCTTTGGGCCGTGCGGCTGTTCCGTCGGGAGCATCAACCGGTGTTCACGAAGCTGTTGAACTGCGTGACGATGATAAAAAAGTATATATGGGTAAAGGCGTTTTAAAAGCCGTTGCTAACGTTAACGATATAATTGCCCCTGCTTTAAAAGGTTTTGACGTTTTTGAACAAAACGCGATTGACAAGCTGATGATTGACCTTGACGGTACAGCTAACAAGAGTAAACTGGGTGCCAATGCTATTTTAGGTGTTTCGCTTGCTGCTGCTAAAGCTGCCGCACAAGAGAGCCGCCAGCCGCTATACCGCTACGTTGGTGGTGTAAACGCTAACACATTGCCTATCCCGATGATGAATATTGTGAACGGTGGTTCGCACTCTGATGCTCCTATTGCTTTCCAGGAGTTTATGATTATGCCTGTGGGTGCTCCTTCTTTCTCGGAAGCATTGCGTTGGGGAACCGAAGTTTTCCATAACCTGAAAAAGATATTACACGACCGTGGTTTATCAACCGCAGTTGGCGACGAAGGTGGTTTTGCCCCAACTTTTGAAGGTACCGAAGATGGTGTTGAAACTATTTTAAAAGCTATTGAAAAAGCAGGTTACAAACCAGGTGTTGATATTTACATTGCATTTGATTGTGCCGCATCTGAATTTTACAAAGATGGTAAATACGATTACACCAAATTTGAAGGTGATAAAGGCGTAATACGCACCAGCGCAGAGCAGGTTGAATATTTAGCTCAATTGGTTGAAAAATATCCTGTTATATCTATTGAAGACGGTATGGCCGAAGACGATTGGGATGGCTGGAAATTATTAACCGAGAAACTGGGCAGCAAAGTGCAGTTAGTGGGCGACGATTTATTTGTTACTAACGTGTTGCGCTTACAAACCGGCATTGATAAAGATACTGCAAACTCTATATTGGTAAAAGTAAACCAAATTGGTACTTTAACCGAAACTATTAACGCGGTATCATTAGCGCAAACCAATGGTTATACTTCGGTAATGAGCCATCGCTCGGGCGAGACTGAGGATGCTACCATCGCTGATTTAGCTGTGGCGTTGAATTGCGGTCAGATTAAAACCGGCTCGGCTTCACGCTCAGACCGGATAGCTAAATACAATCAGTTATTACGTATTGAAGAGGAGTTAGGTGCCAATGCAAAATTTATTGGTAAGAACTTTAAATACGCTAAGAAGTAATATCAGAATTCTCAGAATAAAAGAATTTTCAGAATAGAAAAACCTGTCGAATTTTCGGCAGGTTTTTTGTTTCTTCCATTTTTCATATATTATAGTAGAAGGTAAGCAAATTGAAACCGATGGAAAGAAAAATGGCGATGGTAGTTAACCAGGTTAGCATGGATGACGAAGATCATTTAGACGTGGCTTTTTGGTTGGGCAAAACTTTTGCAGAGAGGTTGGCTGAAGTTACCCGTTTGAGAATAAACTACTATACGTGGTTAAACGGCTCTTATCCTGAAAAAATCGCAAAGGTTGTTACTTCACGAAGCCTATAATGTTTGAAAAGGATTTTATTGCTAATAAACAGCCAATCGGTAGGGCGAAGGATTTAGGCGATATGCAGGGGATCAGAAAATCGAGGTCTAATAAATAGTTTTATGGATTTTTTTGAAATAAAGGGAAATGGTGGACATTTAAAAATTACCTTCCAAAAGGTTTTTGGATTTCCTGATACAACAACCCATTTCGGCGGTTACGATGTGGAGGCTGATATTATGATGGCATCACATGGTTTTTCAGTCAGCTCACCGATATGGGTTACAACCGGCGAACTTTTCAATTTGTATAACTCTCTGTCTAAATGCAATAGTGAGGTAAAAGGAAATATTACATTTGAAAACTATGAACATAATTTAAAGATAGATGTTAGCTACGATTTATTAGGACATGTGAACATTAAAGGTGTTTTTAAACATAATCGAGAATTATACAATAGCCTAACTTTTGAATTTATTTCTGATCAATCTTACATTCAATCTACTTTACAGCAATTACGTTCGATAGTAGAATTTTACGGTGGAATGAAAGGTGTTAAGTAACATCCCAAATAAAAACCATATCTTTGCAGCAACATAAGCGAATTGCTTATATCCGCACTTAACCGGCTCTGATTTATACCAAATCTCATTTCCTTTTATAGAGCGGGAACTTTACATTAAAAATATTACATGTCATTCCAGGATCTAAAATTAATTGAGCCTATCCTCAAGGCCCTAAAACACGAGGGATATACTACGCCAACTCCTATTCAGGAGCAATCAATACCTATTATATTAAACCGTAAAGACCTATTGGGTTGCGCCCAAACGGGTACCGGTAAAACGGCGGCTTTTGCTATACCTATTTTGCAGATACTGCATGCCGATAAGGTGCAAAACCCTACTTCAAAAGCTATCAAAACATTGATACTAACCCCAACACGTGAGTTAGCTATTCAAATTGACGAAAGCTTTGCCGCTTATGGCCGCCACACTGGCTTAAAGCATCTGGTAATTTTTGGTGGTGTATCGCAGCATCACCAAGTTGAGGCTTTAAAACGTGGTATTGATATTTTGGTTGCCACGCCAGGCCGTTTATTGGATTTGGTTCAGCAGAAATTTGTTCATCTGGATCAGATCAAGATATTGGTTTTGGACGAAGCCGACCGCATGCTTGATATGGGTTTTGTTAACGATGTGAGAAAGGTAATTGCCAAATTGCCTTTTAAACGCCAAACGCTGTTTTTCTCGGCAACTATGCCTAAAGAGATACAGGCTTTAGCGGATAGCATTTTAAACAGCCCTGAAAAGGTTGAGGTTGCGCCGGTGTCGTCAACCGCGGATACTATTAACCAAAGCATATTTTTTGTGGAGAAGAACGACAAAAAGGCTTTGCTTAACCATATTTTAAAAGATAAAAACATTGCTACCGCATTGGTATTTACCCGTACCAAGCATGGCGCCGATAAGGTGGTTAAAGATTTGATTAAGGTTGGCATTACATCCGAAGCTATACATGGCAATAAATCGCAAAATGCAAGGCAACGGGCTTTAACCAATTTTAAAAACCGTAGCACCCGTGTTTTGGTTGCCACCGATATTGCAGCACGTGGTATTGATATTGACGAACTGACACACGTTATTAACTACGAATTACCTAACGTGCCCGAAACTTATGTACACCGTATTGGCCGTACAGGCAGGGCAGGGGCAAGCGGTATAGCTTTGTCTTTCTGCGATTCGGACGAGGGTGAGTTTTTGTATGATATTCATAAACTGATTGGTAAGGTTATCCCGGTGGATGATTCGCACCCATACCCAATGAAGGCGCCACATTTAGGCCCTGCACCGAAGGGTAGCAGTCCGAAAAAAGGTGGAGGCGGTGGTGGCCCACGCGGCGGCGGCGCAAGTGCCGGACGTGGCGGTGCCAAAAAGCACGGCGAATTTAGGAGCAGAGCGCGCAGGGATTAAAATATTTCTTACAATATCCCCCCGGCTAATTATTGAGTGATTGATTTTTGAGTGATTGAGTCATTAGTTATTGAGTTATTAGTTATTGAGCGATTGATTTTTGAGTGATTGAGTTATTGGTTTTCGATATTTAGAAAATTGCTTAACCGTATCAATAAAGAGTTGTTAATATTTTTGGACTATATGGAGAAATCTTTTTCGTGAGGTTGGGCAAGCAATTGTGTTTCCCGGAAAAGATTTCTCTCTTTTAGTTCGTTCTAAATAATAACCGTTTTTGTTTGTATTAGCGCCTGTATGTTAATAAGTTAATAACCCTAACTTGCAAACTCTAATTTTTTGAAATATTTTTAACACGGTTTTTATTAATTTAGTTGAATGAAACGATTAATTGATTTATTTAAAAATAAATTTTTCCTGGTTACCATCGCTTTTGCGGTATGGATGATTTTTTTAGATAAAGATGATCTGTATTCGCAATATACCAAACACAACCAGGTTGTTGAGCTTGAAAAACAACGCGATTTTTTGCTCAAAGAAACCCACCAGGTTAGCAAAGACCTCGACGAGCTAAACTCCAATCCCGAAAAACTGGAAAAATTTGCCCGCGAAAAATACCTCATGAAAAAAGATAATGAGGATATTTTTGTAATAGTTAGGAAGAAGAAGGAGGAATAGCAAATGCGGGTAAAAGTAAGATTTCTGCTTATCGCAATGTCTTTATTTACGGCATGTACTCATACTTCTACTAAACAGGTTATAAAATTATCTGCCGAGCCCGAATTTAAAATTGAGAATGATAATGCCAAGATCTGTGACACCTGTGAAACTGTGATTGTTGCAGAGCATATTGAATCCACAGGGAGTAGTGATCTACAGAACGATAGCGGTATTGTTTATATGCCAAATAAGGTGATTTTGAAAGTTCGCCATAGTGTAGATTCCCTAAGGCACATTCCTAACCGGGATACCATGTTTTCCGGCCCCGGTTCGTTTTTAAATTCGGGTGACCTGAAATTGGCCAAAAGAAATAATTTTTATAAGCTTTGGCCCGATACCATCCAATTTAAGGATTATTACAAAGTTTATCGTTTAAAAGGGAAAATAACTGATTGTTTTGTTACTGACGGCAATTTCGTAAGACTGATATTTAAAATGGAGAGCTATCATGAACTTGATACAACGTATGTAAAACGGATGATGGAAATTAATTATGCTAAGCGACATAAAGAATTTTTGTTGACACACAAAAACTGATTTGATGTTCCGGGTTCTGTCCCCACCCCTCCGTCTCATCTTACAATTCTCCTTCTCGTTTGCGTGCAAACCATTCTGCACTTAATAGCACAAGTACTAAAACAAATACCCATTTCTCATCTACCAAATCGCGGTAGGTTTTGTCGTCGTAAACAATGGTTTTGATGCTTTCGTTTTTGCGGATGAGGGCGGCGAGTTGGTTAATTTGCGATGACATGAGCATTTGGCCGCCATTTTCTTTGGCTAAGGTGTACAGCAGGTGATGGTCGGCGGCGCTTTGGCGGGTTTCGGCGTTGAGGGCTTTAACGGCAAGTTGCCCGGTGGCGGTAAGGGCTTTGTCGCCGGGTTTTGTACTTGCGGTGTAGGTGTATTCGTCGGGCGGGAGCGCACCGGCATTTAGTTGGTAACTCTGGCCGTTACGGGTAAATATAAAGCTAAAGGTTTTCCCGGATTTGCCTTTCAGGTCAATTTTAACGTCAGGCGTATTAATCAGTTCAAGTGCATCGTTGTACAATTCGGCGTTTAGCAATACATCCTCACTTTCGTCGAACACGTTTTTTGCAGGATAAACGCGAAAATGGCTCCTATCGCCTTTGGCGGTTAGGTATTGTACCGATTGGCTCAGTAATTCGTTAACGGCGTTGTGGCTGCCTGTGGTGGCAAATTCTGCCAGTCGCCATTTCCAAATGCCTTCGGCAGTAAGTACGGCTGTGCGTACACCAGCGTCTTCGCCAAAAGCTAATAAAGGGTACGAGGTTTCAACACTGCCTATTTTTTGTTTCAATAAAACCGACTGCGCCGATGGCGCGCTGTAATTGCCAAAAGGAGCAACTAAGGGCGGCAGTAGGGCAAGCTCCCGGCGCGTAGAATCAGACAGGGTAAAGGCCGAAAAATCCGCTTTAGGCGATGCAAAAACTTCCTGCATATCCGTCCGCGAGGTATTGATCTGGATAATTTTTTGTGCTTTATTTAACTGCTGTATATCTGTTTGTGCACCTGCTACATACCAAACCGGTATTTTTAATTTTGCCAACTGGCTTTGCAGTGTTGACGGAAAAGCAGATGCCGACGCCGGTAACTGGTACAATATCGCAAGGCTATAAGTACTTAATTTGCCCAGGTCGGCATCGGTAACTAAACTGGTTTTTACCTCGTAGTTTCGGTTACTTTCCAGCGAAAGTTTGATGGCGCTTATATCCGGGTGGGGGCCGTTGTAAAGCAGCAGTATTTTTTGTTTGGTATCTAAAACCTCAACATAAATGATTTCGGTATTGTTAAGGGTTGATATTTCGTTGGCAATGGCTTGCAGGCTAATGGTGAATTTGTGTACACCTTTTTTATCGGCATGTAGCTTTAGGGGTATTACCTTACGGAAGTCGTTTGTTGTTACAGCAATGGTTTGGTTGGCTACCGGCGCGCCATCTTCGCTTACGGTTAGGCGCATGTTTTCGGCTTGGGCCTGGTAGGCTTCTGCTAAAACTTCCATTTCAAAATCGTTACCTAAAAAGGCGGTTTTGTTGTAGTTAACGTTGGCTATCAGTAAATCGCGCCGGGGAGTGGTGTCGCCTAAAGCAATGGTGTAAATATTGGTTTTTAAGTTACGCGCCCCGTACTGCGGACTGCTGCCTTTGTTATAAAGGCCGTCGGTAGCTAAAACCAGGGCACCAATGTTTTGGTTAGAAAACCTATCGGTTAAACCACGTATAGCTGCCGAAATATCGGTTTGTTTACCATTGAATGATTTTGATAGGCTATCTTTTAAATCGGCGGAGAAATTGAATTCGCGCACGTCGTAATCAGCACCAAGGGCTTGTTTAATATCGCCAAGCTGGCTAACAAACTTTTGAGCATCAAAATTGGCAGGCTTAAAGAGCTGTATAGACGAGGAGTTATCCTGCAAAAGCAACACCAGGGGTTTTTGAGGGCGGCTGCTAACGGTTTTAATAAGTGGCGATAGCAGTAGTACTGCGATTGTGGCTACTGCTAATGCCCGCAACACGCTTAAAACGTTACGCGCAAAAGGGTTTATACTATTAGGTTGCCTGTAAAGCAACCATGCATAAAGCACACCGAGGGCAAGGCAAGCCAAAACCCACCACCCCGAAACCGACTCCCAGCTTAAAGAAAACAAAAACAGCATATCGTTTTGTAAATATGCTGTTTTTTATTTTAACCTCAAGTTTTTTTAGCTTTAAGCTACAAGCCGCAAGCTTTAAGCTATAAACCTATAACTTGCAGCTTAAAGCTTGCGGCTTGTAGTTCCATTATAACATTCCGCCGTCAACAGGGATAACCTGGCCGGTGATGTAGGATGCCATATCCGAAGCCAGGAAAACGCAGGCATTGGCCACATCTTCGGGCATGCCACCACGTTTTAAAGGTATGCCGGCTTCCCAGCCTTCAACTACTTTAGGGTCCAGCACGTCGGTCATTTCGGTTTTAATAAAGCCCGGTGCAACTACGTTTGTACGGATATTGCGCGAACCTAATTCTTTAGCGATAGATTTGGAGAAACCAATAATACCGGCCTTTGATGCCGCATAATTGCCCTGCCCCGCATTACCCTGCACACCAACAACCGAGCTTAAATTAATGAATACACCAAAACGGTTTTTCATCATAATTTTTGAAGCTACCTTGGTGGTGTTGAAAACCGATTTTAGGTTAACGTTAATTACCTCGTCCCAGTTTTCTTCGGTCATGCGCATCAGTAAACCATCTTTGGTAATACCGGCGTTGTTAACTACTATGTGTAAAGTGCCAAAATCGGCAACAATGTCGTTAATCAGTTTTTCGGCTTCTTCAAATTTAGAAGCATCCGAGCGGTAGCCTTTTACTTTGGTGCCAAAATGTTGTAATTCCTGCTCCAGTGCCAATCCTTTTTCAACCGACGATAAATAGGTAAAGGCCACATTAGCGCCATGTTCGGCAAATTTTTCGGCTATCTTGCGGCCTATGCCTTTTGATGCACCGGTAATTAATGCCGTTTTTCCTTCGAGTAATTTCATGCAAATAATAGAGTATGTTATTGAGGGCGTGAAGTTAGGATTTTTTGAGATATTATTTTAATCGCAGGAGTAGTATGAGATAGCTACCTTTCCGTTCTTCAAATCCTGTATTTTGATGTTAGTAGCCGCATCAGGGCAAAACAATGATGCTTGTTCGAATAATATACCGTCCTGGTAGCTTATGTTGTTAAGATACAAGTTAACATCAATGCAGCCATCGCTTGCCAGTTCGGTTTCAATTATTCCATTTTTATAGGTTTTTGTAGTATTAACCTGTGATAATTTTTTAACTGTGGTTTTTTTAATAGTTACTTTTGGCGTACCGTATATTCGTTTCAAATAAGCCTCGTCCGGTTCAAAATCCATCCCTGTTTTTTTAAAACATGGCATTTTTGATAAGTATCCGCTAAACACAAAGCCCACCTGGTTTTTGTATTTAATCTTTACCCATTGTCCCTTTAAAACAAGCGGCTGTTTAATTTCGGCGCCCTTAATGGAGATTGAAATTGGTGCGGTGGTAGCTCCATCATCTACCGTAATAAATTCGCCATAAGGTATCAGCAGCAATTGTTTGCCGTTTACCTTTTCATAAACAGGCAAACCATGTACCGCCCATACATTTAACACATCGCCTTTTTTTAAAGGTGAAGACGCAAACAGACCGAAGGCCTGAAATAACAAAATGATAAAAAAGTATTTTTTCATGAGGTTGATTATTGATGGTTTGAAATTATCATTTTCCAGTCAATTATTGAGGTGGTAACCAGTTAAAATTAAGGTATTTGTTTTTTGTTAAATTAACGCTCAATATTCGGTTTTTTACTTTCATATCCGCTTTAAAAATCGCTACTTTTGCGGCTCTTAAAAACACCATTCATGAGTAGTTCTGTAGCTATAAAAAATGCACTAATTTCTGTTTACTATAAAGATAACCTTGAGCCCATAATTTTGGAGCTAAATCGCCTGGGCGTTAAAATATATTCAACCGGTGGTACCGAAGATTTTATACGTGGTTTAGGTGTTGATGTAATAGCTGTTGAAGACCTTACTTCGTACCCATCCATATTAGGTGGTCGCGTTAAAACGCTGCATCCCAAAGTATTTGGTGGTATTTTGGCCCGCCGCAGCTTTGAAGGCGACCAACAACAACTGGCACAATATGAGATACCGGAGATTGATTTGGTAATTGTTGATTTGTACCCTTTTGAAGAAACTGTAAAATCGGGAGCGGGACATGATGACGTGATTGAGAAGATAGACATTGGCGGTATTTCGCTGATACGTGCCGCTGCTAAAAATTATAAAGACGTAACCATAGTTGCATCAAAAGATGACTACGCCGAACTGGAAAATATCCTGAAAACTCAAAACGGTGAAACAACGATAGACCAGCGCCGCGCATTTGCAAAGCAGGCTTTCAACATATCATCGCATTACGATAGCGCTATTTTTAACTACTTTAACCAGGACTTTACCGAACCTGTATTTAAACAGAGCATACAAAAAAGTCAGGTTTTACGTTACGGCGAAAACCCTCACCAAAAGGGTATTTTCTACGGCAATTTAGATGCTATGTTTACCAAGTTAAACGGTAAAGAGTTATCGTACAACAACCTGGTTGATGTTGATGCCGCCGTGGCTTTAATAGATGAGTTTACCGAGCCAACTATAGCCATATTAAAACATACCAACGCATGCGGCGTAGCTTCGCGGTCGTTTATTAAAGAAGCCTGGCTGGATGCGCTGGCCTGCGACCCGGTTTCGGCTTTTGGCGGTGTAATTATTGCCAACGAAGAGATTAACGAAGAAACTGCTGCCGAAATAAGCAAACTGTTTTTTGAGGTTTTAATAGCCCCCGCTTACACTAACGAAGCTTTGGTTTATTTAACCGAAAAAAAGAACCGTATAATACTAATACGTAACCAGGTAGAGCTGCCCGTTAAGCAATTTAAAACCTTACTTAACGGTGTAATAGAACAAGATAAAGACGCGGTTATTGAAGGGCCCGACCAAATGAAACCGGTTACACAAAAGCAGCCGACCGAACTTGAACTGCGCGACTTGTTTTTTGCCAACAAAGTGGTAAAACATACCAAATCAAACACCATTGTTTTTGCTAAAAATAATACACTGATAGCAAGTGGCGTTGGCCAAACATCGCGTGTTGATTCGTTAAAACAGGCTATTGTTAAGGCCGAAGCTTTCGGTTTTGATTTGAATGGTGCTGTAATGGCATCGGATGCATTTTTTCCGTTTAATGATTGTGTTGAAATTGCCGCTGATGCCGGAATTACTGCTATATTGCAACCTGGCGGTTCCATAAAAGATCAGGATTCGATAAAGATGGCCGATGACAAGGGTATATCAATGGTAATGACCGGGGTACGCCACTTTAAACATTAATTTTACAGTACCAAAACAATAACTTTGTTATTGCATTAAATGTTGTAGAGAAGTTTTTTTTTACAAACTTTGCAAATTATTTGAAACATAACTGACATGGGTCTTTTTAATTTTTTTACGCAAGAAATTGCCATTGATTTAGGTACCGCTAACACGCTTATTATACATAATGATAAAGTTGTTGTTGACGAACCATCCATCGTTGCCTTTGACCGCACCACAAACAAGGTGATTGCCATTGGCCGTCAGGCTATGCAAATGGAAGGTAAAACGCACGACAACATACGCACCGTTCGCCCGCTTAAAGATGGCGTTATTGCCGATTTTAACGCTGCAGAGCACATGATACGCGGAATGATCCGCATGATAAATAAAGGTAAGGGCTGGGTTTTCCCGTCGTTGCGGATGGTGATCTGCATCCCATCGGGTATAACCGAGGTTGAGAAACGCGCCGTGCGCGATTCGGCGGAAATTGCAGGTGCCAAAGAAGTATATCTGATACACGAACCTATGGCCGCAGCAGTGGGTATAGGTATTGATGTGGAAGAACCAATGGGCAACATGATTATTGATATCGGTGGTGGTACTACCGAGATTGCTGTAATTGCACTTTCGGGTATCGTTTGCGATCAATCTATCCGCGTAGCCGGTGATAATTTTGACTCGGATATTGTTCAATACATCCGCAGGCAACATAACATTATGATTGGCGACCGTACTGCCGAGAAAATTAAAATAGAAGTTGGTGCCGCGTTACCTGAATTGGTTGAACCACCAACTGATTTTGCAGTACAGGGCCGCGATTTAATGACCGGTGTACCTAAACAAATTACGGTATCGTATACCGAAATAGCTCATTGCCTTGATAAATCAATCTCCAAAATAGAAGAAGCTATTTTAAAGGCTTTGGAAATTACTCCCCCAGAGCTATCTGCCGATATTTATCAAACCGGTATTTATTTAACTGGTGGTGGTGCTTTACTGCGTGGCCTTGATAAACGTATTGCAGCCAAAACCAAACTGCCTGTGCATGTTGCCGAAGATCCATTGCGTGCAGTAGTGCGCGGAACAGGCATAGCACTTAAAAATATCGGTACATTTAAGTTTTTGATGCAATAATTTTTTTATTGGGTTATTAGTTAATAAGTTAGTACCGTTGTTGATAACCCTATACCCCAATAATATAACAGATAAAAGAAATGTATAACCTCTGGATCTTCCTCAGAAAGTACAACGCATTTTTTTTATTTGTTATTTTTGAAATTGCAGCTATAATTATACTGGTCAATCATAATTCCTTTCAAAAGGCATCCTACATTAGCTCCATTAACAATTTTACGGGTGGCATCAACTCAAAAGTGAGCCAGGTGAGCGACTATCTGTCGTTAGGCCATGTTAACGATAGCCTGGCGCGCGAGAACGCTATGCTGCGCAACCAGTTAAAGTCGTCTTTTTATATTGATACGATGGCTAAACGTACCGTAAAAGATACCGTTTATAACCAGCAGTACCAATATATTCCGGCTAAGGTGGTTAGTAACTCTACCAACCGGCGCAACAATTACATCACCATTAATATTGGCAGTAAAGATGGTATAGAAAAAGACATGGGTGTTATTTGCGGTAGCGGCGTAGTTGGTTTGGTAGTAAAAACAACCGAACACTTTGCGAGTATACAATCGTTATTAAATAGTAATGCGCGCGTAAGTGCCATGTTTGCCGATACCAAAGAGATAGGTACCGTAACCTGGGGTGTTGACCTTAACCCGCACCAGGGCTTGCTGATGGACGTATCAAACAGTGTAAAGCCTAAACTGGGCGAGCGGGTGGTAACATCGGGGCAATCATTATACCCAACCGGCATACCTATTGGTAGGGTAAGTAACCTGCATGCCAAAGAAGGCGGCCTGTTTTTAAATATGTACCTTGACCTTGCTGTTGATTATGGCAAACTGGAGTATGTGAATGTGGTAGTTAACAAACTTGCAAAAGAGCAGGCCGAAGTTCAAAGTCAGGATAAAAAGGATAAGGATGAATAGAACAACCACCATGATTTTTGTAAACCTGATGCGCTTTGTGCTATCAGTTGCTTTACAGGTGTTTTTGCTCAAAAATATTACCCTCTACAACCTGGCTACTCCGTATACCTATATCCTGTTTATATTACTGCTGCCTTTTAATGTACCCAACATTGTTTTATTTATACTATCGTTTATATTGGGCCTTACTTTAGATGCCTTTTACGATACGCCGGGCCTGCATGCGGCAGCCTGTGTTGTACTTGCATTTGTACGCATTGTGTTTATTAATATAACCGTACAAAAAGACGGCTTTGATAACGAACCCGAGCCAACCCTGAGTATTATGGGTTTCAGGTGGTTTTTTGCATACGTATTTATACTCACACTCTTCCATCATTTTTTTCTGTTTAACCTGGAAGTTTTTCGCTTATCGGAGATACAATATACCTTGAGCAGATTTGCTTTAAGTTCAGTTTTTACCGTATTTTTGATAGTGATTTCCGGATTATTATTTTTCAGGAAAAGGGAACGTTAATGAACAATTTTTTTGAGCGCCGATACGTAATACAGGGTATTTTTATTTGTATGGCTGTAGCTTTGCTAGGCCGGTTATTTTACATTCAACTTGTTGACGACCAGTACACTGTGTCGGCAAACAGAAATGTAAAAAAAACTTTTATCCTGTTTCCCAGCCGGGGAGAAATTTTTGACCGCAAAGGTAAAGTATTGGTTCAAAACGAACCCGTTTACGACATTATGGTTACCCCGCGCGAGGTAAAGCCATTTGATACATTAAAGCTTTGCCAACTGTTAGGTATTGACAAGGCAGGCGTTGAAAAGCGTTTACGAAAAGCACTGATCTATTCGCGCTCTTTGGCTTCGGCATTTGAAAAGCAATTGCCTTTAAAATCATACACCGCGTTTTCCGAACTATCGTATGAATTTCCTGGTTTTGTGGGTGTTCAGCGTAGCGTACGCACCTATCCCGATTCGGTAGCGGCCCAGTTTTTGGGATTTATTGACGAGGTAACCGATAATGACATAAAAAAATCGCACGGCTACTATAAACGCGGCGACTATATAGGCCGTACCGGTGTTGAAAAAGCTTATGAAGATTCGCTTCGCGGGCAACGCGGCGTTAAAACTGCATTGGTTGACTCGAAAGGTGTGGTGAAAGAGAAGTTTCTTAACGGGTTGGAAGATACCGCAATGGTTGCGGGTGATCCGTTAATTTCATCGTTAGATATTGACATCCAGAAACTGGGTGAAAAACTAATGAAGAATAAAGTGGGCAGCATTGTTGCCATTGAACCCTCAACGGGCGAAATTTTGTGTTTTGTGAGTAGCCCCGGTTACGACCCTAACCTAATGGTTGGCCGCGAACGCGGTAATAACGCTGCCGAATTATATAAAAACCCCTACAATCCATTCTTTATCAGGCCTATACAGGCCTATTATCCTCCGGGGTCATCTTTTAAACCACTGGATGCTTTAATAGCACTGCAATCGGGCTTAATAAAGCCTCAAACAACATTTACATGTACTGGTATTTATTGGGCAGGTAACCAAGGGGTACATTGCGATGAGGTACATGGTGTTTGCGATTTATCAAGAGCGATAGCACAATCGTGCAATACCTATTTTGATAATGTTTTTGAAAAACTGATGAACGTTAACGGGCCTAAAAGCATTGAATCAACTTTTGCTGACTGGAGAGCTAAGGTAAACAAGTTTGGCTTTGGTGTGCGCCTGGGTGTTGATATGCCACACGAAAAGTGGGGTAATGTGCCCACCAACGCACAGTACGATAAACGTTTCGGCGTAAACCGCTGGCGGTCGAGCTCTATTATATCGCTTGGTATAGGCCAGGGCGAGTTATTGGCAACTCCCTTGCAGTTGGCTAATATTGAATGCATTATAGCTAATCATGGCTATTATTATAAACCGCATTTAATTAAGTCAATTGGTAACAGGGCCGTAATAAAAAAAGATTTTACCCAAAAAATTAGCGTAGGGATAGACGACCAATATTTTGAACCTGTAATTAACGGTATGCAGCAGGTTGTAGAGCGTGGTACTGCGGCAGCATCGCGCATACCGGGTATTGTAATGTGTGGCAAAACGGGTACGGCCCAAAACCCGCACGGTAAAAACCACTCTATATTTGTTGCTTTCGCTCCGCGCGATCATCCTCGTATTGCAATAGCCGTGGTGGTTGAAAATGCAGGGCAGGGCGCCTGGTGGGCAGCACCTATAGCAAGCTACATTGTAGAAAAATACCTAAGAGATAGTTTAACATCAAGAGCATCGGGCAAAACACCGCAATGGATAATGGATCAAAATTTGTTGCCGGCTTTAAAAACCGATGTGGCTGCAGCTAAACAAAAAGCAGTAGCCGATTCTGTAAAAAGCGTTAAAAAAGATAGTATAAAACAAATTAAGAGTGCAGCGCGCGGTAACAAACACAACCAACAGCAACTGGTAGCTATTCAATTCAGGAGGAAAGAAAATGAATAATAGCCCGCGCAGTTTCTTTTTTAATGTGGATTGGGTAATTGTGTTAATTTACATTGCATTATGCACAATTGGCTGGTTTAATATTCATGCTGCCGTGTACGACGAATTGCACCCCGGTATATTAGATAGCATGACGACCGATTACTCAAAGCAATTTATTTTTATAATTGGTGCGCTGTTATTAGGTGGCGTTATTTTATTGCTGGATAGCCGTTTTTTTAGCGCGTTAACACCTGTTTTTTATGGCGTAACGTTGTTTTTACTGGTGCTGGTATTAGTTATGGGTAAGAATGTGGGCGGTAACCAGGCCTGGATTGCTATCGGTATGTTTAGGCTACAACCCTCTGAGTTTGCAAAGTACTCTACATGTTTACTGCTTGCGCGATATTTGAGCGGGGTAAACATTAAGATAACCGAACTCAGATCGTTCCTTGTTGCCGGGGCAATTATACTGGTGCCCATGGTATTGATTAAAATGCAGCCAGACGATGGATCGACACTGGTGTTTTGCTCGTTAATATTTGTGCTTTACCGCGAAGGCTTATCATCTAAGTTTTTAATACTCGGCGGTATATTTATAGCCTTGTTTATTTTTAGCTTATTGCTTAAACCCATGTATGTAATTGTTGGCATACTGGTTATTTGCATTACCATAATTTTACTTTTTAGGAAGAATAAGCAACTGGTTTTAGCCACGAGTGCGGCAATTGTTTTATCAATAGCGTTTACCCTGGCCGTGCCTTTTATTTACCAGCATATTATTAAAGAACACCAGCGCGTGCGTATTGACGAATGGCTTGGCCGGGCATCAAACCTAAAAGGTGCCGGTTACAACGTACACCAAAGCAAAATAGCCATTGGATCGGGCAAGTTATGGGGTAAGGGCTATTTACAGGGCACGCAAACCCGCTTTTCGTTTGTGCCCGAGCAAAGTACCGATTTTATTTTTTGTACCGTAGGCGAGGAGTGGGGTTTTGCAGGCTCGGTGGTTGTGTTGGGCCTGTATGTATTTTTAATCCTCCGCATTATTTTCCTTGCGGAACGACAGCGATCGCCATTTTCGCGCATATACGGCTATGGGGTTGCCTGCGTTATATTTTTCCACGTTTTTATCAATATCGGCTTAACCATTGGTGCTGTGCCTGTAATTGGCATCCCGCTACCGTTTATAAGCTATGGTGGATCGTCGTTATGGAGCTTTACTTTGTTGTTGTTTACACTTATCAAGCTGGATTCTAACCGGATGGGCGTAGTGGGATAATCATCACCTATACTAAAGCCATATCAATACCCAATTGCCCATAAACAGGAAAGATGTTTTATTGTGGAGGCCGCGGCTATTTTCACAATAAAACATCTGTTGTGCTAATAATTTTTACGCTCACTTATTCGGGAAACCGGCGTTGTAAAAGCTGATAAAATTTATCGGTTGTAGCTTGTTTGGCTTCCCAATTATTTTTTGCGTAATAATTTATTTTTAAAAACTGGTCGGCTTCGTCAAAGCGGTTAAAGCGGTTAAGTATTTCAATAGCTTCACCGTAAGCCATGCTGTAGCCATTAAACAGGTCGCGCACAAACAGCAGCTTGTCGTTGAGCATAATGGCCGATTTTAGATCTTTAATAGGTTGTGCCTCGGCAAACGAAGCCAGGCGTTGTGCGCCGGGCAATTGCGCCGATAATATTTGATTAATAGTAACAGGCGGTTTTTCGCTCGCTTCTTCCTCAATAACCTGCGGATTAATAACTTCCGGTTGGTAAACTATAATTTCTTCGGTTGCTGCGCTTGGTTCGGCGGCAGGTTCGTTTTCAATAGGTTCTGCAGTTACGGTTTCCTCTTCCTGCTCTTCTTCTGCGTGGTCCCATTCTTCGCCTGATATGGGTAAATGGTTAACAACCTCCAGTTCATCTAAAACTAACTCGTGTTTAATTACAGGTTCGGGTGTTTGTTCTTCCTCCTGAGCGTCCGTAGTTTGGTCTTTCTTGGCGGCGTCTGCAATTTGCTGCGCCAGTTTTGCAAAAGGTATGTCTTCCTCCTCAACGTTAAAATAATCGGGTATGTGTTGCCTTTTTTCGGGCGCGGCTGTTTTTACAACCGGTTCAAAATATTTGGTAGGTTCGGCAGGTGGCGGTGGCGGCGGCAGTGTTTTTGGTAAAGCTTGTTGCTGGTTATTAAGCTTACGAAGTATCTCAACGTGGTCTGTTAAAAAATGAGAGTTTGCGACAAATAATTCTAATTCAATATCAATAATGTCATCGCTATTAAGTTGTATTAAGTCATACTGGTCACGTAGTTCTATAATAATGATGCCTATTTTTTTCAGGATCTCATTTTTGGTCATAACTATGCTGGTGTAATGTTGGTAAAATCTTGTCCAAAAGTACCATTAAATTCTGATATTTGGGGTTCACAAAGGGGTAATGATGCTATTTAGCGAAGATGTTTTTAGGCGCCGCAGCGAATTTGGCGGGAGTATTGAATTGATATGTGGTTCTATGTTTTCGGGCAAAACCGAAGAGTTGATACGCCGCTTACGGAGGGCGCAGATAGCCCGGTTAAACGTAGAAATATTTAAACCTAAAACAGATACCCGGTATGACGAAACTGCTGTGGTTTCGCACGATTTAAATTCTATCCACTCCACCCCGGTTGAAAACGCATCGTCAATTTTACTGTTGGGCGGTAATACCCAGGTAGTTGGTATTGATGAGGCCCAGTTTTTTGATGATGAATTGCCAAATGTGTGTAACCAACTTGCCAACAAGGGCATTAGGGTAATTGTTGCAGGTTTGGATATGGATTTTTTGGGTAAGCCCTTTGGCCCCATGCCCGCCATTATGGCCATTGCCGAATCGGTAACCAAGGTACATGCCGTGTGTGTTAAGTGCGGTAACCCTGCCCTGTATTCATACCGCCTGGTGCATAACCCTGCCAAAATACTATTAGGCGAAAAGGAAACTTACGAACCCCGTTGCCGCATTTGTTACCATATAGATTGATGAAACACGCCCGGTTTAGCTTTTGCTAACCGTTAAATGCAGTATTATTAAGGCGTACTTAAAGCAACGGGCAATATTTTTCCGTTAAAAAATTTGTGCCCGGTAAGGGCAAAATCGGCTATGTATTTGCCCATTTCAAATGCCATTACAGGCGACTCATAACCAGGAAAAGCTTTTTCGAGCATCTCGGTTTGGGCCGAGCCAAGCGCAAGGCAGTTTACCTTTATTTGTTGCGTGGCAAGTTCCTGGGCAAGGCATTCGGTTAACACATGCAGTGCCGCTTTACTGGCCGAGTATGCGGCCAAACCCGCAAACTTAGCACTTCCCTGAAAGCCACCCATGCTGCCAATATTAACAATGTGTGAGCCTGCGGGCATTAGCGGTAGCAATGCTTGTATTATGCGCACATGGCCCATGTAATTGCTTTGCAGCATCTCCACAAAATCGCTTTCTAAAAGTTGTGCAAAGGGTTTATTAATAAGCAGGCCTGCGTTATTAATTAATATATCAACCCGGTTATCTAAATGCGAAGCTATAAACTGTTGCAAGCTGTCGTAATCGTCGTGTACAATATCAAAGGCTACGGGGTATAAAACACAATCCGGGTTAAGCCCCAGGGCAATTTCAAGTAGTCGCCCCAGCTTATCTTCCGACCGCGCCAAAGCAATAATGTTGTGCTTGCCCGATAAAATTAATTCTAAAACGGCTTCAAAGCCCACCCCGCTACTGGCACCGGTTATTATGATATTCATATAGAAAATGGATTCACTAATTCAACCTTGTTGCCAAGATTTTTAAAATCGGCAATGTTGTTGGTTAATAATGGCAGACCTTGTGTTAAGGCGGTTGCGTAAATTATGGCATCAGGTAATTTTATACGGTTACCTTTGCGTAGTTTAATAGTTTCTTCGGCTATCTGATCTGATAAGGGGATGACGATTAGTTCATTACATAGATCAGACAATAATTTGTGTTCATCTGCTTTTTGAAAATTAAAACCAAGTGTTTCTATTTTTGTGATGATTGACACTGAATCTTTGGCTTGTTTTGAAAGAATACGGTCGGGGTCTAAAAGGTATTTGGATAAATAAATGAGTATGTTAGTATCAAAAATCACGATCCCACTCCTTTCGGATCTCCCTTTGCCATTCCGACGGGTCTTCAATATCTTTAAACAGGTCTTTACCTTTAGCCTCCTCCAGGATCTTTTTTATCCGCTCCGAGGCTGATTGCGCTTTTGGTGTCTCTGTAATAACAACGTCGGTTTCTTCCTCAATTTTAACTGAAGGGAGCTCGCCTAAAAACTCTTTTACAAGTTTTAAATCGTTTTCCTCATCAATGCTTATTCTCAGTACCGTCATAGTCCTAAATTACAAATATTTTAATGAACTATCAATTTTTGTTCTACCGGGTGTTTAATGAGGTAAAAGCCATCGGTTATTAATTTTTTTAATTCGGGCTCGTTTGTGGCCCGTTGTTCTAAAAACTTATGTATTTGTTGGGCCGTTTCGGGATAAATTTCCTCGTGCTCCAGTATCTCTAAAATTTCTAAAGCGCATAGCCAGTCGGTTGGATGCTCAAGTTGCAGTGTTTGCCAGTTGGATGGCAAAGTATGGTACCCCGAATGGTTTTGCCGGCAGTTGCGCACCTGTTGATACAGTTGGTGTAACTCAACCGCCTTGGCATCGTACTCCGGATGGTAGGTGCTGGTTTTGGGTTGGTAAACAATACCTTCAAAGGCGTCTTTATCGGCGGCACCGCAAAATACGGATGTGATGGTTTCGCCAACGGCCATATCATATAATCCCCAGGAGGGATCGAATAAAATTTTACCGACGTGGTTGGCCACGGTGCAATTTTCAAATGTGATGAGCAAGGTTTTACCGTGCTGACTAAGGATGTTTTTAACAACACCAGTTACCTCAATTCCGCTTTCAAAAGTAAGCGTAGCTTGTTGGTTTACTATAATTCCGGCCTGTCGGGGTGCCATATCTTCTAAAGACATATTAACCCCCCTTAGCTTGCCAACCGGCGAACTAAAGCCGTGCTGATGATAGCTTTTGCCATGCCCATCTAACTGTTTGTTATGGTACGAAAGGTTTGTTGGCCCTGTAGTTTTAATAAAAGTAGCTGCACCGCCAACCTCCAAAACTTCTGTAAACGTGCCCGATACCTGCAAGCCCGAACTATAAACAGCCGTACAGGTGTTTTTGCTTGCTATGGCTGTTTGCAAACCATACAGGCCACCTATGCGGAAGGCCATTGTATTGGCAAACTGCTCAAGCACATCAATAAGGTTTTTAAAGTTGGGTGTTACAAATAATTGGGGCTGGGGCTTAGTAATATCGTATGGATAATTAACGGTATCGGCAGTGTACCACAGTTTTTTAATATTGGGTAGCATACAGCTTGAGCTTTCGCCGATGGAAGACAATAGCCCGGCACCATATATTTTAGGGTCCTCTAAAGTGCCTATCAATCCGTATTCAACCGTCCACCAGTGCAGGCGGCTTAATAAGGCCATTTCCGATGGTTCGCCCATGTTGTTTTGGCAGTAGGCAAGCTCTTCTTCGGCTTGCTTAACGGCTTTGGCATCAGCATCGGGCATTTCTTTTAAAATAGAGAGGGCGCGTATGGCTTCGTACAACTCAAAATCCTGTGCCGAAAACATAGCCTTAGCACCTATCGAACCAAAATAGCTTAAGTACTGATGGTACTCTGTATCGGCAATAATGGGCGCATGCCCCGCAGATTCGTGTATAATATCCGGAGCGGGTGTGTATTCAATATGGTTAAGTTGCCTTATATCCGCAGCAATTACCAGCACGCGGTAGGCCTGGTATTCCATAAAGGCGGCGGGCGGTATAAAACCATCAACGGTAACGGCGCCCCAGCCAATTTTTGCAAGGGCGTCGTTCATGTTTTGCAGATTAGGGATGCTCTCGATAGTAAGGCCCGCTTTCTCTAAACCCGGAATGTAGGGATAGTAAGCAACATCCTTTAGGTAGCTGTAATTTTGCCGCATTACGTAGCGCCAAATGGCATGATCTATCGGGGTATAGTGTTCGTAATGCTGATCTACAATGTATTGTTTAAGGTGTTTTGGCAAAGCCGCCACCTGCGGATTATTAAAATTGTTAAATACGCTCATGCTGTCGCAAGGTTTATAATTGCTGTAAAACTAAAAATAAAATATCGCTCCAGGTTTATGGGTTAATATTAAATTTTGACTTTGTTTAGTTTCGCAATTATATAACGATGCAAATGAACGAATGTTTTGAACGTTTATTTCTTCTCTTTAGCGGGTAAATCCTTATCCAGTTTATCGGTACGGAAAACATAGTAAACCCCGAGGAGAGAAATAATGCCCGAAATAACGTAGAACGATAAACTCAATACTACGGCCAGATCGCCATTCATGTGGAACATTTCGGCAACAACATATTTAAAAATGAATTCGCGGAAGCCTAAACCACCAACGCTAAATGGGATTACCGCCGCCATAGACGACATAAGGAATGCCGATAAATAAGGCGCATATTTTTCGGTATGGTGTAAAGCTATCATCACCAACAAAATAGTTAGCACCTGTAACGATTGTACGCCGACAGCCTTGATGTGAGCTTCGATAAAATGCTTTGTGTAATCTTTAAAAAACTTGTATGCTACAAAGCCATATACAGCAGTTGCCGCCAAAAATACGGCCCAGGCCAATACCGGGGTTATGTGCAATACCTTTAGCTGCGGTAAAAATATAACCAGTACTGCTGTAATTAAACCTATGGCCCAAAAGCCGCTCAACCTATCAAACAAAATGGCCCAGAAAACCTTTTTTGCGGGCATTTTATAGTTTTTATTGAGCAGGTAAATTTTATAGCCATCGCCGCCAATACCGCCCGGTAAAAAAAGGTTGTAAAACATGCCCAGCATATAAAGGCGCAGGTTAAATTGCCAGCGTATGTTTAACCCTATCGATTTAAAAAAGCTCATTAACCTGGAAGCCGAAACCATGGTTGAAACAAAAAAGGTTAATATAGCCGCCATCATCCACCAGGGATTTGACTGGCTGATGAGGGTTTTAACCTGATCGATATGTATTTGGCTGAATACATAATAAAGCAGCAGGCCGGTAACGGCTATTTTTAAAAGCAGTTTAGTTATATTCCAAAGCGTATCTTTAAAAGTTTTAGGCTTTTTTTCGGCAGTTATGGTTTCCAAATCTTCTACAAGGTATGAGTCCGATGGGTCAAAGGGGCCAATATAGTTTTCGTCGTATTCGCGGCGTTTTTCGGGGTCAATAAGTGTTTGGTAGGCTTCCCCGGCATCGGGGTTGTTGTTAGCGGCAATTGCTGCGTGATATGCCTGGGTAATATCATCCGGTGTAGCATCTCCGTTTACGCCTAATATATGGTAGTAATCTTTGTTCGTCATGGTGTTGTTTATGTACCAATGGCGTAAAGCCATTCAATGCAAAGCTAATAAAAAGCTTAGTTTACAAATGGGTTTATTTAAATGTGGTTCATAGATAATAGTTGATAGTTCATCAACGAAAAGCATCAATACCAAATTATCGCGCTTCTACCATGATTTGTAAATACTTTACCTTTCATAAACTATAACCTATCAACCATGATCTATGAACCATCAACTATGATCTATAAGCATTTATTTATGACATCCTATTTAACATTAAAGTTTTACTTTTGCGGAAATATTAAAAACGGGAAGCGATATGTCGAAAGTTAAAGTTGGCCTGGTGCAAATGAGTTGTACGGCAAGCAAGGCAGATAACCTAAAAAAAGCTATTGCAAAGGTGCGCGAAACCGCCGCTGGTGGTGCGCAGATAGTTTGTTTGCAAGAGTTGTTTACCTCGCTCTATTTTTGTGATGTTGAAGACCATGATAATTTTAGTTTGGCCGAGTCTATCCCCGGCCCATCTACCGACGAGCTATCAAAGGTAGCTGCCGAATTGGGTGTGGTTATCATTGCTTCGCTATTTGAAAAACGCGCACAAGGTGTTTATCATAATACCACCGCCGTTTTAGATGCCGATGGTACCTATCTTGGCAAATACCGCAAAATGCATATCCCGGACGACCCCGGTTTTTACGAGAAATTTTACTTTACCCCCGGCGATTTAGGATACAAGGTTTTTAAAACCAAATTTGCCACCATTGGCGTGCTTATTTGCTGGGACCAATGGTACCCCGAAGCAGCACGTATAACAGCATTAATGGGTGCCGAAATATTGTTTTATCCAACTGCAATTGGCTGGGCCACTACTCAGGATGAGGCTACTAATGTAGAGCAATACAACGCCTGGCAAACTATACAACGCGGGCACGCCGTTGCAAACGGTGTACACGTAATAGGTATTAACCGTGTTGGCGAAGAAGCCGGTGTTAAATTTTGGGGTGGCTCGTTTGTATCAAACCCATTTGGTACCATACTTTACCAGGCATCGCACAATGATGAGGAAAACATTATCCACGAACTGGATTTAGATAAAACCGATTACTACCGAACCCACTGGCCATTTTTGCGCGATAGAAGGATAGACTCGTATCAACCTATTACCAAACGCTTAATAGACGGCGACTAATTACCAGGATAGAAATACAATAACATAAAGCTAATACTATGGATTATCCGATCGCTCAAGGCTTCCACTTTCCCGCCGAATGGGAAAAACAGACTGCAATGTGGCTTAGTTGGCCGCATAAAGAAGAATCGTGGCCGGGAAAGATCGACACTATATATAAACCCTATTGCGAGTTTATAAAAATTATATCAACAGGGCAATTGGTGCGCATTAACGTGGCCAATACACAAATGGAGGCTTTTGCTAAAGAGCAATTGACTAAAGTTGGTGTCGATTTGAAGCAAATTCAGTTTTTCCACTTTGCAACTAACGATGCCTGGTGCCGAGACCATGGCCCTGCATTTTTGGTAAACCGGGAAACCAAAAAGAAGGCAATAGTTGATTGGGGTTATAACGCCTGGGGCGGCAAGTATCCGCCATTTGATTTGGACGATGTTATACCAACAAAAATTGGCAACCATTTTAATTTGCCTGTTTTTAACCCCGGCATTGTGATGGAAGGCGGCTCGGTTGATTTTAACGGTGCCGGTACTTTGTTAACTACCACAGCGTGCCTGCTTAACCCAAACCGCAATCCGCATTTAAACCAGGAGCAAATTGAAAGCTACCTGCACAATTATTACGGTGTTGAGCAAATTTTATGGCTAAACGACGGTATTGTTGGTGATGATACCGACGGGCATATTGACGATATTACACGGTTTGTTAACCACGATACCGTAGTAACCGTTGTTGAAGAAAACAGAGCCGACGAAAACTACCATCTGCTACAGCACAACCTGCAAGCCTTAAAAGCAATGCGGCTGCTTAACGGCAAGCAATTAAATATTGTTGAACTGCCTATGCCTAAACCGGTTGTTTACGATGAGCAGCGTTTACCGGCATCGTACGCTAATTTTTATATTGGCAATGCGGCCGTGGTTATGCCAACTTTTCGTGATGAAAACGATGATAGGGCTTTGCAAATATTAGGCCAGTGTTTCCCCGATAGAAAAGTTGTTGGGATTGACTCAACCGACATTATTTGGGGGCTGGGCAGTTTCCATTGCCTGAGCCAGCAGGAGCCCGAAGTTTAGTAATCTTTTTTGATATTGGCTATTAAAGTATAAATTCGCGTATTACATAAAAGCAAACCTATGTCGGCATTATATCCTCTAAAATTTAAAACCATTTACAAAGACAAAATTTGGGGTGGTAACAAAATCAACACTTATTTAGGTAAAGATTTTTCGCCACTGCCTAACTGCGGCGAAACCTGGGAAATATCAGGCGTAAAATCGGATGTTTCGGTGGTAGAGGGTGGTGCTTTACAAGGCGAATCACTGGCTGATCTATTAGAGAAATATCAGGACCAATTGGTTGGTAAAAAGGTCTACGATAGGTTTGGTAATATTTTTCCGTTGTTGGTAAAGTTTATTGATGCTAACGATTGGCTATCAATACAGGTTCACCCGGATGACGAACTGGCTAAAAAGCGCCATAATTCTTTCGGTAAAACCGAGATGTGGTATATTATTGAGTCGGATCCGGGTTCAACGCTTATTACGGGCTTTAACCAGCAGGTTGATGAAAAACTGTACCTGGAAAAACTAAATGCCGGCCATTTAGAAGATATATTGAATAAGGAAGAGGCTAATGCCGGCGATGTTTTCTTTTTACCGGCTGGCCGTGTACACACCATAGGCAAAGGTTTATTGCTGGCCGAAGTGCAGCAAACATCGGACATTACCTATCGGATATACGATTTTGACCGCGTAGATGATAAAGGCAACAAACGCGAATTACATACCGAAGAAGCTTTAGCTGCTATAGATTATAAACAATACCCTGATTATAAAACACGCTACACACCTGCCGAAAACGAGGATATTCATTTGGTAAGCTGCCCATATTTTACCACCAACGTAATGGACTTTACCGAGGGTACAAACAAAGATTACTCCAACCTGGATTCGTTTGTGATACATGTTTGCGTGGCAGGGGCCTATACCATTACTCACCAAAGCGAAACCTATGAAGTTAAAATGGGCGAATGCATTTTGTTGCCCAACACCGTTAACCAAATAGAAATAAAAACAACAACCGGCTTTAAAATTTTAGAAAGTTATATTGCTTAATTGTGCATAAGGGTTAATAAAATATTTTTGGCCTTGTGTAACATATGTAAATAAAAATGTGTCTACAGGTTATCATGAAACACATTTATTTGCTCGCTTTTATTTTTTGTTTACCCCTGTTAATTGAGGCACAACCACGTAATGTAAAGGTAGTATATACCGAGGATATTGACCGGTTTTGGAATGCCTATGATAGTGTTGCAATCACAAGCGACACAGCAAAGCAAGTTGATTTTATTCAACGCCTTTACGTTGACAAAGGCACGCCGGGCCTTAAAGCCTTTATGAAAGCCCGGGCCTATAATGCAAAGCTGTGGGTGGCGTTGATTAATAAGTATCCTAAATTTTGGAAAAGTATTAGGGCTAATACATTAAGTATTAAAAACCAGGTTCCTGCCATTACTAAAAGTATAGCCAATTTTAGGAAGCTGTACCCTGGTATGCGCCCGGCTAAAATGTATTTTACGGTTGGCGGCCTGCGCTCGGGCGGCACCACTAACGATGATATGGTGCTTGTGGGTGCGGAAATTGCATCGGCAGACAAAAATACCGATTCTTCGGAATTAGACGACTGGTTGAAAAACGTTTTTAAAAATCAACAGTCGTCAAACATTGTTAGCCTTAATGTGCATGAGTATGTGCATACACAACAAAAGGCTAGCGACGGGGAGTTTTTGCTTGCGCAAACGATTATGGAAGGTTCGGCTGATTTTATTGCCGAGCTGGTTACCCTAAAGAAGAATAATAACGCCTATGTAGTTTACGGCAGAATGCATGAACAAGAACTCAAAGAGAAGTTTCGCATTGAAATGTTTAGCAGCGCTACAGGCAATTGGTTATATAACGGCTCCAATAGCCCCCATCCAGATCTTGGTTATTTTATAGGTTATGCTATTTGCCAGGCTTACTATCAGCATCATGCCGACAAAAAGCAGGCGATAAAAAAGATAATTGAGTTGGATTACACTAATGAAAAGCAGATTATAGATTTTCTTAGACAGTCTGGATACTATGCAGAGCCTTTTAACAAAGAGGAATTGTTAAAAAAGTTTGAAAAGTTACAGCCGCAAGTAGTAAGCTTTACTCCCGACATTAATGGAAAAGAAGATGTTAGCGCATTACTAACCGAACTCACCATCAACTTTTCTGAGCCAATGGGCGAAGGTTATTCTATTAGTTTAGGTGACGATGGCAAAGAGCATTTTCCTATTTCGGGCGTAGCCGGATTTACAAACGATCGTAAATCATTTAAACTCAAATTATCCTTACAATCTGGAAAAACGTACGATTTTGTAATCACCGGCAAATCATTTAAGTCGCAAAAAGGTTATCCGCTGCAAGCATATACCGTACATTTTAAAGTAAAGTAAACTACCTTTTAGAACAAACCCTATTGAAACCAAATTTTTTGATTTTAATAGGGTTTGCCGCTGTATTAATTGTGGGATAGCTGTTTTGGCTGCATTATTCACTTTTTTGCCTGAGGGCATGCAAGTACAGCAGCACTTAAAAACCTAAAAGTTAACAAAAGCAGCACTGTTATTAATGCCGCTTTTAACTACGCTGCTAAACGGAATAATTCCAGCAATTTATCGTAGGTAATAGGTTTTACAACGTAATCTGATATGTCCGAAATGTTTTTAGCCCGGTTAATATCATCATCGTTAATTGACGAACTCACCATGTAAATTGTAATTTTTTTGCCCAGGTTTGGTTTAATTTGCGAAAAGCTTTCCATAAAGTCCCAGCCATCCATAATGGGCATACTAATGTCCAAAAATATCACGTCGGGCAGTTCTTCGGTATTATCCGGGTTTATCAAAAAGTCGATGGCGTCTTTACCATTTCTAAATTCAATCAAATTGGGGCATAACTGTTTCAATTCAATCAGTTTCTTTATTCCGTAGATGTATATTTCATCGTCGTCTACAAGGCATACGGTATTAATAGATTTTACAATAGTCATTATTAATTATGGGGAATTTTATATTAACTTAATTATAAATGTTGTACCAACATTTACGGTGCTTTCAACTTTTATAGTTCCACCTAACGATTCAACCTGATTGCGGGTGATAAACAAACCAATACCTTTTGCATTGGCATTTTTATGAAAGGTTTTATACATGCCAAACAGTTTATCGCCATGCTTTTTCAAATCAATTCCAAGGCCATTGTCGGCAAAGGTTAAATAAGTATGGCCAAGTTCCAAATAAGTTTTGCAACTTATTTGAGGCTTACGGTCGGGATGCCGGTATTTGAGGGCGTTAGTTAATAAATTGAGGAAGATGCTTTCCAGGTATGCGGGCACATAGTTTACAACCGGGCAGGCCGAAAAATCAACATTAACGGTTGCACCGGTTTCGGCAATGTTATTTTCGATGGCGTTAAGGGAGTTATTAAAAAAATCTTTAAAGTAAAGCTCCTTTTTTTCGTTATTGATCTCCGTTTGTATTTTTACAATCTGGTTTAAATGATCGATAGTATTGGCCAGGCTTTCGCTGATGGAGCGGATGTTATTGAATACCTCTTTTTGATCGGCAGGTGCGGTAACTTCTTCAAACAGGTTAACCATAAATTGCAGGTTACCCGTGTGCGACCGTAAATTGTGCGATACGATGTGTGCAAAATTTTGAAGCCGTTTGTTTTGATCGCTCAACAGGTTGAGCGAGTTATGTAAATCGAGTTCTTTAATCTTGGTGTCGTTAATGTTTTGGAATATTCCGCGTAAGGTAACGCAATGGCCATGTTCATCAACAACGGGTACGCCTTTGGTGCGCACCCAAATGATGTTATCTTTTGCTGTTTTTAGTATAAGCTCCAAATCATAAGCTTTGCAATGTTCAATGGCATTATCTATGGCCTCTACAATTAATTCGCGGTAGCCGGGCTCAAAAAAGTTAATGGCCGTTGGCAAATCAAAAATACGATCTGAATCTAATTCAAATATCTCGTTAACCTCTTTGGAGAAAAATATCTCGCGTGTTTCAACGTCCATCTCCCAACCGCCTATGTGGGCAATCTTGTTGTTTTCGCGAAGCAAAAATTCACTTCGCCTTAAATTGATTTCGATGTGTTTCTTGGCATCTATATCAACAATGGCGCCTATCATGCGTGCAAGTTGGCCGGTATGATCGGGCCAGGCCTTGCCCGAAACTTCAAACCAACGGTATCCCTGGTTTTTGGTTAGCAGCCTGTACTCAATTTTATAAGGTGTTTGATTTTTTAGATGGCTCTGAAAAGCGGTATAAATCATCTCCACATCGTTCGGATGAACTATTTTATTCAGAAAAAAAAGGTAGTTGGTTTCTATTTCGCCATAGTTGTAACCCAGTAATTCGCAAAACTTAGGCGACCACCACGCATCATTTGTGGTAATGCTGCGTTCCCATATACCGGTATTGGTACTTTCAATAAGTTTATATAAAGGTTTATTTATTAAGTAATGGTCGGCAAGCGTATCAAACCCTACCTGGTTATCCCCAATATTTGTGTAAATTTTATCAGGCATACGCTTTAGCAAACTATTGCTATCAACAAATAAAAATGGTTAATAATAAACGTTTATACTATATGGTTAACAGATTGCAATAATTTAAGTACAGCTACTGTAAATTTTAATTAATCAGTTATATTTCTGGTTTGCAATAGGGGGGATATTATGCCTCTCTGCCAAATCATTATCATATGATGAAGTAAAAATATAAATATTCCTGATAATTCAAAAATTACCTGCACGGTATTACAATAAAAGCCCTGTTTTAAGGGCTTTTATTGTAATTTTATTTACATGGTTTACAAATTACCCCTAAGTTCTTGTTCGCGCTCTATGGCTTCAAACAGGGCTTTAAAATTACCCGCACCAAATGAGCGTGCCCCTTTGCGTTGTATAATCTCAAAAAAAACGGTTGGCCTGTCTTCAACAGGTTTAGTAAATATTTGTAGTAAATAACCTTCGTCGTCGCGGTCAACCAGTATACCTAGTTTTTTAAGGGGTTCAAGGTCTTCGTCAATATGGCCCACACGCTCGGTTAAAGTATCGTAATAAGTAGTTGGTACGGTTAAAAATTCAACACCACGGTTTTGCAGTTGGGTAACTGTTTCAACAATGTTGTGTGTAGCCAGTGCAAGGTGCTGTACGCCTTCGCCTTCGTAATAATCAAGGTATTCTTCAATCTGGCTCTTCTTTTTACCTTCTGCGGGTTCGTTTATCGGGAATTTAACGTAGCCGTTTCCGTTGCTCATTACCTTGCTCATTAAGGCAGAGTATTCGGTAGATATGGCTGTATCGTCAAACGTGAGTATGTTACGGAAACCCATAATATCTTCGTAAAAATTAACCCATTGGTTCATTTTATTCCAGCCTACGTTGCCCACGCAATGGTCTACATACAATAAACCGGCTGGCTCGGGGTTAAAGTGCGATTCCATTTTTTTGTAGCCCGGTAAAAAGGCGCCTTTGTAGTTTTTGCGCTCAACAAAAAGGTGTACCGTTTCGCCATACAGGTAAATACCGCTTGTGCGTACTTCGCCGTCCTCATCGGTCATGGTTTGCGGCTGCTGAAAAGGCTTTGCACCACGGCTAACAGTTTGCTCAAAGGCATCATAAGCATCATCAACCCAAAGGGCAAGTACCTTTACGCCATCGCCATGTTTTTTAATATGCTCGGCAATAGGATGATTTGAATGCATGGGCGTGGTTAGCACAATACGTATTTTACCTTGCTGCAATACGTAAGATGCCCTGTCGCGCAGGCCGGTTTCGGGCCCGGCATAAGCCAGATTTTGAAAGCCGAAGGCAGTTTTATAAAAATGGGCAGCCTGCTTAGCATTACCTACGTAAAATTCTACGTAATCGGTACCGTTAAGGGGTAAAAAGTCGTGGGTGGCTCCCTCTAAATCTCCCCCAGTAGGGGAGACTTTTTGAAATGTTGTTGTTTCCATAGTGTTTGTGTTGTGCTATATGTTTTAAAGGTGATGTGGTTTTTTAAAGCCCTCCCTTCGGGGGAGGGTTTGGGTGGGGCTACTGCCAGCTTTTGTAATAATTTTCGTCCTCAATTTTTAAAGCCTCTTCGGTTATCATCAGCGGGTTAAAGGGGTCAATCATCACAGCTAATTCCTGGGTTGCTTCTTTACCTATTGATTTTTCGGCCAGGCCAGGGTGAGGGCCGTGCGGAATGCCGCCGGGGTGCAGGGTTATTTGCCCTTTTACTACATGTTTGCGGCTCATAAAGTCGCCGTCTACATAATACAAAACCTCGTCGCTATCTACATTACTGTGGTTGTATGGCGCGGGTATTGCCAGTGGATGATAATCGTATTTGCGGGGTACAAAGGAGCATATCACAAAATTGTTTCCCTCAAAGGTTTGGTGTACGGGCGGTGGCTGGTGCAGCCTACCGGTGATGGGTTCAAAGTCGTGAATGGAGAATGCCCAGGGGTAATGAAAGCCGTCCCAACCTATAAAATCGAAGGGATGCGTGCCATAGATGTAGGGGTATATTAAGCCTTGTTTTTTAATACGTATCTTAAAATCGCCATGCTCATCGTGGGTTTGCAGGTTTTGCGGCCTGCGTATGTCGCGTTCGCAATAGGGCGAATGCTCCATTAGCTGCCCGTATTGGTTGCGGTATCGCTTTGGCGAACGGATAGGGCTAAAGCTTTCGATAATAAACAGGCGGTTATCGGTGCCGTCAAACTCCAATTGGTAAATGGTGCCGCGCGGCACAACCAGGTAATCGCCATAAGCAAACAGGATGTTACCGAAACCTGTTTTTAAAGTGCCGGAGCCTTGGTGAATAAATATCACCTCGTCGGCCTGGCTGTTTTTATAAAAATAGTCAGTCATGGAGTTGCGTGGCGCGGCGAGCGAAATATGCAGATCCTGGTTAACCAGTACGGGTTTTCGGCTTTGCAGATAATCGTCTTCGGGCTGTACATTAAAACCGATGAGGCTGGTATGTTTAAGGTGCTTTGCGCGGGCTATTTTAGGTTCAACCGAGTAAGGTTCGCCAAGTTCTTTAACAATGGTTGGCGGATAGCAGTGATAAACCAGGGAATAAAGGCTCGAAAAACCTTCGGTAGATACCAGTTCCTCGGCATACAATTCGCCATCCGGTTTGCGGAAAACGGTATGCCTTTTGGGCGGAATAGTACCTAATGTGTGGTAAATAGGCATAATGCGTTATTTTTAGGTTAATAAAAGTAAAACGGGTTTGAAAGCTATTGGTAATACTTTCTGCGATAGGAGGGGGGCTGCTGAAGCTGCAAATAGAAGTTATAAAGCGATAGCTTTATAAAGGCCAAACTTTAAGGGCATCAGCAAAACTTAAAGCGAATATTGGGCGAAAATGATTTTAGTAAGCATAGCATATCTGAACGACGAAGCCACATTTGTTGAAATGAGCCCTTGTTTAAGATATTGATACTTATTGAAGTTCATAATTGGTTTAACAAAGTTATGCGGAATAAGTTGATAATGCAAACTTAAAATTTGAACTGATATTTGTGTACATACTTTTAAAATGTATAGCTTTGAGTAACCAACACCAATTATAATTTTATGAAGTTAGTATCCTACAAAACAGAGGAACAAGAGCATTTAGGTGTTTTTGTGAACGGCCATATTTATAATTTACATAGCTGCGATAAACTGATACCCGATAACATGCGCGATTTTTTGTTTGAAGGTGAGGAGTTGATGGAACATGCCAAACGTGTTAACGAGGATATACGGGCAGGCAGGTTGCAGGCAAGGGAGGAGTTTTTTTACGAAATAACTGCTCCGGTTGCGCACCCAACATCGTGCCGGGATGCTTATGCCTTTAGGCAGCATGTTGAAACCTCACGGCGCAACCGCAAGGTGCCCATGATACCCCAGTTTGACCAATACCCTGTGTTTTATTTTACTAACCATAATGCCATACAGGGCCCCGGCGATATTGAGTGCATGCCCGACCATTTTGAGAAACTGGACTTTGAACTGGAAGTTGCCGTTGTGCTCAACAAAAAAGGCCGGAACATTACAGCCGCCGAAGCCGATAGCTACATAGCCGGTTTTATGATAATGAACGATATGAGTGCCCGAACCCTGCAAATGGAAGAAATGCTGCTCAACCTGGGCCCTGCAAAAGGCAAGGATTTTTCGACAGTAATTGGCCCCTGGCTGGTAACACCCGATGAGCTGGAACAATATAGGGTACCGCCTAAGGATGGGCATACTGGCAATGCGTACAACCTGAAAATGAAATGCTGGGTAAACGGCATAGAAGTATCTAAAGGCTCGATGGCTGATATGGAGTGGACCTTTGCCGAAATTATTGAACGCTGCGCCTACGGCTGCGATGTATTACCCGGCGACGTAATAGGATCGGGCACGGTTGGTACCGGATGCTTTTTAGAACTAAATGGTACGGGCTTATTAAACGATGCCAATTACAAGGCGCAATGGCTGCAACCCGGCGATATTGTTGAAATGGAAGTTACCGGCCTGGGCGTTTTAAGCAATACCATTATAAAAGCCAAAAGCAATTTTTCTATCCTGAATTTAAAAAAGGGAACTGAGGTGCTGGAAAGTTGATAGGATATATCAAAAGTACATTTACAAGCCAGTAAAAATATGAGTTGGCTGTGTGACCTTTGTGTTCCTCTCTCTGTTCTCTCTGTGGTAAAAGTTAACCACAAAGGGTACCGAGGTTTTGCACAAAGATTCACAGAGCTTTTTAAGCAAATTTTATGGTGTTTACTTAAACAGTTTTACACTTTCTATACAGGCTTAACTTATATCCCTAAAACGGCTTTGAGTTTAACGTAGCCGGTTTTGCTTACCGGTATTTTTGCTCCCGATTTTAAGATGGCTAAATGTGCATCTTTTTCGTAAGGATCGATACGGGTAATTTGTTGTACGGCTAATATGTATGACCGGTGTACGCGCACAAACTGCCGGGGGTCTAAAGTTTGTTCAAAAAAGCTCATGGTTTTATTTTTCAGGAACGAGCCCTCCTGCGTGTGGATGCTTACGTAGTCGTCATCTGCTTCAAGGTATTGCACATCCTGTACGGGTATAATTTTTACTTTGGTGCCTGTTTTAACCACAATACGCTCATGCTGCGCCGGTGACGCTGATACTATCGAGTTTAGCATCTCACCGGCGGTTTTTTGCGCTTGTGCCGGTGTGGCCTGGCTTAACCATTTTTCAACAGCTTTGGTAAAACGCTCTTTGCTAAATGGTTTTAACAGGTAATCAACAGCGTGGGTTTCAAAGGCTTTAATGGCATATTCGTCAAAGGCGGTGGTAAATATTACGGCGGGTGGGTTTTCTACCAGTTCGAGCATCTCAAAGCCGTTAATTTTGGGCATTTGCACATCTAAAAAAATCAAATCGGGCTGGTGCTGGTTAATGGCCTTTACACCCTCAAAGCCATCGCCGCATTCCTGCAAAACTTCTATCTGCGTAAACTCCATTAAATACTCCCTTACAATTAAACGGGCCAGGGGTTCATCGTCAATAATTAAAACTCGTTTCATGCCTGGGGTATTTTAATAATGGTAGTATATAAATTGTCTTCTGCATGTGTTTCCACCAAATCGTTACGGGCAAACAACAGGTACAGGCGGCGTTGTACACCGCTTAAACCAAAACCTGTACCAGCCCTGGGGCGGGTTGTTTGTGCATCGTATGGGTTTTGCACCATCAAAACTAAGTAATTATCGCTAACCTCGGCACGTATACTAATAGTTACGGCTTCAATAGTGTCGTACAATCCAAATTTAATACTATTTTCTACAATGGGCTGCAACAACATTGCGGGTAATAAAGTAGTGCCGCTTTTGCTATCGCAACTTATCTCGGTTATTAAACGGTGGCCAAAACGTACTTTTTCAATATCGAGGTATAATTGCAGGTGCGCCAGCTCTTCGGCTAAGGTTACGGGTTCCTGGTCGTCTTTTTTAAGGGTGCCCCGCAAAAAATCCGACAGTTGGTGTATCATTTTACGCGCCTCGTCCGGGCGGATGCCAATGAGCGCGTTTATTGAATTCAAGCTGTTAAACAAAAAGTGCGGCTGTAACTGCTGGCGCAGGTTATACAGTTCGGCTTCGCGGGCCAGGCGCTCGGTATCGAACTTGCGCTTCTCGGTTTTTTTCTGATCCAGTTGACTGTAAAATATAAAACTTACCATGGCCATGCACCCAACGGCAAGCAAATCAATAAAAAAACGAATGGCTAACGACCGGGTAAGGAAGTCTTTATAAATCTTATCATTAATAATGATGGGCAACAACCACCTTGCAATACCAATACACAGGCCCGATAGCGCACCACACCACACCACCAGGTTAATATAGCCTTTGGTGCCGGGCTGGTAATAACGCAAGTTGTTATTAATAAGCCAGCAGGCTGCGGTTAAAAGTAGCGTATTAGCCGCAGCATCTGTTGCGGCTATATACCCGTTAAAGCCAAAGCTGTAAATAACATAGGCCTGCAATGCAGCCCACACCAGCACGCAGGCCGCCAGTGTGAAACTTATTTTTGAGTATATAGCCGAATGATTTGCCAAAGTAACTATTTAACAGAATGAATGGTTGGCTTTACTTAAAAGCGATGATTTATGGTAAATAAAATATTGTTTTTAGCTAAATTAATAGCTGCGTATTTCAACACCTGCAAAAATGGATGTGCCCGTTATCATCAATACCTTATCACTCGCTACATTGGTTTTTTGCTTGCGCTTATCATCAAAACCGGCAAACAAGGATACCATATCCGATGTTACGTGCCAGTGCGGCGGAACCAGTAGTTTAATGCCGCCGAATATCTGGGTAACATCAATTACTACGCGGCCATTAATATCGGCCTGGGTAAAATCAACCTCGGCGCCGCCAAATATGTTGATGATTTCGCCACCCTTAAAGTTTTTAGATAGGATGGTTTTATTGGCGCTGCCAAAAATTGAAGTAGCGTCAAGGTAATCTTCGGTATAGTCGTTTTTTATTTTCGAATAATTAATGTCGCTGTAATCAGTAAACGGCTGTTCTTTTACCGGCTCGTCGGGGTTAACTTTTTTATCCCAATCAAATTGCGCGTTCCAGCTTTGTGAGTCGGCCCATTTGTCTTTATTGAGTTTGCCTGCCCGCTTGTACACCCACTTTTCGTTACGTTTTAATATCATCAATATGCCTATGCCGATGATGATAACAGGCCCTATTAAATTTTGCAGGTTTGCGCCGGGGATAATATCATCTAATAAAATGATGGTACCTAACACAATTAAAATATAGGAAAGCGGGTTACGGAAATTGTGTTTGGCGCCACTATACAAGCCGAGCGCCAAAAATAGCGACCCCCACGAAAATACCCAGTGAGGGAGTATGTAATTACCCAGTTGTTGTAGCAGCAGCATACCGCCCAATACCAATAGTATAAAGCCCGCAATTACTTTACCATTGTTACGGCTTTGCGGTTGTTGTTTTATATCGTTTTGCATTTGTTGTGTCTGTATAAAAATATTACTGAACCAAAAGTAAGGTAACATTTATACCTGTACAAACCAAAGTTGGCGATAGGCTTTCAATTTTCGGTAAGGGTGGTTATTTTGTCGGTAAAAAATTCAGATAAATATATGATACCACCTAAATGCCTAATTTTAGAGCTTTAACTTTATGGATAGACATATTATTAACAGTTCCACCAACCCATACTCTTTATTTCGCAAGCAATTTGGTACCATCATGCAATTATACCCTGCGTGCAACTGCTTATTTTGATTATGAAGACAAATGACGACAGTGCCCCGAGAGAGAACTATTTTTAGTGTTAACCATTACAGGGCACAATTAATGCAAGGCTTTTCGTTTTAAAAGGCCGCCGGTGGTATCGTCAATACTTTGCTGAACGATGAAAGCTTTAGGGTCTATCCTCAGTATCTCGTTTTTTAAGGATGGTATTTCTAAGCGCGTAGCTACGGTAAATATAATGTCGCGGGCGTCGTTTATCTGGCCGTCTTTTCCGTAGCCGCTTTTGCCTTCGTAAATGGTTACGCCGCGGCCCAGGTTTTCGGTAATGGCTAAACGTATTTCTTCGCTATGGGTTGATATTACGGTTACGCCGGTGTATTGCTCAATGCCGTTCAATATAAAATCGATCATTTTTGAGGCGGCCAGATAAGTAAGGATAGAGTACAAGGCCGATTCGATCCCCAGCAAAAACGCGGCTGCCGAAAATATCACCACGTTTAGGATGAGGATGATATCGCTCACTTTGGCTACCTGAGTTTTTTTGCTTACCAGCAGGGCGGCTATTTCGGTACCATCAAGCACGGCACCGCCCCGCATGGCCAGGCCAATACCTACGCCTATAAAAAAGCCGCCAAAAACGGCTGTGAGTAATTTATCATGAGTTACATCGGGGAATTGGATAACTGCCAGGCAAACCGATAACCCGGCAATGGCCAACGTACTCCTGATAGCAAAGTTTAAACCCAGCTTGCGGTAACCCAGCCACAAAAAGGGAACGTTGATAACAAATATAAGGATGGAGATGGGCAGGTTGGTAACATCCGAAAGTAACATAGAAATACCTGTAACGCCACCATCAATAAAATGGCTGGATAGCAGGAAACCTTTTAAACCCATACCGGCGGATAGTATGCCCAATGAAATTAATATGGTATCGCGGATGGTAGTTTGGGTTTTCATATTTAAATATTGATTTTTTAGAGAGAGATTTGTCAACTTTTTAAAAGTTGACAAATCTTTAAAGAGCTTTAAAGAACTTTTACTTCACTACCATTTGTACCGTGTTGCGGCTAATTTGCTCCAGTAAAATGGTTTTGTCGGTTGTTAGTTGTTTCAATAAATCGGTTTTATAGTGCCTTACGGTGATGAGCGATAGCTGATTGTTGTATTTAATGCTGAAGTTTTGTTTTAATGCTGTTGTTAGTTTTTCAAAACGCTCGGTATCATCGTCAAAACAAACGGTGAAGCTTACTGCCGATGCCTGCATAATGTTTAGTTTGATGTGGGTTTTGGCAAACAGGCCGAAAATATCGCTCAGGTGCTCTTCGGAAATAAAGGAATAATCTTTAGTGGATATGGATAGCAAAACCTGGTTTTGCTTTACAATAATTACAGGCGTGTTGAAGGTAATAAAATCGGTTTCTGTGATAATGGTGCCCGGTTCATCAGGATGCATAAATGGTTTTACCAGCAAAGGTATCTTTGCATTTTGCAGCGGCTTTATGGTTTTGGGGTGGATAACGCTGGCACCATAATAGGTCATCTCGATGGCTTCGGCATAGGATAGCTGGTCGTATTTTACGGTGTCGGTAAAAAGTTTGGGGTCGGCATTGAGTACGCCTGGAACATCTTTCCAGATGGTTACCGATTGCGCGTTAAGGCAAGCTGCGAAGATAGATGCCGTATAATCAGACCCTTCGCGCCCAAGCGTTGTGGTAAAGTTTTCGGATGTGCCGCCCAAAAAACCGGGCGTTACTACCACGCCTTTTTGTAATAGCGCGGGCACGTCATGCTGAATGCTTTTGGTGGTTTTGGGCCAGTCAACCTTGCCCTCGCGGTAGGTGTTATCGGTATGGATATAGCCGCGCACATCAAGCCATTGGCTGCTAGCGCCTGTTTTGTTAAGATAGGCGTTAACAATGCGGGTTGATACCATTTCGCCGATGGATACAATTTGGTCGTATATAAAGTCGAATTCGTCTTGCGGTTCATCTTCAATGGTCCATTCAATTTCCACAAAGGTATTGGCTATTTCGTCAAAAATGGGGTGGCCAGGTTCAAAAAGCTGGTGTAAAATATCGTAGTGATATTGTTTAATTTCATCAAAAAGGCTGTGCATTTCATCGTTTTGCTCAACATAGGCACGGGTTAGTTTTTCGAGTGCATTAGTGGTTTTACCCATTGCCGATACTACGATGAGCAACTGCTTATCGGGGCTATTGCGAACTATTTCGGACAGATTAACGATACCGGGAGCATCCTTAACCGATGCGCCTCCAAATTTAAATACCTGCATTATTTAATATATTGACTAATTACGGTGTTTGGCCGCAGTAATTGTTTGATTGATGAATAGGGGATAAAGAGATCGGTTGTTCCCGCGTTGTAGGGCTTAATTTCGTAAAGATTGTAAAAAAAGCGGATGCCGATTGGTGTGATGGCAAAGTTATGAGTGAGCGAGAATTGGTTGCCCTTAAAAAAATAATCGCGTGCCAGTGATGAGGTATCTTTAAGGTTTTCTTGTTTGCGGAATATTTTTTCGGCAATGGCGGTTAATTGTTGTTTGCCAGGGTTGGTAAACAGGCTATCTAAAATTATAGGCTTTTGTGCCCTGGTGTTCCAGTTTGTAAATTTTGTTAGGGCAATGGGGTGTTTGTTACCGGCAAAGCTTGAGCCATCAATCTGCACAACGGCCAGGCTGGAATCCTGCCTTAAAACTTTGGCCGATAGGTTGAGCTTAAATACTTGTTTGGCCGTTTTTTTTACTTTTTTCCATGCCTCAAAAGAGGTGATGAAATTTTTGGCCATAGTTTGCAGGCTATTATCCGGGTCGCCGTCAAACAACTTAATTATGCTTAATTTAAGGGTGTCGTTTAAAGCATCCTGGTTGGTAAACTCCGGATATTTTATTTTTGCGGTGGCACAGGCCGTATCGGGCTTATTACCGCAATTGGCAGCTTGCTCGTTTACAACCTGGTAAGCATATTTAAGGGTATCGGTAGTGATGTTTGCCACCGGTTTTTTTGCCGAATTGTTAAAACAAGCCGAAAGAAATAATGCTGCTGCCGCGATAATTAATAACCTGCTTTTACTCATGATGGATAAATATTTAATTTATGGGTAGCGATGCATTGAGCCACCCCGCCTCTAAGCCGGCCTGGTATTTATTGTAAAAATCAATAGCGGGTTGGTTCCAATCTAACACCTGCCAAACCATGCCGCTATAGCCCAGTTCTTTAGTTTGTTTAACCACGGCATCAAACAAAAGTTTGCCAATGCCTTTGCCGCGCATGTTTTGGGTTACTAAAAGGTCTTCGAGGTAAATACGGCGGCCTTTCCATGTTGAGTATCGCGTGTAATACAAAGCAAAACCAACTATATAATCGTCAACTTCGGCAACAAAGGCTTTCCAAACAGGTTGTTGGCCAAAGCCGGCTTCTTTAAATTCGGCCAGGCTTACTACAACTTCGTGGGGGGCCTTTTCAAATACGGCAAGTTCATTCACCAGTTCCATCAAACGGGCACAATCGCCAATTTTGGCAAATCTTAATTTTACTTCCATTGCGGGTTTAATTGTTTTTAAAGTGCTTAATTACCCTTTGGCCAAATATGGTGCTGCCCAGGCGTATCAGGGTGCTACCCTGCTCCAAGGCAATTTGATAATCGGACGACATGCCCATAGAAAGTTCTTTAAAAAAATCGTCTTTACGAAAAAAACTCAACTTAATGCCATCAAAAAGCACACGCAGCTCGTGAAACTCGTCGTTTATCTGCTTTACTACTTCGGTATTAGTTGCAATGCCCATGAGGCCCGTAATGCGTATGTTTTTTAATTCGGCGTATTCGGGTGAGCGTAGCAGCTCAATCAGTTCGTCGTAACTTAAACCAAACTTAGTTTCCTCGTCGGCTATGTAAACCTGTAGCAGGCAATCAATAACGCGGTTGTTTTTGAGCGCCTGTTTGTTAATTTCCTGCAAAAGCTTCAAACTATCAACCGATTCGATAAGGCTGATAAAGGGAGCAATGTATTTAACCTTGTTGGTTTGCAGGTGGCCAATCAGGTGCCACTCAATGTCTTTAGGCAATGCCTCGTATTTTTCAACAAGCTCCTGCACCTGGTTTTCGCCAAATATACGCTGGCCGGCATCGTAGGCTTCCTGCAAATCAGCAACGGGTTTGGTTTTTGATACCGCTACCAGTTTGGCTTTGCTTAACTTAATTTCGCTATTTAAATTTTTAATATTATCTGCAATACTCATTAATCCGTAATTTTACCCAATAATGTTGCTAAATTACAGAATGCGTTTTTATTTGATCTTGTTTTTTTGCGTTGGATTTTTATTTACTTCATGTAGCGACGGAAAAAAAATCCCGTCGGACGTAATTCCCGAGCACGATATGGCCGAATTGCTTACCGATATACATATTGTAGACGGTAGCCTTTACGACCTGCCGCAAATGCCGGATACCCTTTCAAAACACGGAATGGGGCTTTATTTGGCTGTTTTTAAGGTACACCACGTGGATACCACTCTGTTTAAAAAGAGTATTAAATTTTACTCAACCCGGCCCGACCTGCTGGGCGAAATATATACAGGTATTACCGAAAGGCTGCAAAAAAAAATAGATTCGTTGCAGAAACATAAACCCAAAATGAACCAGGATTCGCTAAAAAAGGCGAATGTTAAACGCGCTGCCGATTCAATTAAAACAGCAAAGGCCCGGCTAAAGCTCGATTCGGCGCAGCGGGCGAAGGGGCAGCGGACGCTTGATTCGTTACAAAAACGATCTAATTTGCTGCGCGCCCCACAAAATTTAAAAAAACCTAAGAGATTAGTACATGTTGTACCCCTTTAACAGTGTTGATAAGCTTGGCTTTACCGAAGTAAAGGAGCTTATAAAAACACATTGCCTGAGTGTTATGGGCCAGCAAATGGTTGATAAGATACAGGTGATGTATAATTACGACCTCATCCGTAAGTTTTTAAGCCAGGCCAGTGAGTTTAAAAATATATTGGAGAATGATGCGCCGCTACCCATACATCATTTTTTTGATATTAAGAGCCTGGCCAACAAAACCCGTATTGAGGGTGTGTTTTTAAGCGAGGAAGAATTTTTCCAGGTGCAGGCATCGCTAACAACGGTGTTTGCCGTGATTAGCTATTTTAACGAACGCGAAGGCCAATACCCTGATTTAGAAGCGCTGTTTGAACACCTGCCGATAGAGAAAATAATACTGAAGCATATTGACCGTGTGATTGACCAAAAGGGTAAAATACGCCCCAATGCATCGCGCGAGCTGATGGATATTACAGCCGGTATTGCCAAGGCCGAGCAGGAGGCCCGCCGCAAAATAGACCATATTTTTAAAGCTGCAACCGGCAACGGATGGACAGCCGATGGCAGTTTAACCATTCGCGATGGCAGGCTTTGCATACCCGTACTGGCCGAAAATAAGCGTAAGCTAAAGGGCTTTATCCATGATGAATCGGCCTCGGGGCAAACGGTTTATATGGAACCCGAGGAGGTGTTTACGTTGAATAACCGCATACGCGACCTTGAATTTGAACGCCGCCGCGAAGTGGTTAAAATACTAACCGCTTTAACCGACGAATTGAGGCCATACGCGCCCTTGTTGTTATCATACCATAGTTTACTCACCAAGCTTGATTTTGTGCGCGCCAAGGCTTTGTTTGCCATTGATGTAGACGCCGCCATGCCCATTGTGAGTAACGATGCCAGAATAAAGCTGATTAATGCGCGCCACCCTTTGTTGATGCTCAGTTTTAAAAAGGAGCATAAAACGGTTGTGCCCTTAAACGTACAAATTGACGATAGTAACCGAGTTATTGTGGTTAGCGGGCCCAATGCGGGTGGTAAATCTGTCTGTATGAAAACGGTTGGCTTGCTGCAAATGATGGTGCAGGCTGGTTTGCTTATTCCGGTTTCGGAGTTTAGCGAGGTTGGAGTGTTTAAGCAGATATTTGTTGACATTGGCGACGACCAATCGATAGAGAGTGATTTGAGTACCTACAGTGCCCACCTATCAAAAATGAAGCACTTTGTGGAGAACGCTAACGGCAAAACGCTGATTTTGATTGATGAATTTGGCACAGGGACCGACCCGCAATTTGGTGGGCCGATAGCCGAAGCGGTGCTGGAGTCGTTAAACCATAAAAAGGTGCGGGGTATGGTAACTACGCACTACAGCAACCTTAAAATTTTTGCCAGCAATGCCGAAGGTTTAGAGAACGCCAGTATGCTGTTTGATAACGTGGAGATGAGGCCGCTGTATATGCTGGAGGTGGGTAAGCCCGGCAGTTCGTACGCGTTTGAGATAGCGCAAAAAATTGGTTTGCCGCAAAATGTACTTAACCTGGCCCGCAATAAAATTGGGGTTAACCAAAAAAAGGTTGATACTTTACTGGTTGACCTGGAACGCGATAAAAAGGAGTTTTACGATTCGAAAGTTGCGTTGGAGAAGCAGCAGCGCCGCGTTAATGCCCTGCTTGAAGAGAACGAGAAGCTAAAAACTTACTACGAAGAAAATAGGCGCACCCTGATAAGCGAAGCCAAACAGGAAGCTAAAAGCATTATACTGAATGCCAATAAACTGGTTGAAAATACTATTAGCGAAATTAAAAGCAACCAGGCCGATAAAGATAAAACCCGCGACCTTCGCGAAAAGCTTAACGCGGAGCTTGTTAAAAACACGGTTAAGCCCGTTGCCCCTAAAGTGGTGGCTACAGACGAAATTAAAATTGGCGATTGGGTGAAGCTAAACGACAGCGAAACTACCGGCCAGGTAATGGAAATAGCTCGTGATAACCTCATTATTGCCATTGGCGACTTGCGCACGGTTGCCAAAAAAACACGGGTACAAAAGGTGAGCAAACGCGAGGTGCCTAAAGAGATACGACGCGGCTATACCAGTACCGATTCGGTAGCCAATTTTAGTCCGGAGATTGATGTGCGTGGTAAGCGGGGCGAGGAAGCACTTTACGAGATAGAAAAGTATTTAGACAAAGCGATAATGATGGGATTCGGCACCCTCAAAATTATCCACGGCAAAGGCGATGGCATACTACGCAAACTGATACGCGAGTATATGAAAAAATACAAAGAGGTTGACCGCATGGAAGATGAACACGCCGACAGGGGTGGAGATGGGATAACGTATGTTTATTTGAAGTGAGGTAGGGGGGCTGGCTGGCACAAGTGCAATGTCATTAAGTTAAGCGATAAATAACGCAAATTATTTGATATGGATCCAGCAGAATTATTAGAGAATTTCATCAAGTTATTTGAAGATTATAAAGACAATCTCAAAGTTTTAAATTATTTGATTGAACATGACATGATACACCCATCTTTTGAGAAAAGATATATTTTAAATAATGACGATTTTCCATTTACAATAAGTGATATGATTCGGAAAAACGATAATGTGGTAGAGTTTTATTTAGAAGCGGCAAGCGGATGTCCTTATAAAGGTGAAGTTATTTTTGATGGTCGGTGGTGTCTCAAGTCGTTTCGTTTTCAATGTCAAGGTTGTTTTGGAGATGATAGTTTATGCAATGTATGCGGCAGTTCTGGATGGGGCGTTTTATAGATGTCTGAACCAGAATTTGTAGAATTTAAGAATGGGCAGAATGTTTTTGTGATGTTCACATTTGTAAATTTTGGTAAAAGGATTTAAAAAATTTCTTACAATATCCCCCCTTGCCAATTTTGAAGGATTGAATGACTGAAGGATTGAATATAAATAGAAGTATGGTTTGATGACTGACAAGGTGAAACTAAAAGCTGATAATTAACAAAAACACAAATTTATTTCTTACAATATCCCCCTCGGCGTGTACTGTCCTGGGCCGTTGCAATTGTTAATTGTGAGGGCTATCTTCGGGATGAAATTAAAATGATTTGAAAATGCGTGCTTTTTATAAAACCGGATTAATTGTTATTGCCCTTTTTGCCTTTTTGCAGGCGAGTGCCCAAAAGGTTGTTGGCTTTAAGGATGAGCATATTGGCTACATGGGCCGCATTGCTTACCAGGCTGATGCGGCTAAGGTGTTTTGGTCGGGCAGTTATATGCTAATCAATTTTAGGGGTACCGAAGCCAGCGTGACCTTAAAGGATGAGCGTGGCGATAATTATTTCAACATTATTATTGATGGTAAGGTAATTGTGTTGCACCCCGATGCCCAAAAGCGCACCTACCAACTGGCTAAAGGTTTGGCTAAAGGGCCGCATACTTTAATGATATTTAAACGCACCGAGTGGGCCGATGGTACCACGCTGTTTTACGGTTTTCAGTTTAATGATGGTGCCGAATTGTTGCCATTACCGCCAGCCAAGAAACGAAAGATTGAGTTTTATGGCGATTCGATAACCTCGGGCTATGGGGTTGAAGATTTTGACGGTGGTAACAACTCGTATTTGCCGCCTTATAAAAACAACTACATTACTTATGCTGCCTTAACAGCAAGGCATTTTGATGCGCAATACTCCTGCATCAGCAAAAGCGGCATAGGCATTACGGTGGGTTATACCGACATGACGATGCCCGAGCTTTACGACCGGCTTGACCCTAACGACCCTAACAGCCGATGGGATTTTGCGAAATATGCGCCCGATGTGGTAGTGGTTAACCTGTTTCAAAACGATGCCAGTATGATGAGGCAGGCAGATAGACCGCAATTTAAGGCCCGCTTTGGCGATCAGCAACCATCGCAGGAGTTTATTATCGAAACTTACCGTAAGTTTATCCAAAGCATCCGCAGCAAATACCCTAATGCGCAAATTATATGCGCCCTGGGCGATATGGATGCCTGTAAAGAAAGCCTGCCCTGGCGCGGATATGTTGAAAAGGCAGTTTCCCGTATGAAGGATAATGCTATTACTGCCCACTTTTTCGCCTATAAAAATACTCCCGGCCATCCCAGTGTAGAAGAACAACAAGCAATGGCAGATGATTTAATAAAGTATATAACCAATACTGTGAAATGGTGATTGAGTTATTGAATATTAGTTATTGGGTTATTTAGTTAGTAAGTTATTGGGGATTAAATGGGGGGATAATAGTTATTAAGTTATTGGATAGAACCTTGCATGTAAATAACAAAAGAGGAATAAACAGCACGGGTGATATTCCTCTTTTGTTATTCTTTTACAACAGTTGGTTGGTTTAAGCACCGCCTACCTTTTGCTGTTCGGGCATTTCGTTGGGGCCAGGTATTTCGGGGCTGTTTGAGCCATAGTCGGGGCCGTGCTGGTCTTCCTCTTTATAATCTGCCTTGCCGGGGTGGTTGGTATTATCTTTTTCGCCTTCGCTTTGCTGCTCTGCCTTATCGTCCTCGTCGGGCGTTGATGATGTTGGCGCTTTGTAGTCAGGTTGCCCTTGCTGCTCGGGGCTTTTAAAATTGTTGTTTTCTGGCCGCTCTTGTGCAGGTTCGGTGCGGGCAAAGTAGCCGTTACTATAACCTGCGTTTCGCGATGGGTTAGCCGGGTCGTCGCCGGTAGGCGGGTTGCTGGTTCCGCCAAACTGCTGGCCGCCCGTGCCTTCGCCTTCCATACCGGGGGCATTGGCATCCTTCATTTCGCCGCCAATAATATAGTTACGTTTAAGGCTCGCCTCGTCGGCATTGCCATCATCATCAACTCGGTATGCATTTGGCTTGGTATCTTTATCCTGTTGTTGAACATCGTTTGGCGTGCTCAATAACTGCTCATCTTTTAATTCCATAGGTTTTAAATTATGTTATACTATACTAATAGTTAATTTTATTAATTGTTTTAGTTGAGGGATAGTTTTGTTGGCGGGGCGGCAGGGTTAACAAAGCTTTGATAAAGGTGTGTAACAATTCCGTTTGTATTGTTAATTTCGCATAACCAATTTGCAACTATATGAATAAGGTTGTTTCCAACGCCGATGAGGCTATCCGCGATATTACCGACGGCATGACACTGATGTTAGGTGGTTTTGGTTTATGCGGTTTGCCCGAAAACTGTATAGCGGCCCTGGTAAAAAAGGGTGTAAAGCAGCTTACCTGCATATCAAACAATGCCGGTGTTGATGATTTCGGTATTGGCCTGATGCTTAAACAGCGCCAGGTTAAAAAGATGATATCATCGTACGTGGGCGAAAATGCCGAATTTGAGCGGCAGCTATTGAGTGGCGAACTGGATGTAGAACTCATCCCGCAAGGTACACTGGCAACCCGTTGTATGGCAGCAGGCTATGGCATGCCCGCCATTTTTACCCCCGCAGGTATTGGTACCGAAGTTGCCATAGGCAAAGAGGTGCGCAACTTTAACGGCAAAGATTATTTAATGGAAATGGCCTTTGATGCCGATTTTGCCATAGTAAAGGCCTGGAAGGGCGATACAATGGGCAACCTGATATACCGCTCAACAGCCCGCAATTTTAACCCTGTTATGGCTATGGCGGGTAAAATTACCATTGCCGAGGTTGAAGAACTGGTACCCGCCGGTCAACTCGATCCGGATAATATACATACCCCCGGTATTTACGTACACCGCATTTTTAAAGGTGTGGACTACGAGAAACGGATAGAGCACCGGACGGTGAGGTAGTTTTAGTCTGTAGTCGTTAGCCCAAAGTCTTTAGTATGAAGTCGTCGTAAGCCTGTAGTCGTTAGTCTGGATTCTAAGCAATAAAGCTCTCGGATTTGTTATAGCTTAATCACTACTCTCGACTAACGACTATGCGGCTCAATATCTCAAAGAATTAACGACTTCGGACTCCAGACTAACTACTCCAGACTTTAAACTAATTTTCTTTATCTGAAATATTTCAAAACATTTAAGAAAATTTATGCTTGTATTAGTATGAATACCTGAATGGAAAACTCTTAAATAAACAGAAGTTATGACAACGATAAATCAAGAATCCTGGAACGATCAAAACGACCAGTTAAGGAATGATGCATTAAGACATGAACGTGATGAAGACATGCGCGATGATGATATGACTGTTGATTCGCGTATTTCGGACTCAAGGCTGCCCAAACACGAGTATAACCTTGACGACGATGAAGATGACCAAAACCTAAGCGACGATAGTATTAAAGGGCGCGACCTGGATACCGATGGCGGTGATGAATGGGACGAAGGCAATGTGAGTACCACTGATTTGGATGAAGAGGACCTTGAGGATAATGATGAGGCTATGGCCGAACTTCACGAGGTTAAAAATGATAAATTTGGTAGCCTTGCATCCTCTGTTCAAAACGGACCTGACCCCGACGAGATACCCGAAGAACACCAGGCCGATGAAAACGAATTGGATTACCCCGATGATGATGAGCTTGAAAAAGGCACAGATAACGAGGTGAATTATACCGAGGGTACCGAAGTGGAAGCCCCCGATGAAACCGAAGCTCCCGAAAAAGCGGCTACACTTGGAGATGTTGACTCAACCTTTACCGATCAATCGCACGGGCGCACAAGCGGCAGATTGATAGATCATGAGCCAGGTTCGGGTTCTTCGGGCGGCGAACATGGTGCTTACAATTTGTAACATTAATTGATATTTATGATAAACAAAGGCTTATATATGGGCCTTTGTTTATTTAAAGGTATTCACAATACAACTATACGCAATGTAAACCATTTGGCAGGGGCAAAGCATACAATGGGTAAGCATTACTCTATTTCCAGTCGCTGGCCTTTGGCATGCTGGTTAGTATAATTTTAACTGGTTTGCCAACCAGCCTGCTCAATTGCTTTTGCTGACTGGTTAAGGGCTTATCTCTCAGGTTTGCAATTGCGCCGGGAAGGTATTTTTCCAGGGCCTTATGGTCCAGGTGTTTGATAACCTCGTTTTTATCCACCTTAACAAACGGGTCTATGGATGTTTCTTTAACCTGCTGTAAGGTGCCCAAATCTAAACTTACATAGGTTATTTGCAAAGGTGCTTTAACTAAAATGGTATCTTTATTGCGCTCAATAATGGTATGCACGGAATCGGCCAGGTTGATGTGAAAGCCAATCTTCCCAAAAATGGTTGTAGATACCGATTCTTTGCTGGTAAAGGTTTTAAAATAGGTACGCTGCTGGCTCTCAATATTGTTTAACAAAAAGCCTTGTTCCCAAATTACCAGTTTGGTTACGCCGCGTAGCTGTTGCAAACTAAAATTGTACTGTCGGTTATCGGCAATTTCAACCGCTTTTAAGCGTAACAGCCAGCCAAGGGCCACAAACACCAGCAACACAACTAAAATGTAACGTTTACGGATATGCATTGTACCAAATTTACGATGTTACCATGGTAATATAACGCATAATAATATAATTGTTTTGTTTGTAGAAGGCACCACAACAAAAAACCCGACAATGTTAGTTGCCGGGTTTTAGTTATATGGGGTTGATGAGTTAAATCAATTTTTCATCATTTTTAAAAATGCAGCCAAACGGGTCTTCATTTCGCGGCGGTCAACTATAAAGTCTAAAAAGCCATGTTCCTGCACAAATTCTGCTGTTTGGAAACCTTTAGGCAAATCTTTCTTAATGGTTTCTTTAATAACACGTGGGCCGGCAAAGCCTATTAGTGCGCCAGGTTCGGCAATATTAATATCGCCAAGCATGGCGTATGATGCCGTTACGCCGCCGGTAGTAGGGTCGGTTAACAGTGATATATAAGGTATTTTGGCTAGTGATAACAGAGCAAGTTTAGCCGATGTTTTTGCCATTTGCATTAACGAGAATGCAGCCTCCATCATGCGGGCACCGCCCGATTTGGATATCATGAGGAAAGGTATTTTGTTTTTGATACAATAATCAATTGAGCGGGCAATTTTTTCGCCCACAACCGAACCCATCGAACCGCCGATGAAGTTAAAATCCATACAGGCAACAACCAGGTCTTGTCCGTTAATTTTACCATGCGCTGCGCGGATGGCATCCTTAAGGCCGGTTTTTTCCATGCTCTCTTCCAGGCGTTCGGTATATTTTTTGGTGTCAACAAAATGCAGAGGATCGCCCGATATTAAATTGGGGAACAACTCTTCAAACTCATTATTATCAAACAATACCGAAAAGTACTCTTTGGAGCCTATGCGTAAATGATAGTTGCAATAGTGACAAACATATTGATTTTCTACCTGCTCGGAGTAATGAAGCGGCTTTTTACAGTTCGGACACTTGTTCCAAATTCCGTCTGGTGCTTCTTTCTTTTCTTCGGTAGTAGTTATAATCCCTTTGGATTCTCTTTTAAACCACGCCATTACTGTGTCTTTCTCTTTCAATTGGCTACAAAGATAGTAGTTAATAGTTAATAGGGAAATAGTTAATTGATATATAAGGTTAATGCATCAATACTTATATTGATACTGTAAACAGCGTTACATTGATGTTTTTATCACCTAATATCACAATAACAATTAACTATTTTCCAATTAATTTTTAACTTCGGAACGAAAACCAAAACATTGAACATGGACTTAAAAAATTATAAAGGCGTATTGCACGGAGACCAGGTGCAGGAGATGTTTGAAGCAGCAAAAAAACACCAATTTGCGCTACCTGCAGTTAACGTAATTGGCACAAACTCTATTAATGCGGTTATGGAAACTGCCAAGGCGGTTAATTCGCCGGTAATTATACAATTGTCAAACGGTGGGGCGCAGTTTTATGCAGGCAAATCGTTAGATAACTCTAAACTGCAAGCTTGTATTTTAGGTGGTGTATCGGCTGCAAAGCACGTACACTTATTGGCCGAGCATTATGGAGTTGCTGTTATTTTACACACCGACCACGCCGCTAAAAAATTATTACCGTGGATTGATGGTTTGTTAGACCATGGTGAGAAATTTTTTGCCGAAACCGGAAAGCCTTTATTTTCGTCGCACATGCTCGATCTTTCGGAAGAACCGATTGAGGAGAATATAGAAATATCTGCCAAATACCTGGAGCGCATGGCTAAAATGGGTATGACGCTTGAAATTGAATTAGGTGTTACAGGCGGTGAAGAAGACGGCGTTGATAATTCCGACGTTGATAGCTCACGCTTATATACCCAACCCGAAGAAGTTGCTTATTCGTACGAGCATTTATTAAAGGTTAGTCCGCGTTTTACAGTGGCAGCAGCTTTTGGTAATGTACACGGCGTTTACAAACCTGGTAACGTTAAATTGCAACCTAAAATTTTACACAACTCGCAAGAGTACGTGAAGAATAAATTTGGCTTAACTGCCGAGAAACCAATAAACTTTGTATTTCACGGTGGTTCTGGCTCAAGCCAGGAAGAAATTCGCGAAGCTATATCATACGGTGCCATTAAAATGAACATTGATACCGATATGCAATGGGCATTTTGGGAAGGCATTAAAGATTACTACAAATCTAAGGAAGGCTACCTGCAAACCCAAATTGGCAGCCCGGAAGGTGAAGATTCGCCAAACAAAAAATATTACGACCCACGTGTTTGGTTGCGTAAAGGCGAAGATACCTTTGTTAAGCGCCTAACTTCGGCTTTTGAAGATTTGAACTGTTTAGATGTAAACAGCAAGTTGTAACTAAAACAACGGTTAGCCCAAAGAAGCCGGTAGTACCGACTAAAAAAAAGGCCTTTACAGACAATAGATAAAAAAAGGGGTAGAAAACTAAATTTTCTACCCCTTTTTTTGTGCTTTTGATAAATTAGATCCGGTACATTACCGTTGCTATCTTATCATCCTCACACAACCTTTTTATTTGATGAGATGCTTTAGTTGGATAATTTCGGCTTCTTCCAAATATCTCCAACGGCCGCGGGGCAAATCTTTTTTGGTTAGGCCGGCATATATGGCACGGTCAAGCTTTACCACATCGTAGCCAAGGCTCTCAAATATTCGGCGCACAACACGGTTTTTACCGCTGTGTATCTGTATGCCAACTTCGCGTTTTGAAGCTCCGGTTACGTAAGATACCGAATCTGGTTTAATCAAACCATCTTCCAGTTCAATACCATAGCCAATTTTATTTAAATCGCCCTGTGATAAGCTTTTATCCAGCTCAACGTGATATAACTTACTGATGTTGCTTTTTGGGTGCGATAACTTATCGGCCAAGTCGCCGTCGTTGGTCATCAATAATAAACCTGTTGTGTTACGGTCAAGGCGGCCAACCGGATAAATGCGTTCTTTGCTGGCTTTATCAACCAGGTGCATAACGGTGCGGCGTTCTTGCGGGTCTTCGGTGGTGGTTATATAGTCTTTTGGTTTATTGAGCAATACATAAACCATTTTTTCGCGTTTCAGGGTTTCGCCATTGTAACGTACCTCGTCTTTATAAGGGTCAACCTTAAAACCAAGTTCGGATATCACCTGGCCGTTAACCGATACAACACCGGCTACAATCAACTCGTCGGCCTTGCGGCGCGAGCAAATACCAGCGTTTGATATGTAACGGTTAAGCCTTATTTTACCTTTATCCGGGTCCTGTGTAGATTTTTTACGGCTACGCATTGTACGGTCGGGCTGCTCGTCGGCTGCCGAAAAACCTTCACGGGTTGAACGTTGTGGTGGTTTTACCGTTCTTTTTGGTTCGCGATTATAAGGTACTGTTTTTTTGTCTTTGTTATCGTCTTCTTTACGTGCGCGGAATGGTCTTGAATCTGTTCCGGCTGCAGTAGTTTTACCTTTAAAGCCGCCTTCTTTTTTAAAACCACCTTCGCGTGGTGGGCGGGTGTCGCCGGTATCTCTGGTTCCGTAAGGTTTACGGCTAAAGCTTGGTGCATCGCCGCTTGCTTTTTTAAAGCCGCCTTCGCGCGGTGGCCTGCTATCGGGAGCCGAATCGCGGGTGCCGTAAGGTTTGCGTTTAAAATCTGATGCGCCTTCTTTTTTAAAGCCGCCTTCACGTGGTGGCCTGCTATCGGGAGATGAATCTCTGGTGCCGTATGGCCTGCGGCCTGCTCTTGGCGAATCACCGCCTTCGGCTTTTTTAAAGCTGCCTTCGCTTTTTGGTGGCCCCTGGTTAAAATCGCGGGTGCCGTAAGGTGATTTTTTAAAATCTCCGGTTGGCTTGTTAAAGTTTTTGTTGAATGACTTTTTTTCGCCATCAAAACTTTTCTTCGGGCCATCATTTTCACCCTCAAACTTTTTAGGGCCTGCTGATGTGGAACGTGGGCGTGATGAAGATGTTGTTCTTTTTGATTTGTCGGGTCCGCCGTTAGAAGTTCTGCGGGATGTGTTGTTGGATTTGTCGTCGCGACTGTTTCCTGATTTTTTAAATGCCATATTGAATGATTAACGCTGTCTCAGCGGGTCTGCAAAATTAAGGTATTTCAACTACAACAACAAGTTTTAAATATGGGTTGTTTTAGGCAGAATAGGGGTACCGCGCAAAGCCAAATTGTAGCAAAAAACATACAAAATTGAGGGGTGGGCAAGCAAAAAAATCATTTTTTTACAAACTTAAAAATCAACGTTTAAGGTACTTTAAAGTGCGATTTTGAACCCAAAAACGAAGTGGTAAACCACCTTGTTTTTTGTAAATGGTTGACATCGTGCATTGTATGGTTTATCTTTGCAGCAGTATTCACCATTAAATTTATACATGGAAAGAAGGAAAATGATTACCAAACACTTAGTAACGTGCTCCGTTATGGCAGTGATAATGATCATCTCCCGACTGCTAATTTTTTGGACAGTTTTGCCCAAAGCAGTCAGTGAAGTCTACCGGTTTAAACCCGTATCTGTAACAAAAAGCGATGCAGAATGTGCCCCATCAGTTGTTATAAACAACGTAAAAAGTTATGATGAAGGCCACTTTTATGCAGGCATAATTGCCCACAAAACCACAACTTTTGATAGTTTAAATTTTGCAAACGAAACCTTGCCATTGAATGATAAAAAGGTTATCGGTAAAATGAAACGTTCGTTAAGGTTACATAGTTTTAGCAATGTGCAAAGCAACCTGTTACACAAAAAAGCTGCAAAAATGTTCCCGGTTATGGAGCCAATTTTAAAAAATTATGGCATACCGGACGATTTTAAGTACATCCCTTTAGTGGAATCGGGCTTTGGTGAAGGCCGCTCAAGCCGGGGTGCCTACGGGCCCTGGCAATTTATGCCGGGTACCGCGCGCGACTATGGCTTAAAAGTTAACAAAAATGTTGACGAGCGGTTAAACCTCCGCAAAGCAACAATTGCTGCCTGCAAATATTTGCTGGGCTTGCACCGCGAGTTTAAAAGCTGGGCAATGGTTGCTGCGGCTTATAACACAGGTTCGCCAAATTTGGCGCGCCTCATGCGCAAGCAAAGCCAACGTAACTATTTCAGGATTAAAATGAATGCCGAAACAGGCGCGTATGTGTATAACCTGATTGCCATGAAGGAGATTATTCAAGATCCTCAACATTATGGTTATACCTACAAGAAACCTATTTTTGGTGTTAATACCGAAATTAACGGAGAATTGTTAGCTTTTAACTAAGCTAAAACTAATAAGGAGCACGTTACCGGGCCGGTTTGCAACAGCAAACCGGCCTTTTTTGTGAGGGATTTTACGCTGTGGTATTTGAGGTTAAGCGATTTTTTACTAATTCGGCAGTTAATAGTAATTTGCCAGCTATTAACATCGTTACATGAATAATCATAGAAAAAAATACGTAACCTGCAAACTCTATTTGTCTTAACCATTTATATCGGATATCATCTCTTATTTCTAAGTGCCCGCTTTGTATGTTTTCTATTTGCAAGGTATCAATATCGGCTTCTGTCATCGAGTCGGATAAATAATAAAGGTTTTTGCTTTTGCAGCCCCGATAAAATGCACGAGTCACTTTTGATGGTTTTAAAATAAAACCTGTGGATAGAGCAAATAGATTCATAATGGAAATCAATGGTTTCCGGCAACTTCTTGAACCAAGTTCCCAAGCGCTTATTTCGCTTTCACCAACCCTATCAATTCCATAGCCCGACATGATGTGATGCAGATCGTGAAATTTTAGATACTTTTTTCTGGCATTAATATTAGGTACCGGAGCCAATATACATCCGATATAAACTCTCACACAATGCGACTCAAAATCGCTCGTTAAATTCAAACTATTAAATTTATAAAACCCAATTAATGCTTCTCTTACCGTCATGAAAAACGTTTATAATAATGTTGATAATATCAAATCTAATGATTGTTATCTGAATAGGTATTAACAAAGTCATCATCATAATCAATTCATAATACTAAGCTTTATAGCAGTTAGGCCAATTTTTCGTTATCTTTGCGCACTTTTAGATACTTGCAGGTTTTTAAAACTTGTTAAGTATAAGTGAGTTTTATAAATTGTTGCTGCAAATTATATGATCGAAAAACCTGTTGACCTTGGCGAGCAAAGTGAAGTTGAAGTGTACGGAGCCCGGGTACATAATTTAAAAAATATTGATGTTTCGTTTCCGCGTAATCAACTGGTGGTAATTACCGGTTTGAGCGGCAGCGGCAAGTCGTCCCTGGCGTTTGATACCATTTATGCCGAAGGTCAGCGCCGCTATATGGAAACGTTTTCGGCCTACTCGCGCCAGTTTATGGGCGGTATGGAGCGGCCTGATGTTGATAAGGTTTCGGGCCTTAGTCCGGTAATCGCTATCGAGCAAAAAACCACCAGCAAAAACCCACGGTCAACCGTAGGCACCATTACCGAGATTTACGATTTTATGCGTTTGCTGTACGCACGCGCAGGCGAAGCATACTCTTACGTATCGGGCCAGAAAATGGAGCGCATGAGCGAAGAGCAGATACTCAAAACCATTCTCGAAAAATTTAGCGAACAACCTATTAATATACTTGCCCCATCGGTAAAAGGGCGTAAAGGGCATTACCGCGAATTGTTTGAGCAAATACGCAAACAAGGCTATTTAAAAGTTTGGGTTGATGGCGAAATGCTGAACGTTGAACCCAAAATGCAGGTCGATCGTTACAAAATTCACGATATTGATGTGGTTGTAGACCGTCTGGTTGTTACCGACAAAGACTTAAAGCGTTTGCAAACATCAATACAAAGCGCATTAAAAATAGCCAAAGGTATTATACGTGTTGCCGATAAGGATAACAACCTGTACTACTTTAGTAAATATTTGATGGACCCGGTTTCGGGCATATCGTATGATGAGCCGCAGCCTAATACTTTCTCATTTAACTCGCCATATGGCGCTTGCGAGCGTTGCGATGGCTTGGGTTATATATTTGAGATTGACGAGGCTTCGGTTATACCAAATCCTAAGCTCAGCATCATGAATGGCGGTTTGGCGCCATTAGGCGAATACCGCGAAACCTGGGTTTTCCAGGTGTTAAAGGCACTGGCTAAAAAGTATGATTTTGCTTTGGCTACCCCGATAGAAAAATTACCTCGCGAAAAGCTGGAAATTATACTCAATGGTGCGCAGGAGTTAATTACTGTGCCCGTTGAATACAATAAATGGAACGTTACCAATTACCAAATATCATTTGATGGTATTATAAAAATGCTGGAAGAGCAGCAGGAAAAACGCGGCGACGATGCTTTGGGCGATATGGAGGCCTACCGTGTTTTAAAGAGCTGCCCGGTTTGTGATGGTGCCCGTTTAAAAAAGGAATCGCTGCACTTTAAGGTTGACGGCAAAAATATTTTCGAACTCGCCAACATGGACATCAATACCTTACGGGATTGGTTTGAAGGTTTGGAAAACAGGTTGAACGAACGCCAAAATGTTATAGCTAAAGAGATACTGAAAGAAATACGCGCCCGCATTGGCTTTTTGCTTGATGTAGGTTTAAGTTACCTTACGCTTGACAGAACTGCCAAAACATTATCGGGTGGCGAAGCGCAGCGTATCCGTTTGGCAACGCAAATAGGCTCGCAGTTAATGAACGTGATGTACATATTGGATGAACCCAGTATAGGACTGCACCAGCGTGATAACGACAGGCTTATTGGCGCACTAAAAAACCTGCGCGACCTGGGTAATACAGTATTGGTTGTTGAGCACGACAAGGATATGATATTGGAAGCCGACCATGTGATTGATATGGGCCCGGCTGCCGGTGTACACGGCGGGCGCGTTGTAGCCCAAGGTACGCCCGCTCAATTAATGAAAGAGCATACCCTTACCACGTCCTATTTAAATGGCGAACGTTCCATCGCCGTTCCCGAAAAGAGGAGGGAAGGTAATGGTAAAACCCTCACTTTGCGAAAAGCCACGGGGCATAATTTAAAAAAGGTTACAGTTGAGTTTCCGTTAGGGAAACTTATTGGTGTTACCGGAGTATCAGGCAGCGGTAAATCAAGTTTGATTACCGAAACATTGTACCCTATATTAAACCATCATTTCTTCAGGGCAAAGAAACACCCGCTGCCTTATGATAAAATAGAAGGACTGGAGCATATTGATAAAGTGATCGAGATCGATCAATCGCCTATTGGCCGTACACCAAGGTCAAACCCGGCTACTTATACCGGGGTGTTTTCGGATATTCGTAACTTGTACGTTGCCCTTCCCGAATCGCGCATTCGGGGTTATAAACCGGGTCGTTTTTCGTTCAACGTAAAAGGTGGCCGTTGCGAAACCTGCCAGGGCGCCGGTATGAAGGTTATTGAAATGAACTTTTTGCCCGATGTGCAAGTACCTTGCGAAGAATGTAATGGCCGCCGCTACAACCGCGAAACGCTGGAAGTGCGTTATCGAGGCAAATCAATAAGCGATGTGCTGGATATGAGCATTGAGGATGCTTGTCCGTTTTTTGAGCATATCCCCTCTATACACCGCAAAATACAAACCTTGCAGGATGTTGGTTTGGGGTATATCACACTGGGGCAATCGTCAACCACGTTATCCGGCGGCGAGGCCCAGCGGGTTAAACTGGCTACCGAATTATCAAAAAAAGATACAGGCAATACGTTTTATATTTTAGACGAACCAACTACCGGTTTGCATTTTGAAGATATTAACGTGCTGCTGGGCGTAATTAACCTATTGGTTGATAAGGGCAATACCGTTTTGGTTATTGAGCACAACCTCGATGTTATTAAAGTAGCCGACCACGTGATAGATTTAGGACCCGAAGGAGGCTCGGGCGGTGGTAAAATACTGTTTGAAGGTACTCCCGAAGGCTTATGTAAGGTTAAGGATAGTTTTACGGGCATGTTCCTGAAAAAGGAAATGGATTTGACAACGAAGCTTAAAAAAAGTAAGTAGCATATCGCAAAAATCCGTCTTTAAATACAATAAGATTATATGTTATCGCAAAACAAAACGCAACTGCTTTAGCTTATAAATGATATGATACCTTTACTCACCGCCGCCCAAATTAGCCAGGTTGATAATTACACAATAGCACACGAGCCTATTACTTCGATAGCGTTAATGGAGCGTGCTTCCGAAGCCTTTGTGGTAGCTTTTACATGTGATTATCCCGATAAGGCAAAAAATATTACGGTTTATTGCGGCACAGGCAATAACGGTGGCGATGGTTTGGCCATAGCGCGTTTACTTAAAAATAACTTTTATACCAACGTAAGCGTAAAAATTGCCCGGTTCTCGCAAAAATCAACGCCAGAATTCGAACATAATTTTGTGCAGCTGAAAAGTGTTGGTATTGATTTTTTTGTGATTAATGCTGACGATGAAATACCTTTTGATGACTCGGAAATTATTATTGATGCCTTGTTAGGAAGCGGGTTAAACAGGCCCCTTAGCGGAGATTATGCAAAATTGGTTGAATATCTTAATAATTTACATACAACCGTTGTTGCTGTTGATGTACCTACCGGTTTTTATACCGATGGCCAAATACCAGGCAATTTACTGGTGCTAAAGGCCAGGCAGGTTATAACTTTTCAGCAAGCTAAAATTAATTTTTTATTGCCCGAGTCGGCGCCATTTATGGATGATTTTAAGGTGGTGGATATTGGTTTGGATAAACCATTTATAGCATCGCTTAACAGCCCTTACCAATTGATTGAGGAGTCGGACGTGCGGCAGATGCTAAAGCCGCGCAAGCCGTTTAGCCATAAAGGCACTTATGGCCACGCCCTAATTATAGCAGGCCAGCCGCAAACCATGGGTGCAGCCTTACTTTGTTCATCGGCATGTGCGCATACAGGTGCGGGCTTAACAACCGTCTGCATTCCGCAGAGTGGCTTGGTGGCTTTAAATACCTCTATGCCCGAAATAATGGCAATAATTAGAAACGACTTGCCCGATATTAAATGGGAAAAATACAATACTATTGCCATTGGCCCCGGTTTGGGTACCGATGCAAGCAGTATAGAATTATTAAGAGCAGTTTTTAAAGAATATAAACGCCCTGTGGTTATTGATGCCGACGCACTCAATATGATAGCCGATAACAAGGATTTGTTGTTAAATATACCCGCTGGGAGTGTGATAACACCACATATGAAGGAGTTTGACCGCCTGTTTGGCCAACACACAAGCTGGTGGCAACGTATTGAAACCGTTATCAGCAAGGCTAAACAATACAATATTTGTATTCTGCTAAAAAACAGGTATACCATTATTGGTACACCAGAAGGAAAGATTTATTTTAACCCAACTGGAAACCCGGCTATGGCAAGCGGAGGAATGGGCGATGTGCTTACAGGCGTTATCACATCGTTACTGGCCCAGGGTTATGCAGCCCGGGAGGCTTGCATTATTGGTGCCTACATACATGGCAAAGCAGGCGACGAATTGTCAAATCAGCTTTCGGTGGTATTGGCCGGGCAGGTTGCCAAACATATACCTGCAACGCTGGCAAAAATGAGGGCATAAAAAAAGCGGTTGTAGTATGCAACCGCTTCATCTATTAACTGACCTTATAAAGAACGAATTACTCAAGTTTGGATAGAAGATTAAATAAAGTAATCTTCGTTTTAATAATCTGCCGGGTTTTGCGTTTGCTTTAACTAAGCAGATTTGTATATAAGACGTACCGAAGTATACAATAGTTACAGGTTTTATAGAAATTATTGCACATTAATTTAGACTGTTTTGGAAGATACTTTAAGTGAGGCTTTTACGCAATGTTGGGCAAAGCTATTATATGGCAGTATTATGGCCGATAATGCTTTGCATACCGGTACTGTTGGTACCTTAGGCACCAACGGTATTAATTTGCGAACTGTGGTATTACGGGCCATTGACCCCGATAAAAAGCAGGTGATATTTTATACCGATAAACGGTCGGCAAAGATGGCTGATATAGCCGAGCATCCGCAGTTAAGCTGGCTGTTTTATGATGCTGCCGAAAAAATACAGATCAGGCTATCCGGCCAGGCAGTTGTTCACCATAACGATGACATAGCGCTATATCACTGGGAGAATGTATCAAAGGCCGGTCGCAAATCGTATATGGCCATTCCGGCTCCGTCTACAGGTATTGCTAACGCATCAAACGGGCTTGAATATTTGGCCGGTAATGATGTTTATACTGTTACAGGATACCACAATTATGCAGTAATAATAACCTGTGTAAATTTTATTGAATGGCTAAGCTTAAAACCTACAGGGCACCGCAGGGCTCAATTTAAATTTACTGATGATAGTTGGAAGGGCCAGTGGCTGGTACCGTAATGCTATATTTTGGCAGCCAGCACCATTTGATCCATAGTTGGGCTTGGTACACCACCGCGTTTTTCGAGAGTTACTGCAAATACAGTTGCATTGGCTACGGGTTTCATTTGTAGCATGTACTTGGTTACGGTGTCGGGCTTGGCATCGAAAACACCTAAATCTACAGGTTTGTTATTAACTATGGCCCAAAGCTGGTATTGATGATCTTTATCGTTTTGGGCAAGCTCCATATCTTTCATATCTATCATCACTTGCTTTTTTTTGGGGTTCCACGCCAATGTGAGTTTTGATGCCGGAGCTTTTGGCGTGCCTTGCAACCTAATTATTTTTACCGATGAATCGCGAAAAACGTCAATTTCGTTATCAAGATAATTAACACGGTTGGCAAAACTCTGGTTTCGGCTCTGCAACAAGGCAATTTGCCCTTCCGATTGGCTTAACCGGTTACTTGTATTGTACAAAGCAATCAGGCTAATAATAAGTGCCGCTAATGATGCTGCAAAAGCATATTTATAAAAGCTGTTAGGCCGTGCGGTAGGTAAGGCTCTAATGTTGTCTTCGGTTTCTGCGTAATCTTCCTCAATTTCGTCGCGCTCTACAAACGGTTTGGTGTTGAAATTCCTATCGTCGGCAAAATTGGTTAATAGGCTATTTAAAACCCTGTCGCGCAGTTGTGCGGGTGGTTCAATGGCGTTTTCGGCTGCGTATGCCTCTAACGCTGTTTGTATGTCATTTAGTTCGGCACTAATTTCAGGGTGCATCTTAGCCATCTCTTCCACCTGCAACTTCTCGTTTGGGCTCAAGTCGCCTAAAACGTAAAGTTCCAATATGCCGGATTCAATATATGCTTTAATGTCTTCCACTTTTAATTAAAATATGTGCGTAACTGTATAATAGCCATTCGTAAACGTGTTTTAACGGTACCCAGCGGCACGCCTAATTCTTCGGATGCTTCAGTATGGGTATAGCCTTTAAAATAAACCAGATCCAAAATTAACTTTTGCTCGGGCTTTAGTTTTTCAACTAATTCTTTAACACCAAGCAGTTCGGGTTTGTAAACTGTGTTTCTTTGTTCGTCTATAAAAGTTACGTTAATTTCAAGCTCTTGGTTTTTGCTTTGATTTTTAAAATCTTTAGAGCGAACCTTATCTATTGATAAATTGCGCGCTATGTTAACCATCCATGTAAATAAACGTCCTTTTTCGGCGCTATAACTTTGAAAAGAGTTCCAAATTTTAATGAATGTTTCTTGTAAAACATCTTCGGCAACGGCTGTGTCAACTACAATGCGGGATATAACCCCAAGCAGTGAGGACGAATACATGTCGTACAGTGCCTCAATAGCAATCTTATCGCGATTGCCCAGGGCAACAACAAGATCTTCTTCTGTTAGGGATATTTTACGCTTCTTAGTCAAAACGATATGAAAGTAAGAAGGATTTGTTATAAATCAAATAAATGTTTTTCGGCATGGTATGATGAGCGCACCAGCGGGCCGCTTTCTACATATTTAAAACCCATCTCCAAACCTATTTGTTTGTAAAAAGTAAACTTCTCGGGTGTTATCCAATCCACTACAGGGTGATGGCTCTTGGTTGGTTGCAAATACTGGCCAAGTGTTAAAATATGCACACCGGCGGCAAGTAAATCTTCCATAGCCTGTATCACATCTTCTTCATATTCGCCAAGGCCAAGCATTATGCCCGATTTGGTTCGTAAACCTGTGGCCGATATGCGGCTCAGGCACTCCAAACTTCTGTCGTATTTGGCTTGTATACGTACCTCTTTAGTTAAACGGCGCACAGTTTCGAGGTTGTGCGATACTACTTCGGGCCTAACGGCCAAAACGCGGTCAAGGTTATCCCAAACACCTCTAAAATCGGGTATCAAAGTTTCTAAAGTAGTTTGCGGGCTTTCTCGCCGGATGGCATTAATGGTTTCGGCCCAAATTGTAGAGCCGCCGTCCTTTAAATCGTCCCTATCTACCGATGTAATTACGCAGTGTTTAACCTGCATCAATTTAACCGAGTTGGCAACGCGGTTAGGTTCGTCCATATCAACGGCAAGTGGCCTGCCTGTTGCCACCGCGCAAAACGAGCATGAGCGGGTGCATATGTTACCCAATATCATAAATGTAGCAGTGCCTGCTCCCCAGCATTCGCCCATGTTGGGGCAATTGCCGCTTTCGCAAATGGTGTGCAGTTTATGAGTATCAACTAAACCACGCACGTGTGCATACTCTTTACCAACGGGTAACTTAACCCTAAGCCAATCGGGCTTGCGTTGTGTTTGGTTTGCAGAAACAACCGGTAACTCAATCATGAAACAAAAATAAATAAAAATATATTGGTTATTGAGTTATTGGTTATTGAGTTGTTAGTTTTGTGTCAATTATTTAGTGAGTGGTTGATTGAGTTTATGAAGTGATTGAGTTTAGCTTGTATCAATATAAATTCGTAAAATCAAGTGCTCCAACTTGTATAATATAGCTATCAGCATAATAACAACTAACTTAATAAACAAATAACCAATAACTACACTATGGCTACTGTTGAAACCACATATGTTGGCGGCTTTCGTACCGAAAACACACATTTACAATCGGGCACTCAAATTATAACCGATGCACCTACCGATAACCAGGGTAAAGGCGAGGCTTTTTCGCCTACCGATTTGTTAGCAACGGCGTTAGGAACCTGTATGCTAACCACAATGGCTATCAGAACAGCCAAAGACGGCATTGACATGGACGGGGCTAAATGCGCCATTACAAAAATAATGGCTGCCAACCCACGCCGGGTATCAGAAATTGTTGTGAAGTTTGATTTCCCGAAAAGCTACACCGACGAACAAAAAAAACTGCTTGAAGACGCTGCCTTAACCTGCCCCGTTTATTATAGCCTAAACGATAGTTTGGTTAAAACGGTAGATTTTGGATGGTGATTTTTAGTTTTTAGTCTTGAGCCCTGAGTCTTTAGTCTTGAGTTCGGAGTGTCTTAAACAATTCTTTAGACTCCCGGCCTAAGACTAAAGACTAATAACTTCAGACTAACACTGAAACCGCTTCTTCTACAGATATTTCGCCATGAGATTGATCTAAAATGCATTCACCGTTTTGGATGAGTAACATTTGGGGCGATTGATGGTGTACGTGAAAATCTGCCGCTATTTGGTTTGATAGTTCGCGATGTTTAATGAGATCTAAAAAATAAAGAGAAACATCCTTAGGCAGCATATCCCACTCTAATTCAAATCTTTTTTTTGCCATCATGCTGATAGAGCAGCGTGTGGAATGTTTAAATATAATGCTTTTACCAGCTTTTTGTTTGATGTTCTCTAACTGATCTGCCGATTCTATTAATGTCCAGTTCATAGTTCAATAATTCTTTTGTGCAACGGGTTTTATTACCTGCAAAGGTGGAGCAAAAACCATGCTTAAAGAAATGAACCCCAAAAATTGACAAAGCACTGTTATTTTCTGTGCTGCTGCCCATAGGCCGGGCATAGGTATTGCGAGCAAGATGAGGTAATACTCCCTAAGGCAACAAGTAATGCAATAATGCAAATTAATTTTCTCATACCGTACTATAAATTAGTAGCTAAATATAGCTTTAATTGTTCAATATTTCGGCAAGGCTGGCCATCTTTATCGCAGTAACGGCGGCTTCGTCGCCTTTATTGCCATGTATGCCGCCTGCACGGTCTTCGGCCTGTTGTTGGTTATCGGTTGTTAAAACACCAAATATAACCGGTTTGCTGTACTTTATGGCCACATTGCTTACACCGTTAGCAACGGCCTGGCAAATAAAATCAAAATGTTTGGTTTCGCCTTGTATCACACAGCCCAGGCATATTACGGCATCAAGTTTAAGGTTTTTAAGCAGCAAATCGGCACCGGCGGTAAGCTCAAAGCTGCCGGGTACCTGGTAGGTAAAAATATTATCGGGCAGGGTACCGTGGTTGATAAGGCTTTGGTAAGCACCGCCATACAATGCGTTGGTAATACCCGAGTTCCACTCGGATACAACAATACCAAAACGGTATGGAGCCGCAGAAGGTATTGCTGTGTCCGAAAAATCGGAAAGGTTTTTTAAACGCGTTGCCATTGTTTAGTTATTAAATTATTTGTTATTGAGTTGTTGGCTTTGTTGTTGAATTTTTAATTGTTAAGGATATTAGAGAACCCAATAACTTATTAACTCAACAACAAATAGCCAATCTCTAATTTATTGCTTTGCTTGCTCGCGGGCAATATATTCGTCGGCATTTTGCGATTCGGCACTTGTTGGGTAATCGGTTTTAATTTTTTCGAAAGTATCAACAGCCGATTTGTAATCTTTTTTTGCTTCGTAAACCAAAGCTAATTTTTTAAGATATAAAGGCGATAAAAAATCATTTTTAGCTTTATCAACAGCTTTCTTAAAATAGGTTTCGGCTTTATCAAAATCTTTCAATTCAACATAAGCGTCGCCTGTGCTGCCTAAGGCTTCGGCTGCAACAAAGCTATCGTCGCCCCTAAAGCTGTTTAGGTTATCAATGGCCTTGCTGTATTCGCCTTTGTTTAAATAGGCTGTACCTAAGTAAAAATAAGCAAGGTTGGCAGCCTTGGTGCTACTATAATCGTTAATAATTTTTTCAAATCCAGGGTAACCGGCATCACCTTTAATTGCTTTGTCCCATTCTTTTTTGGTCCATAAATCTTGTGCAACGTGCATTTGATCGGCCGCTTCAGATTCGCGGGGGGCCAGGTAAAATTTTTGGTAAGCGATATATAAAAGTATAAGGGCCACAATGGCTCCTACTATAAATAATAAGCTTTTTTGGTTTTCTCTTACAAATTTGCCTGTTTGGCCAAAATCATTATCTGCTTGCACAATACGGGTATTTACCTGGGTGTTTGACATTTCTACTCTAAAATTAAGTTTGCAAAAATACGTTTTTTTAATTTTTTAGCAATAGCTAATCGTGTTTAAATAATAAGCATCTTTTTACTGCCAAAAACAGGCTTATATCTTAACTTTGGAAACATTATCAATATGTATTTAAAGCACCTCTCGTTACTTAACTTTAAAAATTATACCGAAACCGAATTAAATTTTGAACCCGGTGTAAACGCATTTGCCGGTAACAACGGTGCTGGCAAAACTAACCTGCTTGATGCTATACATTACCTTGGCCTGTGCAAAAGTTACTTTAACCCTATTGATAGCCAGCAAATTAAACAAGGTGCCGACTTTTTTATGGTGAACGGCATATTTGAAAAAAACAACAAGGCCGAAGTTATTGCCTGCGGTTTAAAACGCAACCAAAAAAAGCAATTTAAACGTAACAAAAAGGAGTATCAACGCCTGGCCGACCATATTGGCTTGTTTCCGTTGGTGATGATATCGCCGTATGATATCAGCATCATTATTGAAGGGAGCGAAGAGCGGCGCAAGTTTATTGATAACGTAATATCGCAAACCGACCATAATTACCTGGACGAACTGATTGCCTATAACAAAACGCTGCTCAACCGCAATGCTTTGCTCAAGCTAATTGCCGATACCGGGCGGTACGACCCGCAATTGCTGGAAGTATACGATGAGCAACTCACCACATCGGGCAATAAAATTTTTGGTAAACGGAAAGAGTTTATGGAGGTTTTCACTTCTATATTTAATAAACACTACAGTTTTTTGAGCGATGATGCCGAACTTGTTGAGCTGGTTTACGATTCGCAATTGCTGCATGATGATTTTACCGCGTTGCTAAAAAAATCGGTAGAGCGGGATAGGGCACTTGAACGCACCACTTATGGTATACATAAGGATGATTTGCATTTTGCAATACATGGCATGGCCATGAAAAAATTTGGATCGCAGGGGCAGCAAAAATCTTTTTTGATAGCGCTGAAACTTGCTCAGTACACTTTTTTAAATAATAGAAACGGTTTTAAACCCTTGCTGTTACTTGATGATATTTTTGATAAACTCGACGAAAACCGTACACGGAAACTGATGCAAATGGTATCGAACAATAATTTTGGACAGGTTTTTATTACCGATACCAGTGTTGATAGGGTAACCCGTATATTTAGCGAGCTTAACGTGGCAATTAATATTTTTAAAGTTGATAAAGGAGTAGTGTATGCGTAAGGCTAACGATAAAACCATGAAAGAAGCCATTGAGCAAATGCTTAATGTTTATAAAATAAAACGCAAGTTTGACGAAACTTCGATAAAAATGGCATGGCCCGAGTTGATGGGCAAAATGGTTGCGAGCCGCACAAAAGAGATATACATTTACGAAAAAAGGCTTTTTTTGCGTATCGAATCCTCGGTAGTGAAAAATGAGATTATGCAAATGCGATCTCAAATTATTGAAAAGGTTAACGAGAAAGCCGGAAGTGTGTTGATAGAAACTATAGTACTGCTATAAAATTAGTGACCGATGCGGTTGCTGGCGGCACGTTTTTTCTTCGGCAAATCGTTTATCAATGCCGAATAAATAACTAAAAATATACCTGGTATTAAAAATACCAATTGTACTTCGGGGTGAAAGTGGAAGGTGTACAATGAAAACACCACCAACAAAACGATGGAGATGGCGTAAAAAATAATTTTTTGAAACTTTTTCATTGTTTAACCTGCTGTTGAATTAGTGATAGCGAATTTATAGCGCCATATTATAATTGATTTTTTAGCTATAACACGTTATAGATGCTATCAACACAAATATAAGTGTGTTTAGCTAAAAAATCAAAGTATTTACTTAAAAGTAATTAAAATTTCTCAAAAGCCGAGAAAAAGAAACTACCCTCTAATTGTGCATTCTCGTCAGAGTCTGATCCGTGTACGGCGTTTGCTTCAATAGAGGTTGCAAAAAGCTGGCGGATAGTACCTGCATCTGCTTTTGATGGGTCGGTAGCACCTATAAGTGTTCTAAAATCGGCAACAGCGTTATCTTTTTCTAAAATAGCGGCTACTATCGGTCCCGAAGACATAAACGCTACCAGGTGTTTATAAAAAGGACGTTCGGCATGAACCTCGTAAAATTGTCCGGCTTTTTCGGCACTTAAGGCAGTATATTTTAAAGCAATAATTTTAAATCCGCTTTTAGTAATTTTATCTAAAATAGCACCGATGTGGCCTGCAGCAACAGCATCGGGTTTAATCATGGTGAAAGTTTTGTTTGTTGTCATTTTTATAAATTATAAACGTCGCAAAGGTACATTTTAGTCACGAATAATAAAGTTAATACAATAAAATACATGGTTTTGTATTTCATTTATTTATTTAGCTTTGCATCTCTTTTTTGATGTATTAATGTTAGAAACACCTGCGCTGAAGGATTTATTAGCTAAACCTAAACAAATAGTAATTACCACACACCACAAACCCGATGGCGATGCTATGGGTTCGTCGTTAGGTTTATATAACTATTTGATTCAAAAAGGGCACCATGTTAAGGTAATAACCCCTACTGATTATCCTCAGTTTTTTGACTGGATGCCCGGCAACGGCGAGGTTATTATATACACCGAGCAAACCGCCATTGCAAACGAACTGATAAATAAGGCCGAAATTATTTGCTGCCTTGATTTTAACGCACTTGGCCGTATTAACGAAATGGGCGAAGTGGTTAGGCAAGCCAGTGCTTATAAAATAATGATAGACCACCACCTGGAACCCGAAGATTTTGACGACTGGAGATGGTGGAATATTAACGCTTGTGCATCGGCCCAATTGGTTTACGAGTTTATTGCCGATGTAATGCAGGAGCCCGAGCTTATTAATAAGGACGTAGCATCGTGCTTATATACGGGCATCATGACGGATTCGGGCTCGTTCAGGTTTCCGCTAACAACCTCGGCGGTACACCGCATTACAGCAAATTTAATTGATGCCGGGGCAAATAATGCGCGGATCCATCAGTTGGTGTATGATAATTCGTCCGAATCGAGATTGCGCTTTCTGGGCTTTTGCCTCAGCAGCAAGCTTGAAGTACTGCCCGAATACCACACAGCCCTCATCAGTGTTACCCGTGAAGAACTTGAACGTTATCAAATTATTACCGGCGATACAGAAGGTGTTGTAAATTTTGCATTATCAATAACAGGCATTAAATTAGCGGCGTTTATAGTTGAACGCAGCGACAAGATTAAGTTATCGCTCAGATCGAGAGATGATTTTCCGGCCAACGAAGTTTGTAAAAAGTATTTTAGCGGCGGCGGGCATCGCAACGCGGCGGGTGGAAGCTCAACCGATTCGCTGGAAGACGTAGTTAAACAATTTAAATCAATTTTACCCGAATACAAAAAATTATTAACACAATAGAAATGAAGAAAAACTGGAAGTTTTTAGCAGTTATTGCATTAGGTTTAGCAGGCTGTAAAGGTGGATTTAAAGATAGTGGCGGTGGTACACTATATAGCGTTGTTGACCACAATTCAAGTGGTTCGGCTATCAAAGAAGGCGATTTTATCAGCATCGAATGGGTAATTAAAACAGACGGTGATTCGGTTTTAACCAGCACTTACGAAACCGGACACCCGGTAGCTGCAATGGTACCAAAAACGCAATTTAAAGGCGATTTGCAAAGTGTTTTATTGTTGTTGAACGAAGGCGATAGCGTTATTGTTAAAAACAATATTGATACGATGTTGAAAAAAAGCCCTGGTCAGCAAAAACCTCCGTTTAAAAGTAAATACATTAACTACTACTTACGTATTACCAAGGTTATACCTAAAGGTACACTTAGTGATGCTGCTTTTCAGGCAAAAATTAAAGATTACTTTAAAGGCGTAACCGATAAGGTTAAAGCTGCCGAGCCAGGAAAAATTAAGAGCTACATTGAAGATAAAAAGCTAACCGTAACCAAAACAGCATCGGGCATTAACTACGTTATTACCAAACCAGGTAGCGGCTCTAACATTGCTCCGGGCGATACCGCGGTTTTATCATACATTGGCCATTTTACCAACGGTAAGGTATTTGATACCAACATTAAAGAAGAGGCAATGAAGAAAGAAAACAAAGGCGTTTACCAGCCAATGATGCCCGAAAGATACAAACCGGCACATATTGTGGTTGGTGTACACCAGGTTATTGCAGGTTGGGACGAAGGTTTGTTATTGTTAAACAAAGGATCTAAAGCTACCCTTATTATACCTTCGGCTTTAGGTTACGGCGAACAAGGTGGCGGCCCTATCCCTCCTTTTGCTCCATTGGTTTTTGAAGTTGAGGTACTTGATATTATCCACCCAAACCCCAATGCACCAAAACCGGTAATTCCGCAAATGCAAATGCCAACTACTAGTCAGCCAATAACAAAGTAACAATAAACTATTATTATATTATGCCTCTCCCGGTTAGCGGGGGAGGCTTTTTATTTATAAAACATGAACATTAAACATTTTTTGCTTTCGCTTACGGCAATTGCATTTTTAAACCAGGCAAAGGCTCAGGAGCTTACTTTAAAAACTACTCCTAAAGGGCTGGCTTACCATATTTTTACTGCAAACGCCGGTACCAAAATAAAAGTGAGCGATGTAATTACATTTAATGTAATACAAAAAACAGATAAAGATTCGGTGCTTTTTAGTACATATAAAAACGGCACAGCGGTTAAGTTGCAGGTACAGCCATCGCAAAATATTGGCGACCTGATGGACATTTTCCCACTATTGGCCGATAAAGACAGTGCATTGGTTAAGGTACCTACCGATTCGATTTTTGTTGGGCACGAAGAGCAACGTCCGCCATTTTTAGGCAAGGGCAGCAGCCTTGTTTTTATATTGAAAATTGAGAAAATACAAAGCGTGGATGAAGCCATGGCCGAGCGCAACGCCGCTATGGAAAAGGCCAAAGCCGAGGGCCTGAAGCTTAAAGCTGCCGAAATGGTTAACCTGCAAAAATATATAGCCGATAAAAAAATAGCTGCAAAGGCTACCCCATCGGGCTTAAACTATGTGGTAAATGTGCCTACATTAAAACGCAAGCCCTTAAATGGCGATACGGTGTATGTAAACTACGTAGGGCACACGCTTGAAGGTAAAGTTTTTGACACCAGTATTGAAAGCATTGCCAAAGCCGCAGGCATAAACCAACCTGGCCGCCCTTACGAGCCCTTAGATTTTGTGTTGGGCAAAGCACGCGTAATTAAAGGCTGGGAAGAAGGCTTTTTATTATTGCACGAAGGCGAAAAAGCAACGTTCATAATTCCTTCGGCATTGGCTTATGGCGAGCAGGGTGCGGGTGCCGATATTAAACCCTACAGCACTTTAGTTTTTGAAGTGGAACTGGTTAAAGTAAAACCAGGTAAGCACCCGGTAGCCAAACCTGCCGTGAAAAAGAAAACGACGCTTAAAAAACCGCTAAAAAAGAAACCCGTTGTTAACAAATAACAATAACCCCATGCCTTCTGTTACAACAGAAGGCATTTTTTGTTAGTTTTGCCGCATGGTATTAACAGATACGCATACCCACCTGTACTACGAAAACGATATTGAAAAACGCCAAGCGTTGATGCAACGCTGCCTGGAAAAAAATATAAGCCGCTTGTTTTTACCAAATGTCGATCTGTCGTCGGTAACGCAGGTTTTTGATTTGGCTGATGCTTATCCTCAAAATTGTTTTGCTATGCTTGGCCTGCACCCATGCGATGTTAAGGAAGGGTGGGAAACTCAATTGGATGCTATTATAGCTGCCGGCAACGGTAAAAAGATATACGCCATAGGCGAAATTGGTATTGATTTATATTGGGACAAAACCACATTAGCCCAGCAGCAGGCGGCCTTTAAAAAGCAAATAAATTGGGCCAAACAACTGGATTTACCTATAGTTATCCATTGCCGCAATGCATTTGACGAAGTATTTGCCGTTTTGCAAGAGGAGAATGACGAAAAACTGCGGGGTATTTTTCATTGTTTTAGCGGAACGCTGCAACAGGCTCAACAAGTAATAGCTTTAGGGTTTTATTTAGGCATAGGCGGCGTAGTTACCTACAAAAATGCAGGCCTGGATAAAATTGTAGAACAAATTGATTTGAAAGATATGGTTTTAGAAACAGATTCTCCTTATCTTACGCCCGTTCCAAATCGGGGCCGGCCTAACGAATCATCATACCTGGTATATATCGCTCAAAAAATTGCTGATCTGCACCAAGTATCGGTGGAAACCGTTGCAGCCATAACCACCGAAAATTCGGTTAAAATATTTGGTGTTTAATAACGATTGTATTTACTCGAAAACATAATATATCCATGACTAAGATATTGATCATTTATACCGGCGGTACTATTGGTATGATGACTGATCCGAAAACCAAAGCACTCAAACCCATCAATTTTGAGCAGATCATGGATAACGTGCCCGAACTGGAGCGTTTAAATTGCCAGATAGAAGTACGCTCGTTCGATCAGATCATTGACTCGTCAAACATGAACCCCGAAATATGGGCCGAGCTTGCAACCATTATCGAAAAATATTACGATAGGGTTGATGGTTTTGTAATTCTGCACGGGTCGGATACAATGGCCTTTACCGCTTCGGCATTAAGCTTTATGCTGGAGAACCTGGCCAAGCCGGTAATATTTACCGGTTCGCAATTGCCGATAAGTGCCATTCGCACCGATGCCAAAGAAAACCTGATGACGGCCATTGAGATAACCTCGTCAATTAAAGAGGGACGCGCCCTGGTGCCCGAAGTTGGTATTTATTTTGATTATAAACTGTTTCGCGGTAACCGCGCGTTTAAATATAATTCATCAAAATTTGAGGCATTCCGTTCGCCCAATTACCCGGTGCTTGTGGAATCAGGCGTGCATCTCCGCTTTAGCGAAAACTATATCCGCAAACCTATCGATGCACCTTTTAAGGTTCACAAAAACCTGGCTAACGATATTGCGGTGCTTAAACTATACCCCGGCATAAGCTCTAAAGTGGTAGATACCATTTTAAACTCGGATGTGCGCGGCATTGTGATGGAAACTTTTGGTGCCGGTAATACTACCACCGATGCCTGGTTTATTGATGCGCTAAAAAACGCCATAGATAACGGTAAGGTAATACTTGATATATCGCAATGTAAAGTTGGTACGGTTGAACTTGGCCGCTACGAAACCAGCAAGCAACTTAAAGATATGGGTGTTGCCAACGGTTATGACATGACCTACGAAGCTGCCATCACTAAAATGATGTACCTGCTTGGCCAGGAACAAGACCCGCAAAAGGTAACCCGCTTACTTGAACAGGATTTAAGGGGCGAACTTACCTGGTATTAAACACATTGCCTTGCAGAGATGCGCTTTACGCATAGAGATTCATAGTTATGAAAAACTACATTAAAACAGATGAGTGGAGCATTGTTGAAGAAGGCTTTGATCCGCATCTGAATAAAATATCCGAAAGTATATTTAGCCTGGGTAATGGCCACATGGGTCAACGTGCCAATTTTGAGGAAGCTTACAGCGGCGAAACCCTGCAAGGCAATTATGTAGCCGGTGTTTATTACCCGGATAAAACACGCGTAGGCTGGTGGAAAAACGGCTACCCGGAGTATTTTGCTAAAGTTTTGAACGCTGCCAACTGGGTTGGGATAGATGTGGTAATTAATGGTGAGCAGCTTGATTTGGCTAAATGCAAAGTTATTGCTTTTAAGCGCACGTTAAACATGCAGCACGGCTATTTGGAGCGTGCCTTTACTGCCCAACTTGCCAATGGCAACCAGGTTAATGTTAACGCCAAACGCTTTTGCAGTATTGTAGACGAAGAAGCCGCGGCAATCCGTTACGCGATAACACCATTGAATTTTAGCGGCGAAATAAAATTTACCGCTTTTATTGATGGCGACGTTTCAAATGCTGATGCTAATTACGACGAGAAATTTTGGGATCATGTTTATCACCAGGTTAGCGGCAATGATAATTACCTAACCCTTAAAACCCGCAAAACTAATTTTGAGGTTTGCACGGGTAGCAGGTTTGCTGTTACTCAGGGCGGTAAAGCCCTTGCTGTTGAGGCAAAGGGGTTTGAAAAAGAAAAATATACGGCCTCGAGCTTTGTAACATCTGCCACGCAGGGCCAGGAAACTGTTGTTTATAAGTATGCCTGCAATGTATCGTCGCAAAATTATGAGCCACAACAATTGCTTGCCGCTTGTAAAAGCGTTATTGAACGGGTTGCGGCTAAAGGTTTTGAAACTATGCTGGCGGAACAGGCCGATGCCTGGTTAAAAAAATGGGCCGAAAGCGATATTGTAATAACCGGCGATGCTTCTGCACAACAGGGTATCAGGTTTAATATTTTTCAGTTAAGCCAAACCTATAGCGGTAAAGATGCCCGCCTTAATATTGGCCCCAAAGGCTTTACCGGCGAAAAGTACGGCGGCTCAACCTATTGGGATACCGAAGCTTATTGCGTGCCTTTTTACCTGGCTACTGCCCCGCAACAGGTTACCAAAAACCTGCTTATTTACCGTTATAAACAACTGGATAAGGCTATTGAAAATGCCGCCAAGTTGGGCTTTGATAAAGGCGCAGCCCTTTACCCCATGGTTACCATGAATGGCGAAGAGTGCCATAACGAATGGGAAATTACTTTTGAAGAGATACACCGCAACGGCGCAATTGCTTACGCTATATTTAACTATATACGCTACACCGGCGATAAAGACTATTTAAACGATTATGGTTTAGAAGTGCTTATAGGCATTACCCGGTTTTGGAAACAGCGCGTTAACTGGAGCAATGCTAAAAAGCAATATGTAATGCTTGGCGTAACGGGCCCTAACGAATACGAAAATAACATAAATAACAACTGGTACACCAGCACCCTGGCTACCTGGTGTATGGAGTATACCATTGAGGCCCTGGCATACGTTAAGGCTAACGATGCTGATAAATACCAAACCTTATTAGGCAGATTGAACTTTAACGAGGCCGAAGAAACCGCAACCTGGCAGCATATAATCAGCAATATGTACTATGGCGAGGATAAGGAACTCGGTATTTATTTGCAGCAAGACAACTTTTTGGATAAGGAGATTATTCACGTTAAGGATTTGCCTGCTGCCAGCAGGCCATTAAACCAAAAGTGGAGTTGGGACAGGATATTACGATCGTGCTTTATAAAACAAGCCGATGTTTTACAAGGCTTTTACTTTTTTAAGGATAAGTTTGATACCGATACCCTACGCCGCAATTATAATTTTTATGAGCCTTTAACCGTTCACGAAAGTTCATTGTCGCCTTGTATTCATGCTATTTTGGCTTCACGGCTGGGGCTGGAAGAAGATGCCTACAATTTTTACCTGCGTACATCAAGGCTGGACCTTGATGACTATAATAACGACACCGAAGATGGCTTGCACATTACATCAATGGCTGGCACATGGATGAGCGTTGTTGAAGGTTTTGCAGGCATGCACGTTGCCGATGATACTTTAAAATTCGAACCATTTTTGCCGGGCAAGTGGCAGTCGTTTTCGTTTAATATCGGTTTCAGGCAAAATATGCTCAATGTTAAAATTGTTGCCAATGGCGTACATATAGTTAATGTGAGCGGCGGCGATATTACGGTTAATATATTCGGAAAAGACGTCATAATTATGGCAGGAGCTGAAGCTTTTGCTGCTCAATAATACTTTTTAAACTGCCGTTCTAAACTAAAGATCGGCAGCAAATTTATTACTGTGCGATAATTAATGCTAGGCACTCAACTTAAATTCTTCAACCTTAGCGGCACTAACTCGCCCCAATCAAATTTCTATAAGCCATAAAAAAAAATTAATTTGATGCCGCTTAATGAACTGGTTTAATAACTCACAAAAAACTGATAAAGCTACCGACGAGGCGCTGCTAAAGCGTTACCGCGATAGTGGCGATTTAGCTGTGCTTGCGGAGTTATTTAAACCATACTCATCAATGGTTTATTACGTTTGTTTGCGGTATTTGCAGGATGGCGAACAAAGCAAAGATGCCGTAATGCAAATATTTGAAGAGCTAATTAGCAAGGTTAACAAGCAAGAAATAAAACAGTTTGCCAGTTGGCTTTATGTGCTAAGCCGTAACTATTGTTTAATGCAATTGCGCTCCGCAAAAAAAATGCAGTACACAACCATTGATGATTTTATGGAATTGCCTATAGATTTGCATCAGGATGTTGAAAATAAAGAAAAACAGCTTACTGCGCTCGAGTTATGCATGGAAAAACTCCCTCCGGCTCAAAAGCAAAGCATTAATCTGTTTTTTATGAATGAAAAATGCTATAAAGAAATTACAGAGATAACAGGATATACTTTAAACGACGTTAAGAGTTATATACAGAACGGAAAGCGGAATTTGAAAATTTGTATAGAAAAAAACGGTGAGCGCTAACAAACCCAACATAGAGCAAATACGGAAGTACCTTAATGGGGAGCTTAATGCCCGCGCTATGTATGAGCTTGAGCGTGATGCGCAGCACAATCCGTTTTTGTGGGATGTAATAAAGGGAATGGAGGCCAACGGCGAAAACCATCAGCCCAATATTGATGAGATAGATAAACTGATAGATAAGCGCGTACAGCAAGATAAAAAAAGTATTGTACCATTGTGGAAGCCATTATCTATTGCGGCATCGCTATTAATTGCGCTGGGTATAGGCGGTTGGTTAATAATGCACCAGCCAGATAAAGTTGTTGTGGCAACAATGCCACCTGCCACTACCAAACCGCATAAGGTAAAGGTTGACATGGCAGCCGCAGATACCTCTGCCTCATCTCAAGTTAAACCGCCAATGTTAGCAAAGTTGAATGTTAGCAGGCCTAAACCAACGGTATTAAAATCGGTACCTGCGCAGGCAGTAGCAACAACAGATACGGTGAGTTATAATCAAAAAATGGTTTACAAAGCACCTGCTAACCCGTATCTGTTGAAGGATGCTTCGGTAAGCAGCTTAAACTTTGATACCAACGCAGGTTTGTTAACTACCAATGCGCCATTGGGCTATTTGGCTGGTTTCAGCAAAGCTAAATCCGCAAAAATACCCGATACGCTTTCGAGGTTATTAATGGGCCGGGTTGCCGGCGTGCAGATAGGTGGAGGTATTGATAATTTAAACAGTGGCCAAAATATTGCAATTAGGGGTAGCAACAGCTTATTAAACAACACAGACCCTTTGTATGTAATTGACGGCGTGCTGGCACAAAACTTTAAACCCGGTTCTATCAGGCCCGAGGATATTAAAAGTGTTGATGTATTAAAAGATGCTAAGGCATCGGCTATATACGGTTCAAGGGCATCAAACGGCGTTGTTGTTATCAATACCAAAAGTGGAGCGGGGCTAAATGAGCATGCAGCTGCATCCGGCCTTGTTGATGCAAATGCTTATCGCAATAGCGATTCGACGGCAAATAAACAGGCCAAGTTGCGGTCAATCCCTATTAATGGCGATGCCATTTTAAAAACAGCACGAATAGTGAAGGGGCAGGTGGTAGATAAGGATAGCCGGCAACCTTTGCCCGGCGTAACCGTAACGGTAAATGGCACTAAAACCAGTACCCAAACAGATTTGAATGGCAGGTTTATAATTAGGTTGCCCATGCCTAAGGCGGTTTTAGATGTATCGTTCATTGGTTATTACCGTAAACAGATAACTGCTAATGTTAACGATAGCGTTAATGTTGCCTTATCGCCCAATTTGCAGGCACTTGCCGAGGTAGTGGTTGTTGGTTACGGCACCACCCAACCCAAAGAAGATGCTGTTGTTGAAGATGCAAGCCCTGCCAACGGCTGGAAGGCATACAACAAATATTTAAAAGATAGTGCTGTTATGCCCAATGGTAAAACGGGTACCGTTAAATTGGCGTTTACGGTTGATGGCGCGGGCCGTATCAACAACATTAGGGTAATTAAGACTTCCACCGATAAGGATATGGACCAGAGGGCCATAGAAATTATTAAAAATGGCCCTACCTGGAAAGCCGCGAGCGACCGCAAAAGCCAGGAGGTGAAAATTAAGATCAAGTTTCACAAATAGCTTTAGTGGTGGTATCGCAAAACAAATCGCTATCCCGAAATATACTTGCCTAACGGTATTTTATTGATGATAAACACCAGTAATACTGATAATGCAAGGCAAACCACAGCAATACATGGTATGCTTATCATAGGGTTAAACAGTGTATAATTAACGTCGTTATCGCTTAAAATGGATAAAACTAAAGCATGACTTAGGTAAATGCCATAATTATATCTGCCCAAAAAATCGCGGGTGGTAATTATAAATTGTGGTACTTTGGGAGTATACAAGCGGCCCAGCATAAACACACTGCTGGCTATCAATAATATGGATGGACTAAGGGGCTCGTATAACAAAGTACTTATACCATTATAATGCTTAAACAACAAATAAGTACCACCGAATATTAACAACAGCGTGGCCAAAAATACGGCCGCCCACAAGCCAATACGTTTTTTTGGCAGGGGTTTAAAAGCAAGGTAATGCCCCAACACCAGGTAGCCAACAAAGCCCTCAAAATACCGCAAATCAATTTGCGGTTTAAACCGAGATAAATAAGGCTGCCCAAGCAACATCACTACAAACCACATTATTAAAAAATACAATAGCTCATTTTGGGTAGCGTTACGCACAAATTTGCCAATTATGGGCACAAACAAATAAAGGCCAATAAGCATGTAAACGTACCATAAGTGGTACGAGCTGCCATACTTTAAAAAATGTAGCACCTGGTGCAAGGTTTCCCCAACATTGCCGGTATAGGCTATGTCCTCATTATAATATTCGTAGGCTATGTAAATAAGGCTCCAAAATAAAAATGGTATCACTATCCTAACCAGGCGTTTTTTTAAAAAATCGCCTATTTCATAGTCGCGGTGTAATAACAAGGCTCCGCTTATCATTACAAACACAGGTACGGCAAAGCGCACCAGGCTGTTATAAAAATTACCAACCATCCAAATATTTAGCGGCCCCTTGTTATAGGTTTCTAACACCGGCGATGTGGTATGCAGTATAATAACGGCAAATAAGGCTATAATGCGCAGGTTATTTATCCAGTCTAAATTTTCTTTCTTAATAGCGGTCATTGCTCATCGGGCAGGTTTAATATTTTTTAAAAATAGCATTATAAAAGTATAGCAACCTACTTACCTGTAAATTATGCTTTTTAACGTTTTTGCTTTATATCAAAAAAAATACACAAGGTTTAATTTTTCATTTTGATTTCATGTTGCCATAGTAGGTTTACATTACAATTGTAAAGAAACCCTATTTCTTCTATTTTTTTAAACTTAAACTTAATTTAAATGAAAAAACTATCAACTTTTAAGAGCCTGCTATTTTGCGGGCTTATTGCTTTAACCTCCCTGTATTCCTGCCAAAAATCGGGCGTTACGGCTAACAATACCAAAACTACCGATGTAACTGCTGCTATGGCGGCGTCGCAAGCTATTCAGTTATCGTCGGCCACAACAGGTTCTTCGTCCACTTCTTTAGTGGGTGTCACAACCGATGCTATATTTGCTTTGCACGCTTATCCGCCGGGAGACAAAAAAGATTCGGTTACGTTTGCAAGCTTGCCGGCTGCTATTGGTACTTACCTAACCGCCAACTACGCAGGGTACACTTTTCAAAAAGCCTTTAAGTTATCAACCCAGGCTGGTGTTGCCGATGGTTACGTTGTAGTTATTTTATTTAATGGTAAACCCGTTGCTATAAAATTTGATGCTGCCGGTGCTTTTGTTACCGAACTTGAGCAATGCGAAGGCCACGATTTGGGCGGAGGACCCGGCTGGCACCCAGGTGGCCGTTTTGACGACCGTGATGGTGCGCACCGCGATACCGTAGCCATTTCGGCTTTACCTGCTGCTGTTAAAACTTTGTTTGCAACAAGCTACCCAACCGATACCTTATTACATGCAGCCCTTAATATGGATGGTAGCTATTCGGTTATCAGCGCCAACAAAGGCTTGTTTGTTACCAACGTTTCGGCAACTGGTACCTTAATAAACCGCATCCAGGTATATCCGCACCCTAACAACCGTACTGCTGTGGTAGCAAGCGCTTTGCTGCCCGCTATAACTACCTACTTAACCACCACTTTCCCCGGTTATGTGTTTGATAAGGCTTTCGCCGAAAAGGCAAATACAACCGTTTTAGGCTACGATGTATTTATAACCGTTAATGGCACAAGGCACGCCGTTGAATTTGATGCCACCGGTAAATTTGTAAGAAATATAGTTATTAGATAATAAATGTAGATAAGGTTAGTTATAGCCCGGTGTTTTTATAATACCGGGCTTTTTAATGCCCTTTTAGCTTCATCTCATTTTCATAAAGCCGGGCTACATTTGTATTGCATTAAGCTATCCAAACAAAATAATTGATATGTTGAATTTGAATTCCCCTTACCCTGTGCGGTTTGTTCACCGGCGCCTGGTTCAGTTAACAGGCAACGCTTTTGAGATAAGTGTGGTTGGAGGCGATGAGCAATGGGCCGCAGAACGAATTGACAATGCCATTGCCGAGATAAGCCGTGTGCTGCAATTGTTATCAGTAACTGATAAAAACAGCCAAATTAACCAGGTAAATCAAAAAGCAGGTATTAGCCCGGTAAAGGTTAGTCAGGAAGTTTTTAACCTGGTAAACCGCTCCCTCAAAATATCCGATCTTACCCGCGGCGCGTTCGATATTACTGATAACGCAGGCGGTTTAACAGGCCAGGCCAGGCAGATGGATTACCGTAACGTAATTTTAGATGCTAAAAACACAACCATTTTTTTAACCGAGCAAGGCATGTGTATAAACCTGGGCAGTATAATAAAAGGCTACGCTACCGATAGGGCCAAATATGTTTTGCAAATACAAGGTGTATTGAGCGGCGTTGTAAACGCCTTTGGCGACCTGATAACCTGGGGAAGCCAGCCCAACAACAAACCCTGGACAATAGAAGCTGCCGATCCGGATCAGAAATTGAAAGCATTTTCAAATCTCAACATCAGTAACATGGCCGTTTCAACATCGGGCAATAACAATAACAACTCCCTTACTGATAGAAATAGCTATGTTGATACGCTAAACCCCAAAACAGGCCTCCCGTTTCATAGTATTAAAAGCGTAAGCGTTTTAAGCCCCAGTGCCGAGCTGGCTGCGGCAATGTCGGCACCGGTTAAGGTTATGGGCGTTAAAATGAGCCTTAGCATGTTTAACAGGCTTAACCAGTTAGTGTGCGTTATAGTTAATAAACGCAAAAAGGTTTATACTTCAAAAAGTATAAGCCTCATGATGTGCTAATAGGTAACATGCGTTTTAATTACCATACCAACACCTGTTTTTTTAACTTAGCACCGCATTAACACCTGGGGTGCTATTTTTTTATTGATTAATTAAAATAGTTTTATTTTTTTCTCTGTTTTATGATAAAACGTTTACTACATGTATTTTTTGCTTTGATGGTTGCTTCGGCATCGTTAAAAGCGAAGGCTATTTGTAGTGGTTCGCCTTGCGTTTTAAACACTGTCATCATTGCTTCAAACCAGCCCCATATTAACTTTTACATTGCCGATAGCGACACCACCAAAGTTAAAAAGGAACCCGGCGACAAAAAGAAGATCAAAGAAATTCCCCAGGCCCGACGGCAAGCAAAGCCCGAAAAACTGTTGTTAACGCCAATTGATACCTTAAGTAATAAACTTAAAGTAAAAGTGCCAAGGCAACGCCGGCCCGATGGTTTGGTGCGTCCGCCAGAAATACCGCGGCGCAACAATAATTGATTATGTTTGACATTTAACTGATATGAGGAGATACATTATCGTTTTGCTTTTTTTGGTAACATGGGGTACCGCAAATGCTTTTGCCGCCAACCGGTGGTTTAAATCGGCCATGTTACGTTTACCGGCAGATACCGATACCACAAAAACCACTAAAAAGCGGTCGGCTTCGGTAGGTATAAGTTACGGTAGCGATGCAAGCTTTTTTGGCCGCAGCAACCAAATAAAATTCCCGTTTTATACTGTCGATGCCATTTACAACACCAAATCGGGCGTGTTTGTTTATGCTTCGCTATGGAAAGTACTTAACTCTATACCCCAAATTGACGAAACCGACCTGGGTATAGGCTATTCATACAAACTCTCAAAAAAGTTTAAGGGCTCAATAAGTTACACCAAATTTTTGTTTGATAACAATACCCAGATCCTCAAATCGGCATCATCAAACGATATAAACTTTAACAACAGCTACAACTGGAAGATATTGAAAACCGCCGTAACGATGGATTATCTGTTCGGCAAATCCGACGATTTTTTTATAACCCTTGGTAACTCCCATTATTTTGAAAGTAACTTTGGCGTTTTTGATGATAAAGATTACCTAACATTTACGCCCGCGGTCAATATCATTTTTGGAACCCAAAACTTTGTTCAGCGTTTCTCGCGCGATCATGATTTTTTTGGTAACACTCCCCCAGTTCCGGGTGGCTATTTGCCGCCACTTGTACTGCCCGATGAGGACGACTATCGTAACGCAAACCGCAACTTTAACGTTTTAAATTATAGCTTTAAATTACCGGTAGCCTACAACAGGCCGCATTACACTTTAGAGGCATCGTACAAATATTCAATGCCGGTTAATGTGCAGGGGTATTTAACAACCAAAAACCAGTCGTTTTTTAATTTAACTTTCTATTACGTTTTTTATTAATTTAACCATGAATGTTTTGATTGTTGAAGACGAAATGTCGCTCGCTCGCGAACTGGAAATATTTTTATCTAATGCCAATTACCTTTGCGAACTGTGCCATAATGGTAAAGCAGCATCCGAAAAAATAGCAATTAACCTGTACGACTTTATATTGATAGACCTTGGTTTGCCCGATTGTGATGGGCTTGATTTACTGAAGGATGTAAAAACCCATAACCCGGAAGCATCGTGCCTGATACTAACTGCCCGGGCCGAAGTTTACGACCGCATTAAGGGCCTTGATTTAGGGGCCGACGATTACCTGCCCAAGCCATTCAGCATGCTCGAATTGCAGAGCCGTATGCAGGCCATTACCCGCCGTAAGTTTGGCCTAAAACATACCACCCTTAAACTGGGCGAGTTTGTTATTGACATGAACGACCGTAGCATTACCTACAATGGAAACATAATAAGTACCATTACCAAAAAGGAATATGATTTGATTGCCTACCTGATATTGCACAAAAACCGCACCTTAACCCGTCCGCAATTAAGCGAGCACATTTGGGGCAGCGTAGTAAACGACGATTACGACTCCAACTACATTGATGTACACATTAAAAACATACGCAAAAAATTGAGCGTACATGCCCAGCCCGATTGGCTGGAAACTGTACGCGGTTTAGGCTATAAAATTAAAATATAACCCTTGGCACTAAAGCTGCAAACCAAATTAACGCTGTTCAATACCATATCAAAATTGGCTATTGTGCTGCTGTTTGTGTTTTTGCTGCCCATGCTAATTAAAAATATTAACCATACTTACAACGATGGCCGTTTTAGAAAGCAGGAAGCCAAACTGCTGCAAATTGTTAAAGACCAGGGCATAGGCGTTTATATACAAAACGGGGAGGGGTATGGTGCCTATCTGCCACTAAAGGAAGAGTACATCCTTTTGGATGAAGCCGACTCCAACTACAATTTAGATACCATACGTAACGAAAAGCGGAAGGTTGAAAAAGATACTATTGAGTACCGCATTTTGAGCCACACATTTAAAGTAGGTAATAAAAACTACCTGCTGGAGATAGGCAAAAGCGTAAGCACACTCGACGAAACCAGCGGCCCCCTGCAAAGCATTGCCCTGCAAATACTACTGGGCATGATTATGCTCACCATCCTGGCCGATTTCTTTTTCTCCAACTACATCCTCGGCCCGTTAGATATCATCATCAAAACTAAGCTCATCGCGCATAAATTTCCCAATTTTGGCTCTTATCAGGAAGTTAAAACCAGCACCGCCGATTTTAAGTATCTGGATAAAAGCATCCACCAGATGATTGAAACCATTGAAAGCACGTTTCAAAAAGAACGCGAATTTATATCCAACGCATCGCACGAGTTAATGACGCCCATCTCCATTTTACAATCCAAAATAGAGAACATGTTTAACCGCGACGACGTGGTTGACGAGTTGAAAATACGCCTCATTGAGATGCAAAAGATACTGAACCGTTTAAAAAGCATCACCAAAACCCTTTTGCTGATATCGCAAATTGAGAACGAGCAGTTTATTAAAGATGATACCATTCAAATAAAACAGCTTTTGCAGGATGTTTACGACGAGATATCTATCCGCTTGGAAGAGAAAGACATCGCCCTTAACATGAATATTACCGATGATGTTGCCCTGCAAAACGTTAATAAATTTTTGCTCTATAACCTGTTTTTTAACCTCATTAACAACGCCATTAAATATAATAAAGAAGCAGGCGAAATAAACATTAACAGTTACATACATGATGGTACGCTGGTTGTCGAAATTTTAGATTCCGGCATCGGTATCTCTGCCGAGCAACTACCGTTCATCTTTAACCGCTTCAAAAAGTTCCGTCAATCACTACAGCAAGAAAGCTTTGGCCTGGGCCTGCCCATCGTAAAATCCATTGCCGATTTCCACAAAATTCGTATCAACGTAACATCGCAGCTAAACGTTGGCAGTACGTTTACACTGGTATTCCCAAATTACAATTCAATAACTCAAAAATCAATAATTCAATAACTGCCGGGGGGGATAAAGTAAGATTTATTTCAAAATTTTTGATGATTCCACCACTTGTTGAAAGATTTGACAACTTTTTAAAAGTTGTCAAATCTCAGTTTTAGATTAATCATCATCTAAAATTAGCTTTTGTTCCGTTAGCATTTTTTGGTAATCGTCATGGTACTGTTTGTAATAATCTTTATTTCCAAACCAGTTGAGCACTTCTTGTTTTTTTAATTTGGTATTCTTTTCCAAAAGCATCCTTTCGTAAGAACTCCATTTCCAAGCTCGAAAATCGTTGATTAAACCATGCTGTTGCGGATTGGCATGAATATAATATACTAATTGTGAAAAATAGGTTTCGCTTTCAACTAGCGCGCGCTTAAAAGGTGTTTGAAATAAGGTGCCGATACGTTGCTGCTGCTTATTAAATGCCATAGCGTAAGATTGGAAAAATTTACGAAATTGATGGCTAACTATATCGTGTGTTGACTTTCCATTTTCAGGATCGGACGGTAACTCTTGGCTAATTCTAATTAAAATATGAAAGTGATTGCCTAACAAACAATACGCATAGGTATCAATCACATCCGACAAATATTCATCATACTTTTTAAGAAAGAATTCAAAATTACCATCGTTTTTGAACATTGGCTGTTTATCAATTGTACGGTTGTAAATATGATAAAAACGCCCCTCTTCAAATTGCGTATAATAATGTTCTGTTTTAGCCACCTGGGTTTATTACTGCTTTTTTTTGTAATCGCTAATATAGGCGTTAATTGCTACCGAAAGATTTGAGATTTGACAACTTTTTAAAAGTTGTCAAATCTAACCAAGATTACAAACTCGCAAAAGCTAACCTACTTTTTAGCCTCCGCTTCGGCTTTCGCCTTCTTCTTAAAAAAACCCTTTAGCAAAAAGTTATGTTGGGCGGCTTCCAGGTCGTCGTTAAGTTTAATGGTACTTTGGTTTAAATAATTTAAGGTGCTTTTCATTTGCTCGGCCTGTTTAGGGTCGTTTAAAAGCACACCTAATACGTTATCGGTTGTGTTTAACTTATTGCTGGCACGGGTTAAATTATCGGTTAAGTTGGTAGCATTGGCAGCAGCTTGCCTAAGCTGCAACACAGATAGCTGCAATTGGCGAAAAACGCTGGTATCGGTGAGTAATTTATCGGCAAGGCCTCCCTTAGTATTCATTTTACCCGAAAACGCATTAAGCTGATTAGCCATTTTTGCGGTATTGCTGGTTGTATTTTGCAGGTTGCCAACTATCTGCTTAAACTTTAAAGCCAAATTACTATCGGCCATGAGCGCACCAACCAGGCTTTTCCCTTCAACAATTTGGTGACTCAATTTTTTAAAATCGGTGGTAATGGCAAGCAGGTTCTCGTTGTTTTTTTGCAGGGTTTTCATAATATCATCGGTTGATAAGGTGTTTTCAACCTGCAACATGTCATTATCCTCAATCATGGGCGCGCCGGGGCTTCCGGGTTCAATAACAATTATCTTGTTGCCAATTAACCCGTCCGAACTTATCTTTGCTCCGGCATTACGATGGATATAAGTTTGTATAGCCTGGTCAACATCCATTTTAACATCAACCTGGGCAATGCCGGTAAATTTGATGGAGCTTATAGTACCCACTTTAACGCCCGAAAACCACACATTGTTACCCTTTTTAAGGCCCTGCACATCGTTAAAAACCGCATTAAGGTGTATGTTTTTAACAAAGGTTTTTTGCTGGCCGCCCAGGGTAAATATGGCTAATATTATTATAGCCAGGCCCAGGAATATAAATATGCCAACAATAATGGCCCGTTTGTTTTCGTCTTTTTCCATTGTTTACTTTATAAAATTATAGTCATAAAAAGGTTTCACCCTTTCGTCGTCGGTATCAAAAACTTCGTCAAAAGTTCCCTCGCGTTCAAATTTACCATCAAGCAGCATGGTAATGCGGTTGCCCGTCATTTTGGCGCAGGTTAAATCGTGCGTGATAATGATCGACGATGTTTTATATTTTTGCTGCACCTCGTTTATCAGGCTGTTAATCTCTATTGATGTTATGGGGTCGAGCCCGGCGGTGGGCTCATCATACAACATCACTTCGGGGTTTAAAATTAAAGTGCGCGCAATACCAATGCGCTTGCGCTGCCCGCCCGATAGTTCCGACGGCATTTGGTTAATGGCCTGTAACAGCCCAACGGCGTCAAGCACATCCTCAACGGCACTGTTTATTTCCTTTCGGGATAAACCCTTTTTGTTTCGCACCAGCGGAAATTCGAGGTTTTTACGCACCGTCATGCTATCATACAAAGCACTGTTTTGGAACGAAAACCCCATCCTTATCCTCAATTCCTGCATTTCCTTTTCTCTAATGTGGGTTAGCTCCTTACCAAAAACCTTTACCTCACCTGCATCCGGCTTTAACAGGCCCGATATAATTTTAATTAATACCGATTTTCCCGTGCCCGAGCGCCCCAGCACAACCAGGTTTTCGCCAGGGTATAGGTCAAGGTCAATACCACGCAGCACCTCGTTTTTCTCAAACGATTTTTTGAGGCCCCGTATGCTGATTACGGCATTTTTATGATCGATAATTGTTTCCGCTCTGTCCATAATATACCGTTAACGAAGCCAGCCAAATATTTGAACAATAATAACTTCTTCAATAAAAACCAAAAACATAGCCGTTACCACTGCCGAATTAGCGGCCTTGCCAACACCCTCCGTGCCGCGCGAGGAGTTGTAGCCCTGGTAGCAACCCACAATGCCAATAGTAAAACCAAACACAAGCGATTTGGTTAGCGTGGCCCAAAAATCAAGAAAGGTAATAGGGTCAAACGCGTTTTGCATAAAGGTGATAAAGCTGGTGCCCTCGTTTTGTGCCACATTTAAATAACCACCCAAAAGCGCAATAAAGGCGGTATAGGTAGCCAATATAGGCAGGGTGATGGATGTTGCTATAACACGGGTACAAACCAAATACTTAAATGGCTTGGTGCCCGATACTTCCATAGCATCAATTTGCTCGGTTACCCGCATTGATCCTAATTCGGCACCAATGCTCGAGCCCACCTTACCCGCAGCAATTAAGGCTGTTACCAGCGATGCCAGCGCGCGTAAAATAGCAATAGAAACCAACGACGGCAGCCACGATGTGGCCCCGATAGATAACAACGACGGACGCGACTGCTTGGTGAAAATAACCCCAACAATAAAACCGGTAACCGTGATAAGCGTGAACGACCGCACGCCAACATCATAACATTGTTTAATAACTTCTTTAAACTCGTATGGCGGTACAAACACTTCTTTAAAAAAGCGCAGTACAAATTTACTCACTTTGTACAGGTTAATAAAAACGCCCGTAAGCCATCGTATAAACGAAGATCCTTTTTTTGTTGTAACAGTATTGCTGCTTGCCGACATTAATTGTGATGTATGATTTTGCTACGTATTTTACAAAATAAAACCAATGTTGTTTTAATATTTTAATTGCTCCCGCCGCTTTAGACCTTAAATTGAGCCCAAAGTTAACACGGCTTTGCATTTATTTCACCATTAAATAACCGCTTTTTCCATAACCAGTAATTCCAAAGGCTGTTTTGGTATTCCAAACTTTGTTTCTGTAGGGAAGGGCCTTTTTTCGCCGGTAACTACAAAGCCCTTGCGCTCATAATACGCTATCAGTTCGTGCCGGATGGTTATAACCGTCATCCATAGCGTGTGGCAGTGTTTTTGGCGGGCAAGGTTCTCGGCAGCCGTTAATAACAGTTTGCCAATACCTGTATTTTGCAAGGCGGGGTTAACGGTAAGCATACCAATATACAGCTTATTGCTGCTTACGTTTAAATAAACGCAGGCAGTAATTCCCCCGGCATGGTTAGTGTATTTTAATATAAAGGAGTTTGCGTCTTCAATATAAGCTGTTAGGGTAGCTTCGTCTATACGCAGGCCGTCTAAAAGGTCGGCCTCGGTTGTCCATCCTTTTTTTGATGCCGGGCCCCGGTAGGCCGTATTTACTAAGGCGTTAAGTTGCGGCACATCGGCCAGGCACGCCTGGCTAATACCGGTTGTTAAAACTGAATTTACAAACAAGCAGATAATGTTTTAGTTAAATAGTGTTGCTGCAAATTTAAGCGGTAAGGATGGTAAGATATTCGGTTTCGTGTCAAAAAAAGAAATATCATTATCTGTTATCGCCTAAATAATTGCATATTGCAACATGTCTGCTCAAAAACTGCCTTTTTCAAAACAGCTTGCTTATGCTGCAGGTATGATGGGCTGGAGTATCATGACGAATATTATTATCGTGATGATAAATTACTTTTACTTGGCTCCGTCAAAATCGGGCTTAGTGCCACTGATGCCACAAATAATGGTTTTTTTGGGTGTAAATATCATGAGCATTATCCTGGCCTCAGTGCGTTTAGTTGATGCTTTTTACGATCCTTTTCTGGCCTCATTAAGTGATAAAAGCAAAAATCCCAAGGGTAGGCGTATTCCTTTCATGAAGTACGCAATTTTACCGGCAGTGGTGTTTTGCTGCCTTACTTTCAGGCCATTGGTTATAGGTCAAAGCTTGCACAACGCCTGGTGGTTGGTATTTACACTGGTGGGTTTTTTTATGTCGTCAACAAGTTATATCATACCATACAATGCCTTACTTCCCGAGTTAACCGATACCGCCAAAGAAAAAGTTAAGCTATCATCTTTTCAGCAAATAGGTTTTGTGTTAGGTATGATATTTTCGGCCCTGGTTAACAACTTTGCCGATCTGATAGAGCATTTTGGCCACATTAATAGCCGGGTAATTGCATTACAATATACCATTTGGGGCCTTTGTATATTTGCTGGCCTTGTTATGTTGATCCCCATCTTCGCTATCGACGAAAAAAAGTATTCAAGTAGTACGCCATCACACCTGCCATTATTTAAAGCTGTACGCGCCACTTTTAGCAATCGCAATTTTAAATATTACCTCATATCCGATTTTTCGTACTACATGGCTATAAGTATCATATCAAGCGGCTTATTGTTTTTTATAACTGTATTGCTGCACCTGCCCGAATCTATGGGTGGCTTACTGGTTGGCGTTATGGTTTTGGTATCAGTAATGTTTTACCCTTTTGTTAATTTTATATCGGCACGCTTTGGTAAAAAACCACTGGTGTTAATATCGTTCTTAATATTGGCGCTGGTTTATGTAGCCATTTACTTTTTAGGCCTGTTCCCTGTATCGGCTAAAGTACAAATTTATACATTGGTTATTTTTGCGGCTTTCCCGCTTGCAGCCCTGGGTATTTTACCAAACGCTATATTGGCCGAAATAGCCGAAGCTGATGCCATAAAAACCGGCGAGAACCGCGAAGGAATGTTTTTTGCGGTTAAATATCTGTTTGTTAAACTTGGCCAAACATCTGGTACGGCCCTATTTGCATTTTTAACCATTTACGGCATAAAAGAAGGCCACGATTATGGCCTGCGCCTTAACGGTATTTGTGGCTTTGTACTTTGCCTGCTCGCCCTTATGTTTTTTAGCCGTTTCCGGGAAGTTAAACCAAACCGGCCAGCCAAATAACCAAGTGGTGCTTATTGTAAACCTTTCAATTTACGGCTAAACAATTCGGTTTCGTCAATTCAGTTGAATAGAATTTGGGCGTTCCCTAAAGCCAAAATTGAACTATTGTTTCCGTGCTGCTTTTTCCCAGGTTGCACTTTGTGCTTTTTTAGAATACCGAATAATGCCCGCTAAAACAGCGTAGTTCATGATGCAAAAGTAATAGGGTATAAAAAGTACTTTAATGCGTAGTTCGCGTTTCTCCATCACCCAGCCTAATATGGCCATAGCGTAAAACAATATTTGGGCTGCCAGTAAAAGCTGATAAAAGGTTGAGCCATTAAAAGCTAAAGCAATATTTAAAATAAACGAAAGGATAAGCAAAAAAGGTGTAATAGTCCACCTTAAAACCCGGTGACTAATATACTGGAACGATAGTAACGGGTAATTAAACGGATTTAGCAAGGCCTTTAACCTAATGATGGATTGTATACCCCCAGCTGCTATCCGCACCTTACGTTTCAGCTCCTCAGTAACATTGGCCGACGATGTTTCGGTTGCGTAAGCAGCGGGCTCGTAAACAATGCGGTAACCCTGTTTGGCTATCAGCATCGATATCATAAAATCATCCAGAATAGTATCATCCTCAACAGGTTTATACAGGCTGGTACGTACACTGAATAATTCGCCTGCGGCACCTACCACCGAGTAGAGTTCCGAATCCCATTTTTTTAACGCCGATTCGTACTTCCAGTAAAAACCTTCTCCGGCGGCACTTGCATCGGCGTTTTCATCAACCTTTACACGTTTTTCGCCAGCTATGGCACCCACAGTTTGGTCGGCATAATGGCGGCAAATATTAATAATGGCATCTTCGTTTAAAAAGGTGTTGGCATCGGTAAAAACGGTTATATCGGTATTAACGGTTTTCATGGCACGGTGTATGGCCATAATTTTGCCGCTGCGCTCGGCTTTGTGCATCAGTTGTATGTGCGGGTATTGCTTAATTATATCAGGCGTACTGTCGTCCGATCCATCCGTTACAAATAAAAACTTGAGTTTACCTGCCGGGTATTTCAATTGCAGCGTATTTTTTATTTTATCGGCCATGTATTGCTCCTCGTTATAGGCTGCAACTACCAGTGTGCATGTGGGCAACATATCGGTATTAACAGCTATTTCGCTTGGTTTGCCTTTGGTTATCCGCTTTATGCGGATAATGATATAAAGCAAAATGCCGTACCCTACAAAGGTGTAAACAACAATAAAAAGGCTGAGCCATAAAATAATTTCCATGCAGTATGTTTAAATAGGGTAACCTAATTTTGTGCTTTTTTTGCCCTGTGTAATGTTCCACCAAACGGCTTTAAAAAGCATGCCAATAAAATTATACTTTTTTTGTTTAATGTAGCTTATTGTATTCCGCGGCACTACCAGCAGCATAAAGTATACGTAAAATACAATTGCCTGGTTCCACGGCGCATTACGGCGAATAAACAATATGCGGTTGCGGTTCATAAAATACTCTTTAAGCGGACTGCCTTGCCCTACCGATACCGACTCTTTATGGTAAATTAAGGCGTTGGTATTAACCCAGGCCTGGTAACCGGCACGTTTAATATGCTCGTTCCAGTCCATCTCTTCGTAGTATAAAAAAAAGTTTTCGGTCATTAAACCAGCCTTTTCAATGGCCTTGCGCCTAAGCATCATGGCTGCGCCGTGGCAAAAACCTGTGGGCTGGCTCAGGTTATCATACTGGCCATTATCTTTTTCAAACTGACCGATACATTGGTTACGGCAGGTATAATAATTCATGGGTGTAAAGCCCACGTACTGCAAGGTGTCCGGAAACTGAAAGTATTTTATTTTAGGCGATATAATGCCTATAGTTTCGTTATTATCCAGCGTGTTAACCAGCGTTTCGGTTAGGCCGGCGGTAAATTCAGTATCGTTATTAACTAAAAAAAGGTAATCGCCGGTGGCTGCTTTAATGCCTAAATTGTTACCGCCTGCAAAGCCGAGGTTAGCTTCGCTGCGTATAAAAACAATATCCGGGTACTTTGCCTGCCATTGGGGTAAATCGTTGGTTTTGGCACCGTTATGCACCACAATAATTTCAATATTGGGGTAGGTGTTTGTTTTGAAGATAGATTCCAGTAGAGCTTCGGTAACCAGGGCCTGGTTAAAGTTTACGGTTATTACTGAAACTTTCTTCATGTTAATAATAGCTGCTGAATAGGTGTATTTGAAATTAAGTTTTTTTACGATAACAAGCAATTAACCATCACGAAAAAGTGCTATCCAGGTAATTGAAAATATCGGGTGCTTTTTCAAGGTCAAACTTGCGTGCAAAAAGGCATGGCGAAGCAATCAGTTTATCAGCATCAGCCATCGTTAACGTTTTGGGGCTGGCCTTTTGTTCACTCCAATCAATATAACGGTAGTTATTGTTTTCTATCTTGTTTTTAAAAGGCGAATTATATAAAATGGTTTGAATAGCAATTTCATCTGCACCCCAGCTTAACCTGAAAAAGCGTTGTATTTTAGGGTTATCGCGCAGGTAGTCAACAATATATTGCGCACTGGCCGGCGTAATAGTTAACCATTGCGATCGGCCTATAAAAACTATGTTTTCGGGCATCTTACGTTTGGGCCAAACCTTATTCATTAGCACCTGCGCATAGTAACTGGCCGGGAAATGGTAATCGGTTAAATGATATTCGGTAACCCTGGTTTTAATTTGTTTCCACCAATCCGAGTCCTCGGTTAAATACTCCATGAAAATCCTATCGGGATGGTGGTGGAAAAACTCGTGAATTTGGCGGGTGCTTTTTATAGGATAATCGTTGCCGCTCAACAAGTTAATATAATCGTATTTTTTGGACGAAGCCAGTATTTGGGTAAAGCCGTTTAGGGTAGCTTGTACAATACTGTATGCGCCCCAGTAAACTTTTACCCGGCTTTTAATAAAATAAACATTGGGCGTATTAAGCAAAAAGTTAAATGGCCCTTCATCAGCCTTGCCATCCAGGTGAATATAAATATCCGCATCGGGGTGTGTTAACCTGCTAACCAACCTTGATAGCTGCACCGGGTTGTTGTGCGCCAAAATTAAATGGGCAATTTTTGTCATTTAACTAATAGTAATAGGGGGTAATCAATACAAATATCAGGGGCAAAAATTGGTTGCCGGTAGGTTTATACGTATGCTGTCTGCCTTATGTTTTACTTTTGCCGGTAACATATTCGCCCAGGCCGCTGCCGTGGCTTTTAAACCTGTTTTTAAAGGCGGCCCAAATACCCCCATCGTACATTAAACGCCTCGGCGATGTATATGCCCTGGCATTTTTGCTTAATATCAATTTTAAATTACCCTTCTTTTTTAGGTTAACGGCCATGCGGCCATCTTCGGCTTCTTCAACAAAGTAATCGCTGCCTGCGGCATTATCAAACATGCGCACGCCGGTTACCTTAAAGCCGCCTGTGGTTAGCCCCACTTCGGTAATAAAGCCCATGTTAAAGCCCAAGGTATTCATAAACTCGCGCTTGCGTTTGCGTATTTGTACCAGTACACCGGTTATCATTTCGTATATCCATAAGCCAAAGCGGCCCTGCCCTTCGGGTGGTATAAACGAGTAGCGGCCATAAACGCCCACAATATCTTTACTATCTACCATTGGAGCAACCATGGTATCTATCCATTTTGGCGGATAAAACGTATCCGAGTCGGCACATAAATGGTATTTGCCGCGGGCTTTTTCTAAACCCAACTGCCGCGCGTGCGGCGTACCCTGTTGCGATTCCAGGTAACTCCTAACGCCAATCTCGTCTAACACCTGCTGGGTATTATCTGTGGAGTTATTGTTTATCACCACTATTTCAACCTTATACTTGGTTTGGTTGGCCGATATGGCCGATAGTGTGCGGAATATATTATTGGCCTCGTTCCAGGCCGGTATTACTACCGAAACATCCGGCTGTTCGTGCCTAAAATTGCTTATCCTGCTTTTAATGTCGGTCAATTCTGCTGCTGTAAGGTCGGCAAACTTTTTTCCGGTGTACAGGTGTGGTTCTATCCACTTAGGGAGGCCAAATATCGACATGCTGTTAATTTAAAAGTATCTAAAATAAATATGCTATTCACATTTATACCCTTTCCCAGGTATTTGTTTCAAAGTTGTATCGCTTTACCACCTTGGCCGGATTGCCCACCGCAACCGAATAATCGGGTATGCTTTTGGTAACCACGCTGCCGCCGCCAATAATTACATGTTTGCCTAGCGTTACGCCCGCAGTAATTACGCTGTTGGCCCCAATCCACACATTATCACCTATGGTAATCAAGGCTGTTTCTACCTTTTGCACACTTGGCGACATGGTAATATCCTGGTAACCGTGGTTAAGGCCGCTAACGGCAACATTTTGCGCAAACATAACATCGTTACCAATAATAACGGGACCTATTACCACATTGCCCATACCCACAATGGTTCTATCACCAATTAATACGTCGCCTACGCCATTGTTAATGGTTGCAAAATCTTCAATTACCGATCGTTCGCCCAAATCAAAACGGTTATACGGAAATACGTCCATCCTTGTTCTGCGCCTCACTATTGACCCCTTGCCCCTGTTATGCTTAAACGGATTAACAAAGAGCCTTATCCATAAGCGTGGCCTAAACTGCCCGGTTGGCACCATTAGCCAATGCGCTATTTTTTTAAACGCAGGGTTTGATTTGATTTGTGATGACAGCGACATTTTAGGCTTGGTTAAAAGTATTTATAGCTTGGTAAATTTCGGCAACATTGTTTTCCCACGTGTGCGATGCTGCAAAGGCTTTCCGTTTTTGCTGTAAGCCGGCATCATCCTCGTCTAAAGCCTTCTGTATTAAACTCACGTAAGCTTCTTTATCTTTTGCCAAATAGGTGTGTTCGCTAAAAATTTCCATGGCCCGTGTGGCTGTGGCTATAACGGGTTTACCCATAGCCAAATACTCATCTATTTTACGCGGGTAATTGCCAATAGTAATTTGGTTAACCAGTTGCGGGTTAATGCAAACGTTAAACATGTTTATATATGCGGGCAACATATTGCCATCTTTAGCCCCTAAAAAATGAATGTTAGGTATACTGTGTAATTTACCGGCCTTAAACTCATCATCTTCGGGGCCAACCAGCACAATGCTCCAATCCGGGTTTTTAACAGCTATAAACTCAATAATATCCATATCCAGCCTGATGCTTTGCAGCGCACCCACGTAACCAATAATGGGGTTATTAATTAACCGTATATCCTGTGGTATTTCAAAACCTTCGGTATTGTTAAAAAGGCTCAAATCGCAGCCTTGGCCTACATAGTACGATTTTGGATTGTATTGTCTGCAATAATCGGCCAGGTAGGTTGAGTTTGCGGTGCATAAATCGCTCTTGGCTATCAGTTGCGGCTCTAAAGTGGTGCCGTGTTTTTTCCAGTAATCAACACCCAGCATATAATCGCGCGAGTAATAAATACTCACATCGGGCAACAAAAAATCTTTTAAATAAAAAGCCTTAAACATTTCCGAATCGTTAAAAAGGATAAAGTTTTTAAAGTTGAGCTGGTTTATGGCCTTTTTTACGGATGCGGCAAAACGTTTGTTGTTAATGCGGTTAAAAATATTGAAAAGCGATGTGGGCTTTATAAAGTTGATAGAAGCTATGGTTATATCCGGATAATAGGTCCATAAATTATCGCCTATCTGCTCCAGTCCGTTTTGTTTTTTTTTAATTACCGATAACCTTTTTTTTATTTTCAGATCATCTTTATTGGTCATCATGGTTTTGATATCCAATGGCGAGTTTACATACAAAACCCGGTTATGCTTGCTAAACTCCAATGCAATATTTTTGCAATTGCTACCAATTTCGGTGTCCCAGGCTTGCTGGCCCACTACAATAATATCCCTGCCGGTAATTAATTTATGCTCCATTAGCTTGTGTATTTAGCAGGTTGCGTTTATCATCAATTCGTTTTGTAATGTTAATTAATGCTATCGAAAAAAAGAAAATAATATTTGATGGATACTGCGCTATGGCTTCCTGCGGAAAATTACCAATATTAAAAACAAAAACCACCATTACCATGCCCAGGCAAAACGTTTTGAGTTCGGGGTCTTTAATCATGTAGTAGTGGTTGATGCCCGTTTTAAGGGCCGTAAAAATCATAATACAAAGTATCAATATACCAATGCTACCTAACTCAACCGCTACCCGCACATAACCGCTATCGGGCGGAAAATTGGCCAAAAACGAGCCCGGTGCAAAACGCTGCCCCCAGGTGCCGGTAGCGCCCAGCCCGCCGCCAATAGGGTGGCTTTGTATAAACGGTTTAATACGTGCCTGGTTAATTTTACGTGCCTTGTACGAAGCATCTTCGTTTGGCCTGAACGCCGTTTGAAACCTCATGATGTTGGAGTTAGACGTTGGCACAAAAATGAGCCCCACAAAAAACACCCCGAAAATGATACTGAATATTAATATTTGCCGGTTAAACTTTAAAATGGCAAGCAATACTATAGCCGCCGGTATCAGCGGGAAGGCACCCCTTGTGCCCGAAAACACCATGGTTAAACTAAAAAAGCAGGCCATGCAAACCAAAATTACCTTTTTATAAGTTTTGTAGGGCCCAAAAAGCAACGCCAGGCATAAGGCTGCCGCCGCGGCCATGTTATAAGCAAACGTTACCGGATCGCCAAAGATGCCAAACTTACGCATGTGGCCCGCCTGGAAAAGGAGCTCAACACGTAAAGGATCTGAATAGAGCCATTGCGCTTCGAACGGGAAAAAGCCGAATATTTCCTGGTGAAAAGTATCGGCAGCATTTAGCAGGCCCAAGCCAAGCCATAGCTTTATCATAAACTTAATAAACGATGCGTCGCGTATCTGGTAAATGAAAATAAAATAAGTTAGTATGATAAACGCCGACGTGCGTATGGTGTACAACCACGCCAGGGGCGAAACCGCCTGCGGGTTAGCTAATTCGGCAAAGTTGTAAAGTATCCAAACCAATATGGAGATGGATAGCGGGTCTTTAAATATCACCCAGTTACGATCATACTTTTGCTTTAAAAAAAAGCCAATAATGAGCAAGTACTGCAGCAAATCTAACATAGTACCCAGCGGAAAGTTAACGTTAAACTTGCCGGGTAAAAACAACAAATAGCCCGATATAAAAAGTATAGTTATACCAAATTTGGGATAAACAATTACCCCGCAAACAATAGTAACACCAATTAGGCCAATTAAAATAAGGCTGGGGCTTATCATATCGCCCTTTGCCATGCTAAAAACTACAAAGCAGGCAAACAATATTAAAAATATAACAACCATTGGTTTTGAAAACTTGTTTAACAAAACATCTTTCCAAAATCCTAATTTGCGGGTACCCTCAGCTACGTTTTTTGGGGTTTTAACATTACTGGGCTCATAGCGCATAATGTTAAAATATAATTTTAAACATCCATATAAAAACGGCCAAAAAAGCTACAACTATAGCAACCTTGCGTGCTTTTTTTTCAACGTCGGTTAAGTGGTCAAACCTGGTGTCTTTGGGTTTTATTATAGGTTCAATTCTCATCGTGCACTTTTATCTCGTCAACATGTGCATCAGCATAGTGCTTGGTTGCCACGTTATTGGTTTGCGGTGTAAATATTTTTAATAACGATAACACCTGTAAAAACATAAATTTAGGAATGTTAACCAACGACCGGTAAATTTTTTTATCGGTGTGCGATACCCCAAGCGCCAGCGCAAAGCCCGCTACAAATATAAGCAAGCCGCCCACCCATAACAGGCACAGCAATACATGCCCCATAGCCAGGTTTATAGCACCAAATATTACCGATAATATTAAAAACATAAACAACGGCGGGCGCACCAGTACCAGCCCAAATAAAAACTGGTTAAGGTTAAAGCGCAGTAAACCGTTGCCCAGCATGCCAAAACCATATTTAAAATATTTAAACCAGGTATTTATCCATCTGGAGCGCTGGCTTACCAGTTGCGTTGAGCGCGATGTTTTTTCGTCGTAAACAATGGCATCCATAGTAAAGGCAATGCGGTATTTGCGGTTTACAATAGCGGCTTGTAAAACCTTATCAAACCCGGCACCGGTAATATCAAGGTGCTCAAGGCACTCGCGGTAAAGTGCCGTGGTAAATGCCATGCCCGAGCCGGCCAGCGTAGCCGATGAGCCCGCACCAAAAAGTACCTTGCCATCGTAAAAATGATAATAAATATCGCGGGCGGCATCTAAACAGGCAAAGGTGGTATCTAAATTTTTTGCTTCGCGTATGCCTTGTACCGCTTTAAACCCTTTGCCAAACTCAACGTTTAGCTGGTTTAAATAATCGGGCTCAACCAGGTTATCGCTATCAATAATAGTTAAACACTGGTGCGGGCGTATAAAGCGGTTAATAGCATAAAAATGCGACCGCGTATTGCTGGCCAGCGTTTCTTCGGGGCGCAATAAAACTACACGGCTGTCATCAAAATTTAAGCTGCTTATGTCGCACTTATCGGCAACAATATAAATAATGTACTTGCTGTAGTTAAGGTTTAAAAGCGATTTAACAACGCCGGGCAGGGTATGGGTTTGCTCGTAAGCGGTTACTATAATGCCATAATCTATCTCGGGCATAGCACTCGTGGCGTTATAGCTGTGGTCGAAGTTTTTTTTGATGCTGTAAAAAAGAAAAAGCAGCAGCGGAAACACCAGGTTAAAGCCAATGACGATCTGGAAAAAAATCCATATAACAGATACAGCAGTTTCAAACATGGGTTTAATTTAGCAAATAATTTTAACTGTAGGGTTCGGCGGTAGCTTTATTAAATATCCAGCCTGCAAATTTACTTCCCAGGGATGCAAAATATTTAACGGATGCTTTTCTATTTTCGTCCAGGCTTTGGCGGGCTTCAAAAACGGCAATGGTTTTATCGGCAAACAGCAACCACTCTTTGGCCTTGTTCATTTTATCCATATCCTGCACCTCAATAATGATGATATCATACATCGATTTCAACTTAGAAAACTTTTGCTGAATTATCCTTTCGTTTTCAATTTCAAGCAAAGTAATATCGCTGCCGTGGTTGCCCAGTACGCTAATGCTTGTATTTAAAATAACATCTTTATAATCAGGGTCATCTCTAAAATAGTCTTCAATAAACAATTTGGGTTGTACGGTTTTGCTGATGGTAGGGTTACTAAAATTGCCATCAATAAGTAAAACCCTTTTGTTAATAATAGAATACGAATAAGCCAAACTAATAGCTAAAAGCGTTTTACCGTCGCCATCGCCAAGGCTGGTTATGGCTAAAATTTTATTACCGTGCAGTTCCTGGTCAATTTCAAAGCGTATTGAGCGTAGCAAATCTTTAAATTGCTGCATTTTGCCCCTGTTTTCAATTTCCCATATCTTCTTCAGGTCAAGCGTGGAGCCCTTTATCACATTAAGGTAGCCTAAAACGGGTAAGCCGGTTTTATTGGCCAATGTTTTAGGATGCCTTATCGAGTCGTCCAGATAAAATAAAATGAACAATATCAATATGCAAAATATCTCTACAATGATGCCTGCCGCTATAGTAAGCAACATTTTTTTGGAAGCCTCGGCACCTCCGGGTGTAGCCAATTCAACCTGCCGTAGCTTTGAAGAAAAATTGGCCGTTACCGATGCCTGGTTATCTTTGGCCAGTAATTCAAGGTACTCTTTACTATCGTCATCCAGGCTTTTTTCCATCTCCTGAATTTTTGCCTGTAAAGGTACCAGCAAATCCAGTTGTGAGCGCAGCTTGGTAATTTCGCCATTAAAGGTGCTTATACTATAGCGGGCCAGGTTAAGCTTAATTTCCAGGTCCATTTTCTGAGCCTGCAAACTGGCCTTGGCTGATGCCGGATTATCGCTCGTTTCGTCAATCGTTTGGCTTATCTGGTCGTCAATTACTCTCTGTATCGAATCAACCTTGGCTTGGTAATAAGGGTTGTAGCTGCTTTTTACCCAGCTATTAACAAATGTTTTTTGGAGGTCTTTGTTACGGGTAATTTTGGCATTTACCTGGTTTCTAAAGTTTTCAAAGTTTTTTCGTTCGTGCGGGTTAAATTTGTTGTCTATCTCCCTTATTGCTCCCGAGTTGGAGGCTACTTCGGCATCGGCCTGTTGCTTGCGGTTATCCAGGTCGGCAATTTGGTTATATAAACTCGCAGCCTGGTTGGTAATATCTAATATGTGGTTATCAATTTTAAAACGCTTTAACGAATCGCGTTTTACATCCATTAAATATTTTTTCGCGGCAAGCAAGCTGTCTAAAAACCTAACTGCTTTTAATTGATTTTCCCTTTCGCTGCTTGTATAATAGGTTATAAACTCCTTAACTATGGTGTTTACCACAAAAGCCGATAGTTGCGGATTATCCGACGAGTAGTCGATGTGTATATAATCGCTGGCCTCGTTACGGTAAACTGTCATTTTTGATTGTATCGAACCCGGATCATATTGCATGGAGCTAATTACACTGCTCAAGCCGCGCTGATCTTCGTCCCAGCTTTGCAACAAACCGTGAACGTTATAAAGTTTGGTATAAACCTCAATGGCGTGGGCCCTGGCGCTTGGGTTGAGATCTTTAAATAGCTTACTCGGTTTTCTAAAGGGTTCGCGGCTGGTTAAATCATGTAAAATAAGCTGGTACGATACCTGGTTTAGTATCCTGTTCATTTTCATCATAGTCATGATGTTACTGAACTGGATAAATATTTGCGATTCGCCCGCCACGGCCTCATCAGGCAATTTTTGCGACTGATCTACTATACCGGTTGATATTTGCGTTTGCGATGTGTATACGTCGGGCAGTTTGCGGGTATAAAAATAAGTTGCCACAATAGCAACCGAAGGAAGTATAATGAGTATAAGTTTATAACGTTTTAATAACGAGACAAAATCTTTAAGTTCCATTATTTTACCTCTTCTAATTTTTTTCCAACTAATTCTTCGAGCGAAAACTTGGCCAGTAAAACCGCACTCTCGGCATCTATTTTACCCTGAATAGCCGATGAATATGCTACCGAGGAGGATGAATATTGCTCAAAAGTAGCAAGTTGTTTTTCAAACTGTTGTTTTACCGCAGTATATAATGTGCCGGCATCCTGCACGTTTTGTGTGCGCAGGCGCAGCGTGGCTAGTTGTTGCACATAAGCAATGTATAGTTTGCTTATCTGGGTTTCAATATTTGCATCATAGGCCTGCTGCTCAAGCAAGGTAATGTTATAGTTTGATTTGGCAACCTTAGTAGCAAAAGGGTTGCGGATAAGCGTACCTATATTTAAAGTAATGGCTGCCTGGTAACCTTGAAAAATGTTTGGGTTAACACTGTTGCCCGTTGACCCTGATGTGCTTGAAACGCTATTGTTTGATGTTACGTTAACAGTATTAGCCGGGTTATATACATACGAAATAGACAAGGCATCAAACCATGCAAATTTGGATAGTTTATAATTGGTACGTGCAATATTAGCTTGTTCTTGCTTTACCTTAACTTCGGGATAATTTTTTTTGGCTTCGGTAATCAGTTTTTGCAAAAGCGGATAGTCTATATAGTTCATCATGCCTTCTTGTGCAAAGCATTTAGCAACGGGTAAACAAAGCGTAATGGCAAATAATATAAAAGCCAGGTTTTTTTTCATGTACAAATTAAACTTTTTCTTTTTGGAACAAGGCAGGAAATGTACCTAAAAGAATTTTTAGGTCCAACCAAAAAGAATAGTTTTGTGCATAAAAATTATCCAGTTTCTTTCGTTCGCGTTCGCTCATATCTTCTTTACCGCGCTTGCTTATCTGCCATAAACCGGTTAAACCGGCTGGCCCCAAAAACCGCATCGACCATTCGTTGGATGTTAACATCTCTGCCTCGTACAAAGGTAGCGGACGGTTGCCAACTAACGACATATCTCCCTTTAAAATGTTAAACAATTGTGGCAATTCGTCTAAACTGGTGTTGCGTATAAAATTACCAACTTTGGTAACCCGTGGGTCGTTCTTTATTTTAACAAAGGCTGCTTTTGAGCTGCCTTGCTCTTCGGCAGCATACTGGTTCAGGTCGCTCATTTGGGCCATCATCTTATCGGCATCGGTACGCATCGATCTAAATTTGTAAAAATCAAATACCAGGTAACCGGTACCCACCCGTTTGCTTTTATAAATAATAGGGCCTTTTGATCCAAATTTAACCACCAGTGCCACAATTATCATAATGGGCGATGCCAGTATAAGGGCGATGCTTGATGATACAATATCAAACATCCTTTTACTGAAAGGCATCTTATATTCAACATCTACCTGGTTCAATAACTCCGATAATTTTGGCCTGATGAGTTTAAACTTAATTAAAAAATTTAAACGCTCGCTCAAATGTTCAACGGGCAGGGGGTAAGTATACAAATCATTAACTCGCAGCTGCATAGCCCGGGCTTTCCAGGTTTTATTGGGCTTTTTAGCCAATAGCACAATTAATAAACCGTGCAGCATCGGGTTTTTTTTAATCTTTTCAACAAGGGTAAAGCAATACTCCTCTTCATCAATTTCCATCAATAAAATATCCGGAAGAGTTAATATTGATTGCTCGGAAAGGTAATCTTCAAAAGCGTTGAACGTTACCAGGTGTTTAACAAAAAAATGCTGTTTTAATTCCCCAACTAACTGGTCTTCAGCATCAGCGCTAACATAGGCAACTTTGTTTTGTGCCGCGTTCGAATTATCCCAACTGGTTGGTGTATTCTTGTTCATCATATATAGTAAGTACCTTAGTTATGGCTGTTTTTAACGATGTAGGGTTAAACGGTTTGTGTAAAAAGGCATCAATCCTGAAGGGCATTTCTTTAACAAGCTCTTCCAGGTCATCCGCTCCCGAAAGAACGATGATGGGAGTGTCTTTATAATAACCGCTTATTTTTAAATTTCTAACAAAGGTAAGCCCGTCAATATAGGGCATTTGCAAATCGCTTATTACCAAACCGGGGTCGTTACCCTCTTCCAGCCAGCTCAAGGCCTCCAAACCGCTGTTTTTTATAATCAGGTCGTAATCTTTAGAAAGGATAAAGTTTAAAAGCTTTAAAATGCTATAATCGTCATCAACTATTAGTATCTGTGTTTTCATCAGGCGTGGGTTTTTAAAAAGGTGTGCATCATCACAGTAGTTGAGTTTAAGGGCACCTGTTTTAAATCATCAATAGTTATTCTTAAATTAATTAAACATAGATAATTAAAACGGATTAACCAATGTTTACATCGCATAACTTATGCCAATTAAAAAATTGATAAAATTATTAATAAATACCCAATTAATTTAATCTATGGTTAATAGAATTGGGTGTTTGTTGCTAATTTTATAAACCTCACGTTTTTTAAATCTCCAATTGGGTATTTGTTGAGTAATTATTTACCCGTTTGCGGGTAAATTGCTACTTACAAATAACTAATTGCGGGTGAAATAGCCATTAAAAGCCAAATTTGCACTTTTTAAGCCATATATTTTCTATTGTTTTCACTCTTTTACGCCAAATGTTATGTGTATGTTGCATTTGTTTATGGCATTTTAGCAAGTGGGTGGCTAATTGTTTTTAAATAGAAATACGCTGCGGCAACTTGCCTTATTTGGCGTTAATTTTTTTAACAAAAGTACTTTCCAGAACAATTTACTATCGCAATTTGTTGCTCTCCCCAAACTGTGTTAACGTAAATTAAAAAGTTAACAATGTTACATCATGCGCTTAAACTATGGCTATTATTGTAGTCTAAATTTGCATTATACATCGTTTTTAAACTATTCAATTAAACCATAAATAACCCACATAATAATTATGAGTAGCATCAGTATTGTTAAAGGTGCTGTACGTCCGGATTTGCTTTTGGAAGAAACCCTTGTCGATCTTTTTAGGAACTCCGCACAAAAATTTGCCACAAAAACTGCTTTAATATTTGATAATCAGCAATTAACCTACGCCGAGCTTGACCACTGGAGCGATGCCGTTGCGGCAAGCCTGGTTCAACAAGGTATTAAGCGTGGCGATAATATAGGCATTTGGTGGCGGCGCGGCTTCGAACTGCATGTTGCCATTTTGGGCATCATTAAAGCCGGGGCAACCTATGTGCCCGTTGACCGCGAGATGCCTGCCGAACGCGTAGAAACCGTGATGACCGAAGTAGGTGCCAATGCCTGCTTTAGCATGGAACCGCTAAATTTAACCTGCCCCTTGTTAACCGTTGCAGATAGGCCGAAGGCCGGCGAAAAATTTGAGATACCTGCCGGCCCCCTGCCCGATGATTGTGCATATGTGCTCTACACATCGGGCAGTACCGGCACACCCAAAGGTATCCCTATAGGGCACCGCCAAATATGCCAGTTGGTACGCGCCGAGCAAACCTTGCTCAATATTGAACCCGCCGATAGGGTATACCAGGGCTTCTCGGTATCGTTTGATATGTGGTGCGAAGAAACCTGGGTAAGTTATTTTGCCGGCGCAACAATTTGGGTTGCCGATAATACAACATCAAAAGCCATTGATGAGCTTGGCGATGTTTTGCGCCAACAAAAAATAACAATTTTACATGCCGTACCCAGCTTGCTGGCCGTTATGGAAGATAATAACCCCGGTATACGGTTAATTAATGCCGGTGGCGAGGCTTGCACCGCGCAGGTACTGGCCCGTTGGGCAAAGCCTGGCCGCGAGTTTTTTAACAGTTACGGCCCTACCGAAACAACAGTAAGCGCAACCTTTGCGGCACTAAAATTTGGCGATTTAATTACCATAGGCAACCCTTTGCCTAACTACAACCTGGCCGTTGTTGACGAGCAGCTAAACCCCTTGCCACGCGGTGAGCGCGGCGAATTAATTATAAGCGGCCCCGGCCTTTCAAAAGGATATGTAAAGCTGCCGCAGCTTACTAAAGAAAAATTTGTGAGCAAGCCCGCCGTATTGGAAGATTTACCCGGCGATATGGTTTACCGCACCGGCGATGCTGCCATTATTAACGAAGACGGCAGTATTGATGTACAGGGCCGTTTTGACGATCAAATCAAACTTCGCGGTTTCCGTATCGAACTCGGTGAGATTGAGGTGAAGCTTAACGCGTTGGCGGGTATTAAATCGGCAGCGGTTGCAGTTAAAAAGGATAGTAACGGGCAAGATCATTTGGTGGGATATGTGGTTCCCGAAGATGCATCAGACATAGCCGAAACCGTTTTGCGTGCCGAACTGGCCAAAGTACTGCCAACCTACATGGTGCCCAGTACTATTATGGCTATAGCCGAAATGCCCCGTATGCCAAGCGGAAAAATTAACCGGAAGGCTTTGCCTGTGCCCGAATTGTTGACCATGACCGATAACGGCGCGGAAGAAACGCTGGACATGAATGCCCCCGTTGCCGACAGGTTTTTAGCTATCTTGAATAAAATATTTCCAAACCGGCCCATTGATTTGTCGATGGATTTTTTACCGATTTGGGTGGGCACTCGCTCCTGGCTGCGTCGCTGGTATCACGGCTCCGGCGCGATGCCGGTATACCGCAGGCATCATTAAAAGATATATACCTGCACCGCCCCTTAACCAAGCTGGTTGAACACTGGGAAGCCAACTTAAAAACCGAAAGAAAACAACGTACCTATTTTAAAATAGCAAGCTGGAAATATTTTAGTTGCTGGGCCGCTCAAACACTGGCGCTTGGCCTAATTTACGGCTTGTTTTCGGTAGAGATATTTGCCCCTTACCTGGGCTATTATTATACCCAGCAAGAAACAGATAATGTAGGTTATGGTGTATTAATTGCCATTGCATTGTTTTGCATCATACCGCCTTTGTTTACCGCGCTTGCCATAGCAAGTAAATGGCTGGTAATAGGTAAAATGAAGGAAGGCGATTACCCTTTGTGGGGAAGCTATTACTTTCGTTGGTGGTTTGTTAAAAAAATGATGGGTATTTTACCGGTTCAGTTTTTAAACGGCACGCCTTTGTACCCGGCATTTTTACGCATGCTGGGGGTTACTGTTGCCGCCGATGCACAACTCAGTTCGTTAAGCATAGGAGCCGAGGATTTGGTAACTATAGGAGCCGATGTAAGTATCAGTTCGCAGGTAATGCTTAATAATGCTTTTGTTGAAGATGGTATGCTCAAATTACGCAGCATCCACATCGGCAATCATGCCTATATAGGCAGCAGTGCAGTAATATCCGGTGGAGCCAGCATGGAAGAGTGGACGGAGCTGCAAGATTTGAGCCACCTATCAGCCGGTAAAACCATAAAAGCAGGCGAAGTTTGGTATGGAAGCCCCGCGCAGCTAAAGGAGAAAAAGCAAATTGCCGATTTGCCTCAGCCCTTATTTGTATCGCCGGCAACGCGGCGTAAATATATTTTTATTTTTATGCTGGTGGTATTTGCTTTCCCGTTTATTATACTGCTGCCGCTTATCCCAACCATCATAGCCGTAAACCGGCTTGACGATGCCACGGTGGAAGATTACAATTTTCATTATTTATGGATAGTGCCCATACTGGCTACGGTATACATTGTTTTATTTGCCTTAGAAACCATATTGCTTACCCGCATTTTACAACGCAATATACAACCCGGTAAATACCCTATTTACAGTATTTTGTATGTGCGTAAATGGATGGCCGATCAGTTAATGTCGTTATGTTTAATTGTTTTGCACCCCATTTTTGCCAGTGTATATGTATCCACGTTTTTTAGGTTGCTTGGTGCCAAAATTGGTAAAAATACCGAGGTATCAACAGCCAGCAGCGTAACGCATCCGCTATTAGAAATTGGCTCGGGCGCGTTTATTGCCGACGCAGTTACCCTTGGCGAAGCCGATGTACGCGGCCAGCAATTGATACTGGAAAAAACCATCATCAACAATTCGAGCTTTGTGGGCAATAGTGCCCTTATCCCGCAAGGGTATAATTTGCCCGGCAACATGCTGGTTGGCGTGCTATCTACCCCGCCCAGCGCCGAGCAACTTGCAACCAGCGATGCACGCGATTGGTTTGGCTCGCCGGCAATAGCTATGCCCCGCCGGCAAGAAAGCCAAACCTACCCCGATGAGTTAACCATTACCCCAAAAAAGCGCCGCAAGCTTGCCCGTGGAACGGTAGAGTTTATCCGTATTATATTGCCCGAAACGGCTATTATTTGCTTCACGGTTTTATTTATTGCCTACGCTCATGATTTAGTGGTTGACGAGCCGCTCTGGAAAATTATTGCAGAGTTTCCGCTTTATTACCTGGGTTATATGGGTATGCCCGCGTTTATGTTAACGATGTTGCTTAAATGGGTGTTTATTGGCCGCTACACGCCGCGCCAAAAACCAATGTGGACTTGGCTGGTTTGGCGTAGCGAAGCTGTAACATCAACCTACGAAGCCCTGGCCGTGCCCTTTATGTTAGATTTTTTACGCGGCACACCCTGGCTGCCCATGTTTTTACGTTTATTGGGTGTAAAAATAGGATCGCGCGCGTGGCTCAACACCACCGATTTTACCGAACACGATATGATAAGTATGGGCGATGATGTTGCTTTAAATGAAGATTGCGGTCCGCAAACCCATTTATTTGAAGATAGAGTAATGAAAATTGGCCCCGTAAAAATAGGCTCGCGCAGTAGCATTGGCGTGCGCAGTATTATTTTGTATGATAGCGATATAGGCAACGACTGCAATATAGACGCCCTATCGCTGGTAATGAAAGGCGAAACCCTTTCGCCCGAAACGGATTGGATAGGCAGCCCGGTAAAACCAGCTTAGTAAATGTGCAGATGAGAAAATGTGCGGATGTGCAAATGAAAAATTTAGCCTTGATTAGATTTGACAACTCTTTAAGAGTTGTCAAATCTTTCTTAGGAGTTGTCAAATCTTTTCGTAATTCTACATCAAATCATTTGCACATCCGCACATTTTCTCATCTGCACATTTTAATCCATTCCCTCATCTGCACATTGAAAATTAATTTCCCTTCGTTAGTTTTTCTTTTTCTTTAAAGGTCATCCACGAGTCGGGTATTTCGGGTTTGAGAGGGAAGCCGTATGTTGGGTTACCCTCCACACGCACATCGTTCGAGTCGAAGTGTTTAATTTCTCCTTTCGCCAGGCGTACTACCCAGCAAGTGTTAACACTCATGCCATAATCCATAATAAAATAGGCCAATCCTGGCCCCAGCGGTGTATGCACCACAATTTGTGGGTTTAACTGTAAAATATTCATAACCTTATACTTTAGGTAGATAGATAAGTATCAAACCTTTGGCCCGGCGAATGGTTTTTGTTTGAAGATAATTATTATCGTTATTTGGTGTGTTAAGGCAAGCTTTTACTTATTGACACGTTTATAAATTTTGCTTACTTTTAGCAAACCAACACAATCCATCATGGCAAAAGCATCAAAAAAAAGTCCGTTTTTAAAAGCCGCCCAAAAAGGCGAATTCCAAAATAACGCAGGTAAACCCGGCTCCGTATCATCCAAAGCTACCTTCACCATGAAATCAAACCCGGCTCGTAAAAAGGGGTAGTTTAGTTGTTGGGTTGTTGGTTGGGATGCGCTTTGAAAAAGAATTTCATTAAGATAATTTAGTGATCGTAATTTGCCCATCTGCACATCAACTCATTCGCACATTAATTTGCCGCTTCCACAAAAATGGGTGTTTCACTCGCCAGCATATTAAACTTTCCGTTTACAGTGGGTTCTTTAGTAGCAGTCATAACGTTTGCGCCAATGTTAAGGCTATGCACAATAATACTTTTTGCCGAACCCAAGTTGAGGGTGTAATTGCCTGTCCGGCCTTTTTCGTCGGGTATCATCAGCACGTACATTGTTTTATTGCCTAAAGTATAAACATCAACCAATGGGTACTGGTTAATGGTTGCTTTGTATTGGTAATTACCTACAAGGTTGGTAGTTTGCAAAATATAATCGGCGGCGGGGCGGCGTGCCAGCGTTTTATCGTCAGCAAAGCCCGATGTGCTGTATTGTACGGCACTGGTATTATCATCAAACAACTGGTAAAAAAAAGTGCGTTTAATGCCATGCCTGTTGTAAAGCAAAGCGGTGCGCAATATCCAGTCGCCCTGTGTTTCAAGGGCCGTTTTTCCAGCCACAGCCATTGCCCGCTGCGGGCTTTGCGCATTAATATCGTACCCGCTTTCGGTTATCCAAACCTCAGGGTGCTGGCGCAAGCTGTTTGCCAGGTTAACAAAATTATTGGCAACCTGGCCCGCCTCGGTAAGCTCGGGCGCAACGCCGCGTGTGGACTGCTTGTTGGCATGTTGCCTGTTATCGTTGGGGTAAATGTGGTAGTTTATTACATCAAAGCAAAGGTTAATACTACCATCGGGTTTGTAGCCACGGTGTTGTTTGCACCAGTCAATCATATCCTGTACAAATTTAGTATCGGCTGCGGCAAGGCCGCACATTACCACTTGCATATTAGGGTCGGCGGTTTTAACACCAACGTTTTTACCCAGTTTGCCTTTGTTGCCATCGTAAAAGGCAGATAGGTTGGCGGCATATTCACGGCCGGTTTGTTTTGCTGCGTCGCCGCGCCACCATTTATCGCGTTCGTTATCGCACTCAATATATTTAATTACCCCCATGCCTATTTTCACCTCGTTAACCGGGTCGGCTGTCCAGCGTGGTTTGCCGTCAACGGTAACCAGTGCGTGGTTAATGTTTTTGTTACTTCCGTAACGTGCCGCTACCTGGAACCCTGCTTTTGCCTGCGCAATGTACGATGCAGGGTCTTCCCTGTTCAACCCAAAAGGTGCCGGCACGTTTTCGCCACCCTGCATCCCGGCCGGGTAGGTTTTATATATCCAGGGTGGGCAGTTTTTAAGGCAAACCAGTACTTCAATATTATCCTGTTTGCAACGCTCGTAAATAGCATCGTAGTTCCAGCCACCGCTACGGGCGGGGTTAAAGGTAAAGCTATCTTCGGCAGGCTCAATTTTTTCCCAGTCAAGGTAATGGCGCACCCCGCTAAAGGTTTTAATGAGGTTCATTTTGGGCTCATAAATATGCAGCGGGTCGTTAAGGTTATAAGGGTTTTGTAAAAAGTTCCATTCGTAGGCATTAATGCCGAACATGTTTTTTAAAGCATTTGGCGCAACAGGGTGCTGTGGTAAATCATCATACGGGGCAGGTGCGCTTGGTATGGTGTTAAGCAAGTTAAGCTTAGCCGGCACACTGCAAAAAATTGGGATAACCAATACCATTAGCGCAATGAACGACAGTGTGATAGCTATATATAAAATTTTCCTCATGTTTATATTTACAAATAGGGTAAACCAAATATAACACCTGTTGTTAAATAATGGCTTTTATTAATTCGGGATTTTTTTTTAAAATAGAACAGGCTATGCACTTTTTAACGTTAAAAGAACGGACATTGTTGGCCGAAAAGCTAAAAAACACACGCGATTTTTTAGTGTACTTTATTGAGGTGGCCATGCTGCGGCCCGAACTCAGCGCATCATCTATCCAAAATGGAAACAATTTGCTTAACTATATGGATAATATACCATCAGTTTTGCCCGCAGACTTTGGCTTTAATGTAGTTATAAAAATATATAATTATGCTAAAGATAGCGGCCTGGATACCGAGCCGGGCATGTACTGGTTAGCCTGGCAGGCCGAACTCAGTAAAAATACCCTTGCTTACTGTACCCACACCCATACCATAGACGGTAACAGGCGGCGTGAAAAAAAAGCCGAATACGAGTATAAATACAAAGTATGGAACAACGGCGAATATATTGAAGAAGACCTGCCCCGCAATTTTGACAATTACCGCGTAACCTTTTTACACCGCGCCGCCAATGTTAACGATTTTAAAAATAAAGGCTCGTGGCTTAGCGCCGATATTACCTTTGACCCCGGCGAGGAGATTACAGGCTAATTACAAAGTTTAGCATACTAATTTATACCTTTGCCCCCCTTAATAATTGAGCAATGAAGATAGCTATTAATGGTTTTGGGCGAATAGGCCGCATCTTTTTACGATCGATATTGCAAAACCCCGGTATTGAGGTTGTTGCCATTAACGACCTTGCTGATACCGAAACGCTTGCTCATCTTTTTAAATACGATTCCGTTCACCGTGGTTTTAAAGGCAATGTTAGTTTTGACGAGCAAAGCCTGATAATTAACGGTAAAACCATATGGGTGTTTGCCGAAAAAGAGCCATCAAAATTACCCTGGAAATTGCTGGATATTGATTTGGTTGTTGAATGTACAGGCAAATTTACCTCGCGCGAAGGCGCAGCACAGCACCTAACCGCCGGGGCAAGGCAAGTAATTATTTCGGCACCATCAACCGATAAAACCGTACCTACGGTAGTTTTAGGCGTAAACGATGGAGAGGTTGATCTTAGGTCGCCTATACTTTCTAATGCATCATGTACAACAAACAACGTTGCTACAATGGTAAAGGTGCTTGATGATAACTGGGGTATTATTGATGGCTACATCACCACCGTACACTCCATGACGGGCGACCAAAACCTGCATGATGCACCTCATAAAGATTTGCGCCGCGCACGTGCCGCATCGGCATCTATCATACCAACATCAACCGGGGCTGCAAAGGCCATCACCAGCATATTTCCGCACCTTTTGGGCAGGCTTGGCGGCGCTGGTATCCGTGTGCCTGTTTTAAACGGCTCCCTTACCGATTTTACCTGTAGCTTAAAACAAACCCCAACCGTTGACGAAATAAACGCCGCCTTTAAAAAAGCATCCCAAAACGGCATGATGGATGTGTTAGAATACACCGAAGATCCTATAGTTTCGGTTGATATTTTGGATAATCCGCATAGCTGCATATTCGATTCTAAACTAACATCGGTTGTTGGTGGCCTGGTAAAAGTTGTAGGTTGGTATGATAACGAAATGGGTTACTCCAGCCGTTTGGCAAACCTGGTACAAAAAATAAGCCTGCTATCATGATAAAGTTTATTACCGCAAACGATGTATTAAACATCCGGAATATTGTTTTGCGCGAAGGCAGGTTGCAACCCAACGAATGCCGTTTCCCTACCGATGAGATAGAAGGCGCTTTCCATCTGGGCTATTTTGATGGCGATATATTGGTTTGCGTGGCTTCGTTCCATCCGCAAACCTATGGCGAATATAAGGGTGTGGCTTACCAGTTACGCGGTATGGCAACTTTGCCAAGCCATCGCAATAAAAGCATAGGCAACCAGCTTGTTAACTTTGCTATAGTTTATTTAAAGGGCCAAAGGGCTAATTATATATGGTGCAACGCCCGTAAAGCAGCAGCTAAGTTTTACCAAAGCATTGGTTTCGAAATTATATCTGCCGAATTTGACGTGCCGGGCATTGGGCCGCATTATGCAATGTATTTAAAAATCCAATAAAATTTTAGGGTATACCATTTATTTCGGAATTTGGCGGAATACAATTTTTTATTGACCAATATTTATGAAAACAATAGATCAAATTAGCTTCGCCGGAAAACGCGCCCTTATCCGGGTTGATTTTAACGTACCGTTAGATGATAGCTTTAACATAACCGATGATAACCGGATGACGGCTGCCCTGCCAACTATCGAAAAAATATTGAAAGATGGTGGTTCGGTTATTTTAATGTCGCACCTGGGCAGGCCAAAAGATGGCCCAACGGATAAATATTCCCTAAAGCACATTGTGCCGCACCTGTCGGACTTATTAGGTCAGCAAGTTGAGTTTGCCGATGATTGCATTGGTGCCGATGCTGCCGAACAGGCAAAGCAACTTAAACCAGGCGAAGTTTTATTATTAGAAAACCTGCGTTTTTATAAAGAAGAAGAAAAAGGTGATGTGGCTTTTGCCGAAAAGCTATCAAAACTGGGCGATATTTATGTTAACGATGCCTTTGGTACAGCTCACCGCGCCCATGCGTCAACAGCGGTTATTGCGCAGTTTTTCCCTACAGCCAAATACTTTGGTTACCTGATGGCCGGCGAATTAGCCAATGCCGAAAAGATACTGAATGACGCCGCTAAGCCTTTCACAGCGGTAATGGGTGGCTCTAAAGTGTCAGACAAAATTCAACTGATAGAGAAACTGTTAGACAAAGTAGATAACCTTATTATAGGTGGTGGTATGGCTTATACCTTTGCCAAAGCTGCCGGTGGCAATATTGGTAACTCATTATTAGAGGCCGATAAGCTTGATTTGGCAAATAGCCTGGTAGAAAGAGCAAAAGCCAAAGGTGTAAACCTGTACCTGCCAACAGATACCATTGTAGCCGATAAATTTGCCAACGATGCCAATACAAGCGTATCGCCAACCAATGATATTAAAGATGGCTGGATGGGTTTAGATATTGGCCCAGATACTATAGCTGCTTTTAGCAAGGTTATCGAATCGTCAAAAACTATTTTATGGAACGGCCCGGTAGGAGTTTTCGAAATGGAATCTTTCGAAAAAGGAACCCGCGCCATTGCAGAAGCGGTAGTAAAAGCAACCGAAAACGGCGCGTTTTCGCTCATCGGTGGTGGCGATTCTGCCGCAGCCGTAGCCAAATTTAACCTTACCGATGAGGTGAGCTATGTATCAACAGGCGGCGGTGCTTTGTTAGAATATATGGAAGGTAAAGAATTGCCAGGCGTTAAAGCGATAAACGAATAAGCAGATTAGTAACGTAATATTGCAAAGGGCCATCGTAACCGATGGCCTTTTGTATTTCGACGTTTTTTATTAACTTTAACAATCAAATTTTGAGTTATGCCGCAAATAACTATAAACTACAAGAAGCCTGAGACCTTGAAGATTTTAAAAAGTCTGTCTAAATATCTGGATTTTGCAATTACATCGACTGAAAAAGCGGATGATAGGTTAGATGATATTTTAGTCCCTGGTGATAAGAGTCTTGACGTTGAAGCACTAAGTGAGGTGATTACCGGAATGCATATTGATGCAAAAGAACTGAGACGATCAGCCTGGAAAAGATAATATGTGATACAGATGCATTGATTGCCGCAACAGCACTGCACGAAGATTATCAACTTTGCACTTATAATGTCAAAGACTATAAGTTCATACACAACTTGAAATTATATAAACACGATTATCTCTAAATGAAATACATTCTTCTATCACTCTATCTTTTACTCGGTGCCGCAACCTTCGCCCAGCAACCGGGTATGGTTAATCCCGATGCGCAATATGTAAAAGATAACTATACCAAATTTGAATATCAAATACCGATGCGCGATGGCAAAAAGCTCTTCACGTCGGTATATGTGCCTAAAGATCAGTCAAAAAAATATCCTTTTATGATGGATCGTACCTGTTATAGTGTTGCACCATATGGCGCCGGTTATAAAGGTTCGTTAGGCCCGTCGTCGCAGTTTGCGCACGATGGCTACATTTTTGTTTACCAGGATGTACGTGGCCGCTGGATGAGCGAAGGTATTTACGAGGAAATGACCCCCGAACTGGAGGAACACAAAACCAATAAAGATGTTGACGAAGGCACCGATACTTACGATACGATTGATTGGCTACTTAAAAACATCCCCAACAACAACGGCAAGGTAGGCGTATGGGGTATATCGTACCCCGGTTTTTATACCACAACGGCCTTATTGAGCCGTCACCCGGCGTTAGTGGCAGCTTCGCCTCAGGCACCCATTGCCGATTTGTGGCGCGATGACGGCTGGCACAACGGCGCCTTTTTTTTGGTGGCTAACTTTGGCTTTTACCCCGGCTTTACCAATAGGCAGGATGATAAACCCACCCAGCGTCGTGGTGGTCGCTTTAACCCCGGCACCGAAGATGGCTACGATTTTTTCATGAAAATGGGACCCATGAAAAACACCAACGATAAGTATTACAAAGATACCATACGCCTGTGGAACGAGATGATTGACCATCCCGATTATGATGAGCACTGGAAGGCGCGTAACGTATTGTACCACCTGCACGATATTAAAACAGCCGTATTGGTAACAGGCGGATGGTATGATGCCGAAGATTTGTACGGTGCTATTAATACCTATAAAACCCTCGTAAAAAACAACCCTAAAACACCCATTTACTTCACTATGGGCCCTTGGGTACATGGCGGCTGGGCGCGCGGCGCGGGCGACCATTTAGGCGATGTTGATTTTGGCGGCCCTACGGGTCCATTCTATCGCGAAAATATCGAATTTAAATTTTTTAGTCATTACCTAAAAGGCACGCCAATGGATGTTGCCCCGGTAAATACTTTTCAAACAGGCGTTAACCAGTGGAAAACTTACAAAGCCTGGCCACCTGCGCAGGCACAGCAAAAAGAACTGTATTTGTTACCGGGTGGTAAGCTATCGTTCAATGCGCCAACGGGTAAAAAGGACAGTTTCGACGAATACGAATCTGATCCTAATAATCCCGTTCCGTTTGTTGCCGACCGGAACCAGACCATGGATATGCAGCGCGAGTATATGACTGCCGACCAACGTTTTCTTTCCACCCGTAAAGATGTACTGAGCTACCAAAGCGATGTGCTTGATAAAGATGTAACCATTGCCGGTAATATATGGGCCAACCTAAGTGTATCCACCACCGGTACCGACGCCGATTTTGTGGTAAAGGTGCTGGATGTTTACCCCGATACCGCCGCAAATAACAAGTTTACCGGTAAGGATGTAAAAATGGCAGGCTACCAGCAAATGGTACGCAGCGAGCCTATGCGTGGCAAATACCGCAACGCTTTTGATAAGCCCGAGCCATTTATACCCGGCACCGTAACCCCTGTAAACTGGGAATTGCAGGATGTGCTGCACACCTTTAAAAAAGGCCACCGTATTATGGTGCAGATACAAAGCACCTGGTTCCCGCTAATTGATCGTAATCCGCAGATATTTACCAATATTATGAAGGCTAACGAGAGCGATTTTAAACAGGCCACGCATAAAATATACACATCAAAACAGCACCCCAGCTTTTTAAAAGTTAGGGTGATGTAAAACCGCACAAAATGCCTTATAGCGAAGATAATAAAAGGTGTTTTTTTAATTAGGCCATGCAAAATAGGTGAGTGGGGTTTAGGGTCATTGTTTTGACGATAAGGTGCTTACGCAACAAGCGCAAATATTTACTCAGCAAACATAGTTTAACACTTCAATTTTTTAACCCGGTTAACAGCCGGGTTTTTTTATTGCCCTTAATTTCATTTTTATATCAAAAGTGGAAACAAATTACACCATAATGCTGTTGAAAACTTTTAAGTGGGTTAAAGTGGGAAAAAGTGTAAAGTTTACCTACTTTTACTTAATAAAGTTTGGAGAAGTGTATATATGTCTCATTTTTTAGGAGAATTTGATTGTAAACTGGATACCAAAGGGAGGATGATGATTCCCGTTGGCCTCAAAAAACAGCTTCCAGAAGCTGAGAAAGAGGGTCTTGTGATCAATCGTGGCTTCGAAAAACACCTTACAATATATACTCGAAAAGAGTGGGATGCTATAGTGGAAGACATGAGTAAACTTAACCAATACGAAAAAAAGACGCGCGAGTTTATACGGTATTTTACCCGCGGCGCTTCGGAGCTTACGCTTGATGGTGCCGGACGGGTGCTTTTGCCCAAAAATTTGCTTGAATATGCAGGCATTGATACCGATGTGGTATTATCGTGTCAGTTTAATAAAATAGAGGTTTGGGCCAAGGCTGCTTATGATTTGCAACTGGACGACGAACCCGAAAACTTTGCAAACCTGGCCGAAGAGGTAATGGGCCGTGCGGGGAGGGCTGCAGGTGAGTAACTACCATAACCCCGTTATGCTGCAAGAGTGCATTGCCGGCTTAAATATACAGCCCAACGGCACTTATGTAGATGTAACTTTTGGTGGCGGCGGGCATTCGCGGGCAATATTGCAGCAATTGGGCGAGGGCGGCAAGCTGGTAGCCTTTGATCAGGATGTTGATGCACAGGCTAATGCTATTGATGATGAGCGCTTTGAGTTTATAGATCAAAACTTTAAGTACCTCAAAAACTTTTGCCGTTTGCATGGTGCAATACCAGCCGACGGTATTTTGGCCGATCTGGGGGTTTCATCGCATCAGTTTGATAAGGCCGAGCGCGGTTTTTCTACCCGTTTTGATGCCGATTTGGATATGCGCATGGATCAGGGTGGGCAGCAAACCGCAAAGGATGTAATAAATACATACAACGAAGCCGATTTGCACCGCATTTTTGGCATGTATGGCGAAATACAGAATGCTAAAACACTAGCCCGCACCGTAGTAACGGCGAGGCTAAATATACAGATTAATACTATTGCCGATTTAAAAAGTGCAATAGCGCCGCTTATTCCGCGTGGTAAAGAAAACAAATATTTGGCGCAGGTTTTTCAGGCCCTGCGTATTGAGGTTAACCAGGAGCTTGAGGCCCTGCAGGAGTTTTTAAAGCAATCTGTTGATGTGCTTGCGCCGGGTGGGCGTTTGGTGGTTATGTCTTACCACTCGTTGGAAGACAGGCTGGTAAAAAGCTTTATAGCCAAAGGTAAGTTTAGCGGCGAACTGGAAAAAGATATTTATGGTAACGACGACAGGCCTTTTGAAGCAGTATCGCGCAAAGCCATAACTGCAACAGACGAAGAAATTAAGTTAAATAACAGGGCACGCAGTGCAAAATTACGAATAGCAGTAAAAAGATGAGCAATCGTTTACGGGCAGAAATTGAGGAAGAGGATGAAAAGGAGTTGATAGTTGAGGAGAAGGCCCCAAAGGAGTTCACCGAAAACTTTTTTACTCAGTTTTTCAGCAAAGGCTTTGTGTCGACAGAATCGGCTACAAGGGCACTCCCTTTTATTCTGTTTATTGCTTTTTTAGGGATGGTTTATATCGCCAACAGGCACCTATCCGAAAAAAGCATGCGCCAAATTGATAAGCTATCTAAAGAAGTAAAAGAATTAAACTGGGACTATAAATCAACCAAAGCCGAATTGGCTTATAAAAGTACGCTAACCGAGGTTGCAAAACGGGCAGATACCCTGGGTATTAAAATACTTGTTGAGCCGCCGCAAAAATTAACCATTAACGAAGATAGCAAATGAGTATCAGGACTAACATTCTGCTTCGGGTTTACCTGGCTTTCGGGTTAATCATGGTATTTGCATTGGCGGTAGCCGTGCAGTTATGCCGTGTGCAATTTGTGCAGGGTAAAAAATGGTGCGCTATGGCTGATAGCCTTTCAACCCGTTATGTTAAGGTTGAGGCGGCACGTGGCAACATCTTCTCGTCCGACGGGAGTTTGCTGGCCACATCTATACCCGAGTATGAGTTGCACATGGATTTGCTGGCCGGCGGCATTGCCGACGACGATACGTTTTTAGAAAAAATTGATTCGCTGGCACTCAAAATGTCGCAATTTTTTGGGGATAAATCTGCAAGCGAATATTCACGGCTCTTTAAAGATGCCCGTAAAGATAGTTCGCGGTACGAGCTTATTCGTCGTAATGTAACCTATCAGCAATTAAAGCAGGTACGTAAGTTTCCTATTTTTAATATGGGTAAATACAAAGGCGGGCTAATTGTTGTGCAAAAAAACAAGCGCATTTTGCCTTTTAAATCGTTAGCGGCCCGTACCATAGGGTATACTAACGAGAATGTTAGCAATGTGGTTGGTTTAGAAGGTGCTTATGCCAACTACATTAACGGCGAAAGCGGGCAACGCTTAATGCAGCATGTTGCAGGCGGTATTTGGATACCTGTTAACAATGGTAACGACGAAGAAGTTGAACCCAAAGAGGGCGCGGATATTATATCAACCATTGATGTTAACTTTCAGGACGTAGCCCAAAAGGCGCTCGAAAAGCAATTGATAAAAAGCGATGCCGACCACGGTGTAGTGATATTAATGGAAGTACAAACCGGAGAGGTGCGTGCCGTTGCCAACTATACCAAGGTAGCGCCGCGCGTTTATAAAGAAAAATTTAACTACGCCATTGCAGGTAATCAGGATCCCGGTTCAACTTTTAAGCTGGCATCGTACATGGCTTTGATAGAAGACCATAAGGTTGATACAAGCACGCGTGTAAACACGGGTACATACCAAATACCAGGCCATTTAATTAAAGATTCGCACGGTAGCATTGGCGTTGTATCGGTTAAACGCGCTTTCGAAGAATCGTCAAACTCGGCAATTGCCTATCTGGTTAACAACGCTTATCATAACGACCAGTCGCAATTTACTGATCATTTGTACGATTGGCACCTGAACGAAAAAATGGGCTTACAAATACCCGGCGAAGCGCGCCCCGTAATTAAAAACCCGAAGAATACCAGTTGGAACAAAAAAATGACCTTGCCGCAAATGGCCTACGGTTACGAAATGCAGCTTACGCCTTTAAAAATGCTGTCGTTTTACAATGCTGTAGCCAATAATGGTAAATACATATCGCCGGTTTTTGTACGCGAGATTAAAAGGATGGGCAATACCATAGAGCGTTTTCAAACGCACGTTATCAACCCTAAAATATGTTCGGACAGGACATTGAAGATTATGCAGGAATTGCTCGAAGGCGTGGTATCCGAAGGAACCGGGAAGTCCATAATTAATAACCCGCTATACAAAATTGCAGGTAAAACCGGCACCGCGCAGGTGGCCGATGCCAACAAAGGTTACAAGGCAAAAAAGCAATACCAGGCTTCGTTTTGCGGGTACTTCCCGGCAGATCATCCTAAGTATTCGCTCATTGTGGTTATTAATGATCCTAAAGGGGGATATTATGCCGCCAAGGTTGCAGGCCCGCCCTTCCGCGAAATTGCCGATAAGGTTTACTCCAGCGATTTGGATATGAACCAAAGCACGCCAATGCGCTACGTGGGTAACACCAGGCCTGCAAAAATTAAAACCGGCGATCGGAAGGCCATTCAACAGGTTTACAGCAAATTGGGCATCAAGCCCCTTTATGCATCAAACAACCCTGTAACCGATACCAGCAACGGCGTAGTTGCCGATGATGTAAGATATAGAAAAGGCCTGGTGCCAAGTGTAACCGGCATGGGTTTAAGCGATGCTTTGTACACACTGGGCAATGCGGGTTATAAAGTTAATGTACGAGGTAGCGGCGTAGTAGCCAGGCAGTCGGTAACGGGTGGCAGCATTATTCCTAAAGGATCAAAAATTCAAATCGAACTGGAATGAAGTACTTGAGCGAAATATTAAATGGTGTACCGGCAACCGAGTTGCAGGGTGCCGATGATATGCAAATTACAGGCATTGTGTTTGATTCGCGCAAGGTTGTACCCGGTTCGTTGTTTGTAGCCGTGCGCGGTACCGTGGTTGATGGGCACGATTATATTGAGCAAGCCGTTAAAGACGGCGCAGCAGCCATAATTTGCGAAGACCTGCCCGGCCATACCGCTGGCGAAGTAGCTTATATTATGGTTGCTAATTCGGCAGTGGCACTTGGGCAAATGGCTGCAAACTTTTATGCGCACCCTTCAACCAAGTTAAAGCTTGTAGGGGTAACCGGTACCAACGGTAAAACAACTGTGGCAACGCTTTTATACCAGCTTTTTCGCGATATGGGTTATAAATGCGGTTTGCTTTCTACGGTTGAAAACCAAATCAACGGTAACGTTATCCCGGCCACGCATACCACGCCCAACCAGGTTGAGCTAAACAGTTTGCTTAACGATATGGTTAACCAGGGTTGCGATTATTGCTTTATGGAAGTTAGTTCGCACGCCGTAGCACAGCACCGTATTGAGGGTTTGGTTTTCGCGGGTGCAATATTTACTAACCTCACCCACGATCATCTCGACTACCATAAAACGTTTGATAATTACCTTAAAGCAAAAAAAGCTTTTTTTGATACCCTGCCAAAAAGCGCATTTGCCTTAACCAATATTGACGATAAAAATGGCAACGTGATGCTGCAAAACACCAAAGCCACTAAAAAAAGCTACGCCCTGAGAAGCCTTGCCGATTTTAAAGCCAAAATATTGGAAAACCAGTTTGGGGGTTTGCTTTTGCAGATTGACGGTGAAGAAGTTTGGTTTAAAATGGTGGGTAGCTTTAATGCCTACAACCTGCTTGCTGTATACGGAGCCGCCGTTTTATTGGGGCAGGATAAAACAAAGGTGCTTACTTCGTTAAGTAAGCTGCATGGAGCCGAAGGCAGGTTTGATTACACCATATCGCCAAATAAAGTAATTGGTATTGTTGATTATGCCCACACGCCCGATGCTGTGCAAAATGTTTTGAGCACCATTCACGATATACGCAAAGGTACCAGTAAAGTGATAACCATAATAGGCTGCGGCGGCGACAGGGATAAAACCAAACGCCCAATTATGGCTAAGGTAGCCTGCCAGTGGAGCGATAAAGTTATCCTCACGTCAGACAATCCGCGGAGCGAAGATCCCGAGCAAATTATTAAAGATATGGAAGCCGGGCTTAGTGCCGATGATAAAAAGAAAACCATTAGCATCACTAACCGCCACGAAGCCATTAAAACGGCGTGCCATTTAGCATCCGCGGGCGATATTGTTTTGGTAGCCGGAAAAGGTCACGAAAAGTATCAGGAAATAAAAGGGGTACGTAGCCACTTTGATGATAAGGAAGAATTGTTGAACAACTTTAACCAATTAGCACAATAGCCAATGCTTTACTATTTGTTTAATTATTTAGATCACAACTTTAGCATTCCCGGCATCGGTGTGTTCCAGTATATCACCTTCCGTATGGCTATGGCGGTTATCACTTCGTTGATAATTACTACGGTATATGGCCGCAGGTTAATTGATTACTTGCGCTATAAGCAAGTTGGCGAAACTGTGCGTAACCTGGGCCTGGAAGGGCAAATGCAAAAACAAGGTACACCAACTATGGGTGGTATAATCATTCTGTTAGGCATATTGGTGCCAACGCTGCTATTTGCCAAGCTCGAAAATGTGTATATCATATTGATGCTCGTTAGCACCGTGTGGTTGGGCGCCATTGGTTTCCTTGACGATTATATTAAGGTATTCAAAAAAAATAAAGAAGGCCTTGCTGGTAAATTTAAAATAGTTGGCCAGGTAGGTTTAGCACTAATTGTTGGGTGGACAATGTATTTCAATTCCAACATCATCATTCGCCAGGAAGTAAAGCTTCCTGTAAAATATGATGTGCCGGTTGAATTCCACATGCGTAATAACAAAGCTGTTTATACCCAAAATATTAAGTCCACAAAATCAACCATGCCATTTTGGAAAAACAATGAGTTTGATTACAGTAAAGGGCTTAAAATATTTGGACCTAATTACGACCATTATACATTCCTGGTATTTATGCTGGTGATGATAATCATCATTGTGTTCATCTCCAACGGTGCCAACATAACCGATGGTATTGATGGGTTAGCAACGGGCACTTCGGCAATTATTGGGGTAACCCTGGCTATACTGGCCTATGTATCCGGGAATACCGTTATTGCCGATTACCTCAATATCATGTACATCCCTAATTCGGGCGAGCTGGTAATTTTTGCAGGTGCCTTTGTAGGTGCGTGTGTGGGTTTCCTTTGGTACAACTCATATCCGGCGCAGGTTTTTATGGGCGATACGGGTAGTTTGGCAATAGGTGGTATTATAGCTGTTTTTGCTATCATGATCCGTAAGGAGCTGATGTTGCCTTTATTATGTGGAGTGTTCATTATTGAAAATTTTTCGGTAATGATACAGGTTGGCTGGTTCAAGTTCACCAAAAAACGAACTGGTGAAGGTCGCAGGGTATTCCTGATGGCGCCTCTGCACCACCACTTCCAGAAAAAGGGTTTCCACGAAGCGAAAATTGTAACCCGCTTCTGGATCATTGGTATTGCACTGGCGGTAATAACCGTTTTAACATTGAAATTGAGATAAAGGCCCCCTAACCCCCTGAAGGGGGAACGGACGATTTAATATAAAAGAGATAACTAACAAAATAAACAAATCAAAAATCTCTCCCGCCGGGCGAGATTTAGAGGAACTAAAATGGAAGCGCAAAACAACATACCCAATCAAAAGTTCCCCCTTCAGGGGGCGGAGGGGGCTCGCCTTGTTGTTTTGGGTGCCGGCGAAAGCGGTGCCGGGGCAGCATACCTTGCGCAGCAGCAGGGTTATGATGTTTTTGTTTCTGATTTTGGCACCATTGCCGATAAGTATAAAGCACAGCTAACCGGCTGGGGTATCCGCTTTGAAGAGCAGCAGCACACCGAAGCCGAGATACTTGCTGCTACCGAAATAATTAGAAGCCCGGGCATTCCGGATAAGGCACCTATTATTAAAAAAATTAAGGAAAAGGGCATTGCGCTTATATCCGAAATTGAATTTGCCGGTATGTATACTCATGCAAAAATGATATGCGTTACGGGCTCTAACGGTAAAACTACTACAGCAAGCTTAACCTACCATATATTAAAAAAGGCAGGGTTAAATGTAGGTTTGGCAGGTAACATTGGCAAAAGCTTTGCTTACCAGGTGGCTACACAAAATTTTGATTATTACGTGCTCGAGATTAGCAGCTTTATGCTGGATAACATGTACAATTTTAAAGCACACATAGCTGTACTGCTTAACATTACACCCGACCATTTGGACAGGTATGATTACAAGATGGAAAACTATGCCGCATCAAAATTTAGGATAGCTCAAAATCAAACCGCAGCCGATTATTTTATTTACTGCGATGATGATGCCGAAACTATTAAAGGCATGGCTCAACGCAGCTTTAAGGCACAATTATTACCATTTTCAATACAACATATGGTGGAGCGGGGAGCATATCTCGACGACCAAAATATTATTATAAACCCAATATTAGAACATTTTAAAATGTCAATTAACCAACTGGCCCTACAGGGTAAGCACAACATCTACAACTCAATGGCTTCCGGTATTACGGCCCGCGTTCTTGAAATCCGCAACCAAACCATCCGCGAAAGCATGACCGATTTTCAAAACATCGATCACCGTTTAGAGTTTGTTGCCAAAATATCAGGTATCGCTTTCATTAACGATTCTAAGGCTACCAACGTAAACTCAACCTGGTACGCACTCGAAAGCATGGGCAATAACGTAGTGCTTATTTTGGGAGGTGTTGATAAGGGTAACGACTACAACATGCTTAAAGAGTTGGTTAAACAAAAGGTACACTCCATAGTATGTTTAGGTAAAGATAACAGCCGTATACATGAAGCTTTTGAAGATGATGTAGAAGTGATTGTAAACACCAATTCGGCTTCCGAAGCGGTGCAGGTAGCTTACCATCTGGCAAAAAGAGGCGATACCGTTTTGTTATCACCAGCCTGTGCAAGTTTTGATTTGTTTGAAAATTACGAAGACCGTGGCAACCAGTTTAAAACTGCGGTTAAAGAATTATAGTATTTAAATGTGCGGATGCGAAAATATGCAGGTGTGCAAATGAAATGTTTGAATAGGAATTTATAGAATTTGTTTGAATCAGAATTTATAGAATTTTAGAATTAACAGAATAGAATAGGTTATCGGTGTAATTAAAAAACAAAATTGGTGAAATCCCAAATAAATAGGATCAGCGAAATCATAAAAATCAACATTAATCAACGGTAAATGATAGCGAGTTTAGATAGTATATTGAGCAAAACAAGGGGCGATAGGTGGATATGGCTCATTGTTATTTTATTGTCTATGATATCTCTGTTGGCTGTTTATAGTTCAACGGGTACGCTTGCTTTTAAGCGTGGGGTAGGTGCCGAGTCTATTTTGATGAAACACCTTGCCATGATAATTGGTGGTATAGGGCTCATGTATATTTCGCACAAAATTGATTACCGGTATTATGCAGGTATCTCTAAATTGTTAATGATAGCCACCATACCCTTATTGCTTTACACTTTGGTATTTGGTAACCACGTTAACGATGCCAGCCGTTGGATACCCATACCCGGCACAGGCCTAAGCTTCCAAACATCTGATTTGGCAAAGCTTGCGCTGATAACTTTTCTGGCACGCACCTTATCGCGCAAGCAAGAAAACATTAAGGATGTTAAGCAATCATTCATCCCTATCATGAGTTCGGTTTGTGTGGTGTTTATATTAATTGCGCTGGCAAACCTATCAACAGCTTTAATGCTGTTTGGTGTAAGCGTTTTATTGCTCATTATAGGCCGCATTAGTATTAAACAAATTGCAGTGGTTTGTTTGGCCGGGGCGGTGTTGCTGGCAGGAGTTGTTTTTTTAGGTCCGAGGCGTAAAACATACATTTCGCGTATACACACCTATATGCACCCCGAAAAAGCCACTGCCGATAAATCGTTCCAGTCCGATCATGCTAAAATTGCCATCGCATCAGGCGGAATTTTTGGCAAGGGCCCCGGCAACAGTACCGAGCGCAATTACCTGCCCGATTCGTTTTCGGACGAGATATATGCCATCATAGTAGAGGAGTATGGCCTGATAGGTGGCCTTACCCTAATGGGGATATACCTGTTTTTACTTTACCGGTGCATAAAAATAGTAACAAAGGCACCAAAGGCATTTGGCGCGTTGCTGGCCTGCGGTTTAAGTTTTAGTTTAACTATACAGGCATTTGCCAATATGGCCGTTGCAGTAGGGCTTGGCCCGGTAACAGGTGTGCCGTTGCCTTTAGTGAGTATGGGTGGTACATCAATTTTGTTTACAAGTATAGCATTTGGTATCATCCTCTCGGTTAGCCGCGATAACGACGAACCAAAGAAGGTGGTAGTGGGCGAAATAACGGAGGCCCCCTAACCCCCTAAAGGGGGACGGATAGTTTGAGAGATAAAGAGTTAATTAACACAATATAAAAGCGAAGCAAACAATGCAAAGCGATAACAATACTGCTAATCAAAAGCTCCCCCTTCAGGGGGTTAGGGGGCCTCGTATTATCATAAGCGGTGGCGGCACAGGGGGGCATATTTTCCCTGCAATTGCTATTGCCAATGCTTTAAAAAAGCTTGATCCCCAAACCGAGATATTATTTGTAGGTGCCCTGGGCCGTATGGAAATGGAAAAAGTTCCGGCGGCAGGTTATCAAATTATTGGTTTAGATATACAGGGCATCCAGCGTAGTTCCGTCTGGAAAAACCTGATGTTCCCGGTTAAATTATTAAAAAGCGTAGGCAAGGCACTAACCATAATAAAAAACTTTAAACCCAATGCCGCCGTTGGCGTAGGTGGTTATGCTTCGGGCCCGTTGTTATACGCTGCATCGTTAAAGGGCATTCCTTATTTAATACAAGAGCAAAACTCTTACGCAGGTATCACCAATAAATGGCTCGCCAAAAAGGCATCTAAAATTTGTGTGGCATTTGATGGGATGGAAAAGTTTTTCCCTGCCGGTAAGCTCATAAAAACAGGGAACCCAATCCGTAAAGAATCGGTTGATATTGAGGGTAAGCGTTTTTCGTCATTAGAATTATTAAAACTGCATGGTGCTAAAAAAACCATACTGGTAACAGGTGGCAGCCTTGGTGCAGGCACCTTAAATAAAAGCGTGATGGCCGGCTTAGATAAATTAATAGCTGCCGATGTGCAGGTAATATGGCAAACCGGCAAGTATTACTATAAAGGCATTATTGAAAAATTGGGCGAAAATTATCATCCCAACATCCGCATTATGGAGTTTGTGAGCCGTATGGATTTGGCTTACGCTGCTGCGGATATTATAATTTCGCGTGCCGGGGCAGGTACTATTGCCGAGTTATGTGTAATTAAAAAGCCGGTTATTTTGGTGCCATCGCCAAACGTGGCCGAAGATCATCAAACAAAAAATGCGCTGGCATTAATGCAAACCAACGCCGCCGTTTTTGTGCCTGATAGGGATGCCGAAACTAAATTGATTGATACAGCTTTAGAGCTGCTTAATGATAAAGAGAAACAAAAAAAACTAAGCAACAACATTGGCAAACTGGCACTGCCACAAGCCGATGATGTTATAGCAAAAGAGGTTATCCAAATAACAATTAACAATTAAGCTCAAGCTCCCTCTTCCCAAAGGAGGGAGCTTATTTAAAAAAACAAAAATGGAGTTACGCCATATCAATAAGGTTTATTTGCTGGGTATCGGGGGCATCGGTATGAGCGGCCTTGCGCGTTACTTTAACCATTTGGGCTGCCTTGTTTGCGGATACGACAAAACATCAACCCCTTTAACAACCGCACTCAAAGATGAGGGCATCCATATAACCTTTGAGGATAATGTTGATAATATCCCTCTCGATTTTTATAAGCCGGGTAAGGGCACATTAATTATTTACACGCCTGCGGTACCTCACTACCTGGAAATATTTAACTTTTTTACCGAGCGCGGTTTTGAGCCTCAAAAGCGGTCGCAGGTGTTGGGTATTATAAGTAAAGGGTTGGTAACTGTTGCTGTTGCGGGTACGCACGGCAAAACCACAACTTCCAGCATGATAGCGCATATCCTTAAAGCTTCCGGTAAAGATTGTTCGGCATTTTTGGGTGGTATTGCATCAAATTATAATAGCAATGTGCTGTTTGGTAAAAGCAAAATTATGGTTGTTGAGGCCGACGAGTACGACCGCTCGTTTTTAACCCTGCATCCAAATATAGCCATCATTACCTCTATGGATGCCGACCATCTTGATATTTATGGCGATCATGCACAGTTAACCGAGTCGTTCCAGCTTTTTGCTTCGCAGTTAAAAGTTGGGGGCGAGCTTATTTACCATAAAGGCTTACCAATTCACCAGGGCACAACTTACGGTATCAACACCTTTGCCGATGTTGTTGGCGATAATATCAGCATCAACAATGGCGTGTTTTACTTTAATTTTCAAAACCAAAAGGTTGCTATTAAAGATATTGAGATGGGCATTGCCGGTATTCATAATATTGAAAATGCTGTGGCGGCCATTCAGGCTGCGTTATATTTAGATGTTAAGCCCGATGCTATAAAAAAAGCGCTTAAATCTTTCCGTGGTGTAAAACGCAGGTTTGAGTACGTTGTAAAAACCGACAAACAAATTTATATTGATGATTACGCCCACCACCCCGAAGAGCTGCGGGCCTGCATATCATCAATTAGGCGCTTATATCCTAATAAAAAGCTAACTGTTGTTTTTCAGCCGCACCTTTTTAGCCGCACGCGAGATTTTGCCGATGGCTTTGCCGAAGTACTGGATACGTGCGATGAGTTACTGATGCTGGATATTTACCCCGCGCGCGAACTGCCCATTGCCGGTGTTAACTCGGAAATGATATTAAGCCGCATGAACCGGGCCGATAAACGCAAATGTGGAAAAGAGGAAGTTATTGAGATAGTAAAAAATGAAAAGCCCGAACTGTTGTTAACCGTAGGCGCGGGCGATATAGACCAATTGGTTGCACCCTTAAAAAACGCATTAAAAAATGTTTAAAAACCCTGTTTGGCGTAAAATACTAATCGGCTTTGCCTGGGTAACCGGCATAGGTGGTATTGTTGCGCTCATGAGTTTTATTGAACATAAGCAGGCTGGTGTAGTTTGTACCGAAGTAAAGATATTTATACCCGGCAACCAGTATTTTATTGATAAAGAAGAAGTTGATAATATTTTACAAGTAAAAAGCAATGCGCTGATAGGCCACAAGCTGGAAGATATAAACATACACGCGCTCGAAGAAAAGTTACGGGCCAACCCGTTTATTGAGTCGGCAGAGGTATATATGGAGATGGATGGCGTTATTCATGTTTCAATTAGCCAAAGGCAGCCAATTTTAAGAATAGTTAACAAATACGATCAGGATTTTTATATAGATCAGCACGGTTTAAAAATTCCGTTATCGCAAAATTTTACCGCGAGGGTTTTAGTTGCTACTGGCCAAATAGACGAATTGTTTGCAAACCGGGTTGACTCGGTACATAACGATATTGCGAAGAACCTTTTTAAAACAGCCGATTTTATACGCAAGGATTCGTTGTGGAACGCGCAGATAGTGCAGATATACGTAAACAACAACCATGAGCTGGAGCTGATACCCCGTGTTGGCAACCACCGGATATTACTTGGCAATGCCGATTCGCTTTCGAACAAATTTGCCAATTTACTGGCATTTTACAAACAGGCGTTGCCAAAGGTGGGGCAGGATGCTTACACGGTTATTAATATTAAATATGCCAACCAGGTAGTTGGCATTAAGGGCGAGGCCCTGCTAAAGCAGGATTCGATAAACAAAAGGAAAGCCCTGTTAAACAAGAGTACAGATAAGCCGGATACAGCCGGAGTAAAGGAAGAATTTTAATACGCAGAGATATGGAGAAGAGCTTTACAGAGGAAAAAAACACGCCAATTGTTGTAGGATTAGACATTGGCACTACAAAAATATGCGCTATTGTAGGGCGCAGAAGCAAGAATGGAAAAATTGAGGTACTTGGTATAGGTAAAGCCGAATCGGCAGGTGTAACCCGTGGGATGGTTTCAAATATTGATAAAACCGTGCAGGGTATTACCCAGGCGGTTGAAATTGCGGGCACACAATCAAACGTTGAAGTTAAGGTTGTAAACGTGGGTATTGCCGGCCAGCACATCAAAAGCTTGCAGCACCGTGGTTTAATTACCCGTCGCGATTTAAATACCGAAATATCCCGTAAGGATATTGATAAACTAATTGAGGATATGTATAACCTGGTGATGCCCCCGGGCGAAGAGATTATACACGTATTACCACAAGAGTTTACGGTTGATAACGAACCGGGCATCAAAGATCCGATTGGCATGGCAGGGGTGCGTTTAGAGGCTAACTTCCACATCATATCCGGCCAGGTTACTGCTATTAAAAACATTGTAAAGTGCGTTAATAAAGGCGGCCTTGAAAGCCAGGATTTAATACTGGAACCATTGGCCTCGTCCGAATCGGTATTGAGCGATGAGGAAAAAGAAGCAGGCGTGGTTTTGGTAGATATAGGTGGAGGCACAACCGATGTTGCAATTTTTCACGAAGGTATCATTCGCCATACAGCTGTTATTCCTTTTGGAGGTAATAGCATCACCGAAGATATTCGCGAAGGTTGTTCGGTAATGCGCAACATAGCCGAGCAATTGAAAACTCGTTTTGGATCGGCCCTGGCTGATGAGAATAGAGACAACGAAATAGTATGCGTACCCGGTTTGCGTGGCCGCGAACCTAAAGAAATTTCGATAAAAAACCTGGCCTACGTAATTCAGGCACGTATGGAGGAGATAGTTGAACATGTTTACTACGAAATTAAAACATCAGGATACGAAAAGAAGTTAATAGCAGGTATAGTTATAACAGGCGGCGGAGCGCAGTTAAAGCATTTGCCGCAATTGGTTGAATACGTTACCGGGTTAGATTGCCGCGTGGGTTACCCCAACGAGCACCTGGCCAAAAACGAGGTATTACCAAAAAATGTTTACGAAGAACTGCAAAGCCCAACTTTTGCCACCGGTATTGGTTTGCTTATTAAAGGTATCCAAAAAATTGAAGATGTTGGCAAACCCGTAGTAGAGGTAAAGGTTGAAAAACCCAAGTTTGTTGAAGAACGTAAATTTGGTTTATTCGGGAGGCTTTTAGAAACAGGAAAGAAATTTATTAAGGACGATATTAAGGATGAGGATTTTCTGAAATAATATTTTTCAACAAGAAAATAACTTTTCCACATTATTGACAAATGTTAATAAACTATGTGGAAAAACCCCTATCATTACATTAGATGAAATCTGAAGTACCGTCAATCACATATAGCTGAAAAACAAGGATTATGCAGTTTGAGATGTTAAAAGAAAAGTCGTCCATCATCAAGGTTATTGGTGTTGGCGGCGGTGGTGGCAACGCTGTTAACCACATGTACAAGCAGGGAATTACCGGTGTCGACTTTATAATTTGTAATACCGATGCCCAGGCCCTGGAGCTAAGCCCTATCCCTAACAAGGTACAGTTGGGCGCTAGTTTAACCGAAGGTATGGGCGCAGGCTCTATACCCGAAGTAGGTAAAAACTCCGCCATCGAAAATATTGACGACATTAAATTAATGCTCGGCTCTAATACCAAAATGCTATTTATAACAGCAGGTATGGGCGGTGGTACAGGTACCGGCGCAAGCCCTATTATTGCCAAAGCCGCGCGCGAGCTTGATATTTTAACGGTTGGTATTATTACCACGCCATTCTCGTTTGAGGGTAAGCGTAGAAAAATGCAGGCAGAAGAAGGGTTGGAAGAGTTTAAAAAACATGTAGACTCTTTTCTGGTTATTTCAAACGACCGCCTTCGCGAAATATTTGGTAACTTAACACTGGGCTCGGCATTTGCACAAGCCGATAATATATTAACCACAGCCGCCAAAGGTATTGCCGAAATTATAACCCTGCCTGGCTACATCAACGTTGATTTTAAGGATGTGCGCACGGTGATGAAAGACAGTGGCGTAGCCATAATGGGCAGTTGCTCTGCCGAGGGCGAAAACCGTGCTTTAAAGGCAGTGGAAGGCGCATTATTATCTCCGTTGTTAAAAGATAACGAGATAGAGGGCGCACGCTATATTTTGCTTAACATCACATCCGGTGCTACCGAGGTAACTATGGATGAGGTTAGCATCATAACCGATTTTATACAACAGGAAGCCGGCCTATCTGCCGATTTAATATGGGGTAACTGCCGCGACGAATCGTTAGGAGCGCAGCTTTCGGTAACTATTATTGCAACAGGTTTCCAAACCAAAGATGAACGCGAGAAGGAGCAAAGCACCAAAAAAGTAATTTCGATGCTTATTCCCGAAACAAAGCCATTGGCGCGCCCTGTTAATGAGTTTATTAATCCCGTTAAAAAGGAAGAGGTAGCAGGCGGTGTTTACTTAAAAAATGCTCCTGGAGAAAGAAAGCAAGCGGGGTTATTTGATTTGTTTGCTAAAGAAGAAGAACCTGCTGTTATTAAATATTCGTTACAGCCCGAAACTCAGGATACTCCTGAAGAAGAACCTGCCGACGCTGGTTTTACATTCAAACTATCAGAACCCGAAGTTGAATTTAAAACCCCTGTTGCCGAACCCGCCCGGTTTGTGCCCGAGCCGCCTAAACCCGAGCCGGAGCCAATGCCTGTTGCTTTTGCAGGGGCTGATGATAATAAAACCGACGAAACTATTGAAGATCAGTTACGTAAATCGCGCGAGCGTATTATGCGCTTGAAAGATTTGAGTATGAAGTTGCGTAGCGGTAACATTCAGGAACTTGAAAATGTGCCTGCTTATAAACGTAAAGAAATTGCTTTGCAACAAACACCAGCCTCGTCGGAAAGCCAGATATCAAGGTTTAGCCTGCTAACCGACGATGAAGGTAAAACCGAGATCAGGAACAACAACACCTTTCTGCATGATAATGTAGATTAATTGTTAATAAATTTAATTGAAGCCCTTTGTATTTATACAAGGGCTTTTTTCGTTATAAACTATTATAAAAAGTTATAGCTATTGTTGGTCACGGTCTTAACCGCTATATTTGTACATTATTTGTTGATATAAAAAGATTACATTTTGGATTTATTTAAAAAGATATCAAAAAACATGGGCCCTTTGGGGCAGCATCTTAGCTGGTCGCATGGATATTTTTCGTTCCCGCGTTTAGAGGGCGAAATAGCGCCGCGTATGATGTTTAATGGTAAAGAACACTTAGTGTGGAGCTTAAATAACTATTTAGGTTTAGCAAACGACCCCGAAGTGCGCAAGGCTGATGCCGAAGGTGCCGCCGAATTTGGAATGGCCTACCCTATGGGTGCGCGTATGATGTCGGGTAATTCTAAATATCACGAAGCATTGGAGCAGGATTTGGCTGCCTTTGTAAAAAAAGACGATGCCTTTTTGCTTAACTATGGCTACCAGGGCATGCTATCAATTATTGATACGTTGGTTGATCGTAACGATGTAATAGTTTACGATGCCGAATCGCATGCTTGTATTATTGATGGTGTACGCCTGCACATGGGCAAGCGTTTTGTGTATAAACATAACGATATTGAAAGCTGCGATAAACAGCTTGAACGCGCCACAAAACTGATAGAACAAACCGGTGGTGGCATATTATTAATTACCGAAGGTGTTTTTGGCATGTCGGGAGCGCAGGGCAAGCTTAAAGAAATTGTTGCATTAAAAAATAAATACGATTTTAGGTTGCTTATTGATGATGCGCATGGTTTTGGCACTATGGGCCAAACAGGTGCAGGCACCCACGAGGCACAGGATTGTATAGAAGGCGTTGATATTTACTTTGGTACCTTTGCAAAATCAATGGCGGGTATTGGTGCTTTTGTTGCCTCTACCGAAGAAATTGTAAACTACCTGCGTTATAATATGCGCTCGCAAACGTTTGCAAAGGCACTACCAATGCCAATGGTGGTAGGGTTAAAAAAGCGCTTTGAGCTGCTAAAATCGAAACCCGAACTGCGCAATAACTTATGGACCATAGCAACCGCCCTACAAGCCGGTTTGCGCGAGCGCGGCTTTGATACCGGCGTAACCAACACTATGGTAACCCCCGTTTTTTTACAAGGTGACCTTAACGAGGCTACCGCCTTAACTATGGATCTGCGTAAAAATTATGGTATTTTTTGCTCTATTGTGGTGTATCCGGTTATCCCTAAAGGTTTAATACAATTGAGGCTTATACCAACCGCCAGCCATTCATTGGCCGATGTAGAACTTACACTTTCGGCCTTTACAGAGGTAGGCGAGAAGCTAAAAGCAGGTACTTACAAAGAACTTAAGATGGCTTTTGCCTGATAAATTAGCTCGTTTATACCATAAAAGGCCGCTCCAACCCATGTTGAGCGGCTTTTTTTTATTTATTTTCTTGAAGGGTAATAAAATAAAACAGTTTTTAAATGTTGTAAATATGGGGTAAAATAAATGTATTATTTATAATACTTAAAGCTATAAGCCCCGCTTGTTATGTTATTAATTAATTAATGCTTGCATAATTATAATTTTACTAAAAAAGCGCATTGTTGGAACAATTTACACAAATACAAAAACCTCCTAAATAGGGCCCGCTGTGGAAAAAAACCGCCTCTACGCTGTTATTTAGTGCTTTAAATGTTTTTTTTTGAGCAAAAAACATTTTACATTAGCATAGTTTAAAACAATTTTAACCTCATTATTAAAAGGAGTATCTGAAAATGAAAAAATTCACAGAAGTAAAAGAATTAGTAGCAAGTTTAGAAGCTGACGCTGACAAATTCTACAACAAAGGTAACAGTGCTGCCGGAACCCGCGTTCGTAAAGGCATGCAGGATTTAAAAAACCTTGCCCAGGCTATCCGTTTAGAAGTTCAGGAGTCTAAAAACCAAGCTTCCTAATAATTAACATTATTAAATAAAAAAACCCGGCTTTTAGCTGGGTTTTTTTATTTAATATGTATTTTTTTCTGGGTGTTTTATGCGTGTTGCACCGCTTGCTGGGTACCTATTGCTTTAAGCTGTAAAGCAATTTTTTGAGCGGTTGCTGTGCCAACACTTACCAATGGTAACCTAACATTATCGCCGCAAACCCCTAACTCTTTTAAAGCATATTTTACGCCGGCAGGGTTGCCCTCGGTAAACATCAGGGTAGTGAATTCAATCAGCTTGTAATGCAGCGGCCTTGCAGCCGCGTAATCGCCGGCAAGGCATAAACGCACCATGTTAGAAAATATACCCGGTATGGCATTGCCAATTACCGATATAACACCCACGGCACCCATAGCTATCATAGGCAAAGTAACCGGGTCGTCGCCAGATATGAGCATAAAATCTGCCGGCTTGTCTTTCATAATATGGTTAAAAATATCAAAGCTTCCCGATGCCTCTTTGGTAGCAATAATATTCTTAAAATCGTGCGCCAGCCTTAGCGTAGTTTCGGCACTAAGGGTGCTTCCGGTACGGCCAGGTACGTTGTACAATATCACAGGCAACGGTGCCTGTGTGGCAATTGCTTTATAGTGCTGGTAAATACCTTCCTGTGTAGGTTTACTGTAATATGGGCTTACTGATAATATGGCATCATAGCCTTCGGCATCAAACTCTTCAATGCTTTTTAAAACCTCGTAAGTGTTGTTACCGCCAATGCCGGCAACCAATGGCACGCGGCCATTTGTAATTTCAACGGTACGCTTCCAAACTTGCTTCTTCTCGTCCTTGCTTAGTGTTGCGCTCTCGCCGGTTGTACCCAACGACACAAGATACTCAACTCCGCCCCCAATAATGTGGTTAATTACTGCCTCGAGGCCACCAAAATCTACATCGCCATTTGGATGAAAAGGAGTTACCATAGCAACCCCGGTTCCGTTAAACTTGTTCATTATAAATAATCAGGGTGCTAAGATAATAAATTATGTTTAGAGTGTTTAAAGTATGATTTTACTGTTTTTAGCTTAAACCATTTAAACGTATAATGTTATCACTCCAGCATCGCTAACAGTTCGGCATCGCTAATTATAGGTACGTTTAGTTTATTAGCTTTGTCGAGTTTAGCAGGGCCCATATTATCGCCGGCCACCAAATAGTTAAGCTTGGCCGATATGCTGCTTAGTATTTTGCCACCGTTTTGTTCAATAATATCTTTCAGTTCATCGCGCGAGTATTGCTCAAACACGCCCGAAATAATAAAGGTTTTGCCAGCCAACTTGTCGCTCGCCATTACAACCTCTTTCTCTTCGGATATAAATTGCAGGCCCTGGGCTTTCATTTTTTCAACCTGCTCTACGTGCTCGGGGTTGTTCCAATACTCAACCAGGCTTTCGGCAATACGGGTACCTATCTCATCAACGGCAGTTAATTCTTCAACATTGGCTTTAATCAAGCTATCTATGTTTTTAAAATAAGCAACCAGCTTTTTAGCTACGGTTTCGCCAACATAGCGTATACCCATGCCGAATAAAACCTTCTCAAAAGGCATTTGCTTTGATTTTTCGATACCATCCATCATGTTATTGATGGATTTTTCGCCAAAGCGGCCCAGCTTTTTTAAGTCGTCGCTATGGAGGTGTAAATCGTAAATATCGCTTATGTGGTGTAAAAAACCTTTTTGGTAAAGGGTTTCGATGGTTTCGTCGCCCAGGCCATCAATATTCATTGCCTTGCGGCCTATAAAATGCTGCATTTTACCAACTATTTGCGGCGGGCAACCTTCATCATTAGGGCAATAGTGGTTGGCCTCGCCCTCTTGCCGCACCAATTGGGTGCCGCACTCCGGGCAATGGGTTATGTACTGGATAATTGGGGCGTTATCCTTCCGCTTAAGCGGATTTACGCTAATGATTTTGGGTATAATTTCGCCACCTTTTTCAACAAATACACTGTCGCCCTCGTGCAAATCCAATCGTAAAATTTCGTTAGCATTGTGTAGCGAAGCGCGTTTAACCGTAGTACCGGCCAAAAGCACAGGTTTTAAATTAGCCACCGGCGTAACCGAGCCTGTACGGCCCACCTGGTAGCTAACGCTTTCTAAAACTGTTTCAACCTGCTGCGCTTTATATTTATAGGCAATGGCCCACCTTGGCGATTTTGCTGTAAACCCCAACTCTTGCTGCTGTGCGTAGCTGTTTACTTTAAGTACAATGCCATCAATATCATAACTCAAATTATGGCGCTTATCATTCCAAAGGCTAATAAAATCCATCACCTCGCCTATGTTTTTACAAAGTTTGGTGTGCTCGCAAACGTGGAAGCCCCAGCTTTTTACAGCCATTATGCTATCCCAATGGGTTTTAAAAACCGGTTTATCGGTATATAAAAAATACAAAAAGCAATCGAGCGGCCTACGGGCCACCTCGCGCGAATCTTGCAGTTTAATAGTGCCCGAAGCAAAGTTACGGGGGTTGGCATATGCAACTTCACCTTGTTCAATACGGTCGTTGTTAAGCCTGTCAAACGCTTTACGGTGCATAAAAACTTCGCCGCGTATTTCAAAGTGTTCGGGGTAACCGCCGTCCTCAATTTTTTTCGGAATGCTGTGGATGGTTTTTACGTTCGCGGTTACATCATCGCCCTTTGTGCCGTCGCCGCGTGTAACGGCCCTCACTAATTTGCCCTGCTCATAAGTTAAACTCATTGATAGGCCATCAAACTTTAACTCGCAAACATATTCAAAATCGTCGCCAATAGCCTTGCGAATACGCTGGTCGAAATCAAGCAGTTCCTGCTCACTATAAGTGTTGCCCAACGACATCATGGGCCACTTGTGCTTAACCGTTTCAAATTCCTTGGTTATCTCGCCACCCACTTGCTGCGTAGGCGAATCCGCCTGGGCAAACTCCGGAAATTGCTTTTCCAACCCCGATAGTTCTTCCAGCTTTTTATCAAAATCGAAATCGGCAATGGTAGGCATTGCCAGCACGTAGTAATTGTAATTGTGCTGTTTTAATTCGGTCGATAAATCCTGTATTCTCTTTTTAGCGTCTGTAGGCTGCATGGAACGAAGATAATATAAATGGCGGCAGATGTGCAAATGAGGTGGCGTGGATTACAAATCCACTGCTATTTGGGTCGGGGATTATAAATCCCGACCAACGCAACTCTACAATAGGAGACTTACAATTTCCGAACCTTATTCCAAAATAGTCACCTTAACCAATCCGGGATATTCGCCTGCATATACCGCTGCCGAACTCAAAATGTAATCTTTTGCGCTATAAACTATGCCTGCTTCAACCGGGTTTTGATGGATATAATTTAGTTTTTGATCTGTAAATTTATTGCTCGTTACCTCTATGGGGTGTAGCCCGTCCTGCCAAAATTTATAATTCTTTATTTTGGGGTTATAGCGGCCTGCAAACTCAAATTTATTGAGTAGCCATTCCCGTCTGCTTTCCGGGATAAGCTGAATAGTTTTTACAACTTCTTTAGATGTAAACTTTTTAAAGTCGCGCATAACATCCGATAGTAATATCTCATCGTTATTGGTAGACGCTATTAAATGTAAATGACTCGGCATTAAACACCAGGCGTAAACTTGTAAACCCTTATGCTCAATACAATAGTTTAAAGCATCAACAATTACGGCGGCCAGCTCTTTGCGGGTAAATACATCAACCCAATCTACAACGGTAATTGTTAAAAAGTACTTTTCGTTAGTAGTGATGCTGTATTTAAAACCCATGTTTAAATATAAGTGTTGGTTTCGTGGATTACAAATCCACTGTTATTTGGGTCGGGATTATAAATCCCGACCAACGCATACCAACCAACACAGATGTTAGTCCGGATTTTTAATCCCGGACTCCGTAACCGGGGATTTATAATCCCCGAATAAAAACAAAAAAGGGAAAAAGCTCTCACTTTTCCCCTTCAAAATTATATTTAGGCTAATTAAGCAGCAAATACTTCTTTAACCCTATCGGCAGCTTCTTTTAACAATATGGCCGATTTTACTTTTAAGCCACTTTCGTCAAGCAAAGTTTTAGCTTCAACAGCATTGGTGCCTTGCAAACGCACAATGATCGGAACCGGTATATCGCCAATTTCTTTATAAGCGTCAATAACACCTTGAGCAACACGGTCGCAACGTACAATACCACCAAATATGTTAATTAGGATGGCTTTAACGTTAGGGTCTTTCAAAATAATGTTGAAAGCCGCTTTAACAGTTTGTGCATTAGCGGTACCGCCAACGTCTAAAAAGTTAGCAGGCTCGCCACCGGCAATTTTAATGATGTCCATAGTAGCCATAGCTAAACCGGCACCGTTAACCATACAGCCAACGTTACCATCAAGCTTAACATAGTTAAGGTTGCTTAGGCTTGCTTCAACTTCCATTGGGTCTTCCTCGGCAGTGTCGCGTAAAGCGGCAAAATCCGGGTGACGGTACAAAGCGTTATCATCTAAATTAACCTTGGCATCAACAGCTAATATTTTGTTATCACTTGTTTTTAAAACAGGGTTTATCTCAAACATGGCCGAATCTGTAGCATCGTAAGCTTTATACAAAGCAGCAACAAATTTTACCATATCCTTAAACGCATCGCCGCTTAAACCTAAGTTAAAAGCAATTTTGCGTGCCTGGAAAGCTTGTAAGCCAACCTTCGGGTCAATTTCTTCTTTAAATATCAGGTGCGGAGTGTGTTCGGCAACTTCTTCAATATCCATACCACCTTCGGTACTGTACATAATGATGTTACGGCCGGCAGCGCGGTCAAGCAATACGCTCATGTAAAACTCCTTGGTTTCGGTAGCACCGGGGTAGTAAACATCCTGTGCAACTAAAACCTTGCTCACAAACTTACCTTCTGGCCCGGTTTGCGGGGTAACCAGGGTCATACCTAAAATGGCACCTGCTTTTTCCTTCACATCGTCAAGGTTTTTAGCCAGCTTAACGCCGCCGCCTTTACCACGGCCACCTGCGTGTATTTGAGCTTTAACAACCACCCAGTCCGACCCAAAGTCTTCCTTTAGTTTTTTGGCAGCCTCAATAGCCTGCTCAACATTATCGGCAACAATGCCTTCCTGAATTCTTACACCAAAACTTTTTAGTATAGCTTTACCCTGGTATTCGTGAATATTCATCTTTTGAGATATTTTGTGCGGTAAAGCTATTAAATTCAACCGTTACAATAAAGCACAAACGCGTTTTTTATGCATTATTTTACCATAACCAATGATGTAATATTAACATACTGGTAAGGGTTTGCTTTAATTTGCAGCAAAAAAATCAAATTATGCTGTCTACTAGGCTATATAACTATCAACAGCTAATAATTTTTATTAATTTGCCTCAAATAACCTATACCGATGCACTTTTTAAAAATCTGCCTTTTGGCGGTATTCCTATTTTTATGCGCACACATAGCAGGGGCGCAAACAACGGTAGAAACCGGTGTATCACAATCCCTGGCCGATTTTAGGGCTGCTCACCTCAGCAGCATTCAATATCAACTCAATTTTAACATACCCGCCAATAAGGCAGAAGATATTGCGGCTACCGAAACCCTTACCTTTAACTTTAAGCAAACCGGCCAGCCGCTACAGCTTGATTTTAAAGAAGATGCCTCCCGTATTAAAAAGTTAACTATAAATGGCAAAACCGCAGAAGTTAATTTGCTGAAAGAACACCTATTGCTTGAAGCCAAATATTTAACCGAAGGCAATAATACCCTGTCGATTGATTTTTTGGCCGGCAACGGCGCTTTGAACCGTAACGACGATTACCTGTATGCCTTGTTTGTACCCGACAGGGCCCGAACTGTTTTCCCATGTTTTGACCAGCCCAATTTAAAAGCAACGTTTCAGCTAAGCATAAAGGTATCGGCCAACTGGGCGGTTATGGCCAACGCACCAATTAAAGATTTTAGAGTTGATGCCGATTTTAAATATTACGACTTTGATAAAACAGAAACTTTAAGCACCTATTTATTTTCGTTTGTGGCGGGCCGGTTTGCCTACAACGCGCACGATACAAAGCTAAAGCCCGAACTTTTTTTCCGCGAAACCGATACTGCGAAGCTCCATTTAAGCAACCCGGCCATATTTAAGGCCCATGCCGATGCCGTAAATTTTTTAGAAAACTGGACAGGCATCCCATATCCGTTTAAAAAAATGGGGTTTGCAGCCATTCCCGATTTTCAGTTTGGCGGTATGGAGCATCCGGGCGTTGTACAATACAAAGCGTCAAGCCTGTTTTTAGACGCCGGTGCTACGCAAGATCAGATTATTGCCCGCCTAAACCTCATTTCGCACGAAACCGCCCACATGTGGTTTGGCGATATGGTTACCATGGATTGGTTTAACGATGTTTGGATGAAGGAGGTATTTGCCAACTTTATGGCCGATAAAATAACAGAGTCGTTAATGGGTGAGGGTACCTTTAACCTGAAGTTTTTAACCGACCATTTCCCGGCAGCTTATGGTGTCGACCGTACTCCGGGTGCTAATCCCATAAGGCAAAGCCTAAATAACCTAAAAGATGCCGGCTCGCTTTACGGCAATATTATTTACCATAAGGCCCCAATTATGATGCGGCAACTGGAGTTGTTAATGGGAAAAGATAATTTTAGGCAAGGCGTATGCGAATACCTTAAAACCTACGCCTACCGCAACGCCACCTGGCCCGATTTAATTAAGATACTAAGCAAATACACCACTCATGATTTAAATGCCTGGAACAACGTATGGGTTAACCAACCCGGCAGGCCCACGTTTAGTTATAGTCTGGTAACTAAAAAAGGAAAAATAAACCACTTAATATTGATACAGCATGCCGAACAGGGCGGCAGCCGTATTTGGCCGCAAAGTTTTGAAGTAGCGTTGTTTTATCCGCACTTAACCAAGGTTATAACCGTAAACATAACTAAAGGCGTAACTGATATACAAGAAGCCATTGGCCTTAAACGCCCTATGTATATTTTGTTTAATTCGGGTGGCGAGGGTTATGGCTTGTTTCCGGCAGATGCCGACTTGTGTACTTCGGTTATGGATATCACCGATCCTTTAATGCGCACATCGGCCTATATTTCACTGTACGAAAACATGCTTTCGGGTCGTTTTATCAAGCCTTTAAGCTTGCTTAATTTGTACATCAAGGCCCTAAGTGCCGAGAAAGAAGAAATGCCCCTGCGCCTTATAAGCGGCTATATAGGCACTATTTACTGGCAGTTTATTACACCGCAAAACCGCCTTAAAATTAACCCTGTTTTAGAGAATAGCCTATGGCTGGCTTTACAGTATCAAAAAACTGCAAACAATAAAAAAGTGTTGTTTAATACCTACCAGGGAATTTATTTGAGCGCGCAGGCGCGCAATTTACTTTACCAGGTATGGCAGCAGCAACAGCCGCCTGCCGGGATAAAACTTTCTGAAGATGATTATACCGCCTTATCGTTTTCGCTTGCCCTGCGCAACGATGCCGATACTGCCATACTGAGTAAGCAGTATTTACGCATCACTGATGCCGACAGGAAAAAACGATTTGAATTTATCCGCCCTGCCTTATCGCCCGATGAAAAGGTGCGCGATGAATTTTTTGCCAGCCTGCAACAATTAAAAAACCGGGGTAAAGAGGCAAATGTGCTAACCGCACTGTTTTATCTGCACCATCCGCTAAGGCAAAATACATCGGTAAAGTATTTGGCAAAAAGTTTAGATATGCTGGAAAACATACAGGTAACCGGCGATATATTTTTTCCGCAATCATGGCTGTCAAGCACATTCGGCAGCTATCAAAGTGCCGAAGCCGCCCGTATTGTAAATGCATTTTTAGCGGCTCACCCTAATTATAACGAAAAACTAAAGGCCAAAATATTACAGGCTACTGATAACCTGATGCGGGCCAGCGGTAAGCTGTTACCCAAAACCTTTGCTGCCGATTAGTGGCGGCGTTTTACGTAGCTATGCACCGGATCTCACATAAATCAATCATGCACATTTGCACATCCGCACATTTAATAAGTACTTTGCAATATGCTCAAAGCCACATCTATTAATAAAGCATACGGTACGTTGCAAATACTAAAAGGGGTTGATATTGCGGTTAACCGTGGAGAAATTGTAAGCATTGTAGGTGCCTCCGGGGCAGGTAAAAGTTCGCTGCTTAATATTATTGGTACGCTTGATAAAGCCGATTCGGGCTCTGTGGTAATTAAAGATCAGGATGTTAGTGCGTTAAGCAAGTCTCAGCTCAGTGCATTTCGTAACAAACATATCGGCTTTATATTTCAGTTTCATCATTTACTGGGCGAGTTTTCGGCTATCGAAAACGTTTGTATCCCGGCGTTTATAGGCGGCCAGTCAAAAACCGAAACCGAAAAACGCGCTAAATATTTGCTGGGCATATTGGGGCTTTCTGCCCGGGCCGATCATAAACCCGGCCAGTTATCGGGCGGCGAGCAGCAACGGGTAGCGGTGGCCAGGGCACTCATCAACAATCCAGCTTTAATTTTAGCCGATGAGCCGTCGGGCAATCTCGATTCTACCAACGCGCGCGAATTGCACCAGTTGTTTATTGACCTGCGCCGCGAGTTTAACCAAACATTTATAATTGTTACCCATAATGAAGAACTTTCTGACCTCTCTGACCGTAAAATACTAATGAAAGATGGGTTGATGGTTGAAAATTTATAAGGAGGGTATGATGAATGCATTAATTACGGCGGCAAATTCGGCGCAGGCGCAACAGTTGAAAAAAATTTTAGGACCAGACGATGTGATACTCGGCGATTACCAGGACATTCCGGAGTTGATGGTAACAGCCGGTAGAATGGTTAAAACCCCAAATCCACGGTCGGCGGCCTTTGTGCACCAAATGCTTTCGCTTTGTTTGGATAAGCAAATAAGTAAGGTTTACGCCCTCCGGCGCGACGAGTTATTGCCACTTGCCCAGGCAAGGCAACTGTTTGAGGAGTTTGATATTACGCTCATCATTCCCTCTACAGAGCTTATTGATAACAACCCACCCCCGCAAACCCTTACAGGCGATATTGTTATTTTAGAAAGTGGCCGTGTTGTAGTAGGCGATTTTTTAAATGCCGTTGCCTTGTTGCACAATAAAACTACAAACGGAGTTTTTAAAGTGAATAACGAAAACTATATAATTTTTACTGCCGATTAATGCTTACTTACGCTGATATTGACAAACGGAAAAAAGCGTTTGTATTTGAATTGGATAATGTGCTTTATCCCGAAAAGGATTACCTGTTACAGGTATATTACCTGTTTGCCAGTTTTTTAGAATATAAAGAAATGCTTGATGCGCAGGTACTTACCAAATTAATGACCCAAACTTTTGAGACCGAAGGTGCCGAATACGTATTTAACCGCGTGCAGCAGCGCTTTAATGTTGACGGCCAATACCGTTATAATTTTGATTTGCTGCACCAAACGGCGCGCCTGCCTTTAAAACTTTTATTATACCAGCAGGCGTTAAGCCTTTTGCAGGATATTGTGGTTGACAGGAAACAGCTATTTATTTTAACCAACGGTAACCCGCTGCAGCAACTCAATAAAATAAAACAAACCGAATGGCATGGCCTTGAGCAGTACCTGGTTTGCTACTTTGCTGATGAGATTAAGGCCAAGCCCGAGCCCGATGCACTGCACTATATTTTAAAACAGCATAACCTGGAGCGCCGCGATATTGTAATGGTTGGTAATAGCCAAACAGATAAGCTTTGCGCCGAAGCAAGCGGTGTTGATTTTGTAAATTTGTTAATATTATAAGCGCTTACCCCGCTGGCAATACGCTGAAAATTATTATCTTACCAAATAAACTAAGGCGATAATTTTTGCGTTAGCTATTATTAATTACCGCCCTGATAACCACTTATGAAAAAAAACTTTTACTTGCTTTTTGTAGCCCTAACAGCCCTGGCAACAACATCGTGCAAACACCATACCGAAACACCATCGATTGATTTGGTGAAGGATTCTGTTTACATGTATGCCAGGGAAGATTATTTATGGTACGATGCCCTGCCAACAACCGATGCTTTTAACCCCCGCGGCTTTACCGCAAGCAGCGATTTAGCTGCACTGCAAAAGGAGGTTGATGCACTTTCGCAATACAAAATAAACCCGGTTACCGGTAAACCGTATGAGTATAATAGATCGTATCCGGGCGAGTCAAAATATTCATTTATAGATCAGGGACAAACATCAACCATATTGGGCGGTAATAATGCCGACTTTGGCTTTTTCCCGGTTTTTGGCCCCCTTTCTAATACCGATTTGCGCGTGCGGTATGTTAATCCGGGGTCGCCAGCAGCAAACGCAGGCCTCCATCGCGGCGAACTTATTACAAATATAGTGGGCGTACCCAAATTAGATACAAACTCAACCAATATCAATTATATAAACAGGGCGTTATCTGCAAATAGTATCACCATGACTTTGCAGCGTAGTAACGGTACAACTTACACCGCTACAGTTACTGCTGCAAGTTATACGGCTAACCCGGTTATGAAAGATTCGGTTTATACCACCTCAAACGGCAAAAAGGTAGGTTACCTTGTGTTATCAACCTTTACCGATTTAAAAACTAATGCCAAGGCTCCCTTAGATGCTGCCTTTAATTACTTTATTGCCCAAAATATAACCGATTTAGTGGTTGACCTGCGTTACAACGGCGGCGGCTTTGTTGAAACAGCCGAATATTTAGATAACCTTATTGCACCTGCCAGCTTAAGCGGCAGCCCAATGTACACGGCTTATTATAATAATAAACTGCAAGCCAACAATTATCCCTTGTTAACTAACCTGGGTTTTGCTAAGGATGATTTTACGATAGCTAACAATACATCCTATTTTTCTAAACAAAAAACGCTCAACATTACCGGGAACGTAATTTTTATTATAACCGGCCGCACGGCATCGGCAAGCGAGCTTACCATTAATAATTTGCGCCCGCACATGAATGTTAAACTGGTTGGTACCACATCATACGGTAAACCGGTTGGCTTTTTTTATATCCCAATTGATACCTACGAGTTGTATTTGTCCGAATTTGAAACCAAAAACTCGGCTGGCCAGGGTGGCTATTATTCGGGCATGACGGCCGGCTCAACCGATTACCCCGGCTATTATTCGGCAGATGATGTTGCTCACGACTTTGGTGACCCTACCGAAAACTTGCTGGCCCGCTCGTTATCATACATTAATGTAGGCACCTTTTCAATACCCGATAAGCAAATAGAAAGCACTAACGGCGTACCCACACTATCTGTTGCCCAACAAGCCGAGCTAAACAGTAAAATTAAAGACCATAATGCCTTTACCGGAATGTTATTTAAGGATAGATTTAAAGCAAGGCGAAGACATTAATTTCAATGTGCGGATGTGCAGATGAGTAAATGATTTTGATGTGCGGATGAGTAAATGTGCAAATGATTTTGATGTGTACACATAATTTCAATGTGTGAATGAATAAATACTGAAGAATTTTTATATCTCATCATTTCATTTGCACACCTGCACATTGAGCCTTGTTTAGATTTGACAACTTTTTAAAAGTTGTCAAATCTTCTCTCCATTTGCACACCTGCATATTTACTCATCTGCACATCGAGCCGCAACGCGGCTTTAATCTGCCAGTTCGCGCATATCTACCGGCACTACGCGTGATATACCCTGCTCAACCATGGTTACGCCGTAAATAATATCGGTGCTGGCAATGGTGCGTTTGTTGTGCGATACGATGATGAACTGCGATTCCTTTGAAAACTTGCGGATAATGTTGTTAAACTTATCAATATTGGTATCGTCAAGCGGGGCGTCAACCTCATCAAAAATACAGAAGGGAGCAGGTTTTAGCAGGTAGAGCGAAAATAGGATGGCTGTAGCCGTAAGCGTTTTTTCGCCGCCCGACAGTTGGTTGATAGACAATGGCCTTTTACCTTTAGGCTTGGCAATAATATCAATGTCTGATTCGAGCGGATTATTGGGGTCGCTCAATATCAAATCGCACGAATCCTCTTCGTTAAATAACGACCGGAATACTTTAATAAAGTTTTCGCGAACCATTGTAAAGGCCAGCATAAATTTTTCTTTAGCCGTGTCGTCAATCTCCTGTATAGTTGCAAGTAACGAAAACTTGGCTTCGCTTAAATCCTTTTTTTGTGTCTGTATAAACTGATAGCGTTCGCTCATTTCCTGGTAGGCTTCAACAGCCATAGGGTTAATGGGGCCAAACTCGTCCAGTTGTTTTTTTAGCTTTTCGGTTTTTTCGCGCAGGCCACTTTCATTTTCGTCCTCAGGTACTTCTGTTTCAAGCAAATCTTCTATATCAACACTAAACTCAACCGATAGTCTTTCTTTTAAAGCGTTTAGTTCCAGTTTAAGGTTGTTCTTTTCGTCTTTTAGTTTATTTTCAATAGCCTCGGCGTTATCTTTATTGCGCCTCAAATTGCTGATCTCGTTTTCGGCAAACGTTATCTTTTCGCGAAAAGCGTAGTATTCTTGTTCGGCTGTTTGTGCCGCCTTTTCCAGTTCTTCACGCTGGCCATACATTTCAAGCAGGTCATCGTCCGAGTGGTCGCTCTGCTTCATGTTATCCATAATGGCAGCTTTTACCACATCCAATTCGGCTTTGTTTTGTTTAATACGCTGGTCTAAATTTTCCTGCTGTATTTCACGGTAGTCAAGGTCTTTAGCCAATCCGGCTACCCTGTTTTGTTGCTGGTGAAAGGCTATATTCTCCTGGTTATACCGCGCCGATTGTACAGATAAATGTTCGGATAGTTCGGCAAAAGCCTCCTGTTTTTCGGCAAGCAATTCGCTTTGCTCCAGCTTTTGCAATTTTAGTTCGGCAACGGTAGGTAATAACTTTTCCTTATCGGCAAGTATGCTATCTATTTTTTGCGCTATATCCTGCTTGCGGTTGCGGCTGCTTTCAATAAAAGTTTGGTACTGTTCGCGGCGCGTTTTTACGGTTATTAATTGCGTGTTTAACTGGTTTAGCTGCTGTTGCTTTTGGTTAATTTCGGCAGTTTTGCCCGATGCCCGCAAGGTTGTTAACTGTACTTGCAGCTCATTAATCTGGCTTTTGTATTGCGCTATTTTGCCTTCGTGGGTTTTAATTTCTTTAGCCAGTATCTCCAGGTTTTTTGCCCGGCCAATACGCTTACCCTCAAACAACCCTACCGAACCGCCCGACATGGTAAAGGTTGATTTGCTGAACTTGCCGCTCATACCCAGCAAGGCAATGCCTTGCGGCAATAGCTGGTTGTTGAGTTCGGTTTCGGCCTGGTCGTTTACCAGGTAAACGTTTTTAAGCAGGTGCGCACAAAGCGGATAGTAGCGGTTATCTACCTCAATAACATCTAATGCAGGTATCCAGTTATCGGGCCGGTTAAATGCTTCGGGCCTGCCATCAGCAGGGTAATTGCTCAGTATAAAAAATTGCGCGCGCCCCCTTGCCGATTTACTGAGCAGGTTAATGGCGCTTATCGCTTCATCATAATTTTCAACCACATAGTGGTTCATTAACGGCTCAAGGTAGTTTTCAATGGCAACGCGGTAATCTTCGCGGCAAAATAAAACATCGCTAAATAGCGGAGCATTACGTGCCCAATCGCTGTTTTTCTTTAAAAACCGTATCGATTCGGGGAAGCCTTCCAGGTTATCAACCATACTTTTGGTAAGGTTGTATTCGTTTTGTTTGGCATCAAGTTTACGGCCCTCTTGGGTTAAGGTGTCTTTAGTGGTGCTAAGGTTGGCCTCGGTTTCGCGCAGTTTTTCTGCAAGACTACGTTCAAAGTCTATAGCGGCCTGGTGCTCTTGTTCCAGTGTTGCGGTACGGGTTTCAAGCTCGGCAATGGCATCGTTAAAACTGCTTAGTTCGGCTTCTTTATTATCGGCATCGGCCATGTTGCGCTGGCTCTCCTGCTCTAAGGCCTGCTGCTGTATTTGTAAAATGTCTAGGTCTTTCTCGGCCTTGTATATCTGGTTTTGCAGCCTGTTGTTAATATTGCCTATTTCGTCAAGTTCGGCTTTGGCGCCCAATTGGCCCTGGCGGTACTCGTCAACAACGCTTTTTAGTTCGGCAAGGTTTTCTCTCAGCGTTTCAAGTTTTTCATCCTCCTGCAAACGCTCTTCGGACAGGCGCTTAATATTGTAAAGTACGTGGTTAAGCTGGTTGGTGTCTTTTTCCAACTCATCGCTTAAACGCGCCTCTTTATCTTTCTGAAATTTTAACTGCTCGTTCTTTATCTTTTTCTCGCTCTCGTAAGCCTTAATTTTTGCTACGTATTCGTTAGTGGCCTTTTGCTGCGTGGCCAGGTTTTTTTCTTTGGTAAGGCTGTCCAGCTTTTGCTGCTGTAAACCGGCTTCCAGGGTATCAATATGGGTTACTATGGCCGATTTTTCTATCGTTTGTTTCTGCTCCAGATCCTCTATCTTTTTCAGCGAATCGCTAAAGGATACAATGCGGAACGAGGCCAGCATAATACTTAACGTTTTATACTGCTCTTTTAAACGGTAATAGCGTTCGGTTTTTTTAGCCTGGTTCTCTAAGGTTTTTAGGTTTTTTTCAATCTCAAATAGCAGGTCCTCAACCCGTTCAAGGTCGGCTTCGGTTTCTTTAAGTTTGTTGAGGGTTTGCTTTTTGCGAAGCTTGTATTTGGATATGCCCGATGCTTCTTCAAACAAAGTGCGGCGCGAGTTTTCTTTATTAGAGATGATCTCCTCAATCATTTTCAACTCAATGATGGAGTACGAATCCGAGCCTACACCGGTATCTAAAAACAAATCGGTTATATCTTTTAAGCGGCATTGCACATCGTTAAGCCGGTATTCGCTCTCGCCGGTGCGGTAAAGCTTGCGCGTTAACGTAACCTGCGAAAACTCGGTAGGCAATATGTTTTTGGTGTTATCAAACGTAAGTGATACTTCGGCAAGGTTACCCGGTTTACGGCTTTTGCTCCCGTTAAATATCACATTCTCCATTTTTTCCGACCGCAGCGCACGGGTGCTCTGCTCGCCTAATACCCAACGAATGGCATCAACCACGTTTGATTTTCCACAACCATTAGGGCCAACAATGGCTGTTATGCCCTCATTAAAATTGATGGTTATTTTATCCCCAAAACTCTTAAAACCCTTAACTTCTAAACGTGTAAGCTGCATTATGTATTTAAACCCGGTATCTCAAAATCATAAATTTGTAATTGCGGGAAACGAAGCAAACACAAGGAAGCAATATTCGCCCTGTATAGTTCGCCGTTCTTCGTGCGGTTGCCACGCTACCACTCGCAATTACATAGTTTTATTGTTGTATTATCGCTCGCAATGACACTACTATATATCAGGTTTTGAAATTAGCGAAATGCTTTTATTTAATTAAATAAAACTTTTACGTTGCAAAGTTATTTAGTGTTTAACAACATAATTAACCCAATTTACCATGAAAATAGCAATATTTGGAGCCGCCGGGCGCATAGGCAGCCGTATAGTTACCGAAGCACTTAACCGTGGGCATCATGTTACCGCCATAGCGCGTAAACCCGAAACTTATACCCTGATACATGAACGCCTTACGGTTGCCAGGGGCGATATTTTTGAATCGCAAAGTGTGGAGGGTGCCGTGTTTAACCACGATGCCGTTGTAAGTGCTTACAGCCCTACGCATGGCGCAGCCCCATCAAGCATTGTTGAATTGGTTTTATCGTTAAGTAACGGGCTAAAGCAAGCTAACGTAAAACGCCTTGTTATAGTTGGCGGTGCGGGTAGTTTAGAAGCTTCGCCCGGTATTGCGGTAGTTGATACGCCTAACTTTCCAGCCGAATACAAGCCGGTAGCCGAGGCCCACCGCGAAGCACTTAAAGCCTGGCAAAATGAAAACGAACTCGACTGGACAGTCGCCAGCCCGTCCGCCGAAATAGTTCCAGGCGAACGTACAGGCAATTTCCGTACAGGTACAACGCAATTATTGGTTGATGAACAAGGCAAAAGCCATATATCAATGGAAGACTTTGCCGTTGCTATTTTAAATGAGGTTGAAAACCCGCAGTTTATTAAAAAACAGTTTACTGTAGGGTATTGATATGTGCGGAAAATAGTATCTTTCCCCAAAAAAAACTTGTGGATGCAAACACGGGAGCCCAGAAACAATTTAAAACTGAATTAGCATATAACGAAAGCTTTTTATGGATAGGCCGCCCCAAGCGCGGAATTGTTTTTACTATTGGGGACATGATTTTTATACCAATTTCAATTATTTGGTGTTATAACATTTTAAAGGCGTTGCTCGACATAAATAAAAGCCCAATTACTTTTTTTATAGCTCCAATTTTTTTAACAATAGGTTTATATATAGGCATAGGACGGCTTTTTTGGGATCGTGCCCTGAGAAGAAATACTCTGTATGGAATTACTGCAACAAGAATAATAATTGAAGAAGGCATATTCTCAGAAGATGTATCGTCTTACGATATAAATTCTATTCCTAAGATCGAAATTAGCGAGCGTTACGATAGTTGGGGAACGATAACCTTAAATACGGATACAACCTGGTTTGGCCGAAACGGGATTCGTTTAAGGGGCGCAAGTAAATTACCGTCTCTCACGTTGATTGAGAACGTGAGAGAGGTTTATAATTTAATTTTGAAACTTAAAAACAATTAAAAATTACTGTTAACTTGGGTTTATTAAGTTAAAAGCAGCCGTTAAATCTTCTTTACCGGCGTTGGCCCTTGCCTCGCTGGATCCAAAGGTTATTTCAGTTTTGCCGGCTTTTAATTGTTGGAATACCGATTCTACAAAGGTGAAAGCCAAAAGCTAAAAGCCCAAAGCTTTTGCATCAAGCGGAAACAACCTTTCAGCTTTTACCTTTTTCCTTTCACCTTTTACCTTTCAGCTTTCGCCTTTTACCTTTCTGCCATTCGCCTTTCACCTAAACAAAAATCTCACCTTTTAAATAAGTAACCGCTTTGCCGCTCATCAGCACACGGTCGCCTTTGTTGGTACACCAAAGCTCGCCTTTTCGGGATGATATCTGGAAGGCATGCAATTCATCCTTCTCCAGCATATCGGCCCAGTAAGGTATCAGGTTACAATGTGCCGATCCGGTTACCGGGTCTTCATTAATGCCCGCTGCGGGTGCAAAAAACCGCGATACAAAATCAACGTTGTCGCTTTCGCCTTCGGCGGTTACAATAATGCCAATAGCATCTATTTTGGCTAACAAGTTAAAATCGGGTTTTAACTCGCGCACATCTTCTTCGGTTTCGTAAACCACAAAATAATCACGGCCTCTTAATACCTCAACGGGTATTTTGCCGCCAAGAGCCTTAATCAAATCCATTGGTAGGGGTATAGGCTGTGGTGGCCGCGAGGGGAAATCGAGCGTGTACCGGTCGCCTTCTTTTGTTACGGTTAATACACCTGCTTTTTGCGTTTCAAAACTAATCACATCGCCTTCATAACCCAACTCGGTAAATAAAATGTGGGCACTGGCTAAAGTGGCATGGCCGCAAAGGTCAATTTCCAGTTCGGGGGTAAACCAGCGCAGGCTGTAGCCATTATCCGTTTTTACAAAGTAGGCGGTTTCGGCAAGGTTATTTTCGGCAGCTATTTGCTGCATGGTTTCGGCAGGCAGCCATTCGGTTAAAGGGCAAATAGCCGCCGGGTTACCGCCAAAAAGGGTATCGGTAAAGGCATCGGCCTGGTAAATAGGTATAGTCATGATGATGATGTTGTGGCGAAATATTAAACGCTAAGATAGCCGTAAGTTACTAAATCAGCCTGGTTGCTTATCATTTGGGTGTAGCCATTGTTTAATAAAAGTAGCCTGTCGCTAACTTCCAGCACGTTTCTATAATAATGGTCGGTTACTATAATGCCCCGGGTTTTTGCCCGTGCGGTAATAATTCCCTTAAACTCTTCAACCTGGATAGGCGAGATGTGGGTAAAAGGCTCGTCCAACAAAATAAATTTGGCCTTACTGTATAACACCATCAACATTTCCAGTTGCCGCCATTCGCCGCCGGATATATCGTTTACCGTTTTATTAAAATAAGTTTGATAAATAGGGTAAGCCGCAAATTCATCCCATACCAATGGGTCAATAATTTGCTTTGCCAAGCTGATTATTTTAACACCCGTAGGTAAATAATGATGCTGTGGCAGATAAGCAATTTGGCCGTTGGTGTATCCTTTGTTTACATACACACCATCAATACTTACGTATTTATGCGATGGCGTAACCGAGCCAAAAATAATTTTTAATAAGGTTGATTTGCCACAACCGTTTCGCCCTAATAAGCCCAGCACTTCGCCCTGTTTGCATTCTAGATAAACGCCCTGCAAAATTTTGCGGCCATCAAAGTCGATCTCTATACTATCCGATTTTAAAATTGAATAACTCATTTTGCAGCTATCCAATAAATAAGAGTTGCTAATGCAAAAACCAAAAAATCAAGCAAAAAAGTGTAGCCATACATTTTTCTAATCGGTACACCCGAATTTCGATAGTAAAAATAGGTTTTGTTGTATAGCGTGTATTGGTAGCCTACTAATATAGCATAACCTGCTGCTTTAATAAATAAGGCATTGAGTGCAAGCCCCCATCCAAAAATATGGATGAAGAGTAAAGCAATAAAATTAAAGGCAATGTTTGCAATAAACAGCGGTCTGTAAAATATAACAATCAATTTCCGGTGTGCCCACATATGCTAAAATTAGGCAATAAACCCGAAATGTTAACCTAAATACGATTTTAATATTTTACTGCGCGAGGTATGCCTTAAACGTTGCAATGCCTTATCTTTTATCTGCCTTACGCGCTCGCGGGTGAGGTTAAACTTTTCGCCAATTTCTTCTAACGAGAAAGGGCTGTTTGAGCCCAGGCCAAAAAATAACACCACAATTTCGCGCTCACGCTCGGTTAATGATGATAACGACCGCCTGATCTCTTCGGCCAGCGATTCGTTAATTAAATGCGAATCGGTATTGGGTTCGTGGTTATCCAATACATCCAGCAGCGTATTTTCTTCGCCGGTAACAAATGGCGCATCCATTGATACATGGCGGCCCGAATTGCTTAACGTGTCTGATATTTTTTCAACCGTAGTTTCCAGTATGTCGGCCAGTTCCTCGGGCGATGGTTCGCGCTCGTATTCCTGCTCCAGTTTTGAGAAAGCTTTGCTTATTTTACTTAACGAGCCTACCTGGTTAAGGGGCAAACGCACAATGCGCGATTGCTCGGCAATGGCTTGTAGTATAGATTGGCGTATCCACCAAACGGCGTACGATATAAACTTAAAACCCTTTGTTTCGTCAAAACGCTTGGCGGCTTTAATTAAACCCAGGTTACCTTCGTTAATCAGGTCGCCAAGGGTTAGGCCCTGGTTTTGGTATTGTTTAGCTACCGAAACAACAAAGCGCAAATTGGTTTTAGTTAAACGCTCAAGGGCAACCTGGTCGCCCTCTCTTATTTTTTGCGCAAGTATTACTTCCTCTTCGGCAGTTATCAGGTCAACCTTTCCTATTTCGTGGAGATACTTGTCTAACGACTGCGATTCCCGATTAGTAATGGATTGGGTTATTTTGAGTTGTCTCATTTATGGAATATACGTCTATTCGGTAATTTTTACTACAACGTGCAATAGTATGAAAATGTTGTTAAAAAATAACATTTGCAAGCCCGGCAGCGCAATTTTTATTTAAAAGTTCCCAACACAAATTTACTTGATTTGAAATAAATATTTATTGTAAAACAATAAATAAATTTGAGATAACCAAAATTTTGTTTTACCATTGTGCAGTTATTTATTTAAGTAAAGTATTTATGAATAAGTTTTTTAGCTTCCTTTTTCCGGCCAGCCTGATAAAATCATCAATTATTTGGACGGTTATTTTTTATGTAATAATGATCATGTTTCAGTTAACATCCAGCTTTAACTTAAAGCGATATGTGCTGTTAGAAAATCAAAAACCAAATGGCGAGGTTATGTTTAATGGTGTAAAATACCCCGCCAGTTATACCATGCAAAGCGCCCTTGTAGAGTTTGAGGTTACCACCCCTGTAGAGTTTTTAATGCTCAATAATGGTGATAACAATAACGCCTTTGCACAAGCCGATAGCTTTGCCGGTTCGGTATTAAAGCTGGCGCTGTGCGTGTTTGTGTTAATCATCATACGTAATTTTAATTTTGCCGATCCTTTTAACCCGAGGCATTTAAAGCAAATAAGTGTACTTTGTAACCTCGGCCTAATTTGGCTTATTTTTGAAAGCTTAAATTACGGTTACAACATGCAATGGGTAAACAATAGTAAACACGGTTTGGCAGGCTATAAATTTGGCAGCCATTTTAATGTTATCTTTTTTACAACGAGCATATGGATATTGCGCATGGTTATTTCATTTTACCAGCGCGGTGTTAAAAACCAACACGAAATGGATTTAACCATATAATATGGCTATCATAGTAAACCTTGATGTAATGATGGCCAAACGCAAAATGTCGCTTAACGAATTGAGCGCCAAGGTAGGCATTACACTATCCAACCTTTCTATTTTAAAAACCGGCAAGGCCAAAGCCATACGTTTTGAAACCCTCGAAGCTATTTGCCTGGCACTCAATTGCCAACCTGGCGATATATTAGAATATGTTGCAGATTAAGGTTTTGTAATTGGCTATTGGGTTTGGTAGTTATTGAGGGTGTTAGAGGTGCCATGAATACCATGTTTTTAATTAAGGCACTTGATAATGAACATCGAATATGGTACAACGAATTATGAAGTAGATTCCGTACATTTTTAATAATGCACCGTTTATCTTGAATCCTGGTTCTTGCTTCTTAAATCTTCTTTATATTTTTACCTCAGATAAATAACCTATGCCTTATACGCCAGCTTCAAACAGATATTCTAATATGCTTTATCGCCGGTGCGGTAAAAGCGGTATTAAACTTTCGGCTATATCATTGGGCCTGTGGCACAATTTCGGCGATGTTGACCTTATGGATAACTATCGCAAAACATTGCACACTGCTTTTGATAGCGGTATCACCCATTTTGACCTGGCTAATAATTACGGCCCGCCGCCGGGTTCGGCCGAAATTAACTTTGGCAGGATATTGAAAGAAGATTTTGCAGCTTACCGCGATGAACTCATCATTTCAACAAAAGCCGGATACCACATGTGGGAAGGCCCGTATGGGGAATGGGGATCAAAAAAATACCTGGTTTCCAGCCTCGACCAAAGCCTGAAACGGATGGGCCTGGAATATGTAGATATATTTTATCACCACCGGCCCGACCCAGATACGCCACTTGAAGAAACGATGGCTGCGCTCGACCTCATTGTTAGGCAGGGTAAGGCGCTATATGTTGGCATTTCTAACTATCGCCCGAAGGAGGCGGCCGAAGCCATCAGTATATTGAAACAACTGGGTACACCTTGTTTAATACATCAGCCCAAATACTCTATGTTTGAGCGCTGGGTTGAAACCGAAGGCTTGCTTGATGTTTTACACGCAAACGGAGTTGGCTGCATACCTTTTTCGCCGTTGGCACAGGGCTTGTTAACCAATAAATATTTAGGTGGCATCCCTGCCGATTCGCGCGTGGCAAAAGGTGTTGGTTTTTTAACCGAAAACAACATTACCGAAGCAAGGCTCTCGCAAATAAAACAGTTAAATGATATAGCCGTTGAACGTGGCCAGTCGCTGGCTCAAATGGCCTTAGCCTGGATATTAAAAGACGAACGTGTAACTACCGTGCTAATTGGTGCGAGCAAGCCCGCGCAATTACTCGACTCCATAAAATGCCTGGAGAATATCAAATTCAGCAGCGAAGAGTTGCAAAGGATAGAACTGATTTTAGGATAGCATCAAGGAGTAAGATGCTAGAATCAAGAATCAAGAATCGAGAATCAAGATAAAAAATAAACTAACTAATAATATTTCCCCTTCAGGGGGATAGGGGGTAAAATGGATCAGGATAATAAAATTCCCCTTCAGGGGGTTAGCGGGATAAAATGGGGAATTATTGGTTGCGGTAACGTAACCGAGGTGAAAAGCGGTCCTGCATTTAACAAAGTGGCCGATAGCGAGCTTATAGCCGTTATGCGCCGCGATGCAGTTAAGGCAATTGACTATGCCGAGCGGCACAATGTTGGTAAATGGTACAACGATGCTACCGAACTGATGAGCGACCCCGAAATTAACTCGATATACATTGCTACTCCGCCATCGTCGCACAAAGATTATGCAATTGAAGCTTTAAAGCGGGGTTTAAACGTTTACGTAGAGAAGCCCGTTACCTTAAACGCTGCCGAAGCTCAGGAAATAGCCGATGCGCTTAAACAATCAACCGCTAAATTAAGTGTGGCGCATTACCGCCGCGCGGTGCCTATGTTTTTGTATGTTAAAAACCTATTAGATACCAAGGCTATTGGCGATGTGCGTACCGTGCAGATAAAAATGTGGCAGGCCCGCAAGCCGCAATTGATTGCCGATAGCGAGCAAAACTGGCGCGTTGACCCGGCCTTGTCGGGCGGCGGGTATTTTCACGATTTGGCACCGCACCAGTTGGATTTAATGCTTTACTTTTTTGGCCAACCGAAATACATGCACGGCATATCAATAAATCAGGCTGGTTTAAGCGCCGCCGACGATCATGTTGCCGGCCTGGCCCTGTTTGAAAACAATATTACCGTCAACGGCTCATGGAGTTTTAATGTTGATGATGAGGACCAGATTGATGAGTGCATGATTGTGGGCAGTAATGGCAGCATCAGCTTTCCGTTTTTTGGTAAAAACGTAATATGGCACAATGACGAGGAAGACGACATACAGGTAATTGATTTTGTGCACCCCGAACATATACAACAACCCATGATTGAGCGCGTAGTAGCCTATTTTAAAAACGAAGGCGAAAATTTATGTTCGATAGATGATGCCGTTATTGTAATGAAAATGATTGATGCCTTTACAGCCAAACCATAACGCGTTATTATGACATAAGGTTAATAAACTGGTGATAACAATAATTAGTATTATTGTATTGCTAATTAAAACGCCATTACTCATGAAAAAGCTATTACCATTTGCCCTGCTTGTTACTTGTTTATTAATAGTTTTTAGTGCCTCGGCACAAAAAAAGCCCGAAGATAAAACCAAGCGGTTAAGTCCGCCGGATAGTGTTACCGTTACAACCCGTAAGGGTATAACTATAAAAGTAAGTTACGGCTCGCCAGGGGTAAAAGGGCGCGCCATAGGCGGTAACGAAATTGCAACTTACGGCAAAGTTTGGCGCACAGGTGCAAACGAGGCTACCGTTTTTGAAATTGATAAAGATGTTAAAATAGAAGGCAAACGTTTACCTGCCGGCAAATACAGTTTATACTCGGTACCCGGCGAAAAAAAATGGGTTATCATTTTCAACAAAACCTGGAACCAGTGGGGCACCATATATAGCGAGGCTAATGATGCGCTGCGCATAACCGTAAATACAGGAACCGCGCCCGAGTTTACGGAGCGATTGAAGTTTAATATCAAAAAGTCGGGCAAGGTTTACTTTGTTTGGGGCGATGTTATGGTTGCGTTTAAGGTTAAAAAGGCATGAAAACCAAGTGTTTTTTATTAATAGTTTTGCTTTTTAGCGTGTGTACTTTAGCAAAAGCGCAAACTTTTGAGGTGCCGCAAAACTATGAATTTAACACTCAAGCCGATTTTAGAAAATATGAACCCGATCTGATAAAAGCCGTCAGTTGGTTTGAGCAAACACCTTATAACGAACAGCGATTGAAAAGGGTAGACGTAGCGGCGTTTATAATGACCTGGATACAACGGTGCCCATATGTTACAGTAGAAACATCTGAAGGGATTAATGAACTTGGTGATAAAAATAATGACCTGCTGGTTACGTATCTGGCCGGATATGCCCGGTTTGTATTGCAGGGCCATATGTTGGGCGCGCAAACCGGTGCCCGCATGGCCGGGATGAAAGCCTTATTTGCCAAATATGAAAAAGATAAGCTCATTATCAGGGATAAAAGGGTTGAAAAGCTGATAAAGTTGGATCAGGAGGGCGGGCTTCAAGCCTGGCTATCTGACGAGTTGAATAGTAAATAAATCCGCCATCATACTGTTTTTGGGCAGAAATTCCATCAAAACCACCTCTCAAGCCTCTCTGCGGCAATTTTAATAAAAAAATACACACCGCCTATAATTGCAAATAATGTAATTATAGGCTTTTTTATGGTTTAAGTTTTATTTATTTTTTGCTACGCAATATTGCATTGCACTTATTTTAATAAAGTGTGATGCAGACGGTTTGATGACATTTTTGTTGACGGATTCCGCGTTTATATGGTACTTGGTGCCAACTTAAATCAAATAAGAATATGAATTATGTAGCAATTTATTGGTGGGTTATTATCCCCGTTTTATGTATTTTATTTTACAAAACTATCCTCCGCATCATCTTCGGTATGGTGATGGTGCCCGAAGACAAGATAGGTTTGGTTACCAAAAAATTTGTGCTGTATGGCGAAGACAAGTCTCTGCCCGATGGCCGTATCATTGCCACAAAAGGCGAAGCCGGTTACCAGGCGCGCACACTTGCACCGGGTATGTACTGGTTTATGTTTCCGTGGCAATATGTTGTTGTGCTCGAAGCGTTTACCGTTATCCCGCAAGGTAAAATTGGCCTTATATTATCAAAGGATGGTGCCGAAATACCTACAGGTAACATTTTGGGCCGCAAGGTTGATTGTGATAATTTTCAGGATAGCGAAAAGTTTTTGTTAAACGGTGGCCAAAAAGGTAGGCAAACGGCTATTATAACCGCCGGTACTTATCGTATCAACACCTATGCGTTTACCATTACCGTTGCCGATATGACCGTTATTCACGAAAATATGGTTGGTATTATCACCATGATGGATGGTTTGCCCATTACCATGGGCCAGATAGCCGGTAAAAATGTGGAAGGGCATAACAACTTTCAGGATATTGATGCCTTTTTAATTAACGGCGGTAACCGTGGTTTGCAACCTCAAATTATATTAGCCGGTTCGTACAACGTTAATAAATGGGCGGTACAAATAGAAGAGATCCCGATGACGGACGTACCTATTGGTTATGTAGGTGTGGTAATATCATACATAGGCGAAGACGGGCAAGACATGACCGGTGATGCGTTTAAACACGGTAACATAGTAAGCAAGGGTTTCCGCGGTGTGTGGATGGAGCCTATGGGCCCCGGTAAGTATCCAATTAACACCTTCACCATGAAAATGGAACTGGTGCCTACCACAAACCTGGTGCTTAACTGGGCCAATGCCCGCAGCGAATCGCACAATCTGGATAAAAACCTTTGTACCATTACTGTACGTTCAAAAGATGGTTTCCCTTTTAACCTGGATGTGGCCCAAATTATCCACATCCCGGCAAACGAGGCACCAAAGGTTATAGCCCGCTTTGGTAGCATGTTAAACCTGGTATCGCAAGTGCTGGAGCCAACCATTGGTAACTATTTCCGTAACTCGGCTCAGGATAGCGATGTAATATCGTTTTTAACTTCCCGTAAGGAAAGGCAGGAATCGGCCAAAGAGCATATCCGCATTGTGCTGGAAGAGTATAACGTGAATGCAGTTGATACGCTGATTGGTGACATTGTGCCACCAGAGGCTTTGATGAAAACTTTAACCGACCGTAAAATAGCGCAAGAAGAGGAAAAAACTTACGAAACACAACGTATGGCACAGGTACAACGCCAGGGCGTAGAAAAAGAAACCGCGATTGCCGAAATACAAAAAGAAATTGTAAAGGCGCAACAAAGTGTTGAAATTGCCCAACGCACTGCTGATGCTGCGGTAAAAAAATCGGAAGGTGAGGCTACCAGCTTAAAATTACAGGTAAACGCCGAAGCGGCTGCCACAAAAATGCGCGCCGAAGCCGAAGCTGATGCAACCCGCTTACGTGCCGGTGCACAGGCCGAATCGACCAAGTTGAACGCGTCTGCCGAAGCCGAAAGGATTTCGAAAACCGGTTTAGCCGAAGCCGAAAAAATTATGGCCATAGGTAAATCAACCGCCGAAGCTTACGAGTTACAGGTTAAGGCAATGGGTGGCGATAACTTTACCAAGTTTAAAATTACCGAAGAAATTGGTAAGGGCCACATCAAGGTTATTCCAGATGTGCTGATAGGTGGCAACAACGGCTCCGACGGCCCGATAAGCGGTTTGTTAGGCTTAAAACTAATGGAAATGATGGACACCGAGAAGTTTGGTAAGGAAAGCAAAAAGCTGCCTGCCACTGATAACGATAAGTCATCAGATAAAAAATAAGGTTAAGTTTTTCCCAGAAGTAAAGGTTTTAAGTTTTCACGTCATTGCTTTGTATCTTACAGCAATGACGTGTTTTTTATTATCGCGAGGCACGAAGCAACCGCACGGAGGTCTGTTCGCCCTGTATAGCTGCCCGGCTTCCGAGCGATTGATACGCTATCGCTCGCAACAACATAGTTTTATATTTGTTGTTATCAATTCCGACTATCGTTGCCGGGAACGATTGCGTAAATAAATAGCGCAAACTGTATCTATCCTGCCAAAAAAACTACTTACAATTGTCTTGCAGTGTAAACCTTTGCTCTGCCTATACCCAATTGTAAACAACCGCTTTATGAAAAATAACAGACTGATATTTTTAGCCGCTTTACTTTTTTGCTATACCACCTCGTTGGGGCAACAAGCTACAGAACACGATATGATGTGGTACGTTAACAACGCTCCTTTTAAAATGGGCAATATAAGTGAACCTAAATTTGCCGACAAAACATTTAACATTAAAGATTACGGCGCAGTGGGCGATGGGCAGGCACTCAATACCGATGCTATTGCCAAAGCTATTGATGCCTGTTCGGTAGCGGGCGGGGGTACGGTGCTTATTCCGCCTGGCTTGTGGTTAACCGGCCCTATAGTGCTAAAAAGTAATATCAATTTACACGCGGCTACGGGTGCGTTGGTTATATTTAGTGCCGATCATTCGTTGTTTACCGTTAGCGGTGGGCGCGGCAAACCGCAACTGTATGGCGAAAAACTGGAAAACGTTGCCATAACCGGCGGCGGTATTTTTGACGGCGCAGGCGATACCTGGAGGCCATTAAAGAAAAGCAAAGCTGCACCAACCTTATGGAACGACCTTGTAAAATGGGGAGGTGTATTAACCAAGGATGGTGATATGTGGTACCCCACCAAAGAGGGCCTGGCCGACGACCATTTGCGCCCCATTATGGTAGTGATAAACAGTAGCAAAAATGTTTTGGTAGATGGGCCAACATTTAAAAACTCGCCAAATTTTGCCTTTAATCCTAAAAGTATCACTAACCTCATTATCCGCAACGTAAAGATAGAGAACGAATATTATGCCCAAAATGGTGATGCTATTGATCTGTCAACCTGCAAAAACGCCATAGTCTACCATTGCACCGTACACGCCGGCGATGATGGTATCTGCATGAAATCCAGCGGAGCAAAAGATAAAAACGCCGCAGCCTTAGAGAATATAATTATAGCCGAAAACATTGTTTACCACGCGCACGGCGGTTTTGTAATAGGCAGCAATACCGATGGCGGTATGAACAACATCTGGGTAACCAACAATAATTTTGTTAATACAGATATAGGCATACGCGTAAAAAGTAACGAAGGGCGCGGTGGCCTGGTGCATAACGTTTACATCGACCATATTTATATGCGCGATATTTTGAACGAGGCCATTTTGTTTAGCAGCTACTATGAGGATAAGGGCCCCGGTGCTGTAAAAGCTGCCGTACTTGCAACCGATAAAACGCCCAACTTTCAGGATTTTCACATCAGCAATGTATATTGCAACAGTGCCAAAATAGCTATTTCTATTATTGGTTTACCCGAAATGCCCATAAGTAAAATAGATTTTACAGATGTAACCATATCGGCAACCAAAGCATTTAGCTCAACCGAAGCTACCGATATTACATTGAAAAATGTAAACATCATATCGCCGGATAAAACGGTTTATACCCTCAATAACTCAAGCAATATTAACATTAGCAATGCCGGTTTTGATAGCCGGGCAACTACATTTATATCAGCCGAAGGGCCAAAAACTACAGGCGTTACGGTTAGCGGCACTAATGTTAGCAAGGTAGCCAACGCTGTTAAATTAGGTGCAGGGGCACCCAAAAATGCTGTTAGTATAAAATAGCATAACTATTTGTTTATAATATGGAGTATGCGCACGTAAATAGTAGCGCCATAAGCAATAAGTATAAGGGTATTTAAAACAAGCAGCCAATTTAAATCGGGCTTGGTGTATTTTTTAATGGTACATAGCACCAGCAAAGCAATAAAACCCAGGGCCAGTAATATAGGGTAAGCAAATACCCATTTATTGCTGGCCGTAATGTAAATGTTTTGCAATTGCGTATCCATTGTGTTGCCGGTAAAAAACGGCACTAAGGCAAGCAGTATTAAAAATAAAAATAATCGTACAGCTACTTTTGCTGCTATGAGGCTTGCTTTCATTTTGGCTATTCTAAATGTATTAAGGGGCCGGCACTTGCCGGGATAAATTGTTTTTTAATAATACGGCTTCCGGTAAAAAGCAGTGCTGTGCCAAGTAAGGGGCAAACGGCCATAATACCCGTCATTGGGAGCGAACTGCCGTTGTAGGCCGAACTTAAAATACTTACCATTGCCGATGCTACCGAGCCAATACCCATCTGTAAAAAACCCATCAGTGCCGATGCGCTTCCGGCTTGCTTTGCAAAGGGCGTTAGCGATAAGGCCGATGCATTGGGCGATATAAAGCCCTGGCAGCACAAAAAGGTAAAAATGAGCAGTATCATTCCGGTTTTATCAATCCAGCCTTCAAAAGTAACGGTAAATAACGCCAGGCCCACAAGGCATTGTATAAACAACGCTACTTTAATTACCTGTTCGCTTTTAAAACTGCGTAATAAAACGCTGTTAACCTGGCTGGAGCCAATAAGCCCGGCGGCTATAAAGGCAAATATCCATCCAAATTGTTTTTGGCTCACATGGTAAAAACCAATAAACACGTTTGACGAACCCGACAAATAAGCATATTGGCTTGCCGATGCTATGCCGCCCGTAATTGCATAAACATAAAACTGCGGCTGCTTAAATACACTGTAAAAATTAATAACAATAGGTATTGGCTTTAACGATAGCAATTTATCAGGCTCGCGGCCATTGGGGAGCCAATAAATGCAGCCGGCAAATATAAATGCAGCAATAGTTGTGAGTATAATAAATACCCAATGCCAGCCAAACCAGGCGCTTATGTAGCCGCCCACGGTAGGGGCCACCATTGGCGAAAGTGCTACTACCAGCAGCAGTAGCGAAAATACCTTCGCAATATCGCCAACCGGGAAAAGGTCCCGCACCAGGGCGCGGGCGGCAACCATGCCCGCGCAACTGCCCAAAGCCTGCAACAGGCGCATAAAAATGAGCATATTGGCCGATTTTGTTACCGCGCAGCCTAACGAAGCCACAATATAAATCAGTAGGCCAATAAACAAAGGCTTTTTGCGGCCAAAACGATCAAGCAGCGGCCCATAAAGCAATTGCCCCAACGAAATACCAATAAAATAGCTGGTTAACGATAGCTGGATATGCTCAACAGATGTTCCCAGATCTTTAGCAATAGCCTGGAAAGCAGGTAGGTACATATCAATAGAGAACGGGCTCAATGCCGATAACGTCCCTAAAATAAGTATGAGTATAATATATCGTTTTCTATCCAAGGCTTGCTTTAAATTTGGCGCAAAGATAAGCAGGTAGTTTTGCCTGGCCTACTATTTTTTTGGATAGCGAATGTTGAATTGGCGGCCTTTGGCCTACATTAAAGTTATGCCCGTAATTTCTTTAACCTTGTAATAACCTTTGGCCAGGGGTAAATAAACTTCTATTTCCTGCCATTCTACCTTAACATGTTTACCAACATTGGTACCTAAGCCGCTTGTAAATTTTTCTGATCCGGCAAATTGCCTTAACCATAAAAACGATTTTTCGGCCCCTTTTTCGGTTATCACAATATAATTAAACCCCTTGTTGTCAATCCGCTTTAGCACACCTGTGGAATAATTATTCAAAACTTCGGTAGCTTTTTGTTCGGCAAAATAAGTAGATAGCTTTATAAAATTAGCGCATTTATCTTTCATTAGGTTAAAGGCAATGTTCATCCCTACCTTTTGCATCGCAGCCTGGTCGTTTACATCTACTTTAAGTTCATCAGCCAGTTCTTGCAGTAAGTCAGCATGTTCCATCACACAACTGGTATATAAGGCAACAGCCTCTTGTTTGTTAGTTATTTTAGATATATCGCGTTTGCTCAAAGCGTTACAAATGCTATCAGTTATTTTTTTCTCGGCAGGGCCAATAACACGGCTTGCCTGGGCCAACGAAAGTTGTACAAATGTGATACACAGGACACAGATGGCAAAAATCTTTTTCATAAATATGTTTTATCAAAAGTAATATTTTAACTAAATAATCGGCATGGTTAATAACCAAAATGTTATTTAAATAATAGGTATTTTTGTGAGCATTTGCATTGTAACCTCATTTTATGCAGACTGATCGCGCTACTAATTTTTCATTCATGTTTAAAGCATTATACGTCATTTTGCTGGTTGCCGCGTCGGTGAGTACCGTTTTGGCTCAAACCGCTAAATGGGGCGATCAACATAATGGTACATATGCCAACCCTATACTTCCGGCGGATTTTCACGATACCGATGTGATACGCGTAGGGTCCGACTATTTTTTGGTATCCGCCACCAATCAATTATCGCCGGGCATCCTCATCATGCAGTCAAAAGATATGGTTAACTGGAAAATAGTTGGCCATGCCGTTAACGATATAACACGCATAAGTGCCAGTTATAATTACGATAAATTACAAGGCCGGGGTATAACAGCAAGTGCTATCCGTTACCACGATAATGAATTTTTAATTTACTTTACCGACCCTGATGAAGGTGTTTTTATGACCAGCGCAGGCAAAATTAGCGGCCCCTGGAGCCCCTTAATTCAACTGATAAAAGGGCCGGGATGGGGAAGCCCCTGCCCGTTGTGGAACGATGCCGGTGATGCTTATTTAGCCGCTACCAATTTTGCCGACAATTACAAAGTGCATTTGTTTAAAATGGCTAACAATGGCGAAAGTATAACTATGCCAGGCAATGTAATACAGCAAGGCAAAGCCGCTTACGGAGGCAAACTTTACAAAATAAAAAACTATTATTACCACTTTTACAGTGAGCTTACTGCCGAGGGCAGGGTGCTTTTTGCAGAACGATCTGCAAATGTTACAGGCCCTTACACAGAACATCATCAGTTAATGCATAAAGCCGACCATGAGCCAAACCAAGCCTCGATGGTGCAAAACGAAAAAGGCGATTGGTATTTAATAGCGCAACATAGCCAGGCACGTTGGGATGGCCGCGAATTAAGTTTGCTACCCGTAACCTGGGTTAATGATTGGCCCGTTGCCGGAACCCTTGCCGGGGATGGCATTGGCGAAATGGCATGGACGGCACGCAAACCTGCAACCGACCCTAACGCTACACCCATACAAACCAGCGATGATTTTAGCAGCAAAACTTTATCGCCACAGTGGGAGTGGTGCTTTCAGCCAAATGCCGAAAAATGGTCGGTAACGGAGCGGGCGGGATATTTAAGGCTATACGCAAGCAAAGTGCCACAGCCCGAAGTGATAGAAAAAATACCCAATGTAATAACGCAACGCCCCTGGCGGCTTGAGCAAAGCATAGCCACCGTTAAGTTTGATATTGCCCACATGACGGACGGGCAAATAGCAGCAATGTGTTTATTTGGTAAAACAACAGGCATTTTTGGTGTTAAACAAAACGATAATTTAAGGCATATTTATTTTAGTGCAGGCGGTATAACCAAACAAGGCCTTCAAATAGAAATTGCAAACGTATGGCTGCGCGCCATTTGGGATGCCAACGGCCTTGCTAAATTTTATTACAGCACCGATGGTGTTAACTATGATGCTTTTGGCGATGCTTACAGCATAACCAACGTTGACAATGATGGAGCTGCAAAAATAGGCATATACACCGCCAGCGACAACGAAAGCGGCGGCTTTATTGATATTGATTGGTTTCACTACGGGCTGAACTGAGTATGATTGGGAAAGCCCGATTGACAGTTATTAATCAATTAACTTATCAGCCACATCCAGTTTCAATGGAGCAGGCTGTTTGCTGTTTTAACAAGTCGTGCAGCATAACATAAAATGTTACGGGTTTTTGCCAATTTAGGGCACAAATGTAAAACATCACAAAAGATTCTGTCCATTCTAAAATTCTATTAATTCTGGTTCAGACAAACACTAATCGGTAAGCAACTCAACACAATGTTTGCTCATGTCTGTTAAGCGGGCACTTAGCGAGTTTAAATCGGCACTGTCGTTTAGCTGCTGGTACAGTTTTTTTATGTAGTTTAACGAGGTATCGTCCGGGTCGCAGGCTTGCGCTTTTTCCAGGTGGAACAAACTGCTTTTAATTATCTTTTGGTATTGGCTTGTGTAGGTAGCATAAGCCTGCGGGTCTTTTCGGGATGCATTAATTTTGGCTGCCAGTGCATTGCTTTGCTGTATATAAAGGTAGCCCAGGGCGCGGTGAGCCACGTAATAATTGGGTTCGGCAGCAAGTACTTTTTCCCAAAAGGTTATCGCCTTAGTTTGTTCGTTTTTATCTTCATACAACTTGGCCACCTTGGCATAAAAGTTGGTTTGGGTTTTAGCAGGAAGTTTTTCGGTGCCGGTTAAAATTTCGTTGGCAAGGCTTAACGCTTTATCCTTGTCGTTATCCATCGCAATAGCCTTGTTAAAATCAATGTATTTATCGTAAACGTCCTGTGCTTTAAGCAAGGGGCTGCACAATAAAAACATCAAAAATATTGTTAATTTTTTCATGGTAAAATAGTATAAATAGAAACCAAGATACTCAAAGCAACGGCATTTGGGCACATAATAACAGAAAGATTTCTCAACTTTTTAAAAGTTGGCAAATCTAAACAAGGCTCATTTGCACATCTGCATATTTTCCTCATCTGCACATTATAGCTCATCTCCACATTTACAAAGCTTATTAACATTTACAACCTTGATAACTTTACCCTTTAACCTTTGGGCCGAATAAGTATCTTTGCCCATGCCTGAAAAAATTATAATTCTCGATTTTGGTTCGCAGTTCACACAGCTTATAGCCCGCCGGGTTAGAGAACTCAATATTTACTGCGAAATTTACCCCTACAATCACATTCCCGATTTTGATGCAGATGTAAAAGGAATCATCCTTTCCGGAAGTCCGCATTCGGTAAGGCAAGAGGAGCCGCCACATTTTGATTACAACACTTATAAAGATAAATACCCAATTTTAGCAGTTTGCTACGGTGCGCAATACCTGGCCCATTTTTACGGCGGCGAGGTGCAGGCATCAAGCACACGCGAATACGGCCGTGCTAACCTGCAATATATACAGCCCGGTAACCCGCTGTTTAAGGCTATTCCGGCTGGTTCGCAAACCTGGATGTCGCACGCAGATACCATTGTAACCCTGGCCGACGATTTTGAAGTAATTGCCAGTACCGAAACCGTGCGTGTTGCTGCTTATCAAATTAAAAATTCGCAAACGTATGGTATCCAGTTTCACCCGGAGGTAACGCATAGTATTGATGGCAAACAATTGCTGCAAAACTTTTTGGTTGACATTTGCGGATGCATACAGGAGTGGACCCCCGATTCGTTTGTGGAAACCACGATTGCCAATTTGAAAGAAAAGCTGGGCGATGATAAGGTGGTACTGGGCCTTTCGGGCGGTGTGGATTCGTCGGTTGCGGCGGTTTTGCTGCACCATGCCATTGGCAAAAACCTGCATTGCATTTTTGTTGATAACGGCCTGTTACGTAAAGACGAATTTCAGTCGGTACTGGATTCGTACCAGCACATGGGCCTTAATGTAAAAGGAGTTGATGCCAAACAACGCTTTTATGATGCATTGAGCGGATTATCGGACCCTGAACAAAAGCGTAAAGCAATTGGCCGCGTTTTTATTGAGGTTTTTGATGATGAAGCAAACCGCATTGAAAATGTAAAATGGTTGGGGCAAGGCACAATTTATCCGGATATTATCGAATCCGTATCGGTAAAAGGGCCATCGGCAACCATCAAATCGCACCATAACGTTGGCGGCCTGCCCGATTTTATGAAACTTAAAGTAGTTGAACCGCTTAATACCTTGTTTAAAGACGAAGTACGCAAAGTGGGCCGATCATTAAAAATAGATGAGAATATACTTGGCAGGCACCCTTTCCCGGGGCCTGGGCTGGCCATCCGCATTTTAGGCGAGGTTACTCCCGAAAAAGTGCATATTTTACAGGAAGCTGATGCCATATACATCAACAATTTAAAGTCTTCGGGGTTGTATGATAAGGTTTGGCAGGCCGGTACCATATTTTTGCCCGTGCAATCGGTAGGGGTAATGGGCGATGAGCGTACTTACGAAAATGTGGTATGTTTGCGCGCAGTAGAATCGTTAGACGGTATGACTGCCGACTGGTGCCATTTACCTTATGATGTGCTGGCAAAAATATCAAACGAGATTATTAATAATGTTAAAGGAATTAACCGCGTAGTTTATGACATTAGCTCAAAGCCACCGGCTACCATCGAGTGGGAATAAATGGATAGTATTTGTATTGATAGGGCTTGTTTTAGGCGCATGTTCGCCTAAACTTGCTCCCGTTACGCAAAAACCGGTAACAAAGCCTGTAGAAAGTAAAACCCCGGATGTAAAAGTTACTCCTAAGGTTGTGGCTGTACACACTTCTACTGTGTCGCTTATTTTACCTTTTGAATTGAATAAGCTCGATTTGAGTTCGGCTGCTACAAGTGCCAATTTAAGCCGGGCCGATTTGGCTGTTGGTTATTACCAGGGCTTTAAGCTTGCGCTCGATTCGTTAACCGCTCAGGGCTATAACTTTAAACTACAGGTTTTTGATTCAAACGGCGACGATTCGCAGGCGCATAGCCTGGCAGGCAACACAAAATTGCGCACCAGCGATTTAATAGTTGGGCCGGTATTTCCGGAAGGTATAAAAGCTTTTAGCACAGCCATGCATGGCATTAATAAACCGCTCATATCGCCGCTTTCGCCTGCGGCACCTGCCGAGTTTAAAAACAATAATTTGGTTACCATCGAACCGCCGTTAGAATACCACGCCTGGCGCATTGCCCGTTATATTAAAGAGCGTTTAAGGCCGGTAAAGGTTTTTGTTTTAAAATCGGGCTATAGCGACGAGAATAAATATATCCTCCCGTTTAAAAAAGCTATTGATAGCCTAAGTCGTAAACGCATACAGGTGGTTTACCTCACTGTAACCAAGGGTAATTTAAGCGCAATAATACCACAGCTATCCACCTCGGCGCAAAACATATTTATCGTTCCGGCTACCGATCAAACTTTTTTAGCAGTAACATTAGCCGCGTTAGATAAACTGAATAAAACCTACCCCGTAACCGTATTTGGGCACCCCAACTGGTACAAGTCTTCATTTTTACAGGCCACTTTGCTACAGAGGCTAAAAACCTACATCACCGTATCCGACAAAGTTGATTATAATGATGATGAAACGAAGCAATTTATTAAAGCTTACCGCGATGCCTACCACCTTGAGCCCAGCGATTATGCAATTAAAGGCTTTGACGATGGCTATTATTTAGGAACCTTATTGAGTACCGATACCGAGGCTTTTAAAAAGCTGGATAAGCTTAACTACCTGGGTTTACATAACCAATTCAGTTTTATAAAAACGGGAAATGCGGGTTGGGTAAATACCCATGTAAGCATTTATCAGTATCAAAATTTTGAACTAAAGCCCGTAGAATGAAAGCCTTTAATCAATTGAAAACTTTTCAGCGTATACTGGGAGAATATCCGGTTGATACGCCTTTGAGCAAGTTTTTGCCAGGCTTTTACCGCCAAAATAAACAAATGGGCTCTACCGACAGGCGTATTGCTAACAGGCTCATTTACAATTATTTTAGATTAGGCAAGGCACTTGATAATACCGTTACCGAAGAACGCTTGTTTGTTGCCGAATTTTTGTGCAATACGCAAACCAATTCGTTTTTGGCTCATTTTAAACCCGATTGGGCGCTATGTGTAGGCTTTAGTTTAGACGAAAAGCTGGCCATGGTAAAGGTTAGTTACCCGGATTTTAAACTGGAAGATGTTTTTCCGTGGACTGATGCGCTTTCGGCGGATGTGGATAGGGATGCATTTTTAAAGTCGTTTTTTATTCAGCCCGATCTGTATATCCGCGTGTTAAAAGGTTTTGAACCGCAGGTAAAATCAACGCTAGCTAAAGCGGAAATTGTATTTAGGGAGGAAGCCAACCAATGCCTTGCCCTGGCCAACGGTACGCGCCTTGATACCTTGTTTCAAAACCAACACTGGTTCGAAATTCAGGATTTATCGTCGCAGCAAACGGCTCAGTTTTTTAAGCCCAATAAATGGGAACACTGGTGGGACGCCTGCGCTGCTTCGGGAGGCAAAACACTTTTACTACACGAGTTGCAACCCGATTTAAAGCTGGTTGTGTCAGACATTCGCGAATCTATCCTTGCTAACCTTGACGAACGCCTGCACCAGGCCGGACTATTCAAATACCAAAAAAAACTGGTTGACCTTACCAAAAATGTTGACCCGGAATTACATGATTACCAATTTGACGGTATTATTTTAGACGCACCGTGCAGTGGCTCGGGCACCTGGAGCCGCACGCCCGAAATGATAGCCCAGTTTCAGGATTTTAAAATACAGTCCTTTAAAAACCTGCAACAAAGTATTGTGCGCAATGTGGTAAAGTACCTAAAGCCAGGCAAGCCGCTTATTTACATTACCTGCTCGGCCTTTAAAGCCGAAAATGAAGATATGGTTGATTTTTTGACTGCTGAGTTTGGATTGAAGTTGGAAGAGAAAACGGTTTTAAAGGGATATGGGCATAAGGCGGACACGATGTTTGTGGCGAGGATGGTGGCACCGGATACAAAATTGAATAGGTCAATTAAAACCGATGAATAATCATATTTATTTAAAATGATGATACCAATTGCCGTCGGATTCCCGATCTACAGTTTCCTGCGATTCAAAACTAATGAACACATGCGGCTGTGCAGCCAATGGGTATCTATGCTTTTCTAATAATGATCTGAGTAATTGGTTAAGCTCTAAGTTGCTCTCTAATTCGTGCTTTACTTTGTCCGTTTTGATGCATATCCAATAAACGAGGTGTTTAGGGTCGATATCGTAAGCACCATACCAGGTAATGTCAAACTTTTCGGTACAATAACTAAATACAGTATTTTCAATGTCAGCTTTGATATCTAAGATCTTCCTTTTTAAAGAATTCTTATTGTAAAAGAATCGGGAAAAGCTCATGCTAAATACCTACAAATGCGTATTACTCCTAAACAATTTTATCGCAATAGCCAACAAAATTATCCCAAAAGCCTTTCGTAAAATTTCGAGGCCGGTTTTGCCTAATATTCTTTCTATACGGTAGGTGTTTTTTAATACCAGATAGACAAATAAAGTGTTGAGCGTAATGCCTACCAAAATGTTTTGAGTTTGGTATTGCGATTTAAGTGAAAGCAGGGTAGTCATGGTGCCCGCGCCTGCTATGAGTGGGAATGCCAACGGTACAATGGAAACCGAAGATGTGGTTTCGGCCATTTCATCTTCCTTAAAAAACTTGTGGCCCAGTATCATCTCCAAAGCGATAAAGAAAATAACCAGCGAACCGGCAATAGCAAACGAGGGTATATCAATGCCTATAATGCTTAACAACTCTTTCCCTACAAACAAAAAAATAACCATTAAAAACAACACGGTTAATGATGCTTTTTCGGCCGCTATATAACCTGCCTTGCGCTGCAACTCAATAATAACGGGCACAGTACCCACAATATCAATAATAGCGAACAGGATTAAGGTAACGGATAGTATTTCCCTGGGATCAAAAACAAAGTATTCACTCATGGGGCTGATGTTTGGTATAGTAAAGCTAAAATAAATTAAGGTCAAAAAAAATCCCGGAAGGAAATTCCGGGATTTTCGATATTATTCTACAAATTTCGGATTTGGGGGATCATTTGCAGCTTCGGGTTTGCCATGCCTTACATGTGAATGTTTAATGCTATAGCCAAAGTAAACCGCCATACCAATACCCATCCAAATGAATAAACGTAACCAGTTTTCTAAACCTTCGCTGCCCATCATGGCTAAACAGATAATGGCACCTAACGGACAAACGATGTAGTATAAAGGTGTTTTGAACGGACGTACCAGGTTAGGATCAGTGTTACGTAAAATCATGATACCAAGACAAACCAAAACGAACGCGAACAGCGTACCGATACTTACCATATCGCCTACTATGCTATCGGGTATAAACCCGGCAAATACCGATACCATGATAAAGAATAACCATTGCGATTTATATGGCGTGCTAAATTTGGGGTGTAGTTTAGAGAATACCGGCGGTATTAAACCATCAATACTCATGGTGTAAAACACACGTGTTTGGCCCAATAGCATGACCAGGATAACCGACGAGAAACCAGCCAAAATAGCGATGGTAACCAATTTGGCTAACCAGCCATAACCGTGCATTACTGCCGAAATAGCGTAGGTAACAGATGCTTCTTTACCTTGTACCAAAAACTCTTTGTAAGACACTAAACCTGTTAACACGTGCGAGAACAAAACGTATAAAACAGTACAGAATACCAGCGATATCAAAATACCTTTTGGCATATCTTTTTGTGGATTCTTAGCTTCCTGAGCTGCGGTTGATACGGCATCAAAACCAATAAAAGCGAAGAATACCACACTTGCACCACGCAATACGCCAAGCCAGCCGTGGTTAAACGTATCGGCATAATTAACTATGCCAGTGTTTGTTTTAACAGTACCCGCATTGGCAGGTATAAGGTAAGGTGTATGGTTAGCCGGGTTAATAAAACTCCAGCCTAAACCGATAATCATTAATACAATAGCTACTTTAATAATAACAATAACGTTATTAACGGCTGCCGATTCGGCAGTACCTTTGATGAGCAGCAACGTTAGCATTAACAATATAAATATAGCGGGAAGGTTAACTATGCCGTGTGAGCCTAACTCGGCGGCATACATGCCTGTTGTGGTGGTTGATGTTTCAAAGGGCGAGTGGCAAAGTGCAAAGGGTATATGTACACCAAAAAAACTTTCTAAAAAATTATTGAAATATTGCGACCAGCCAATGGCTACCGTAGCTGCACCAAGTGCATACTCAAGCACCAAATCCCAACCTATTATCCAGGCAATAAATTCGCCCATGGTAGCATACGAGTAGGTGTAGGCCGAACCTGCAATAGGTATCATACTGGCAAACTCCGCATAGCATAAGCCTGCAAGCGCGCAACCTGCGGCGGCAATTAAAAATGAGATAGTTACAGCCGGACCAGCATGTTCACCGGCGGCGGCGGCGGTACGTACAAAGATACCGGCTCCGATAATAGCACCAATGCCGAGGGCAATAAGTGAGCCAACGCCAAGGGTACGCTTTAAGGTTTTTTCGCCTTCCTGCGCGGCGGCCATCAATTGTGCAATAGGTTTCTTAATAAATAATTTCATCAGTCAGTTTATGGGTTGTAATTATAATACTTCCAAACATACAGAATTTTATGTAAAAAAGAAAAGGGATGCCGTTGCCGAAATCCCTTTTAAGCTGCATTTTGAATAGTTTTACTGGTATTGAGCAGTATTTAATTTTGTAACTACTGCTGCCGTAGCCTTGCTTACCTTAATTGTGGTAGGTTTTAACGTAGCCGCAGGCGGAACTTTATTAGGATTAAGATGCGGTGCTATTACCAGCGACATGATTGACATGAGTTTGATGAGGATATTCATGGACGGGCCGGAGGTATCTTTAAACGGATCGCCAACGGTGTCGCCGGTAACGGAAGCCTTGTGCGGTTCGGATTTTTTGTAGTAAATCTCGCCGTTAATTTCAACACCTTTTTCAAACGATTTTTTGGCATTGTCCCACGCGCCGCCCGCATTGCTTTGGAAAATACCCATCAGCACGCCCGATACGGTAACGCCTGCAAGTAAACCACCCAGTACTTCGGGGCCAAAGGCAAAACCTATAATAATAGGGGTTATTAAAGCAATTAAACCGGGAGCCATCATTTCGCGAATGGAAGCTTTTGTTGATATGGCTACGCATTTTTCGTACTCGGGTTTAGCCTTGTATTCCATAATGCCGGGTATTTCTCTAAACTGACGCCTTACTTCTTCAACCATTGCCATAGCGGCACGGCCAACTGCCGATATACATAGTGCCGAAAATATAAAGGGTATCATTCCGCCCACAAATAAACCGGCTAATACATCGGCCTTGTAAATATCAATATGGTCTATCCCGGCTACGCCAACAAAGGCGGCAAACAAAGCCAGTGAAGTTAACGCTGCCGATGCAATGGCAAAACCTTTACCTGTAGCGGCTGTAGTATTACCCACGGCATCTAAATTATCGGTACGTTCGCGCACTTCGGGCGGCAGCCCGCTCATTTCGGCAATACCACCGGCGTTATCGGCAATTGGGCCAAAGGCATCAATAGCTAATTGCATGGCAGTGGTGGCCATCATACCTGCGGCGGCAATGGCTACACCATATAAACCCGCAAAGTAAAACGAGCCGTAAATACCGGCTGCCAATACTAAAATTGGCAACACGGTTGATTCCATGCCCACGGCCAAACCGGCAATGATATTGGTAGCATGCCCTGTAGACGATTGCCGTATAATGCTCAACACCGGGCGTTTACCCATTGCTGTATAGTATTCGGTTATTATGGACATTAAAGTGCCTACAAGCAAACCAACTACTATGGCCAAAAACACATCGTTACGGGTAAAATTAACATTACGGATAATCATGTTATCGGGCATCAGCCACTGTACGGCAAAGTATGAAGCAATTGCGGTTAACAATATAGATAACCAGTTACCCATATTTAAAGCCTTTTGTACGCTATCGGTTTCGTTTTTGATTTTTACGAATGATGCACCAACTATAGAAAACAACAAACCCAGGCCAGCTATCAGCATTGGCAATAGGATAGGGGCAATACCACCGAAGTTATCAACCGATTTAATTTCCCGGCCTAAAACCATCGTAGCCAAAATAGTTGCCACGTACGATCCGAACAAATCGGCACCCATACCGGCTACATCGCCCACGTTATCGCCTACGTTATCGGCAATGGTGGCGGGGTTGCGCACATCATCCTCGGGGATGCCTGCTTCAACCTTGCCCACAAGGTCGGCACCAACATCGGCAGCTTTAGTATAAATGCCGCCGCCCACACGGGCAAACAAGGCTATAGATTCGGCACCTAAAGAAAATCCGGCCAGTACATCCAGTGCTTTCTCCATTTCGGCACCGTTTACGTTGCCATTTACGCTTTTAACATAAAAGGTATATAAAACAATAAACATGGATCCTAAACCCAAAACAGCTATCCCGGCTACACCTAAGCCCATAACCGTACCGCCCGTAAACGATACCTTTAAGGCTTGTGCCAAACTGGTTTTAGCAGCCTGAGTGGTGCGCACGTTAGCTTTAGTAGCTATGCGCATACCCAAATATCCGGCGAAAGCCGATAAAAACGCACCCACAATAAACGATACCGCAATTACCGGGCTTGATGTAGCAACCGTTGTGCCCGAGTATGCCAGTAAAATGGCAGCTACTACAACAAAATAGCTAAGTACTTTCCATTCGGCACGTAAAAAAGCCATTGCACCGTCGGCAATATAGCCCGATAATTCAGTCATGTCGCCGTCGCCTGCGTCTTGTTTGGTTACCCATGCCGATTTTATCATCATCACGGCGATGCCCACCACGCCGAACACGGGTATTAAATAAATTAAATTATTGGTAAAAAAATCCATAGTAAGTATTAGGTTATAAAATTGGTTTATAATGTAGAGAGTGGTAAATTTAAGCAGAACAAGCAAATTACCAAATTTAATTTGTTGTACGGTAACTGATACTTAAAAGTTTATATTTAGGTTGGGATTGGTGAAATTTGTTTGAATTACCGTGCGTTTAAAAATCTAAACCGGGTAAATTCTTCCAAATTCCCGTCAACATTCCCTACTCCTGATTTTTTTAAATAGATTAGTAGCTTAAACCTTTTTGTAACTGATGGAAAACCAAACACCACCGCAAGAATTAAAACGCGAACTGGGCTTGCTTGATGGCACTATGCTTGTTGTAGGCTCAATGATAGGCTCGGGCATATTTATTGTAAGCGCCGATATTACCCGCAGCGTAGGTTCGGCAGGCTGGGTAATTGCTGTTTGGCTCATTACCGGTTTTATGACACTCACCGCCGCCGTAAGCTACGGCGAACTAAGCGCCATGTTCCCCAAGGCGGGAGGCCAATATGTTTATTTAAAAGAATCCTATAACAAGCTAATAGCCTTTTTATATGGCTGGAGCTTTTTTGCCGTAATACAAACCGGAACCATTGCCGCCGTAGGTGTGGCCTTCTCTAAATTTGCGGCCTATTTGTATCAGCCTTTAAGCGAGCAACACATACTATACCAGATAAAAACCGGGGTCGACCAATTGGGTAACGATAAGTTTTTTAGCATAAGTGCAGCCCAGGCTATGTCTATCGTAATTATTGTGCTGTTAACTTTTATAAATACCCGTGGCGTAGAAGGCGGTAAATGGATACAGCGCATATTTACGCTCACAAAAATATTGAGTTTGTTTGGTTTAATTGTTTTTGGTTTAATAGCCTTAAAAGGCGATGTATGGCACGCCAACTGGACAAACGCCTGGCATATGCACGAAATTAAGCTTGATGGCACCAATGGCCTGATGGATTATACTTTACCCATTGCCCTGGGGGCCATAGCCGGATCAATGGTTGGCTCTATTTTCAGTAGCGATTCGTGGAACAGCGTAACCTTTATAGCTGGCGAAATGACAAACCCTAAACGTAATATTGGTTTAAGCTTGTTTTTAGGTACCTTAATAGTTACCGTTATTTATGTAATGGCTAACGTGGTTTATATTGGCGTTTTACCTATGCACGATATTGCTACCGCAGCCAGAGACAGGGTTGGTGTAGCCGCTTCGCAACAAATATTTGGCAATGCGGGTACTAAAATTATGGCTGTTATGATTATGATTTCAACATTTGGTTGTAACAACGGTTTAATTATGTCGGGAGCGAGGGTGTATTATACAATGGCTAAAGACGGTTTATTTTTTAAACAAACAGGCACTTTAAATAAATTTGCCGTTCCCGAATTTGGCCTTTGGATACAGTGCGTAGTTGCCTGCGCGCTATCGTTAAGCGGTAGTTATGGTAACTTGTTGGATATGATATCGTTAGTTGCCGTAATATTTTACATACTTACCATTGGCGGTATTTACATTTTAAGGGTTAAACGCCCCGATGCAGAACGGCCATACAAAGCCTTCGGTTACCCCATTTTGCCTGCTATTTATATTTTAATGGGCCTTGCATTTTGTATCGTACTTTTAATTTACAAGCCCGAATATTCACGGGGCGGTTTATATATTGTTTTATCAGGTATCCCAATTTATTTCCTGGCTAAACGTTATTTAGGTAATGATGAAGAAACTACTAACGCTTAGCCTTTTTTTAGTATCAGGTTTTGGGTATGCGCAAGGGTTACAGCAAAGGCTGCAATTAGCCTTTAACCGTTTACAGCAGGATAGCCAAAGCCGCTATGCATCCATATCCTTAACCGTGCTTGATGCCAAAACCGGCGAGCAGGTGTTTGCCGTTAACCCAAATATGGGTTTGGCTACGGCATCAACCTTAAAAACTATTACAAGTATTACAGCCTTTAATATTTTAGGGAAAGATTACCAGTACACTACATCGCTATTATACAATGGCAACATTGATGCCGATGGCACCCTTACGGGCGATATTGTGATCCGCGGTAGCGGCGACCCTACCCTGGGTAGCTGGCGTTACCCAACAGCAACGGTAAGCAGCGTGCTTAATTTATGGGTTGATGCCATCCGCAAGGCTGGAATAAAAAGGATAAAGGGCCGTATAGTTGGCGACGATTCGGCATTTGGCACGCAAACCATCCCCGAGGGTTGGATATGGCAGGATATAGGTAATTATTACGGTGCGGGCACATCGGGCTTATGCTGGCGCGAAAACCAGTTTGACATTAAGCTGCGTACCGGGCGTTTAGGTACGCCGATAGGTGTTGCGGCAACCGTGCCGACGGTGCCATATTTGTATTTTAAAAGCGAGTTGCTTAACGCCGAAGCCGGTACGGGCGATAAATCATACGCATACCTGCCCATACAGGGCAGCGTAATGTATTTGCGGGGCACGTATGCTGCCGATCAAACCAAAAAAAGTATTGCGGTAGCACTGCCCGATCCGGCATTTGATGCCGCTTTCCGTTTGGCCGATACGCTAAAGGCGCTGGGTATTGATGTTTCGCAAAGCGCATCGTCAATAAAAACGATAACCGAAAAAAATCAGACTTTGCCCGTAGGTGGTACTTTGCTGGTTGATTATCATTCGCCAAAGCTTAGTCAGATAATTTATTGGCTTAACCAAAAAAGCATTAACCTTTACGCCGAGCAATTACTTAAAACGCTGGCACTGGCATCGGGCAAAAAGGTATCAACAGATGCAGGTGTGCAGGTTGAACAGGCTTTTTGGAAGGCCCGCGGCATCGACCCGCGTTCGCTCAATATTGTGGATGGCTCGGGCCTTTCTCCCGGCGATAGGGTAACTACGCTAACGCTTGCCACCATACTACAATCGGCCAAGGGCCACGATTGGTTTCCCGATTTTTATAATAGCCTGCCCGTTTACAACGACATGAAAATGAAGAGCGGTAGCATTAATAATGTACTTACTTATGCCGGTTACCAAACCACCAAAACCGGCCGCGAGGTTTGCTTTTCTATCATGGTAAATAATTTTAGCGGCAGCACATCGGGCATTAAACAAAAAATGTTTGAGGTGTTGAATGAGTTGAAATAGGTGAGAAATTAGCAGTAGGAATAATTTAATAATCAACCTTCCAATAAGTATCGGTAATAAAATAAACAGAAGCCAAACTTCCATTATTAAAACTGTAAATATGCTTTATGTCGTCAACACATGATACTAGCACTATCACTTTGTATTTGTGTAATAACTCCTCAGGAAAATAATCGAAAAAGGTTTTATAAAAACTTTCAATACTCATTCCTATACTTATATTTTTATCAAATTTAACTTCGGCATCATTGATTTCACCTTTTATAATAAATGAATGTCTGGATCCCTCCGTATCGTTATCAAAAAAGAAAATTAACTTGCTTGATTTTAGCTTTAGTATTTGAAACTCCACCGGGCCAATATCGACCGAATCTGTGCGGTTCCGAATATCGAAGTTATTAAGAATGCTTGTTTTTAACTGTTTTTTATTTTTGATGTTGCCAAACGGCGAATAAACATAATGAGAACATGTTACAAGGGCCAGCGTATCGCCCGAAGCCATTTGCAACGAATTAAAATCAAAGAATTTTTTTGGCGTTACCCATGTACCACTTATTTTAAACGAAATGGTAGTATCTATAGTTATAGCTTTAACAGCAGACTTTTTAATTTGCTGTTTTGTAGTTGTATTAGTGCAGCTACAAAAAAAAGTGGCTACTACAAACACCCCAAACATCATTGCTTTCATTCCTCAATTGTTTTTTAAAAATAGTTTTAATTCTTAAATTTCTTAACATTTATATCAAACTAATTGCGCCCAACGTTAAAAAAACTGTTATCCACAGTTGTGAATTACTAATGTTAATTACACTTTTGCAGAAAGCGTAATTTAGCACCTATTGTTATTAGTCTAAATATGATCAAAACAAAATACTGTATAACCTTACTCCTTATATTCTGCTTGTCGCGCACAGTGGCGCAACAAAATCAGTCGTTCGAAATTTACCGCACCTATCATGCCGCACTGGATCTGTTTTCAAAACGAGCTTTTGTGGCCGCAGCCGAGCAATTTAGGCTGGTAGAAAAATCGCGCGTGAAAACAAGTAACCAACCCGAGTTTGAATCGCAGCTTTCGTTAATAAAAGAAAACTGCCAGTACTATGAGGCTGTTTGCGCACTTGAATTGGGTAACGATGATGCCGAAACCAAACTTTTGGAGTTTATTAAAGAACATCCCGAAAACCCGTTTACCAAGCTGGCCTACTTCCAGATAGGTAAATCGTACTATAAGCAGGGTAATTACCAGTTGGCCATTGTTTGGTTTGATAAAGTACACGCCGGTGAACTGAGCGGAAGCGAAAATACCGAGTACAAGTTTTTTAAAGGATATGCGTATTTTTCGTTAGAGAGTTATAAAAAAGCGCAGTTGCTTTTTAGCGAAGTGAAAAACAAAAAGTCGCCATATACTGAGGATGCTACTTATTACTTTGCCTACATTGCCTACCTTAATAAAGATTACAGCATAGCACTGGTTAATTTTGAAAAACTTAAAGATTCAAAAAAATACGAAGCCAGCTATCCATATTACATTACTTCGGTTTACTTTTTGGATAAACGGTATGACGATGTTTTAAACTATGCTATCCCAATTTTAACCAATACCCACCAACTGTACGAAACCGAAATGCTGCGTTTGGTTGCGGCAGCGTACTTTGCCAAGGCCGATTATGTTAATTCGGTAAAATATTATGATCGCTTTCAATACCAGGATCTCGGTAAAACCCAAAACACACAGGATACTTACCAAATAGGCTATGCTAATTATAAAGTTGCCAAATACGAAAAGGCCGCTAAAGAACTGGAGCAACTGGTTGATCGTAAAGATACCTACAGCCAAAGCGGCAGCTATACCCTGGGCGATGTGTTTTTAAAACTAAACAACAAGCAAAGCGCACGCAATGCATTTTTTGTAGCATCTAAACTGGATTTCGATCCGCAATTGAAAGAAGATGCCTTGTACGAATACTGCAAGCTATCGTACGAACTGGATTTTAACGGCCAGGCGCTTGACGCAACCAGGTTGTACCTGCGCACCTATCCTAAAACAACCAAGCTTAACGAAGTTAAAATTTTGTTGGCGGAGGAGTTACTTAACTCGCGTAACTATAAGGAGGCTATTGATATTTTAGAGCCGCTACCTAATAAAAACGAAAGTGCCAAAGCCGCCTACCAAAAAGTTACCTACTACCGTGGACTGGAGTTTTACAACGAACGCGCCTTTGAAAACGCAATAGGGGTTTTCTTGCGTTCGCTGGATTCGCCGATGGACCCGAAGATAACCGTACTAACCACCTATTGGATGGCCGAGGCTATGTTTGAGGTGCGCAAGTACGAGGAATCTGTTGAAACGTTTGAGAAATTTTTGGATATGCCCGAGGCTAAATACACTCCGGTGTATAACTATGCCAATTATGCCCTGGGCTATGCAGCCTTTGGCGGCGAGCAATATAAAAAGGCTGCAACCTATTTTGAACGCTTTATTGCTGGCGACGAAACTGATAAAAACAGCATTAACGACGCCATAACCCGCACTGCCGATAGCTATTTTGTGTTAAAGCAATATGGCAAGGCGATGGATAATTATGATAAAATAATAAACGAGCATCAAAAAGGCGAAGATTATGCCTTGTTTCAGCGCGGTATGATACAGGGTTTGCAAGGTGCGCTTGATACCAAAATAAATACCCTTAACGATGTATTGAGGCAGTTCCCAACATCAAATTATGCGGATGATGCTTCGTTCGAGATAGCGTATACTTACTTCCTTAAAAACAATGGCGATTTAGCCAAAACCGATTTGCAGGCTATGATACAAAAGTATCCGCGAAGCAGCTATGTACCACGAGCCTTAGTTACCGAGGGCTTAATTGATTACAATGCTGGCAGGGATAGTCTTGCTGTTACATCGTTTAAGCAGGTGATAAGCGATTACTCATCAACCGACGAAGCCAAACAGGCCCTTAAACAGATAGAAAAAATATATACCGATAAAGGCGATGCCCAAACCTTTATCACCTATGCGGCAACAACGCCAATAGGTAACTACACTAGTGCCGAGCAGGAAAATATTATGTACACCGCCGCTAACAACCTGTACTTACGGGCCGATTGGCAGGGAACGGTAAACGCTGTTAATGCTTATTTTGATAAGTTTCCCAAAGCTATTTACGATAAGCAGGCTAAATTTATACGGGCGCAAAGCTTGGTTAGTTTAGATAGGGGAGATGAGGCTGTGAGCGATTACAACTATATTTTGAACGACTGGACGAGTACTTATACCGAGAAATCGCTTATCAGCATGTCGAGGTTGTATATCAATAAAAAGAAATATAACGAAGCCGTTGTGTTTTTAAAACGACTGGAAACCAACTCGGAATATAAAGCCGATTATAGCTTTGCCGTTAACAACCTGATGCTTTGCTACTCGGAAATGGAAATGCCCGACGATGCACTTAAATACGTAAACCTGGTGCGCGAAAATACCGCAGCCAGCGAAGAGGATAAGTTTAAAACCAACTTATATGCCGGTAAGGCTTATTTGCAAAAGGCCGATACCGCTACAGCTATAAAAGAGCTTAACGAGGTTGTTGCCCATACCAAAACCATTACCGCTGCCGAAGCCATGTATAACATTGCCAATGTGCAGTACTTAAAACACAATTATAAAACGGCGCAAAAAACCTGTTTTGATTTGATTAACAAAATGGCCAGTTATGATTATTGGGTAGCCAAAACCTATTTGCTTTTAGCCGATAATTATACCGCTCAAAAAGATACCTTCCAGGCTAAGGCTACCTTGCAAAGTATAATTGATAACTACAAGGCCGATGATGATATTTTGCCTGCTGCCAAGCAAAAGCTTGATATTTTGAGCCCGCCAACCGATATAAAGAAGGACGATAATAAGGAGAACAAGCAATGAAATTAAGATATATAACCACCTTTGTTACCGTTGCTGCATTTTTTTGCTTAACCCACGCCGATGCACAGGTTAAAAAGCCGGCAGCAAAAAAGCTGGCAGCTAAAACTGTAAAACCAACAGCAAAAACCAATGCTGCTGCCAAAAAGGTTGTTGGCATTGCTAAAAGGTTAACCGATACCGTTAAACGCGGCGGGCAACCCAACCCAACTCCTGTTAAAGATAACAATAGCCTAACCGAAGAGATTGTAGTAACAACAGCCTATAAACCTGTTTTGGCCGATGCCGTAAAAATACGCCGTAACCCCGATTTGGAAGATAAAGAGCCCTTTAAGGCACCTCTGCATTACAATGCCCTTGACAAAGCTTTGCAGGATAATACCGACATTAAACAAATGCCGGCCATGAAAATACCCAAAGAGAAGGATGCCGATTTGCGAAGTAGTTATGCTAAATTAGGGGTAGGCAGTTTTAAAACCACCTACGGCGAATTATATGTAGATAACGGTAAAGACGAAGCCCTGCAAGTTGGCGGGTATTTAAAACACCTGGCGCAAAATGGCAGCCTTTACAGGCAAAACTTTATGAAGGATGATGCCGGTATTTTTGGCAAAAGTATAGGGGACGAATCGAGCATAAGCGGGCGGATTAATTACAATTACCGCAGTAACTATTTTTATGGTTATGATGAGTTGAACCCGCCAGCTACGCTGCATGTGGATAAGCAACACTTCAGCACCTTATCCGGCGAGGCCGAGATAGCCAAAAATTATAAAGACGAAGACGACCAGTTTATTTATGCACTAAAGTTAAGCGGCTATAATTTTACTAATGCTTTTCAGGCTAAAGAAAACAACTTAACCCTATCGGGATATATCAACCAAACTATAAGCCAGTTTTATGCCGGTTTAAGCGGGTCGGTTGATTTTAATACCGTGAAGGATAGCCTGTACTCGTTCAATAACAACATTGTGAGGGTTAACCCTTACCTTAAATTTCAGGGTACAAATTATAAAATTGATGCCGGTATTAATATCACCAGCGAATTTGGCGGGCAAACCCGTTTCCGTTTGTTTCCGGCGGCAAAGCTGGAGTTCCAGGTGATACCAAAATATGTGCGGCTGTTTGCCGAAGTTCGCGGCGATGTAAACAAATCCTCTCTGCGCGATTTTTCCCAAGCTAATCCATTTTTAGGTCAGGATATTAATGTGCAAAACACCGTAGACCAGCTTGACCTGGCTGCTGGTTTAAAAGGTATGCTTGCTCCGGGCCTGGGTTTCAAGGCAACGTTTTTCCGCAACAGCGTAAAAAACATGGCTCTTTTTGTTAACGATTTTAACTTTGCCACAGGTTACAACCGCTTTAAAGTTATTTACGATGGCGGTAACTCTCGCGTAAGCGGCTTTAATGGCGAACTGGATTATAAACCGGCAGATGATTTGGATATTTTTGGCCGCATAGAACTTAAAGATTACCAGCTTGCTACCGAGGCCCAGGCCTGGAATTTGCCTAAATTTGTTTTAACAGCAGGTACGGCCATAAAAATAAACGATAAAGTAAGCATCACCGGTTCGGTACTTTTCCATAGCGATACTAAGGATATGTTATCGGCTACGCAAATGGCAAGCATAAAATCATTTGTAGACCTAAGTGGAGGCGTAGAATACAAAGCTACCAACCGTTTGTCTATATTTGGCCAAGTAAACAATATACTCAATAGTACTTATCAAACCTGGTTGTACTATCCTAATTATGGGTTTAATATATTTGGGGGAGTGGGTTACAAATTTTAACCCCGTTTTGATGTTAGGGAATTTAAAACTATTTTTAGCAGAATGGATATAGCTGCCGTTATTAGTGAACTGCTTGAACACCATGATACCTTGGTTGTTCCGGGGCTTGGCACATTTTACCGAAGCCGGCTCGATGGTTATTATAGTAAAGAACAGCAGCAATTTTATCCGCCATCTTTACAACTCCAGTTTAATACCGAGTTGCAGGAGGATGATGGCGTGCTGGTTGCTGCTTTAGCGAGCCAAAAGCGTGTTAATGCGGCATCGGCAGGTTATTTTTTAGAAAAATATGTTGCCGACGTTTTGCAATCGGCAGCTACCGAAACGGTAATGCTTGGCGATTTGGGCACATTTATTATGCGCCGCAATCAGCTATTGTTTACGCCCAAAAAGCTTAACAACAATAATGAGTTATTTTACGGTTTGGCACCTGTAAAGTTGCGCCGTAATAAGTTAACCCCCGCAGTTGGTGCTGCGCGGGCGGCTATGCAAATGCCAGCTACCGAAAAACCATCGCCATTTACGGCTGCACTGTTGCGCGGCGAACCTATGCCCGGCAAATCGTTAAGTTCGGTAAACGAAAAGGCACCCGAACCGGAAGCAGAAGAACCCGAGGTTGTTGAGAAAAAACCAATGCATGTAAATATTTGGTGGTTGGTGTTAATTTTATTTATACTGGTAAGCTGTATAGGTTTAGTAGTAGCATACAAGTATAAGCCCGCCTTGTTTGATAGATTTAGGCACTCTGGCACCGTTTCACTTTCCGAAGATGAGCGCAGGCGCCGCACTGCCGACTCGATACAGCATGCTATAGAAGAACAAAAGAGCCTGGGTTTATTACCCAATGTAGATACCGGCACGCAAAATAAAATTGTGAGCGTGGAAGCACCAAAAGATACTTTTGCCATAGTGGAAGCAAAGTTTACCACGTTAGACAAGGCAAAGGCTGCATTTGCCGGGTGGACTAACGACCGGTATCCGTTAATGATACATCGGGACCCCGGTAATTCTGATTTTCCATATCAACTTGTATTAGCACTTTACACCAGTGTAGATTCGGCTAACGTACATCTCGACGAGTATAAAAAGGAATTGAGTTTACCTAAAATTTATATACAACAGTTTCCATACAAAAAATAATAATGATGTTACTACTGCAAGCAATAGATACCGCACATAAAGTAATTGATACCGTAGGTAAAGCCATACAGCCGTCGGCGGCGGCTCCGCAAGAAGAACTCCGCATTGGCGATTTATTGGTTAAAGGCGGCTGGGTAATGGTGCCGATAGGCATATTGGCCGTGCTTGGGCTGGTTATCTTTTTCGAGCGTTATTTCACCATCCGCAAGGCATCAAAAGATGAATCTAATTTAATGGGAATGGTACGTTCAAGCATCCTTTCGGGGAAACTGGATTCGGCAATAGCTATCTGCAAAAACAGTAATTCGCCGCTGGGCCGTATGCTGGCCAAAGGCTTGTTGCGTATTGGCCGCCCCATAAAAGATATTGAAGGCGCTATTGAAAACATAGGCAAGTTAGAGGTATCGAAACTGGAAAAAAACATTGCCATACTGGGTATTGTTGCCGGTATAGCACCCATGTTTGGTTTTTTGGGTACCATTGTTGGGGTAATAAAAATATTTTTTGATATTTCAAAAACTGATAACTACAGCTTATCGGTTATATCGGGTGGGTTGTATGTAAAAATGATAACATCGGCAGCCGGTTTGGTTGTAGGTTTAGTGGCCTATGTGTTGTACAACATTTTAAATATTATGGTTGATAAAGTGATATTGAAACTGGAAACCGATGCCATTGAATTTATTGACCTGTTAGAAGAGCCAAGCAAATGAATTTAAGCAGAAGAAACAAACGCGCCAGGGCCGAACTGCAAACTTCGGCAATGAACGACATTATGTTTTTTTTGTTGTTGTTCTTTTTGATTGCCTCAACGGTTACCAACCCAAACGTAATTAAGTTATCGCTGCCAAAGGCGGCGTCGGGTAAATCAATCGCCAAAAAAACCATCATCGTATCAATAACCCAGGACCTCAAATATTACGTTGAGAAAAAGGAGATACAAGAAGCCGACCTGCAAACTACACTAAGTAAATACAGTAACGAAGCCGGCCAGCTTACTATTGTTTTATACGTTGAAAAAACAGTAGCTGTACAAAATGTGGTATCGGTGTTAGATATTGCCCAAAAGTTGAACATTAAGTTAGTGTTGGCCACCGTGCCCAAGTAATAATGGAATACCGGGAACAAAATAATTACCCCAAAGCGTTTGCACTAACGGCCATTATAATGGGCGCACTTGTTGCGCTATGCTTTTTATTAACATTTACCATACCGGCTAAACCTATAGAAGGCACCGGCGGAATATTGGTGAACTACGGTACTACGGATAAAGGTATGGGCGACGACTACATGAGTGCCGAAGAAATATCGCGCGCCGAAAAGGCCAACAAAACGGCACCAAACAAGGTAACGCCAACCCAAAACAGCGAGAAGGCCAGTAACGATGTTGGTGATAAAAAGGTAGTTACACAAACAACCGAAGATGCACCCGTAGTTGCCGATAATAGTAAAAAAGCAACCAACACTATTGCCACTACCGATACAAAAAAGGCCCAAAGCAAACCTGTTATTAACCAAAATGCACTTTACAAAGGTGCAAAAACAACGGGTACAGGTGCTGGCGATGGTAATACCAATACACCGGGAAACCAGGGCAAAGTAAACGGCTCAACCCTGAGCGATAATTATAACGGAACAGGATCGGGCAATGGCGGGCTCACTATGGGGCAACGAAGTTTTGTTACCCGCCCAACGGTTGATAATCCTAAACGCACCGCAGGTATTGTTAAAGTAGATGTTAAGGTGGATAAAAATGGTAACGTAACCGAGGCAAGCGTAGGCCGCGGCACCACAGTAGCAGGCGATAATACCTTGCTGCAAAAATGTGTACAAGCAGTTTACGGAGCTAAAGTAAATGCATCCGAACTGGCACCCGATACGCAAACCGGAACGGTAACTTTTGTGTTTAAGGTAAATTAAATGATGGAAGATGTATCAGGTAAGATGGAAGACGTAAGAATCTGTCATTGCGAGGAACGAAGCAACCGCACATAAGCAGAGTAGCGATGCAAGGCGAATATGCCTACGAGCGGTTGCCACGCTATCGCTCGCAATGACACAGTTATTTTAGTGCATCATACATCTTCCATCTTACAAAAGCTATCTTCCATCTTACCTGATACGTCTTCCATAGAAAAACATCTTCCCTAAAAAAACATCTTCCATCTTACCTGATACCTCTTCCATAAAGAATGACTTACCCCGAAACCATACACTACCTTTACAACCAACTGCCTATGTTTACCCGCGTAGGTGCATCGGCATATAAGGCTAATCTGGATAATACCATTGCCTTATGTAACCGGTTGGATAACCCGCAAAATAAGTTTAAAACTATACACGTTGGGGGTACAAACGGCAAGGGTTCAACATCGCACATGCTGGCGGCTGTATTGCAAACAGCCGGGTATAAAACGGGTTTATATACATCGCCACACTTAAAAGATTTTCGCGAGCGCATTCGTATTAACGGCCAAATGATTGCCGAACAAACGGTTATTGATTTTGTAGCCAAGCACCAACCTGATTTTGAGGAGATACAACCCTCGTTTTTTGAAATGACGGTAGGTTTAGCCTTCGATGTTTTTGCCTTGGAACAGGTTGATATTGCAATTATTGAAGTTGGCCTGGGTGGCAGGTTAGATTCTACCAATATTATTACTCCCTTGCTTTCCATTATAACCAACATCGGTTGGGATCATATGAATATACTGGGTGATACTTTACCCTTAATTGCGAGCGAAAAGGCGGGTATTATTAAACCGAATATCCCCATAATTATTGGCGAATACCAACCAGAGGTTGCCGAAGTGTTTATCAGCAAAGCCAGACAGGAAAATGCAAACCTGGTTTTTGCCTCGCACGCATTTGAAGCCGATGTAGTAGCCGGTGTATCGGCCAGTACTTACCTTGAACTGATAGCCCGTAAAAACCAAACTTTAGATATTTCTGATTTGAATTTCCCCGGTAACGGCATAGATATTAAGCTTGATTTAACGGGTAGCTACCAAACCAAAAATGTAAAAAGCGTTTTAGCAGCCGTAACCGAACTGCGCTCGCTGGGGTTTGTTATAACCGATGCCGATATTCAAACGGCCTTAAAACAGGTTAAAACACTAACCGGCTTGCGCGGCCGCTGGGACATATTAAGCAGCAACCCAACCGTAATTTGCGATACCGGCCACAATCCCGAAGGCATTGCCGAGGTACTTAAAAATATTGCGGTTACTGCGCACAAACAGCTTCATTTTGTGATGGGGATGGTGAATGATAAGGATAGCAGCAAAGTATTAAGCATGCTGCCTAAAAACGCCATCTACTATTTTTGCAAACCCGATATTCCGCGTGGCCTGGAGGCCGAAAGTTTAAAGCAGCAAGCAGCAAGCTATGGTTTGCATGGCAATACTTATGCTGATGTACCATCGGCTTTTAAAGCGGCTAAAGCCGCTGCGCTTATTGATGATTTGGTTTTTGTTGGTGGGAGTACTTTTGTTGTGGCAGAGGTGGTATAGGCAACGAGCATGGCAGCTGCCATCGCCAATAATAGTTAAAGGATGTTGTGCAAAGGCCACCACCCGCAATACAGGGCAAATATGCTTGTCGCAAGGAGACGCCCTTTAAATGTCATACTTAGCCAATCCTAAATACGACGCCTCTCTTTTATTATTACTGCGTTTGCCCCGCCAACAAATATAACACGGCCATTCTTACAGCTACGCCATTTTCAACCTGGTCTAAAATGATAGATTGTTTACTATCGGCAACGTCGCTGGTTATTTCAACGCCACGGTTTATGGGGCCGGGGTGCATTACGGTTATCTCTTTATCCAGCGAATCTAATATCTGCTTATTCAGGCCGTAAAGCATGGTGTATTCGCGTAGCGAAGGGAAATATTTAATATCCTGCCGCTCTAATTGTATACGCAGCATGTTGGCAACATCGCACCAGTTTAGGGCTTTACGCAAATTGTGTTCAACCTTTACACCTAACGAACCAATAAATTTGGGGATAAGCGTAGTTGGCCCGCAAACCATCACTTCGGCACCTAATTGTTTAAGGCAAAGTATGTTGGATAGTGCCACCCGCGAATGTAAAATATCGCCAACTATAACCACCTTTTTACCCGCAACCTCGCCATATTTTTCGCGGATGGAAAAGGCATCAAGCAGGGCCTGGGTAGGGTGTTCGTGGGCACCATCTCCGGCGTTAACTATTTGCGCCTTTACGTGTTTTGATAAAAATATGCCTGCGCCTGCATAGGGGTGGCGCATCACAACCATATCAACCTTCATGGCTAATATATTGTTAACGGTGTCAATTAGCGTTTCGCCCTTACTTACCGATGATGACGAGGCCGCAAAATTAACCACATCTGCCGAAAGGCGCTTTTGAGCCAGCTCAAACGACAAACGTGTGCGCGTTGAGTTTTCAAAAAATATGTTGGCAATGGTAACATCCCGTAACGAGGGCACCCTTTTTATCGGCCTGTTCAGTACATCTTTAAAAGTATCGGCTGTTTCAAATATCAGTTCAATATCTTTTTTGTTCAGATCTTTTATGCCTAATAAATGACGTGTACTGAGAGTATTCATATTTTGGATTTCGAATGTTCGATTTCGGATTTCTCCGATTGAGTAATTCCTAAAATTTTAATATTATATTTTTAATTCCGACGTCGAAATTCCGACATCCGAAGTCAAAATTATTTCACCTCTGATACTAAAACCACCTTGTCTTCTCCATCGGTTTCTTTCCAGCTTACCACTACTTTTTGCGATGCGATGGAATCTACTTCGATACCTATATAGTTGGCTGCAACGGGCAAATCGCGCGAGTAACGGCGGTCAACCAGTACAAGTAGTTCTACTTTTTTAGGGCGGCCAAAGGCAAGCATAGCATCCATTGCTGCGCGTATGGTGCGGCCCGTCCAAAATACATCATCCATCATGATAACTTTTTTGCCTTCAACAATAAAATCGATCCTGGTTTGATTAGGCACCAGCGGCGATTCGCGCCTGCGAAAATCGTCGCGGAAAAAAGTAATATCAAGGTCGCCCTGTAATATAGTTTGGCCGGGTAAAATTTTTCGAAGTTCTTCGGCAATGCGTTTGGCAAGGTATATACCTCGGGGCTGTATGCCAATGATAACCGAATTAGAAAAATCGTTATGGTTTTCTATCAATTGCCTGCACAGGCGTTGTATAGTGATCTGGAATTTTGGGCCGTCGAGTAATATCGGGTTTAGCATTACCTAGGTGGATTTGGGCAAAAATAGATAATTTTTTTGGGAACGAAGACAATTAGATTTGGCAACTTTTAAAAAGTTGCCAAATCTTTGAGGCAGGCTGATGTTCGATTTAGGATACCGGATGCTATTTTGAGTGTACTTGTATTATTGTAACTTATATACCAACAAAGTAAAAGTACCGGGCACTACTTTGCGGGTGCCTTTTTCAAATTCGGCTGCGCTGAGGTAAATTTTGTGGGTTTTGGTATCTAATGCCAATGTTTTTGCACGTACCTGGGTAGTTAAGGTTTGCACTGTTTTGTATTCGTTGGCCGATTGTTGTTTGATGATGGTTGTGGTGCCATCGCCATTTGATACAATTACCAGTTTGGTTTCGGCATCGTATGCAACGGCATCAACACCGGCACCAATGGGGATGGTTGTAATCACACGGCCACTGGTGGCATCAACAACGCTCATGCCTTTATTTTCGCGGCAAACGGTAAATAAGCGCTGGTTCTTGTCGTCTAAAGCTAAACCTGTTGGGCCGCCGCAGGGCGTTAGCGGGTAGTTTTTAATTACTTTTTGAGTTTTGGTGTCAATAACGTTCAGACTATTTTTATCTTCAAGGTTATTGTATATCAAGCCTTTTTCGTTGCTTACGGCAAATTCGGGCGCACCGCCCAGGGCTATTGTGCCGATTTGCTTTAATGTATTAGGGTTTACCACTGACGCGTTGTTGGCATCGCCGTTAAATACATAAACTTTATCGCTAAAGGCATCATACATAATGGCATCTGCCCCTTTGTTTGTTAACGGAATGGTGGCAACCTTTTGCAGCGTTTTTAAATTGAAGGCTACGGCAGCATTGCCCCGGCCATCGCTAATAAAACCTTTGTTAGCTTTGTTATCAATAGCAATGCCGTGTACGCCCTGCATACCGTCTATGCTGCCAATAACCTTTTCGGTAGCCAGGTCAACTACGTTTACGGCTGTTCCGTGCGAGATGTAGAGCCGGTTGTTAACTTTATCAATCGACAAATAGTCATAGCCACCATCGCCGGGGAGGGCTATTTTTTTATCTAAAACGTATTGCTTATCCTGTGCACGGAGTGCTACTGATGTTGAAACCACCAATAATGTGGCTGAAAAAATGCTGAATAATTTTGTCATGGTTGTTTAGGGTTATTTGCTTTAGCAATGATATAGATATCACAAAGGTGAATATCAATTTTGGAGAAAAATTGAATTAACGGACGATACTAAATTTAACTTACCCGCTTACCGCTTAATAGTTTATCCAAAGCATCGTTAAACGAGCCAGCGCGGATTACCTCTCCGGCGTTAACAAAAAATATCTCGTCGGCATTTTCAATGGTGTTTAGGCGGTGGGCATTATAATAATGCGAGTGGTATTTGCCGATAGCTTATTGAGTATATCGCCCAATAATTGTTCGGTAACGGTATCAATATTGGCGGTGGCCTCGTCTAAAATAAGTACTTCGGGGTTGCGTAGTACCGCACGCATAAAGGCTATTAATTGCTTTTGGCCCAGGCTAATGCTATCCCCGCCGGATGTTACACGGGTTTCGAGGCCGCTTTCAAAAATGGTGAGCAGGCTTTCCAGGTTGGCCTCTTTAATTACAACTTCTAACTGCTGGTTGCTGTAATTTTGGTACTGCGGGTTGCCGTATAAAATATTATCTTTTACGGTACCGGTAAACAAAAAGGGTTCCTGTAAAATAAAACCTACTTTTTGGGCGCGTTCTTCGGGTTGGTAGGTACGGATGTCTTTCCCATCCAACAGCACCACGCCCGATGTAGGGTCGTACAACCTTGCTATAAGCGATGCCGTGGTGGTTTTGCCGCCGCCTGTTGGGCCAACAAAGGCGTAGGTTTTACCGCGCTCCAGGGTTAGCGATACATTGTGCAATATCTCGGTGCCGTCATGATAGCCAAATTTTACATTTTTAAATTCAACAAGCGCAGTTGATGCTTCGGCAGGGGAGTTAGCTATAATGGGCAGATCGGCTTCCAGCGATAATATTTGCGCTATCCTGTCCCAACCGGCCATTGCCACCTGGAAGCTGGTCCATAGCGAAGCCAATTGCCTTAACGGATTATAAAAATTGGTAACGTAAGCCAGGTAGCTAACCAGTAAACCTATTGTAAATTGCCCTGCCGAGATTAAATAAATACCATAGGCCAAAACGATAAGCGTACCAAAGCTGGAAAATAAACTGTAAACAGGCAGCAGCAGGTTATTTGCCAGGCCTGCGCCAATAGCAGTGTTGTAATTATCCTGATTGGCCTCGCTAAACCGCTTGCGGAAATAATCGCGCCGGTTAAAGGCGATGATAACGCGGAAGTTATTGAGGCTCTCCTGTATTTCGGCACTCATGCCGCCTACGCTTTTTAAATTGGTGGCGTTGCGGCGTTTTACCCATGGCGAAACCAATTGCGTAAATAAAAGTATAAGCACACCGGGTATTAAAGCGGCGGCACCCAGTTTAATATTAATGAGCAGCAAAAAAATACCTGCGCCTACCATAATGGCTATACTACCTATAAATTGCATTAACGATTGCGAAAAAAAAGTATTAAGCTTATCGGTATCGTTATTTACGCGCGATATTAAATCGCCGGCTTTGTTGGCGTTAAAAAAGGCTACCGGCAATTGTTGAAGCTTGTTAAAAATAGCATTGCGTAAAGTAAACAATAACCGTTGCCCCACACTACCCATTAACTTGGTTTGAAAATAACTTGTACAAAGGCCAATCAGATACATGCCCAGTAATATGCCCGAGAACACCAGCACTCCATGATATTGTTTATATTGTATGTAGGTATCAATAGTGTGGCCTATTAAAAACGGACCTAACAGGTTGATGGTTGAATTCATCAAAATAAATACCATTGCAATGAGCAAATTATTACGCTCGTGGGCAATAAGCTTTAATAAGCTTTGCAGGGCGGCATAGGTTGAAGTTTTCTTCTGCTGTTCCGATAGCTTATTCAGGTCGTAATTCATAGTTGCTGGTGCTTTGTTGGGAGTTGAACAGTTGTATATATTCGGGGCTGGTTTGTATCAATTGCTCGTGTTTTCCGGTGGCAATTACTTCGCCTTGCATCATCAGGATAATCTGGTCGTAATGCTCAACCGCCGCAATTTTTTGCGTTACCGATAGCAGGGTGATGCCGGGATAATTTTTCTCAATATTATCGAGTATCTTTTTTTCGGTATTGTTATCAACGCGGGCGGTAAAATCGTCAAGCAACAATATCCGGGGGTTAACCGCTAAGGCCCGGGCCAGCATAATGCGTTGTTTTTGTCCGCCCGAAAGGCTTGAGCCACGTTCGGACACGATGGTACTTAACTTATCAGGAAGGGCATCAATAAACTCGCGCAGTTCGGCGGTATCAATGGCTTTCTGTAACGATTCATCGGTTACCGTATCGCTAAAGGCAATGTTTTCGCGGATGCTCATGTTAAAAATAATGCTATCCTGAAAAACAAAACCTACCTGCCGGTGAAAGGCTTCGGTGTTGTAATCATCTATATTGTGGCCATCCAGTTCAACCGAGCCTGTGTTGGGTTTTATTAAGCCTGTAAGCAGGTAAAGCAATTGCGTTTTGCCCGCAGCAGTTGGGCCAATTATAGCGGTGCGTGTGCCTGCATTAATGGTAAAGTTAACATGTTTTAAAACCGGCTTTTGGCCATATAAAACATTTACATTTTTAAGTTCAATATCCCCGCGAAGGGTATTGGTAATGGTGCCTGTTGGTGTTACATCCGGACTTTCGATAACTATGCGTATCCGCTCGTAAGATGCGGTGGCCTGTGCAATTACATTACTCATAAAACCTATAACCAGTATGGGGAATATGAGCATGGATAGATAGCTGTTAAAAGCTGCAAAATTGCCAAGACTCATGCTGCCCGTTATAACAAAGTGGCCGCCCAAAGCCAATATGGTAAGTGCTGCTATGTTTGCCGAAAACGTAATTACGGGTATTAGTCCGGCAAAGAGTTTTAAAATAGTCAGGCCGAAATCGCGCGCTTTGGTATTGGCCTCTAAAAATTTGTTGTATTCCAGCGTTTGCGAGTTAACTACGCGGATGATGGCCGAACCTAAAATGCTTTCGTTTATTACCTTATTAAGCCAATCGATAACGGCGCGGCTTTGGATGTAAATTGCCCTTACTTTTTTCAGTACCGTATAAAATGTAAACCCAATGATGGGGATAATAGCTATAACGCACAGTGCCAACTGCCAGTTGATGGTAAGCAACAACACGCTTGCGCCGATAATAATAACCAGCGACGAAACGATAGACACAATGGCCTGCGAAATGAACATCTTGATGGAGTCTACATCGGTAGTGAGGTTGGTTAATAGTTTTGATGGGTTAGCGGTTTCGATAAAGGCGTTGTTTTGTTTTGATATTTTATCGGCAAGGCGGGTGCGCAAATCGCGGGCCACACGCTCTGATGCGTAGGTTTGTATAACGCTTTGCAAATAGGTAAAAATAAATATGGCCGCAACGGCTAAAGCAAACTCAATAATAATGGGTTTAAACACAAATTGCCCGCGTGTAAAAGCATCAATACTGTTTGATATAATTTTAGGGAGCAGCAGGTTAATGGCGTTGCCCATAAGCGTAAACAGCAGTAGCAACAGCACCAAACCCATATAAGGTTTAAGCAGGGCGAGTATACCGGGTTTTTTATCCATATTTTTTATTGAATACTGATATGTATGGGTTAACGGTTTAGCGTATAAATTACTTTAAAACAGGGCAAATATAAGTTTGTTACTTTACCATACGTGCGTTTTTTTAGTGCAAATTGCGTAATGCAATAAAAAAAACGAAACACGGTTTACAGCAAAGCATCAAAATAATTTAACCTTGTGTGATGGGTTTAATTGTGAAAGTTTTTTCGGTTAAAGATGTTGGGGGATTATTGCTTCTTGACGATTAAAGCAATGGGTGATTTGCATAGTTAATACTCAATTGCCGCGGAGGCTGTTACTTGTGTAGCCACAAAGTAACCAAAGGGCTTGTCAGTAAAAAGGCTTCTTTTCGCACAGGGCCTTCGCGCACAAGCGGTAAGAACTCACAGGAGGCTCGATTCATTGCCCCAATGGCCGCACTTGCCCCGCTCAAGCAAGAATCGAAAGGCCCTTTCCCGCCGCACATCCCAACACGTTATTCCCGCTTTTGGCCGAAGCTGTTTTGCTGACGGGTTTAGGATGACGGATAGTTGATTTCGGATTACCGGGTTCGGAAATCAGAAATCAACCGGATATATGAATCCAAATTATTTGGATTCATATATCAGTAATCCGAAATCCGTCTTCTGACATCAGTCATCTGAAATCTCGCCTTTTATTCAGTTGCTACTTTAGTATTTTGCGCCATAGAAAGTACACCATTATAAATTGCGCCGGCTTCAACCAGCAAAGTTTGGGTTTTTAATTCGCCTGTAATGTTGCCGGTGCCCCTAATCTCCAGCGAGTGGGTGTCAATATCACCTTTAATGGTGCCGTAAACAACCATATCATGAGTAGTTACATCGCCGTTTATTATGCCGCGTTCGCCTAAAATCAAACCACCTTCTATGGTTACGTTACCGGTAACCTGCCCATCAATACGCACAAAGGCCGGGGCCTTTAGGTTGCCCTCTAAAAAACAACCTTCACCAATAAATGTTGATATGGCTTGCTGATCCAGCGTTACTTTATCTTTCTTTTTGAACATTGACATTACGAAAATTTGTTTTAGATTATAATATGGCGTGTTGCCGGTTTAAGCACTAAATATTACTTAATTACTTGTTGAGTGTTAAAAAGTTAACGGGGTTAACAGCTTTGCCGTCTTTACGAATTTCGTAATGCAGGTGCGGCCCGGTTGAGTGCCCGGTTGAGCCTACTTCGCCAACTTTATCGCCCACGCTTATTGCTTGCCCAACCTTTACAACAATGCGCGAAAGATGGCCAAATAGCGTTACCAAATTGTTGCCGTGTGCAATTTGCACGCAATTGCCATAACCGCCGTTCCAGCCGGCAAAAATTACCTTACCGTTGGCGGTACATTTAACGGCGTCGCCTTTTTTGCCGGCAAAATCAATACCGGGATGAAACTCGGCACTGTTAGCATTAAATGGATCGCCCCTGAAACCGAAAGATGAGGTGAAGGAGCTACTGCGCGGATAACCCATTGGCGTGAAGCCTACTGCTGCTACCAAATGTTTTAAATACTCGTCGTAATACATGTAAGCATCTTTTTCGCTTAATTTTGCACCTTCGGCTTTGCCGCTGCCGCCTTCGCCCGTGGTAGAAAACTCTTTTAGGCCCCGTTTACGCAGGTAATCGTTAATTTGCCGTAATTTAAGTTGGATTGATTGGATGTAGCTCTGGGCCGATATACCCGTACCAGTTTTAGCGTGATTAACAGGCAGGGTGCCTTTGGCTTTTAGCTGGGCCAGTAATTGTTGTTTCTCTTGTGCCTGTATGGAATTTTGGTTTTGGAGGTAACAAATGCAACCTATAAGCAGTGCAACCAAAACAAAAATACCTGCCGAGTAGTGTTTGAGCCTGCCTAAATGCTTGGTTTTTATTTGGAAGGATTTAATATGCTGCTCACTTTTATTTAAAATGACAACCGTACTGGTGTTATCAGTTCGTTTAATATTCATCAATCGTAATTTTGGTAAAGGAATTGCAAGGTAAACATTTTAAGTAATAAATAGCATTAAAAAATTGTTTAACTCCCTGTTAATAAACCACTACTATCAATAAATACATCCGCTATGTGCTTTCAAAGGGTTGCTAATTGGAGTTAATGAGTTTTAGGCCCGGTTATCGTCAGCAAAATGTTATTATTCAAAATGATAAAATTAAAACCGCATCGATTTGTTACTTTTGTGGTAATTACTTAGAAAAAAGAAATTATGTATCCGGAATATTTAGTTGCCCCCATGCGGGAAGATTTAACCAAGGTTGGTTATAAAGAGTTAAAAGATGCCGATGCAGTAAAGCAAGCTATTGAGGCAGAAGGTACCGTATTGGTAATGGTAAACTCGGTTTGTGGTTGTGCAGCAGCTAATGCGCGCCCGGCAGCTAAAATGGCTACCCAAAGTGCAAAACATCCCGATAACTTTGTTACTGTATTTGCAGGCATGGAAAAAGACGCTGTTGATACTGCCCGTAATTATATGCTGCCTTATCCTCCGTCGTCGCCATCAATGGCTTTGTTTAAGGATGGTAAACTGGTACACATTATTGAGCGCCACCAAATTGAGGGCCGCCCTGCACAAATGATTGCCGATAACTTAATTGGTGCTTTTGAGCAATATTGCTAAAAATTTTAATTGAGTTTTTTTTTGAGAAGTTCGGCGCGCAAGTGCCGGACTTTTTTTTATTTATTAAACTTTCGACGAAGCTTTTGCTTAGGATTACGGCTGGTATGAAAGATAGCTGATACATAAATCAATTCTCTCTTTTCATCTATTTCATAACATATTACAAAAGGGAAGACCTCAATTAAAGCCTGCCGCAACTTTTTGGTGATAATTTGATAATGAAAAGGATTATTTTTAACTTTCTCTAAGCCCTCTTCAATTTGATATAATAATTGTTCGCCTAAATTTTCGCCCTGTTCCTCATACCAATCGTACGATTCCTGAAGATCCTTTTGTGTTTCTGAATGAAATATTAGTTGATACATCAGGCCTTTTGATTTGCCGGTGATGATTTTCGGACACGTTCTTTGATTTCATCCCATGTAAAACCTTTTTCTTTACCGGTTCTCAGTTCTTCAGTTCTGCGTTCCAGTTCGGCAACAGTTTCCTTATCATTCCACCACTTACCTTCTTCTAACTCACTTTCCAGTATCGTATAAATAGCCTTTAATTTTTTTTCTTCAGCTATATCTATATAATCGTGAAGCTTTTGCTTTAATGTTGCCTTGTTCATAATATTAAACGATAAACACAAATTTAATACATCACCCTTAAAAACCATATGTATTATAGCCTTTTTTAATTTTAACTAAATCTTATAACTTAGCATTTACATTTTAACTCATAACTGACCCATCAATGAACAAGACCAGGCTACTCACCCTGCTTTTAACACCCGCTGTTGCCCTGTGCGCAACTACAACGCTTTTTGCCCAGCAAAGCCAGCCCGATGCACCAGAGCTGAAAATATATCGCGAAACTGCTGCCAAGGTAAACGACCTGGTACATACCAAGCTTGATGTACGTTTTGATTACAAAAAGCACTACTTGTATGGCAAAGAATGGGTTACCATTAAACCGCATATTTACCCTACCGATTCGCTCCGTTTAGATGCCAAGGGTATGGATATTAAAAACATATCCATTGTAAAGGCAGGCAAGCTTTTCCCCTTAAAGTTTAAATACGATAGTTTATCGCTGGCTATAACACTCGATAAAAAATACCGCAGCACCGAAAGCTATACCATTTACATCGACTATACATCAAAACCCGACGAATTAAAAACTAAGGGGAGTGCCGCCATTAATGATGCTAAAGGTTTATATTTTATTAATGCCGATGGTGCCGATAAAAACAAACCCACCCAGATATGGACACAGGGCGAAAGCGAAAGCTCGTCGGCCTGGTTCCCTACTATTGATAAACCCAACCAAAAAACTACCGACGAGATAGTGATGACGGTTCCGGCCAAATACGTTACCCTATCAAACGGCAGGCTGGCAGCACAAAAATTAAATGCCGACGGTACCCGTACCGATACCTGGAAAATGGAGCTTCCGCACTCGCCATATTTGTTTATGATGGCTGTTGGCGATTTTAAGATTTATAAAGACAAATGGCGCAATAAAGAGGTTAGCTATTACCTGGAGCCCAAATTTGCCCCTTATGCCAAAGATATTTTTGGCTTTACGCCCGAAGTAATGGAGTTTTATTCGCAAAAACTGGGTGTTGATTATCCGTGGAACAAATACGCGCAAATTGTTGTTCGCGATTATGTGAGCGGTGCTATGGAAAACACAAGTGCAACTCTTCACGGCGAACAAGTGCAAGCTACCCGCCGCGAACTGATTGATGGTAAACCCGAAAGCGAAGTGGATATTGTACACGAGCTTTTTCACCAATGGTTTGGCGATTATGTAACTACAGAAAGCTGGAGTAACTTAACTGTAAACGAATCGTTTGCCGATTTTAGCGAAACGCTTTGGGCCGAACACAAGCACGGTAAAGATGCCGGAGACGAGCATAGCTACCAGGCCATGATGCAATACTTGAACACACCCGGTGCCAACGCCAAAAACCTGGTAAGGTTCCATTATGCCGATAAAGAAGATGTTTTTGACGTAGTTACCTACCAAAAAGGTGGCCGCATATTAAACATGCTGCGCAACTACTTAGGCGAAGATGCTTTTTTTAAAGGCTTACACATTTACCTTACCCAAAATGCTTTTAAAAATGGCGAGGCCCAGCAATTGCGCCTTGCATTAGAAGAAGCCAGCGGTTTAGATTTAAACTGGTACTTTAACCAATGGTACTACGGTGCCGGCCACCCCGAGTTAAAAATTGATTACAAATGGGATGAGGCAACCAAAACCGAAACCGTTTACTTAACCCAAACACAGGCGGGCAATAATTTTATTTTACCTATGGCGGTTGATATTTATGCTGCCGGTAAAAAAGAACGCCACAAGGTTTGGATGCGCAACAAGGCTGATACCTTAACCTTCCACGTAGCTTCGGCTCCCGATTTGGTTAATGTGGATGGTGATAAGGTATTGCTTGCCCGTAAAACTGATAGCAAAACGTTAGATCAACTGGTTTTTCAATACTTTAATGCACCGCTTTATTTAGATAGGTTTGAGGCTATTGACGCTGCAACCAAACAGCAGGAAAACAAAGGCGCACAAAAAATATTACTGGCTGCTTTAAAGGATAAATATTTTAACCTGCGTATTAAAGCTATCCGCGCCATTAATTTAACCAATGCCGATGTTAAAGCCGCTGCTTTACCCATATTGGCCGACATTATAAAAAACGACGAAAAAACACTTGTAAAAGCTGCGGCAATTAACGCATTGGTTAAACTTAACGATGCCGGCAATTTGCCTTTGTTTAAACAATCAATAAACAGCCAATCGTATGCGGTGCAGGCTGCATCGTTAAACGGTATAGCCTCGCTTGCCCCTGCCGATGCCCTGAAAATAGCTAAGAGCCTTGAGCAAGATAACACCGGTACACTAACCGAAGCTATTGTAAAACTATACATAAGCAACGGCAGCGATGCCGAAATTCCGTTTATTGCAGCGGCCTTTAAAAGGGCCGAGCCACAAGCTAAATTTAACATGCTGCAAGGCTACGCCAAAGTAATAGCCCGGGCAACCGATACCAAAGTAGTTGAAGGCTCGGTTGACGACCTGAAGGCTATGGCTATCCGTTATAAACCTTATGGCGCCATCCCTTACATTACCCAATTGCTGGAAAACATTAAGGCCCAAAAAGTAAGCACCAACCAAACCGAGCAGGTGAAATACATTGATGATGCTCTTGAGGTTTTAAAGAAAAATCAATAAGCATTACAAATTATTGTTAACAAAAAATGCTCCTGTAAAAAGGAGCATTTTTGTTAAACGCGATTGCGTTAATACAATATGTATACAGAAAGCGGTTTGGGATAGACAATTTCTATCAAGGTGTACCAGTCTAAACGCTAAGTGTTTTTCTTGTAGTGCTTGTTCTCCAAATTGAATATGGATGATTTTTTTGCTTAAAAATCCTTATTCAGTAACTTTTCTAATTCGGCAAAACCGATATTCATTTTTACACGGCCATGCTTGGCGTATGATAATTCGCCGGTTTCTTCGGATATGATGATAGCCGTTGCATCATTAGCTTCGGATACCCCAATACCGGCCCGGTGGCGCAAGCCAAATTGCGGCGGTAAATCGGTATTATCCGTTAATGGCAAAATGCAACTGGCTGCTTTAATTTTGTTTTCGGCTATTACAACGGCACCATCGTGCAAGGGGCTTGTTTTCTGGAATATACTTTCGAGCAAACGCTTTGATATTTTGGCATCAACTACTTCGCAACTATTCTGGAAAAATTGCTCGTCGTAATATTTGGCAAAAACAATAAGGGCGCCGGTATGCGTTTGTTTAAGGCTTTTGCAGGCATCAATTATAGGCTTTATACGGGCCAGGTTATCTTTCTCTACCTCGTTTTTACCAAAAAAGTACCGCCACCACGCTTTGTTACGCTGTAGCGAAGCATTTTTACCTACCAACAATAAAAAACGCCTTATCTCTTGCTGAAAAACAATAATGAGGGCAATAATGCCTACATCCATAAAGCGGCGCAATATGGCGGTAAGCAGGCGCATGTGCAGGGCGTCTACAGCAAAAAACATAAGGCAAATAATGGCCAGCCCAATAAATATATTGGCGGCAATAGTACCCCTGATAAGGTTATAGAGCTGATAAATAATGATAGCCACTATCACTATATCAAGCACATCAAAAAAAGTAAAGTTAAATGAACTCAAATCGCTCAACTGCATTGAACGAAGTTAATAAGTTTAATGCAATTGAGTTGTTAAAAATGTGTTATTTGATAACAACACTTTTAAATTGGTTTATGCCGTTGCGGTTTTGTTTTTAGGAAACACTAACGATGCCACCACGCTAATTACCAATATCAACACAATAATTATGAGCGACCGCATGGTGGTTAAACCAATTTGCTCGGCATAATGCCCTGCCAACATTTTTGCGCCTATAAACACCAGCAGCAAAGCTAAACCAACCTTTAGGTAATGAAACTTATCAATAATGTTCGCCAACAAAAAAAACATTGACCGGAGCCCCAAAATGGCAAATATATTGGAGAAGAATACGATATAGGGATCTTTAGTTACCGAGAATACCGCCGGGATAGAATCAACTGCAAATATCAAATCGGTAAATTCAATAATCAGCAACACTAAAAATAAGGGGGTAATTAACTTTTTGCCGTTAAGCTTTACAAAAAATTTATCGCCCTCAAACCGGGGGTGTACGGCAAAATATTTTGAAGCCAGTTTAACAACTTTGTGGTTTTCGGGGTCAATGTTATCTTCCTTGTTACGGTTTATAAACATCATTACACCCGTGTAAATTAAAAAGGCGCCAAACAAGTACAGTATCCATTCAAATTTTGTAATGAGGGCCGCCCCTAAAAACACAAATAAAAAGCGCATTACAATGGCGCCTATAATGCCCCACAATAAAACTTTATGGTAATGCTTTTCGCTCACTTTAAAAGCGGCAAATACCAGCACAATAACAAATATATTATCAACAGACAATGCGTACTCAACCACATACCCGGTTATAAACTCGAGGCCAATATTTTTACGGTATAAATCAAGTCCGCCGGCAAAATCAGTTGGGTTTAATTTAAGTTTATGAAAATGGCTGATGTTAACGGCCTGCAAACCGGCAAAGTTTTTAATAGAATGCAGCATATGGCCATAATTGAGCAGCAGCACGTAAAATAATAGTGCAAAGCCTATCCATATGAGGCTCATTATGGCTGCACGTTTTAAGGTAACGGGTTGGTTGGGTTTAGAAAACAAGCCCAAATCGGCAGCCATCATCACCATAATAAATACAACAAAGCCTATTAAAAATATCACCTCGTTGCTCATGCTTATTTATTTGTTTCTTTCGGTAGTGTAACGCACCAATTGCTCTAATGATCGTCTCGAATCTACATCGGGCAGGGTGTTTAATATCTCAAAGGCTTCTTCCTGGTAAATCTTCATCTGGCTTTCGGCATATTGCAAGCCACCGGCATCTTTTACAAATTTAATAATATCGGCAATTTTGGCTGCATCATCATTATGGTTTTTCACCAAATTGATAATACGCTTCTTTTCCGACGGGGTGGTATGATTTAGGGCGTATATCAACGGCAGGGTTATCTTTTTCTCTTTAATATCAATGCCGAGGGGCTTGCCAACATCATCGGTACCAAAATCAAACATATCGTCTTTGATCTGGAAAGCAATCCCTATTTTTTCGCCAAAAAGGCGCATTTTTTCGATGGTGACGTCATCCGCGCCCGACGATGCCGCGCCGCATGCACAGCACGATGCAATAAGCGAAGCTGTTTTTTGGCGTATAACGTCGTAATAAACCGGTTCGCCAATATCCATACGGCGCACCTTTTCTATCTGTAGCAGTTCGCCCTCGCTCATCTGCCTTACGGCTTCGGATACTATTTTGAGTAAATTAAAATCGTTATTTTCGATAGAAAGCAGCAAGCCTTTTGAGAGCAAAAAATCGCCAACCAAAACTGCTATCTTGTTTTTCCACAAGGCGTTAATGGAGAAAAAACCACGGCGCTGGTACGAATTATCAACCACATCGTCGTGAACCAGGGTAGCGGTATGCAGTAACTCAACCAATGCAGCACCCCGGTGGGTAGCCTCGTTAATGCCGCCACAAACGCTTGCCGATAAAAAAACAAACATTGGGCGTATTTGCTTACCCTTGCGTTTAACAATATAATGGGTAATACGATCAAGCAGCGGAACAGAGCTTTGCATTGAGGTTTTAAACTTTTCCTCAAACGCATCAATTTCTGCAGCTATGGGTCTTTTGATCTCGTCGATGCTTAACATTTAAAACTCAACAATCTTAGTAAAGTAGAAACAATTAACCAACAGGGTTAATTAGTGGCAAACATAAGTTAAATATTAATAACAGTATAAACCTACGGTGCTATATTGCAATTTTATGTGTTATAATGTGGCCGGTGCTAAAAACATGTACACTTTTATGCAATATAACGGCAGAAAATTTTACTTTTGCAATCCCACAAAAAAAACGGAGAAGTGTCTGAGTGGTCGAAAGAGCACGCCTGGAAAGTGTGTATACGCCAAAAGTGTATCGAGAGTTCGAATCTCTCCTTCTCCGCAAATAACAAAACCCGATAACTACCGGGTTTTGTTATTTTAGGTCATAATCAACGGCTTTTTGAGTGTTCTAATCTCATGAGTACAATGATGCAGGGTAAAATAAAAAATGTTAGAAGTTGCTACCTTGCAATTTAAAATCCTGATTAAATCGCAATGAAAATTCTTTTAAGTATTACAGCTTTGGTACTTGTAACTACAACAAGCTTTTGCCAAGATCTGAATGAACAATTATATAAAGCTGTTTCTAACAAAGACTCGTTAAGTGTCCAAAATCTTTTGATTAAAAAAGCTAATGCTAATTTTAAAAAGAAAACGGGTGGTTTTTTAGAAATTAGCATGCTAATTTTGGCAGTTCAAAATAATGATTTTAATGATGTGAAATTATTAGTTGGACATGGTGCAGAGGTTGACTGGCGAGACGCGTTCAAAACAACCGCTTTAATGTACGCGGCAAGTAGGGGCAATAAAGACATCGTAATTTATTTAATAAAAAATGGTGCAGACATCAACGCTAAAGATGAACAGGGCAATTCCGTTCTTAGCGCTGCTGAAGAAGGAAAAAATATTGATGTAATTGGTTTAATTAAAAGTCTTGTTAATAAAAATTAGTTTAAACAAAATGTTATTACTTCTTTAAAATCTCTCTTATTATTGTCAAAATAGCAGATAAGTGTTCTAACCGGCTCCCTTCATCCCCGCAACCATTAAATATAAAAAGCCTTATGCATTGCGCATGAGGCTTTCTTGTAACCTAAACAGGTAGTTGGTAGTAAATTAGGAAACTCCGTATTATTTTAATCCATCTTGTTATTTTCATTATCAGATAGGAGCGGTAGAGTGTTGGTTTAGTAATAGCGTTATAAATGAAAGGGCAACACCCGCGGGTTGTTTGATTAGAGTTGAGGCCGAATAAATGGCAAAACTCAAATCCGCTTAAATTAAGCACACTAAGAAGCTCTTTTGGGAAATATTTAATTGCAACTGAGCCTAATCATTTAAGCCCTTCCCATCAAGAATCTGCGGAATGCATTTCTCCACTCTCGACTCTCGGGTTTTGGCTTGCTTAGGTGCCGAAAAATAGAGGTTGTAAGCCCTTTGCCGTCCTGGTGTTAAAGATTCAAAAGCGGTTTTTAAGTGGTGATGTTGGTTTAATTTGTTTTGAAATTCTTCGGGGAATACCAGTTCCGCGCTTTTTTTAAGTGTTACCTTTAAACCGGCTTTCTCTACTTCAATAGCTTCATCAATGGTAGCTTTTAACACGGCCTCCATCTCAATTATTTGCCCGGCATTGGTAAAACGTATTTGGCGTGCCGCCTGCACATTCTGGGTTTGTTGTATCAAAACACCATCGGTATTGTTTAGTAAAGCACCTTTAAAAAACAAAAGCGCGCAGTACTCTTTAAAAACATGTATTAAAACGATGTTGCTTTTTTGCAAGGTATAGCAGGGGCAGCCCCATTTAAGCTCTTCGATGAGCCCGCAATCCAAAACTATCGCTCTCAACTGGTTGATCTCCTGCGGCCACTTTTTTTCATTATTAAAATAAAAATCAACCTTTGGGTTCATTGTAGGTTTTATTATGGTGTTATACTAATTATCTCCCCGCGTTATCCAGAAAAAGTTTGCGTGAGCGTATCCGGCTTTTAAAAGCGAAAAATAGCTAAATTATATCTTAATTCTGTATTAAACCTGTAGTTGTGCAGGTATTTTAAGTTTTTTAAAATATAGCTCAGATGCGCAAACAAATGGCTTATTGCCAAAGTTAAGCGGTTGTTAATTAAATGTACAGCGGTAACTTTATGATTAATATTTAACCATTTTTAATTTATAAGCAGTGAAAAAAATACTATTGTTTTTATGTTGCATCCTCTCGTTAGAGGCAAACGCACAGGTTGCAGACAGTATAAAAAAAGACCTTTTTACTGCGCCCGACACAGTTAAACGGTTGCACAGTAAACCCTGGGCGATGGTGCCACCGGCAGTATTAATTACTTATGGAGTACTATCGTTCCAAATAAAACCCATACGCCAGCTTGATTATACCATTAACGGCGAAATTGCTAAAACCGACCCTACATTTAGTACCAAGGCCGAAAGCTACTTCCAGTTTGCGCCCATAGTTATTGTGTATGGTTTAAACCTGGCCGGTATATCGGGCAAAAATACTTTTATAGATCGTACAGCCCTGCTTGGCCTTTCGGGAGGTATTTTAGGCATCAGTACAACGGTATTAAAGCACAGCACCAATAGGTTGCGCCCCAATGGGGCCGACAATTTATCGTTCCCATCGGGCCATACTTCAACTGCATTTTTAGGGGCCGAATTTTTGGCTCAGGAATATTCGCAAAAATCTGTTTGGTATGGCGTAGCGGGTTATACTATAGCCGCTACAACGGGCGTATTCAGGCTCTACAACCGCGATCATTGGTTTAGCGATGTGGTGGCCGGTGCGGGTTTCGGCATCCTGTCGACCAAGCTATCATACCTGGTTTACCCTTATATCCGCAACGCTATAACGCATACCAATAAACAGGGCAAAAGTACAACGCTTGTACCCACTTATCAGGATGGCATGGCCGGTTTCAGTTTCGCAAAACAATTGTAAACCAAATACCGCTATTGATGTTAATATAGCGTATTAGATAATTTACATAAACAACCAAAATGAAAAACTTGAAATTTTTAATCATTCCTGCCCTTTTACTTTCGGTACAGATAATGGCTCAAACCAAAAGACCGGGCGATGGTAAGGTAGGTACTACCATAAATAAAATTGGCAACAAAACGGCCCAAATTGCAGTTAAAGGTACATCGGTAATGAAAGACAAAGTGTACCGCGATAAAAGAGGCCCGGGTAACCAAACTGTTTACATTAATAAGCATTCGCACTATTACTATGTAAATGGCCGCGGTAAAAAGGTGTACATCACCAGGGCACAGATGAGGAACGAAACTCACCGGTAAGCGTTTTCAGAGGCCGGATTTCGGAATGCTGATGACAGATAATAGCAATGCCCGGTGAGAGCCGGGCATTCTTTATTTAATTCAATATGAAATAGTCAGGGTATTTCAACTATTTATTTAACAAAGCGGTAAATCCAAAAATCTAAACTCCCAAATCTTTCATAATATGCGCTATTTTGGCATCTAATGCTTTTTCGGTTTCGGCAAAGGCTTCTTTGCTGGTTAGTTTGGTGTTTACGCTGCAATAAAATTTAATTTTTGGCTCGGTGCCCGATGGCCGCGCCGAAACTACAGTACCATCTTCGCTAATAAATTGCAATACATCACTTTTTGGCAAATCAATCGGTTTAGTACTGTTGGTATCTAAATCGGTTTCAACGCGGTTTTCGTAATCTTTTAAAGCGATAACTTTGGAGCCTCCTAAAGTTTTAGGCGGGTTGTTACGGTATTTCTCCATCATATCTTTAATTTCCTGGGCGCCGCTCTGGCCCTTTTTGGTGATAGAAATTAAAGTTTCTTTATAAAAGCCGTACTCTAAATAGGTTTCAACCAGGGCCTCAAACAGGCTGCTGCCTTGGTCTTTATAAAAAGCGGTCATTTCGGCAATAAACGCGCCCGATACTATGGCATCCTTATCGCGCACAAACTCGCCAATTAAATAACCGTAGCTTTCTTCGCCACCGCCAATAAAGGTTTCTTTGCCGGCAAGCTTGGTCATCAATTCGCCAATGTATTTAAAGCCGGTTAAGGTGTTAAAATATTTTACGCCTTTGGCGTTGGCTATAGCTTCAATAAGGTTACTGGTTACAATGGTTTTAACAATGTATTCTTTACCGGTAAGTTTACCGTGTTGCTGCCATGCGGTTAACAGGTAATTAATAAGCAGGCTGCCGGTTTGGTTACCGTTAAACAGTATCCATTCGCCCTGGTCGTTTTTAGCGGCAATACCCACGCGGTCGGCGTCGGGGTCGGTGGCTAATACCAGGTCTGCGTCAACTTCTTTAGCCTTTTTCATGGCTAAGGTAAGTGCTTCCTTTTCTTCGGGGTTAGGGTAAACCACCGTTGGGAAGTTGCCATCCGGTGTGGCTTGTTCGTCAACAATAATTACGTTTTCAAAACCAAACTGGGCCAATGCCTTAGGCATTAAAGTAATACCGGTGCCATGTATTGGCGAGTACACTATCTTTAAATCCTTTTGGCGTTTAATAGCATCCGGCGATACCGAAAGCGTGGTAATGGCATCCAGATAAAGCTTATCAATTTCTTCGCCTATCAGCTCAATATTGGCTTCAACGCGGTCGAACTTAATTTCATCAATACTGGCAATAGCGGCAACCTCATCCATAACGGCCACATCCTCGGGCGATACAAACTGACCACCATCGGCACCATAAGCTTTGTAACCATTATACTCTTTAGGGTTGTGCGAAGCGGTAATCATTACACCGCTTTTGCAGCCTAAATGGCGTATAGCAAACGAAAGCTCGGGCGTGGGGCGCAAAGCTTTAAAAAAGTAAACATGAATATCATTAGCCGAAAAAACCTCGGCAGTAATACGGGCAAATAAATCAGAATTATTACGGCTATCGTGCGAAATAGCTACCTTAACCTTTTGGCCGGGATATGTTTTTTTGAGGTGGTTGCACAAACCCTGTGTAGCAGCGCCTATGGTGTACTTATTAATACGGTTACTGCCCGCCCCCATTGTTCCGCGTAAGCCGCCTGTACCAAACTCAAGGTCGCGGTAAAAGGCATCGGTTAATTCGGCGTAAGCTTTATCATCAAGCAATTTCTGAATTTGTTGCTTAACTTCGGCATCATAATTTCCGTTAAGCCATGTGTTCACTTTCTGCTGAACAGTAGCGTCTAATTCCTGCATATATATAATAGTTTATGGGTTATGCTATTTGTAATTACTAATAACAAATATGCTAATAAAAACTTGTGTGCAATTATTATTTGAAGATAATTTTGCATCGATTTCGGATTTCGAATGTTCGATTTGGGATTTTTTTGTCGGATTTCGGACGGCTGATTTCGGATTGCCGGAGGGCGGATTTGGATGGCAAATTCAAAGATGCAGCAGGGAATACAATCAATCAAAGCGGGACGAGGGGCTCAGATAATAGTGTCAATTCTTTTTAGTGCTTTCTCTTGATTCTTGACTCTGGCTTCTTGATTCTAATCCAAACTCAAACTGTCTCCTGATTCTCATATCTTCGGTGCCCGTTTTGACTCTTGATTGTATTATTAGTATTTTTGCGCTATAAATCATAAAATATGTCATTAGTAGAAACAGATTTTGTTAAATACAAAGTAAAAGACATTGCGTTAGCCGAATGGGGACGTAAGGAAATAGGGCTTGCCGAAGCCGAAATGCCGGGCTTAATGGCCCTCCGTGCCGAGTTTGGTGCAGCTAAACCGTTGGCTGGCGCGCGCATTGCAGGTTGCCTGCACATGACCATCCAGACGGCCGTTTTAATTGAAACTTTGATTGAGCTTGGCGCCGAGGTTACCTGGTCGTCGTGCAATATCTTCTCCACTCAAGATCATGCCGCTGCTGCTATAGCCGCCGCCGGTGTATCTGTTTATGCCTGGAAAGGTATGAACGCCGAAGAATTTGACTGGTGTATTGAGCAAACTTTGTATTTTGGCGAAGACCGCAAACCATTAAACATGATATTGGATGATGGTGGCGATTTAACTAATATGGTTTTAGATTTATTTCCGGAACTGGTTTCGGAAATTAGAGGCTTATCCGAAGAAACTACTACCGGTGTACACCGCTTATACGAACGCGTTAAAAACGGTACTTTATTAATGCCTGCCATTAACGTTAACGATTCGGTTACCAAATCGAAATTTGATAATAAATATGGCTGTCGCGAATCGTTGGTTGATGCGATACGCCGCGCTACCGATGTAATGATGGCAGGTAAAGTAGCCGTTGTTTGCGGTTACGGCGATGTAGGTAAAGGCTCTGCCGATAGCTTGCGTAGTTCGGGCGTGCGTGTTATTGTTACCGAGATTGACCCTATTTGTGCTTTACAGGCCGCAATGGAAGGCTTTGAAGTTAAAAAGTTAGATACCGCTGTTAAAGAAGCCGATATATTGGTAACTGCAACAGGTAACTGTAACATTGTTCGAGAAAAGCATTTCCGCGCTTTAAAGGATAAAGCTATAGTATGTAACATTGGCCATTTTGATAACGAAATTGATATGGCTTGGTTAAACAGCGCGTATGGCGATAGCAAAATTGAAATTAAACCACAGGTTGATAAATATACTATTGACGGTAATGATGTTATTGTTTTAGCTGAAGGTCGCCTGGTAAACTTAGGTTGCGCAACCGGACACCCATCGTTTGTAATGAGTAACTCGTTCACCAACCAAACGCTGGCCCAGTTAGAGCTTTGGACAAACGGCAGTGCCTACGAAAACAAAGTTTACACCCTGCCTAAACACCTTGACGAAAAGGTTGCACGCCTGCACTTAGCCAAAATTGGCGTTGAGCTTGAAGTGTTAGACCAGGAACAAGCCGATTATATTGGCGTACCGGTACAAGGTCCGTTTAAATCGGATGCTTACAGGTATTAAATTTAGATTTGAGATATTAGATTTTAGTATTGAGATAGAAGGGATGTGGTTTGATGCCATGTCCCTTTTTTTGTTAAACTCCGCCCGATGTTTAATAACCGCAAAGTCATAAACATAATAGCAATTGCCAAGTTAGTGGCTTTTTTTGTTGTTTTGCTTTTGATATGTGTAAACAATTATTATTGCTTTGTTTGTTGCTGAATGCCGGCCTGGTGTTTGGGCAGGAGGGCTGGAAGTTGAGTGTGGTGAAGGATGAAATTAGTATTTATACCCGCCCGGTTGTTAATTCTAAAATTAAGGCTATTAAGGTTGAGTGTAGTTTGCCGGTAAGGCAGGCGCAATTGGTGGCTGCTATATTGGATATTGATAACAGCGGGCAATGGGTTTATCATAGCAAACGCGCCAGTATTATTAAGCGGGTATCGCCTGCGGAATTATATTATTATGCCGAGGTAGCTGTACCCTGGCCTGCCGAGAACAGGGAATATGTGGCTCATATTATGGTGAACCAAAACACTAAAACAAAAGTGATAACTATTGATGCGCCCTGCGTAACGGGTATGGTGGCCGGCAAAATTAACGTTGTACGCATTACCCACTCTATAGGTAAATGGGTAATAGGCGCTTACCAAAACAATGCTATTAAAGTAAGTTACGAACTAGAGGTTGACCCTGCCGGCTCGGTACCGGCGTGGTTGGTAAACGCATTTGCTACACAAGGGCCAATGGAAACCTTTGAGCGCTTGAAACGGTATCTGCAAAAAAAAGAGTATAGGGATGTTAAGCTGGATTATTTGCAGGATTAAGTTTTTGTTTGGTATAACACAGCAAACCACGTACAAGTTTAATGCTCCCGCGTTAATGTTTTTTTTGATACTTAGCTTAATTGCTGCTTGTTAAAGCAGGCTCGTTTAATTTGTAATTTTTGCCTTTCGCATCTTTAAGGCTGTCGGGTATTATGGTTGGGGCGGTTTTTATTTGTTTTAGGGCAAGGTCGGCTTTCTTCCAGTCGTCGGGGTATTTATTGGCGAGGGTTAGGGTATCGGCTTTGTTGTAAAATTTGAGGATGTTGTTTTGCAGGTCATCCGTAAGGTTATCGTATTTTACTTTTTGCAGGTTAATTAATAAATCGCAATAGGTTTTATCGGCAAGGCCGTATTCGCCAACGGTGGTAGGCTGGCCGGTATCGTAATCAACATCTAGTAATTCTAACCTGTGGTTGTGCAATTGGGTTAAGGCAGCATCATAATGTACCAGTACGCTATCAAAACTATGAATAAACAGCTTTTCGCCTTCGGGACTAATTACCTGGAACTTTAAAGCCTTTAAGGGCCCCACTTTAGGTAAAATGGTAATAATAAATGATAGTACCCGGGCACTAAAGCCGGGCCGCTGCCTATCGGACCCAAACTCTTTGTAATACTTTTTACGGCTTAGTTTGTAATGAAATTTACGACTGGTTATGGTTGGGTTAAGTTTTTTGATGTCGTCTTTTTTAAGGACCCAGGCCGCCCTGGTTACGGTGGGCATTAGTTTGTTAACCGTCCACCTAAAGGTTGATATGGCAAGGCCCATATCGCCAAAAACATCGTTAATATCGTTACCGTAGGTTTTTAAAAAAGCGCGTTCCAATACCGGGCGCGAAATTTCGAAACCGATAAAATCGTGATAAGCCTGCGACGCGTAATTGCCTCGGGCCAGTTGCAGTACATCAAAAGATATTTCGACTTTGCTATGGCTGGCGTGGTTTTCTTCGTAGGTAACTACGGGGCCATATTTTTTTTTCATATTGGGGTAAACCAAAGGCACCACATGGTTGGTGCCTATAGAGTGGCCGTACCTATCGGCCATATAATGGCAAAGTGTGCCCAGGGCAAAGGCGTATTCGTTTATGTTTTGCGCTTCGGCTATCATGTTTTCTACAAAATCGCCGGTGCGTACATAATGTGCCAGGTTTGTAAAATATGCGCTGCCAAAGGGCGAGTAGCCGATATCGGCAATAAGGCAGCCGCCGTAGGCGTATGCATGGGCTTTGAGCAGTTCGTCGGGCGTGGCTGCCGGAAATTTTGCTTTAAGCAGCGGTTTAATGCTTTTGTCCCAACTGGCATCAATTAAAGCTTCGTGGGTTAAAATTGAATAGGCCTGGCTTGAACAGGGCAACAGGATAAAGAGGAGTAACAGGATAGGGCGCTTACAAGTTATGGTGAACGGCATTGTAAAAGGTTTGAAAAAGTACCTAATAAAACATTTAAAACGCAAATTGTTTGATGTAACTTAACTTAAACATAACCATTAGCTAACGCAACTTGCCATGTATTGAGCTTGGTTTGATAAGCCATTGTATGCGCCGCACTGGTTGACGGCATAATTTGGTAACTAATGGCATTTAATAGCTGCACTTGCTTTTTAAATGCCTTAAAACTTGCGTTTCCGTTAAATAAAACCAGTTGTATTTGCGGGTGGGTTTTAAACAGTGCTTCAAAATTGTTTACTACGCCGTTTTTTATGTTGGCGTCTAAACTACCCTGGCGTTCGCAGCTTTCAAAAACATCCCAGAGGGCAATTTTATTGGCTTGCAGCAGGCTTGTTTTTTCGTGATAATTGGTTAATGCCTCGCCCGAATTATAAACATCGGACATGATTTTCCAGAAGGCATTTTGTTTGTTGGCATAGTATTGCTGCTCGGTTAATGAGCGTTCGCCGGGCATGGAGCCTAAAATTAGTATTTGTGAGTTGGCATCAATAACGGGTTTAAAGGCAGTTTTAATCAAATTCATCGCCAACGCTTTCCCTTAAATCATACAAAAGCCATTGCTTGTTGGTAATGGCTTTGGTTTTACTTTTTAGCAGTTTAATAAAATCGGCCACGCCAAGGGGCTCGTTACCGTTGCCGTGTATCAATACTATGCTGCCGGCTTGTGGTTGCTGGCCCTTGGCCAGCCAGGCATCGGTCCCTATGGGTATTAAACCAAAGCTGGTGATGCTGGTAACCAACTGTTCGTCGGATATTAATCCCGGAAAGCGGAAAAACGCCGACGGTAGCAGTCCGTTTTTAAGCATGGCTTTTTCGGTTTCGGTAACTTCGTAATAAATATCGGTTCCGCTTTCCAGCAAAAAGTTTTGTTTAAGCGGCAGGTTTTTGCTTACGCGATGATTGTAGGAGTGATTGATCCAGGTGATGTAGATCTCGTTTTTCAACTGCATTTGTTTAAGCCAGGCCAAATCCTGCGGGTGCTGTTTCATCCAAATGCCGGTAATTGAAAGGGCTATGGGCACCGGGCGCTCTACTTTTTGAAATTGCTCAAAAATATCGGTAAATATCCGTTTATCTAATGGCCGGTGCGAGGGGCATAGGTCGGCCGTTAGGGTGATACCTGTTTCTTTAGGCATTCCGCTTTGTATACCGGCATCCTGTATCGATTTCGAGTTTTTTTCGGCCTTATCAATAGCCTTTACATAGGGCGTTGCCTGGTAATATTTACGGGCCTCGGTAAGCGTGAGCGGGGTAACGGTGTAGAGCGAAATCTCGTCGGTTTTGGTTTCCAGCGAATGCGGTTCAACCATAAGCAGGTATGTTTTGCCCTGGCTTTCAAACTTGCGCATAATAAGCCAGTCCTGCGTGTTGCGTTTGGCCGAACCGTAATATACCTTGTAGTTTTTTATATCGCGGTAGGTTATTTGGGCTGATGCCGCAAACCGGATGGCGGACAAAATAACGACCAGAAAAAAAAGCTTTTTAATCATTTCACAAAAAAAATATAAAATAATGGCTTAAACCATATGCACTATAATTATGTTTAGCAATAGTAAATATTTTATCTTTACCGCCATGACTCATCTCTCCGTCAATATCAATAAAATTGCCACTTTGCGTAATTCGCGCGGCGGTAATAACCCCGATGTTATTAAAGTGGCCCTTGACTGCGAACGTTTTGGTGCCGAAGGTATAACAGTACACCCCCGCCCGGATGAGCGCCATATACGCTACCAGGATGTTGACGATCTGAAAAAAGTAATTAAAACCGAATTTAATATTGAAGGTAACCCGGTTGAAGATTCGTTTATGAAACTGGTGCTTAATAACCGCCCTGCGCAGGTAACACTGGTGCCTGATGCCCTCGGCCAAATTACATCTAACCATGGTTGGGATACTATTGAGCATCAATCGTATTTAAAGGAAATTATATCGGAGTTTCAACTGGCGGGCATAAGGGTATCTATTTTTGTTGACCCGATAGCCGAAATGGTTGAGGCCGCCGCCACAACCGGCACCAACCGCATTGAACTTTATACCGAAGCCTACGCCAGTGGCTACCACGCCGACCGTTTAAAAGCTATTGCCCCTTATATAGAAGCCGCCAAAGTTGCACAGCAAGTTGGCCTTGGCCTAAATGCCGGGCACGACCTTGACCTGCACAACCTAAAATACTTTGCCCAAAATATTGAGGGCTTGCAAGAAGTTAGCATTGGCCACGCCCTGGTATGCGATGCCCTTTACTACGGGTTGGAAAACACTATTCAAATGTATTTGAGGCAATTGGCGGTGTGAGATTGAAAAGGTGAATTGTCTATAGAAAAAGTAGTGTTTCAACTTCGTTTTTAATTAGTTATTATCTGGTAAAACCATTGTCAGTATTTGCTGTACGGTTGGGATAGGATTTGGATTTGTTTACCTTTGCGGCATAAAATACTCTGACCCCATTTCATGAAATTAAATATCGATTACCAGGAAAAATTTCAGCAAAGACACATCGCTCCAAATGAAGCCGACACCGCCGAAATGCTGCAAACTGTTGGTGTAAAAACCATTGACGAATTGATTAGCCAAACGGTTCCTCAAAAAATCCGTCTTAAAGCTCCGCTAAACTTGCCTGTTGCTAAAAGCGAATTTGATTATCTGAATGATTTAAAGCAAACAGCATCAAAAAATAAGGTTTTTAAAAGCTATATCGGCCAGGGTTATTATGATGTGATATTGCCGGGCGTTATACAACGTAATATTTTAGAAAACCCGGGATGGTACACGCAATACACGCCCTACCAGGCCGAAATTGCACAAGGGCGTTTGCAGGCCTTGCTTAATTTCCAAACGATGGTGTTGGATTTAACCGGGATGGAAATTGCCAACGCTTCGTTGTTAGACGAAGGTACCGCTGCCGCCGAAGCTATGTTTATGCAATACAGCTTACGCAAAAATCAGCAAGCTAACATCTTTTTCGTTTCGCAGGAGTTGTTTCCGCAAACTATCGATATTTTAAAAACACGCTCGCAGCCTTATGGTATTGAGCTGCAAATTGGCGATCACCGTGAGGTTGAACTGAACGAGCAAATGTTTGGTGCCATTGTGCAATACCCTGCCGGGGGCGGTGCCGTCTATAATTACAGCAGTTTTGCTGCCGATGCACACGCTAAAGGCATTAAACTAACCGTTGTTGCCGATTTAATGAGCCTGGTGCTGTTAACTCCGCCGGGTGAGTGGGGTGCCGATATTGTTGTAGGTACCTCGCAGCGGTTTGGTGTGCCAATGGGTTTTGGTGGCCCGCATGCTGCCTTTTTTGCCACTAAAGACGAATATAAACGATCGATGCCGGGGCGTATCATTGGCGTAACTATTGATAGTGCCGGTAACTATGCTTTACGCATGGCGCTGCAAACCCGCGAGCAGCACATCCGCAGGGATAAGGCAACATCAAATATATGTACCGCGCAGGCACTGCTGGCTATTATGGCGGGCATGTATGCCGCGTACCATGGCCCTAAAGGTTTAAAATTAATAGCCGAAAGGATACACGGCTTAACCATACTGTTATCAAAAAGTTTAACTGCTTTAGGTTACACGCAACTGAATGATGTTTATTTTGACACCCTTAAATTTGAATTAGGCGAGTTAGCCAAGCCAATACACGGGCAAGCCATTAATAACGAAATGAACCTGCATTACACAGGCACAGCCGTTACCATTAGCTTAGACGAAACTACATCTGTTGAAGATGTTAAAACCATAATTAGGTTTTTTGCCAAAGTAAAGGCTATTAACGTTAGTGATATTGGTTTTGACGAATTAAAGGCCGATATTAAAACCGTGATACCTGCCCAATTGCAGCGTACATCGGCTTACTTAACTCACCAGATTTTTAATGCGTACCATTCGGAACACGAAATGTTGCGTTATATTAAATCGCTTGAGGCTAAAGATCTGTCGCTTTGCCACTCGATGATAGCTTTGGGTTCGTGTACCATGAAACTGAATGCTACTACCGAAATGGTGCCGGTAACCTGGACCGAGTTTAGCAAAATGCACCCTTTTGCACCTGTTGACCAGGTGGGAGGTTACATGGAGATATTTGACGAGTTGAACAAATGGCTTAGCGAAATAACCGGCTTTGCAGCCATGAGTTTGCAGCCCAATGCGGGTGCGCAAGGCGAGTATGCCGGTTTGATGGTGATACGCGCCTACCACATGGATAGGGGAGACAGTCATCGTAATATTGCTTTGATACCATCGTCGGCACATGGTACTAACCCGGCTTCGGCGGCTATGGCCGGTATGAAAATTGTGGTGGTGAAGTGCGACGATAACGGTAATATTGACGTTGCCGATATGCGGGCCAAGGCCGAGCAGTATAAAAACAACCTCTCGTGCCTGATGGTGACCTATCCATCAACTCATGGTGTGTTTGAAGAATCGATTATCGAGATATGCCAAATCATCCATGAAAATGGGGGTCAGGTTTATATGGATGGTGCTAACATGAATGCGCAGGTTGGGTTAACCAGTCCGGCTAATATTGGTGCCGACGTTTGCCACTTAAACCTGCATAAAACGTTTTGCATACCACACGGCGGCGGTGGCCCTGGCATGGGGCCAATTGGCGTGGCTAAACACCTTGTTCCGTATTTACCGGGGCATGCCGTTGTTGATATTGATAACGGTAAGGCTATACACGCAGTTTCGTCGGCACCATGGGGTTCGGCGTCTATCTTGCTCATCTCGCATGCTTATATTGCCATGATGGGGCCCGATGGTTTAACCCAGGCCACTAAATATGCTATATTAAATGCCAACTATATTAAGGCCCGGTTAGAAAAACACTTCCCTGTACTGTATTCGGGAGCTAATGGCCGTTGTGCGCACGAAATGATATTGGACTGCCGTGCATTTAAAGCCTTAGGTATTGAAGTAACCGATATAGCTAAACGCCTGATGGATTACGGTTTCCATGCGCCAACGGTTTCTTTCCCGGTAGCGGGTACGCTGATGGTTGAGCCAACGGAATCGGAACCGAAACACGAGCTGGATAGGTTTTGCAACGCTATGATAGCCATTCGCCACGAAATTGAGGATGTAGAAAAAGGTGTTATTGATAAAACAGATAACCCATTAAAAAATGCGCCGCACACTGCCGCCGTTATTACGGGTAACGAGTGGGAGCACCCTTATACACGCCAAAAAGCGGCTTTCCCGTTAGCATATGTGGCTGCGCATAAATTTTGGCCATCGGTTGGCCGGGTTAATGATACCTATGGCGACAGAACGCTGATATGTACCTGCCCACCAATTGAGGAATACGAGTTTGAAGAAAGCGCTATTGAATAGAAGCAAGAGGTTATGGAGGAGAGGCAAGAGGTTAGAATCAGGAATCAAGATAGAAGGAAATGCCGTTTTAGTTGGTAATGAACGCGGAATGGCAAATTTGATATTATGAGGTAGATTTGTATGTTCGATTTTTAAAAGCGTGTGTTCGACATTTATTATCATCTTTTACTAAACTACATTGAGCAATAAGCCATTAATAGCATTAACGCCGCCAACGCCCTATTACGCTGTGATTTTTTCGTCGGTAAAAAATGTGGACGATGGCGGCTATAATGATATGGCTACCGAAATGGCTAAGCTGGCCAGCGAGCAGGAAGGGTTTTTAGGGGTAGAATCGGCACGGAACGAGGTGGGGATAACGGTTTCGTACTGGAAATCGTTGGAGGCGATAAAAAACTGGAAGGCTAATACCAGGCATTTAGTAGCACAAAAGCAGGGCCGCGAAATGTGGTACGCAAATTACAAGGTGAGGATTTGCCTTGTTGAGCACGATTATCAATTTTAAATTAATACTATTTAGCGCAGAAGCAATTTAAAAGATGTTTTTTACCAAATTTTAGTAACTTAGTTAAACCTTTTAATTGCAATTGCCGTATACCGAATTATGACTATAAATACTAAAGCTGTAAGTATTCTTTTGGTTGACGATGATGAAATCAATAATTTCATCTCTGTTAAACTGATTAAAAAGACCTTGCTTAATACCGAGATCAGCACATGCTTGAATGGCAAATTTGCAATTGAGCAATTAGTTGAGATACAGGGAAAAAACCCGGATAGCCTTCCGGATTATATTTTGCTGGATATTAACATGCCGATTATGAATGGCTGGGAGTTTTTAGAAGAGTATCAAAGGTTAAATATCGACCCCAACGGAAAGAGCAAGATATATATCATCTCGTCGTCGGTGTTTAATAACGATATTAACAAGGCGAAATCGTACTCGCTTGTTAAAGATTTTATATCAAAACCTTTAAGTGTTGATAAGATAAAAGAGGTACTTAACCTGGCTCAAACCAATTAAACGGGTATTACCCTAAAGGTTTCGTTTTCGTATTCAACCCTACCAACCGGATTTTTTTTAGCATGATAAAAAAGGCATGTCCTGTTTTCGGCTGCTGCTACTTTGCCATATATTTCGCGTAGCTCCATAGCTTTGCGGCCATCGTAATCATACTTTGCGATAAACTTTCTGAGCAATTGCTCGGGCTCAGGAAGTTCGTCGCCGCCAAAAAATACTTTTTCGCCGTTTTCTTCCAATAAAAATACCTGGTGAAAGGGGCAGTGCCCTCCTGATAGCTGGTAGCTTATGCCTGCTTTTAACTCGCCGTCGCCTTCGGTAAAAGTGAAATTGGCCGACCGCTGTAGAACCTCAAAAATAGATTGATGGTATGATGATGATTTTCCCTGAAAGGCAAATTCCCATTCGCTGCGTTGCACCACATGCTCGGCATCCGGGAACGAGGGCTCCCATTTTCCGTTTCGTTCAACAACCAGGCCGCCGCTATGATCGTAATGCAGGTGCGACATTAATACCAACGTAACATCATCGGGCTCAAAGCCTGCATTGCGTATGTTTTGATGCACCACTAACTTATCCTGGTTGTTTTTAAAGCCCAGGCCGGCATCAAAAAGTATGAGGTCGTTATCGGTTTTAACCAAAAATGGGTTTACGTGGATAAATAATGAACCTGGCCTTTCGGAAACTTTATTAATGTTAGGATCAAAAGGAATAAACTTTTTTGTGGCGTCAACCGAGTATGAGCCTTCTTTGAGTGGAAAAATTTGCATTGTATAACAACGGATTGTGAGTAATTAAGTAGCTAATACTATCCAATTAATAACTCAATAACTATCTTTACTGTTTCAACAGCTAAGATATGCAAAAAAGATGGTCGATGAAGGTGAAGCCCGGTGATGAAGGCATTAAAAAATTATCGACCGAACTAAATATTGATGAAGTTTTAAGTACCCTGCTGTTGCACCGCGATATTACATCGCTGGAGGAAGCCCGGTTTTTTTTTCGCCCGGATATTAATTATCTGCACGATCCTTTTTTAATGAAGGATATGGAGAAGGCCATTTTGCGGATAGAGCAGGCTTTTGTCGCCGGCGAGAAAATTATGATTTACGGCGATTATGATGTTGACGGAACAACATCGGTAGCGTTAGTTTATAGCTTTTTCAAAAACTATTACGCCAAACTGGATTATTATATACCCGACCGTTATAAGGAAGGTTACGGCATATCAACCCAGGGGATTGACTTTGCTAAAGAGCATGGCTTTAGCCTCATTATAGCGCTGGATTGTGGTATAAAATCGGTTGATAAAATTGCCTATGCTAACGAGTTGGGTGTTGATTTTATTATATGCGACCACCATACTCCCGGCAGCGAAATACCCGCCGCCGTTGCCGTGCTTGATCCAAAACGCCCGGATTGTGAATACCCTTACAAAGAACTTTCGGGCTGTGGCATTGGCTTTAAGCTGATACAAGCTTACGCACAAAAAAACGATATTCCGTTTGAGCAATTAATGAGTTACCTTGAATTGGTTGCCATTAGCATTGCCTGCGATATTGTACATATTACAGGCGAAAACCGCGTTTTAGCTTATTTTGGACTGCTGAAAATTAACAGCGACCCTTGCATTGGTGTAAAAACCTTAATGCTTGCCGCAGGCAGAACGGAAAACTATACCATATCAGACATTGTATTTACCATTGGCCCCCGCATTAACGCCGCCGGGCGTATTGATGATGCCAAACATGCTGTAGAACTATTAATAGCTTGCAGCGATGAAGTGGCGGCGGCCAAAGGATCCATTATTAACCTCAAAAACATTGAGCGCAAGGAGCACGACCTGAATATTACCGACGAGGCTTTGAGCATGATTGACCGCGACCCGGCAATGATAGCACGAAAATCGACAGTGGTATTTAATGCTGAATGGCATAAGGGGGTTATCGGTATTGTGGCATCGCGGTTAACCGAAAAATATTATCGCCCAACTATTGTTTTAACTCGCTCAAACGGGCATGTGGCAGGTTCGGCGCGGTCGGTTTACGGGTTTGACCTTTATGAAGCTTTATGCGGATGCAGTGATTTGCTAATACAGTTTGGCGGCCATAAATATGCCGCCGGCCTAACTATGACACCCGAAAACGTAGAGGCTTTTAGCACCCGTTTTGAGCAGGTAGTTAACGCCAGCATTACCGACGAAATGCTGATACAGGAGATACGGATTGATGCCGAACTGAAACTTAAACAAATTGACGCCAAATTTTTTAGGATACTTAACCAGTTTGCGCCCTTTGGGCCCGAGAATATGTCGCCGGTTTTCATCACAAAAAATGTGTATGTTAGCGGTAACGCCAGCCTGGTTGGCGCCAACCATATTAAAATGACCGTTATACAAGAAGGTTCGGCAAGTTTTGATTGTATTGCTTTTAACATGGGCGAATATTTGCCTAAAATTGCCAAAGGTATACCGTTTGATATTTGTTATACCATTGAAGAGAACGTGTGGCGCGATAAACGCAGTATACAACTAAATATAAAGGGGATAAGGTAGAAGCCCCACCCAAACTTCCCCGGAAGGGATAGCCCCACCCAACGCTCCCCAGAAGGGAGGGCTTAAAAGGACTGGGGTTGGAGGGATAGTTATAAAGAGTGTACAATTAACAAAGTGTTCCCCTAAAGGGAACTGAAAAATGAATTAAAATAAAAAATCTCCCCTACCGGGGGAGATTTAGAGGGGGCTATATGATATTACGTGCTGATAATTTAGTTAAGAGATACAAAAAACGCACCGTTGTAAACGATGTATCGTTTAATGTGGCCCAAGGCGAAATAGTGGGTTTGCTTGGCCCTAACGGTGCGGGTAAAACCACATCGTTTTATATGATAGTTGGTTTGATAAAGCCTAACGAGGGCCATATTTATTTGGACGACGAAGAGATAACCAACGATGCCATGTACCGCAGGGCGCAAAAGGGGATAGGTTACCTGGCCCAGGAGGCATCGGTATTTAGGAAATTGACGGTTGAGGATAATATTAGGGCCATTTTGGAGATGGGCAAATTAAACAAGGCCGAGCAAAAAGATAAGCTTGAAGAATTGATAGACGAGTTTAGCCTGCATAAAGTGCGCAAAAACCAGGGCGACCTGCTATCGGGAGGTGAACGCCGCCGTACCGAAATAGCCCGCGCCTTAGCCGCCGACCCTAAATTTATTTTACTGGATGAGCCATTTGCCGGGGTTGACCCTATTGCCGTGGAAGAGATACAGGCTATTGTTGCCAGGTTACGCCACCGTAATATTGGCATTTTAATAACCGACCACAACGTGCAGGAGACACTATCCATAACCGATAGGGCCTATCTGTTGTTTGAAGGCAGGATATTAGAATCGGGCGTGCCCGAAGTTTTGGCCGAGAACGAGATGGTGCGCAAGGTATATCTTGGCCCTAATTTTGTACTGAAACGCAAGACATTCGCTGTTTGAGAAGAGTCAAGAAGCAAGAAGTAAGATGCAAGAGGGATTGAAGAATAGAAGTAAGAGTCAAGATGCAAGAACCAAGATGAGAAATTAAGTAGAAGAATTAACAGTTAGGGCCTGAGTGCAAGAATTAAGACATATAAAGTTTGAAGGGTAAGAATCTATTTCCTGTTCATCTTTATTTCATATATGTTTATTAATCTTGGTTCTTGCATCTTGACTCTTGCTTCATCTTACCCAAAAAATATGACACTCGTAAACTCCGTAGTAGCTTGGTTCATGAAAAAGCGTATCCACCAGATAGAGCTTTTTCAAAAATTTCCGAACGAGGTACAGGAGGAGTGGTTTGAACAATTGATAGCCAGTGCCGAAAATACCGAGTGGGGCCGCGAACACAATTACCGCAATATTGAAAATGTAAGGCAGTTTAAAAACCAGGTGCCTATACAAACCTACGATACGCTTAAACCTTACATTGAGCGGATGATAAAGGGCGAGCAAAACGTACTTTGGCCGTCGGAAATTAAGTGGTTTGCCAAATCATCGGGTACTACAAACGACAGGAGCAAGTTTATCCCGGTGAGCGAAGAATCGCTGGAAGAATGCCACTTTAAGGGCGGCAAGGATATGCTTACCCTTTTTTATAATAACCGGCCCGACGGGCAAATATTTAACGGCAAGGCACTTACACTGGGTGGTAGCCATCAAATTAGTCCGTTAAATAATGCTACTTCTTTTGGCGATTTATCGGCAGTAATTATAAACAACCTGCCTTTGTGGGCGCAAATACACCGCACGCCCGATATTTCTATCGCCCTGATGGAAGACTTTGAGGAGAAGATAGAGAAAATGGCCTGGGCCACTATTGACGAAAATGTAACCTGCCTGAGCGGCGTACCTACCTGGAATATTATTTTATGCAAACGCATTCTCGAAATTACGGGCAAAAAAAACCTGCTGGAGGTATGGCCCAATATGGAACTTTACTTTCATGGAGCGGTAAACTTTACGCCTTACCGGGAACAGTTTAAAAAACTGATACCCAAAAGCGATATGTATTACCTGGAAACTTACAATGCATCCGAAGGGTTTTTTGGCCTGCAGGATTTGGAAGAACCCGGCGATATGCTGCTGATGCTGGATTACGGCATTTATTACGAGTTTTTACCGATAGAACATTTGTTTGACGACCAGCCCGATACCTTAACTTTAGATGAGGTTGAACTGGATAAAAACTATGCCCTTATTATAAGCACCAACGCCGGGCTTTGGCGTTACCAAATAGGCGATACCATACGTTTTACCTGCCTATCGCCATACCGTATACAGGTTACCGGCCGTACCAAGCATTTTATGAATGCTTTTGGCGAGGAAGTTATTATTGATAATGCCGAGCGCGCTTTAAGCGAAGCCTGCCGCCAAACCGGGGCAATTATTAAAGAGTACACGGCGGCGCCTATCTATTTTTCGGACAGTGAGTGTGGCGGTCACGAATGGATTATTGAATTTGAAAAGCGCCCCGCCGAGTTTGAACGTTTTGTTGATTTGTTAGACGAAACCCTGAGGCAAATTAACAGTGATTATGACGCCAAGCGTTTTAAAGATATTGCCCTTAAAAGGCCCGTTGTACATGCCGCGCCGTTAGATACCTTTTTTATTTGGATGAAAGAGCGCGGTAAATTAGGCGGGCAACACAAAGTGCCACGCCTGGCCAATAACCGGGAATATATTGATTCGGTTTTGAGGGTGATGAAACAGGAGTATAGTTCGCTAATACGCTAAAAGGGAGATTGGAGATGAAGATTTGTCAACTTTTTAAAAGTTGACAAATCTATAACTGCAATTGTCTGAACCAGAATTTACAGAATTGAGAAATTTACAGAATTTAATTTCACCATGACTGTCTCTCTTCAGATGTTAAGGATTTTGGCTAATGCTTCAAAAATAATTCTTACTTTATCCCCCTTACATCAAATTGTCCAAATTCCGGGCGGCATTCTGTTAATTCTTAAATTCTGATTAAAGCATTGAAATAATTCTTACTTTATCCCCCTTACCTTTGGTTATTTCGGTTATTATCCTTTATGTTTTTATATTTCGGTATTTATCTCTAAAGGCGCATCGCATAACTGCCATATCTTTACCGCTTCAACGGCTTCTTTAACATCGTGAACACGCAGTATATTGGCTCCTTTGGTTAGGGCAATGGTGTTGAGTGCGGTGGTGCCATTTAGTGCTTCGGCGGCGGTACCGCCTGTTGCCTGGTAAACCATACGCTTGCGCGATACGCCTACTAGTATGGGCAGGCCAAGGCGGTTAAACTCTTGCAGGCGTTGCATTAGGGTGTAGTTATGTGCCTGTTGTTTAGCGAAGCCAAAGCCAGGGTCGATAATTATATCATGTACTCCGAGTGTTTTTAGGGTGTGGTATTGGGTTGTAAAATAGTCGAAGACATCGGCAAAAACGTCATCGTACTGTGCTTGTTTAACCATGTTTTGCGGGTTTCCGCGCATGTGCATCAAAATATAGGGTACCTGTAGTTTGGCAGCGGTGGTAAACATTTGGTCGTCTAAAGTACCGCCGGATATATCATTAATGATGTGCGCACCGGATGCAATAGCTTGCTTTGCTACGGACGAACGGAACGTATCGATAGATAAAACAGCATCCGGAAAACGGCTCACAATAGCTTCCACGGCGGGGAGCAGCCGGTCGGTTTCTTCCTGTACAGATATATCGGTTGCGCCGGGGCGCGATGAATAGGCGCCAATATCGAGTATATGGGCACCATCGGACAGCATTTTTTCGGCTTGCAGCAGGGCTGCTTCGGTGGTTGTTTTGCGGCTATCGGCATAAAACGAATCGGGCGTAATGTTGATAATGCCCATTACCTTTGGCTGTTGCAGGCTTATTAATTTACCTGCTACGTTAAGGGTTGTGTTTTTGCGGAAAAACGTATCTTTAGCCATTGCCGATATTTAAGGGTTGAAATGTTAACTGTGTGTAACACTTCAAAGTTAAAACACTTTACGCTTAAATAAGCTTAAATTAGCAGCAACAAATCAATACAACATCGCGAACGCTAAAGCGTTGCAAAGTAATATAATAAACAGTTTTGGCAAATACAGCACAAGAATACGAAGCAGTTATAAAAGTTTGCAGGGAGCTTTTTTTGAAGAAAACCCGCGATTACGGTACAGCCTGGCGGGTACTGCGTCCCGAATCTGTAACCGACCAGATCTTTATCAAGGCACAGCGCATCCGCACGCTCGAAGAAAAAAAGGTATCGATGGTGGGCGACGATGTGATAGGCGAATACATTGGCATTATTAACTATTGCGTTATCGCGATGATGCAGTTAGAATTAAGGCCCGATGCGCCAATGGAACTATCGGCAGAGGAAGTTAGCAAGCTTTACGACCTGAAAGTTACCGAAACCGAGGAACTGATGTTTGCCAAAAACCACGACTATGGCGAAGCCTGGCGCGATATGCGGATAAGCTCGTTAACGGATTTGATACTCATGAAGCTGCTTCGCGTAAAGCAAATTGAAGATAACAAGGGTTTAACCGTGGCTTCCGAAGGGGTAAAGGCCAATTACCAGGATATGCTTAACTACGCGGTTTTTGCGTTGATTAAGAGCCCCCCAACCCCCTAAATGGGGAGTATTAACACAAAGGATAATAACAATGAAAGACATACATAATAATAAGAATACGTTAAATAAGCTCCCCCTTCACGGGGCGGTGGGGGCTGGGCTATGGGCATGCCGCATATTGGTGGGTGTGCTATTCATTTTTTCGGGACTAATAAAGGCTAACGACCCGCTTGGCTTTTCGTATAAGCTGGAAGAGTATTTTGAGGTGTTTCATATGACCTTCTTCAGCCATTTTTCGGTTAGTATGGCCATATTTTTATGCGCCCTCGAAATGTTTTTTGGCTTTGCCTTGCTCATAGGTGCTTACAGTAAACAAATTGCGTGGGGGCTTTTGCTGCTCATTATATTTTTTACCTTCCTCACGTTTTATTCGGCTGTTTTCCATGTGGTGCAAACCTGTGGTTGCTTTGGCGATGCTATTGTGCTAACACCCTGGCAGTCGTTTGGTAAAGATATTGTGCTGTTTGTACTCATTATAGGCTTGTTTATCAATCGCGATAAAATACATCCGCTAATTAAAAATTCAAATGCCGAAAAGGGTGTGGTTATTATCGCTACTATACTATCATTTGGTGCTGGCATATACACCTATAACTTTTTACCTGTGATGGACTTTTTGGCCTACAAAGTGGGTGCAAATATTTTAGACGAGATGAAAACGCCTCCCGGTGCCAAGCCCGATGAGTATGAGATGACCTACCACCTCAAAAACAAAAAGACCCGCGAGCTTAAAACCATGAGCAGTACCGAGTATATAAAAAGCAACATCTGGAAAGATACCAACTGGCAAATACAAGGTGAACCCGAAAGTAAACTGATAAAAAAGGGCTTTTCCCCTAAAATTGTTGACCTTACCATTAACGATGCACAAGGCAGCGATTATACGCACGAACTGTTGTCAAATCCCTTTTACAACGTAATTATTGTAGCCTACAACCTGGATAAAACCAATGTTGCCGCTATTGGCAAGCTCAATGCGCTGGCTCTTAACTTAACGCAAAATTACAATATCCGCACGGTGCTGCTAACATCCAACTCAGCTAAAGATGCCGAGGCATTTAGTAAGGCCAATCATTTTTTTAGTGAGATATTTTACGCCGATGAGGTGCCACTTAAAAGCATGGTACGCGCAAACCCCGGTGTACTGTTGATGAAAAACGGCACCATAATAAATAAATGGCACTTTAATACCGTGCCTACTTATGATAACATTGTTAACCAATATTTGGACAAACATTAAACCATGCTAAACTATGCCCTGCGTAAATTAGGTTACGGACTGGCGGTAATGCTGGGTGTGGTGGTAGTGGTGTTTTTTTTGTTTAACGTACTCCCGGTTGACCCGGCGAGGATGACGCAGGGGCAGCGGGCCGATGTGCAATCGTTACAAGCGGTGCGTAAGGAGTTTGGTTTAGATAAATCCATCCCGATGCAGTTTGCTTATTACCTTAACGATTTATTGCCCATAAGCATACACGGCAATAATGCTGAAGAGAAAAGCCGTTACCATTATGTAAAGCTGTTACCTGTTTCAAAGAATAATGTTTTGGCACTTAAATGGCCCTACCTTCGCCGATCATACCAAACCCGTAAGGATGTATCGGCCACGCTGTTGGATGTGATACCAAACACATTAATACTGGCAACCGCAGCCATGATATTTGCTACCTTGATAGGCATATTGCTTGGCGTAATATGCGCAGTTAATAAAAATACCTGGATTGATAAATTATCAGTTGGCTTCTCCATCATCGGCGTTTCGGCACCGTCGTTTTTCGCGGGGATATTGATAGCCTGGGTTTTTGGCTTTGTGCTGAGTAAATACACCGGGCTCAATATGTCGGGCAGTTTATATAGTTACGATCCCTTTAAGGGCGAAGTACTTACCCTAAAGAATTTAATTTTACCCATGATTACTTTGGGCTTGCGCCCCCTGGCAATTATTGTGCAGCTAACCCGCAGCGCCATGCTGGATGTTTTAGGGCAAGACTATATACGAACTGCCCGGGCAAAAGGCTTAAATGATACAGCCATAGTTTACAAACACGCGCTTAAAAACGCTTTAAACCCTGTTGTAACGGCCATAGCATCGTGGTTTGCATCGTTATTGGCGGGTTCGTTTTTTGTAGAATACATTTTTGGCTACAACGGCCTGGGCAAAGCCACGGTTAATGCTTTAGATACGTCCGACTTTCCGGTGGTAATGGGCTCCATATTGTTTATTGCTTTAATTTTTGTGGTGATTAACATTTTGGTTGATCTGCTTTATGCTGTTATTGACCCCCGGGTAAAGCTGGTGTGATTTTGTAATAGCGAATTATATTCTATTTTTGGCGCATGTTACCTCATACCCCTTCACAAAGCAATCAAAACTTAGGCTTAATTTTCCTTGTAGGTTTTATGGGCTGCGGCAAAACTACCCTGGGCCGCAAACTGGCCAACCGTTTAGGGTACGAATTTATTGATTTAGACGAAGTGCTGGAAATGCAAGAGGAGATAACCATTGCCGAATACTTTAGCAAGCACGGCGAAGGCAGTTTTCGGCAATTAGAATCGCAATTGTTAAAGCAAACCAAATATCCTGAAAATGCCATCGTATCAACAGGCGGGGGCTTACCTTGCTTTTTTGATAATATGGATTGGATGAACCAAAATGGCAAAACCTTTTATGTTAAACTATCGCCTAAAACATTGGCTGAACGATTGGAAAACGGTAAGGCCGAACGCCCGTTACTTCGTGAAAAGCATGGCGATGAGCTTGTAGAGTTTATACGCGAAAAGCTGGTTGAACGCGAGGTGTTTTATAACCGGGCCACCTTTGTAGTTGAGGGCCTAAGCCTCAATGCCGAAAAGGCCGCAGACATCATCAAAGCTTAACTACCTCAAATAAACTGCGTCCTCTTCGCCGGGTTCATTAAGTACCACATCAACATGCTCCTTTAGTACTGTTGATAGTGCTATGCCGGTAAAATCGGTAGCTATCGGGAATATTTTGTGGTTACGGTCTATCAGTACCAAAGTCCGCATCTTTTTTAGCGGAACATCTAAAAATACACCTAAACCATAGGCCAGTGTTTTACCGCTGCTCAATACATCGTCAACCAAAATAATAACCTTATTGGTACATTCCTCTATGTCAACATTTATTTTTGCTTTGAGCGACGAGCTGTTTTTATCCAAATCGAGTGTAATCAGTTTGCTTTTAAATGGCGCAATGCCATCTAAAATAAGTTTTAACCTTTCGGCTACAAAGTTGCCACGGGGCAGTATACCGGCTATAATAATGTCGTCCTCGTCCAGGTTATCTTCTAAAACCTGGTAAGCCATACGGTCAATTTTTTGCTGTATCTGCTGTTTGTTTAATACGAGGATCTTTTTATCGGGCATGGTATTGATAGCTTGTATTCTTTCTTGTTCAAATTATTACGCTCGAAAAAAAAGCAAAGGCCAAGTGCGATTTGATCTTCCGAACACTGCTAAGGTAATAATTTAGCACATAAATACTAACGCTTAACGTAAGGGTAATATACAAAATTGGCACCTTCGGGCACTATCACAAATACGCACATAAAGTCTTCGGGTTTTTTGTAGGTGCGCAAAAAACGGTCTTTAAGTTCTTTTTTAATCACCCCGGCTTCGGTAAACTCCTCCAGTGTTGATGCATTAATGCTCCAATCGGTATTCAATTCATTGCGGTCGAGTATTACTTCGCCAAGTTTTACCTCGTGTTGGTGTGCTATAAAAATGGGGTACGAAGAAATACCTTCAACCATAATTTCAATGGCAACTTCTTTGATGGATGCGTTATATATCTTCAAATCGCGCTCCAAACTTTTAAGCGGACTTTCCTTTTGCGGCTCGCCGCCTTTCTCGTTTAATAATTCTTCCGGGTCCATGTTTTGTTGGCAATTAACTATACAATTGGCTGTGTACGCAGCACCAGTAAAACCACATTTTCCACGTGCTGTGTATGCGGAAACATGTCTACAGGTTGTATTTTCATTACATCATATTTTTCTTTAAGCACAATTAAATCGCGCGCCTGTGTTGCGGCGTTGCAGCTTACGTAAACAATTTTTTCGGCTTCTATTTCCATCAACCTGTTCACCACGTCGGGGTGCATACCTGCGCGAGGCGGGTCGGTAATAATCACGTCGGGTTTACCGTGTTCTGCAACAAAATCGGCAACCAAAACATCTTTCATATCACCGGCAAAAAATTTGGTGTTGCCAATGTTGTTAATTGCCGAATTAATTTTAGCATCCTCAATAGCCTGTGGCACATACTCAACGCCAATAACCTGTTTAACCATTCCGGCTATAAAGTTGGCTATGGTACCGGCACCGGTGTACAAATCGTAAACTAGTTCGTGGCCCTTAAAACCAGCAAAATCACGCGTTATCTGGTACAGGTTAAGTGCCTGTAGCGAATTAGTTTGATAAAACGATTTTGCCCCAATCCGGAAACGGATCACCTTATCGCCGGCTGGCATCTCCTCATGGATATACTCCGGGCCGCGATAGGCAATAACATCCTGATCAAAAATGGTATCGTTCTTTTTTTGATTAATGATATAAAGCAGCGACGATATTTGCGGAAATTCCTGAGCCACAAAAGCCATCAGGCCATCAATTTCTTCCTGCGCGGCATAGGCAAAAACAACAATTACCATCAATTCGCCCGTGGTTGCCGATGTGCGTATAATAAGGTTACGCAAAGCACCCTCATGTGCGCGCAAATCGTAAAAGCCTAAAAAGTTTTGGCGGGCATAATCGCCAATGCGGTTACGTATCTGGTTTGATGGGTCGGCTTGCAGGTAGCAGTGGTTTATCTCCAGTATCTTATCAAAACGGCCGGGAACGTGGAAACCCAGTGCTTTCATATCTATATCGTCTTCGCGGTTTTCGCCATCATAAAGCCAGCGTTTGTTGCTAAAGGTATACTCAAGCTTGTTGCGGTAATAAACCGTTTGGGCTGACGGTAAAATAGGAACCATGCCATGCAATTCAATTTTAGCCAGGCGTTGCAGCGAATCCGTTACCGATTTTTGCTTGTAAAGCAATTGCGCCTCGTACTCCATGTGCTGCCATTTGCAACCACCGCACACGCCAAAATGTTCGCAAAATGCTTCGGTGCGGTATTGCGATGGTGTAATTAGTTTTTCAATTTTGCCTTCGGCAAAGTTCTTTTTCTTTTTGTAAATGTCAACATCCACCACATCGCCGGGGATAGCCTTTTCAACAAAAAGTACCAGTTCATCGGCCTTGCCAATGCCCTTACCTTCATCGGCAATATCAATAATGGTAACGTTCTCTATAACCTTTTTAGTAAATGCAGTTCTTCTCCCCATAAACTGCAAAGTTAATCTGAAAAATGAAATATGCTAAGTTAAGGCGCAAAATAGCGCAGGCCCTGCCGCGGGGCTTATTAAAAGGTGTAAAGCTTGGCCATCAGATAAATAGAACAAGAATTTGGTCCCAAAGGCTTTCTTCCTGTTCAATTTGCTCTGCCGGTTCAAAGTACACATCTACCATAATAGAAAATTCCTGTAACTCGCGGCTCATTGTGCGTTGTATTATTTTATTATGCTAACATAGTAATTTATATACTAAAAACCAAATTGGTTTTATGGTTTTTGTAGATAAATACAAAGATGATCGGAAAGGCTTTTCACCTCCGATCATCTTTTACACTTATTGTTTTTCCCAGTTTATCTTCCGACTAAAGTACATTAACAATGTTATAATGATGAATAGCAAAATGCTGCCTATCATTAAGGATAAATCTTCGAGCTGTATAATGATAAACGTAAAGCCATAAAATGTGGTTAGTATAAAACCGAACAGCAAAGCCATTTGTCTGTTTTGAAGCAACGATGATGTAAATAGCGATATTAAAGTTATAGTTGCCACCGATGCAATTAGGTATGCCACATTATAACCCACCTGTTCCGAAAACGATAGCAAAAGAGTATAGTAAATAACCATAGCCGCACCTATCAGGATGTAGTTAAAAACATGCACGCGTTGTTTACGTATCAATTCGGTAAAAAACAGCGATACAAACGTGAGTAAAATAATAAGGGTTGAGTACTTGGTAGTGCGTATAGTTTTTTGATATTGGTCAACCGGCAGGCGCAGTTTTACGCCAAAGGTTGCATTGTCAGTCGCTTTATCGTTCTTTAGCACACTATCATCGTTAATCCACTGCTGTGGGAAGGGCCTGTTGTAGTAAAGCATGCGCCACTTGGCGTTAAAGCCGCTTTTGGTAACCGCGCGGGTATCGGGCAGGTAACGGCCATCAAAACTTGGGGTTACCCAATTGCTTGTAACCTCAACATCGGTTGTTTTGGCGGTATGCATAAAATTGAGTTCGTTGCTGCCTTTTAAGTCGAGGCTAAAACTAAAGGTAATCTCCTGGTCTTTAGGCAAAGTAAAACTCACCTGCAAGCCGTCGTCAAAAGGGCTTTTGCCGTTAAAAGTTGGCTCAACGTTTAGTTTTTGATTGTTAAGCTGTATAACGGGGTTGCTTTTTAAACCCTTCAAGTCCGACACACTAAAAATCAGCCTCACTTTATCATAGTTAACAGCGGCAGGGTCAATGCCGGCTTTTTCCAGTTCCGGCTTACCAAAATTGCCTTGTACCCATATTTTTGAGTTGTAAACAACCGCCCTAAACAAGCCGCGGTGCAAAGTATCGGTATTGATGTTGGCCTTTATTTGCATGTTTTGCGGCAGCACATAAAGGGTTTGGGTTTCTCGCCTTACAATTTCTTTCTTGTTGCTATCCAGTACCCTCACTTCTTTTTGATAAGGTATAACCAACACCGGCCCCTGTATCAACTGGCTGCCCGACCATTTGTCGGATACGTCATTCAGTACCTCATCCTGCGTTTTTTCGCGTTCGCTGATAAGGCTTTGTATCCATTGCGATGGTATCAGCAGCAGCAGAATAAGCGCGGCTATAACAGATAATTTTACTATTACCGAATCTTTTGCCCAATAGTTTGGCTTTTCGTTTTGTATTTCTTGTATCATAAAAATTGTGTTTAGTTTATTTAAAAGTACTTTGTATTTCAGAGTAATCAGATAAAAAAAATTACTTCATCTTTTGTTGTTTAATTAATTTTTCAAGCGCATCTAAATGTTCCATAAAGGCTTTGCGGCCTTTCTCGGTGGCCTGGTAGGTGGTGTTGGGTTTGCGCCCTAAAAACGATTTGTTCACGGTAATGTATTCTTCCTTTTCCAAACCCTTTAAGTGCGATGCCAGGTTGCCATCGGTAATATCAAGCAAATCTTTAAGCGAGTTAAAGTCGTACCGTTCGTTTGCAACCAGTACGCTCATAATTTGCAGCCGCAGCCTGTTTTCAAAGGCCTTATCTAATTTATCAAAAGGTATTTTCACCGGTCGTATTTAAAGTACATAATGCTGCCATATACAATGTGCAGTACGCCAAAACCCAAAGCCCAAAATATTAATCCGTAACCGGGATAAAGGGCAGCTATTAAACCCAAAATAATTTGGAGTATGCCCAGGTATTTAACATCGGTAAAGGTATAATGACTGCCCGAAATTACGGCAAGTCCGTAAAAAATTAATGAGGCCGGGGCAACAATCATATAATAACCGCGGTTCATTAATATCATCATAAATAAACCACCCGTTACAAGGGGTATAGCCGAATGGAAGAGGAGCGAACGGGTAGTGGTTGTCCAAACAGACTGCCCTTTTCTTTTAGCTTTTTTTACGCTCAAAAATATACCTGTACATACCGATAACAATAAAACCGCTGCCGCTATAATTAACAGGTGTATTAAAGTATTTAAATGGGTATCAATATCGGCCACAACAAAATCTCGCGAACTGAAAAAGCCCGTACGGCTATAAACCGTATGGTAGGCCAGTGCCGAACCTATGAGCGCGTAAATACCCGCCATAATGCCACTAAGCCCGCTAAGCGAAATAAACTTTGACGACCGCTCCATCAGGCTGCGGATGGATACTAATTCATCTTCAATATTTTGATTTTCCATCTAAAAGTACTTTGATTACCAAAGTAATTACTAATTATTGATATTTGCAAGAAGCAATGAAAATTTTGTGTTATTATTTTTTAAGAAATGTGTTATTACAATAATTAAGCCTGCTTTCGCGGATAATTAATTTCGCTTGTTTTTTGTAATATTTCAATAACTGTTCTGTCCAGCGCCTCAACGCTGCTTTTTAGCATATTAAAAATTTCGCCATTAATGGCTGCAGATGGGTCTTCAAAATCAAAAAGGCCAAATAAACCTATGATGTGGGCCACTGGCACCCTAACCTGGTGCGATTGCAGAAACGCAATTTCCAACAGTTTTTCGTGTTGTATAATAAGTTCCTGGTCGGCAATTTTTTTCTTTCTTCGCTCTAAGGCTTCTTTTAAGGCGCGTTCTATTTTGGGAGTTAACGAAAATAGCTTGTCCTTCAAAACATAATCGGTAATGCCGCTTTTTATCAGTTCAACAGCTCTTTCCTCGCCAAGCATGCCCGAAACAACAATAAACGGAACATCGGGCAAAACGCTTTGAGTGATGATAAAAGCTGCAAATCCGTCAAAAGACGGCAGGGAATAATCAGATAATATAATATCCGGCTCAAAATCTTTCAAAGCCTCTTCAAACAACGCACGTGTTTCCACAATCAACGATGTGAAATTTAATCCGTTTTTTTTTAGTTCGCGTTCAAGCAGGTCGGCATCGCTTTGGTTATCTTCTAAAATTAATATTTTAATAGTTTCGGCTTTCATAGTTTAAATTTTTTAGAGGTTTCGAGTTTATATGTTATCAATCAAGTCAATATGCATAAATTTGCTTAATCGGGCAGTTGGCTTAATATTATCCAATACAGTCCAATTCCCTTTATGGCCTCAAAAAAGTTATCACTTTCTACGGGCTTTGCTATATAGCTGTTGGCACCCAGGGCATAACATTTTTGTATGTCGGGGTCTTCTTTAGAGGAGGTGAGTATCACTATCGGAATAGATTTAAATTCCGGGTCTGATTTTATTTTTTCCAGCACTTCCAGGCCCGATATTTTAGGCATCTTTAAATCCAGCAATATCAGTTTAGGGTGTTTTTTTAGGTCGCGCCCGGCGTATTCACCTTTACCATAAATAAAATTGAGTGCTTCGGCACCATCTTTAACGTGGTGTACTGTGTTGGCAAAACCACTTTTTTTAAGTGCGCGCATAGTTAGCATAGCATCGTCAAGGCTATCTTCGGCAAATAAAATTTCAACGTCATCAAAGCTCATATTTCAAAATTTAACAGCGTAAATGCCGGGTAAGCTAAAAAAAAAGGTGGTTTCTTGGTTTAGTTTCGATTCGGCCCAAATTGTTCCGTTGTGCCTGTTTACAATTTTTTGTACCATAGCCAGGCCAATACCGGTGCCCTCAAACTCTTCCTGCGAGTGAAGGCGTTGAAAAACCCCAAAAAGCTTATCGTAGTATTGCATGTCAAACCCGGCGCCATTATCTTTAACATAATAAACAACATCATCGCCCTGCGTGTAAGCACCTATTGCTATACAAGCATTTGATTTGTTTTTTGAATATTTAATAGCGTTGGATATTAAATTGATCCATACCTGTTTAATAAGGGATTGATCGCCCTTTGCAGGCGGAATTTCGGCTATATTAAATTCCAGTCTTTTGTTTACATCGTCGGCTAAAAACTCATCCTTTATAGTTTTAACTATGTTATTCATATTAATATCCGAAAATGCTACCTCTTTACGGCCTAATTTTGAAAACGCCAGCAAATCATCTATCAATTGCCCCATCCGTTTGGAGTTATTGCGGATGGCGTGCAAAACGGCCATACCGTCGGCATCCAACTTATCTAAATAATCCTCCTCTAAAATTTGGGCATAACCGTTAATGGCTCTTATGGGGGCTCTTAAATCGTGAGATACCGAGTACGAAAATGCGCCCAATTCTTTATTTACTGCTTCCAGTTGGGCTGTGCGCTCAATTACCTTTTGCTCTAACTGCTCATTAAACTTGCGGATATCGTCTTCGGCTTTTTTAAGTTCGTTATTGGCAATTATTAACTCCCGCGCTCTTTTTTCCTTTTCTTCATTTTGAAAAGCCAGCTCTAAATTGGCAATAATTAATTCGGCAGCACGCTTTTCTTTCTCCTGATTTTGGAAGGCAAGCTCTTTATTGGCAATAATTAATTCGGCGGCCCGCTTCTCTTTTTCGTTGTTTTGAAAAGCAAGTTCTTTATTTGCTATCAGCAATTCGGCGGCGCGGTGCTCTTTCTCGTTATTTTGGAAGGCAAGCTCTTTATTGGCTATTATTAATTCGGCGGCTCGCTTTTCTTTTTCCTTGTTCTGAAACGCAAGTTCTTTGTTGGCGGCAATTAATTCTGCGGCGTGGCTTTCCCTTTCCCGCTCTTGAAAAAGCTGGTTTATATTAACAGTTTGTAGCTCGTTCGGGTGTTTTTTTTTATCCATTTATGAATGTGATAATTGTTTAAATAGTACGGCGCATTAAAAAAAGGTTTCTTGACTCAAAAAAAACAATCAAAACATTGTAATGTAGAAGCTGTGTAGTATACCTGGATCAGGGGATGGTTTAAAAATAGCCCAATTATCTAATGGAGGATGTGTAAATATAGAAAATTAATTATAGAGAAAGAAATATTTTACAGAATTATAAAATTGTAAAATAATATAAAAGCATTATAATATGGCGAAAAAATATGTTTACTTGTTAACACTTTCGTTAGCAATGGCCTTAAGTTGTTCCCTGGATTTGCCAAACCATTCGCGGCCCGTCTTTTTTTCTATCGGCCCAAGGTGTGGCACTTCGTCAATTATTTCGGTAAAAATGCGGTGGGCATCATCATACCGGGCAGCGCGTTTTAAAAATAAGCCATATTGGTAGCGCTGCTCAAAGCACGAATAACGACCTTTCATGGCTTTAAACTCTTTTTCGGCTAATTCAGTTTGTCCGGTGTTTTCCAGTGCCATAGCGTAAAGCATGTGCGCCTTTGATTTTGGAAACTTTTGCGATCGGTTTATTTTATTTGCTATCGCAATAGCGTCTTCATACCGGTTTTGGTTATAATAGCCTGTCATCAATTGCGATAAAGCATGTTCATTATCGGCAAAGGTGCCGGTTAAGCTGGTTTCGTATAGTTCAACAGCTTTATCGGTTTGGCCGGATGCCAGGTAGGCGTCGGCCAGTTTAATGCGGTTGGCAAAGGTATCGGTAAAGCGAAGGTCGTCTTCAAGTTTTTTTATTTTGGCGCCGGGGTTAATAATGGCTCCAACATCTATTTTAGGGCCGCGCATCCTCTGGCCCGAAAATACCTCGCTAAAAAGGTAAATAGCCGAGCCAATAACCGGCAAAAAAACAATGAGCCATATCCAACGCTGTAAATTACCACGCTGATACGCATGGTAACCGCAAAAAATTTGCAGACCCACAATAATGTAATAATAATAACCGCCGCCCTCGCCAATAAAAGGAAACATAAGTTTAATTTTATACCAAAAATAATAAAATGTGCGGGATTTAAAAGTATCAATAGGATGGGCTGATTGTTAAACAGCAATCAGCAATTTGAGACGTGCTTTCTTAAATCTGTATCAATTTTGTTTAGTTAACAGGCAGCCCCATCCATCGGTAGGTTATAAACAAGAAAACATTATGGATATGTACAGCCTTTGGTTAGGTGGTATACCTATAGCATGCGCATAGGGGCTTATCTATTTAGGCAGATGGCATATATTTGAATCCCCTAACTAAACAGCATCCTATCCTGACTCTTGGCTCTTGATTCTTGGCTCTTATTTCGCTACTCTTTTATAGCTGCCTTAACCAAATAAGGCAATATTTCTTTCTGAAAAGAAACAAAGTTTTTACGCACGTCCGAATCGCTTACCGAGGTAAAGGCAAAACTAAACACGATGCTTTTGCTTGATTTGATGAGGAAACGCAGTCGTTGCGGATAAGTTTCATCCTTGCGGAAATCGCTTACTTTGGTAAACGAGCTTATCAGTAGTTCTTCCAGTTCGTTACTTAGGCTCTTTAAAAAATCCTGCGAGTTAGTACTTTCGCGGATAAAATCCCAACCAATAAACTCATTACAAACCGTATAGGAGAGGCGGCTGGTTTTCATGATGAGGTTTGTTAAATGGGTTTCCTCATCCATATCATTGTTGTAGTTATGTATTATTTCGTTAACACTAACCTTAATATAATCCATAAGCAGGGCGTGCAAAACATCCTCCTTACTTTCAAAATATTTGTAAATAGTGGCCTTGGCAATTTTAGCACGTTTGGCAATTTCGTTAACGCTGGTTTTGTGGTATCCAAATTTGCGAAACAAATCTTGCGCGGCGCGTTTAATACTTTCTTTTATTTTATCAACTTCCATTTTTAGTTGGATACAAATATCTCATTATTACTCACATTTACGGTATGCGATTTTTTAATGGTATTATATATTTTTTTGTGGCCTAATTTTGAACGGCTATTTCGCCGCCGCGCACAGTTACCGAATATGATTTTAACGATCGTGTAGCCGGTGCCTTTACCGGCGAGCCATCCTCTAACGAAAATTTGCCACCGCTGCATGGGTCGGTTACGGTAAGGGTGGGGCTATCAAGTGTAACCGCACACCGTTTTTCGGGTTCATAGCTGCTGCAACGGTCGTAGGCAACATAGCCTGCACTCGCGCTGCGATACAATACAAGGCCGCAAACCCCGTAGCCGCTAATTAATACCGCCCCGCCAGATGCCGTTAGTTTGCTTAAACGAGGGTCGGTTAGCGGTGCGCTAAAGTTAACCGCTACATTGGGCACGTAACTCGAATCGGTTTTGCCGCAGCTAAAACACACTAAACTTAAAAGTATTGCAGTTAAAAACCTCTTCATCACCTTGTTATTACGTTTAAATATACCTGTTGGTTTTTTTTAAATCACTTCCGTTTTAAACTGATTTAAAAAGCGCACGTCGTTTTCCGAAAATAAACGCAAATCACGTATCACATATTTTAAGTTTGCAATACGCTCAATACCCATACCAAAAGCAAAGCCGCTGTATTTTTTACTGTCGATACCGCAATTTTCTAATACGTTAGGGTCAACCATGCCGCAGCCCAATATTTCAACCCAGCCGCTGTGCTTGCACATGTTGCAACCAGCGCCCTTGCATATGGTGCATGATATATCCATCTCGGCAGACGGCTCGGTAAACGGGAAGTACGAGGGGCGGAAACGCACCTGCGTACCATCGCCATAAAGCTCCTGCACAAAATGATAGAGGGTTTGTTTTAAATCGGAAAACGATACATTTTCGTCAACATATAAGCCCTCAACCTGGTGAAAAAAGCAATGCGCACGGGCAGATATGGCTTCGTTGCGATATACCCGGCCCGGCATAATGGCCCTAAACGGCGGCTTACCATTCTCCATCATGCGCACCTGTACCGATGATGTGTGCGTGCGTAGCGCAATATCATCGCGCCCGGCGTTCTTTTTTATAAAAAAGGTATCCTGCATATCCCGCGCAGGGTGTTCTTCGGGGAAATTGAGGGCCGAAAAATTGTGCCAGTCGTCTTCAATCTCCGGTCCTTCGGCCACAACGAAGCCCAGCCGCTTAAAAATATCGATAATCTCAATACGGATTAACGATAGCGGGTGGCGCGAGCCTACAGCCAAACCCTCACCTGGCAAGGTAAGGTCAAATTTTAAGTCCTGAGTTTTGGGTCCCGAATCTTGCGTTTCTTTAAGCTCATTGTATTTGGCTTCGGCAAGTTGTTTAAACTCGTTCAATACCTTGCCAAAGGTGCGTTTTTCTTCGGGGCCAACGGTTTTAAATTCTTCAAACAAATCTTTAACCAGGCCCTTGGTACCCAAATATTTGATACGGAATGCTTCCAGTTCGTCGGCCTTGGCGGTAACAAAAGCTTTTATATCGGCAGTGTATTGGTTTATTTTATCTTGCATCAGTTGTAATAATTCTTTTTATTCGTTTGGTTTTAGAGCATTGGTATCAACCGTTGTGTAATCGAAATCGCGATCTGAATTGATCATACTAATTAAATAGTCTTCAACTAATTTAGATACACTAATGCCCTTAGCTTTGGCATGTTTTTTTGCCTTAACAATTTCATCAGGTTCCAAGTTTATTACTAATCTCGTTTTCTTCATAACGCTTATTCAATCATATTGTCATTGCAAACGATAGTGGCAAATCTTCTGCTTTGTTCAGAACGTGCGGTAGTCGCGCGTAAAAGATTTTTCCTCCCGTCGAAATGACATCATGGTCAAATACGATACAAATATAAATTATTTAATAACTCCCAACTCTTTACCCACTTTAGTAAAGGCCGCAATTGCCTTATCTAAATGTTCTTTATTGTGCGCGGCCGATATTTGTACACGTATGCGTGCCTTACCCTGTGGTACTACCGGGTAGTAAAAGCCAATTACGTAAATGCCTTCGGTTAACATTTTAGCAGCAAATTCTTGCGCTAATTTGGCGTCGTAAAGCATTACGGGTACAATAGGGTGTACGCCGGGTTTAATATCAAAACCCGCCTCGGTAATGGCCTTGCGAAAGTATTGTGTGTTACTTTCCAGTTTATCGCGCAGTTGGGTGGTTTCGCTCAACATATCAATCACCGCTATGGATGCACCTGTAATTGATGGTGCGAGTGTGTTCGAGAACAAATATGGCCTGGAGCGTTGCCTCAGCATATCAATAATTTCTTGCCTGCCCGATGTAAACCCGCCCGATGCTCCGCCCAAAGCTTTACCCAGCGTGCCGGTAATAATATCTATTTTATCCATTACGCCGCAATGCTCGTGCGTGCCGCGGCCGGTTTTACCCATAAAGCCCGAGCAGTGGCTCTCGTCAATCATCACCAGGGCGTTATATTTTTCGGCCAGGGCGCAAATTTTATCCAGTTGGGCAATGGTGCCGTCCATACTAAAGGCGCCATCGGTTACAATAATGCGGTGCCTTAATTGCGTGGCAGCCTGTAATTTCTCTTCCAGGTCGGCCATGTTATCATGTTTGTAGCGGTAACGCTGTGCTTTGCAAAGGCGCACACCGTCTATTATAGATGCATGGTTTAACTCGTCGGATATAATAGCATCCTGTTCGTTAAACAACGGCTCAAATACACCGCCATTGGCATCAAATGCGGCAGCATATAAAATGGTGTCTTCGGTACCCAAAAAGTCCGAAATCTTTTTTTCCAGTTGTTTATGTATGTCCTGCGTACCACAAATAAACCTCACCGACGACATACCGTAACCGTGCGAATCAATAGCTTCCTTGGCCGCCGCAATCACTTTTGGGTGCGACGAAAGGCCCAGGTAGTTGTTTGCACAAAAATTAATTACCTGTTGCCCGCCTACCACTTCAATATCAGCACCTTGTGGCGATGTGATGATGCGTTCGCGTTTATATAATCCGGCTTTTTCAATTTCGGCCAATTCCTGCTGTAATATTGGCTGCAAAGTTTTATACATGAATATCAGTTTTTATAGGCTGCAAAATTACACAATAGCTACCATTTAGTTTAACGCATTTGGGCTCCAAAATAATTATATTGACGACATAAAACTTTTTTAACCCTAAACCGCTTTACACTTTAATAATATTTTATGATTAAAAGTTTAATAGTTTTTTTTGCCGTAATATTAGCAAAGCCGGTTTTTGGTCAGTCCGTTTTAGCCGGAAGGGTTACCGATAGCCAGGGCAATGCAGCAGCATTTACTTCTGTTTATATTAACGGCACTACGCAGGGTACCAGTGCCAACCCAAACGGTTACTATAGCCTAAAGCTTAAACCGGGTAAATACGTTATTAATTACCGTTTTGTGGGTTTTAAGCAACAAACCGATGAGGTTGAAGTAACCGGCAATTACAACACGCACAACGTTACCCTGGTTTACGAAGACTATCAGCCAAAGCAAAACACTCCACCGGTTACCGAGGATGCCGCGTTTGATATTATTCGGAATGCTATTAAAAAACGCGATTATTATTTGAAAGAAATAAACGCTTATTCGTGCGATGTTTATATCCGCGGTACGCAAAAATTAATTAGCGCGCCAAAAGGTATGTTATCCCGTGGAGTGGCCCGCCAATTGCAATTAAACCTGAGTGCCAAAAGCATACTTTACATGTCCGAATCGGCCTCGCACTTTAATTTTGAGCAGCCCGGTAATTATAAAGAGGTAATGGTATCGTCAAAAGCTACAGGTAATTACAATGCCTTTAACTTCGACCGCGCCGCTAACCTCCAGGTTAATTTTTATAAAAACATGCTTGATATTGAGGGTCTTAACCAGCGCGGCTTTATATCGCCCATAGCCGACGACGCTTTAAAATATTATACCTATAAACTGCTTGGCAGCACCACCGAGAACGGCAAAGTTGTAAACAAAATACAAGTTACGCCCATTGACGACCGCGAACCTGTTTTTAAAGGTAATATTTACATTGTTGAAAACGACTGGCGCATTTACGCCGCCCATTTATACGTAACAGGTAAATCAAACCTTAATTTTGTTGATACCCTTAATATTAACCAGCAATACCTGCCCGTTAGTGCCGATAAGTGGCAGCCTTCATCCGTATCATTTACCTATAGTGGCAACGTTTTAGGGTTTAGGTACAACGGTTATATTTTAGGCACGTTTAGCAATTATAACCTCGACACCAAATTTCCGCCCCATTTTTTTAATGGCGAAACTATGCGTATTGCCGATATTACGGTGAAAAGAGATTCGGTATACTGGAGCCAAAACCGGCCCGTTCCGCTAACCTTTGATGAACAGCGCATCTATAATTTAAAGGATAGCCTTGTGGCCGCACATAGCAAACCTGCTTATCTGGATTCGGCAGAGCGGGCCAACAATAAGTTTAGCCCCCTTAGTTATGTGTTTTTTGGCGATACCGTTAAACACAGGCACAAAAATGAGGTTATTACCGTAAACCCGCTTTATGATGTAGTGCAGTATAACCCCATTGAAGGCTGGGTGGTTGATTTAAAACCCACCTATACCAAATCAATGGATGTGGGCAAGGCCTACACCATATCGCCCGAATTGAGATATGGCTTTGATAACAAAATAGTGAGCCTTAACACGGGCTTCAATTACCGGTACGACCCCGAACACGAGGGGGCATTTTACGGAAAGGTTGGTACCGGGATATTAGATCTTAATAACGAAGGTACAGTGGGGCCTTTTTTAAATAGTTTTAATGCCTTGTATTTTAAATCGAACGATTTAAAACTTTACCGCTCTAAATTTTTAATGGCTGGCACACAACGCGAAGTTGCACGCGGATTATTGTTAGACGGTAACCTGGAATATGCACGCCGCACGGCTCTCCAAAATCAATCAAGCCGAACTGTGCGCAGTTTTCCCGATAAGGAGTTTAACTCAAACAATCCTTTTATAACGGCTGTAAATGCGCCCTTGCTTTTTGAGGAGAATGATGCGCTTACGCTAAAGCTATCGGGTACTTACACTTTTGATGAGGAATATACGACAACGCCAGGCGGTCGTGTTTACGATCAGTCAAAATATCCCAAAATAAAGGTGAATTACCGTAAAGGCATCAAGGGTATTTTTAGCTCGGATGTAGATTACGATTATGCCGACGTACAAATTTATCACGATCATATCAACCTTGGCATTTATGGTTTTTCGGCATTCCAGGTAACTGCCGGTAATTTTTTTAACAGCAATGCCCTAAGCTACCCCGATTATAAGTGGTTTAAAGGCAACCAGGGTATTACTTTTACACCGGGCATTAGTCAGTTTCACTTTTTGCCATATTACACCTATAGCCAATCTTCGTTTTTAGAAGCCCATTACGAGCATAATTTTGCCGGCTATTTGTTTAACAACATAGCGGGCTTACGCAAACTAAAACTGGAAGAAATTATAGGCGGTAACTTTTTAACCCAAAAAAATACACCCAATTACGGCGAAATTTACGTTGGCGTGCAACGTTTCTTTTTCAGGATAGACTATGGCTTTGTGTACCGCCGCGGCCATATTGACCAGGGAATTAAATTGTATTTTGGGATATAGGTTGTGGGGGAAGGTGAAAGGTTGAAAGGATAAAGGTTGAAAGGATAAATGTGTTAAAGCCTTTCAACCTTGTATTGTCCAAAAGTGGGGAGGTTGTAAACTTCGTCTTTATTTATTAAGCACTTCTAACGCTTTTTGAAGTTCGGCGTCTTTACCTGCCATTATATCTTTTATTGTTTTATCAACGATAATATCAGGTTGTATCCCTATACCCACAAACTCTTTACCGTCTGGATAAGTGTCATGTTTACCACAAACCCTTGCAGAGCCGCCGCCTGGTAAATTAAAACTGATTGGCTGCCCGGTACTGCCACCCGTAGCTTGGCCTATCAGTTTACCGCGTTTAATATAATCAAACGCTACGGTAAAATCCTCCGCCGCAGAAAAAGTTCGCGCGCCAATCAGTACCACTACTGGCTTATCGTAGTACTGTTTGCCGTTAGGGTCAATATCACCTGCGCTGCTAAAACTCCATTGGCTGCTTACACCCGGTAATGAAATATACCTGGGGATGCGCGCTGCAGACGATTTAAATGGTTTATTTACTAAAGAAGCTATAATATGGTAACCAATATAGCTGTCGCCGCCGCCGTTATTCCTTATATCGATGATAAGCCCCTTTGTTTTTATTATTCGCGTGTAAAGCGAATCAAAGCGCGTCATTATTTTTTCATCTTCAAAATTGTTAACCGTTAAATAGCCAATGTTGCCAAATTCTTTGTATTCAATGCCTTGCGCCGATACAGCATCGCGGTACTTACCCCTGCCCAGTGCTTTAGTAAATACAAGCCCTTTTGCGTTTTTAAGTACTAACGTAACCGGAGTTTTTTCCGGACCTAATAATAAGCCATATGAAAATTCGCGTATGACGAGATCCTGCGGGGTCGAACTACTTTGATATGGCTCCACTTCTTCTTTAGCATATGATAGCACCGGTATGTTGTTTATGTTCAATATCTCCAATCCTGGTACTATACCAGCGTTTTTTAAACTATCGCTAAATACTTTGGTAATAAAAACACGACCTTCAATTAACTCTGTACGAATAGGTGGCCTTGAATAAAAATCCTTATCCAGCTCATTAGGAGGGTAAACATTAGTATGTCCATCTTTTAGCCTCGCATAAAACGTTTGTAAAACCCTATAATACTCGGAGGTGCTTTTTGTTGATTTTATGAGCGATAAATAATCAAGATAGGTTTTATCCCAATCGATTGCTGCATGGTCAAAGTTTGCAAAATTATATTTTGCGTTAGACCATAGCAGCGACAACCCTGCTACTTTTTCCTCGTATGACAAATTCGCGTTGTATGCTGTTTTCAGTGAATTGTCTTTCCACAACAGCATTCTGTTCTTTAATACAGCCAATACTTTTACAAAACGAGCATTCGTCCTTAAACTCTTGTAAATAGTATCCTTTTCTAATTCATCTATACCGTAAAACGCACCCTCTCCGCATCTTTTTTCGAGCGCAGTTAGTGCTTGCTCATTCATCCCGGCAATGGCGTAAGCCCTTGCCATATCTGCATAAACATCTTGCTTGCGGGCGTTCAAAAAGAGGTTGCCCTGCGAAAGCTCTCTAACTGGCGCACTATTCAAATAATCAATAGCGCTATTCAATATTTCAGCCGCCTGCGTAACTTCTTCCTTAGTAGCGCCTGGCTTTTTCCAAAGTTTACGGGCATCGTTACGGGCTATTTGCGCCTGGTTATAAGCGCTGTCTGATGTAAGCTGCTGCGAAAAAGAATTGATTGATATGGCAAGCAGGGAAATTATGAGCAGGTTGTTTTTAAATTTCATTTTGAAAAGGTAATAACGTTTAAAAGTATATAAATTATAATGCCAATTATGCAAGTGATTAATAATGTGAATGTTGAACACAATCAAAAATCCACAAGTGTATCGTAACCGAACGGTGACTGTGCGATTTTGCATGGAAATGCTATTGTTACCTTTTACCTTTCAACCTTTCACTTCATTATAACCTTTCACCTAAAATACTTACCTTTGTTGCTCATTAAACGCTGTTTGCAGCAGTATCAATGCCATCATGAAAAAGTATAAAACACTACTCTATTATTGTTATTCAACAATAGCCGACGGGGAGCAATTTGCTGCCGATCATCTAAAATTTTGTAAATCATTAAATTTGGTTGGGCGCATTATTGTAGCCAACGAAGGTTTAAACGGCACAGTATCCGGCGAAGCCGAAGCATGCCACGTTTACATGGATACGCTACACGCCGACCCGCGTTTTGCGGGTATTGATTTTAAAGTTGACGATGTTGCAGAGCCTTCATTTGTAAAAATGCATGTGCGCTACAAATCCGAAATTGTTCACTCCGGCCTGCGCGATCCTAATATCATCAATCCCGAACAAAAAACAGGTATTCACCTGGAAGCCAAAGATTTTTTGGCCATGAAAGACAGGGATGATGTTGTGGTGCTTGATGTACGCTCAAACTACGAGCATTCGGTTGGCAGGTTTAAAAATGCCGTTACTCTGGATATTGAGAATTTTCGCGATTTCCCATCCAAAATAAATGAGCTTGCCCAATACAAGGATAAAAAAATAATAACTTATTGCACGGGAGGCATTAAGTGCGAAAAAGCATCGGCCCTGCTACTGCACGAAGGTTTTACCGATGTTTACCAATTGCACGGCGGCATTATAAAATACGGCAAAGAAGCCGGCGGCGAAGATTTTGAGGGCAAATGTTACGTGTTTGATAACCGCCTAACTGTTGATGTTAATGCGGTTAACCCCGTAATAATTTCTACCTGTTACAATTGCGGCACCACTACTGCCAAAATGATAAACTGTGCCAACCCCGAGTGTAATGAGCATTTTACTCAATGCGATGCCTGCGGCGAAGCGTTAGAGGGTTGCTGCTCAGATGCCTGCAAACAACACCCGCGTAAACGCATTTACGATGGTACCGGTTATTATGTAAAAGTGCCCCAGCAGGTTAGTCCGCTTAAATTATCCCGTAAGGCAATAATTTCAACTTCCGCAACGGCAAACGCAGAATAAGGTGCCAAAACGCAAGGCAACTATTATTGGTGCAGGCATTGCCGGGATAGCAACAGCTATACGCCTGGCAGTTAAGGGCTATGATGTGGTTGTATTTGAGGCCAACGCCTATCCTGGTGGTAAGCTTTCCGAAATTTACGGCAACGGTTACCGGTTTGATGCCGGGCCAAGCCTGTTTACCATGCCCCAATACGTTGATGAGCTATTTACACTGGCAGGCAAGCCCAGCCCGTTTAAATACCAAAAGCTAAACGTAGTTTGTAAATACTTTTACACCGACGGAACCCGCCTAACTGCCTATGCCGACGAGGATAAATTTGTTAGCGAAGTTGCGGCTGTTACCAGCGAAAGCCCGGAAAGGATAAAACGCTACTTTAAAAACAGCCGCAATATTTACAATATTACCAATCACGTTTTTTTGCAACGCTCGCTTCATCGTTTAAATACGTTTTTTAGGTGGGATACGCTACGCTCTGTTTTGCGTTTTGCAGGTATCGATGCCTTCCGTACCATGCACCATGCCAACCAAAGTTTTTTTACCGACGAACGGCTGATACAGTTTTTCGATCGCTATGCAACCTATAACGGCTCAAACCCATACCAGGCTCCGGCAACATTAAATGTTATTCCGCACCTCGAACAACATTTTGGTGCTTATTTTCCCGATGGTGGTATGTACAGCATTACAACCAGTTTGGTTAATCTTGCCCAATCTGTAGGGGTTAAGTTTAATTTTAATTCGGCGGTTGATGAGATAGTTTTGACGGATGGGCTAAAGGCCAAGGTTGTAAAGGTAAAAGGTGAATTGATAAAAGCCGATGTTGTGGTATCAAACATGGATGTTTGGTTTACTTACAACAAATTGCTTAAACCGTACCCTCAGCTTTGGCCGCAAAAAGTTTTAAAGCAGGAGCGGAGCAGTTCGGCACTTATATTTTATTGGGGGATTAAAAAAACCTTCCCGCAGCTTGATTTGCATAACGTGTTTTTTGCCGACGATTATAAAGCCGAATTTGATTGTATTTGGCAGCAGCAAAGTATTTACCGCGACCCTACGGTTTATATCAATATCAGCTCGAAGCTTAAAGCCGACGATGCGCCAACGGGTTGCGAAAATTGGTTTGTGATGATTAACGTACCAGCAAACAACAATCAGGATTGGGACTTGCTTATTGCCCAGGCACGCAAAAATATTTTAGATAAACTTGCGCAAAATTTAGGCGAAGATATTGGCGCACTAATTGAATATGAATCGGTGCTCGATCCGCGTAGTATCCAGCTCAAAACTTCGTCATACAAAGGCTCTATTTACGGCACCAGTTCTAACAATCAGTTCGCGGCGTTTTTACGGCATTCCAATAAATCGTCAAAGGTTGGCGGGCTTTACTTTTGCGGCGGCAGCGTGCATCCGGGTGGCGGTATACCGCTGGCACTACTATCGGCCAAAATTGTTGGCAATTGGGTTGCTTAGTTTACTTGTTGCCATTAGCGCATTTCGTTTAAAACAATTTAAGGGTATTTGTTTTAATACACCATTAACTCAATGACGGATAGTCTTTAGCCATAAGTTCTAAGTTAAAAAAAAGAATAATCTAACTTTTGACTCAATACTTACTACTATTAACTTAACACCACTTATAAATTGCCAACTATGGGCTTTTTGCAATTACCCGGACTGGGAACGGTACATTACCACGAATACGGCAGCGGCACAAAACCAATGCTGGCATTTCACGGTTACGGCATGACGGGTAAACAATTTAATGTTTTACAACAATCTATATTAACCGACTACCATGTTTACGGCTTCGACCATTTTTTTCATGGCCAAAGTGTGCTTAAGGGCTGGAACGAGAAGCAAATATTAGCAGGAATGCCCAAGGCTATGGTTAAATTATACCTCCACGAGTGGTTTAAGGTTTATGGCAGGCAGCGTATATCGCTAATGGCCTATTCTATAGGTGCCAATTTTGCGCTAACCTTAATTGAAGATGATGCCGACATGATTGACGAGGTAATACTAATGGCGCCCGATGGCCTTGCCGGTTATAAGGGTTTTACATTTTTGCAACACCATACTGTTGGCCGCTTATTATTTAAAACCATTAGCAAAAGCCAATGGATGGCACCCTGGCTATTAAAGGTTTTAAAACGAATGGCTATGATTGACGATAGCCTATACACCATAGCTTATAACGAAATAGACACACCCAAAAAGCGCGAAGACGTATTTTACACCCTAAACCTCATCAGGTTTTTACAGCCAGATATGGCAAAGATTGCAGCGCAAGTAAAAAAGTACAATATCAAATGCCGTTTAATTTTTGGTAGTGATGATATGCTTTTCCCCAAAAAGGCGGTAATGCCGGTTATTGAATTACTAAATAACCCCGAAGTACACGAAGTGCCGATGGGCCATTGGCTGGTTACTGCCGCATTGGATTTGTATTTAGTAAATTTGCCAGCATGATACCCGCGCGCCGTAATAAAACCCTGAGCAATATATTTGCCTTGTACATGCGTTACCGTATGCGCAAAGCATTTAAAACTATTGAGGTTATGCCTTTTAATGTTAAACCGGGGCATTCTATTTTATTGCTGGCCAATCATTTTAGCTGGTGGGACGGTTTTTTTGGTAATTACCTGGCCTATTGGACGTTTAAACGCAAGCTATTTATTATGATGCAGCACGACCATTTGGAAAAGCGGATGCTGTTTAACTTATTCGGCGGGTTTTCGATAGAGCGCGGTACGCGCGAAATGCTAAAATCGTTATGGTACGCCGCCGATTTACTGAACGACCCCGAAAACCTGGTAGTAGTTTTCCCGCAAGGTGAACTTATATCAAACCATACGGCAACCATCAGCATTGAAAAAGGTATAGAGCGCCTGGTAAAACATATTAAGGGCCCCTGCCAAATTGTTTACTGCGCCACGTTGATTGATTATTTTGAAAGCCTAAAACCTTCGGCTTACATCCATTTGTTTGATTGTGGCGTAGCCGGAGAGGTGCCGTTTAACGAGCTGATTAACAATATCAATAATTTTCATCAGCAAGCACTAAAAAACCAGGTTAATGTGGCTCATTAATAATTATCTTGCGGGTGCATGTTAAAACCAAAGCCAAATTTTTTTATAACCGGTTTTTTTGATTTCTACATTGAGTGGATCATCAGGCGGTGTTTCCATAAAGTGGAGTTTAATAAGCCAGGTTTTGATGCAGGTAAGTCAATTTTACTGATAGCCAACCATTTTAGCTGGTGGGATGGTTTTTTAATGTACCATATCAATAAAGCCGTTTTTAAAAAAAAATTTCATATTATGGTGCTCGAAGAAAGTATGCAAAAAATAAACTTTTTAAAGTACCTGGGGGCATTTTCGGTAGCCAAAACTTCGAGGCAGGTATTGCAGTCCTTGGCTTATGCCGCCGGTTTACTTGAGCATCCGGACAATATTGTTGTCATTTTTCCGCAAGGTAAATTATATTCAAACTTTGTTGATGATGTTGATTTTCAAAAAGGAGCAGTTTACATCGCCGAAAAGGCAAATGCTAACTTTCAATACGTTTTATCCGCCACTTTTACCGAAAACTTTCAATACAAAAAGCCCACAGCCCATATTTATTTAAAGGTTTTAAACGTTAATGCCATTGTTGCGGCGCAGTTGCCGGCCCAATTTAAACAGCATTACCAGGCCGCAAAGCAACAACAAACCAACCTAAAAGTATAAAATGATATTTGCGGTTTATTTTGTGCTTTTGTTTTTAATACTGCGGTTTGCGGTAACGGTGTTCAACTTCGTGTCCGATCCTAAACTGCGCCGTGTAAACAAACATTACACCGGCCTGGTATCTATCCTTATCCCGGCACGAAACGAAGAAGCTAATATAGCCCACTTACTCCGCTCCATTCAGCAGCAAGACTATCAGGATTATGAAGTGTTTATTCTTGATGATTCATCAACCGATAACACCTTGAAAATATGTACCGATATTGCCCTCACCGATAAACGTTTCAAGGTAATTGAAGGCGGGCCACTGCCTGCGCAATGGCTGGGTAAAAATTACGCCTGTCACCAACTTGCCCGGCACGCCAAGGGGCAATACTTTATGTTTATTGATGCCGACGAACAGGTTAACGATGGCCTTATTAACAGCGCCATCCACCGGATGAAGTTAAACAAATTAAGTTTATTGAGTTTGTTTACCAACCAGGTAATGTTAACCACCGGCGAAAAGCTTGTGGTGCCCATGATGCATTTTATGTTGTTAAATTTATTACCGGTAAGGTTGGTTTTATTAGTCAAAAATGCATCTGTAGCGGCAGCCAGCGGTCAGTTTATGTTTTTTAAGGCCGACGATTACCATCAACATACCTGGCATCAGGCAGTAAAAGCAGCCGTTGTTGAGGATGTTGAAATTATGCGGCAGGTAAAGGCTCGTAACCTTAATGGGGAAACGTTGCTGGCCAACGGCATGCTCAACTGCCGCATGTACACCAGCTATACCGAATGCCTTAATGGCTTTAGCAAAAACTTTTTGGCTGCTTTTAATTACAACATTACGGCCTTCCTAATATTTTTAACTTTGCTTATAGGTGGGCCAATGCTTATCATTATCACAACAAATTTGCCGCTAATACTATTCACTTTGGGTTTAATTGTTTTAACACGCATTATGATGTCGTTATTGGCGGGGCAAAATGTGTTTTATAATGTGGTGCTGCATCCGTTGCAAATGCTAAGTCTTACAATAATATCATATATGGCTATCCAAAAACACTTAACCAAAACCAACGTATGGAAGGGCCGCCGGGTTTGAAAAAGGCTACCATTGCAATCACTATCATCATACTTTTTCATATTGTTGGCTTGGTAGGTTTTTTTATACCCGCAATACAGCCCTTGTTTTTAAAAATAGTACCCTTCCATTTGTTGCTTATGTTTGCGGTGGTGGTTTACAGTCATCAAGTATTTAATAAAAAGCTTGTTGCATTTATAGCCATCACGTTTGTTTTGGGCTTTGCCGCCGAGTGGGTTGGCGTACATTTGCACCTGATATTTGGCAATTACTTTTACGGTAAAACACTTGGTTTAAAACTGTTTGATATACCGTTGATGATAGGTGTAAACTGGTTTTTGCTCATTTATTGTACCGGCGTATTCATGCAGTATTCGGGTATTAAAAACTTAAACCTGAGGGTAATTTTAGGTGCCGTAGTGTTGGTATTGCTTGATGTGTTGATAGAACCTATAGCCATTCGCTTTGATTACTGGCATTGGGCAGGCCTAACCGCGCCAGGCCAAAACTATTTGGGCTGGTTTATTTTAAGCGGTTTAATGCTGGGTATTTTCGAGGCTTTTAAGTTTAGCAGGCAAAGTAGCGTTGGCGCGGTATTACTTATAGCACAGTATGTGTTTTTTGCGCTATTGCATTTAGTGTAAACCTTTTTAACTAAATTTGTACCATGGGAGCGCATCAGTTACAGGTAACTATTGACCAGGATTCGGGCTTTTGCTTTGGTGTTGTTTATGCTATTGACATGGCCGAAGAAATTTTGGCCGAAGATGGTTATTTATATTGCCTTGGCGATATTGTACATAACGACGAGGAGGTTGATCGCCTCAAGGCAAAAGGGCTGCGCATTATTTCGCACGATGAGCTGCAAACCTTACATAACGAAAAGGTACTCATCCGCGCACATGGCGAAGCGCCCGAAACCTATCGTACTGCGTTACAAAATAATATTATCTTGATTGATGCTTCGTGCCCGGTGGTTTTAAAACTGCAAAACCGCATTAAAACATCGCACGATGCTGATGAAAACATTGTAATATTTGGCAAGCATGGCCATGCCGAAGTTATTGGCTTACAGGGCCAAACTAATGGCGATGCGTTGGTTTTTCAGGATATTACCGAATTGGATAAGGCGGATCTGCCCCAAAAGTTTACTCTTTACAGTCAAACCACAAAAAGCACAGCCAAATTTTATCAGATAAAACAAGAACTGATAGACCGTGGCTATGATATTAAAGCTAACGACACCATTTGCCGCCAGGTATCAAACCGCGATAAAGATTTGCATAAGTTTGTAGCCAATTTTGATAAGATATTGTTTGTATCGGGCAAAAAATCATCAAACGGAAAGGTGCTTTACGAAGTTTGTAAAAAACATAATCCAAATACCTACTTCATTTCATCTACCGACGAACTGGATATGTCGATATTTGCACCCGGCGATAAAATAGGAATAGCCGGTGCCACATCCACACCCATGTGGCTAATGCAAGAGTTTAAAGCCGAGTTAGAAAAATACTAATATTTTAATGGAGTGTGTTAAATAAAAGATGAAGCAAAACACTCCTTACACGGGTACATTAATAGCCCTGCTGGTATTAAGTTGCTGGCTAACTTCTACTATTTTATTAATGCAATGGCATATCAATTGGGCTAATCCGTTGTTGTATGTGTTTGTGCTGTTGCAGATGCATTTATACACCGGCTTGTTTATTACCGCACATGATGCTATGCATGGCACCATATCGGCAAACAAAACTATAAATAATAGCCTGGGTTATTTGGCCACCTTTTTTTACGCTGCTTTTTGGTACCCTCAGTTATATACCAAGCACCATAAACACCACAGCCACGTGCATACCGGAGACGATCCGGATTATCATCAAGGCAATTTTATAACGTGGTATTTTACCTTTATCCGCAATTATTTATCTATTTGGCAAATTGTGGTGATGGCGGTATTGTTTAATGGGCTCAAAATATGGATACCTCAAACTAATTTGTTGCTGTTTTGGGTTGCACCGTCGTTATTAAGCACGTTGCAGTTGTTTTACTTTGGCACCTACCTCCCGCACAAAGGCGAGCATAGCAATAAACACCAAAGCAGCAGTTTACCTAAAAACCATATACTGGCATTTTTTACCTGCTACTTTTTTGGCTACCACTATGAGCACCACGATTCGCCGGGAACGCCGTGGTGGTTGTTGTGGAAGTTGAAGTAATGAAACGTTAGGTATTAGAATGTATAACTAATGCTGGCGTCGTGAGCATTACTTGTGAAAGTAAACGGCGTTGTAACGCTTGTGTTGTTAGCATCCGAAGATATTGATAGAGGTATTTGTGCTGTGCCAGAGATTGTGGCCGACGATGCAATTAGTGTGCAAGTTTTAGTGACCCTAATATCGGTGATTAATATTGACTTTGACCAAGGTACTGTTACTATCGGTTCTACCACCATTTTACCATCAGCCCCAGTGTACGAAACCGCAAAATTATTATAAGTGGGGCCAACCGCAATACCAACTTGGTAGATAACTGTTTTTGAATAAGGCGAAACTCCCGCGCCTGTCTCGTCATTTTTTTTACACGACGAAATCAAAACAATAGAGAATAAAAATAGTAGGAAGGTGTATTTTTTCATTGATAAAAGATTGATTTACCAAATATAAATAATAATAAAGTTTAAAAGCCTCTGTTTCATGTTTTTTGCTTTTTTTTAATGATTATTATCAGTTATGAATTTTAACAACTCATTGACATTTTAAATTCGGTAACCTTAAATGGCAATACTATCTTTACAGTCCGAATTAAAAGTATGAGTAAAAAAGGAATTTTATTGGTTAACCTGGGTACGCCCGATAGTCCGTCAACCGCCAACGTGCGTAAATATCTTAATGAGTTTTTAATGGATGGCCGCGTTATTGATATTAACCCCGTTTCGCGTGCGCTGTTAGTTAAGGGTATTATTGCACCGTTCCGCAGCCCAAAATCGGCCAAACTTTACCAAGCCATTTGGGATCAAGAAACAGGTTCTCCGTTATTGCACTATAGCATTATGCAGCACCAGTTATTACAACAACAACTTGGCAGTCAATATCAGGTTGAGCTGGCCATGCGTTACCAAAGCCCTTCTATCGAATCGGCACTGGAACGTTTAAAAGCAAACCTGGTGGATAGCATACAGGTTATAGCCTTGTTTCCGCAATATGCATCGGCAAGCAGTGGTTCCGTTTTCGATAAGGTGATGGATATTGTACGTAAATGGCAAACTATTCCGCCAATATCATTTATCAATTCGTTCCACGATAATGCTTTGATGATTGAAACCTTTGCCGATAACGCAAAAAAATACGATCCCGATACTTACGATCATATCTTGTTTAGTTTTCACGGCTTACCCCAAAGGCAATTGATAAAGTGCGATCATACGGGTCAATATTGCCTAAAGGTTGAAAACTGCTGCTCAACGCTTAACGATACCAATAAGTTTTGCTACTCGGCCCAATGCCATGATACCGCGCGGCTTATTGCCGAAAAGCTTGGTATACCAAAAGAGCGTTACACCATCTGCTTCCAGTCGCGCCTTGGGAGTGATCCCTGGGTAAAGCCTTACACAAGCGAGATTATTAAAAAGCTTGCCGGTGAAGGGAAAAAAAGGCTACTGGTATTTTGCCCCGCCTTTGTGGCCGACTGCTTAGAAACCGTTTACGAAGTTAGCGTAGAGTACAACGACGAATTTAAGGAAGCAGGCGGCGAACATATCCAATTAGTTGAAAGCCTTAACGATTCGCCTAAGTGGATACAGGCCCTCAAGGAGATGGTAATTGCCTAACCTTTTAGCCTTATCACGTTAATGATAGCTTGAGTGGCGCCGGTATTATCCTCTACATAGGTTTTAATATCTGCGCCAATTTTTTGGCGGTAAGCATTGTCGTTTATCAATTTATCGGCAATTGGTTTTAAATCTGTTAAGTTATTTACCGTAAAGCCAAGCTTCATTTTAATAATATCCCTGGCCTCACGAAAGTTTTGAAACTTTGGTCCTATAATTACCGGCAAACCAAAAGCAGCAGCCTCCAGGGTATTGTGTATCCCCGCACCAAACCCGCCACCTATAAAAGCAATTTCGCCATATTGGTACAGCGATGATAGCATCCCGATATTATCAATAATTAAAACCCTGAAATTGCCCAGCGGTAAGGCCATGTTTTTAATTTCCGAAAAACGGATTACCTCATTTTGCGGCAGCATACTTACTAGTGCTAATATTTTATCTTCGGTAATTTCGTGCGGGGCTATAATAAATTTCCATTCAGCATGAAGCGGTACCAGCTCTGCAATCAGTTTTTCATCCTCCGGCCAAGTACTGCCACCTATAAATACGGGCTTATTGTTTTTAAACTGTTCAATTAGTGGTAAATGCGCCGGGTTTTTAGCGTTCTGCCAAACCCTGTCAAACCGGGTGTCGCCACTAACGGTGGTATGGTTTATGCCTATATTTTGCAGCAATAATTTCGATTCGTTATCTTGCACAAAAAGGTGCGTTACAAGGGTGAGCATTTTGCGGTGCAGTGCTCCATACCATTTAAAAAATACCTGTTTGGGCCTAAATATGGCCGATACCATGTAAAGGGGTATGCTACGCTTGTTTAGCTCATTAAAGTAATGGTACCAATATTCGTATTTTGTAAAAACTGCAATAACGGGGTTAATGGTTTCAATAAATTCTTTTGCGTTTTTAGCGGTATCTAACGGGAGGTAATATACAGCGTTGGCAAGCTGGGTGTTTTTACGAACCTCGTAACCTGATGGAGAAAAAAATGTCACAACAATAGGATAGGAGGGGTAAGCTAATCGCATTTTTTCTAACACGGGACGCCCCTGTTCAAACTCGCCCAGCGAAGCAAAGTGAAACCAAATTGACTGATTGTAAGTGTTGAAATTATTATTTAACCAACCATTTAGTAATAATTTTGCCTTTTTGTTAAAAAAAGAGACAAAAAATATCAATATGTAATAAAGCCGAATAAAACAATTGTATAATAATAGCATAATAATGTTTGAAATACTTATCTTCGTCGTCGAAGGTAAAGATTTTTGAAATATCGCTGACCAAAAGCAAACACCTATTGTTTTTAGGCAACATTAAAACAAATAAAGAGGAATGGCAAGAAAACGGATACTGATAACCGGAGCGGCAGGCTTTTTAGGATCGCATTTATGCGACAGGTTTATTAAAGAAGATTTCCACGTAATCGGGATGGATAACCTGATAACCGGCGATCTGCGGAATATTGAACATTTATTTAAGCTGGAAAATTTTGAGTTTTATAACCACGATGTATCCAAATTTGTACATGTTGCCGGCGAGTTAGATTACATTTTGCACTTTGCATCACCCGCAAGCCCGATAGATTATTTAAAAATACCTATCCAAACCTTAAAAGTAGGTTCGCTGGGTACGCACAACCTTTTGGGTTTGGCCAGGGCTAAAGGTGCCCGGATGCTGATTGCTTCTACATCCGAAGTGTATGGCGATCCAAACGTGAACCCGCAGCCCGAAGAATACTGGGGTAATGTAAACCCGGTTGGCCCACGCGGAGTTTATGATGAAGCTAAGCGTTTTCAGGAAGCTATTACAATGGCTTACCATACTTTTCACGGTGTGGAAACGCGCATTGTGCGCATATTTAACACTTATGGCCCGCGTATGCGCCTTAACGACGGACGCGTATTGCCGGCCTTTATTGGCCAGGCTTTAAGGGGCGAACCATTAACCGTTTTTGGTGATGGCTCACAAACCCGCGCCTTTTGCTACGTTGACGATTTGGTGGAAGGTATTTATCGCTTACTATTTAGCGATTACGTACAACCGATGAATATTGGCAACCCCGACGAAATAACCATTAGAGAGTTTGGCGAAGAGATTATTAAGCTTACCGGTACAGACCAGGAACTGGTATGCCACCCATTGCCTACAGATGATCCTAAACAAAGGCGCCCGGATATTACAAAAGCCAGAGCTATATTGGGCTGGGAACCAAAGGTAGGCCGTGCAGAGGGTTTGAAAATAACATACGAATATTTCAAATCGCTTCCCGATCACGAAATTCAGCATAAAGATTTTACTTACTATAACAATAAATAATACATGTCTAAAATATTGGTTACTGGTGGTTTGGGCTATATTGGTTCGCATACAGTGGTTGAACTGGTAAATGCAGGTTATGAGCCGGTTATAGTTGATAACCTTTCCAATTCAAACATTAAGATACTCGATCAGATTGCCAAGATTATCGGTTTTAAACCGGTTTTTCACGAATTGGATTTGAGCGACGAAAAAGCAGTTATCAGCCTGGCCGCCGCCGAGCCGGGTATTACAGGTATTATACACTTTGCGGCCTACAAAGCCGTTGGCGAATCGGTAGCGATGCCTTTAAAGTATTATCAAAACAATTTTTACTCGCTTATCAATATCTTACAGGCTTATACAGGCCAACCGGTTAACCTTGTATTTTCGTCAAGTTGTACCGTTTATGGTCAGCCCGATATTTTACCGGTTACCGAAGATGCGCCCGTAAAGCCTGCACAATCGCCATACGGCAATACCAAACAGGTTGCCGAAGAAATTTTAGAAGATGTAATTAACTCGGGCAGTAAACTGCGCATTATTTCGCTGCGTTACTTTAACCCGGTTGGCGCACACGATTCGGCCTTAATTGGCGAGTTACCTATTGGCGTGCCTCAAAATTTAGTTCCGTTTATCACACAATCGGCCATTGGCAAGCGCGGAAAAATTACCGTTTACGGTGATGATTACAACACGCCCGATGGCTCGTGCATGCGCGATTATATTCACGTGGTTGATTTGGGCAAGGCACACGTTGCCGCACTAAAACTAATGGAAACCGAAGGCTACGATAAAGGGTACGATATGTTTAACCTGGGTACAGGCAACGGAACTTCGGTACTCCAAATTGTTAAGGCCTTTGAACAATCAACCGGCGAAAAGCTTAATTTTGAAATAGGCCCGCGCCGCCCCGGCGATGTTGAAAAAGTTTGGGGCGATGTAACCAAATCAAAAAAAGTATTAAATTGGCAAGCCGAACTTGGCGTTGATGCCATGATGTCATCTGCCTGGAACTGGGAAAAATATTTGGCTACAAATCCGTTCTAAACAATTACTCTGGTGCTTATTGACAAGGATAAGGAATTAAAACAGGCTGTGCTTGACCTTTCTGTTGCCGAAAAGGATAAATTGTTATTAAAGCTTATCAGTAAAGATGTTGTTTTAATGGAGCAACTCCGTTATAAACTTATCGATTCAAAAGACAGCGATAATGCACGGTTTGAAAGGACTAAAGAGCAAATAATTGTTTACTTTGAACGAATAGCGAACTATGTGCTAAATTTAAGCCCTGGCGAATTAATGATGGAGTTGCGCTATCTAAGTGGTTTTGTAAATGATTATCATTTAATTACCAAAGATAAAATTGGGGAGGTTGAATTACGATTGCTTATTTTTGAAAGGCTCTTGAATTTAAAACTATCAGTAATAAAAGCGGTAAAAAAACACAACCAAAAATTATTAGTTTATTTGGCCGGCAGGTTAAAGCATATTTTAGAAAAGTATAGTAAACTGCATGAAGACCATCAATTTGATTTAAAAGAAAGGTTCGACTTTGTATTTAATAATCCGGATTGTGTAACTATAAAATCTTTCATGTAAATAATCTCAATTCAATGAAAACCATTATCATCACAGGTGGGGCCGGTTTTATAGGTTCGCACGTTGTTAGGCGTTTTGTAACGCAATATCCGCAATATCAAATTATCAATCTCGATAAATTAACCTATGCAGGTAACCTGGCCAATTTGCGCGATATAGAGCAACAACCCAATTACCGCTTTGTTAAAGGCGATATTGTTGACGCAGCTTTTATAGATCAGCTTTTTAAAACCGAGAAGCCAGATGCCGTTATTCATTTGGCCGCTGAATCCCATGTCGATCGGTCGATAACCAACCCGCTTGAGTTTGTGATGACTAACGTTATTGGCACCGTTAACCTGTTAAACGCGGCCAAAGAAAGTTGGAAGGGCCGTTATAACGAAACGCGTTTTTATCACGTATCTACCGACGAAGTATACGGCACCTTAGGCGAAGAAGGCATGTTTACCGAAGAAACTGCTTACGATCCGCATTCGCCATATTCGGCATCAAAAGCCAGTTCAGATCATTTTGTGCGTGCCTACCAGGATACTTACGGTATGAATGCCGTAATATCAAATTGCTCAAATAACTACGGCTCGTTCCATTTTCCGGAGAAGTTGATACCCTTATCTATCCACAACATCAAACAAAATAAGGCTATCCCAATTTACGGCAAAGGCGAGAACATACGCGATTGGCTTTGGGTGGAAGACCACGCACGGGCTATTGATGTAATATTCCATAAAGCCGAAAGCGGTAAAACTTATAACATTGGCGGCCATAACGAATGGACTAATATTGATTTGATACGCCAGTTGTGCAAAGTAATGGATAGTAAACTTGGGCGGCCCGAAGGCGAATCGGCAAAATTAATTACCTATGTTACCGATAGGGCAGGGCACGATTTGCGTTACGCTATTGATGCCACCAAATTAAAAAACGAGTTGGGTTGGGTGCCCAGCATTACCTTTGAGCAAGGCCTCGAAAAAACGGTTGACTGGTATTTAGCCAACGAAAAATGGCTCGAAGATGTTACATCCGGCCATTACAAACAATACTACAAAGAACAATATTCGGAAAGATAAGCGCGAATAGGGTTCTTAGCAAAAATTAAATGATTAGGGTTGAAACGTAGCTATATGTTTCAACCCTTTTTTTGCGCGGTAATTATTCGTAACGCAAAGCTTCAACAGGGTCAAGCTTGGAGGCCTTTTTTGCCGGGTAAAAGCCCGACATTAAGCCTATTACCGTACAAAGCGCAATTGCTAACAATAGCCATAACCATGGTATAACAAAAGTGCCGCTAATTTTTACGGCTATAAGGTTACCAACGGCCATGCCTAATATAATGCCTCCCGCGCCGCCTATAAGGCATATCACTATCGACTCTATTAAAAACTGCTTGCGTATTACCGCTGGAGTTGCACCTATAGCCTTGCGGATACCAATTTCGCGCGTGCGCTCGGTAACCGAAACCAGCATAATATTCATTAAACCTATTGATGCACCAATTAGTGTAATTAAACCAACGGCCATACCTGCAATGGTAATACCCGCCAATTGCCCCGATAATTGCTGCTGAATAGAATCGCTGCGGGTAATTTCAAAATTATCCTCGCGGCCTATTGGCAGGCGCCGTATGTTACGGAAAGCCGAAGTTGCTTCGCCGGTTGTGGCCTCTAAAGCGCTGGCGTTACTCACCATAACACCAATAGTAAACGATGGATTGGGGTTGGTAGTAATTTGCTTGGCCTTAAAAACCGGGATGATACACATTTTATCGCCACCAAAACCCGCGCTTGAACCTTTTGAAGCCAACAAACCAATAATGCGGAATTTGTTGCTGCCAATAGTTAGCATTTTATCAACCGGATTTTCGTCTTTAAAAAGTTTAGTTTTTATCTCATCGCCAACAATTACAACATTGGCCCCGTACTCAAGTTCGGCTGGCGAAAAGTTACGTCCGGCGGCCAGCTTATAACCGCCTGTTTGCAAATAGTTTTCATCGGCGCCTAAAACCGAAATATTAGGATTGGTTTTTTTATCCAGATATTTTGCCGTGCCTGCAAATGATGCATATGTATTAACCGAGATAATTGCAGGCAAGCTGAATATTTTTTTAAAACGAACCGCATCCTGGTATTTAATGGCAGGGTAAACTTTGCCTCGCCCGCCGCCAAACCTAATGCCGCCACCACGGTTACGAATGGTGAACGAGTTTGCTCCCATGCTCGAAAAAGCATCGTTAGTATATTGCTTAATACCTTCAATAGCAGTTAAAATGCCCACCAATGCCATAATCCCGATAGCGATGATTAAAGACGTTAGCGACGTGCGCAGCCGATTACCGCCAATAGATTGTAATGCTACCGCGATATTCTCTTTATAATTCATCTGTACAGACATGGGCGTAATTTTAGCTAATTCAATGGTTTAGACAATGGCATGGCCATATTTGTTACAGCCAATACATTAATTATTTGTACGCTGTTTTTTACAAAAAGCCTATTGATAACAAACTGTACATATTGCTATTTAGGTACATTGTTTCAATATTTGCTGTCAATTTAATCATATTTCCCAATTAAATTAGCCAATTATTTAATGGCTTCTTTGTTAGGCATTACGAGTTTTAATAACTTTATGTAAGTTTAATTACCGTTACGCATCTTATGAAAATTGCATTGGCCTCGCCTCCCTTCCCAAAGTCCCTAAACGATGGTTTATATTGGCTAGATAGATTGGTTAAAGAGGCTGTTGTACAACAAGCCGAAATAATATGTTTTCCTGAATCTTTTTTGCCGGGATACCCGGGAATGGGATATGCTGAAAGCGACAGATCTCCCGAAAGTTTAAAGTCAGCATTAGATAGGGTTTGTGCAATCGCCGCTGAAAACTCAATGGCTATTATTGTACCAATGGATTGGCATCATGCCGAAGGGATAATGAACCTGGCCTATGTTATATCTAATACTGGTGAGATATTAGGGTACCAAACAAAAAATCAGTTAGACCCAACAGAAGATAACATATGGATTCCCGGTACCGAACGTAGCATTTTTGAATTGAATGGTATAAAATTTGGAATCACGATATGCCATGAGGGTTTTCGTTATCCCGAATCGGTAAGGTGGGCTGCACAGCATGACGCCAAAATTGTATTTCATCCACATTTTTCGGGAAGTAACACATATGGAATACAACTTACGGAGTGGGGTGCCAAAAACAACCCCTATTACGAGAAAGCTATGATGATGAGAGCAATGGAAAACACGATATATTTTGCCAGTTCAAATTTCGCTTCCGTTTACACGGAGTCTGCCAGTTCAATCATCGCGCCTGATGGAAGTTGTGTAGCACACCAAACCTATGGTAAAATTGGTGTGCTTGTAGCAGATATTGATCCTAAACTGGCAACAGGGCTTTTAGCAAAAAGATTCAAAAACGAGCTTTACAGTTAATTAAATCAATAGAAAGATTTTTGCCAAACCTATCGCTCAATCTAATAAAATTAAAAGATCTTGATTCCTGTTTCTGGCTTCTTGATTCTTACTTCTGGACTCTATTTCCCCCTAAACCGCAAACGACGTACCGCAACCGCAGGTGCTGGCAGCATTAGGGTTGTTAAAGGTAAACCCGCGTGCATTTAAACCGTCCTGAAAATCAATTTGCATCCCGGCAAGGTATAGGCCGTGTGCTTTATGCATAAAAACTTTAATGCCATCAATAAAGTAAATCTGGTCGCCGTCTTTTTGCTGGTCAAAGCCTAAAACATAGTTCATGCCCGAGCAGCCGCCGCCTTCTACGCCAACGCGCAAACCAAAATCATCATTCAACTCTTGCTGATCTTTCAATTTCTCAAGTTCTTTTACCGCGCCCGCAGTAAAAGAAACAGGGGCCACAATGGTTTCAACAGCAGTACTCATGTTATTTTTAATTTGATATGCAAATATAAGGCAAAATGCGGAGTTTTGCGGGGAGGCTAATGTTTATGACACCTTGCTAACATTTTACCCAAATTATGGAAATTTACAGTTATATATTTGATGTTTTAAAATACTTTGTTGCCGGTATGGCAATTTTTGGTGCGGCATATGCGCTAATTAAGCCTCAGCTTAATCGTAGCGAAAAATATCAGTTGCTTGAGTTTCGTAAATCGTTAAGCAGCCAAACCCTGCCTTTGCGTTTGCAGGCCTACGAGCGCCTGGTGTTGTTTGTTGAACGTATTAACCCATCAAACATGCTTATTCGTTTAAACGGGCCTTTATATAGTGCAAACGAATTGCAAACTATGGTTATTGCCGAAATTCGCGAAGAGTTTTTGCATAACGTAACCCAACAAATTTATGTAAGCACCCGCGCATGGGGTGTTACGCGTAGAGTTAAAGATGATACCATAGCCATTATAACAAATGCCGTAAAGGGTTTGCCCGAAAACGCTACCGGTATGGATTTAAGCCGGCTGATACTGTTGCATTTAAGCCACCAGGAAGATAATCCTTATGATATTGCCCTGGCCGTTATTCGTCAGGATTTGGAACAGATTCTTTAATAACTGCCATGTCTCACAAAAAAATTACCACCTCTTCGGGCATCCAGATACGCGAAGTTTATACCAGTACCCGGCAGCCAATGGATGAATTGCCCGGCGAATTTCCATATACGCGTGGTATACAGAAAGATATGTATCGCGGCCGCCCCTGGACGATGCGCCAGTACGCAGGCTTTTCTACAGCCGAAGAATCAAACAAGCGCTACCATTACTTGTTGAGCCAGGGCACTATGGGACTTTCTGTAGCGTTTGATTTGCCTACCCAGATAGGTTATGATTCCGACCACCCGCTTGCCGAAGGCGAAGTAGGCAAAGTAGGCGTAGCAATTGATTCGTTAAAGGATATGGAGATACTTTTTGATGGTATCGATCTGCAAAAGATCACCTCATCCATGACAATCAATGCCACCGCCTCAACCTTGCTGGCCATGTACATTGCATTGGCGAAAAAACAAGGTGCCGATTTAAAACAAATATCTGGCACCATACAAAACGATATTTTAAAAGAATACGCCGCGCGCGGTACCTACATTTATCCGCCACAGCAGTCTATGCGGCTCATTACCGATGTTTTTGAATACTGCGCCAAAGAGGTGCCCAAATGGAACACCATATCTATATCGGGCTATCACATCCGCGAGGCAGGTTCAACGGCCGTGCAAGAACTGGCTTTCACCCTCGCCAATGGTAAAACCTATTTAAAGGCCGCTATTGATAAAGGCTTGGATATTAATGTGTTTTCTAAACGGCTTTCCTTTTTTTTTAATTGCCATAACAATTTTTTTGAAGAGATAGCCAAGTTTCGCGCCGCGCGGCGCATGTGGGCAAATATTACCAAACAGTTGGGCGCGACTGATGCGGGTGCCCAAAAACTGCGTTTCCATACCCAAACGGGTGGCTCAACGCTCACTGCGCAACAGCCCATGAACAATATTGTGCGGGTAGCCAACCAGGCTATGGCGGCTGTTTTAGGCGGCACACAATCGTTACATACCAACGGGTACGACGAGGCCCTATCGCTGCCAACCGAGGCCGCCGCTAAGGTTGCCCTGCGTACACAGCAAATAATAGCCTTTGAAAGCGGCGTTACCGATACCGTTGACCCGCTTGCCGGATCGTTTTTTGTTGAAACCCTAACCGATGAACTGGAAGCCGCCGCTCAATTATATATTGATAAAATAGATGCAATGGGCGGCTCGGTAAAAGCCATTGAGCAAGATTATCTTCAGCAAGAAATAGCAAAGGCGGCGTACCAGCATCAAAACGATATTGAAAGCGGCCAGCAGGTGGTAGTGGGCGTTAACCGTTTTACCCAGCCCGAAGAAAAAGGTATAGAACTTTTTAGGGTTGACGATGCTATACGCATTACACAAATTGATAAGCTTAAAAAGTTAAAGGCCCACCGCGATAACGGTGCCGTTGCCCTTGCTCTCCAAAATTTACAACAAGCTGCCCTTGGCGATGAAAACCTGATGCCTTATATTTTAACAGCCGTGGAGTGTTATGCCACTTTGGGCGAAATTGCCGATACACTGAGGCAAATATTTGGCGAATATTAAAACAATTTATTGCTTTTGCCATTGATGGTTAAGCAGGTATAAATAATTGAAAATTTAATTGAAGGTAACGAGATGGATGCCGTTTTTTTGTCTTAATTTTGAACCCCCTCGCAACCCTCCCCCTAACTATAAAGCTATGTTTTGATTAGGGGGGAAAGCTTGGATTTTTTTTGCAATTATGCGCTTTATAGCTAAAAAGTGGATAATTGCCGTAACAAACGCGTTACAGAGTGTTTTAATGATGAATATCGGAAAAGTGAAATTTTAATTTTTTTATAAACTTATTTTTTCAATATTCGATGTTCCGGAACAGGCCCTGATTAAGTTTCGTTGGGTGTTTGTAAATCAATAATTTAATAGATGATAATGGAAAAAACGTGTACAAATGTTTGGAATAACTGCTTGCAGATAATTAAGGACAACATCCCGGCCCAAAGCTTTAAAACTTGGTTCGAGCCTATAAAAGCCTTAAGAATTGAAGGTAGTGTATTAACCATACAGGTACCAAGTTTATTCTTTTTTGAGTGGTTGGAAGAACATTATGTTGGCTTATTGCGTAAAACAATAAAAAAGCAATTAGGCGAAGACGGGAGGTTGGAGTATAACATTGTTGTTGAGCAATCATCATCAAGCAAACCATATACTACCAACATGCCATCTAACGGAAACGGCGCCGAAGGTAAAAATCAATCAATGCCAATACCAATATCTATTAATAAAGACATTAAAAACCCGTTTGTGATACCCGGACTTAAAAAGTTACAGGTTGACCCGCAATTAAATCAAAATTACACGTTCGATAGCTTTATCGAGGGCGATTGTAACCGCCTTGCCCGTTCGGCAGGTTATGCAGTTGCAGCTAAACCCGGTGGCACATCGTTTAACCCATTAATGATTTATGGTGGAGTAGGTTTAGGTAAAACTCACCTTGCACAGGCCATTGGTAACGAAATTAAACGCACCCTGCCGGATAAGCTGGTACTCTATGTATCGTGCGAGAAATTTACCCAGCAATTTGTTGACGCTCTAAAGCACAATAACATTAATGATTTTGTGAACTTTTACCAGGCGATTGATGTGCTGATTATGGACGATGTACACAACTTTGCCGGTAAAGAAAAAACACAGGATTTCTTTTTCCATATCTTTAATCACCTGCACCAATCGGGCAGGCAGCTTATTATCACATCTGATAAAGCACCTAAAGATTTGGCCGGTTTAGAAGAGCGTTTGCTATCGCGTTTTAAATGGGGCCTTTCGGCCGATCTGCAAATTCCGGATCTGGAAACTCGTATGGCTATCCTCAAAACCAAAATATATCAGGATGGTATTGATTTGCCAAACGAGGTTATAGAATACGTTGCCCACAATATTGATAACAATGTGCGCGAACTGGAAGGTGCAATGGTATCATTACTGGCACAATCCACACTAAACCGCAAGGAAATTGATTTAAACCTGGCCAAGCAAATGTTGAAAAACTTTATCAAAAACTCAACTAAAGAGATTTCGATGGAGTACATACAAAGCCTGGTTTGCGAGTACTTTGAGGTACCGATAGAAATGGTAAAATCGCAAACCCGCAAACGCGAAATTGTACAGGCACGCCAAATATCAATGTACCTGGCTAAGGCACACACCAAAAGCTCACTAAAATCAATAGGTTCATTTTTTGGTGGCCGCGATCACTCTACAGTGATATATGCCTGCCAAACCGTTGAAGATTTAATAGATACCGATAAAAAATTTAAAGGCTACGTGGCTGATATTCAAAAGAAATTAAAGATGTCGTAGTGAACTACGATGGTCCGATAAAGAAAGAAGTCCCTGTTTCAGAAAGAAATAGGGACTTTTTTTATAAGTCGTAAAAAACGCGGCGAATTTTGAATAACCGAAAGAGATTGTTAAAATGTGAACTGAGCATTTATAGACTTAACGGTTAATTGCCCGTCGGCAGATGGTAACTGCTCATAATTGCCGTTTCGCAAAAGGTAATGCCAAACGTTTTTATTTTCCGGGTCTATAATAATGTACTCAGGAATTTGGTTTTTTTGATAAAGTTCAAATTTCTTTTTCTTATCGTAGTCTTTATTTGACGACAAGACCTCCAAAACTATGTCTGGCGAGCCGACAATGCCTTTCTTCTCAATTTGGCTTAACTTGGCAGTGCTGATAAAAACAACATCAGGTTGTACAACAGTTAGCCCGTCATCTAAATACACATCCAAAGGTGAAATATAAACCTTGCCCAACTGATTGGCCTTTACTGCCTGTGTAAGATTGAGAAATATATCGCCCAATAATTCCTGGTGATCTGATGTTGGTGATGGTGACATGTATAGCGTATTATCAATAACCTCACAACGGGTGCCTTCGGGGAGCATATTAAAAACTTCCATTGCGGTGCGTGGAATGTCAAGTATTTGTTTCATAACATAGCTAATTTAATAACAAAACTCTACAAAACGAAATCTGTTTGGTGGCGTTCCATTTTGCAATTATAGACTACGATGTACTTTTTATGATTTCAGTTTTGAAAAATAGTATATTAGCAAATAACCCAAACCTAATGAAATTAAAGCTAAAATTGTGGCATGTGCTTTTGCTTTTTTTGCCTTTTGTATGCGGCTGCGTGATACTGGAATTTCATTATCGACTCAGTTTTGAAATTGCAAACTTTTTGTCGGTTTTAACGCTATCGCTTATTGTTTACTATCAAACCTATTTAGTTTTAAATTTCAATGAACAGTCGGGCAAGCAATCAAAATTTATTAAAATAAACGCCTATATACCTGTAGCTTTTTTTACATGGTATTTGTTGGATATTTTGTATTTTACAATTATAACACCGCACTCCGGTTTTGTAGAAGGCCCGTTAAAAAAAACGGATTTCAACTTAAAAAGTTGGATTATTATGGGTTTTATAATTCACGGTTGTATAACCTATTATCTTGTAAACAACCTATTTGTAGCAGCAGCCATTAAAAAGTTAACCGATAAGGATACAAAAGCAAAATTTAATACAGAGTTTTTAGTGCCTATAAAAAGGTTAATACGGCTAACGTTAGTTATAGTTATTGGGGCATTAATAGGATTAGTAATATTTGCAATGGGGAAATTGTTGTAATCAGTTACTTCAACTCACCTAATTTCATCAGCGCATAAAACAAGTTGGTGCAATGCAGGGCCTGGGCAATTTTGTTTTCGGCAAGTAATTGTTTCACTTCGGCAATGGTGTATTCTTCAACCACAATCTCTTCGTGCGCATCTAAATTTTGTGCGTTGGTTTTTTTTCCGTTTTTGGCTATATAACAATAGGTGTGGTTATTGCCCGTGGCCGGGTTGGCATAAACAACGGCTATTTGCTCAATATCGTTAAAGCTGTAGCCGGTTTCTTCTAAAAGTTCGCGTTTAATGCCATCTTCGGGGGCTTCGCCCGGTTCAATAACCCCACCGGGCAACTCTAACGAAACTATTTGAGCCGCGTGGCGGTATTGGCGCACCAATAGTATTTTACCTTCATCGGTAATGGCTACGGCATTGCCCCAGTTAGGGTATTCTAACACAAAATAACCTGGTACCACGCGGCCATCGGGCATTTGGCAAACATCTTTGCGTAGTGTGGCCCATGGGCCTTTATGGATATAGGTTGATGAAATTATTTTCCAGGTAAGGTTTTGCATACGGTGTTTAAAGTTTTGTGGTATTAAACAACAAATATACAAATCGGCAACGCGTTTATATCAAGGCAGCGATAGTAATTACCAGCTCCCGCTGGAGCCGCCCCCGCCCGAATCACCTCCGCCAAAGCCGCCAAAACCTCCGCCCGAATCGCTCCCACCGCCGCCGGAGTTATTGCCGCCACCAAAAAAGCCGCCGCCGCTATTACTGTTACCCATAGCCGATCCCATTAAAAACCACCAAAACGGGCTTGCGCCACCCCGCCTGCCAATAATATGCCCACCGCCGCCGCCTCGGTTCCTAAATATAAATACAAGCACAACCACTACAATAATTATAACAATTGCAATACTTGCCCCGCCGCCGCCATCATTGTTGTTAACTTGTTTTTTTGTTTTGGCATCGGCCTTATACTCGCCCTTCATATGGGCAATAAGCGAACTGGTGGCTTCGTCCAGGCCTTCGTAATATTTGTTTTGTTTAAAATTTGGAGTAATGCTGTTCGTGATAATCTCGTGCGTAACAATATCAGGCACTGCACCTTCGGCACCGTAGCCGGTTTGTATACTTACTTTATGGTCGGCCATGGCAACCAATATCAGTATGCCATTGTTTTTGCCTTTGGTTCCAATTCCCCAGGCCCTTATCAATGCTGCGCCGTATTGGTTTATATCATAACTACCAACAGATTTTAAAATCACCACCGCAATCTGGGTACTGGTAGAGTCGTCAAAGGCAACCAGTTTGCTTTCCAGCCTAGCCTTTTCATCGGGCGATAGGGTATTGGTTTGGTCGGTAACTAAAGTGGTTGATTTTGGAGGTAAATCCTGAGCGTAGGCCAAACAGGCCGATACAGCAAGCAGAAAAATGAGTGTGAGTTTTTTTAACATCTTTTTTATTAATTACCGTCCATAAATGCTATGTCGTTGGGCAGCTCGTTCGGCCCGTCGTTGCGGTGGTGTGGAAAGTATAGTTGCAGTTTGTTTCCTGCTATTTTCAGGCCCGTAACTATACCGTCTACTACGTCACCTATCTTAAAGTGCGCCAGCATTTCATCCTTAGTAGTGTCCCAAAAGTCCGCCGGCACAACTTTGTTAATTCCTTTGTCGCCAATAATGGCAAATTTACGGTCTACAGTGGCCACATATATTAAAATGCCGTGGCGGTGGCGGGTATGTTGCATTCCTAATTCCTCAAAATACTTAGCTGCACGCAGCAAAACATCTTCGCCGCATTTTTTTTCCACGCAAACACGTAACTCGCCTGTAGTGTATTTTTCAACCTCTTCAATTGCTTTGCGTATGCGTTCTTGCTCGCTGTCGTTAAATAGTGCCATAATATCACCGATTAATTATTGATATGATTACGCTGGTTGCTGTGTTTGTTTGATAGGATGATATACACTTAATTAATGTTGATCTAAATTTTTTGCGCCGATGTTAATTATTGAACATAATCAATGAATTGAATTGCTCATCAAAATCGAATCATCAATCAGCGTAATCATAATAGTCAATTAATCAGCGGTCAAAACTGTACTTTGGGTGCAACAGCACTTCCCGCTTCGGCCTGGAAATATCCCTTCTCGGTAAACCCAAACATTTTGGCGGTTAAATTTGCCGGGAATGCGCGTATTTTACTGTTATACTCTTGCACGGCGGTATTAAAATCGCGGCGGGCAACGGTTATCCTGTTTTCGGTACCCTCCAGTTGGGCTTGTAAGCCTAAAAAGTTTTGGTTGCTTTTTAAATCGGGATAGTTTTCGGTAACCACCATCAGTTTACCCAAAGCTGTACTAAGCTGGCCCTGCGCCGCCTGAAATTTTTGAATAGCCTCCGGCGTTAATTTAGTGGGGTCAACTTGTACCGATGTTGCTTTTGCCCGTGCGTTAATAACATCGGTAAGGGTGCTTTTCTCAAAATTTGCCGCGCCTTTAACGCTTGCCACCAAATTAGGTATCAAATCCGAGCGTCGCTGGTAGTCGTTTTCTACCTGTCCCCATTTGGCTTTAACATTTTCGTCAAGGCGGGTCATGCTGTTATAACTGCACGAGTTTAACAACAAGGCAACAGTTACCATAACAATGGCCGATAATATCTTTTTCATGTTGGGTTAGTTTTTTGTGTGATTATATCTTGTAATACACAAAATACCTACCTTTGTTTCTATTCGGGATAATAACCCGACCCCAACATGACCAAAGAACTCGAAATAGTATGCCTTCCCGAAGAGCATGAAGACGAAAATGCCCTCAAAAAAATAGCGGCTACAGCACTTAAAATACCATTAAACACAGTATCGGCCCTAAAAGTACTCAAGCGCTCTATTGATGCCCGCGGCCGCAAGGTGCTTTACCGCATGCAAATAATTATTTTTATTGGTGAGCAGCCGCCGGTACAAAGTTATAACATACAATACCCCAATGTTAGCCATGCCAAACACGTTGTTATTATAGGTGCGGGCCCTGCCGGGTTATTTGCAGCGTTGCAATGCATAAAGCTGGGTTTAAAACCAATACTATTGGAGCGTGGCAAAGATGTTAAACAACGCCGGCGCGATTTGGCCGATATTAATAAGCAAGGCATAGTAAACCCCGAATCAAACTATTGCTTTGGCGAAGGCGGGGCGGGTACCTACTCCGACGGGAAGTTATACACACGCTCAACCAAACGTGGCGATGTAACCGAGGTACTCAAAGTATTTGTGGCGCACGGCGCGTCCGAAGATATTTTGGTAAATGCGCGGCCGCATATAGGCACCAATAAATTACCGCAAATAATAACCGCCATTCGCGAAACTATACAAAATGCGGGCGGCGAAATTCACTTCGACTGTAAGGTTACCGCTTTAGATATTCAGTTCAATAAAATTGCAGGCGTTAAAACCGAATCGGGCCAAAACATCGCAGCCAAGGCGGTTATCCTGGCAACGGGGCACTCTGCGCGAGATGTTTTTGAGATGCTGCATGCCCAGGGTATCCTTATCGAAGCTAAAGCTTTTGCATTGGGTGTCCGTATCGAACATCCTCAACATATCATAGATGCCGCCCAATACCACTGCGAAAACCGTGGCGAACACCTGCCGCCATCCTACTACAACCTGGTGGAGCAGGTTGATGATAGGGGAGTGTTTTCGTTCTGCATGTGTCCGGGTGGTATCATCGCGCCATGCGCAACAGCCCATAACGAGATTGTGGTAAACGGCTGGAGCCCGTCAAAGCGTAATAATCCTTTCGCCAACTCGGGCACCGTGGTGCAGGTTAACCTTGAAGATGTTGGGGGTAATGCCGATGATCCTTTCCGTATGCTAAACTTTCAGCACGGTATTGAGCAATTGGCCTTTAAAGCAGGCGGCGGAAAGCTGGTTGCCCCCGCCCAGCGTATGGTTGATTTTGTGGAAGGAAGGGCATCTGCCGGTTTGCCGCAAAACTCCTATCTGCCCGGCACAACAAGTGTAAACTTAAACCAGGTGTTGCCTTTGTGGATACACCAGCGTTTACGAAAAGCCCTGCCCGCCTTTGGGCGAAAAATGAAAGGCTATTACACTAACGAAGCCATTTTGGTAGGAGTAGAGTCGCGCACATCGTCGCCCGTTAAGGTGCCGCGCAACAAAGAAACGCTACAGCATCCGCAAATTTCGGGGTTATTTCCTTGCGGCGAAGGTGCCGGATACGCTGGTGGCATAATTTCTGCTGCTATAGATGGTATCAACTGCGCCTCGGCAGCTTTTAAAATATTATAGTGATGGATAAATCGGCAAAATTACAAACACAACTCCAAACTATATTGTACGGACAGCCCTGGTACGGCACACCTATATATACCATACTGGAAGCGGTAAGTTTTGAGGCCGCTTACCAAAAGCCTCAGGGCGCATTGCATAACATTTACCAAATTTTAACACACATGCTCGCCTGGACAGAAGAGGCTACCGAAAGGATGCAGCAAAAACCAGCCGCCCAACCTCTGCGGGGCGATTGGAGCACTTCGGGCACGCCCGATGAGCAAAAATGGTTGCAACTTATAGCAAGCTTTAAGTTAGCCAATGTAGAACTAACACAACAGATAACTGCGTTTACAGATGAGCAGTGGACAGAAGATACCAACGACAGCCGCGAAACCTACACAGGCTACGGCGCAACCTACGAAGCACTTATTACCGGCCTCATGCAGCACCACGTTTACCACGCCGGGCAAATTTCAATCTTAAATACAATAATAAATGGCTAGTAAAAAAACTTTGGTATTAGGTGCCACACCCGATGCCAGCCGATACGCATACCTTGCAGCAAACCGCCTGGTAAAAAACGGACACGACATTATTAACGTTGGCCTTAAAAATGGCGAGGTTGCAGGCGTTACGATTGAAAAGCCGCAGGCTATTCACCACGATGTGGATACCCTTACCTTATATATAGGTACGCGCAACCAGCCTCCTTTATATAACTATATACTGCAAACAAAACCGAGGCGTATTATTTTTAACCCAGGCACCGAGAATGCCGAATTAGAACAAATGGCGGCTCAACAGGGTATAGAAACCATTGAGGCCTGCACCCTCGTTATGTTATCAACCGGCCAATATTAATTATTTGTTTACCCGCTAAGGAGAAAAAGATAGGTTTTTTAGCACACTATGTCCGTTTATAAAAATTAAATCAACATAGTTTATATACTCCAAACGGCTAACATAGTAGTAAAACAGCGAAGTTTTAACCCTAATAACCGCAAGATAACGTTAAGTTAACAATTAGTTTTTCCGATTTTGTTATTGAATTACAGTGAGTTGAAAGATGAATACAAATTATAAGCTATTTTGTTTGGTAGCAAGCCATAATTATCCATACATTTGCAATCCCAATTGAAAAAAGAGGGTTGTTTTTTGAAAAGTGCAGAGTTAAGAAAAGAGTTTATTTTTATCAAAAAAAACATTGTTAAAGTTAAAAAGATTCTTACCTTTGCAACCCGCAAACGAGGCGATAAAAAAGCCGAGTGATTGTGAAAAGGAGAAAAAATAAAAATTTATTTTCTTTGAAATAACAAAAAGGTTCTTACCTTTGCAGTCCCAAAAGAAACGAAGGTTTCGGAAGGGTAAAAAAAGAAGATACCGGAAGCGATTTCCGGGATTAAACAAAGCAGAAGATTTAAGCCTTACGGGGTTATAAATATAAAAGGCGAAGCGGGAAGCGGAGCCGAGAAAGTTCTTTAAGAGGAAGTAATAATGAATGTAGCGGAGTAGAATTCGAGAGGAAACTACGAAGCGACAAAAAGGATAGCGAGAGATTATCTGTATAAAGATATATAATACAGAGATTCTACAAATAATAAAGTAGGGTCACGATTAAAACTTAAAATTTACAATGGAGAGTTTGATCCTGGCTCAGGATGAACGCTAGCGGCAGGCCTAATACATGCAAGTCGGACGGGATTTGGGAGCTTGCTCCTGATGAGAGTGGCGCACGGGTGCGTAACACGTATGTAACCTACCTTATCCAGGGGGATAGCCTCTCGAAAGAGAGATTAAGACCGCATAACATTACGACTCAGCATTGAGATGTAATCAAATATTTATAGGGATAAGATGGGCATGCGGGACATTAGCTAGTTGGCGGGGTAACGGCCCACCAAGGCGACGATGTCTAGGGGATCTGAGAGGATGACCCCCCACACTGGTACTGAGACACGGACCAGACTCCTACGGGAGGCAGCAGTAAGGAATATTGGTCAATGGGCGGAAGCCTGAACCAGCCATGCCGCGTGCAGGAAGACGGCCCTACGGGTTGTAAACTGCTTTTGCAGGGGAATAAACCTTCGTATGTATACGAAGCTGAATGTACTCTGAGAATAAGGATCGGCTAACTCCGTGCCAGCAGCCGCGGTAATACGGAGGATCCAAGCGTTATCCGGATTTATTGGGTTTAAAGGGTGCGTAGGCGGCCAATTAAGTCAGGGGTGAAAGACGGTAGCTTAACTATCGCAGTGCCTTTGATACTGATTGGCTTGAATGGACTAGAGGTAGGCGGAATGTGACAAGTAGCGGTGAAATGCATAGATATGTCACAGAACACCAATTGCGAAGGCAGCTTACTATGGTTTAATTGACGCTGAGGCACGAAAGCGTGGGGATCAAACAGGATTAGATACCCTGGTAGTCCACGCCCTAAACGATGAACACTCGATGTTAGCGATATACAGTTAGCGTCTAAGCGAAAGCGTTAAGTGTTCCACCTGGGGAGTACGCCCGCAAGGGTGAAACTCAAAGGAATTGACGGGGGCCCGCACAAGCGGAGGAGCATGTGGTTTAATTCGATGATACGCGAGGAACCTTACCCGGGCTTGAAAGTTAGTGAATGATTCAGAGACGGATCAGCTCTTCGGAGCACGAAACTAGGTGCTGCATGGCTGTCGTCAGCTCGTGCCGTGAGGTGTTGGGTTAAGTCCCGCAACGAGCGCAACCCCTATGTTTAGTTGCCAGCACGTTAAGGTGGGGACTCTAAACAGACTGCCTACGCAAGTAGAGAGGAAGGAGGGGACGACGTCAAGTCATCATGGCCCTTACGTCCGGGGCTACACACGTGCTACAATGGATGGTACAGAGGGCAGCTACCTGGCAACAGGATGCAAATCTCTTAAAGCCATTCACAGTTCGGATCGGGGTCTGCAACTCGACCCCGTGAAGTTGGATTCGCTAGTAATCGCATATCAGCAATGATGCGGTGAATACGTTCCCGGGCCTTGTACACACCGCCCGTCAAGCCATGGAAGCTGGAAGTACCTGAAGTGCGTAACCGCAAGGAGCGTCCTAGGGTAAAGTCGGTAACTGGGGCTAAGTCGTAACAAGGTAGCCGTACCGGAAGGTGCGGCTGGAATACCTCCTTTCTGGAGCAGATAATCGCTCCTCGCTACTTTATAGCGCACGCTGCATTCATTATTTATTTTCTTTTTATAAAAAAACAGTTTAGTATTGAGTAGAGCGTATAGCGTATTGAGACAAAAGACTCAGAATGGCTGATGCTTGAAGAAAGAATGTGAAGTGTCGCAATACGCAATACGCACATCTCAAGACTAAATAAGAAACACCCAAAAGACAAGCCAATTGGTGGCTGTAACTATAATTAGTGTACAGATTATTCATAAGGCAGTGAAAGGTCGGAAGTCAGAAGTCTGAAGTCAGAAAGTTAGTTAGCAAAAGCGGCTAACCGGAAAAACTAATGACAAATGAACGAATGACCAATGACTGACAGAAAAAATAGTCCGGTAGCTCAGTTTGGTTAGAGCACTACACTGATAATGTAGGGGTCAGCAGTTCAAATCTGCTCCGGACTACACTTTGGTTTATTGGTTCAAGAGTTCAATGGTTCATTAGTCCTTTTAAAAGGCACGAATGAGCGAATGGCTAGTGAACGAATGAACAAAAGACACACTTGCCTTAAGGGGGATTAGCTCAGCTGGCTAGAGCACCTGCCTTGCACGCAGGGGGTCAACGGTTCGAATCCGTTATTCTCCACGCTGCTTGAAAGAGTCAAGATGCAAGAATCAGGAAGCAAGACAAAAAGTCTTGGTTCGTGGCTCTTAACTCTTGCTTCTGCGAAGCAAAACGTTCTTTGACATATTGGAAGAAGTAATTGAAAAAAGAGAAAACAACAGTAGAGACGTTGTTTTGGCTTTAGAGGTTTACGGAATCAAAGGTAAAAAGGTAGTAATACCAATGAACTGATGAACAAGTGAACCGATAAACGGAACAACAATCAAAAAGCATACTATACGAGCAAAAGGCGTATAAGTAGAAGAAAGTAAGAAAGGGTACACGGGGGATGCCTTGGCTCTCAGAGGCGATGAAGGACGTGATAAGCTGCGATAAGCCGCGGGGATTGGCAAATATGAATTAATCCGCGGATTTCCGAATGGGGAAACCTGGCCGTTTGAAGAACGGTCGTATAAATACGCAAACCCGCTGAACTGAAACATCTAAGTAAGCGGAGGAAGAGAAAACAATAGTGATTTCCTGAGTAGTGGCGAGCGAAAGGGAAGAAGCCCAAACCGGTTATGTTACGGCATAACCGGGGTTGTAGGACCACAACATGAATATTAAAATGAATCTGAACAGGGTGGGAAACCTGGCCATAGAGCATGAGAGCTGCGTAAGAGTAAGTAATAATAGGATAGTGGTATCCTGAGTACCGCGAGGTCGGAGACGCCTTGTGGGAATCTGCCGGCACCATCCGGTAAGGCTAAATACTCCTGAGAGACCGATAGTGAACCAGTACCGTGAGGGAAAGGTGAAAAGAACCCCGAACAGGGGAGTGAAATAGAACCTGAAACCGTGTACTTACAAGCGGTCGGAGCGGACTTGTTCCGTGACGGCGTGCCTTTTGCATAATGAGCCTACGAGTTACTCCTCTCTGGCAAGGTTAAGTGATTAAGTCACGCAGCCGAAGCGAAAGCGAGTCTGAATAGGGCGTGCAGTCAGAGGGGGTAGACGCGAAACCTTGTGATCTACCCATGGACAGGTTGAAGGTGCCGTAACAGGTACTGGAGGACCGAACCGATAAACGTTGAAAAGTTTCCGGATGATCTGTGGGTAGGGGTGAAAGGCTAATCAAACTGGGAAATAGCTCGTACTCCCCGAAATGTTTTTAGGAACAGCCTGGCGGTTGAGTTATATAGAGGTAGAGCTACTAATTGGGTGCGGGGGAGTCAAATCCTACCAAATCCAGATAAACTCCGAATGCTATATAATATACGCTGGAGTGAGGCTCTGGGTGCTAAGGTCCAGGGCCGAGAGGGAAAGAACCCAGACCATCAGCTAAGGTCCCTAAATTACCACTAAGTTGAACTAACGAGGTCCGATTGCACAGACAGCTAGGATGTTGGCTTGGAAGCAGCCATTCATTTAAAGAGTGCGTAACAGCTCACTAGTCGAGCGATCGGGCATGGATAATAAACGGGCATCAAGTGGTATACCGAAGCTATGGATTTGCAGCAATGCATCTGGTAGGGGAGCATTCTACTGTCAGCGAAGCAGATACGTAAGTTACTGTGGAGATTGTAGAAAAGCAAATGTAGGCATAAGTAACGATAAGGCGGGAGAGAAACCCGCCCACCGAAAGACTAAGGTTTCCTGATCAACGCTAATCGGATCAGGGTTAGTCGGGGCCTAAGGTGAAGCCGAAGGGCGTAGCCGATGGACAACTGGTTAATATTCCAGTACTTTTTATAACTGCGATGCGGTGACGGAGTAGTGACACTGACGCGAACTGACGGAATAGTTCGTTAAATGCCGTAGGTATAGGAGACACAGGTAAGTCCGTGACTCTTGCTGAAAGCAGATAGTACTCGGAACCTTCGGGGGATGGGATAGTTCAGGTAATCAGACTTCCAAGAAAACCCGCTAAGCTTCAGGTTATAAAAACCCGTACCGTAAACCGACACAGGTAGTCGAGGAGAGAATCCTAAGGTGCTCGAGTGAATCATGGCTAAGGAACTCGGCAAAATGGCCCTGTAACTTCGGGAGAAGGGGCGCTGGCAGTAATGTCAGCCGCAGTGAAAAGGCCCAGGCGACTGTTTAACAAAAACACATGGCTTTGCAAAATCGAAAGATGACGTATAAGGCCTGACACCTGCCCGGTGCTGGAAGGTTAAGAGGGGATGTTAGTCGCAAGGCGAAGCATTGAATCGAAGCCCCAGTAAACGGCGGCCGTAACTATAACGGTCCTAAGGTAGCGAAATTCCTTGTCGGGTAAGTTCCGACCTGCACGAATGGTGTAACGATCTGGGCGCTGTCTCAGCCATGAGCTCGGTGAAATTGTGGTATCGGTGAAGACGCCGGTTACCCGCAACGGGACGGAAAGACCCCATGCACCTTCACTATAGCTTAACATTGACATCGGGTACAGGATGTGTAGGATAGGTGGGAGACTGTGATCTGGCTTCGCTAGGAGTCAGTTAGTCAACGTTGAAATACCACCCTTTCTGTATTTGGTGTCTAACTCTGCAATGTGGAGAACATTGTTTGGCGGGTAGTTTGACTGGGGTGGTCGCCTCCAAAAAGGTAACGGAGGCTTTCAAAGGTAAGCTCAATACGCTTGGTAACCGTATGCGGAGTGCAATAGCATAAGCTTGCTTGACTGTGAGGCAGACAAGCCGAGCAGGGTCGAAAGACGGATATAGTGATCCGGTGGTTCTGCATGGAAGGGCCATCGCTCAAAGGATAAAAGGTACGCTGGGGATAACAGGCTGATCTCCCCCAAGAGCTCATATCGACGGGGAGGTTTGGCACCTCGATGTCGGCTCGTCACATCCTGGGGCTGGAGAAGGTCCCAAGGGTTGAGCTGTTCGCTCATTAAAGTGGCACGCGAGCTGGGTTCAGAACGTCGCGAGACAGTTCGGTCCCTATCTGTTGTGGGCGTTGGAAGTTTGAGTGGGGCTGACCTTAGTACGAGAGGACCGGGTTGGACTAACCTCTAGTGAATCTGTTATGGCGCCAGCTGTACTGCAGAGTAGCTACGTTGGGAATAGATAAGCGCTGAAAGCATCTAAGTGCGAAACTAGCCACAAGATGAGACTTCCATTGAGGGTCGTAGGAGACTACTACGTTGATAGGTTACAGGTGTAAAGGTGGTGACATCATAGCCAAGTAATACTAATAACCCGAAGCTTTCTCATAGCAGGTATTTATGGTTCATTAGTTCATTGGTCATTAGTTGATTGGTCTTAGCAATAAGAGCAGATTACAAATGAACAAATGACTAATGAACCGAAACACAAAGCTGTTGTTTTCTCTTAAATCAATTACTTCTTTCAATAATATGTCATTGTTTAATGGTTCATTAGTTAAGTTGTTCGTTGGTCATTAGTCCAAGAAGAATCATAAGCTTATCAACCTTAACAAATTAAAATATCAGTTCGGTAAACCAACGTTAGCAGATACGAATCCGCTAATGAACAAGTGAACCAATGAACTAGCAATATTCAGGTGCCTATATCGGCGGTGTCTACCTCTTCCCATTCCGAACAGAGAAGTCAAGCCCGCCAGAGCCGATGGTACTGCGGTAAAACGTGGGAGAGTAGGTCGGTGCCCAATCTTAATTAACCCTGTCAACGATAGTTGATGGGGTTTTTTGTTGTGCAACGAAGTTTTTTAAATCCTGGACTTTTTCTCCTTGTTTAAATCAAAGCCGGTAATCCTATTAGGTTTGCTCAATTACGGATTGTTGGCATCTTTCCGGATAATTCTCAACCTTTATTCGCCCGGCCGATTTTTTATTGTTGAAACAATAAGGTAACCCTAAACGTTATTTGCACTGATAGGGGTATGAGAGATATTTATTTTAGGCTTGCGCTGGCTGCGCTGTTATTGACGGCAGTTGTTGGCTGTGGCGTAATAAAGTCAATGGGTAACAATCCGGATGGCGCAGCACTTGCCCGGTTGGACACTTTGCCTAATTACAAAGATAGCGGGTTCCAAAATCTGGTTAAACGTCCCGATTCCACTGTCAAACACAATAGGTTGTTTTCTATTTTAAGTAACCGCCGCCAACCCATACGGCCTTGTTACAAATTGCCATGGGTTAAAACTAATTTAAAAACACTGGCAGCAAGCGCGCCCACAGTGGTTTGGTTTGGGCATTCGTCTTTACTTATTAAAACCATTGATTGTAATATACTCATTGATCCTGTTTTTAGCAACCATGCCGGGCCGGTGCCTGGCGTGATGAGGGCGTTTGGAGGCACCAAGCATTACCACGCTAAGGATATGCCGCCAATTGATGTGCTAATTATTTCTCATGACCACTACGACCATTTGGATTATCGTACCTTTAAAAAACTGAGAGCCAGTATTAAAATGGCTGTAGTGCCAATGGGGGTGGGTTCGCATTTGATTTACTGGGGATTTGATCCTGGAAAAATTATTGAACTAAATTGGAACCAATCTGTTACCCTACCCGGAGTTATAGTTACCGCCACGCCAGCTCAGCACCACAGTAACCGTAAGTTTACCCAACACGATAAAACACTTTGGGCATCATACGTAATACAATTGGGCAGCTACCGGCTGTTTTACGGTGGCGACGGCGGGTATGGCACTCATTTTGAGCAAATAGGGCGGCGATATGGCCCGTTTGATTTGGCACTGTTGGAATGTGGCCAATACAACCAGCCATATGTTCATTTAGGTTTGGGCCAACCTGCGCAGGCTGCTGTGGACCTACGGGCTCGTTTGCTGCAGCCTATCCACTGGGCCAAGTTTCCGGAAGCTAATCATCCGTGGGATGAGCCTATAGAAACGCTTCTGCAAGCTGCGCAAAAGTTGGGTGTACAGGTAAACGTTCCCCGTATAGGCGAGCCTTATACTTTGGGCGACCCGCCCAGGCAAGTTATTTGGTGGGACTTTTAATAAATGATTTTGAACTATATACCCTACCCAGACCATTAACCACCGTTTAATGCTATAAAAAATGGCGACAATATTTAATGGAATATAGCAGCGAAGCAGATATAGCCATTCAATAACATAAAAATAAAAGACGGTAACGACTGCAAAAATCCGTCTTTCATTTTTAATCTTACGCCAAAACCAATTGCCATTAATAAAGACAGGCCGCCGGAGGATATAACCAATGCAGGTTGCCAAATTAAGCCCACCAGCAGCCCCAACCCGCCAAGCAGTTGCAGCAAGCCAACGAGTTTTCTAAACCTATCCAGGCCATAGCGTTCAAACTCTTGCTTCATGCCGGAATTGGCAAAGAACAACATCCCGTAAAAAAGGAATGCAACAGCCGAAAAAATAATTAATATAGTGAGCAACATTCAAATTAAATTAACCCGGAATTAACTCCGGCTATAAACAAACACAGGATTAACAGAAACGCCGAAGGGACAAATTTTTGAAATGGATTTTTTACCTTAAAGTGCGCTGCCTGTGCACATAGCATGAGGCCCGCCATAAAAAGAGCCGGAACCAATACCAATGCGGGATACCATATACCGGCAATTAAAAGTGTTGATAGGGCTATTTTGGCGGCACCCACAAAATTGCGTAATAAATCCGCAATGCCGTATTGCTTAAATTCTTTAACAATGTTATCATAGCGGAATATCCACACATAGGCAACCGTGATGGCTACAACGAGTTGGGCATAAATTGAGAGTGTTTGCATTTGAATACTTATTTAAGTGAATGATAATTTTATGATGGATTTTCGGTTTTAAGGTGCTGTTGTTTCTTTTGCGCTACGAATAGTCCCCAGGCAAAACCAACATAAAGTACCGTTACAATAACGGTAAGAATAATCAAATCTAAATTTTCCATATTAGTTGTTTTTTTTAAGGTTAAAATAGATCAGCAATCCAACCATTGTTGGCGGCCAAAGCCCGATAAATATTGCACGGTCATGGTCTTTAAGAATGATGTAGTAGTATTCCGATATGAATATGATAGCTACGATCATAGTCAGTATGGCAAATTCGATTTTAGAAAACTTATTCATTGTGGTTTAATATGAGGTTACAATTTATTGTAAGACACCGGCTTGGTACCGATAAAAAAAAGCAATAGAAGCTTCCGGTGCTAAAATGACCGGAATTTGAGCGGGATCGGCAAGGGAAATTAAATGCTTACCAGGTTCATAAACTTCTGGCGAGGTAAAAGATGCGGACTTAGTTATGCCTGTTTACAATTGAGTAGGTTTTTTGAGTAAAGTAACTGCTGGTGTTATAATTGGTTAGGTAATTTGAAATCTATACATGTTTATGGAGCTGGTTTACAGCCCCTGCTATTTGTTTTTTTTACTGATTTTATTGCCGCTTATTTGCTTTTGCCGGCTACATTTAAACCTGAACGAAGACTGTTCTCCTAATTTTTCGTGCTTGGTTATTCGGCCCTGAACCCGTTTACGCCATAATTTAAAACTCGATAACTTCATTTCCCTCCGCATTAATGCTATCACTTGTTGCTCTGTAAAGCCAAATTGCAGCCTGATCGCATCAAAGGACGTGCGGTCTTCCCATGCCATTTCAATGATGCGGTCTGTATCCGTAGCGTAGCCCTCTTTTAAAATCGAAATCATAAATTAATTAAGTTTTTTGTTTTCGGAGGATAGGTTAAACAACAAGTGTTGCCGGCATACAGGCATTTTGATAGCAATGGAGAAGTAATCTCATATTAAAAAAACTAAAAACATAATTAAGGGTTTGTGATGAAATTTTTTGGTGGTCAAATATAGTATATTTTAGTACTATATATTTATTATTTGGAATGTTTTTGTATGATAATTGTTTTGAAAAGCTGCGTTGTTATGTCTTACTAAAACAATAAACTACCCATCCCGTCTAAAAAATGTCAACTTGTCATAAACTATTTGCGGCAAGCTATTTGAATAGCATATATTTGTTAATTAAATTAAAAGAAAATATCATGGCTTTAGAAATCACCGATGCAAACTTTGAAGAGTTAGTATTAAAATCAGATAAACCAGTACTTATTGACTTTTGGGCTGAATGGTGTGGCCCATGTAGAATGGTTGGTCCGGTAGTAGAAGAAATAGCAAAAGACTATGCCGATACAGCAGTTGTAGGCAAAGTTAATGTAGATAATAACCCAGGCATATCAATGAAATTTGGTATCCGTAACATACCTGCCTTATTGTTTTTTAAAAATGGCGAAATTGTTGACAAGCAAATTGGTGCCGTTCCAAAATCTGTTTTAACAGGTAAATTGGATAAACAATTATTAAGCTTTAGCTAATTAGCAGGCGCATTGCGCTAATTGTAACATCATATTTAAAGCGCTCCGGGTAGTTCCGGAGCGCTTTTTTTGTGCTTGCACCTTGGCTAAAAACTCTTAAATTCGTTGCATGCCGCCATCGTTATCAAGCAACCAACAAGTACAACAATTAGCCAATTTAGAATTATTGGCCCGGCAGGTTGTTGAGGGTTTTATTACCGGCTTGCATCAAAGTCCGTTTCACGGGTTTTCGGTTGAGTTTGCCGAACATCGGCTGTACAATAATGGCGAATCGGTAAAAAACATTGATTGGAAGCTAATGGCCCGTACCGATAGGCTATACGTAAAGCAGTTTGAAGAAGAAACCAATTTACGCAGCTATTTACTGCTTGATACCTCATCAAGCATGAACTATCCCGATAAGGGCCTTAGTAAAATGCAGTTTTCGGTTTATGCTATAGCCGCTTTAATGTATTTGTTTAAAAAACAGCGCGACGCCTTTGGCTTGTGTTTTTTTTCGGACAAGGTTGATTGGTTGAGCCGGGCACGGTCGACCTCAAACCATTTATTTTATCTATTTGCCGAATTGGAGCGGATGTACCTGCAGCCGCGCGCCAAAAGCCAAACCGATATTGCCGGCGTTTTGCACCATATTGCTGAGGACGTGCATCAGCGATCAATGATAATCCTGTTTAGTGATATGCTTGAAAACGGGATGGACGAGCAAAAAGCGGAAGCTTTATTTTCGGCCCTGCAACATCTAAAACATAATAAACACGAGATCGTTATTTTTAATGTTGCCGATAACCAAAAAGAACTGGCTTTTGATTTTAGCAACCAGCCCCACCATTTTATTGACCTGGAAAGCGGCGAAGAGTTACGCGCACACCCTAACCAAATACGCGGCACCTACCTTAACTCACTCAACAACTGGCGGCATCAACTACAATTAAAATGCGCCCAATACCACATTGATTTAATTGATGCCAACATTCACGATGGTTTTGATAAGGTGCTTAAAGCCTACCTTATTAAACGAAATAAAATGGCCTGAAATAGGTAAGCCCCGCGTGCCGGAAGGCGATAGTTTAAACAGAAATTTTATTGTGTTTTTTTGTAAGCGGCTTATGTAAGTTTGCACCCTGTTGGTTATCAATGCCTTCTAAAATTGTGCCGCACGGCATATCTAATTTCAAATTTTACAATCAATTCGTGCTAACTTTTGTTTAAACATTTAATCGATAATCAGATACTATGAGATTAGCCATTCAACGCACATCAGTTAAAGTAAATCCAGATGCCAAACGGGTTATAGCCCGTTTTTTTTATAACGGCGAGGTACGTGCCAAAGAAGTTATACAAAACGTGATGCAACTATCAGAGCAACAGGTTTTTGATATTATATCGCCCATTTTGCAGGAGTACTCTAAACGCCACCGTAATATTACCAAGGTTTTTCAAAGGCACAATAACAAACTCCATAATATATTTGATCAACTTAAAATTGACCAGGAACAGGTTTCAAACTTCCGCAAGTTGCTTATTGGCGCTTACTTTACTCATGAGTATTCTATCGAATCGGCAGCGTTTTTTAATCCGTCGATGATAGAAGATCCCGATCAAAGTGAGTTGGAAGAAGGCGAAAAAAGAATGATAATCAGCTTCAGGGCGGTGGGCGAGGGCCATATTTCTTCAATAGCCTTTAGGCGTGCTTTAATAGATAAGGATAACAATATAGAGGTTATTGGTGCCGGCAACTATATTGATGAGGCCGAAATTATACGCAATGCAGTTTACAATAAAAAGCTGTTTTTTGAGAAGGCGGCCGTTACCCAAATTAATATTTCGGCTTTAAATGAGTTGGAAGACAAGCTGGAAGAAAATTTTGAATACTCGAGCTTGCGCAGAATAGTGCTGGATTCGCAAAAGCTGGAAACCGACGATTTGAAAAAGCTTGAGTTTGACAAAATGCTTTGGTTGGCCGATTCGTATTACGAGATTGTATTTTCGCTGGATACCGATATATCAGACAGGGTAATATTCCCTATATCGGAGTTTGAACGAAAAGGTATTGAAGATGCACGCTTTGTGAAATTTACGCACGACGACGGCTCATGCACTTACTACGCCACTTATACAGCTTATGATGGCGCCATGATAATGCCCAAGTTATTAGAAACCACCGATTTTATTGATTTTAAAGTGCGCCCCTTGTATGGTGCAGGTGCGCAAAATAAAAACCTGGCCCTGTTTCCGAGGAAGATCAATGGTAAATATGTAATGATGTCGCGCATTGACGGGTGGAACAACTACATTATGTATTCCGATAAGATTAACGTTTGGGAAAAACCTATCCGGTTGCAGCAACCTAAGTTTTCGTGGGAGTTTGTACAAATTGGTAACTGCGGTTCGCCAATTGAAACCGAAGACGGCTGGCTGGTAATTACTCACGGCGTAGGAGCCATGCGCCGCTATGTGCTGGGCGTTAGTTTGCTACAGTTGGATGATCCGTCGGTGATTATTGGCCGCCTTAACGAGCCCCTGCTGATACCTAATAAGGACGAACGTGAGGGTTATGTACCCAATGTTGTGTATTCGTGCGGGTCGATAATTCACAACGGCAAGCTTATTTTGCCCTATGGCTTGTCCGACTATGGTTCGTCATTCGCACTTATTGAGTTAAAAGATCTTTTGGCCAAACTTAAAACCGAATCGTAAATATAGCGGCAGGGCCAGGCGCTTTACAGGTGTTTGGCTCTGCTTAGGCAAAAGCGGCTTACTCGGTAAAGGTTACAATGTCTCTTATTTTATCGTCAAGCTCTTTGGTTGCACTTTCCATCATCATCAATTCCTCTTTGGTTGATTGGTAGCCCGATGATTTGAATATCTCCATAAAACCCAATATTGAAGCTACCGGGCGCCGCAAATCGTGCGATTGTATGTGGGCTATATTTTTAAGCGATTCGTTTTTGGCTACAATTTGTTGCTCATGCAGTTTGCGCTCCGTAATATCATTAGCATTAAACGACACTCCTATCGTTTCACCTTCGGCATCGTAACAGGGTTCAAAGGTAATATCCCACCATATATTTTCCGAGGGATATTTAACCTCCCGCTCCTGATGTATCGGCATTCCGTCCAGGGCAATGTTACATTCTTCTTCAAAACGCTGAAGTGCGGGCCCGCTTAATATCTGGTTTACCATTGTGCCGGGCTGCAAGTCGATATTGTAAATTCGCCTTATAAAATTGGCCATGTTTTTATTGTAGGTAATAACATCAAGTTGTTTGCCCAATAGTAAATGGCACGAGGTGCCGCTTTCAAAAAACGAGCGAAGTTTTATTTCGGTATCTTTGGCCTCCAAATATTGTTCTTTAAGTATTTGTAAACTAAACTCAAATTCCATTATCTGCACAATGCGTTTACCCATTATTTGCAGTAAATGCTGTTGAGGACGGGTTAATTGTGGCCGCGGCTGCGGGTCTATAACGCATAGGCTGCCCAGGTTGTGCCCATCGTGTGTGGTTAAGGCGATACCGGCATAGAAACGAATATGCGGGTTTCCGGTTACATGAGGGCTGTTAGCAAAACGACTATCTAAAGTTGCATCCGGAACAATTAATAGCTCGTTTTTGTTGGTGAGGTATTGGCAAAACGAATCCTGGCGCAGCGTTTTATTAATTTCGGTACCAACTTTAAAATTTAAAAAATAAGTATCGTCGTCAATAAGGCTTATTAACGCCACAGGAGTTTCGCATAACTCTGATGCTAACTCTACAATCTCTTGTAAATTTTGATCCTTATCAATGCTAAGGTTCAAAAAACGGTTAACGGCTTGTAGCCGTTCCAACTCTTTTTGGGGCATAGGGGAAATAGAAGCATTAATTGTGAGGCAAGGTGCAAGTGTAAATATAAAATAAATTGAGTAATTTTTAACTTATATATACAATGTTTCCCTAACAAATAATGCAAAAGTTGGTTTGTTTATGTTGCCGCTTTTATTATATCTCTATCTTAAAAGCTATGTTTTCTAAATGGCGTTTATCTTTCGTTATTATATTACGCATACCTTTTTTATTGTTTGGGCAATAGCAAAAAAGCAGGGTAAAAGGTGGTGGTGAACAATTGGTTCAATTATTTTAAAGTTTAAATTGAAAATAACCTTGCACCATTAATTGTAAATATTTAACGTACTTTATATAGCGTTAACCTATACCCATCAATACCCATATTTAAAAAGCATTAGCCCAGTATAGCATGTTAAAGGTGTTAAGAAAGCTCGTTTTATGGTAAAACCAAAAGCGGCTATCGCCGTTCTATTGAAGTAACTTTAAATATGAACCCCAAAATACTCGCTTTTACTAAATATGTGCTTGGCCTTAGGGTATTATTGTTTTTACTTTTTTGTTCGGTAGCTGCTTATGCGCAAATGCCCTTTGATGCCCAAAAACTTAGCCCGGCTAAATTAAGGCGGATAAACCGGCGCGATAGTTTAATGGACAAAAAACGATTTGGCAGAGCTGTGATAGAATTGGGTGTAGACGAGCTTTTCCCCTGGTCGCTGGATAGGTATATCCGTAAGGCCGACTATGCAAAAATATCGTTTAGTACTGTATGGAGCCATTTGAATCCGGGCAGTTGGGAATTTGATAACGACGAATTTCAAACCAACCAATTTGGGCATCCTTATCATGGCAGTTATTATTTTAACGCATTTCGTACCAACGGCCACACCTTTTGGGAATCTGTTCCGGCGGCCTTTGTGGGTAGTTATATTTGGGAAACTGCTGCCGAAAATCAAAACCCGGCCCCTAACGATTTTATTAATACCAGCTTTGGCGGTGTAGTTTTGGGTGAGATGACGTATAGGCTTGCCAATAAAATAATAAATAACCGAAGCCGGGGTTTTAAACGGCAGGCAAGCGAAGTGGTGGCCCTGCTGGTTAACCCTACCAACGGCTTAAACCGCATATTAGATGGTAAGTGGGGCAGGGTGATGCGTAACTCCAACGAGCGCGATTCATCAAAAGTTGCAATGGCTATTGATGGTGGTTTTAGGCGTTTTGGGGCCAACAATATCAACGGACGGTTTGGATGGTATGGGCACTTAAACGTATTGTATGGTACACCTTATGAGGATTATAAAAAAGCTTTCAGTAATATTAATATCAATGTTGAGGTTGGCAAAGATGATAGCTCTAAGGTTAATATAGTAAGCGTGTATGGCTCGTTAACAGGTTGGGAGCTGCAATCGGATAGCAGCATGCGGCATTTGGTTATTTTATCTGCAAATTATGATTATATCCACAACGAGGCTTTTTTTTACAGCGGCCAAAGTGTAAAAATGAATTTGTTTTCGCAGTTTATGCTTAGCCATAAAATTAAACTGAATACAATAGTGGGTGCCGGGCCGGTTATACTGGCAGCCGTGCCGGATATGTATTTGTACAAGGGGCGCAACTACGACTATGGTTCGGGCCTTGGGTTTAACGGTAGCTTAAAGTTAACCTTTGACCAGCGTTTTGCTTATGCCATAAACTACAGGGGCGGATGGCTAAAAACCATAAACGGAAATGCATCGCACTATTTTTTGCATACGGTATCAAACGAAGTTAGTTATGGTTTTATAAAAAACACTGCGCTGGTGGCAGAGTGGGGCTATTTTATACTCAAAGGGCATTATGATAAGCATCCCGAAGTAAATAACACCTATCCGTATTTACGGGCATCGGTTAGGTATAGTTTGGATTTGAAATAAAGGGGAAACTGCGGTTTGCCTGTTAATTTTATAACAGTTATTATGGCTTTAAGAGCCTTTGTTTTTCTTGCCGCTTAGGCGATAGCAATTTGATAAGCCGTGAACGTTTTTTAGGTGCAATTTTTTCAATGAGCCATTGGGGCAGGTGAGGGCGTATTTTATCAAACAGCGCAGCCATAGTTTTATTATTAACCAGCCCTGCTCCTTTTTGCGATATGCTGCCAACCAAAGCCTTTACTATAAAATTAGATTTACGCAACAGCGTTTTGTTAAGGGTAAATGATAGCAAAAATTTAGAAATTAAAGTACCAATATCATAATCGGCTAAACCGCTTGCCTGGCTGCGGGGTTTATTTTTTTGAAACAAGGCCGTAATAGTCCCCAGTAATGCCCGGGGACTATTAAAATGCCTTTTAAGTAAGGTTTCTTGCCCGGCCTTAATTTGTTTTAACCTGGCTATTTCCAGTTTAAGGTCGGTGGCGTTGTTTATGGTAACATCCATAACTTTAAATTTTACTGTTTGCCGCTAAACATCGAAAATATCCAGAATATGATGCCAATAATTACCAGCACGGCAACAATGCCAACTACGGCACCTGCTTTAAATATCCCTCCAATAACCGAACAACTGCTCAGTGCAACCATAACAAGGAGCAATAACGCAATATTTAATTTTTTCATTTTCAATTTTTTAATGTGGTGTTATAACAACAATATAAAGCCTGTGTTTTTTTATTAGGGTTTCATCCTAATAAAAGGTTAAAATTTACATATTGTTTTAATTGAACAATATTTTAACTGATACAAAATAAGGCGGGCGGGGGCTGTAATTAACAAGCAGAACTTGAAATTTTGATAATTATTTTAAACTATATGGTTAATGCAATGTTAATTAAACATGAGCAATGAGGTTTATCTTTTATTAACAGGTTTAGACCAATGCCCGGATATTATTTACTCCCGGAATACTGAATTACGGATAAAGGTTTTTTGCCTTATAGACACGCCATACACACAAGAGGTTAACGAAATACAGCTATACGGCTATATTAACGGTAGCTTAATGGTATTTGAAACCGTTAACATACAGGCCGACGATGCGCTGGATATGATAGCCGCCATAAGGTGGTATGCTAACTATATGGGTTTCCCCGAAATGGAGATATTACCCGATGACCCCCGTATTGACAGGGAGATAGCCGTTTAGCAAGTTAATTACATAAAAGCTTCCCACCATTTATTAACATACCCTTTGGCATTATAAGTATAGGTTTCGCCGGGGGCGGGTAATATAAGGTCAATATTTTTTTGGTTTGCGCATTCAATAACCCGCTCGGCAGGGTATGTCCAGGTATGGAAGGCCAAATTAAAGGTTCCCCAATGTATAGGCATCATCAGTGTAGCATTTAATGCCAATTGCGCATCGGTAGCGTTATCGGGCCCCATGTGTATATCTTTCCATAAATCGTTATAGGCACCTACTTCAAGCATGGCGATATCAAAGGGGCCAAGTTTTTCGCCAATCTCTTTAAACAGCGGGTGTATGCCCGAATCGGCACCGTAATATACGTTATGAACGGGGCCTTTAATTGCATACGAGGCCCACAAAGTTTGGTTGCGGTTAAAAATACTCCTGCCCGAAAAATGGCGTGACGGAGCGGCTGTTATTTTAAATCCGTTGCCCAAATCAAGTTGCTGCCACCAGTCAAACTCGGTTATTTGCTGCTTAGGTATTCCCCATTTTTCAAGTATGGGGCCAACTCCTAACGAGGTATAAAACGGTGTACCTTTTTTGGATAACTGTACAACTGTTGCATCATCAAGATGATCGTAATGGTCGTGCGAAATAATGATACCATCCAGGTGCGGCAATTGATCCAACGGTATGGGTGAAGGGAAAAACCGCTGCGGCCCTAAATATTGTATGGGCGATGCATTGCGCCAAACCGGGTCGGTTAAAAAACGTTTGCCATCAATTTCTATAATTAGCGATGAATGACCAAGCCACGTGATACGAAGCGTGCTAGTAGGCAGGTTGTTTAGTTTGCTATAATCAACAGCAAAGGGGCCGGGCGTTTTAGCGGGTTTAGTATTAGGATGTTTTTTTATAGCTTCGGCAAGTAATTGCATGGTATTGCCATCGCCACCGGTTTTGGTAGGGATAGGGTTTACAAAAACTTTACCGTTAAAATTTGGCGACGAATACATAGATTTTTAAGCGTATCGTTTAATATTTAAATTTCTAAAATAGGTTAATTAATTGACATAATTGGATGCTTTGGTCATGCTAAAGTATTTATTGAGATGTTTAAAACCATGGCAATAAAATTTGTGTTAAAATTGAATTGTATTTGCAAGCATCAAAAAAAATAGCAAAATATGCCTCATCTTTTTAGTCCGCTAACCATTCGCGGCGTTCAACTCCGAAACCGCATAGCGGTATCGCCCATGTGCGAATATTCAAGTACCGACGGTTTTGCCAATGATTGGCACCTGGTGCATTTAGGTGCTATGGCCGTAGGAGGTGCCGCTTTAATAATAACCGAAGCCACGGCGGTATCGCCCGAAGGCAGAATATCACCCGCCGATTTGGGCATATGGAAAGATGAGCATATTGCCATGCTGGAACGTATAACCACCTTTATTAACCAACAAGGTGCGGTAGCGGGTATACAGTTGGGCCATGCTGGCCGTAAAGCCAGCCATACCGAACCCTGGAGCGGTGGCAAACAAATACCGGTATTAGGCGGCGGCTGGCAAACGGTAGGTGCAAGCGGCGTAGCTTTTGGACATGACGTAGAGAAGCCGCTTGAACTTGATAAGGAAGGTATTGCCAAAGTAATTGCCGATTTTAAGGCGGCTACCTACCGTGCTATTAAAGCAGGTTTTAAAGTGATTGAATTACATGGTGCGCACGGGTATTTGATACACGAGTTTTTATCACCTTTGAGTAACCAGCGTACCGATGAATATGGCGGCTCGTTTGAAAACCGCATACGCTTGCTATTAGAAATTATCGATACTGTAAGAGGAGCCTGGATTGCCGAATATCCGTTATTTGTACGTATTTCGGCTACCGACTGGACACCTGACGGCTGGACGGCCGAAGATTCGGTAAAGTTAGCGGCCATATTAAAAGAAAAAGGAGTTGATTTGATTGACTGCTCAACCGGTGGTAATGTACCTAAAGCTGCAATACCCGTTGGCCCTGGCTACCAGGTGCAATTTGCAGAGGTGGTAAAAAAAGAAACCGATATTTTAACTGCCGCTGTTGGTATGATTACTACGCCCCAACAAGCCGATGAAATTATACAAACCGGGCAGGCCGATTTAGTTTTGCTGGCCCGCGAACATCTACGCGACCCGCATTTTGCTTTACGCGCCGCACATGTATTGGGCCACGATATAAAGTGGCCATTGCAGTACGAAAGAGCAAAATGGTAACATTTAATTGAAATGAAATAAGTAATTTCATCCTATCATCATAAACTAAAAAAATAAAAATGAAACGTACCGCAAAAGCACACTGGAATGGCACCTTACAAGCCGGATCTGGCAAAATTTCTACCCAAAGCACTGTATTGAATGATACTCAGTTTTCTTTTAAAACACGCTTTGCCGACGGCGTTGGCACAAACCCCGAAGAGTTAATTGCTGCTGCACATGCAGGCTGTTTTACTATGGCCGTTGGCGCTGCTTTAACCCAGGCTGGTTTTACACCTAACGACCTGGATACACAAGCGGTGCTTGATTTGGATATGGCTGCATTATCAATAACCGGTATCCATTTAGAACTAACTGCATCGGCAATTGAGGGTATTGATAACGCCAAATTTCAAGAAATTGCCGAAGGTGCAAAAGCAAATTGCATTATCTCGAAAGCATTAAACGTGCCTATAACTTTAACTGCAACTTACGCAGGTTAATTAGTAATTAATATTGAATACCTAGGGTGTACCATGATGAGTGGTTCGCCCTTTTTTGTTTGTATGTATTTAAAACACTGCGTTTTTACATTGAAAATGACATACTTATTTTGTACATTTCATGCATATTTTAGATATGACGGTTTTTGATCAAATAATGATAGGCTCGGGTGTATGCTGGACGATAACCTATTTACTTATCATCAGACGCGGCATGTTTGATATGAGTTACGGCATGCCTGCCGCGGCTCTGTTTGCCAATTTAGCCTGGGAAACTATTTACTCTTTTGTGTTGCCGCACTCGGCGCCGCAATTAATTGTGGACCGAATATGGTTTGGTTTTGATGTATTGATATTGCTGCAATATTTGCGTTTTGGGCCGGTTATAGCACGGGTACGCCGCACGTGGGCGTTTTACGCTCAGTTTTTGCTGGGTTTTAGCATAACCTGTTTGCTCATTGTATTTTTAAGCAGCGCCCTTAAAGACCAATATGGTGCTTATGCGGCCTTTGGGCAAAATTTAATGATGTCGGTATTGTTTATTGCCATGCTTCGCGAACGCAAATCAGTTGGGGGCCAAAGCATGTATATAGCCTTGTTTAAGTGCCTTGGTACTTTATTAGCCTCAATTGCATTTTATACACAAACAAAAACCTATAGTCACTCGGCATTAATGCAATTGCTGTTTGTGGCCATTTTTATTTATGATGCCTTGTATGTAATTGAGCTGTATAAAGAATTAAAGGCGCGGAAAATTAAACCATTTAAAAGGTTTTAGCTAATAAATAGTTTAATGTTCCGTGCCTTTTAATGAGATGTGGATATAAACTCGCTTACTTTTTAATAAACGAGTAAACTACATAGGCGGCCCTGCCGTCGGCGTTTACGGGTACTTTTAGCGTCATGCTTGAGTTATCAATATTAGCTATAACAAGGCGGTAGCCACTGTCGATGTTTTTCACCTTATCGCCCTGGTATACTTTTTTGAATTGGAACATAGACTGCTCGCCTGCACCCGGATTGTAGTACGACCAATAAATGCTTTGCGCTGTTCCGTCCGTTAAAGTATATACCGCATTGCCACTGTTTGTTAATTGCCATGTGCTACCAACAAAAGCATTTGGCGAAGCCTGGTCGAACACTTTAGATACTGCATTGCCTAAAATACCTTCGTAAGTAACGGAGGTAATTGTCCAGGTGCCTACAAATTTACTGCGGTCTACCCCGGCGGTTTTGTTAACCACCGTACAGCCGGTTACCAATATAATTACTGCTAAAAAATTAACGCTGATTTGAATAATACGTTTCATAAAAAAATAATTGTTTTAAAGTTTGCCTTAACATAAGCACAAACCCTGCCAAAAATGATATAATCCTTTTAAACTTAAAAATGTTTGATGGAGTTTAGTATAAAATCGAGCCTTTGTTTAACTGTGGTATCGCCGGATATTTCTAAAAAACCATTATTTAATTTTTTAATCCACTCACGGTGTACCTGCAACGTGCGCCCCATGCCACGCCCACCCGGGCTTATGGTAGTATTATCGTCGTAGCCGGATGCCCAGATAATAAAATCCTGGTATTGTTTGTTTCTTAACTCATCGGTGAAAATAATATCGCCGTAACGTTCAAATTCGCGCTGCTTTAAACGGGCTATGCGAACATCGTGCGGGATTAGCAAAAATACAGTAAGATCAAAAAGTGGCGGAAAGCTATCGCCCCATTGCACTATGGAGCCACCTAATATCCAATTTTCATTTTCCGCGAGTTGCTGATGTAAAAGCGCGTTTCTTTCTTCGGCATCCCGGCGTATGGTGAATGGCGGGTTGCTCTTTTCCCAAAAAAATTGGTCGGCATCAAAATAAGGGTAACCTGTTTTTTCGGCCAATGCCAACCCCAAGGTTGTTACCCCCGAGCCCGAAGCACCAAAAATATGGATCTTCATTTTTTTAGTAAGCTTTTATGCGATGGCCTTGCTGCGCGCAATTACTTCCTGGTAATAGCTTTCGTAAACAGGTAGTATCAGGCTTAAATCAAACTCTTTTGCCCGTGCAAGCGAGTTGTTTTTAAAGGTATCAAGCCGCTCGTCGTTTTCTAAAATATAGATGGCTTTTTCGGCCATGCCGTCAATATCTCCCGGCTCGCACATAAAGCCCGTTACGCCTTCAATATTCAGTTCGGGCAAGCCACCTGCATTAGAGCTAATTACGGGTACACGGCAAGCCATGGCTTCCAACGCGGCCAGGCCAAAGCTTTCTGATTGTGATGGCATCATAAACAGATCGGACACTGAAAGTATTTCTTCAATTGCTTCCTGTTTTCCTAAAAAACGAACGTTATCGGTAACATGCAAATCGCGGCAAAGCTGTTCGCATTCTGATCGTTCGGGCCCATCGCCAACCATCAACAATTTAGACGGTATGGTTTTGTTTACAATGGCAAATATCCGGATAACATCCTGCGTGCGCTTAACTTTACGGAAGTTGGATGTATGGATCAATATTTTTTCGCCTGCGGGTGCTATAGCTTTTTTAAAGTGATCTTTAGCTTTCATGCTAAAGCGCTTTAAATCAATAAAGTTTGGTATTACCCTTATTTCGTTTTCTATCTCAAAAAACTTTAAGGTGTCGTCCTTTAAATCCTGCGAAACGGCGGTTACTCCGTCGGATTTATTGATGGAAAAGGTAACTACCGGTTTATAGGTACGATCTTTACCAACCAGCGTAATATCGGTGCCGTGCAGTGTGGTAACCACCGGTATATGAATACCGTAAGTAAGTAATATCTGTTTAGCCATAAATGCCGCCGAAGCATGCGGAATGGCATAGTGTACATGCAAAATATCCAGGTTTTCAAACCGTACCACATCAACCAGTTTGCTGGCCAGGGCAAGCTCATAAGGCGGATAATCAAACAGTGGATATTTGGATATAGATACCTCGTGATAAAAAAGATTTTCCGAAAAAAAATCGAGGCGGGCGGGTTGGTTATAGGTAACAAAATGTACCTGGTGGCCATTATCGGCCAGGGCTTTACCCAATTCGGTAGCTACAACACCACTGCCGCCAAAAGTAGGATAACATACAATTCCAATTTTCATCGGTGAGTTTCGTTTTTAAATTGTGATGAGAAGGTGTTGTATAATAATAACGTTGCACAAAACATTTTCACCAGTTTGATGGGTTTACTATAAAACCATCTGCACCGCACATAGTTTTAATTTGTGCCGAAGGTAGATGCATTATTTACATTTAATGTGAACGGTATGTAAAAATTAAAACGCTGACAAATGGGTTACGAAGCGGAGAAATTGCTATAAGATCAATTTCTCCTTGACTTATCAAAAAAAACGAAGCTTTTATTTTTGAAATTCATAATAGTTGTTTTCGTTACCACATCCTAAGTTAATAGCGGGGTTTATACCTTTACTAAAATCAATTATAATTTTGTTTTTGCAACCGGGTATTTCAAAATACAGTTTATTTTGGATAATGCGCTGCGGTAGTTCATCTGTTGAATTCAAATGGTAACTCCCAACATATAAGTGTTGTTTATCATAAAAAAAGATGTGGCTTTCGGCTGTGGGACTGTTCTTTAAATTAAATAAATACGAAAACGAAATGACATCATATTCTTGACCAGATTTTGTTTTCATACGCCCTAAATATCTGCCTTGAAATCTTTCTGAATCGTTTATTTTTTTCTTTATTAATTTACCTTTCAAACCATTTAAAACCAATGTTTTATTGAACTTGTTTTCCTCGTATTTATAGTCAAAGGGATTGAATAAAATTGAGGTTTTTAAAACGAGCAAGAACAAAAATATTTTCATCTCTAAATTTTAATTACCCTTCGCAATAGCTTCGTAAATAGCATCCTGGATGCGGCCGCGTATTTTTAGTTGCGATAACTTGTCGCTAACCTTGGGGTTTACCCTGTTTGAAAGAAAAATATATACCAGGTTACTTTTAGGGTCAACCCAAACGCAGGTGCCGGTATAGCCTGTATGCCCATAAGTTTCGGGCGAGGCCAGTTTTGATGGATAACCCAGGCTAATGTTTGGATCCCACCTGTCGAAACCCAAACCACGGCGGCTATTATCAGAGTATTTAGCGGTAAACATTTTTACTATCTCTGGTTTCAAATATTGTACGCCCCCATAAGTGCCGCCGTTAAGTACCATTTGATATAAAATTGCCACATCGTTACTGTTGGCAAATAAACCTGCGTGCCCTGCAACGCCGCCAAGCAAGGCTGCGGTAGGATCGTGTACGTAGCCGTCCAGCAATGCGTGGCGGTCTTTTTCGTCGTTTTCGGTTGGGATAATGCGATCTTTTTTAAAGCGGTATAAAGGCAAAAAGCCCGCCGTTTGCATACCCAGCGGCGTATAAAACTGTTGCTGAACGTAAATGTTAAGCGGCACCGCCGTTATGTTTTCTTCAACCTCTTTCATAAACAACATACTCAGGTCGCTGTACACGTATTTGCCTCGGGTGCGTACCGGCGAGTTCAGCATATCGGGGTACATTACATCCTTAAAATAGTCTTTCCTTAAAAAATAGTTGTCGTTTACCTTGGTTGGGAAAGCGGCAGACGAATCGGCACTATAATCGGTAGGTTTAATTTTGGTAAAAGTGGCAATATCCGGTATCAATCCGGCTTCATGCAATAAAAGCTCGCGCACCTTAATATCGCTTTTGTTGGTTGCCTTCGCCTTGGCAATATAATAACCCAGGGTTGAGTCGAGGTTCATTTTACCGTCGCCGGTTAGCTTCATGGCCGTCATGGTTGTTGCCGATATTTTGGTCATAGACGCCAAATCAAAAATATCGGTAATATTATCGGGTATCAGGTCATCATAGGTGTGGTAACCATAGGCTTTGTTAAAAATTACCTTACCATCTTTAGCTACCATAACCACACAACCCGGCGTGGCATGCTGACTGATGGCTTCGCGCGCTATATCGTCAATAGCCAGCAGGTTGTTGGCGTTAATGCCCGCATCCTCCGGAACGGTATATTGCAAACGGGTTTTAGCAGTTAAAAACCCAGTACCGTACCGGTATTTTACCGAAAAGCCCTTGGGTAGTTTTTGCGTTACCGCGATACCGCCAAAAATTACCTGGGCTGCATAACTGGCAGATAATGCGGTTTGCCTTTCCGTCCAAACAATGGGTGCGGTAACGGCATCCAGGGGGGCAAGGGCGGTGCCCTTACCAAATACCACTAACACAACATTCTTTAGTTTTTTGTTGCTGTTAATAAAATCTATCAGCGGCTTGTTGTTGGTTTCGGTTTCGCTTAATGATACAATAATGGTGTTGTACATTTTTAACTCGTCAGTCAGATCGGCAAGGCTGCTTTGCCCTGTGTATGTATTACCGTTAAAGGACTGAACTTTGGTATACTTGTTTAGCAAACTATCAAACATGGCCGAAAACGCGTAGCTAAAATGCACGCTCGCCACTTTACCCTGATCGAGGTTTTGGATAGGAATAAATTGTTGCTCGTTATTAAGCAGCACGGTTGACTGTTCTATTAACCGTTCTTCGGCTAAAATAGATGCATTGGCCGCGTGCGGGTTTTGTGCGCATGCCGTTTGTAATAGGATAACTCCGGCAAAAATGGAAGCTAAACAGTGGTATATACTAATTTTTCTCATAAACTTTTTCTCCGTTAACATACGTTTTCATCACCTTTACGGTAGGTAATTCGGTATCGTTAATTTGCATAATATCCTGGTTGAGCATCACAAAATCGGCATATTTGCCAACTTCAATGCTGCCTTTTTCTTTTTCTTCAAAATTGCTTTTTGCCGCCCATATGGTAATGCCCATTAAGGCTTGCTGGCGGCTTAATGCGTTTTCTATCTGGAAGCCCTTGTTTGGCCATCCTTTTAAATCTTTACGCGCTACGGCGGCGTAAAAGGTGTACATGGGGTTAATGTTTTCTACGGGAAAATCTGTACCGAGCGGTACCCATCCGTTTTGATTGAGCAATTGTTTGTAGGCATAAGCACTTTTGATGCGTTTAGGGCCCAAACGCTGTATTGCCCATTTCATATCAGATGTGGCATGTGTGGGCTGTACCGATGGTATGATGCTATTTTGTCCAAATAGTTCAATATCATTTGGCGACAGTACCTGCGCATGTTCTATGCGCCAGCGCTTATCATTTTTCCCCTTTAAAACACCGGCATAAATTTTAAGCATAACACGGTTTGCCGAATCGCCAATGGCATGGGTACACATCTGGAAACCATTATCGGCTATTTTTTTTGCGACATCTTTAAAATGCTGTTCGGGACTGAGCAGAAAGCCTTTCCATTTTTTTTGATCGCTATAGTCGGCCAATAAACAGGCCCCGCGCGAACCAAGCGCACCATCAGCATAAACTTTAAAGGCCCGCACATTTAAGCGGGATGTTTTTATAATGCCATGTTTAATTAAGTAGGTATAGTTTTCGGGTTTATCGGCAAGCATTACATACAAGCGCATTTTTAGTATACCCTCGTTTTGTAATTGTTTTATGGGTGCCAGCAGTTGGTAATCAAGGCCGCAATCATCAACAGTAGTTAAACCAACGGCAAAGCAATTGCTTTGTGCATTGGTAAAAGCACTTTGTACTTGCTCATCACTAGGGGGCGGCATTTTATGCTTTACCAGGCCCACGGCATTATCAACTAAAATACCGGTAAGTTTGCCATTAACGGTTTCAATTTGGCCGCCTGCAATGGTTTGGCCAGGTTTAATGCCGGCTATATTTAGTGCAGCCTGGTTAACTATTGCGGCATGGCCGTCTATACGGGTAAGCATTACGGGCCTTGCCGGGAAAAGCGAATCGAGCTTGCTTTTGTTAGGAAATTGCTTTACGGCCCAATGGTTTTGGTCCCAGCCGCGGCCAATGAGCCAGCCATCGGTATTGTTTTTTGAAAACGCCAGTACCGAATCAACTATCGCCGTCCAACTGGTTGTGCCAACCAGGTTTGCCTGTTCCAAATCAATTCCATAGTTATAAAAATGTGCATGAGCATCAATAAAACCGGGGTATATTGCTTTTTTACCGGCATCAAGCACCTGCCGGGCATCATATATTTTTTCCAGACTATCGGTTTTGCCCACGGCTACAATTTTACCGCCGGTTACTACAAATGCATTTACCGTATCAAAATTATTATTTACTGTATAAACCCGAGCATTTTTAACCAGGAGGTCGGCTCCGTGTTTTTTTGATTTACAGGCTATTACAAATAAAAGCAGTAGCGGCAACAATTTTTTCATTGTGTTTTTCAATATAAATAAGATGTCATTTTATGTAAGGGATGTACGTATAACACAAATTGAACAGTAAAGTTGTGGCATCATTTTTCTAAATTAGCAACGAAATTGAAATTGAAGGGAATTTTTTTAAATGTCTGATATAATCCAACTTTTACCCGACTCGGTTGCTAACCAAATTGCAGCGGGCGAAGTGGTGCAAAGGCCGGCGTCGGCCGTAAAAGAACTAATTGAAAATGCCATAGATGCCGGGGCTGATAAAATACAACTGATACTAAAGGATGCCGGAAAATCATTGATACAGGTGATTGATAACGGTTGCGGAATGAGCCTTACCGATGCCCGTATGTGTTTTGAACGCCATGCCACGTCAAAAATACGAAAAGCCGAAGATTTATTTGCCATCCGTACCATGGGTTTTAGGGGCGAGGCCATGGCATCAATAGCAGCCATAGCGCAGGTTGAGTTAAAAACACGCCGTGTTGAAGATGAATTAGGGACGCTGATAGAAATTGAAGGATCGGAAGTTGTTAAGCAGGAGGCCTGCCAATGCAATGCCGGAACATCCATTTGCATTAAAAACCTGTTTTATAATATCCCGGCCCGCCGTAATTTTTTAAAGGGTAACCCGGTAGAAATGCGGCATATTATTGATGAGTTTCAGCGTGTAGCGTTAGCTAACCCGCAAATATTTTTTACGCTTCACCACGATGGGCAGGAGGTTTACCATTTACCTTCCGCAAGTTTAAAGCAACGCATTATCCATTTGCTTGGCAATCAATATAACCAGCGTTTGGTACCGGTTGAGGAAGAAACTTCTATCATAAACCTGAAGGGCTACGTAGGCAAGCCCGAGTTTGCGCGTAAAACCCGCGGCGAGCAGTTTTTTTTTGTGAATAACCGCTTTATTAAGGATGGCTATTTAAACCACGCCGTAATGACGGCCTTTGAGGAGTTGTTGCCCGATGAAAGTTATCCGCTGTACGTTTTGTTTATTGATATTGACCCGGCCAAAATTGATATTAACGTTCATCCCACCAAAACGGAAATTAAATATCAGGACGAAAAATCAATTTATGCCATTATCCGCTCGGCGGTAAAGCGTTCGTTGGGCAGGTATAATATTACACCTACAATTGATTTTGACCAGGAAAATAGCATAGAGCATTTAATAACGGCCAAGCCGCTCGAAGATATTGTTGCGCCAAGTATTAGTTTTAACCCCGATTTTAATCCGTTTGCAGCCGAGAGTACAACCAAGCGCGATCCTAATTTCAGGAACCACGGCGATTATCAAAAATCGGCAATTCCGGCAAACTGGGATACCCTGTACCAAATAAGCCAGCGTGATGCGCCGCAGCAGCACCAAATGGATACGGGCGAACAAAAGGTTGAGATAAACGATGAACAGGTGATTAAATCGAGCGAGAGGCAACTTTTTCAGATTCATAACCGTTTAATATTATCGCAGATCAAGTCGGGCTTTATGCTTTTAAATCAGCAATACGCACACGAAAGGGTACTGTACGAACGTTTTTTACAGCAGTTAGAAAATCATTCGGGCGTAAGCCAGCAAACTTTATTTCCGCAAAGCGTTACCCTTAACGGAGCCGATTTTGAGATGCTGCGCGAACTGCTGCCAGATGTGCGTGCCCTTGGGTTTGATATACGCGAGTTTGGTAAAAATACCGTTGTAGTTGAGGGTATACCAGCCGAATTGCCCAATGCCAACGAGCACGAATTATTAGAGCATTTATTAGAAGGTTTTAAAAACAACCTTGCTATTTTAAAGTTAGATAAACGGGATAATTTGGCCCGGGCGCTGGCGCGCAACGGTGCCATTAAAGCAGGCACCAGGCTATCACTCGAAGAAATGAATATATTGGTAGATCAGTTATTTGCCTGCCAAATGCCCAATATATCATTGAGTGGCAAGCCCATAATTATTACATTTACTTTGGCCGAACTTTTAGAAAAATTTGAAAAATAACAGCGTTTACGCAAACATAACATGAGTAATTACAGGCAGTCGCCATTGGCTAATTTAACACCGGTAGTAAAAAACTTACTAATTATAAATATTATTTTTTATGTAGCTACCTGGTTATTAGGTAGTCATATTAATATGGTGAGGCTCTTTTCGGCATTTTATTTTGATTCTGAACTTTTTAAGCCCTGGCAAATTATTTCGTACATGTTTATGCACGACCCCAATAATATCATGCACATCATTGGCAACATGTTCGCCTTGTTCATTTTTGGGCCCGCGCTCGAACAAACAATGGGTTCAAAGCGCTTTTTTAATTTTTACTTTATATGCGGTATAGGTGCATTGTTTTGTAACATGGCTGTACAAGCCATAGAAATTCATAATATTGTTAGAACGTACACCGTTGTTGACTGGACAGTTTTAGAAGGCTCGCCAGCTTATCAAAAAATGGCAGAGATTTATTATACGCCAATTTTGGGAGCGTCGGGAGCGGTTTTTGGGATATTGATAGCCTTTGCAGTACTTTTTCCGGACGTTGAGTTAATGCTTATATTTTTCCCGATACCTATTAAGGCAAAATATTTTGTTTCGGGTTACGTGGTTTTTGAATTAATTTCGGGACTGGGGCAATTTAAGGGCGATTCGGTAGCGCATTTTGCGCACATTGGCGGAGCACTATTTGGTTTTATTATGATAAAAATATGGGGATTAAACCGGCGCGACAATTTTTACCACTAAATTTTGTTAATTAAATTATGAGCACTATTTGGGAAGAGATACGTTTTAAGGTAATACATTCTGGAAGAAAAGTAAACCTGCTTATAGGCATTAATGTAGCAGTATTTTTGGTGCTGGGCATTGTTTACGTTTTCGAGTTGTTAATTACCCGGCAGGATTTTTTTCACGATCTGATAGTTAGCTACCTCGCACTGCCATCGTCACTTCCAAAGCTCTTAACCCGTTTTTGGACACCTGTTACTTACATGTTTATGCACGATGGTATTTTCCACATCCTGTTTAACATGTTATGGTTTTTTTGGATAGGCCAAATTTTTGAGGAATATCTTGGAGGTAAAAAATTATTAACCATTTACTTTTTTGGGGGTTTGGCAGGTGCCTTTTTTTATGTGGCGGCGTACAATTTATTTCCGCTTTTTTCTGAGGTTAAGGCGGTTTCAACCGTTGTAGGTGCTTCGGCCTGTGTTATGGCTACCATAGTTGGTACAGCAACACTATTACCCAATTATAGCATTTATCTGATGTTTTTAGGCGAGGTAAAGTTAAAGTGGATTGCAATTGTTTATGTGGTATTTGATTTTTTAAGTATTGTTGGCCCTAATGCCGGTGGCGAGTTAGCACACCTTGGCGGGGCTTTAATAGGCTTTATTTACGTAAGGCAATTAAACCGTGGTAACGATTGGGGAGATGGGATAAGCAAGCTTTTTAAATCCAGATCAAAGCTTAAAGTGGTGGTTAAAAATTCGGCGGGGAGCGTGAGCAGTAAGCCACGGCAGGATGAGATAGATAATATTTTAGATAAAATTTCGAAGGTTGGATATGATAGCCTGAGCAAGCAGGAAAAAGAAACATTATTTAGAGCGAGTAAAGATGATAGGAGCTAAAGGCAGGCTCGGTTTTTTCGACCGTATTATTCTCTTTATCAACTATTGTTTTGCGTTTGCTTTATTGGTGAGCTACCTGGCACCGTTTACCGACCCTAAAAGTTTTTGGCTTATTGCTTTTTTTGGCCTGGCCTATCCGCCTTTGTTGCTTGTTAATGGTTTGCTGGCACTTTATTGGCTGTTTAGGTTTAAAATTCAAATTTTGATATCTGTTTTAAGTGTGGCCGTAGGATGGGGAGTGCTTCAAAAAAATATAGGTTTCCATAATAAAACCGACACCGACCGGGCCAAGGCCGACGGAAGCCAGATTAGGATGATGGCGTATAACGTGCATAGCTTTAATTCGCCGATGGATTATAATATCCCAACCCGGCGCGAAATTTTGCAGATTATAAAAGATCAGCAGCCCGATATCATCAACATGGAGGAGTTTTACTCCACAAGCAAGGGCCGTACAGCTATGTGCGATTCGATAAAGAAAATACTTCAAACTTCAAATTATTACTTTAAACCATTTGGCAGTCAGCCTGATAATGGCAGCGGTTTGGCCATCGTATCAAAATACCCGATTGTTAATCATGGGGTAATTATGCTGGCTTCGGATAATTCGGATACTAAGGCTATTTTTGTTGATGTTACAATAAACGGTAAAACAATAAGGGTTTATTGCGTGCATCTCCAGTCGTTCTTATTTTCCGCTCAGGATCATATTTATATGGATAGCGTAACGCAACAGCGCCGAACCAGCATCACCGGGTCGCGGCGCATTGGTAGTAAACTCAAACTGGGTTTTATCCGTCGCAGCGATCAGGTTAAGGTGATGAAGGCCGAAATGGCCAAGTGTCCTTTTCCATACATCATAGCCGGCGATTTTAACGATACACCATCATCGTGGGCGGTTAACCAAATGGCCGATGGTATAAAAAACGCATTCCGCGAGCAGGGAAGAGGCCTTGGGCGCACCTATAACGGCGATATCCCCAACTACCAGATAGATTATATTATGGTGAGCCCGCAGTTTAAGGTAATGAATTACACCGTGATAGAAAAAAAGGCGTCGGATCATTACGCCGTCCGCAGCGATTTATCGCTTCCCTAAAAATCAATAAAAAGCAGTGCCTGATTAACTGTTTGCCGAAATTATGTAAGTTTGCCACATGGAACAAAAAGTATTTGTTTACAATACACTAACCCGTAAAAAAGAAGAATTTAAGCCCCTTAACGCTCCGCATGTGGGCATGTATGTTTGTGGCCCTACCGTTTATAGCGATGCCCATATGGGCAATGCACGTACTTATATATCATTCGATTTAATTTTTAGGTATTTAACCCATATTGGTTACCAGGTGCGTTACGTGCGCAATATTACCGATGCCGGTCACCTTGAAGGTGATGCCGACGAGGGAGAAGACAAAATATCTAAAAAGGCAAAATTAGCGCAATTGGAGCCTATGGAAATTGTGCAAAAGTACACCGTAGGTTTTAGGGATGTGATGAGGATATTAAACACCTTGCCACCAAGTATTGAGCCCACGGCAACCGGCCATATTATTGAGCAGATAGAACTGGTAAAAATAATTATAAAAAAGGGCTACGCTTACGAAGTAAACGGATCGGTTTATTTTGACGTGGAAAAATATAACCAAACTAAAGATTACGGCGTGCTAAATGGCCGTAACCTTGACGATATGCTGAACAATACCCGCAACCTGGGCGGGCAAGACGATAAGCGCGGTAAACTTGATTTTGCCCTTTGGATAAAAGCCAAGCCCGAGCATTTAATGAAATGGCCTTCGCCCTGGGGCGTTGGTTTCCCGGGTTGGCATTTGGAATGCTCGGCAATGAGTAATAAATACCTGGGCGAGCAATTTGACATACATGGCGGCGGTATTGATTTGGTGCCCACGCACCACACCAACGAAATTGCACAAAACATAGCCTGCTGCGGTAAAAACCCGGCAAAGTATTGGGTACATACAAATATGCTAACGGTTAACGGGCAAAAAATGTCGAAATCGTTAGGCAATAGCTTTTTGCCCGATGAATTATTTACCGGCAATAATACCATTTTAAGCAAGGCCTACAGCCCCATGACGGTGCGGTTTTTTATGCTGCAAACCCACTACAGCAGTACGCTCGATTTTTCGAACGATGCCATGGAAGCATCAGAAAAAGGCTTTAAACGCCTGATGAATGCCTTTGCATTGGTTGACGGACTGAAAGTATCTGCACACAGTGATGTTCAGTTAAACGAGATAGAAAATGCCTGTTATGCTGCCATGAATGATGATTTTAACAGCCCGGTGTTAGTTGCCGAATTGTTTGAAATTTCGAAGATCATTAATTCGATATATGATGGTAAAACCAGTATCGACGCTAAAAATTATGAGGTTCTTAAAAACATCATACAGCATTTTGTGGTTGATATACTGGGCTTAAAAAACGAACAAGCCGCCAACGATGAGTTACCCAAGGTGATTGACTTTATTATTAACTTGCGCAGCGAGGCCAAAAGCAATATGGATTACGCCACATCCGACAAGATACGGAACGGCTTACAACAAATAGGCTTCCAGCTAAAAGATAGCAAAGAAGGCACAACCTGGAGCAAAATATAATAGCCAAGGCTATTCATAAAATCATAAATAAACACCAAGTACGTTATATATAAAATAATGGCGGCCCGTTTTAATAATCAAATTTTAGGGCGCTAATTTACTATCACTTCCATACATGAAAACAATAATTGCAAGTTCTCTATTAATAATATGCCTTTCGGGGATGGTTTTTGCACAAAAGGCGCAGGTTAAAACCGTGGTTGACGCCGACGAAACCTTTGATAAAACCGTTGCCCGTAAGGGGATAAAAGATGGTTTTTTATCGGTACTTGATGATGAAGGCGTGGTATTTAAGCCCAATGCCGTTAACGCTAAAGAGTTTTACAGCACCATTGATAAGCAACCCGGTAACCTAACCTGGCAGCCTAAATTTGCACGCATATCTGCCAATGGTGATCTGGCTTTTTCTACCGGGCCATATACTTATCAAAACAGTAAGGCCGATACCGATAAGGTTTACGGCCACTACGTATCGGTATGGCGCACAAGCGGCGATAGTAAATTAAAGTTGTTGATAAACCTTGGTGTGCAGCACCCCGAGCCGGAGCAACAAGAAGTACTGGACTGTAAAGAGCCCGAAGCCGAGGTTACACCTCCAAGCAAAGACCCCTTTAAAAATAAACGGATAATATTAGCTACCGAAGAACAGTTTAACCATTCGCTTACTTTATCGGCAATGGCTACTTATAAGGAGTTTTTGGACGAAGATGCACACTATTATTTCCCTGGTTTTGAACCTTTTGTTGGGAAAGACAAAATTATGAAATTTGTTAACAACGAGGCTATCTCTATTGTTGCCAAAACAACCAGTGCGGGCCGCTCGGCAAGTAGCGATTTGGCTTATAGCTATGGGGTAGCGCAGATTAAAAAGGGGAATATTACAGCCGACTATAACTATGTACGCATTTGGGACATGGACTCCCAACACAGGTGGAATATATTATTAGAAGTGTTCTCCTCGGTAGAGAAATAGTTTGCCAATGTGCAAATGAGTAGATGTGCGAATGTGCAGATGAGTAGATGCGCAGATTATTGGGAATAATTTATTTCATTTACAAATTTGCACATCTACTCATTTACATTACTTTTTCATTTCTGTTTTAATGGCTCTTTCAAATTCGTTAACATGTTGCGAGCCAATAATATAAATGAGGCCATCGCGGTCTGTTAAATGTATGGCATCATTACCGGAAGTAAAAAACCGGATGGTGCCTTTTTTATGTAAGTTGTAAACCGGGTTGTTAAATAAGTAACGGCTATAGTTTCCTTTTTCAACCTTTACAATGCTGTTTAAATCAATTTTTACCAGACGGGTTGTCCAAAGGCCGTTTAAAATAATGCTGTTATTTTGCACGGTGGTGCGGAAATGCAGCAAAAAGCCCATTATAATTGATATAATCAAAATTCCAAAACCTACTACCAGCAGTAAATCGCTGTTACGTTCGCGGTCGCCGGTAAAAAAGTAAATCACAAAGCAAAAAACTACTAAAACTAATCGTATGGTAATGGGTATCCATTCGCGGCCCAGGTATTGTTTTTCCAAAAAGGCAGGTTTGTCGCTCATAAGTTCAACTTGTACAGTTCGAAGATAATAACTTTTTTGGTGTGTGCGGTTACTTTATAGCGTTCGTCGCTACGGTAACCACATATCCAAATTACCTCGTTATTTCCGTTAACTAATATAGGTATTTGGTTTTTCTCATTCAGGGCAATTTTTTCATTTACAAAAAAATCGCTTAACTTTTTTTTACCCTTCATTCCCATCGGGTAAAAGTAGTCGCCCTGTTGCCAGGTGCGCAGTGTTAACGGATATATTAATGCGTCCGCATCAACCGAAAGTGCCATGGGGTTATCACGCACAATAAGCGGCGAATCATCGTGCAGCAAAGTAAGCTTAAAGCCGGCATAGCTAACCTCGTTATCGTCCGGTTTAATTACAACGGGGTGAGGAGTAGTGGTGCGTTTGCTTAATACCAGTTTATCTCTGTCGAGTACTAAAATGTAAGCCGGGGCTTCAAAAACGCGGCCAGCGTGCTTATTTAAAGCCGATAACATATCCTCAATTACCTGTTCGCTAAAACCAAAGGGGTTAAGCAGGCCAAATAGTAATAAACGTTGCGGTTCAAGTTGCTCAATTGCAGCTATCGGGATATAAAAATCGTCGCCGTGCGGTATTAACACCTTGGGCATAATTTCGTTAAGCTTATTTTGGAGTAATAATTCCAGTTCGCGGAAGCGTTTAATATTGCTATCAAAGGTTTCTTCAAGCTTTGGGTTCAGTTCTTTAAGGTGCGGAATTACCTGGTGCCTTATTTTATTACGCGCATATTTAACGGAGGCGTTAGAGCTATCTTCCATATACGCCAGGTTATTGTTGGCAACCAGGTTGTCAATTTCGTTGCGGTTTAAAAAAAGCATTGGCCTTACAATAAGGCCGTTTTTGGGTAAAATACCATGCATGCCGGCAATGCCTGTGCCGCGTGTTAGGTTAAGCAATATAGTTTCTACCGAGTCGTTTTGATGGTGCGCTACTGCAATGCAGTTATAGCCAAAGTTATTGCGGATGTGCTCAAACCAAGTATACCGCAGTTGGCGCGCGGCCATTTGGGTTGATATGCCATTTTGTTTAGCGTAACTTTGGGTATCAAAATTTGTGGTGTGGAACGCAACCCCAAAACTATTTGCGAGGTTATTAGCAAAAGCTTGTTCGGCCAGGGCCTCGGCGGGCCGCAGTTGAAAGTTGCAATGTGCTATGCCAAAATTAATGCCGCTTTGTTGTAGCAAATGTGCCAGCAAAACCGAATCGCGCCCGGAGCTTACAGCGGCAAGCACACTGTGGCCGGGCTCAAAAAGACGGTGCTTTTCAATGAAATTTTTGAATTGTTGTATAGGCAGCATTCATCAAAATTATTTAATTTAATTACCTCAACCAAAAAACTAATTTTGCTTTGTGAATAAATATTTTTTGATCGTTATTTTACTGTTGATTGGCGGCCAGGTTTTGGGCCAAAAACGGGGCTCGTTGTTACGTGTTATCAAGTCGGATTCTACCCGCGGTTACACTAAAGACGGGGTTACGCTTACCATAGTATATAGGGCCGTTTTTCAGCAAGATAATACCATACTCAGTTCAGACAGTGCCTACCTGCACCAAAAAGAAAATGCTTTTGATGCCTTTGGCCACGTTATAATTACACAAGGCGATACCCTGCATATTTTTGGCGATAAACTAAATTACCAGGGCAATACCAAAATTGCCATTATGACGGATAATGTGCGCCTGATTGATAAGGACGCTGTTTTAACCACCAACTATTTTACCTACAACACGGGCACAAAGTTTGGAACCTACACCGGCGGCGGTAAATTGGTGAGTAAAGATAATACGCTCACCAGCCAAAACGGATACTATTTTGCGTCGTCGCGCGATGCATATTTTAGGTATAACGTGGTTTTAAATACTGTTGATGCCATTATTAAAACAGATACCCTGCGGTATAATTCGGGTTCGCGGATAGCTTATTTTTACGGGCCTACCAATATTTACGGCAAAAAAGATAAAGATACGCTGTACACCGAAAACGGTACTTATAATACGCAAACGGAGCAGGCTTTTTTTGGAAAGAAAAATTTATATAAACAGAATACAAAATCGTTAAAAGGCGATAGTTTGTTTTATGATAGGTTGGCCGGCTATGGCAAAGCAGTAAAACATGTTACTTTTAAGGATAGCGAACAAAAAATAATTTTGCATGGCGACTTAGGCGAAACCTTTAAAAAAGGCGACCGTACCCTGGTAACCCAACATGCCTACGTAGTATTTGTAACCGAAGAAAAGGACACATCAAAAACAAGCAAACCCGGCGTGCTTAAAAAAGACTCCGTTACAACGCAACAAAAAACTGCTGTTGTTAAAAAGCCAGCACTCAATCCGCCAAAAAATAGTATGCCCGTTGTGGATTCGGCACAGGTAAAGCAGGCCCGCGATATGGCTGTTAAAGCGGCGGCTTCGCTTACACCATCGCAAAAAGATACACTTGTTGCTACGGCCAAAAAGGCTATTGCAAAAGGGCAGGTAGTTACCGCGCCACCAAACACCATGCCCGTAATTGATAATGCGCAGGTTAATGCCCTTAAAAACTTGGCCAATGCTCAACTAAACGGCGTGCCAAAATCAAAACGCGATTCGGTTATTAACCGTGTAAAAGCTGCGGCTAATAATAAGGCTGCGTTAACTTCGGCAAAAAAATCGTTGCCTTCGTTAGATGAAGCAATTAAAGCAGGTAATGCTTTGGCGAATAAAAACATGCCTGTAGTAAAAGATACTTTGCCTAAAAAAGATACGACGCGCATTAAACGCGATTCTATTTTTATGACGGCAGATAGCATTGAAACTCGAATTACAACTTATAAAGAACTTAAAACAATAAAAGAAGAACGCCGCATAGCCGGGCTAAGAGATACATCCATCAAAATAATACCGTCAATAGTTTATACTAACACCAAGCCTGTTAAATATCTCGATATTGCGATAGCGAGGATGCGACCAGACACCACAGTTTTTCATCGGGGATATTTTAAAAAGAAACCTACGGTTGTAGATACTTCGCAACATAAAGCTGCAATTGTTGTGCCCCAAAAAGTAGCTAAACCTATAGTTCAAAAGTTTATCCCTGTCGATTCGGTTAATATAAGTCAGGAAGTAAAACTGAGCGATACGGCCAGGGTGCGCATTTTAACAGCCGCGCATCATGCAAAAATATTCAAATCGGATTTGCAGGCCCGGGCCGATTCCATATTTTTCAGTTACAGCGATTCGGTTGCCCGGATGTACATTCACCCCATGATATGGGTGCAGGGTTCGCAGTTATCGGCAGATACCATTAACCTGCAAATGAAAAAGAAACAGTTGGATAATATTGAGTTATACCCATCGGCGTTTATTGTGAATATTGAGGAGGGCGATTCGACACATTTTAACCAGGTTGGCGGCAAAAAAATGCGTGGCTTTTTTAAGAATGGCAAAATGGATAAGATGTTTGTTTTTGCCAATGCCGAAACTATTTATTTTATGAGGGATAGCGGCAAGGTTACGCAAATGCGCCACAGCATAACCAGTAAAATACGCGTAAGGTTTAAAAACAACGAGCCGCTTGATGTGATGGAATACATAAAGCCCGATGCTACTATAACACCTATTACGCAGGTTAAGGATGATAAAAAAATACTAAGAGGCTTTATTTGGAAACCCGAGGACAGGCCGGTTTCTAAAGAAGCTATCATTAACCCGGTAATTAAAAAACCGGTTAAAAAGGGACCAGCTAAACCAGATGGTAAAAACTTGCCAACAAAACCCGATGGTAAAGGCGAAATTAAGCCGGGTTTACACATGGCAAAAGATAGCATAAATTTAAAAACGGATACCCTGCCGCACATCAAAGCCAAAACGGATACTTTGCCGCGTATTAAAGCAAAAACAGACACGGCTAAACTAAAACCACATGAGCAAACTAAACAGTAAAACCTTTTTGGCCGAGAGTGAAGTTGAATGGCAAAACCAGGGTGGGGGAGTACAACGACAAATTTTTGGCTACAACGCACAAATGATGATGGCTAAGGCCAAATTTGAAAAAGGCGCCATAGGTGCCTTGCACAGCCACCCGCATACGCAGGTGGCCTATGTTGCAGGCGGTGTATTTGAAGTTACCATAGGCGACGAAAAACGTATTTTAAAAGACGGCGACGGCTTTTACGTAGCGCCAAATGTGGTACACGGCGTTGTATGTTTGGAAGCCGGCACTTTGGTAGATGCATTTTCGCCAATGCGGGAAGATTTTATATAAAGGATTGAGAGAATTTTTCTAATTGAATAGCTTCGGGGAAATAAACCTTAAAATGTTTTGATAATACCTCATTTTTGAATTTTACAATGGTGTACCCGCTATCAAAGCAAATGATTTCAATTTCGGCATCTGGATATTGAATATTACCATCTTTCCAAATTAGCGCATTACCCTCCGCTAAAGGAATATTGCTTTCATTAACAGCTATTTTTAAATGGTTAGGTACTCCTAATACAACTCCCCACCAAATTTGAACGTCAGCATTTAGTATTATCTCAAATTGTTTAGGCGTAAGGACAAAGTATTCATCATCCATATTAATTGGGAGATTTTTGGATTGAGAGTCATTATAGTCAATATCCGAAAATATCCAATTATAATCTTTAACCTCATTTAAAATAGGTGTCAGTATCTCATTTAAAAGAGTGTGACATGTTATTTTCTTGCTTTTTTGTATTATCCAATTCATTAAACTAAACTAAATAATAATTCATAACATAATTTTCCACATCGTAACATACCGGTTACAATTCATATTTTTTCTAAATTGCAAATAAGTATTAGGTTTACGGCGCAAGCGTTAATGCATTGCCGATATTTGCCATGTACCCACTCAAAATGAATTGTTTATGGATGTTGAAATACTTGCCCGCATACAGTTTGCTTTTACCATAGCTTTTCATTACATCTATCCGCCGTTAAGCATTGGGCTTGGGCTGGTTATGGTGATAATGGAAGGCATGTACCTTAAAACCGGCCTCAAGCTTTACGAGCAAATGACGAGGTTTTTTACCCGCATTTTTGCCCTTATTTTTGGTATCGGCGTAGCTACCGGTATTGTAATGGAGTTTGAGTTTGGCACCAATTGGGCTGTGTACTCGCGCTATGTGGGCGATGTTTTTGGCAGCGCGCTGGCGGCAGAAGGTATATTTGCCTTCGCGTTAGAATCGGGCTTTTTAGGTGTGCTGTTATTTGGATGGAACAAGGTAAAGCCGGGCGTACACTTTTTTGCTACAATAATGGTAACGTTAGGTTCTATGTTTTCGGCAGTGTGGATAGTGGTAGCCAACTCGTGGCAGCAAACACCGGCAGGTTACCATATTGTAGGTACAGGCATGCACGCACGTGCCGAAATAACCGATTTTTGGGCAATGGTATTTAATCCATCGTCAATGGCTCGTATGGAGCATGTTTGGCTGGGGTCTTTTCTTTCGGGTTCATTTTTAGTTTTGAGTATTTCGGCCTATTACCTGCGCCGTAAACGTTATATCGAGTTTTCTAAATCGGCATTTAAAATAGCATTAATTGTAGCTACGGTGTCGGCATTGGCGCAGTTGTTTGTGGGCCACCAATCGGCAGATATTGTTGCCAAATATCAACCTGCAAAATTGGCCGCACTGGAGGGGCATTACGATGGCACCAAGCCCGGCGATATGTACCTGATGGGCTACGTTGACCAAAAGAAGCAAGAAACCCACGGATTGAAAATTCCGGGTGGACTGAGTTTTTTAACCGAAGGCGATTTTAATAAACCGCTAACCGGCCTCAATAATTTTAAAAAGGAAGACAGGCCGAGTGCTGTTAATTTCGTCTTCCAAACCTACCATTTAATGGTGGCCTGCGGTATGTTAATGATAGCCTTAACGCTTTACGCCTGCTATTTATGGTGGCGCAAAAAGCTGTTTAACAAGCATTGGCTCATGGTTATATTTTCGTTTTCGGTATTGCTGCCGCAAATAGCCAACCAGGTTGGCTGGTACAGTGCCGAAGTTGGGCGGCAGCCTTGGGTAGTTTACGGTTTGCTGCGCACGTCGCACGCATTATCGCAGGCGGTTAAGGCGGGGAGTATAGTGTTTTCGCTAATTTTGTTTACCTGGGTTTATTTGGTGTTGTTCGTTCTTTTTATATATCTGCTCAACAAAAAAATAAAACATGGTCCGTTTGATGAAGAGAATTTGGATCACAGTCCAAGACATATTGAGATGGCGGATTCGTTGGAAGGGCAAATTTGATGGCTACCTTTTGGCACAACCGCAAGGTGTTATAAATGAGATATAACGGTTTTGAACAAAAAAATTTCTTACAATATCCCCCCTGAGGAAGGGAAGGTGTTTTAAAAAGAGGAAAGATGTATCAGGTAAGATGGAAGATGTAAAAAAACTATTATTGCTATAAGTGTAAAACGTAAAAAATGCAGTAAGATGCAAAAAGCTGTGTCATTGCGAGCGATAGCGCGGCAATCGCACATAAGCCGAGCCGCCATGAACGACGAATATGCCTCCGTGCGATTGCCGCGCTATCGCTCGCAATGACATATTTTTATATTTAGGTAGATGTGTTTTTAGTGCTTAATTAAAAAATAAAAGATGGCAACATTTTTAGGTATTGATTATCCAACCTGCTGGTTTTTGTTGGTGGGAGCGGTATTTACAGGTTATATTATTTTGGATGGGTTTGACCTGGGCGCCGGAATGGTGCATTTGTTTTTTGTTAAAGAAGAAAGCAGGCGCATAGCCTTAAACGCTATCGGTCCCGTTTGGGACGGTAACGAAGTTTGGATAGTAATAGGAGGCGGTGCGCTGTTTGCAGGGTTTCCCGAAGTGTATGCCTCCCTTTTATCGGCTTTTTATGTGCCTTTTATTTTGTTTTTACTGGGTGTGATATTCCGGGCCATATCTATAGAGTTTAGAAGCAAGGAGCCCATGCTGTGGTGGAGGCGAATGTGGGATATTAGTTATTGCGCATCCAGCACGCTTATTGCCTTTTTATTGGGCGTAATTTTAGGTAACGTAACCGAAGGTATTAATATGGGTCCCGATCATGTTTTCCGCGGAAGCTTTATGGAATTTTTAAACCCCTATGCCCTATTAACCGGTGTAACCACAGTTGCCCTGCTGATGATGCATGGCGCCATATACCTGGTAATGAAAACCGAGAACCGCCTTTACACCAAGCTTACCCTTATTGTAAAAGATACCACCATCTTTTTTGTGATTATGATATTGCTTACATCGTTTTACACCCTGCTATACCTGCCCAATATGGCGGCGGTAATACGCCGTTTTCCAGAGCTTTTTGTGGTACCGGTAATGATGGTGCTTGCAATTGCCAATATTACAAGGCAAATAACCAAACGCAAATATTTGTATGCTTTTATATCGTCGGCAGTAACTATCAGCCTGCTCATGATTTTGGTTGCGATGGAACTTTACCCTAACATGCTGGTGTCAACCCAAACACCGGCCAATAACCTTACCGTTTATAATGCATGCTCTTCGCAAAAAACGCTGGGCATTATGCTGGTTGTAGCTGCTATTGGTGTACCGTTGGTTGTAGCTTATACCACCTTTGTGTTTATTACTTTTAAAGGCAAGGTAAAGCTGGATGAGATGAGTTATTGAAATGGTGAACCACAGTTAAGATAATAATTTTACCTAAATTTGTATATGGAAACATTAATAGTTCGGCCAGACAATGATGAGAAATTGAAAGCTTTAAAAGCCGTATTAAAAGTTTTGGAAATTGATTTTGAAGAAAATAAATCGCCTTATAATCCTGAATTTGTATCCAAGATATTACAAGGTGACGAAGATATAAAAGCGGGCCACACAAAGAAAATATCGCTTGACGATATATGGAAATAGAATTTACTGTTAAAGCCGAACATGATTTAATGTATTGGAAAAAGGTAGGGGATAAGGTTGTCCTGAAAAAAATAAGAATACTTTTAGAAAGCATATTAGAAACACCATTTAAAGGTATTGGAAAGCCCGAAGCTTTAAAGTATGATCTCGCAGGCAAATGGTCGCGCCGTATCACAAAAGCTGATAGGATTATTTATCAGGTTATTAACAATACAATATATATTTATTCGGTCAGGGGGCATTACGAATAACTGAAGTATGTAAAATAATTTTAGATAATTATGTCTGCAAAATTTTTAAGCGTTTCCTTTCTTGTTTTAATCAGCCAAATCTCATTGGCACAACTCAAAGTTACTAAACTTAGCAAAGCCGATATTCCGGCTGCTATCCATTACCCCGGCCATGTTATGGAAGTGTTTAAATATTCGGATAGCGATGGTGAACATTTGGTTTTCACCACCGAAACAGGCATACTTAACCCCAAAGGCGATGATGACTACAGAGGTGCTGATTTATATGCTTTTAATTACAAGATAAACGGGTCGCAGTATACATTTGTATGGCAAATACATGATTTTGTTAAAGATTGTCCGGTTGACATTACGGCAAAATTTGTAAAAAATACTTTTGCAGTTACCGATTTAAATAATGATGGTAAGGCCGAAATTTGGGTAATGTACCGCACAGCATGTCGTGGGGATGTTAGCGCTCCTAATATGAAAATAATTATGTATGAAGGTGCTAAAAAGTACGCAGTAAGAGGCGAGGCAAAGGTAAGCATGGGAACCAACCCGCCATCCTATTATGGTGGTAGTTATACTTTAGATAATGCCTTTAAAACCGGCCCTGATACATTTAAAAAATATGCGGAAGCACTTTGGAAGAAAAATTTGATGGAGAAATTTTAGCTTAATCCGTTCAAAAACTCCGTCATCAATTCAACCGCTCTTGCCCTGTGGCTTATGGTGTTTTTTTGTTCCATCGTCATTTCGGCAAAGGTAATATCAAAACCATTCGGTTGGAATATCGGGTCGTAACCGAACCCCTTTGAGCCGGAACGTTCATGGCGAATGGTTCCTTCAACCGTTCCATCAAAAACATGTTCTTCTCCGTCCCAAATCAATGATATTACGGTTCGGAAACGTGCTTTGCGGTTTGGGTTACTGCCAAGGTTCTGCAATACTTTGTCAATATTGGCCTCATGGTCGCCATGCTTGCCGGCGTAACGGGCGGAGTAAACACCCGGTTCGTTATTCAGGGCATCAACCTCCAAACCACTGTCGTCGCCAAAGCAATTGAGCTTGTATTGGTTGCAAATAAAACGGCTTTTAATAGCAGCATTTTGTACAAAGGTTGTTCCGGTTTCGGCAATATCGGCATGGCAATCAATATCATCCAGGCTTAATAGTTTAAACTGATGGCCTATTTTGGCGCTAACTTCTTCAATTTTATGCGCGTTGTTGGTAGCAAATACAAGTTTATGCATGGTTATAATACCTTCATTTGTTCCCAAAAGGCTTTGGTTTTATCACGGTCGCCCATCATTTCGGCAAAACTGTAGGTGTATAGTGCTTTAATTCCATCGCTGTTTTGCAATTGGTTAAGCGCAAATTTATCCCAACCGGTTAACAAGGCGGCGGTGCCTAAAATTAGCAGTCGGGTGGGTTTAAAATATTGGGTTAGGGCAGTAACATCGGCTGCGGGGTACTTTGCTATATTAAGGATAGCAACATCAGCAACAGCTAATTCCTTTCGCTGCAAAGCACTGGCTAAGGCGGTTAGGTGCTTTTCGTCCATCTGCTCGGTAGTGGGGTAGCTGCAAATAATTAAAAACTGTTTGGCGTTGGCGCCTAAATGGTTAAAGTGCGGGGCGGGTGCCTGGGCAACAACGGTTGGTTGCGCAACCACAACCGGCACGTCAACTACGGTGGCAGGTTGGTTAACAACAGCTTCGGCAATAGCAGCAACGGTTTTATGCTGGGTTGTTTCCAGTTTATCCATATCCTGCTCAAGCAAAAATATATCGTCGTTAAAAAGGTATTGCAGGGCCGCTGTATTATCAATTAGCATTTAACAAATTTTAACCAAAAATAACTAAATTGTTAATACGTTAATCAGCATATTCGCAACAAAACAATGATAATGGGGTGGGGTGTAATTATTTTACATTCAAACTCAAATTATTTTCCGAAATTCGGGGCGTTGCATGTTTTATAAACAGGTGATATATAATTTTATAAGCAAAGAGAGATACATGAGAAAGTTTGGGTTAACCCTATTTATTTTATTGACTACATTAACGTTTGTTAACGCTCAAAAAAGAACATTAGATAAAATTGCAGGTGTTGTAGGCAGCGGTATTATATTGCAAAGCGACGTGGAATCGCAATACGCACAATACCTTGTAGCCGGAAACCCGCCCACTCCAACCATTAAGGGCTACATTTTGCAACAATTGCTTACCCAAAAATTATTGGCGCAGCAGGCCGTTATTGATAGCGTTACCGTTAAAGACGACGAAGTTGATGCCGAAGTTGACCGCCGTATGCGCAGCATGACCATGCGGGCCGGAGGCGAAGAGCGTTTGGAACAATTTATAGGCAAATCTATCATTCAATATAAAGATGAGATTCGCCCCGACATCAAGGAGATGAAAGTTGCCGAAAAAATGCGCCAAAAAATAACCGAAAAGGTTAACGTTACGCCATACGATATAAAAAAATACTTTGACGGCATACCTAAAGATAGCCTGCCAACCTATAACAAAGAAGTTGAAATTGGCGAAATATCAATTTCGCCGGCGTTAACCGTTGCCGAAAAAAAGATTTTTAAAGATAAGCTTGAAGCTATACGTGCCCGTATAAAAGGCGGCGAAGATTTTGGTAACATGGCCCGTTTGTATTCGCAAGATCAGGGTTCGGCACCGGATGGTGGTGATTTAGGTTTTGCAGACCGATCTACATTTGTTAAGGAGTTTGCCGCAATGGCCTTTAAATTAAAGGCCGGAGAAATTTCGCCAATATTTGAAACCGACTTTGGTTTTCACTTTTTACAGGTTATTGAGCGCCGCGGCGAGCAGGTACATGTGCGCCATATATTGATCCGTCCGGATCAAACCCAGGCCAGCCTTAACCGTGCCAAAGCAAGGATAGATAGCGTTTACACTTTGCTGTTAGGCAATAAAAAAATTGATTTTTCGAGTGCGGCTGCTATTTATTCGGACAGTAAGGATACTAAATTTAACGGCGGTATGATGCTAAATATGGATAACGTACAGGCACGTACTACGTACATACCTACAGACAAGCTTGACCCTCAGGTTGCCTTAGTTGTAGATACCATGAAAGTTGGCGAACTATCAAAACCTGGTTTGTTTACTGCTGCCGACGGAAAGAAAACGTATAAAATTTTATACCTAAAATCTAAAACCGACGCTCACAAAGCTAATTTAGCCCAGGATTTGCCTAAAATTAAAGAACTTGCTTACGAGGATAAACTTAACCGCTCGGTAAGCGAATGGTTTGAAAAGAAACGTAAAAGCACTTACATAAAAATTGATCCCGAATACCAAGCCTATCCACAGCTTAAAATGTGGGCAGCCGGTAATCCAACTGCTCAGGTAAAGTAATCTGAAAATTTAAATATGCAATATAACTCGGATGTTGAAGCTGCCGACGCGTTAAAAGCTGCATACGAGCAAATACGCGCCGAAATAGGCAAGGTAATTATTGGTCAGGATGATGTTGTAAAATCAGTACTGATCTCTATCTTCAGTAATGGCCATTGTTTATTGGTTGGCGTTCCGGGGCTTGCAAAAACCTTGCTGGTGCAAACCGTAGCCAAGGTGCTTGATTTAAATTTTAACCGAATACAATTTACGCCGGATTTAATGCCTTCGGACATTATTGGTTCGGAGATATTGGGTGAGGACCGCAATTTTAAATTTATAGGCGGGCCGGTATTTGCAAACATTATACTTGCCGACGAAATAAACCGTACCCCACCAAAAACGCAGGCTGCTTTATTGGAGGCCATGCAAGAAAAATCGGTAACGGCGGCAGGTGTAACGCATCATTTAGAGCAACCGTTTTTTGTGCTCGCAACCCAAAACCCAATTGAGCAGGAAGGCACTTACCCGTTACCCGAGGCTCAGTTAGATAGGTTTATGTTTAACGTAGCCTTAAACTATCCAACTTTACAGGAAGAGATACAGGTAATAAAAAACACTACCGGAACTTTAAAACCCGAAGTTCATAAAATACTGACGGCCAAACAAATTGTTTTCTTTCAGCAATTGGTGCGCAATATCCCCATAACCGACCATGTGTTGGAATACGCTGTTAAGCTGGCAGCCAAAACCAGGCCCAACACTGCTTTAGCTACGGCAGATGTTAACCGCTTGTTAAGCTGGGGAGCAGGGCCCAGGGCATCGCAATTTTTGGTGCTGGGTGCTAAGTGCCACGCAGTAATAACCGGCAAATACTCGCCGGATATTGAAGATGTGCAGGCTGTTGCAAAAGCTATTTTGCGCCATCGCATAGTACGCAGTTACCAGGCAGAAGCCGAAGGCATCAGCGCCGATCAGTTAATCGAGAAGCTTTTTTAATCCATTGACAGGCTATTGATAAATGCCGTCTTGCGTTCATCCGCATAAGCGCCATAGGCATCAATCAATACGCCTTTTAAACCGGACGCGCTTTCAATAGCATACACTACCGAGCTATCTTCGGGGTCGCTGGCGCCTTCAAAACGATAAACTTCGGTTATTTTTAACTCCTGCGGGTTAAACTGTATACCTTTTTCGTTGCAAAACAGGTATTGATCTTTAAAGTCAAATTCATCAACGTACCCGCGGGCCTTTAAATCGTCAAGGGCTTGGGTAACTGTTGCATAGTTGTATTGATCTGCATTCATAACAATTGTGTTTGGTTGATATGAGGATAAAGCAACAAGCCCTGCAATTGTTTTAACAATGTGCGAATGAGTTGTTAATGTGCAGGTGTGCGAATGTGCAGATGAGTAAATGATTTTTTATGAATTACTTTAGATTTGTCAACTTTTTAAAAGTTGACAAATCTTTACCTAATCATTTGCACACCTGCACATTTACTCATTTGCATATTTACTAAACTATTTCTTCAATCCTATTTCCCGCAAGCGTTCATCCAGGTACTCGCCAGCAGTAATGTCGCTAAATAACTTAGGGTGCTCGGCATCAATGGTCGACGGCAGCGATGTTAAGTCCATTTCTGATCGTGGGTGCAAAAAGAACGGAACAGAATAACGTGAGTTACCCATCAACTCGCGCGGAGGGTTAACAACGCGGTGCGTGGTTGATTTTAGCTTGCCGTTGGTTAAGCGTTGCAGCATATCGCCAACGTTAACAACCACATCTTCGCCTTCGGCCTTAATGGCAAACCAATCGCCATCGCGTGTTAATACTTCAAGGCCATCGGCACTTGCACCAATTAGCAAAGTAATCAGGTTAATATCCTCATGTGCACCTGCGCGTACAGCATCGGGCGGTAAAGCATCAGGATCAAGTATTGGGAAGTAGTGCAGGCACCTTAATATGGAGTTGCCGTTGTGTATCTTTTCGTCAAAATAATCTTCGGGTAACTCCAGATACACCGATATTGCTTTTAATACCTGGCTACCGGCTGCCTCCAGTTTTTTATAAACTTCGAGCGTGGTTGCATTAAAGGTAGGTAACTCGGTAACCTGTAGGTTTTCGGGATATTCATCCTTAACGGGATCATCGTCGGTAACGGTTTGGCCAATTTGCCAAAATTCTTTTAAATCTGGCACTTTAAAACCTTTGGCAGTTTCTTTACCTTTGCTGGTATAACCACGCTGACCGGCAAGCTCAACTTTTTCGTAATTAAGCTTTACCGGCTCGGGTAAGCTAAAAAGTTCTTTAACCTGGGCATATAGGTCGTTAATTAATTGTTTGCTTAGGCCGTGGTTTGTAATGGTAACAAAGCCTGTTTCGTTGAAGGCCTTACCAATATCGTCCGAAAATTGTTTGCGTTGTTGGGCTGTACCATTTACATAAGTATCAAGGTCCAGGCGCGGAATATTTACTTTGCTCATAAAAAAACTTTTCTAAAATGTAAAAATATTTAAATCATTGGTTAAGATGCACTATTTATTCAAATAAATTTTTTAATAGGTTGTTTTCTGCAAAATCTGCAAAAATGTATTATTAAAATTTGCGATATAAACTTATTACAAAAATAAACGTTACCTTGTTTTTAATGTCAAAACATCAGATTCTAAATTAAACAGAAATCATGAGAACTATAAATAAATTAATAACGATAGGTTTAGCAGCATTTTTACTATTGATGGCTAAACCACAAAAAACACTGGCGCAGCCCGGTGTAAGTGTATCGTTCCAAACATTTTACGATGAATTATCGCCATATGGCACCTGGGTAGACGACCCTGATTATGGAGACGTTTGGGTACCAGATGCCGAAGAGGGTTTTCAACCCTATGCAACACAAGGACACTGGGTAATGACGGAATATGGTAATACCTGGGTATCCGACTATGAGTGGGGCTGGGCTCCGTTTCATTACGGAAGGTGGCGCTTTGACGATTACTATGGATGGGAATGGATACCCGGAAATGAATGGGGACCAGCATGGGTTAGCTGGCGCACCGGCGGCAGGTATTATGCCTGGGCACCGCTTGGCCCCCGCATAAGCGTTGATTTATCGTTTGGCAACGATTACAGCATCCCCGATGATTATTGGGTTTGCGCTCCGCGTGCCTACATTAATAGTCCGTTTATTTATAATTACTATGTTCCGCGTACACGCAATACATTTATTATAAGCCGCACAACCATTATTAATAACGTGTATGTTAACAATAACAGGCGCTTTATTGCCGGCCCCCGCCAAGACGATATTGAACGCTATAGCCACAACCGCGTGCAGGTTTACCGGGTAAATAATGCCAGCAGGCCTGGTACTACTATAGTGCAAAACAATGTTATTAATGTTTACCGCCCAACTATAGTACGCGGTAACAATAATTTTGATAGGCCAAGGCCAGCCACAGTGGTTGATGCCAACGGCTACCGCAACCAGCACCCTAACGAGGGCATTGCAAACCGCGGCAACGGTGCAACTATTCACCACGATAATGCATCGAGGCTTGCACAAACAGCGCGCAACCCCGAGGCGCAAAATAGTAACGTAGTGCGTGTTAACAGGCCTGCACCTAATGCCCCAACAAATGGTGGTAATAATGCGCCTAATGGTAGTGGTGGTTTTAACCGTAACAGGGGTAACCAGCCTAATACAAATGCAACACCCCCAGCAACCAATAATGCTGTTACGCCAAATACCAACAACAATGGTGGTAACGGTAATAATAGCTTTAACAGGGGTAACCGTAACCGCGATAATCAGCCTAATCAGGGTAACCAGGCTGCGCCAACTACTGTACCTAATAACCAAACGCCAGCAGTTAACCCAAGCCCGCAAAGCGTTCCAAATGCGGCACCTGTTAATCCAGATAATGGCCGGTTTAACCGCAATCGTAACAGGCCAACACAAAATCAGGCTGCGCCTAATCAAACACAACCTACGGCACAGCCTCAGCAACAGCAACAGCAAGCGCAGCCACAGCAGCAAGCACAGCCACAACAAGATCAGCAGGCGCAGCAGCAACGCCAGCAACAGCAAGATGAGGCTCGCCAGCAGGCTATACAGCGCAACCAGCAAATGATGCAGCAGCGCCAGCAGCAAATGCAACAAAGGCAGCAACAACAACAGGCCCAGCCGCAACAACAGCCGCAAGCGCAGCCCCAACAACAGCAACAAAGGCCGCAACAACAACCGCAAGCGCAGCCCCAGCAACAACAGCAAAGGCCGCAACAGCAGCCACAACAACAGCCCCAACAACGGCCGCAGCAGCAGCGTACTCAACAACAAAGGCCGCAACAGCCTCAGCCAAAACCTGTTGAGCAAAAGAAAGAAGCACCACCGGTGCAATAAACAATTAAAAAGCTTCCTGTTAACCGGGAAGCTTTTTTAATTGAATAATAGTTATATCATTTTGTTATTATCTTCGTTAACATGCTATATAAACTAATGAAATATAAATTGAAATTTTTGCCGGTGTTGCTGGCTTTAACCATGGTTTCGGCTGTAGTGTTTGCTCAGAATAAAGGTGCTAAGCCGGTTACCCAGATTATATTTATTGAAGATGCCTGGAAAGAAGCCTTAAAACAAGGCGCTGCCCAAAACAAATATATTTTTGTTGATGCTTACGCCACCTGGTGCGGCCCATGTAAGATGCTAAAAGCTAAAACGTTTACCGATAGCCGTGTGGCTGCCTTTTACAACAAAAATTTTATTAATGTTTCTATAGATATGGAAAAGGGTATGGGCCCGCAACTTGCCCGCGAATGGCAAATGGAAGCTTACCCTACATTAATTATTTTTAGCCCTAAAGGCAAACCTGTTTTGGGTACAGTTGGGTTTATACAACCCGATGAGCTTTTAAAGTTTGCGCAGCAGGCGTTGGCTAAAAAGTTGTAATTATCATTATTGAGGAAATGTATAAGGTAGTAAATTATATGTTGGGAATACTTTTTACATCCTTGCAATAGAAATTAATTTTGCCGTCCTTGTAGTCAAGTATTTTGTAATTTATATTTTCCAAACCATCGTTAGATAAGTCTAAAATATCGAATCCGGAAATTTGCGTTAATTCATCGCCCGCAAACTTAAAACTTAAATTACAAATAGAAGTGAATAGCAATGTGCTTTCACAGTTGGTTTGAACGGAGCCATCTTTGTTAGGGGAAACCACCAGGTCGATTTCTAAATCTCGATTTTTCAATCGGAAGCCACTTAGATAAACCAAATGTGGGATTTTAAATTTTTCCGATAAAACGCTTTTAATAATAGCCATAAACAAAAATAGCGATCGGTTTCATACCGCATCGCTATTTTTGTTTATTATTTAACTTAAGTCTTTACGCGTAGCTATTCAGCATTACCGGCATAACCAGCATCAATACATCTTCGTTTTTATCGCCGCCTTGTGGTAGTAATAAGCCTGCACGGTTTGGGGTCGACATTTCTAAAGATACTTCTTCGCCGCTAAGGTTTTTTAGCATCTCTATTAAAAAGCGGGCGTTAAAGCCTATTTCCATATCGTCGCCTTCGTATTGGCAGCTTAGGCGTTCGTGGGCCTCGTTAGCAAAATCAATATCTTCCGACGAGATGTGTAACTCGCTGCCGCTAATTTTTAAACGTACCTGGTGGGTGGTTTTATTGGCATAAATAGCAACACGGCTCAACGAACCTAAAAATGCTTGTCTGTCTATCAATAATTTGTTAGGGTTAACCTGCGGAATAACGGCTTCGTAATCCGGGTAACGCTCGTCAATTAAACGGCAAACCAGGTTAATGTTACCAAACTTAAAAAATGCACTGGTTGAATTGTATTCAACAGCCACATTCACATCTTCCGACGGGAGTGAGGATTTAAGCAGGTTTAAAGCTTTTTTGGGTAAAATGAACGATGCTGTGCTTGCAGCCTTGGCATCTTTGCGGCGGTACCTAACCAGTTTATGTGCATCGGTAGCAACAAAGGTTAACGAGTCGGTAGTTAACTGGCAAAAAACACCTGTCATGGCGGGGCGCAACTCATCGTTACTCACAGCAAATATGGTTTTGTTAATGGCTTCGGCTAACACAGAAGCCGCCAGGTTTACCGATGAGGCGTTTTCAACCACAGGTATTTTAGGGAAATCGTCGCCGTTTTCGCCGCTTAGTTTGTATTTGCCATCGCCGGCATTAATTTCTATTGCAAAGGTTTTATCATCAACCGAAAATGCAATTGGCTGCTCGGGCAGTGATTTTAAAGTATCAAGCAAAATGCGCGATGGGATGGCTACACGGCCATTCTCTTTAGCCTCAACGGTTAAAGAGGTAGTCATGCTGGTTTGTAAATCGGTAGCCGAAATGGTTAGATTACCTTCCTTTATTTCAAATAAAAAGTTCTCTAATATGGGTAATACAGTACTGCTGCTTAAAGCACCGCTAACGGCCTGTAATTGTTTAAGCAATGTTGATGTCGAAACAATAAATCTCATAATTCTGTTCAGTATTATCTATCAAAAATAGAAAAATTAGTGCGCATACTTTCGCTTGCGGTTATAATGTTGAAAAATAGCAAATATTAATACCAATGCAATGGGTAAAATGTTATTTATAAGCTGCCATTTCAATTTTTCGCCGCGCACGCGGGGCTTGTCGAGCAGGCGGAGTTGTATTTCTTTGGTACGGAGTTCAATCAATCCCGATTCATCGGTCATGTAATCAACAATGTTGAGTAGCAGGTTTTTGTTACCGTATGATTGTTGGGTATACCGATCAAACCCCAACTGAAAGGGCAACCCATCGCTGGCTATTTGGTTTTTAAATATGTCGCCATCGCTAATCACAATCATTTTAGTGGGTTTGCTTTGCTGTAGCTGAGGTATTTGCTCGTGAATGCTATCGGGCACGGGCCTGAAACGGAAATTGGAAATAAATGTTCCCTCTAATAAAACAGCAACAGGTTTGGGTGGGCTTTGAAAATCCTGCGGTTTGGGCACTTCTTCTATCATTTGTAGCGATACCACATGCGGCGACGTTAGTTTTTTATTGAATGGAGACGAGGACAGCAACACCGTTTTTTTAGCGCCCTTAAAGGCGAGAGTATCAAGGGTACTGGCAAATTCGCTGCGGATACCATCCAGGTTTTTAACCAGCGGATGTTTGGATGTAGGTACAAATATGGGGTAAAACAACCAGGGTACAAGTTGCATTTGGCCCTGCCCGGCTATGCTGCCGGTATTAACGGGTATTTGGGCGCAGTTCATATCCAACACCATATCGTAATTGATGCGGATGCCGTAACGGAACAATTGATCGTCGAGGTTTAGCGTTTTGTTAAAGGCCAGTTGGCTGCCCTCGTGGTGGCGCAGGCTATCCAGCTCGGCACTAACCTGGTCAATACACCAAAGTATTTTGCCGCCGCGCATTAAGTATTGGTCTATTTTATATTTTTCGTCTTCGGTAAAAGCTTTATCGGGTTTTGGGATAACCAGCAGCTTTATTTTTAGCAAACTGGCAAATGATATGGTTTTGAGGTTAACCCTGCCAACAGTAAAACCATCGGCTAATGATCTGAGCGCATCGTTCAGTTGCAGGTCGGTTAATTCGTGGTGGCCTTCGGTAAAACCAATTTCGGGCTTGCCATCGGCAACTGCTTTTTTTATGGCCGACGCAAAATCGTATTCCAGGTTTTGGATGGAGTTGTTGAGCTGATCGTCGTACGATATGCCGTTGCGGGTTTGCAATAGCTGCACCGGTATTTGTTTATCATCGGCAGATACGATGGCCGATGGGAAAATAATTTTCTGTGTTAGGCCATTATCGTTTTTAACGCTGAGGTTGGTTGGCTCTATACCTTTAACCCGCAAGTCGTGAATAGCCTGTTGTTGCTGCTCGGCGTTCATCCCGGCAAGGAGATCAATAAACTCAAATTGCAGTTTTCGGCTGGAGTAAGCCTGCATATCTGTAAGCATATCGCGCGTGGCACTTTGCAGCCGCTTAAAGCCCGATGGCAGATCGCCACTTTGCAGATAAACCGTTACCTTAACCACTTTGGGCAAGCTATCCATTATATTTTTGCTGATGGTGCTTAGGGTGTAGCGTTTCTCCTTAGTAAAATCAAAACGGGTAAAAAACGCGCCCGAAACATAGTTAATCAACAATATCACTACAAGGCAAATGGCTACCTGTGTTAAATCACGTTTTTTATTGCTGCTTACCATTTTCGGCCTCCTGTAATGGTTTTGGTGATGATGAGGAAGAGTGCAATAAAACTGAGGAAATAAACCAGATCGCGCGTATCTAACACACCGCGACTAATAGATTGGTAATGCTGATTAATACCGAAATTTTGCAAGCCTAAGTTTTGCAGCGATAGCAAAGTACTCAGCGAATCTAACCCGCTAAAGGCAATAAAGCATAAAAAAACAGCAATGGTAAAGGCAATAATTTGATTGCCCGTTACAGATGATGCAAATAAACCAATGGCAACAAAGGCTGCGCCCAACAAAAACAAACCAATGTACGAGCCAATTACCGCGCCCGTATCAATATTGCCCTGTGGCGTACCCAGGTTATAAACCGAATAATAATAAACCAGGGTTGGTAATAATGCAAACAAAACCAGCAGCAGGCAGGCCAGGTATTTGCCCCAAACTATTTGCCAATCGGTTAGGGGGCGGGTTGCTAATATTTCTAAAGTGCCTTCTTTACGCTCTTCGGCGAGGGAACGCATGGTGATGGCCGGTATTAAAAACATAAACAGGTAAGGTGCTGTACTAAATAAGCTATCTAAACCTGCATATCCGTATTCTAAAATGCTCGATTCGGGGAACACCCAAAGGAACAGGCCCAATACCAGCAAAAAAACACCTATGGTAACATAGGCTACCATTGAGCTTAAATAAGTGGTGATCTCTTTTTTGAGGATAGTTAGCACTTGTTGTTTGGTTATTAGTTGTAGCGTTGTTGGTTATTGTATTGATTTTACTGTTTTGCGTTTTTTTTTGACGAAATAACAAAATATACTGCATACCCAATAACTAAACGGACAAAATTACCAGCCAACGCGGTAGGCTACTCTCATCCCCGTGGTTTGGTACTGGCTTGCGGAGTAGTTTTGGTAGGCAAATCCAATTTCAATGTCGCTATGTTTGTCTAAGGGTACATCAAACCCAAAACCTAAAGCGTATACAAACATATTGCCCGTGCCGTTATTGCTTTGAACGGTAGAACCTAATTCGCCGCCGAAATAAAAATTTGGCGAAGTATAATACTTTAAACCGGCCTTTAAAGGTATAAACGACGGATGCTTCTCCGCATCCGAATTAGCCAACAACGAACTTTTATAGTTATACGCCGTGTATTGGCCGCTAAAGGTTAAGCCTAACTGCGGCATTAATTTTATTTCTGCCTGTGCGGCTGCACCGTAGGTTAAATTGTATGGCGTGTTAGAGGGTATGCCTATCTCTGCCCCGAGGCTTAAAAAAATATTTTTGTTGTCGGTTTGGCCGCGATATTGCGCGTTAGCGGATTTGAAAACAAACAGGGCTATGCAGACGAATAAAAATTTTTTCATGGTTTAAATATGTAGCACAAATACGCTTAAAATCACAAAATATTATTAAGCGCTTGCCGGAACAAGGTTGGTAAGTTCAATAAAAATATTTTCGAGTGAATTGTTGCCGTGCTTTTCGCGAAGATTAGTAAGGCTGCTGTTAGCTACAATTTGGCCCTTGTTAATGATGATTACATTATCGCAAACAGCTTCAACCTCCTGCATAATATGGGTAGAAAGTATAATGGTTTTGGTTTTACCTAACTCGCGGATAAGCTGGCGAATGCCAACCAGTTGATTAGGGTCGAGGCCCGAAGTGGGTTCGTCGAGTATCAGCACCTGCGGATTGTGAATGATAGCCTGCGCCAAACCCACGCGCTGGCGATAACCCTTTGATAGCTGCCCTATTTTTTTATGCTGCTCGGGCCCTAAGCCGGTTAGCTCAATTACTTCGGCTATGCGTTGGTTGGTGTTATGTAGCTTGTGGATGCCCGCAATAAAACCTAAGGATTCTTTTACGTACATGTCTAAATATTGCGGATTGGTTTCGGGCAGGTAGCCTATATTTTGCCTTACCTGCAAAGCCTGTGTACTCGCATCAAACCCACATACCGAAGCCTTACCCGATGTTTGCGGGATAAAGCAGGTTAATATCTTCATGGTGGTTGATTTACCTGCACCGTTTGGGCCCAAAAAGCCTAATACACCGGGCCCGGCGTTAAAGCTTATGTTATCAATAGCTTTTTGGGTTGCGTAAAGTTTGGTAAGGTTTTGTACCATTATCATAGTCCCAAAATTAACATTTAAACAGGTGATTCCGAATGGTCGTGAGAAATCTTTTGCTAATATGCCGCCTGCTGAGTGATAAGGTTCTTTGTAAATCTTTCCGCTTTTTCTCACTTTCTCCCTTTCCGAAAAAAACTATCTTTGCCGTGTTATGAGTAAAAATACCGACGAGCTATTTAAAAATGTCATCTCGCATGCTAAGGAGTATGGCTTTGTTTTTCAATCGAGCGAAATATATGATGGTTTGAGTGCTGTTTATGATTACGGTCAGAACGGTGCCGAGCTAAAAAACAATATCAAAACCTATTGGTGGAAGGCAATGGTGCAAATGCACGAAAATATTGTAGGCATTGATTCGGCAATATTTATGCATCCCAAAATATGGAAAGCCAGCGGCCACGTTGACGGCTTTAACGACCCGATGATTGATAATAAGGATTCGAAAAAGCGTTACCGTGCCGACCAGTTAATTGAAGAAAAAATTGCCAAATACGATGGCGAAAATAAAACAGATTTAGCCGAAAAGCTACAGCATGATATGGACGAAGCCTTAAAGGCCGACGACCTGCCACGCCTGCGCGAAATTATTATTGAACACGATATTAAATGCCCCATAAGCGGCACCATGAACTGGACCGAAGTGCGCCAGTTTAACCTGATGTTTAGCACCCAGTTTGGCGCTATGGCCGAAGGCAGCGAAGAGGTTTACCTGCGCCCCGAAACTGCACAGGGTATATTTGTTAACTTTTTAAATGTTCAAAAATCGGGCAGGATGAAAATTCCGTTTGGGATAGCCCAAATTGGTAAGGCTTTCCGTAACGAGGTGATAGCCCGCCAGTTTATTATCCGTATGCGCGAGTTTGAGCAAATGGAAATGCAGTTTTTTATACGCCCCGGCACTCAACAGGAATGGTATGAGTATTGGAAAATTGCCCGCTTAAAATGGCACGTGGCCTTGGGCACCGACCCGGCTAAATACCAATATCACGACCATGCCAAGCTGGCCCACTATGCTACAGCCGCGGTTGATATTGAATACGAATTTCCGTTTGGATTTAAAGAGGTTGAAGGTATACACAGCCGTGGAAATTTTGACTTGAGCCAGCACCAGGAATTTTCGGGAAAGAAAATGCAATATTTTGACCCTGAGGTAGACCCGGAAACCGGCAAGCCTTATGGTAATTATATCCCGTATGTAATAGAAACTTCTATTGGTTTGGACAGGATGTTTTTACTAACCATGATGAACGCCTACGAGGAAGAGGACCTAAGCACCGAAGAGCGCCAGGACAGCCGCACCGTGTTACGCCTTCCGCCTGTATTGGCTCCTGTTAAGGCCGCTATATTCCCGTTAACCAAAAAAGACGGTTTGCCCGAAAAGGCCCGCGAAATAATGGATAAACTGAAACTGGAATATAACGTACAATACGAAGAAAAAGATGCCATTGGCAAGCGCTACCGCCGCCAGGATGCCATAGGTACACCAATTTGTATCACGGTAGATCATCAAAGTTTAGAAGATAATACCGTTACCATTCGCCACCGCGATAGCATGGCGCAGGAACGCGTTTTAGCCGACGACCTGAGTAAAATATTAGGAGATTTAGTTAGCTGGAAAACCGTTTTAGGATAATATTCACCTAACCTATTCATAAGCAAAAAGCACCTGTTTTATGGGTGCTTTTTGCTTTGTAACGAGTAATTCGATTGACAAATTATTCTACCGGGATATAAACCGCGCTATTCTCAACCGCCTCGGGAGTGATGTTTAAATACACCTCGTAGTTCGACCATTGCAAAGCATCTACATTACTTACTGGCACCAGTACTTTTTTGCCGCCTATCATGTTGGCAGTATCTATCACCAAATCGGTTATCGTCCAGGTTTGGTCGTCTAAAATATAATTGTTAAGGTGGCCTATTTCGCCGCCTATGGCGTGTATGTGGTAGCCGCTAACATTTTTGGCACTTTGCAGGCTTACATCGTAAGTAGCTTTTGGCAATTCGTCGTCATTCGCGTTTTCTACTTCAACAGCCGGGATAGCGTCGGCAGTATTGCCTCCGCCAAAAAAGGTACTTTCCCAATAGTTTTCCCAGGAGTGGTGCATATGTAAAATTTCTTCCTGCTGGCGCGATACGGGCAGGTCGGTATCAATATCGGGGCTATTTTTTATCTGTTCGGTAGTTAAGCTAACGCTAAATTTACCCGTGGTGCCATAATCTGTTAATACCGATTGCGGCGATATAAGCACCTTACGGCTTGATAACCAGCCCCCTGTTTCAACTACCAGGTAGCGTATGGTCCAGGTTTTATCATCAAAATAAAAATCTTTCACAGTGCCCAGGTCACCATCGGTGGCGGCTATTTTATAGCCTATCAGGCTGTTAATATCACGTTTCATGTTAACAAGTTTAAGTAGCTGGTCTGTAGTATTATCACTACCGTTATAAAGCGTTGGCACGGTAAAATTGTTTTAATTGGTTAAGAAAATTATCGGCAAAAACCCCGGTGAAAATGTTTTGGATGTCGTTTATTACCGTTCACCGACGTTTTAGTGCCCTTCGCCTAAAACCTGTGGCGAAAATGCCAGTTCTGCGTCATATTTGTTTCATCAAACAACAAATCAATATGAAAACTTTACTTGCCGTGCAAATTATTCAACTTATTGTTAAGGGTGCCGCGTTTGTTCAACACCTTATCCATCTAAGCGGACATCTTATAAAATAGCTATCTCATTGCCTCCCAAAGTTGACAAAGCTTTAGAGAAAACACCTCCGGAAAAACAGGGGTTGCAATTAGCCGCTGAATAGTTTTATGAGTTAAAAAAAAAGTTTTGGAACAACATAAAGCAAATTTTCAGTGTGCTTTTCGGAATTTCGCGTTCGGATTTTGCGTTGAAAAAGCCATGTCATCCATACGAGAGGGCATGGCTTTTTAATTTAATCTATCGCCGCAAACTTTAAGCACGAAGGGTTGCCTACTTCCAGTTTTTCGCCTGTGTAAGTTAGCTTGCCGGTGGTTTTGTTGATCCGGAAAACGTATACGTCATCGCTGGTTTGGTTGGCTACCAGTAAAAAATTGCCTGTAGGGTCAATCACAAAATTGCGCGGGGTTTTACCTAAGCTTGATGTTCGTTCAATAAAGGTGAGTTTTCCATTATCCTTGTTAACAGCAAAAACTTCTATCTCATTCACGCTGCCCCGGTTTGTACTATAAAGGTATCTTCCATCGGGCGAGATATGAATATCCGCAGCACCAATTATGCCTTGGAAACCATCGGGCACTAAGGTATTAGATTCGGTTTTTTTCAGTTGCCCGTCGTTATATTCGTAGGTATTAATATCGCCGCCCATTTCGCATATCAGGTACATAAATTTGCCGTTTGGGCTAAACGCAATATGGCGGGGGCCATCTCCACCTGTGGCCGCAATAAATGCAGGGCTGGCGGGTGTTAAGGGTTTTGCCTCTGCCGGGGCGTAGCGCATAATGTTAAGCTTATCGGTGCCAAGGTCGGTATATAGTAAAAGCTTTTCGTCGGGTGATAGTACGGCGGTGTGTACATGCGGCCCTGCCTGGCGGCTTGTATTGGGGCCCGTGCCTTCGTCTTGTATAGTTTGGGATGGCTCGGCTAATGATCCGTCGGCTTTGATAGGTAAAACAGATAGGCTGCCACCTGCGTAATTGGCTATAAATACGTTTTTATTTGCCCTGTCTACCGAAATATAGCAAGGGCCACCACCGTTTGATGGTTGTTTGTTAATAAGCACCAGCTTTCCGGCTTTAGCGTTAAACGAAAAAGAACTTACACTGCCAGCGCGGTCGGCACCAACTTCGTTAACCGAATAAACAAATTTGCGGTTGCTTGATACCGCAAGGTACGATGGATTGTTTACACCGGTTACTTTATCCTGATAGGTTATTTTGCCGGTTTTGGTATCAAAATGATAAACATAAATGCCCTGGCTTTTACCAGTGGTATAGGTGCCAACTAATAGGTTATAAACCTTGCCGCCGGTGTTTTGCGCCATGGCTAACACCGGATAAGTAAGCAAAAGCAGTACAAAAATTTTTTTCATGTTGGGTTATATTGATGGCGCAAGTTAATAAATGTATCATCAACAAAAAATATCCTGCGTTTTTGCAGTGCGCTACTCCATATATTTTTACTTTACATGGCAGTAGCCCGTTAGCAGGCACTGCATACAACAAATAGGCAATAAGTAAGCTATTAGGCCAAAAAACACCTTTCGGTTAGCCAGCCTAAAACACTTGGTCACTGCAAACGTACTTTTTATGTGACCTTGCAACAACAGCAATATTTTTTTGTTATAAGGCTAAATTTATACTCATGAGTCATAAAAAAAAGAACTTTTTCGAAAGGTTTTCTAATTGGGCTACTAACGCTACAGGCAGTTCAGCGGCTTTTATATTAGCATCTGCAAGTATTGTAATATGGGGCGCTACGGGGCCGGTTTTTAGTTACTCAACAACCTGGCAGCTCATTATCAATACGGGCACAACCATTATTACCTTTTTGATGGTTTTTTTAATACAAAAATCGCAAAATAAAGATTCGAAAGCTATTCACCTCAAATTGAACGAGCTTATTGCCGCTCACCAGGGCGCAAGTAACCGTATGGTTAATATTGAAGATATTACCGAAAAGGAATTGGATCAATTACGTAAATTTTACGTCCGATTATCTATCTTAGCTAAGCAGGAGGATGACTTAGGTTGCACACATTCTATTGATGCAGCCGATGATAATCACCAGTATAAATCAGAACGTGTGAACTACCACAGGGAGCGCGAAAAACTAAAAGATGTTGATAAAAGTAAGTAAAGTATACCAGCCTGCCCATTTGGACGAGGTATTTGCCATAAGGCGAGAAGTATTTGTTGGCGAACAAAATTGCCCTCCGGAGTTGGAATGGGAGCATGAAGAAGAATCTAATCATTTTTTAGCCACTGTTGATGGTGAGCCCGCGGGGGCTTCGCGTTGGCGTAAAACCGATAAGGGATACAAGTTGGAGCGTTTTGCCGTATTGGGTAAATACAGAAATAATGGAATAGGGCAGGCCCTTGTACAAGCCGTGTTGAACGATTTACCTGCCGATGCCAATTACATTTACCTGCACGCGCAAATTTATGCCGTAACGCTTTACCAAAGATTTGGCTTTGAAAAAACCGGACCGGAGTTTGAAGAAGCCGGAATAAGGCATTATAAAATGGTGCTGGCAAGGTAAATGTAAACCGTTTGGTTGTAAGCTATAGTGTTGCCTTCGCGTACCGTATAGAGCCGCTCTGTTTCCGTGCGGTAGTTTAGTTTCTCGCCATGAAAGTTGAGTTATTTTATCCAAAAATCTTTGCCGAGTAACTCATTGCTTCATCCCATTTGGCCATATCAAGGCTTAAATCAATGCCTTGCTGCTGTAAAAAGCTTATTAGGTTTTCGGTAGCTATGTTGCCTGTTAAATCGTCGGTGGCCATTGGGCAGCCGCCAAAGCCTTTAAGGGCACTATCAAAGCGTTCGCAACCTGCCTCATAGGCAGCCGTTATTTTTTCAAGGCTAGTTGCCGGTACCGAATGCAGGTGTACGCCAAATTCGGTCTCGGGGAAGGCAGCGCATAGCGCAGGGTATATTTCCTTTAATTTTTGAGGTGTTGATACCCCTGTAGTATCGGCCAGCGAAATAATGCTGATGCCTTCATCAACCATTTGCCCGGCCCATTTGGTAACCATATCAGTGTTCCATTCGTCCCCGTAAGGGTTGCCAAAAGCCATAGATAAGTAAACCAATAATTCTTTATTGTTTGAGCGGCAAAGCTTGTTTATCTTTTTAACTGTATTAAACGATTCCCGAATTCCGGAATTTGTATTACGCTGCTGAAAGGTTTCGGATATAGAAAACGGAAAACCCAGATAGCTGATTTCATCAAACGCTACCGCATCTTCGGCACCATGCAAATTAGCAGTGATAGCTAACAATTTGGATGTGGTATTATCGAGATGAAGCCGTGCCAAAACATCAGCGGTATCACGCATTTGCGGGATAGCCTTGTGCGATACAAAGCTGCCAAAATCGATAGTGTTAAAGCCAACCTGCAAAAGCAGGTTGATGTATTGGGCTTTTACTTCGGTTGGCACAAAGTTATGTATCCCCTGCATGGCATCGCGCGGGCACTCGGTGAGTTTTATTGCATACTGTTTATTCTTCATTCAATTAAATGGGGAACAAAGCGGCTCATATTATTGGTAATTAACCCATCTGACTCGCGGATACCTATACCCGCGGGTTGCTGCCCAATAACCCAACTGCCAATTACCGGGAAATTACCATCAAAATTGGGCAGCTTGCACAATTCCTGGTAAACATAGCCCTCTTCACCGTAATCGCCATCAGTAGCTTCTATTACCAAGCCGTTTTCCACAATGGTTATGTTTGCGCCCTCGCGCGAGAGGAAAGGCTTTTTAACATATTTTGTTAAATCACTCCTGGTAAAATACGTAGGCAACAAATTTTTATGCTCAGGAAACAATTGCCATAAAATAGCTAAAATGGCCTTGTTGCTTAACAACATTTTCCAACTTGGCTCAATCCACAGTGCTTTCTGAGTATCTGTAACTATGTTTTGCCCAAAAGCTTCGTTCACCATCCACTCATACGGATATAGCTTAAAAATATTGCGGATGGGTTGGTTTTTTAAATCAACAAAATATTGATTGTTATTGTCCCAACCAATGTCTTCAATGTAAATAAACTCCGTGTCAAGTCCGCCCTGCATTGCACAGTCCTGCATATAGGCTGTGGTAGTAAAATCTTCTAAACTATCTTTTATGCAGCTGAAATATAATTTGTCGTTATACAGGTAATTTTTAAGGTATTTCCAGTAATCAATCAGCTTCTCGTGCAGTGAGTTAAACTGATCTTTCGGTTCATCAAAATCCTTTAGCCAAAACCATTGTATAATTGATGCTTCAAAAAGTGAGGTAGGGGTATCGGCATTAAATTCAATCAATTTGGGTTCGCCAATGCCATCATACCAAAAGTCAAACCGGCCGTATATAGCTGGCGCATCCTCGTTCCACGAATCTACAATATGCGGGATAATAAATTTCGGAATCTTAAAGGCTTCAAACAAGTTATTATCAATAACATACTGAACGGCTTGTATGCACATGTCCCACAGTTCGGCCGTAACGGCTTCAAGTTTTTCTACCTCGGGCATGGTAAAGGTGTAATGGGCGGTTTCATCCCAATACGGTACATCGGTACTATGAAAATTAAAGCCTAAGGCTTCAACCGTTTTTTGCCAGTTATTGCGGGGGGATATTTTAAAACGCTTCATTATTTTTTTTAAGATGAAGAAGATGCATGAAAGCCACCTATACTACCAAAACCACCGCGCGATACGCTACCGTTGTGCGAAGTATGTACTGCCGAACTTGAATATCCTTGCCTTACGTAGCCTGCGTGGCCACCAAAGTTGTTGAATGATCTTCCGTGTCTTTTACCGTAATGAGCACCATCGTAATAACTGCCATAAGCTCTAAAAACGTAGTATCCATGAAAGCCACTTGTGGTAGGCGAATAATTGCCGGTTGTATCGGTACGCATATATATGTGGCTTTGTTGCTTATTTTGTTTGCAACCCAAAAGCCCGGTAACCAGTACTAGGGTAATAGCCTTAGATTTTTTCATTGGTACTGGTTATTTAACGGTTACGTAAAAATCATAATCCTCGGGCACTACCATATTTTTGGTATTACCATTATCGTCTTCTCCTTCGGTTGCCGATAGGCCTAAGCTTTTTACGGTATCTTTAACGTCAAATTCTTTTATCTTCTGTCCCCTTCGCCAAACTATGTAATGCGTAGTTATCAGATCTTTTAACGAGTCGATATGGCTTGTGCTGAGTGTAACCTCTATGCTGCCCTTTTTATCAACCTGTTTAGCTTTATCATCATTATCATCATCTCCGCAGCTGCAAAGTAAAAGGCATAATAGCAATGTTATAGGTAAAAGTTGTTTCATTTATTAATATATTAATTACCCAAACATACATTTATTTATGTAAGATTGAGTAATCTCAAAATAAATTGACAGACCTTTTTTACTCAATCGTTGGCTTTCGGCAAGTGCTCTGTTGCCACAATTTCTTCGCGAATAAATTTACGGATGATGAGCCGTGTACCGCCATTATAGCTAAAATAGCTGCCTATCCAGTTAATAAAAACAACCACCCGGTTGCGGAAACCGGCTAATGATATTAAATGCACAAACATCCACACCAGCCAGGCAAAAAATCCCTGGAAGCGTATTTTACCAATATCGGCAACGGCCTTGTTGCGGCCTATGGTTGCCAACGACCCTTTATCGTTATATTTAAACGGTTCGGCGGGTTGGCCGTCAATTATTTTGATGAGGTTTTTAGCCAGGTGCGTGCCTTGTTGTATGGCCACCTGTGCTACACCTGGATGGCCTTTTGGTGTATCAGGAGTAATTATAGCGGCCACGTCGCCAATGGCAAAAATATTGGTTTGCCCGTTAACCCTGTTTATTTCGTCGGTTTGTATGCGGTTACCTTTTACTATACCTTCTTTTGGTAAACCATCAATCACCTGGCCCATTACCCCGGCAGACCAGATTACGTTGTGCGTTTTAATGCTTTTGCCATCTCCTAATTTAATTTCCTTACCGTCGTAATCCTTAACGGTTACATTGGTTAACACTTCAACGCCAATCTCCTTTAAAAACTCGGTTGATTTGGATGATGCCTGCTCCGACATTACCTGCAATACTTTGGGCAAACCTTCAACCAGGTAAACCTTCATTTCGTCTTTATTAAGTTCCGGGTAGTCTTTATGTAAAATATGATTGCGCAATTCGGCAATGGCTCCCGATAGTTCAACCCCGGTGGGGCCGGCGCCAACTACAACAAAATTCATATAAGGTTCGCGCGCTTCTTTGCCGTTTTGTAATATGGCTTCTTCTAAATTTTGCAATATCATACTCCGCAGGTTGAGTGCCTCGGGTATGCTTTTCATCGGCATCGAGAAGTGCTCAATTTGCTTGTTGCCAAAAAAGTTGGTGGTTGAGCCGGTTGCAATTACCAGGTAGTCGTACTTTATTTCGCCTATAGTGGTGTCAATGCTATTATCCCCGGGGCGTATTTTGGTTACTTCGGCAATCCGGAATCTAAAATTTTTTTGGCCCTCAAATATTTTCCTCAACGGGAAGGCTATCGAATCGGCCTCCAGGCCGCCTGTTGCCACCTGATATAATAAAGGCTGAAAGGTGTGATAGTTGTGTTTATCCAGCATGATAATATCCACAGGCTTATCGTCCAGATGTTTGGCCAGTTCAATACCGCCAAAGCCGCCGCCTATAATTACTAATTTGGGAAATTTTGAATTGTTTTCTGTTTCCATAATACATTATACAATTGGGCTAAAAATGTGTTTGGCAGCAATTTAGATTTGGGGTATGGATATTGGGATTTGAGCGAAAGTAATTCGATTAAGCCGTCTCATTTTCAAATTAGTGTTAAATAAAAAAGCCTCCCGGTGTTTACCGGGAGGCTCGCTATTATAAGTTTTATTGAATCTAGCGCAGGTCTTTTTTTCCGAAGTCGATAATAACAGGAGTTGCCACGCATATAGACGAGTATGTACCAAAGCACACACCAATTAATAATGCGAACGAGAACCCTCTAATTACGTCGCCACCAAATATAAATAACACTATCAATACAAACACTACAGTTAAAGCTGTAATAATGGTACGGCTTAGGGTGCTATTAATAGCCTGGTTAATAACCTCTTTAGGGTTATCGGTTTTAGCATGGTGCAGGTTCAAGAACTCGCGGATACGGTCAAACACTACAACGGTATCGTTAATAGAGTAACCAATTACCGTTAATATAGCGGCAATAAACTTTTGGTCAATATCCAACGAAAACGGCAACATATCTTTAAATATAGAGAAGAACGATAATACCAGCAAGGCATCATGCGCGGTTGCAATCATTGCACCCAAACTAAACTGCCATTTGCGGAAACGAACCAATATATAAATGGATATAATAATGATGGCGAAAAGAACCGCGTACACTGCCGACGATTTTAAATCGCTTGCAATGGTTGGGCCTACTTTTTGCTGGCTCATAATTTGGAACTTGCCCGGTATTTGCGAAAGCCCTTCGTTTAGTTTAGCCTGTGCTTTGGCATCGGCGCCATCGCTGTTATCGTCAATAAGGTAAGTAGTTGTAATGCTTACTTGCTGGCCAGATGTTCCGTAGGTTTTAACTATGGTTTCTTTACTCATCATGTTAACAAGCACGTCGTTTACCTTTTCGCTTGATACCGGCTGATCATAGCGAACGATAAAAGTACGGCCACCACGGAAATCAACACCGTAGTTAAAGCCCCGCGTAGCCATTGATACAATACCGATAAGGATAAATACACCCGAGAAGATGTAAAACTTGAAACGGTTTTTAACAAACGCAAAATTAGCGTTTTTGAAAGTATGTGAACTCCATGGGTTTGAAAACTTGATTGGCTTATCTCTTTTAAGCAACCATTCAAAAATTAACCTTGAAATTAATAAAGAACAGAATAATGAAGTTACAATACCAATCATCAAAGTGGTAGCAAAACCTCTGATAGGGCCCGAACCAAATATATAAAGTATTAAACCGGTAAGGAACGTACTGATGTTAGAATCCAGAATTGATGATAACGCATGTTTAAAACCATCGGCAATAGCAATACGTAACGATTTGCCATGATCAAGTTCTTCGCGGATACGCTCGTATATCAATACGTTGGCATCAACCGCAATACCCAGGGTTAAAACTATACCAGCAATACCTTCTAAGGTTAACACTGCGTGTAAGCTGGCCAGTACACCCATTAAAAAGAATACGTTAACTACTACCGCCACACAGGCTACAGTACCTGCACGGTTATAGTAAAGTACCATAAACACTAGTACCACCAATAAACCTACTAATGATGAGGTTAAACCATCGCTAATAGCTTCCTGCCCTAACGAGGCACCTACAATTTCTTCGCCTATAATGTGAGCGGGAGCTTTTAAACGGCCCGATTTTAATACGTTGGCTAAATCTTTAGTGTCATCAATAGTGAAGCTTCCGCTGATGGATGATATACCGCCCGAAATTTCGTTTTGTACGGTTGGTGCCGAGTATACATTGTCGTCTAATACAATAGCAATAGCTTTTTTAGGCTCTTTAGCAGCAGCTTCGGCAGTTACTCTTCTCCATTTGGTAGCGCCTTCCGAGTTCATAACCATTCTAACTTCGGGGTTTCCCTTTTCGTCAGTGCTTGGTCCGGCATCTGATATTACATCTCCCGATAATACCGGTCCGTTTTCTGATCCCGATAATTTAACAGCGTATAATTCAAATACTTTTTTCTCGCTGCCTTTTACACCCCATAATAATTTAGCATTACGTGGCATCGAAGATTTAACCTCGGGGCTGTTTAAAAACGCATTGATTTTGGCAGTATCTTTTTGAAGAGCCTGACCAACAACCGGCCCAGTACCAAGTTGAGGTTGGTTATTTTGACCGGGGTAAATACTCAAATGCAATAAAGAAAGCAATGGGTTTTGCGAAGCCTGATTTTTGCCTAGCGCCGATGTGCTGTCTTTATCTGCACTCTTTTTAACTTTATTTAAAAGGCTTAGTGCGTTTGATTTTGCCGCGGTATCTGTTTTGGTACCGGTTGCAGCAGCAACTTTAGCTGTTGTATCGGTTTTTGCGGCTTTAGCTTTTGCGGCTAAAATTTTATCAGCATTCATTAAAAACTGATAAAAATCGGCGTTTTCATAAGTTTCGTAAAACTCCAAATTTGCCGAACCTTGTAAAAGCTTATCAACCCGTTCCTTATCAAACACACCGGGTAACTCAATCAATATCCGGTTGCCTTGTTGAAGCTGGATATTGGGTTGTGTAACGCCAAACTGGTCAATACGGGTAGTTAATACCGTTTTGGCCTGTATAATGGCAACCTTAGCCTGGTCTTGCAGGTAAGCTTGCACTTCGTTGTTTGTGGCGTTAAACTTAATGTGATCCTGGTTTTCTTTTGTAGAAAATATTGCGGCCAGTTTAGCATTAGGCACCAGTTTTTCATATTCCTGTACAAACAGGGTTATGTAATCGGCCGTGCTGTTTTTAGCAATTGCCGAAGCATTACTTAAAGCCTGGTTAAAAGCAACATCAGGGTTATTGTTTGATAACGATTTTACCAATTCAACCAATGATATTTGCATGGTAACGTCCATACCGCCCTTCAAATCCAAGCCCAAAGCAATTTCCTTGTCTAAGCAGTATTGATAAGTGTGTTTGAGTACCGGATAGACTGGCTGTGTAGCCATCGAATCCAGGTAGCCTCTTTCCTTTGCCATGTTACCTTTCGCATATTCTTTGGCATCGCGCTTAACTTTCTGCGCCACAAATGTGAACGAGAGCTGATATAAGCAAACTACCGCCAGTAGAATTGCGAAAAATTTAATAATCCCTTTACCTTGCATTGTAAATTAAAAATGTGTAATCAATTAGTCTATAAGCTTTTTTAACAAGATGGCAAATCTAATAAAATTTCGCAAAATGAATTTTTTTAATCACACAAAATAAAACATTAATTGTTAGGCCCGTACCAGAGTGATAAAAGAATAGCTAAATGCGTGTTTTTCGTCGGTTTCATGGTCTTCTCGCTCTGTTTCTTTCCACTCTTTGTAAGCAATTTCCGGGAAAAAGGTATCTGCATCAAAAGCGTGATGTACTATAGTGAGGTATATGCGGTTGCAAATGTGCATAGCCTGGCGGTAAATCTCGGCTCCGCCAACAATAAAAACTTCTTGCTCATCTTTACAAAGTGCAATGGCAGCATCAAGCGAGTTAACAACTTCGCAGCCATCAATAGTTATATTTTGCCTGGTGATGATAATGTTACGTCGCTTTGGCAACGGCTTACCTACCGAATCGAACGTTTTGCGGCCCATAATAACGGTGCCTCCGGCAGTAATATCTTTAAAATGCTTTAAATCTTTAGGGAGATGCCAAAGCAACTGGTTATTTTTCCCGATGGCATAGTTGGATGCAATGGCTACTACAATGGTTATGTACATGGTGTGATGGAGCTAAAAAAGGTTAAACATTACGTCATTGCGAGGTACGAAGCAATATCTAAACTATACAGAGCCGCTCTGTAAGTCCGTTTGTGCTGCGTAGAGATTGCTTAGTAATTTGCAATAGCAGGGTGTTATTAAAAGAAAATTACACGGCTACCACACCCTTAATATGCGGATGCGGATCATAATTTTCCAGGCTGAAATCCTCAAACTTAAATCCAAAAATATCTTTTACATCGGGGTTTATCTTCATGGTTGGCAGTGGCCGGGGCTCGCGGCTTAGTTGTAAACGCGTTTGCTCAAGGTGGTTGTTGTACAAATGTGCATCCCCCAGGGTGTGGATAAAATCGCCATAATCCAGATCGCACACTTGTGCTACCATCATGGTAAGCAAAGCGTATGATGCAATGTTGAATGGCACGCCCAAAAAAATATCGGCGCTACGCTGGTATAGCTGGCAACTCAATTTGCCTCTCAGTTCGCCCTTTTGGGGGTTAGGGGGCTGCACATAAAACTGAAATAAGCTATGGCAGGGTGGCAGTGCCATTTGTTCTACATCGGCAACATTCCAGGCCGAAACCATAATGCGGCGCGAGTCGGGATTGCTTTTCAGGGTTTTGATAACCTGACTTATCTGATCGATGTGTCCGCCATCTGGTTTTGGCCAGCATCGCCATTGGTAACCATAAACAGGGCCAAGGTTGCCGTCGGCATCGGCCCACTCATCCCAAATGCGTACGCCGTTTTCTTTCAGGTAACGTATATTGGTATCGCCGCTCAAAAACCATATCAGTTCGTGAATGATTGATTTAAGGTGCAGCTTTTTAGTAGTAACCAACGGAAAACCATCCTGCAGGTTAAAACGCATCTGGTATCCAAAAACGCTTATCGTCCCGGTTCCGGTACGGTCGTGTTTTTGAGCGCCGTTATCCAGCACATGTTGCATCAGGTCGAGGTATTGTTTCATGTTTTTGTAGTTATTGGGTTATTGTGTTACTGAGTTATTTGGGCGAGGTACCATTAACCAATAACCTAATAACTCACTAACCAATAACTTTTCCAAAACACAAAAGAAAAAAAACTAATTTTGGTATCCTACGGGATGTGCAAAAATAGAGTCCGTTGTTAGTCGTTTTCGTTTATGATAAATTTTCCGATAGCTAAAATAAATATAGGGTTAAATATTACCGCCCGCCGCGCAGATGGTTACCACGATTTGGAAACTGTTTTTTATCCCATCAAAATAAACGATGTGTTGGAGATTATAAAAAGCGACCACTTGCACTTCGAAGCTTCGGGCCTGGGTATACCGGGCGACGTAGCAGATAACCTTTGCATCAAAGCTTATCACCTGATGAAGCAGGATCATGACTTGCCTCCTGTGAGCATTCATCTGCATAAACACATTCCTATTGGCGCCGGTTTGGGTGGGGGTTCGGCTGATGCCGGATATTTTATCAGGTTAATTAACCAAATGTTCGGCTTAAATTTATCTGCCGAAGCAATGCGCAATTATGCGCGCGTTTTAGGTGCCGATTGTGCTTTTTTTATAGAAAGCAAACCTGTATTCGCTTTCGACAAGGGCGACCAGTTTGAACCGGTAACGCTCAATCTTTCTGGCTACTACCTGGCTTTGGTGATGCCACCTACGCATGTATCCACAGGTGAGGCTTATCGGGGCGTAAAACCTGCACCGGTAAAAACATCGTTAAAAGAATTGATAAAACTGCCCGTTGCCGAGTGGCGCAACCACATAAAAAACGATTTTGAAGATCATATTTTTAAGGCGCATCCCGAAATTAGGGGCGTAAAAGCAGCCCTTTACCAGGCCGGAGCTTTATATGCCAGCATGAGCGGCAGCGGTGCCTCCGTATTCGGGATATTTGAAAACAAGCCCGACCTGGAATTTTTGGAAAAAGATAACCAAGTGTTTAGCCCCCTCTAAATCTCCCCCGGTTGGGGAGACTTTTGATTAGCATTTTAATTTTATATAGCATTTGATTATTAAACCCTCCCTACCGGGGAGGGTTTGGGTGGGGCTAATTAAATTCCCGCATCATCTGTAACGCCCTTGCCAAAAGCTTCAACCCAATCATTATCGCCGCCACCTTTTGCAACGGCTGTTAATAAGCGGTTGTGCGCCAGCATGGCAAGCGGCATAGGTGTATGGCTGGTTTGCGACAGTTTAATTGCAAGGCGGGCGTCCTTTAAGCCAAGGCGGGCTTTAAAGCCTACCGGTTGGTATTGCTTGTTGGCAATAAGCTTGCCATAGTTTTGGTAAATAGGTGCATTAAACAAGGTTGAGCCAAAAAAGTTGGCAACAGCCACACGGTCTAATCCGTTTTTTTCTGCAAGGGTAAAGGCCTCGGCCATTAGTTCCAGCGAGGCAATAATCATAAAATTACCTGCAATTTTAAGTACGTTGGCTGCCCCGGCGTCTTCACCAAAATCGGTTACGCTTTGGCCCAGGGCCTCTAGTATAGGTTGGGCGGCTGCTTTGTGCAGGGCCGCGCCCGATGTACAAACGAATAGTTTTTTTGCGGCTGCCGCTTCGGGGCGGCCAAAAACCGGAGCGGCAATATAATGGCTGCCAGCCTGCTCGTGCAGGCCGGAAAGCAGTTGGGAAGTTTCGGGCGAAATGGTACTCATGGAAATATGTACGCCTCCTTTGGGGAACGTGTGCAATAGGCCATTCTCGCCCGAAACAGCTTCTTTCAAAATTTCATCTTCTGATAACATCGATACCACAAACTGAACGTTGGCAGCAGCCTCGGCAGGGGTATTGCATTTGGTAATTGATGCCTGCTCAAGCTCATCGGCTTTGGCAATGGTGCGGTTGTAAACTTGTAAATGGTATCCGGCTTTAATAAGGTTTTGGGCCATTGGGGTGCCCATATTTCCTAAGCCAATAAATCCTATAGTCATAATAATTTTTTTGATGTGCGTTTTAAAACCAGATAGTGCAAAGCGTTACCTAAGTTACTTAAAGTTTTAAGTATCGTTACTTAATGTATTCGCGATCCTCGTCGGTTAAGGGTGGGTTTTTTGTACCGGTTGGGTTATCCATAGATGGGTGCGATTCGTCGAACTTTGCTTTTCGCGGACGGCCTATTTGGATGCCTATTAATAAACTTGTTACCGCAATAACCGCCGTTAAAATGAGGATAGAGAACCGTGGATTCCAAAATAAAATACTGAATGTTACTTCCTGGTTATTTTGCATAATAATTACAGTAAGCAAAATAGTTACAACAATGAGTAGGATTGTTTTGATGCGCATAGTTATTGGGGTAAACAGTTAAACCAAGATGAAAGTTTTTAAATTTATTTCAAATTAATGCGATAAAAAAAATGGCAGAGCTATTATGTTGCTTTGCGCGCCGCCAGCCTTGTTTTAGCAACCGGGAATAAAAATATGGTTGATAATAAAATGATGGCCCCAACCCAAAAACCGGCTGTCATTTTATCCATTTCGCCAAAAAATAAAAATGCCATTATAATGCCATACACGGGCTCAAGGTTGGTTATGAGTGCAACGCGGAAGGCCGAAAACTCTTTCATTACCGATACACCTGCAACATAAGCCAGCGATGTGCAAACGGTACCTAATATAACCAGGTATCCAATATCCGCAGGTACTAACCGCATGCTGGCATTAAAACCGCCTGTAAATAACAAATAAATGCTTATCCATACAACGGCACCTAACAGTTCGTAAAAAGCAATAACCGGAGCATCGCTGTGCTTAACCAGTTTTGAATTAAATATGGAAAATAAACTGGCAAAGGTTGCGCTTAACAAACCCAAAACAATACCCAGTGTGTATTGGGTTTCAAATTTAAAAATTATTAAAATGCCCGAGATAATGAACAAGCCGGCCAGTATTTCGAGTTTCGAGATTTTCTTTTTGCTCAGTAAAGGTTCAAAAATAGCCGTAAACAAGGTTATGGACGACAGGCACACCAACGTTACCGAAACCGTGGAAGATTTTATGGCCTGGAAAAACAATATCCAATGGCCGCCAACCAGCGCGCCAATAAAAAATAGTTTTAAAAACAGGTTGCGTGTTACCTTGTAATTGTTGCCGTTAAACTTAAAATAGGCATAAAGCGTAACCAAAGCTATAAGCACCCGGTACCAAACCAGGTAAACCGATTGTACGTGGATAAGTTTACCCAAAATGCCGGTAAAGCCCCATATAAAAACCGTAAAATGTAAAATAATAAGGTTTTTATTTAACTGTGTTTTGGTAGTGGTGCCGGGCATTATTTTGGAGCCTTACGTAACAGGTAATAGCCTAATAAGCCAAATAACAGGTTGGGGATGCATACTGCGATGATAGGATGCAAACCGCCTTTAAGCGAAAATACGTTGGCAAACCTATCTACAACAATATAAGCAAAACATAAAAAGAAACCTATACCCAAAGGTAAACCAACACCGCCCCTTACCTTACGGGACGATAATGAAACGCCGATAAGCGTGAGTACAAAGGCGGCAAAAGGGTGTACAAAGCGGTAATATTTTTCAAACAGCATGTCGTACAAAACGCCGGTACCGCGCATAGATTCGTTGTCTATTTTTTTGTTCAGCTCGCTCATAGACATGGCGTTGTAAATGTTGTTATGCAAAACAAAATCTGCCGGTACCATCTCCAAAACAGTGTCTTTAGTCTCGCTATGAACCATCTTTTCGCGTAAGCCATTAACATATCTAACATCAACGCCATGCATGGTCCAACGGTGTTTTACGGTATCGTAACCAATACTATTTGCGGTAAGCTTTTGTTTCATTACATCACCGTTAAATTTTTCGAGCGTAAACATATAACCCGTTTTAATGTCGTCATTAAATGTTTGCATGTATACAAAGGTGTTTTTATCTAATTGTATATGCACATCAACTTTTGTATGATCTTCGAGCACCACATACGAGTTTTCGAAAGTGTTTTTTAGCTGATTGGTAAACGGGATTAAATAAATATCGGCAAATAACGATACCGTGAATATTAAAGAGGCACATATAAAATAAGGGCGCAAAAAGCGGTTAAAGCTGGCACCTCCGCTTAAAATCGGAACAATTTCGGTTTGGTTGGCCATTTTTGCCGTAAAAAATATTACCGCCAAAAAGTTAATAAGCGGCGATAGCATATCAATATAAAACGGTATAGAGCCGGCGTAATATTGAAATATGATTTGGTTTAGTGTTACGTTGGCTTTTAAAAAGTTATCCAGCTTTTCGGATACATCAAAAACCACAATAACCACCACAAAAATAGCTATGGTAAATACAAAGGTGCCCAGGTATTTTTTGATGATATACCAATCGAAAACTTTGATGTATTTATTTAACATGTATTATAAACGTTGCGCAAGTGATTTAACCATGCTGTTTTTCCAATCGTAAAAATTACCTGCAATTATTTTTTCGCGGGCTTGTTTAACCAGCCACAAGTAAAAATGCAGGTTATGCAGGGTAGCTATTTGTGCGCCCAACATCTCGCCCGAATGTATCAGATGACGAAGATAAGCTTTTGAATAGCTTATATCGGCAAAAAGGTCGCTGTCTTCATCAACCGGCGAAAAATCGTTTTTCCACTTCTCGTTCTTAATATTGATAATACCATTTTTGGTAAACAACATGCCGTTGCGGCCATTGCGGGTAGGCATAACACAATCAAACATATCAATACCGAGTGCTATATTTTCCAGCAAATTAACGGGTGTACCTACGCCCATTAAATAACGCGGTTTTTCTTTCGGTAATATATCGCACACCACTTCGGTCATGGCGTACATTTCTTCGGCCGGTTCGCCTACCGATAGGCCGCCTATGGCATTGCCTTCGCGCTCAAAGGATGCTATAACCTCGGCAGATTTCATCCTGAGGTCTTTATAAACCGAACCTTGCACAATAGGGAAAAATGTTTGGCTGTAGCCGTATTTAGGTTCGGTGCTGTCAAACCTGTCGCAGCAGCGTTTTAACCAGCGGTGAGTCATATCTAAACTTCGGCGCGCGTAGCCATATTCGCAAGGGTAGGGGGTACACTCATCAAAGGCCATAATAATATCGGCGCCAATGGTGCGCTGTATATCCATCACATTCTCGGGCGTAAACAGGTGTTTTGAACCATCAATATGCGAACGAAACGTTACGCCCTCTTCCTTAATTTTACGAACTTCTGTGAGCGAATACACCTGGTAGCCGCCGCTATCAGTTAATATCGGGCCGTCCCAGCCGTTAAATTTATGCAGGCCGCCTGCCTTTTCAAGCGTATCTAAACCGGGCCTCAAGTATAAATGGTAGGTGTTGCCTAAAATTATTTGCGCCTCAATATCGTTCTTTAATTCGCGCTGGTGAACGGCTTTAACTGTGCCTGCAGTGCCCACAGGCATAAAAATAGGCGTTTGTATGGTACCATGATCTGTAGTTATTTCGCCGGCACGGGCCTTTGAAAGCGGATCATTTGCTGTTAATTTGAATTTCATCTGAAAGGGCAAAATTAACAAATAAAGCCCTTATTATTAAGCCGAATTATTTTATCATTACAATCGTAAATTCATTACTTTTTAAGAAATTTACCCTGTTTTTAAAAATCGCGGTTTTGGAAGTTATAAAAGAAATATTTTTCGTCGTTCTTCAGGTCTGTTTTATTACTCAACTTTATTTTTTAATAGCCAATCACAGGCGGTTGGCATCCTATAAACCATCCGGTGATGCTCCGGTTAGTAACCTGCCCATATCTGTAATTATCTCGGCACGTAACGAGCACGATAATTTAAAAAATAACCTGCCCATAATTTTAGATCAGGATTACCCCGACTACGAAGTTGTTGTTGTTAACGATTGCTCGTCGGATATGTCGGACTATTTATTGCTCGAGTACGAAAAGCAATACCCAAAACTCAAAGTAGTTACCGTAACCGAGCATCCCCGTTTTAAAACCGGCAAAAAGTTTGCATTAACAATGGGTATAAAGGCCGCTAAAAATGAGCACCTGCTATTTACCGATGCCGATTGCGAACCAGTATCCGGAAGGTGGATAGCCCGCATGGCCGACAAATTTAAAGGCAAAACGGCAATAGTTTTAGGATACTCGCCCTATAAACGGCAGCGTGGGCTTTTAAATTTGTTTATCAGGTTCGAAACCTTAAAAACCGCCATAAATTATTTATCGGCAGCGTTAAACGGTGAAGCTTATATGGGTATAGGCCGCAACATGGCCTATACTAAAACTTTGTTTTTTGCCAACAAAGGCTTTGCGGCGCACATGCATGTTATGGCCGGCGACGACGATTTATTTGTTAATCAAAACGCTACAAGCCAGAATGTGGATATAGAGATACACCGTGATGCCCACATCCTTAGTAGCCCTAAAGAAACGTTTAGAAGCTATTACCGGCAAAAAAAGCGGCACATGGGCGTGGGTAAGCTTTATAAAAATAAACATAGGCGTTTTTTAAGTTTTGATGCCATAAGCGGTTTTGTGTTTTACGCCCTGCTTATTTATTTGGCGGTAGTGAGTTACCTGCCGTGGATGCTGCTGGGGGTATTTATGTTCCGTCTTATTTTTCAGGTTGCCATCTATAACAACATCTATAAAAAATTAAGCTGTGCCGATTTAATTTGGTACCTGCCTTTTTTTGATATTATTTATTACATATACCTAAACTTGTTTGGCTTATTGGGTACCTTTACCAAAACTAAGCAATGGAAGTAAATGCAAATTTTTCTGATAATGCTAAAAACGACTTTAGGTTAGTTAATAGAGCTCGTGAAGGGGACCAGAAAGCGTATGCCGACCTGATGCACCGTTATAAGGACTCTATTTACTTTATGGCCCTTAAAATGGTTAACAATAAGGAGGATGCAATGGACCTTACCGTGGAAACTTTTGCCAAAGCCTTTGAAAAACTGGATAAGTACCAGCCCGACTACGCCTTTAGTACCTGGCTGTTTAGGGTAGGTACCAATAACTGTATCGATTTTATCCGGAAAAAAAAGTTGAATACCTTATCGATAAACGGGATGGTTGATGAGGACGGCGACGACAGGCCGTTGCAAATTAAATCGGACACGCTTAACCCGGAAGAAATGTCGATGAAGCGGGAGCAAACCCAGTTGCTTAAACTTTTGATAGATAGCCTGCCTCCCCGTTATCGTAACTTGATTGTATTGCGCTACTTCGACGAACAATCGTACGAGGAAATTGCCGAACAACTCGACTTGCCTTTAGGCACTGTTAAAGCGCAGTTATTTAGAGCAAGGTATTTATTGGGTAACATTGTAAACGCACGTAACCGCGATGACATCTGACATTATTAACAAACACTTCGATAACTTAACCAACCCGCAGCAAAGCCAATACGCCCAACTGTTTGATTTATATACCTATTGGAACAGCCAAATTAACGTTATATCCCGTAAGGATATTGATTTGCTGTTTGAACGCCATGTGCTGCACTCGTTAGGAATTGCCAAAGTAATGCAGTTTTTACCCGGCGAACAAGTGTTGGATGTTGGCACAGGCGGCGGTTTCCCCGGCATACCTTTAGCCATTATGTTTCCGCAAACCCAATTTCATTTGGTTGATTCTATAGGGAAAAAAATTAAAGTAGTGCAGGAAGTTGCCAGTGCCCTGGGATTGGATAACGTAAAGGCATCACACAACCGCGCCGAAGAGGTGAGCGGGAAGTTTGATTTTGTGGTATCGCGTGCGGTAACGCAGCTTAAAGATTTTTATCCCTGGGTTAAAAATAAGTTTAACAAAACATCAAACAACACCCTCCCTAACGGAATACTTTACCTTAAAGGCGGCGATTTAAAACAAGAAATTGCCGAATCTGGTTTAAAGGTTCGGCAATTTCAACTGAAAGATTACTTTAACGAGGAGTTTTTTGAAACCAAGCAAGTTATCTACGTAAAGGGAATAGTTTAATATACTATTTAACGGTTGGGTAGGTAGTAACAACTACCTCGTTTAAGGTCACTTTTTCATTATTGTTAGGCTCGTATTTGTTAGTTACGGGCTGGGCGTTTACCGGTTTAGGTGCATCGGTTTTGTAATTATCATAATTGATGCTAAAGTTTACCGGTATAGTATAGGTTGTGTTGAGTTTACCATCGCTTAAAACACCACAGTTTGTTATTACCCTTGTCACTTCGTCGGCTATTGATTTATCGGGTGCCCGCAATATCAACACATTTTGTATTTTTTTATCGGCATCAACCGTAAATGCTGCAAATACCCGGCCTTGTATGTTGTTTTCTTTGGCTTGAGCCGGATAGCGTACATGTGTCTGCACATATTTATATAAAGCATTTATATCCTTAGGCGCGTTATTATCGGTCAAAGCAAAATTTACAGGTACGGTATACGCCGTTCTAACCGTTTGTCCTTTGTTTGTACCGGCAACCCATTTTGGTGATAAACTTAATACGCGTACTGCTTCATCGCCCAGGCCACTACCAGGGTCGCGCAATACTTTCATATTTGATAGCGAGCCATCTTTTTCAACAATAAACTGTACAAATACACGGCCTTGTACGCCTGTTACTTTGGCGGCAGCCGGATACCTTATGTTTGTTGTTAAAAAATTCTGAAAGGCGCGTAAACCACCGGGGAAAAGGGGCAGTATTTCAACTGAGTTATAAACTGGCGGGCCACCATCATTCGGCTGAATATTGGCAAGTTGCGGCACGGGCGGGTTTGATTCTTTAACAACAATAGGCTTGTCGTCATCCAGCGCAAAGTTAACAGGTACCGTGTATTGTACCCTAACAGTTTTGCCGCTTTGCACGCCCGGTGCCCATTTTGGCGATAGTTGCAGTACCCTAACAGCTTCGTCGCCTAAACCCATACCGGGGTCGCGCAGTACTTTAAGGCCGCTTAAACTTCCGTCTTTTTCAATAATAAACTGTACAAATACCCGTCCGGATACCTTGGCATCTTTAGCCGCTTTTGGGTATCTGATGTTTGCTATTAAAAAATTTTTAAAACCTTCTTCGCCACCCGGAAATTGCGGCTGATGTTCAACAGCATTAAATATAAGGTTGCTTTTAGTGGTATCGGCCAATGCCTTACCGGCAGTTTTACTATGTGGTGTTGTATCGCTAACGTTGGTTTGCGGCTCATTAAGGGCTTTTCCATTTTTGTAGTCCCGCGCAGCGTCATTCCATCCTTTAGTATACTCGTCGGTAGTGTCGGTTACTGCGGTTTTGGATTTTTGTAGATTTGAAAAAGGTGTTTTAGGAGCCAAATCAAGCCAGCCATAGTTTTTATTGGTGAATGCCATTGTTGAAAGGCATAATAACCCTGCTAACAGCGGTAGGGTTAGCAGGTATTTAAGCCTTGCAGCCCTGCCCGATTTTTTTTGATACAACATAATTATTCTTCTTTTTAACAGGTTTTTATTGAAAAACGAATTGGTTATTTGGTTGGGCGTTAAGCCATAAACATTGCTGATTAAAAAATCGGCATAGTCTGCCGCTCCGGTTTCATTATTGGCTACTTGCTGGTCGGCAATAAATTCGTGTACCTCTTTTAAACTTCTTTGCATTAAATAAACAACGGGGTTAAACCAGTTGATGATTTTGATAAGCTCAAAGTAAATAACATCCCAGGAGTGCCTTTGCCGGATGTGAACTTCTTCGTGGTGCAGTATGGTTTGCGACGAAAGCAATTCGGTATTTACAAACAAGTACCCAAAAAACGAGAAGGCCACATTTTGACCGGGAATTTCAATCACCGTAAAATTATCCTTACGTGTTGCAGTTCCTTTTTTTGATAATGCAATAAGTTTAACAATTTTAAAAACGAGGTAAGCAAACAATGCCAAGGTAACGGTTACATAAATAGCTAACTCATAATCGGCTAATGTCCATTTGGCGGTTTGCAATTGTGTATTTGCTTGCGTAACGGCAGGTAAAACCGTTACATTGGTTAACCCATCGTCAATTGATATTGTGCCGGTATCGGCCAACGCATTGCCAACCGGTTTTAAAATGCCCAGTTGCAGTAGCGGAATAACAAAAGCAATTAAACTGGTTATAAGCAGGTAGGCGCGGTTGAGTTGATACAGCGTTTCGCTTCTTAAAAACAAAACATAAAGCATAAAAAAGGCGGCCAGATATAGGTTAGCCTCTAATAAATAGTGTATCAGGTTCATGGCTTTTTGTTTTTGAGGTTTTGGGCCAGTTTGGTTAATTCTTCCAGTTCGTTAACGCTCATGTTTTTTTCGTTCACTAAAAACGAAACCAAACTTTGGTACGAGTTACTGAAGTAGTTATTCATGATTTTATCGAAGGCAAACTTTTTATAATTGTCTTCGCTTATCACCGGGAAATACACATGCGAATTACCGTATGCTTTATGATCAATAAATCCCTTGGTTTCTAACACTCGTACTACGGTAGAAACGGTGTTATAAGCCGGTTTGGGCTCCGGCATTTGTTCAACAACATCTTTTACAATGGCTTCTTTAAGTTGCCATAGTATGCGCATTACTTGTTCTTCTGCCTTGGTGAGTTCTTTGATGGTTTTCTTCATGACTAACTATTTTTATAGTTTGGTTTAATGAAGGTATAAACTATAAATGCAGTTTCCAAACTATTTTTATAGTTTTTTTATTGTTATCAAATATTTGCAAGAAGCGGGTGAGAAGAGGCTTAAAAACCGAATGTTACAAGAAATCCCGATAACGCATAGGCCATTGCTCGCCTTATATGCTGGGAAGCGATCGGCTAAACTTTAATAAAATAAAAAACCGCCCATTAATTGCGGAGGCCGAAATTAATGGGCAAAATATGAAATTATTGCAATTACGGTGCGGTGTTATAATTCATCGGAACGGTATATGATACACGCACATGCTGTCCGCTTTTTACGGCTGGTATCCAAGGTGGCGAAAGTGTTAATACCCTTACTGTTTCATCACCCAAGCCACTTCCAGGATCGCGTAGTATATGCAAATGAGTTAATGTGCCATCTTTCTCTACCACAAATTGAACGAATACCCTACCAGTCACATCACGTTCTTTTGCCAATGCCGGATATCTCACATGATCGACTAAAAACTTACCAAAGCCTGCTTCCCCACCCGGAAAAGCCGGTTGCTGATCGTCGGTAGTAAAAATTAAATGATTGTCGATAGAGTCTTGTGTGGTTTTAATTTCGGGTAATGGGGTGTTTTTTGAAGCAAAATCAATCGGTAATACAACCAACGTCCGTTGTGGGGTTTTCTCGCTTTTGTTTTCAAATATGCCCGGGCTCCATTTCGGGCTTAGCTTAAGTACCCGCAGAGCCTCTTTTGCAAAAGTACTATCATCTTTAAATAGCGTGCTTATGTTTGATAGCGAGCCATCGGTCTCCACAATAAACTCGGTAATAACCCTGGCGTTATGTTTCGTTTCAATTCCTTCTGGATATTTGATATTGTTCTTCAGAAAGTCATTAAGCGCCTGCGTGCCGCCATTAAAAAATGGCGGGTGCGAAGTGCTGAGATAATAGATGCCTCTTTTTGAGGTGTCTGAAAATGAATTAAATGTTTTTACATCCGTGCCATTTGCTGTAACTGTATTAGATGTTGGTTGCACAGGCGGAGCTGCTATATTAAAGTTAATGGGCACAACATATTGCACCCTAACATTTTTTCCGTCTTGCGTACCCGGTGTCCATTTTGGCGATAATTTTAAAACCCTGATAGCTTCTTCCCCTAGTGAGTGGCCATTATTGGGTTCTCGTAATATTTTGATGTCGGTTAGGCTGCCGTCTTTTTCAACCACAAATTGTGCGTATACACGGCCCTTTACATTTTGCATTGCTGCCTCGAGCGGATAATTAATGGTATTAGTTAAAAACTTTGCAAAATCTGCTTCGCCACCCGGAAAAATAGGGTAGTGTTCAACTCCTGTATATATTTTGTTATCATCATTAACTGTTGCCTGGCTAAAAGCCGGCAAAACTAAAAAACTTAATATGCTGTAAATAAGTAAAGAGAAAAGGTAAATAAAGTTGATACTGTTTTTAGTTTTCATGGGTTAGGTTTCACTTACACAATAATATATATTTTATAAGTAATGTTGCCATCAATGTCAATATTTTATAATTTAGTTGGCAACTCCTATATGTCAACACTCCACCAAATTGCCTTAACGTTTACCAAAAATATTGGCGACCATTTAGCTAAGGTTTTAGTAAGTTATTGCGGCAGTGCCGAAGCTGTATTTGAGGCTCCGGTTAAAAAACTGATGCAGATACCCGGCATCAGCACAAAAACCATTGCGCAGTTAAATTTTAAGGATGCGCTTGAACGTGCCCGCAGGGAGCTGGATTTTATTGAGCGGAACGATATTAAGGTGATGTTTTATGGCGATGCCGCTTATCCCAAAAGGTTAAAAAACTGTAATGATGCCCCGGCCCTGTTGTATTATAAAGGTACTGCCAATTTAAATGAGGCGCGTATCATCAGCGTAGTGGGCACCCGTAACGCCACCGATTATGGCAAACAACTTTGCCGCGAATTGATTGACGACCTTAAAGCTTACGATGTAATTATAGTAAGCGGGCTTGCTTATGGTATTGACGTAACGGCCCACAAAGAATGCTTACGGGCCGGCATACCCACTGTTGGTGTACTGGCCCACGGGCTCGACCGTATTTATCCCGCACAAAATAAGCCAATTGCCGATAAAATGCTTGGCAATGGTGGCCTGCTAACCGATTTTCCGTCGGGCACTACGCCCGATAGGGAAAACTTTCCTAAACGTAACCGCATAGTTGCCGGCATGGCCGATGCTACCATTGTTGTTGAGGCAAGCATTAAAGGCGGAGCTCTGATAACTGCCGAAATTGCAAATTCGTACAACAGGGATGTATTTGCCTTTCCGGGACGTATTACCGATGAGTTTTCAACCGGGTGTAACTTTTTAATCCGCAATAATAAAGCTGCGCTGTTAACATCGGGAGCCGATTTGGCGTATATTTTAGGATGGGAAAAGCTGGACGGTAACACTAAGCAGCAAGCTCAATTAACCCTCCCGATAGACCTATCGGCCAACGAACTTTTGGTGTTTGAAACTATAAAACAAAATGCAGGTATGCTTGGTATTGACGATTTGGCCTTTAAAACCAATTTACCTTTGAGCCAACTGGCCATGAACTTATTAAACCTTGAAATGCAGGGCTTTGTAAACTCATTACCGGGCAAGGCTTATACAATTAACCACTAAGGGATGCGGCGGCAACTGGAATGCTATTAATCTCCGTTTTTGGGATAATCGTAGTAGGTTATTGTTCCGGTATCGGCGCTTACCATGTTCCAAAAATCAAATTCGAAATCAATTATGGCAACTGTGCAGGTTGGCATGTCGTACAGTTCGCCGGTAAGGTTAAACAGCAGGTTGCTTAAACCAGGGTTGTGCCTAAAAATGGCTACAAAATTATAAGCATTGGGCAAATTGTTTACCATGTTAAGCAGGGTAGGGTAGCTTGCCTCGTAAATAGCTTTATTATACGATGGTTGCGCAAGGCCAAGTGTTTTGGCGAAAATATCGGCCGTTGTTTTGGCCCTCAATGCCGGGCTGCTTAACAAATATTGCGGAATGATGCCATCCTTTAGCAACCTTGCTGCCATATCTGGCGCGGCTTGTTTGCCCCGGTGGTTTAGCGGTCGCTCAAAATCACTTAAACTCGCATCGTCCCAGTCGGACTTGGCGTGCCGAACTATCATTAACCTTTTCATAAAAATTGAGCCTTTAAAGCCAAAAACCTAAACCAATAGTAAAAATTTGGTTTTTAACACTGTTGGTATTAGTGTTTACCGGGTCGTTATCAGTGGCTATATTGTTAAGGCCTAAACTATAGCGCATGTTAAACGTTAAATGGTTATTTAGCTCAAGGCCGGTTGCAAAGTTTACGCCGTAATCCACCTTTTTATAGCCCCCATCATTACCAAAAGTAATGCTGCTTCCCGATGTTGTATTTACGTTTTCTAACTGGTTATTGCCACTCAAACCCATAGCTGCATATGGCCCTGCACCTACATATATTTTGCCTAAGGTTGGCAAATCAATTTTATATAAAAGGGTTGCAGGTACTTCCAGATAGGTTAGGGTAATGGTATTGGTTTGCGCATTTTGGTATTGCTTTGCGCCTTTGCCCAATACACCAATGCCGGCTTGTAAATAAAATTTACTTTTAAGGTGCAAATCGGCATAGCCGTTTATGTAGTAGGTTGTTACCGAATTTGCAGATACATCCTGATTGTCAATATCCTGCGTTGCAAAGCCAAAGCCGGCTTTAAGGCCATATTGTACTTTTTGCCCAAACGCAAAGGTAGCAACAATAAATATTAAATTCAGGGTTAAAAATAGTTTACGCATTTAGGGGCATTTTTTAATTAGGAACGCTATTTACGCATTATTTACAAAATTAACAATTACATTTTCAGGTATTTCGTTCATACATTTAAAATGACCTAAGGGACACTTTTCCAGCCCGAACTTTGAGCAGGGCCTGCAAGGTAGTTCAATGCCAATTACTTGTGCATCTTTAACCTTGTAGGGTTGCACACCCAGCAACTCGGGCACGGTACTGCCCCAAACAGAAGCTATAGGAACATTAAAAGCCTCGGCAATGTGAGTAAGCCCGGTATCAAAACCAATTACCTTTTGGGATTTAGATACCAGGTAAACAGATTGATCTAAAGTGGTAACACCACAGGCATTATAAACTTTTTCACCTACAGCAGCTTCAATTTCGGCGGCATTTGCCTGTACATCTTTACCTCCTAATAAAACCACTGGCAGGCCTATTTTATTGCATACACTTATTATTTTATTATTGGGCATGCGTTTGGTAAAATGGGTTGCCCCGATGATAAAAACGATGTACCCCTGTTGGTGCGTTGCAGGCAACAATGTTTGTAACGAATAATTGGCCTTGATATAATAATCAATAGGCTTATCATCATTTTTAATGCCCAAAAGGCTTACCGTTTGCATATACCGCTCAACCAAGTGTATAGGCGGAACCAATTGTAAATGCAGTTTTAACGATAACCATTTGCGGATGGTTTGCTTGTTATAGGTGAACGATTTAATACCCGTTTTCCACTTAATGAGCGAGGTGCGCAGGTTGTTATGCAAATCAATAATATAATCAAACTTCTCGGCCTCAATATCGGCAATAGTTTCTTTCAATGTTGTTTTAAGCAAGTGTAGCTTATCAACATACGGGTTATTATCGTAAATGTATTTAAAAGCAGGTTTGGTTAAAAAGTGTATCTGCGCGCCTGGTAGTTGCTTTTTTAAACAGCGCACAACGGGGGTAGTATAAATAATATCGCCCATTGAGCTAAAGCGGATCACCAGTATTTTAAGGCCCTGTTCCAAATTATTTATTGATTGATGTGTGGGCTTTCCGTTTTGCAAATACCTGTTTTATCTCGTCAAGGCTCAATGCATTAAGGCAACGCTCTTTGTATAAGCCACCTTTGCGCGCGGTTAAAACGCCGTAGTGCATATCTAAAAAGCCCTCGTTGCGGTGGGCATCGGGGTTTATGGATAGCCACACGCCTTTATCCAGCGCATACTGGTGCCAGCGCCAGTCCAAATCCAGCCTAAGCGGGTTGGCGTTAATTTCGATAACCACGCCATTGGCGGCACAGGCATCAATCACCTTTTTATAATCAATACTATAACCGTTACGGCTTAGTAAAAGCCTTCCTGTTGGGTGCCCCAGAATGGTGGTATAGGGGTTTTCTATAGCTTTAATTAAACGGGCGGTAGCCTTATCGTGGTCCATTTTAAGGTTTGAGTGTACCGATGCTACAATAAAATCAAAACGCTGTAATATCTCATCGGGATAATCTAACTGGCCATCGTTCAAAATGTCCGACTCGATGCCTTTAAAAATATGGAACCCGGGCGTGTTTTTATTAATATAATCTATCTCCTCGTGCTGTTGTAAAACCCGCTCAATACTCAAACCTTTGGCATAAAAGGCACTCTTGCTATGGTCGCAAATGCCCAGGTACTCAAGCCCCAGCGTATCGCGAAGGTAAGGTACTATCTCTTCCAGCGAATGCACACCGTCGCTCCAGGTACTGTGGTTGTGCAGCGTTCCCTTCAGGTCGTCATAGGTTATCAGTTGCGGTAATTCGCTTGCTATTGCTTTGGCAATAATAGCCGTGCCTTCGCGCAATTCGGGTTCTATATAAGGCAGGCCCGCGTTTTCATAAATTTCTTCCTCGCTTTCAACCTCCAGGTTGGGTTGTTTTATCCGGTTTAAAACCGCTTCAACATGCTCTTTATTACCGGTTTGGGCAAAAACTTCAGTATAAAAATGTACGGTATCGCTAACAACCAAACTAACAGCCAAACCGGCTTCAGTTTCACCGCTAATGGTGTTGTCGGTTACCTGCATGTTTTGCAGCAAATCGGCACGTTGTAAAGCAGTAATGGCCTCGCCAACGTCGTCTGCGCCTATAACGTAAACTAAATCGGTTATAATTTCAACCCGTCTGCGATAATCTCCGCAAATGATCATATCAGCATCGGGTAAAAGTTGCTGTAATTGTTCCAGCATGTTTTGGGCGAAAGTTTCAACCTGGGCATACAAAAACTTGCCGCTGCTTGCCATTTTAAATTCAATGGCCTTGCGTATCTCTTCCTGCGTTTTTAAGCCAAAGCCTTTGGCCTCAATTAAACGGTTTTCGTTACAGGCGTAAAATAGTTCGCCAATGTTTTCAATATTTAAGTCGTGCCAAATAACGGCTATTTTTTTAGGGCCAATGCCCTTAATGGCCAGCATTTCAACTACGCCGGGGGGCGTGGCCGCTAATAACTCTTGCAATTCTATTAAGGTGCCGGTAGTTAATAGCTCAGCAATTTTACCCGCCAAACTTTTACCAATACCGTCAATTTTTTCTAATTCATCAAAAGGCTTATCGGCCAGTTTAAAAGGAAGCTTATCAACCTTAAACGCTGCGTTAGCTATCGATTTTATTTTGAACGGGTTAACCTCGTGCAGTTCCATTAACTGACTAAGCAAACGCAGGGTACGGGCAATAGGTTTATTTTCCATCGAGTTATCAGATGGTGTAAAAATACGAAATTAGATTGTAGATGTGCAGGCGGGTAGGTGTGCGGATTTGTAAATCTACCCCCTCTGATGTGATTTTAAATACTCTTTGCTTTTTCTATGATACCTCTAACAACGTTATCAAGCTCTGTTGAGCTATCAATTATCATCATTTTTATATTGTGCAGTTCGGGCTCTACATCCATGCCGTCTAATACCTGTACCAGGCCCAGTATATTGGCTAAGGGTTTGCGGATAACATGCGATTGCATAAAACTAATTTGATCCAACTGATCGTTTTTTTGGACTATTTCGGTTTCGGCACTTAGCAGTTGCTTTTGGGTATCAACATATTTTGTAATATTATGGCCTATACAAAAAACACCGGCGGGAGCATTATTGTCGTCAAATAAAGCTTTGAATTCCCATTGTGTCGAAATAAAACCTCCATAGCCATCGTGCTTGCGTAAAATGGCGGTTTGCAATTTGTAAGGAGTTTCAAAACATTTTGCGCCCGTATCGCCACACATTTTTACATCATCAGGGTGCAGGGTAATATGGAAGGGCTTTCCCAGCAATGTGTCGTTTAGCAACCTAAAATTTCTATCATAATTAGGGCTCACGTAAAAGTAAACACTATCCATGCCAATGGCAATTGTATAGTAGTGTTGTGAATGTTCTAAAAGTTTAACAATTTCTTTAATGTGCTGCATTTGCTTGGCGTTTATAGTAATGCTTAATGGTTTACAATAAACAAATTAGATTTTGTTAATGATTAACGGTTTCGTAACGAAAGAAAATAATTGGAGCGGCTGGTAATTAACAAGACAAATTGTAAATTAATTGTTGAAGTTACACATACTTACAGATTATATGGTATTTAAAACAAAAAAGCCTCTTAAATTGTAATTTAAGAGGCTTTTTTGTTTTTTAAAATTTTACTTTATTACCACATCATACGGCATACGCATTTGTACACCACTACGTTGTACGGTTTGTTTTACTTGGTTATAATATTGATAGTTATCGCCCAATTCGCTTTTCACCATGGCCGCGCGTACTTCAACACTTAAGCTTTTGCCTATATTTTTAAACTTGCTGGTTTGCTCGGGGTAGGGTACTATACTGTAAGTTTTAATGTTGGCTTTTTTTGCGGCAGATTTAACGGCGTCGTTAATGTTACCCAACTTATCAACTAATCCTATTTTAATGGCCTGGCTGCCCGTCCAAACTCGGCCCTGGCCAATACTATTAATATAGGCCTGGGTTTTATGGCGGCCATCGGCTACAGCCTGGGTAAATGTATCGTAGCCGCGGTTAACCTGGTTTTGCAATATCATGCGTTCTTCTTCGGTAAGCGGGCGCGAAACATCGCCCAGATCGGCAAATTTGCCCGTTTTTACACCATCAAAGGTAAGGCCTAATTTATCGTTAAAAAACTTCTGCATGTTTGGCAGCATGGCAAAAATACCTATAGAGCCTGTAACGGTATTGGGTTCGGCATAAATAGAATCGGCGGCGCAGGCAATGTAGTAACCGCCAGATGCTGCATAATCACCCATCGAAACAATAACCGGTTTTACTTTTTTGGTAAGCAGTACTTCGCGCCATATTACATCGCTGGCTAACGAACTGCCTCCCGGCGAGTTAACACGCAGCACTACCGCTTTAACGTTATCATCTAAACGCACCTGGCGCAGCGTTTTAGATAATTTTTCAGATCCTATGGTGTTATCGTCGCCTTCGCCGCCGCTAATTTCGCCACTGGCATAAACAATGGCAATGCGGCTGCTTGCATTGTCGCTGGTATCTTTGTCGTCCCCCGCTTTTGTATAATCGGCAATGTTAACCGATTTTACGTTGCTTTTTTTGCTCGTTCCTGTACGTTGTTTCAACTCGTCAAGCAGTTCGTCTTTATATTTAAGCCCGTCAAGCAGTTTGTATTTAACCGCATCTTCGGGGTTTTGCACCAATAAATTATTGGCAATATTGGCCAACGAATCTTTATTGATGTGGCGGCTTTGGCTAATGCCGGTTAAAAAGTGGTCGTACATAGAGCCCAAGTAAGCATTTACCTGTAAACGGTTTGCATCGCTCATTTTGGTTAAAAAAAACGGTTCAACCGCGCTTTTGTAAGTGCCTACTTTGATGATTTGCATATCAATGCCCAACTTATCAAGCGCGCCTTTGTAAAACATTACTTGCGAGCTAAAGCCATGCAGCTCAAATATCCCTTTAGGGTTCATGTAAACCTTATCGGCAACTGATGCCAGGTAGTAAAAGCTCTGGGTATATATTTCGGAATAGGCAACAATAAACTTACCCGATTTTTTAAAATCAATAAGCGCGTTGCGTACTTCTTCGGTAGTAGCCTGGCCGCTTTGCACATAGCTTTCATCTAAAAAAATACCCTTAATATGGCTATCGGTTTTAGCTTTGCGGATGTTGGCCAAAATATCGTTAAGGCCAATGGTTTTATTATCATCAAAGCCTAAAAAGCTTAAACCAGCCAAAGGGTTATCGGGCGTGCGCTCGTTTATGGGCATAGTAAGTGCGATGCGCAAAACCGAATTTGACGGCACATCTACAGGTTTATCACTTGTGGCTACAGAAACAATTCCTATTAAAAGAAAGATCAGGAGGACGAAGGTAAGAGCCAGGCCAACTATTGTGGCAAAAACAAATTTGAAGAATTGTTTCATGAAATATAAAAAAACTTTAACTATGCAAAACTACTAAATAGATATGGATAAGAGTATTAACTGCAATATTTGTTACAACAATGATTAGTGTTTTTTTGTTGTTGGGAAGTAATATTGGTAACAGGGGCTTTTTTTTAAATTGTGCTATTGCCGAAATTGAAAAACAGGTTGGCAATGTGCTGAAACGATCAAAAGTACACGAAACGCTGGCCTGGGGGAAAACCGATGAGCCTGACTATTTAAACCAGGTTTTGGAGGTTGAAACCGTGCTGCAACCGCAACAACTTTTAAAAACCTTATTGGATATTGAAAAGCATTTGGGCCGCGAGCGTAAAGAAAAATGGGGCTCGCGAACTATTGATATTGACATACTGTTTTATGGCAACGATGTTATTAACCAGCCCGATTTAATTATTCCGCACCCGCAATTGCATAAGCGCAAGTTTACCCTTGAGCCGCTTGCCGAAATAGCACCGGCCTATGTACACCCGCTGCTTAATCAAACTATTGCTCAACTAAATTTATTATTGCGAGTTTAAAATGCTTTGTATTGAACAGCAATGTATTTTTTGAATAAAAAATTGTAAGTTTGAAATAACTAAACCAAGCTATGTCGGAGTTAGAAATATCTGATCAAAATTTTGATCTTTCTTTTTTGTTAGAAATTGCTGATGGCAGCGATGATTTTATTGTGGAATCTATCGAGCTGTTTATAAAACAAACCCCCGAATTAATGTACGCCATTGATAACGCCATTCGCTCAAAAGAATGGGTTACCGCCACGCAGGCAGCACACAAATTAAAACCTAATTTGGGCTTTTTTGGTATGACGGATAGCCAGGCACTAATGCAGGAAGTTGAAGCATTGGCAAAATTAGGCCAGGATAACCCGCTCATTCGTACTAAATTTAACGAAATTATTGCCAGGGTAAAGCCTACCTTGGCTAAGTTAGAGATAGTGATGAAGGCAAAGGCCGCTAACCTTTAAACCTTGTTTAGCTTAAAGCTATAACTTTCCATAATAAGGTTAGCTAAAAGGTTTTTGCAAGCCTCATCTACTTTTTGGTTGGCAGCTTCTTCTGTAGCTGCGTCTATTTCGAGCGAAATATGCTTTCCTATACGTACATTTTGTATCTCGGCAAGGCCTAAGTTTTTCATACTACCGGTTACGGCTTTGCCCTGCGGGTCAAGTATTTCTTTTTTAGGCATTACATCAATCTCTGCTTGAAATTTCATTTGGCGAATCTGAATTGGATGATAGACATGGCTACATAAATAAATATGATAGCCGGAATTGCGGCAAATTTAAATAAAATGATAACAATTGCCGATATAAGGAGTAATAAATACCTGTAAAAATTTTCCTGAAAATCGGTACTCTTAAACTTGAGCGACATTAAAGGAATCTCGGCTACAAGTAACGAACACATAACGAGTGTAAAGCACGATAAAAAGAACGGATTTAAAATATAATCGCGGTAAAACATGTTGCCGTGCAGCAATATAAGCGGAAATGACGCTATCAAAATGGCATTGGCCGGGGTTGGTAAACCTATAAATATATCGGTCTGCCGCTCGTCGGTATTAAATTTAGCCAAGCGTAGGGCCGAAAACACGGGTATTAAAAAAGCAATAAAGTTGAGGTACTGGCTTACGTGATCTATCTGCGGCGCCTCGAGCAGTAACTCGTATAGTATAGCCGATGGCAATACGCCAAAACTTACCAGGTCGGCAAGCGAATCAAGATCTTTACCAATGCCGGAGAATGATTGCAGCATGCGCGAGGCAAAGCCATCAAAAAAATCAAAAATGGCAGCTAAAAATATAGCGTATGCTGCAAATATTAAGTTGTGCTGAAAGGTGAAAACTATACCTAAGCAGCCACTAAACAAATTTGCACAGGTAATGGCATTGGGTAGATGTTTTCGTACTCGTTGCTGCACTTGCTGTGGATGTAATTGATTCATTTAATTATAACGAAATTATTGCCTGTGAAGTTTAATTACCCGCCGTGCAATAATTCCGTTACACAAAACTATTAAGAATTCATGGATATAAGGAATTCTTCGTTAGTTTTTGTTCCACGCATTTGCGCTTGCAAAAACTCCATTGATTCCTGCGAATTCATATCGGCTAAATGGTTACGTAATATCCAGATGCGTTGCAGCGTTTCGCGGTCAAGCAGCAAATCATCACGGCGTGTGCTCGATGCAGTAAGGTCAATAGCCGGGAATATACGCTTGTTAGATAATTTACGATCTAATTGTAACTCCATGTTACCGGTACCTTTAAACTCTTCAAAAATAACCTCGTCCATCTTGGAGCCGGTTTCGGTTAAGGCGGTAGCAATAATGGTTAACGAGCCGCCATCTTCAATTTTACGGGCTGCACCAAAAAAGCGTTTTGGCTTGTGCAATGCATTGGCATCAACACCACCCGACAATATTTTACCCGATGCTGGTGCAACGGTATTGTAAGCACGTGCCAAGCGGGTTATAGAATCTAAAAGGATAACTACATCGTGGCCGCACTCAACCATGCGTTTAGCTTTTTCTAAAACAATGTTGGCTATTTTAACGTGGCGCTCGGCAGGCTCATCAAAGGTTGATGATACAACTTCGGCACGCACGCTGCGGGCCATATCGGTAACCTCTTCGGGGCGTTCGTCAATCAGCAATATAATCAGGTAAACTTCCGGATGGTTTTTGGCAATGGCATTGGCCACATCCTTTAGCAACATGGTTTTACCTGTTTTGGGCTGCGCTACAATTAACCCACGCTGCCCTTTACCTATTGGGGCAAACAAATCAATAATACGGGTTGAGTAGTTGCCCATCTCGGTAAAAAGGTTCAATTTTTCCGAAGGGAAAAGTGGCGTTAAGTGGTCAAACGGTACACGGTCTCGCACTTCGGCAGGTACCCGGCCATTAATGGCCTCAACACGTACCAGCGGAAAATATTTTTCACCTTCTTTTGGTGGGCGTATGCTGCCCCGTACCGTATCGCCTGTTTTTAAACCAAAAAGCTTAATTTGCGATTGCGATACATAAATATCATCCGGAGAGGTTAAGTAGTTATAATCAGACGAGCGTAAAAAGCCGTAACCATCGGGCATAATCTCTAAAACGCCTTCGTTAACTATTACGTTATCAAAATCAAGGTTAATTGCCGGCTCCTGGCTTTTTTGTTGATTAGCCGCTCCGTTGCCATTATTGTTAAACTTGCGTTCAAATTTTTGCGGGCGTATTTCGGTAGCTGGTTGTGGTTCTTGTGGTTTGCTGCTTTCTTCGCCGGCCTGCTCAGTTACCGGTGATGGCGTTTCGGCAACAGTTGGTGCCGGCCTTTCTGGCTGCTGCTCCTCTTCGTTTTGATCAAAAAGGTTGGTGTCGTTTACCTGTACCTCAACGCGTGGTTCGTTTTTTGGCTTCAAGGTGCGTACCCTTTTGCGGGGGGCACTACTTTCGGCACTTTCGGGCTCTGGTGTAGCAGGAGTATAATTTGATGTAACGGTTTCTTGTTGGGCGCGTGCCGCCTCTATTAATTGTTGTTGCTCAACTATTTTGGTAATTAGCTCTGCTTTTCTAAAACTATCTGCTTCGGCAATTCCAAAGCTTTTAGCTAATACGCGTAGTTCAGAAACGAGCTTATCGTTTAATTCTGTTGTGTTAGACATGTGTTGAATAAATATTTCAAAAGGATTTTTTTGGGTAGAAATTACCTTGCGCCAAGTATTGTGTTTTGAATCTGAACTAAAAATAAATTATTTGGAAACTTTTAAACTGATTCTTTGGTGCAAGAAATTCAGGAAAACGCTACAATTTTAGACAATTTATTTAATAGTTCAAATTTTTTTAAAAATATAATCGTTTAAATTGAATCATTTTGTGTATTTTTCATTCTTTTGCACAAAAATAATACCAAGTTCATGCCATCTCGCCAACAACTCATCCAACAGATCAAACAAAAAAAATCTTTCCTATGTGTAGGTTTAGATACCGATATTGAAAAGATACCCCGTTTTTTGTTGGATTTTGACGACCCTGTTTTTGAGTTTAACAGGCAGATTATTAATGCCACTCATGATTTATGCGTGTCGTACAAGCCAAACTCCGCATTTTACGAGAGCCGGGGCGTAAAGGGCCTGCAAAGCCTGGCCAAAACATGGCAACATTTACCCGCCGAAACCCTTAATATTATTGATGCCAAACGCGGCGATTTAGGCAATACTACAGATATGTACGCCAAAGCTTTTTTTGACCAGGCTGCGTCGGGCGTGAGTTTTGATGCTATTACGCTATCCCCTTACATGGGTACAGACAGCGTAACGCCCTATTTAAAGTACGATGGTAAATGGATAATTGTTTTGGGGCTAACATCAAACCCGGGCAGTAAAGATTTTCAATACCTGGTTAACAAAGGTGGCTATTTGTACGAAGAGGTGGTAAAAAAAGCTGTAACCTGGGCTGGTGCCGATAGGATTATGTTTGTAGTTGGGGCTACCAAAAGTACCGAGTTCACCAACATCCGCAAATACGCTCCCGATAACTTTTTGCTGGTACCCGGCGTTGGCGCTCAAGGCGGAAGTCTGGCCGATGTTTGCCAATATGGAATGAATAGCGATTGCGGATTAATTGTAAATGCTTCGCGATCCATTATATACGCATCTAACGAGCGCGATTTTGCTGACGCTGCACGTGCCGAAGCAATAAAACTTCAACAAGAAATGAAGGTGGAGTTGGAGAAAGCAGGGGTGATTTAGTCTTAAGTCCATAGTTGTGAGTCTTTAGTCATTAAGACTTATACAATTAATTTATATCTTGGCTTTGTAAACGGACTCAGGACCTAAGGCTTCCGACTCAAGACTTAAACAATGCATTTCAACGAAGATTTTTTGCAATACATCTGGAAGTTTAGGCTATTTGATATGAATAACCTGCACACCACCGATGGTGAGGAGTTGCAAATTATATCGCCAGGTTTACAAAACACAAACGCAGGCCCCGATTTTCAGGATGCCAAAATTAAGATAGGGGATACCCTTTGGGCGGGCAATGCCGAAATACACTTATCATCATTGGAGTGGAAACAGCACGGGCACCACACCAATAATGCCTATAATAGCGTGATATTGCATGTGGTGTACCGCGACGATGAGCCTGTTTACCGTAGCAACGGTACAAAGGTACCTACGCTTGTTTTGTTCAACCGCATCTCGCAGGAGCTTTACACACGATACCATCATTTAATATTTGACCAAAAACAGTTTATCCCCTGCGAAAGCCGGATAGGAACGATTGACGGTTTATTGATACAAAACTGGTTAACCCGTGTATTAATAGAGCGATTACAAAAACGCTCCATTGCACTTACGGAAGCATTAAAGGTTAATCGTGGCGATTGGGAGGAAACTTTTTACCAGTTTTTGGCGGCCAATTTTGGTTTTAAAATAAATGCGCTACCTTTTGAGATGCTCGCAAAATCGTTACCGCAAAATATACTGGCCAAGCACAAAAATAACACCATGCAAATTGAGGCGTTAATTTTTGGCCAGGCCGGCTTTTTAACTGAAGATTTAGCGGACGAGTACCCGCAATTGCTCAAAAAGGAATACGATTTTTTGCAAAAAAAGTATAACCTTAAACCAATAGAAAAACATCTGTGGAAATTTTTACGGCTGCGGCCGCTTAATTTCCCAACCATCAGGCTGGCGCAATTTGCTGCCTTGGTGGCAACATCAAACAACTTATTATCAAAAGTGTTGGAAACGCGCGAGCCTGAAGCCTTTTTTAAACTATTTGATGATATTAAGGTTAATGCTTACTGGGATAATCATTATCAATTTGATAAGCCTTCGGTTATTGCCAATAAAACAATGGGTAAAGCATCGGTTAATGTTTTGTTAGTTAATACTTTGACTCTTTTTTTGTTCACTTATGGTAATTATCACCAGTTGGAGCGTTATGTTAACCGCAGTTTAAAATTATTAGAGCATTTAACTGTAGAAAAAAATAGTATTATGGATAATTTTGCGTTACTTGGTATTAAAGTAAAAACGGCATACGAATCGCAAGCTTTATTGGAACTCAAAAACTCGTATTGCGACCATAAGAAATGCCTGCAATGCGGCGTTGGAATTAAAATATTAAAGTTAGCTTAAAACAAAATGATGCAAAGGATACTCACTTTTTTTGAACGACACTCCTTTGGGGTTTGCACCTACCTGGGCGGGCGTTTCAATATATCCATCAACAAAATCAGGTTGTTTTTTATATACTCATCGTTTTTGGCGGTAGGTATGCCACTTGTTTTTTACTTTTTTGCAGGCATAGTTTTAGATATCCGTAACTACGTAAAACGGATACACAGCCGCATTACAGATCAATAAAATATTCGGTTTTAGTTACTCAATATTTCTGCAATATCATCAAAACCTTTTTCGCGGGCTAAATCGGCGGGTAGCCGGCCTCCTTCCATGCGTACTTCGGTACTGGCATTATGTTCAAGCAGCATGATTAATATTTCGAGGTTGCCGTTTTGCGCTGCAGAGTGCAGGGGTGTAACGCCCGATTGCTGTTTAACGTTCACCTCGGCGCCATGCTTTAACAGGTTGTATACAATTTGAGTTTGGTTGGCAGCCACAGCCGAGTGTATGGGGTAAACATTAAAACCATTATTTGATGCGATATTTACGTTTGCACCGTTTGCAATCAAAAAATCTGCAATGTTTGCCTGGCCAAAATAACAAGCCAGCCCAAGTGGCGTAAAACCATCTTTAGAAAAATCGTTTACTAATTGAGGGTGCGCGGCGGTTAAATTTTCAACCACATCCAGTTTGCCAATAGCGGCTGCCTCAAACATGGTAAGCTCATCCACATAATTAAGCAGTAGTGATACCACCGCCGGTTTTTTGTAGTACTGGGCCAGCATAATTGCCGAAACGCCAAGGCTGGTATTGCTGTTTGCCAAAGCGGGTTCGCGCTTAAGCAAGGCGCCAAGTTCAGCCAAATTATCTGTTTGTATGTACTCTTCTAGTGTGTCTGCTTTCATTTTAATTCAATATTAGTAAAAATTAAAAATCAACACAAATCAATAGATTTATCTATTAACTTTATATTTGCGGTTAAACGCTGTTGAATATAGGAATGCCTGTGAAAGGAAATCAGTTTAAATCTAATAATTTTAAAGATACAGGTAGCGCCAAAGGCTCTGTAAAGGCAGAAAAACCTAGCAGGCCGAAGGTAGAAAGCGTTCCGTCGTTTGGTTTAAAGGATGGCCGCATTATTAAAGTGGGCGGTTTGTTTTTCCTGGTACTATCGGGTTATTTTCTCATCGCCTTCACATCGTACCTGTTTACCTGGCAGGAAGATCAGAGCTATGTACTTAAAGCAAATGGCGGCTGGCACAACTTGTTTAAGGGCCAGCAAGAGTTAATTGATAACGGCATAAAAAGCCCCGTTGATAACTGGCTGGGTAAATTTGGCGCACTGCTATCTAACCAATTTATGTTTGAGTGGTTTGGCGTGGCTTCGTTTATTTTTGTGGTGGTGTTTTTTATTATTGGGTATCGTTTTTTGTTTAAGGTGCGTTTATTCCCAATAAGCAAAACAATTGCTTACGCCCTTTTTGGTATTGTATTTTTTTCGATAGCAATTGGTTTTGTACACGGGTTTATTGTTGATTATCCGCACTTTTTAGAGGGGCAGTTTGGCTTTTGGAGCAACCGCTTAATTGATGCGCAAATAGGCCGTGCCGGCGCTGCCGGTTTGTTGGTGTTTGCCGCTTTAACCTTCCTTATTATAGTTTATAATATTGATTTTAAGCTTCCTGAGAAAAAAAGGCCAGCAACCACCTTGCCCGGATTTGATGATGCCGACGATATTAGCGAACCTTACATGGGCGGAGGCAACGTACCGATAATGCCCGAAATGCCCTTTACACCTGTTGAGTGGCCCGGCAGAAAAAGCAAGTTAAGCCAGGAAGGTGTGTTGGCATCAACCCGTTATGCTGAGAACGAGGTATCGGAAGAGTTAGAACCTGTGGCAAAAGGGCCGATATTTAATGTGGAAAAACCTATTAACGAGCCCGAACATAAGCCGGTTACTTTAATGCCCGAGCCAAGTACCGAAACCGAAATACCGCTAATGGTGAGCGATACCCGGCCTAACGATGTGTTGAGCATCGAAAAAGAAGACTTGGTTACGGCCGACGATTTGGTTGCACAATTTGGCGCTTTTGACCCGCGGTTGGATCTGTCGTCCTACAAATTCCCGGTGTTGGAGTTGTTAGAGAACTATGGCTCCAATAAAATTGCTGTTAATACCGAGGAGCTGGAGGCCAACAAAAATAAAATTGTTGAAACCCTCAACCACTATAACATTGAGATAGATAAAATTAAGGCAACCATTGGGCCAACCGTAACCCTTTACGAAATTATACCGGCCCCGGGTGTACGTATCTCCAAAATAAAAAACCTGGAAGATGATATTGCTTTGAGCCTTGCGGCTTTAGGCATTCGTATTATAGCGCCTATGCCGGGTAAGGGTACAATTGGTATTGAGGTGCCAAATCAGCACCCCGAAATGGTATCGATGCGATCGGTATTGGCTTCCGAAAAATTTCAGGCCACTACAATGGATCTGCCTATTGCTTTAGGCAAAACCATAAGTAACGAAATATTTATTGCCGATTTAGCCAAAATGCCCCACTTGTTAATGGCAGGTGCCACAGGGCAGGGTAAGTCGGTAGGTATTAATGCTATTTTGGTTTCGCTGCTCTATAAAAAACATCCTGCGGAATTGAAATTTGTGCTGGTTGATCCCAAAAAGGTTGAGTTAACTTTGTTCCGCAAAATAGAAAGGCACTTTTTGGCTAAATTGCCCGACGAAGCCGACGCCATTATTACCGATACAAAAAAGGTTATCAATACACTCAATTCGCTCTGTATTGAGATGGACCAGCGGTATGATTTGCTGAAGGATGCACAGGTGCGCAACCTTAAAGAGTATAACGCCAAATTTATTAACCGTAAGTTGCTGCCAACCGAGGGACATAGATTTTTGCCCTTTATTGTGCTGATAGTAGATGAGTTTGCCGATTTAATGATGACGGCAGGTAAAGAGGTAGAAATACCTATAGCCCGCCTTGCGCAATTGGCCCGTGCCATTGGCATACACCTAATTATTGCTACACAGCGGCCTTCGGTAAATATTATTACGGGTACTATTAAGGCTAACTTCCCGGCGCGTATAGCATTTAGGGTACAATCTAAAATCGATTCGCGCACTATTCTGGATTCAGGCGGTGCTGATCAGTTAATAGGTAGGGGAGATATGTTGTTATCAACCGGGAACGATCTTATCCGTTTGCAATGCGCCTTTGTGGATACGCCCGAGGTTGATAAAATATCCGATTTTATTGGTGCCCAGCGCGGCTATGCCACGGCGCACTTATTGCCCGAATATGTTGGCGAAGGCGGCGAAGCAAGCGCCAAAGATTTTGATTCGGAAAACCGCGACCCCATGTTTGAAGAAGCTGCGCGTTTAATTGTGATGCATCAGCAGGGTTCAACGTCGCTTATCCAGCGCAAGTTAAAATTGGGTTACAACCGTGCTGGCCGTATTATTGACCAATTGGAAGCCGCCGGCATTGTTGGCCCGTTTGAGGGCAGTAAGGCCCGTGAAGTACTGATTCCGGATGATTACTCTTTGGAGCAATTTTTGAGTAATATGGATGCAAAAGACTAAAAGAATTTAAAATGTTTATGAGATATTACGTTATATATACCCTATTGTTTTTAAGTGCGGTTAACACAGCATTTGCACAGAAAGACCAACAAGCCAAAGCTATTTTGAGCGAGGTAAGCCGTAAATACAAAACTTACGATGTAATTAAAACCAACTTTGTTTACACGCTTGAAAGCCCGCAAGCCAATGTTAAAGAAACCCAAAGCGGCACCCTAATAGCTAAATCAAAAACCAATAAGTTTAAGGTTACGCTATACACAACCGGAAAAACACCCGCTGTTGCACAGGAACTGATAAGCAACGGCAAAGAGCAGTGGACGTACCTAAAAAAAGATAATGAGGTGCAACTGAACAACGTTACCAATGGCGACGAAACCCTTAACCCGGCGCATATTTTTACCATTTACGAAAAAGGCTTTAAGTACGTGTACAGTGGCGAAGAGAAAAAAGGCGGCGTAAATTGCCAGGTGATAGATATGACACCTACCGACGCCAAAAAATCTATTTTTAAAGTGCGTTTGTTTGTTGATAAGGCAAAAAAGCAAATTTACAGCGCCCTTATATTTGATAAAAATGGTAACAAATACTCTTACACCATGCAAACTTTTAACTCCAATTTTAAAACCGGAGACGAGGTTTTTGCCTTCGATGTGAAGTTGCACCCGGGGGTTGAGGTGGTTGATTTGAGGTAAATTTAGTATTGAGAAATGCGTATTGCGTATTGAGATAAGAATATATAATTTGCAACGCGAACAGACGGTTAACTACCGCAATACTCATTAGCTATACCATGTCACATTTTCCATTAACTCAACACACCCTCGAAAAACTGGAGATGCTGCTAAAAACAACAGGCTACAGGGTGCGGTATGAAAAAGGTAATTTTAAAACCGGGGCATGTATGTTATTGAGCAGCCGTATTGTGGTTATCAATAAGTTTTCTAACCTGGAAAGTAAAATACAGTCCATTATAGAATTGCTCTCAGAACTGGAAATTGACAGTAAACTTTTAGACGATAAACAAACGGCCTTTTTACATCAAATAAAACAAACTAAAATTCAATTTTGACCATAACGTTTTTAGGCACCGGAACATCACAGGGCGTACCTGTTATAGCTTGCGATTGCGAGGTTTGCACATCTGCCGACCATCGCGATAAGCGCCTGCGTTCGTCTGTTTTGATTGAAGCCGGGGGCAAGGTGATCGTAATTGACTCTGGTCCCGATTTTAGGTACCAAATGCTCCGTGCGCATGTAACCCATCTTGATGCTATTGTATTCACGCACGAACATAAGGACCACGTTGCCGGGATGGACGACATACGTGCCTTTAACTATCGGCAACAAAGTGCTATTGATGTGTATGCTACCGAACGGGTACAAACAGCATTAAAACGCGAATTTTCCTACATATTTCATGATTTTAAGTATCCCGGTATCCCACAAATAGAACTGCATACTATTAGCAATTCTCCCTTTAATATTGGCCCGGTAAAACTCATTCCTATCGAGGTAATGCATTACAAACTGCCGGTACTTGGTTTTAGGGTGGGCGATTTTACCTATATTACCGATGCTAAAACCATTGCCCCGGAGGAGATTGAGAAGATAAAGGGCTCTAAAATACTGGTTGTAAACGCGCTCCAAAAAGAAAAACACATTTCGCATTTTACTTTAGACGAGGCCATTGCTTTTGCCGAAGAAATAGGTGCAGCGGAAACTTATTTCACCCATATTAGCCACCGCTTAGGCAAGCACCATGATGTTAGCGCCTTATTGCCGCCAGGCATTCATTTGGCTTATGATGGCTTAAAGGTAGATATTTGATAAATTGATTGTTTTAATTGAAATTAATTGTAACCTAAAGCACGCGCCTGTTGTCTATACATACTAAAAACTACCAGGCCATTGCAACGCTACCTTATCATACTCCTCGTTATCTTGTTGGCTTCGCGGGGCTTTGCAGGGCCGTTGCCTAAGGTTAGCATAGGTAAAATCACTTTCAGCAATGCGCATTTTGAAGACCCCGAACCTTCCGGCGAATTTAATACGCTGGTTATCCCCATAAAAAGGGCAATGAACCTCATTATTATACAGGCACAAATTGATACCTTGCAAGGCAACTTTGTGCTTGATACCGGCGCACCTTATCTGGTGCTTAACCAAACCTACTTTCGCGATGCAACCAATTATAGTGATGTAGAAGCGGGTGGTATTAATGGCGATAATGGTAACAGCTTTCGTACCATTGTGCGGGGCCTAAGTATTGCCGAATTGAGTTTTGATCGGCTAAGTGCAGATGTAACCAACCTTTCGGCTATCGAAAACAGCCACGGTATTAAAGTGTTGGGTTTATTGGGCACCAAACTATTTGCTAAATTTGCTATCACGGTTGATTTGTTTCAAAACGTGTTATACATTCATAAACTCGATAAAAATGGAGACATACCCATTCAGGAGGTTGTTTACCACGATCCGATACTTAAGGTGCCATTTACAATTGCCGATAATACTATATTTTTTAAAGCCGAAATAAATGATAACAGCATGTGGTTTGCATTTGATACCGGTGCCGAAACTAACCTGATAGATTACCATGAGGCAAAAAAATTAATGGACGGTATGCAAATTATTAACCGGATGAAACTCACAGGGATAGGTGGCAGTAGTTACGATGTATTGTATGCCCGTTTTGATAAATTGGTTGTAGGCGGTCGCCAGTTTAACACCAATAGGGTATTGCTAACCAGTTTAGAGAAGATGGGCAAGGCCTATGGACATTCCGTTGATGGTATTTTAGGCTATGATTTTTTTGTAAGAGCCGTTTTTAGCATCAATTTTGTTAAAAAAGAGTTTACCATGTACGAGAAATTGAAAAATTAATGTTTAAACACCGCCACATATTATTGCTGTTTATGGTATTGCTTAATACCGTAAACCCGGTACTTGGGCAAGTGCATAAAAATGCTTTTACCATTAACAACGACCAAATGGTGTTGTATGTTGACCTGAAACTAAGCAAATATGCCATAGATAGTTTGTTGCGTATTGCGGATATAACCGAAACCAATGCCGAAAAGCTATTGAAGGGCAATTTTTTAGAACTCGAAAAAAGTGGATGGGTGGTAAAAAAACTGCAAAATAACCAACTCATGCTTTCCCGGCCGCTTGACGAACTGGGCCGTAATCCGCAAATGCGTCCTGTTTTAATAACCCGTAACGGTTTGGGTAATGTTAACGCTGCCCGGCCCGGCTACCCTGGTTTTGTACTGTATGGTGTAAATAACTTTAACAAGCAAACCACAAGGGAATTAGCATCGGGCATTACAAGGTTTTACCTTCCCGGAAATTTAGCGGCTAAAAAGGTATTGCTATCGGGTAATTTTAACGATTGGAATACCCTGAGCGGCAAAATGCTAAAAACCGACAGCGGTTGGATTGCAGACATAAAACTGCAACCCGGCAAATACCTTTACAAATTTATTGTTAGCGGCAGGTGGATTAGCGACCCCAATAACGCCCTTTTAGAAGACGATGGCGCTGGCAACCGTAACTCGGTTTACTTCAGTTATAACCACACCTTTAAACTTGCCGGCTTCACCAAAGCTTCCCGCGTAACTTTAGCAGGTAGTTTTAACAATTTTAACGGCAACGAGTTAATATTAACCCCACAAAATAATTATTGGATAAAAGCATTTTACCTGGCCGAAGGCATGCATACCTACCGTTTTTTGGTAGATGGAAAACCAATAACCGATCCGGCTAATCCGGATGTGAGTACCGATGTATCGGGCAAGCCTGTTTCGGTATTAAATTTGGGTACCCAGGTTATGTTTAAGCTAAAAGGTTTTGCCAATGCTAAAAATGTGGTGCTTGCAGGCGATTTTAATAATTGGAAAACCAACGAAATACACCTCAAAAAAACAAACTATGGTTGGGCCCTTCCCTGCGTTTTGCCTGCCGGAAACTACGGTTACAAATTTATTGTAGATGGCAATTGGATGCGCGACCCTGCTAATACGCAACAGGTTGAGGGCAATGGCCAAACAAACTCGTTGTTGGTAGTAAAGCCAACCCACACCTTTGTGTTGCATGGGTACGGTAGCGCGCATAGCATCATTTTATCGGGCACTTTTAACAATTGGGATAAAGGTAGTTACAACTTAAAACACGAAGGTGCCGATTGGAAAACCAGCCTTAACCTAAAACCTGGCAAATACCTTTATAAGTTTATTGTTGATGGCAACTGGATTATTGATCCGGGGAATAAATTATGGGAGCAAAACGAATTTGGCACAGGTAATTCGGTGCTGTGGATTGAATAGTAATAACATTAAAACCAGTGCCAAGGGTGGAAGTAAATAACTCGTCATGGCACTGGTTTTTGTGTGTTTTATTAAGGTTTCCTCAAATATATCTTACCATAGGTAGACTTAAAAGCATAAGCAGGGCCTTTGCCTGGCTCGGCAGTAATCGATGTGAAAAAGTCGCGGCTACCCTTATCGGTTAAAACCAGATCGAGGTTAGAATAAATTTCGCCAAAACTTGTGGTTGCCTGTAGTTTGCCGGTTTGGGTTTTAACCAAAGTGGCATCTATACCGCCATATGTAGCATCAATACTAGCCGGGCCGTTAAAGTTTGCCATTTCTACCATGCCATATATAGCTTTGATGGTAGTGGCAGTATTGGCGGGTACCTTCACCTCAATGGTAATATCTATATCTGTGCCTTGCGAATACGATCTAACCGCGCCCGAGGTTTTTCTATATTCATCAAAAGCTTCCTTGGTTTTAAATATGGTTTTCTTACCGTTTTGCGTAATGGTGTAACGGTGCGGTAATTTGTCCATCCCCTCAATTTTATCAGCAATGTATAGCGTTCCGTTGGCCAGTTCGTCTGTTAACGTAAAGGAGCTGTCATTTTCATCATCGTTAATGTTCACCTTAGCGGTAACAAGCACTTCACTTTTATCCCAGGTACTTACATGTACCTTAGGATAATCAAATTTTAAAACAAGCTCCTGCCCGGCTTTAATAGGGTATGATTTGGTGACGATGGTTTGCGCATAGCCGGATGCTGCAAGCAGGCAACAAAGGCAAAATAATGTATTTTTCATGCTGTTGATGTTTAAAATAAATCAATTGGCTTTGCGCAGATAAATTTTACCGTACTCTGTTTTCAGGGTAAAATCGGTGCCGCCACCGTTAAGTTTGCCCTTTACGTTACCACCGTATTGAACCATATCGTCGCTGGTTGTTTTTTCCATATCCACCTTAAACTCGCTCGAAGCAAAAATATCGCCATGCGTGCTGTTCAGCTTTAAATTAGCTTTGGTTGCTACGGGTATAGCCACATCTACCGTAGAATAGATGGAAACGATAGATACCGGCCCTTGAACCACGCCTTTAAACACCGCATCAACAGCCCCATAAATAGCATTCACGGTAACCGGCCCGGTAATGTTTTCCAGTTTTACCTGGTTGTATGATACAGAAACCTCTATTTCACTTTCAACATTGGTAAAAACCACTTTGCCCGCGTTAAATACTTTGTTGTAAGCGTAAGAAACTTTTACGCCTTTGGGTACCAGTATTTTAATGGCTTCGTCTCTGGATGCTACCTGGTTTACCTCAATAGTGTTCGCCTTGTCTTCCACACTAATACCCAGTCCCGTATTGTCGGTAAAGCCTGTTCCGCTAATCAATTGCAGGCCCTTGGCACGCTCGTCAACCTGTTCAATTTTATGCAGCGAACTAAATACGATTGCATTGCCGCTATATCCCTCCACAACTACCGACGGCAGGCTGATTACCAATTTACCGCTGGATTTGTTTACTTTATATTCTTGTGCGCTGGCGGCGCTTATGGCTAATAGAGCTATTATTGTAGTTACAAAATACTTTTTCATTGCTGTTATTTTATTTATTGATGGTTAATTAAATGCATCAGCTAAACGCGCTCCGTCATGCATGAACCGGATGCCTCTGCCTTTACTTAGTGATATGTTGTTTTACGATTTTCTTAATTTAAATATTCCGGAGTAAGCACAATCCTTCACGGCTGTCATGGTGCTGTCGCTGGCTACAATTTTATCCAGTTCGGCTAACACGGCGGCTTCCTTCATTCTGGTTAGTAATTCAATCAGTGCTATTTGTACGGTTGGGTTTTGCTGTGTTTTTAAAGCAACAATTAGTTGTTTACGAATGTAGGTTTCGCGGTAAAAGCGGGCCAGCCCATCAAGCGCGGCCAGGCGTACATTGGTATTAGGGTCGTTGTTTAGGGTATGCAATAGGGCCGTAATAATGTCGCGACCAACCATTTTAAAGCCACCGGCCTGCGCAACTGCGGTAATTCGTTTTGCCGGCGAATCCATATCTTTTAAACCGGCGAGCATAATAAGTTTACGCGATGCCGTGTTATCGCTGCTAAATTTGGCCAGCAATGCGCTTTTACGTTGCGCAATCTGGCGGTCAACCTCATCCCTGTTCCTGGTATCGGGTAAATCGGTGGCGGCTGTTTGTTTCGGTTGAGCATCTGTCGTAGTATCGCTGTGCAAAAGTGTTATTGTTTTTTTTGTAACGAGGCTGGTGCTGGCAACCTGCTGGCCGCCATGGTTTTGCGCCAGGTATAGTGTTATACCACAAGCCAATAACACAAGCGCCGCAGCCGCCCATCGCAATGTGCTAAAAGAAATGAGGATGCCATTACGCTGCTTCGCCTCCGGTTTTACCTTCATTTGCTGTAATATCCGCGCAAGCACTTCGGGGTTAGGCGTTTTGATGTCCATTTCCCCGCTATTATCCTCAATAAATTTCTCCAATCCGCTCTTCATGACAATGCTTTTTCTTTTAACATGTTTAACACCTTGTTTTTAGCCCTAAAATATTGCGTCCTAACCGCATTGTGACTAATGCCCAGCATTTTGGCTATTTCCGTTTGTGGTACGTTTTCAACTGCATAAAGCTGAAACACTGTTCGGTAGTTTACGGGTAACAAAGCAATAGCCTGAGTAACTGCGTCCATGGTATATTCAAAATCTTCCTCGTCAATCGCTTCATCTTCGCGGGTCATCATGTCTACGGGCTCCAGTTCTACCCATTTTAACTTTCTTTTGCGTACCAGGGTAACTGCCTTGTTAATGCCTATCCGTTTTATCCACGACCCAAAAGCTCCCGTATGGTTAAACTGATGAATAGATTGGAATGCTGCCACAAAAGTTTCCTGCAAAACATCTTCAGCCTCACCGCTATGGTCAAGCAAGCGGTAAATTGAATTATAAACCTGTTTGGCATACGCCTGATACAAACCGGTATAGCCCAAAGGGTCTCCGTTTTTACACAGTTCTATCAGTTCGTCGGGTGTTGCCATTTTTGTAAATCAACGCAATCAGTCAGCTAAATATGGATGCGTTACATAATCAAGTCGTAAAGATGAACTGAATGTTACAAATGAAACAAAGAAATTTTAATTTGTTTGATTGAGGTACCAGGCGATGTAGCAAACGTTATAAAACGTTAATAACGATAGTTGGTTGAATTAAGCCCGGTAGAGTTGCCGTTGCCTGAAACTAACCGCTGGTTTGTATTTGTTATTTGAGTGTGCCCAGGAGCAGATTCGAACTGCCACACCCTTACGAGTGCCACCCCCTCAAGATGGTGCGTCTACCAATTTCGCCACCTGGGCATTTTGTTCATTAGTTAATTAGCCATTGGTTTATTAGTGCTTTATAAAAAAACAACAATAAACTTTGTTCGATGGTCAATGATTCCTTTGCACTTATCCGAACTTGATAAGACCAATGAACCAATGAACATTTGAACCAATTAACTAAAAAGGATGTGCCCGAAGAGAGACTCGAACTCTCAAGAGACAATTCTCAACGGCTTCTGAGACCGCAACGTTTACCAATTTCGCCATCCGGGCAATACAACCATGCAGCAATTTACATACTTGCATGGGGCTGCAAATATAAATTTTTAATGCATGTGTTCAAATAAATATAAAATTGTTAATGCTTGCTATTAAGGTGTATTAGGTTTAAATTAGTTTTACCAATTAATAAAATTTATAAACTATGAAGAAGATGATAATGGTGATGCTGTGCATAACAGTATCTGTAAGCGCGTTGGCGCAAAATTGCGATGCAATTGTAGGTAAGTGGCTCAACCCCAGTGGCGAAGGTCAGGTGCAGATATATAAAAAAGGCGACAAGTTTTTTGGTAAGCTGGCCTGGATAAAGTTTCCGAATGATGAGGCCGGGAAGCCTAAAACGGATAAACTAAACCCAGATCCGGCGCTTAAAAGCCGTCCCGAATTAGGCCTGGAGCTTTTACAAAGTTTTACCTGTGATGGTAACACCTATGTAGACGGCACCATATACGACCCTAAGAGCGGTAAAACATATAGCTGCAAGATGACTTTAAAGGGCGATGTTTTAAAAATAAGAGGATATATAGGTATATCGTTATTGGGCCGAACGGAAGAGTGGACAAAAGTTAAATGATAAGAAACAGAATAAAATTTATTTGCTTTTTAGTATTGATCTTCTTGGCGGAGATCAATACTTTGTTAGCTCAAAAGGTAACAGTTTTACAACAAGGCAGGCCCACAAGTTTAAGGGGCCTATCGGTAGTTAGCGATAAAGTAGCCTGGATAAGCGGGAGTAAAGGTTATGTAGCCAGCACCAAAGATGGCGGCCGAACCTGGAACTGGCAACAGGTAAAAGGCTTTGAGCAATCGGATTTTAGGGATATTGAAGCGTTTTCGGATAAAGAAGCCGTTATTATGAGCTCGGGTACGCCGGCACTAATTCTTAAAACTTTAGATGGGGGCGTGTCATGGCAGGTAAAGTATCATAACCGCGATACATCGGTTTTTTTTGATGCAATGGATTTTAACGGTAAATACGGTTGCATATTAGGCGACCCCATTAAAAACCGTTTTGTAGTTTTTGAAACTTTGGATAAAGGCCTCACCTGGAAGCAAAAAGACCCTTCTAAATCGCCGGTTGCAAAAATGGGTGAGGCTGCATTTGCGGCCAGTGGCACCTGCCTTACCATTAATAAAAATGGTTTACTGCGCAATAACGAACTAATGGTGGTATCGGGCGGTAGCGCATCAAGTATAATGTACGCCCTATCAACCGATAAAAAATGGATACAGCAAGCGTTGCCCATTACGCACAGTTCGTCAAGTTGCGGAGCGTTTTCGGTAGCTACAGATAGCAAGCACTGGGTAGTTGTAGGCGGCGATTACACACACGACCAACGAACGGACTCGACCGCCTGCTTTTCGGACAACGGCGGTAAAACCTGGAAAATGGCAAAACTTACCCCCGGTTTTCAATCGTGTGTAGAGTATACCAGTGGCAATAAATACATCTCAACCGGTACAGCCGGAACTTGGTACAGTAAAGATGGCGGCCTTAACTGGGTAAAAATAGATAACAACAGTTTTAATGCCTGCAATAAGGCAAAAAGCGGCAAACTCCTGCTGCTTGTAGGTAACAATGGCCGCATAGCCCGTTACACTCCTCCTAAAGAATATCTTATTCCTTACATCAAAATTTAGCCGTTAAATCTCTTTTTAAAACCATATTAATTGGTTTTATGTGTTTTTAGTAGCACGTTTAATAAAACGCGAGTGCTCAAACTCAGTGTAAACTGCTAACAATCTGCAAACTATAATGCAGGTGTTGGTTCTTGTCTATAATTTTATCAAATAGCGAGTCAGTGCCATTTAAAACCTTTCGGTGCTATTTAATGTTTATCTAATAATTATAAACTATTGGATAAATTGTTAAATAACATGGACGAGCCACAAATTGGAGGTATTGATAACAACAAGATCAATATCCACGAATATTACGAAGTAGAACACTGGACCAAAGAATTACACACTACCATTGAAGCGTTAAAGCTCGCAGTTAAAAACGTGGGTACATCAATAGTTGATATAAAAAGGTATCTCAATAACAATTAACATTTGATACCATGAGCCTGGAAAAGTATGTTGAGAAGCGCGATTTTACTAAAACTGCCGAACCTAAAGCCGGTAAAAGTGCAGATAAAGGTAAACTGTTGTTTGTGATACAAAAGCACCATGCATCGCACCTGCATTATGATTTTAGGCTGGAGATGGAAGGCGTGTTAAAAAGCTGGGCGATACCCAAGGGCCCTTCTACCGACCCTAAAACCAAACGTTTGGCCATGATGGTTGAAGACCATCCTTTTGATTACCGAAGTTTTGAAGGCATAATTCCGCAAGGCGAATACGGTGGCGGTACGGTTATAGTTTGGGACGAAGGAACTTACGAACCCATTGAAGAAATTGACGGTAAAAAAGCCCAGGAAAAGCATCTGTTAAAGCAACTCAAATCGGGATCGCTCAAAATAAAACTGCATGGTAAAAAGCTGGAAGGCGAATATGCCTTGGTTAAAACCCATGGCATGGGCGAAAACGGCTGGCTTTTAATAAAGCATAACGACAAATTTGCTTCAACGGATGATATTACAAAAAAGGATAAATCTGTTATTTCTGGTAAAACTATCGAAACAATGGAGCAATCGGGCGATAAAGTTTGGCAGCATGGGCATGAAGAAGAGATAGAAGAACCCAAAAAGGCCGGTAAAAAAAAAGCTCCGGCCAAAGCCATAAGTGATAGCAAGCCAAAAGATAAAACGGAAGTTGTTGACATAACTGCTTTGCTTAAAAAGGGAAAAAAAGGAGCCATTCCCAAAGGGGTTAAGCCCATGCTTGCCACACTTGTTGACGAGCCCTTTGATGACCCCGATTGGCTGTACGAAGTTAAATGGGATGGCTACCGTGCCCTTGCCTTTGTTAACAAGGGTGAAGTTGAACTGGTATCGAGAAATAATAAGGATTTTAATCAAAAATTTTATCCCATATACAAAGCCTTGCAAAATTGGGATATAAACCTGGTGGCAGACGGCGAAATTTTGGTGCTCAACGATAAGGGAATTTCCAACTTTGGCGATCTTCAAAACTGGCGTAGCGAAGCCGACGGCGAATTGGTATACTATATATTTGATTTGCTTTGGTATGACGGAAAAAACCTGATGGAACTGCCATTAATTGAACGGCAAGCTATACTTAAACAAGTTTTGCCAACCAATAACGACAATATTCGGGTCAGTAAAGTTTTTAACGCAAGCGGAAAACAATTTTTTGCCGCCGCCGAACGGATGGGTTTGGAAGGCATTATTGCAAAAAAGGCCGGCAGCACTTATTCGCCCGGTATTCGTTCCAACGAATGGTTGAAAATAAAAGTACATAAACGGCAGGAAGTAGTTATAGCGGGTTATACCAAAAATGAGGATACTGCAAAGCAATTTAGCTCGTTGCTGTTGGGCGTATATGATGATGGTTTGCTGCAATATGTTGGCAAGGTAGGTACGGGTTTTTCGGACAAGGTACAAAAAGAAATGATGGCTCAGTTTAAACCTTTAATTACCGCCGAAAGCCCTTTCAAAACCATTCCCGATGTAAATAAGCCTTCGCGTTTTCGTCCAAATCCGCCTAAGGCAAAGGCCACCTGGTTGCAACCTCAACTGGTTTGCGAAGTAGCTTTTAGTGAGGTAACCAGCGACGGGGTTTTTAGGCACCCATCTTTTAGGGGCATGAGGATTGATAAAAAAGCTACCGACGTAGTACGCGAAAATGCCTCAGATACCAAGATTATAATCGAAGAAGTTAAAGGAGAACCGGATATGCATTCGGAAGCTATTGAACCACCAAAGGGTAAGGAGCGTAAAACATTACTTAACCCTAAAGATGAAACGCAAGTGCGTACCATATGCGGCCACGATTTAAAATTTACGCATTTAAGTAAAATTTACTGGCCGGAGGATAAGGTTACCAAGCGCGATATGTTTAACTATTACTGCCAGGTTGCCGAATATATTTTGCCTTATTTAAAAGACAGGCCAATGTCGCTCAACCGCTTTCCGGGAGGTATACACGGCCCGAGCTTTTATCAAAAAGATGTAAAAGGCAAATCGCCCGATTGGGTAAAAACCTTCCCTTATACCACCAGCGACGATGAGCATAAGGAGTACCTTGTAGGCGCCGACGAAGCCAGTTTGTTATGGATGGCTTCTTTGGGATGTATAGAGATGAATCCCTGGTTTAGCCGCATACAATCGCCTGATAATCCCGATTATTGCGTGATAGACCTTGATCCGGATAAACATACCTTTAACCAGGTTATTGCGGCAGCGTTAGAGGTAAAAAAGGTTTTGGATGCTATTGATGTGCCTTGTTATTGTAAAACATCCGGTTCAACCGGGATGCATATTTATATTCCGCTTAATGCAAAATACACTTACCATCAATCGCAGATGTTTGCGCGCATTATCGTCAACATCGTTCACCAACAAATTCCGGATTATACCAGTCTGGAGCGTATGGTAGCCGCGCGCCACGGCAAAATGTATCTCGATTTTTTGCAGAACCGCCCCGGTGCCACCATTGCCGGGCCATATTCGTTACGGCCAAAAGTAGGAGCAACGGTATCAATGCCCTTGCATTGGGAGGAGCTTAAACCAGGCCTCACCATGCGCCACTTTACTATATTTAACGCTATCGACCGTTTAAAAGCGGAAGGAGATTTGTTTAAAGGCGTTTTAGATGAGGGTATTGATCTGGAAAAAACCATTACCAAGGCAAAAAGTATTTTTAAGGTTTAGGTTAATGAGCACATTAAGTGCATTGTGTGTTCAAAAATGCGGCTTAACGTGTTTGCAATTGCGGTATTTTGGTTATTATTGTTTATAAAACCACTTGCCACAATGAAAATTAAATTATATGGACTTATAGGGCTTCCATATTACCCGCCAATTATAAAAAGAGAGTTCTCAAACATTAAATTTTCAATACTATACGTTCGGTTTCTCGCTATATTGTTAATGGCTGCCGCTTTACAAGGCTGCGGCCCCGGCCAGCCTGGAGTTTATAAAAATGAAGCAATTAAGAGTAGTAAACGCGATGAGTTTCATAAATTGAATAACCAATTGCTTGATGCTATTAAGGCCAATAAGGTTTACGCTGTGGAAGACCTGTTATCGAAAGAGCTGTTAGCTAATGACGAATATAAGCGGACGGTTGAACTGGCAAACGTGCAAAGCCAGTTGGGCAATTATTTGCTGCTGGACGAATATTATATTGTGAGTGATAAACCAAGTGACAAGCACAAACTTGATACAAAGGCAACCGACGGCACGCGGTATAAATTATACTGCGCCACCGCAACCGAAGAAATGTACATAGCATTTATGGCACCTAAAAACCAGGCCGATAAATATATGCTAACCGTGGTATACTGTAAATACAATTACGGCTGGCGAATAAATAACCTGGAGTTACAACCCTATACCATAATGGGCAAAACCGCTCCCGAGCTTTATAAAATAGCCCTTAAAAACTACAACAAAGGCTATAATATTGATGCTTTTACCTACTTGCAGTTAGCAGATAAATGCGCCGAACCAAGCCGATTATGGCAGTACGAAGACGATAGCGAGATAACTGCATTTCGCGGAAAATTGATGGATTTTTTAAATAAATTTCATTACCCTTTGGTGATAAGCGGTGTGCCAACCAATCCTAAAATATTCGAAATTACGCACCAAACAACTGGTGAGGGTGTATTTCCGGCTATCCACTATATATCGTCTATCAATGTTAGGGATACAACTGCGTTAAAGCGCGAAAATGAAAATATTATTAAAGTGATAGGGAAGATGTTTAACGGTATTGATAAAGATAAAAAGTATATCTTTTTTTCGGCCTATAATCAAATGCCAACTAGCAAAGCTTCGGTAGCATCTTTCGATATGACTGCTAATTTAACATCAAAGTAAAAAAGCAAGTGGTATGCATTGTTTGCATACCACTTGCCTATAGTTTTCAATGATGGCTGTGCTTGCGTTCGTCAGCACGATAAATTCCAAAAAAAACGTTTGCGGCAATTAGTACAACAATTAGCGTTATCATCCGGGGATCCTCCTTAGTGTGTTTATATATATTATAAATTGGTTACTGTTTAAACGACAAAAAAACCACTTAGTTTTGTCTAAACCAACTTTTATGTATTTATTCGGGGTTTTTTAAATGCGAAAATGGCATTATTAAGGATAATTAAAAGCTAAAATTTTAATACAAATAGAAGTTGAAATTAATTTTACATAGAATTTATTAATTTAATGTAAATAAATTAATTTTTTACCCCGCCCAAAAAACAAAATAGCTTACTTTTTTATGACATTTAAGCAAAGCGGAATCTCATAATATGATAGCCTTTGGCCGAAAAATTTGAAGTCCTGTTAAAAAGGAATATCTTGTTTTTTACTCAACGCGGAGTGCTATTAACATAACAACTGATGCTTTTATTGCAAATTAAGTGGATGTTAAAAAAAAAGTGCGTCAGCGTTAAAAATAATTGTAATTTCAACATTTTTTATATATATTAATGATAATCAGTTAATTGAAGTTTTTTGGTGTGGTTGCCGCGGTGTATAATAAATTAATACTAAATCCATGTAAAAATAAATTACCTAAGTGTTTTTTTTACACATCGCAAAATCATACTTTTAAGGCCAAATTAAACTACAAGATATGATTATCATCGCCGACGGTGGCTCAACTAAAACTAACTGGTGTTTAATAACCGACGAACAAAAGAAGGTTTATTTTAACACCGAAGGGTACAACCCTTATTTTTCGAGTGCCGATTATATTATTAGCTCTTTAAAGGAGAGTTTACCTGTTGACCTGCAAATAGATAAAATAACCGAGGTTAATTACTACGGTGCAGGCTGCTCTGTTGATGATAAGAAAAAAATTGTTGAAGCTGCCATGCAAGCGGTGTTTGTTAATGCAAAGGTTAACATAGGGCACGATTTGCTTGCCGCAGCAAGGGCGGTTTTAGGCACAAACGAAGGTTTTGCGGCTATTTTGGGTACAGGTACCAACTCTTGTATTTATGATGGCCAAAATATTATACACAACATTGATTCGTTAGCTTACATTTTGGGCGACGAGGGTAGTGGCTGTTACATTGGCAAAAAACTATTGGGCGATTATGTACGCGGTTATATGCCCGAGCCGGTGCGCGAACTTTTTTGGGAAACCTACAAATTAACTCCCGACGAGGTGATTGATAATGTATATACTAAGCCACTGGCTAACCGCTTTTGTGCAGGCTTTAGTAAATTTGTTTATGATAATACGGTAAACATTGAGTATTCGCGCAATTTGGTAAAATCGTCGTTCGATGATTTTTTCCGCAACTTAGTTACGCATTACCCCGATTTTCAAAAATACACCTTTAACTGTATTGGTTCGGTAGGTTATAACTTTCGTAACGTACTTGAAGAAGTGGTTACCGAAAATGGGATGAAGATGGGTAACATCATCCGCTCGCCTATAGATAACCTGGTTAAGTATCACATGGAATTAGCACCGTCGTCTAAAAATTAATTTAGGCGCAACCTCAAAATAACAAATAAAGCGATGGTAAACCCATCGCTTTATTTGTTATTAGCCTGTTCGGTTTAATTTTCGGGCGTTAAATCGTTTTGAAATATCTTGTAATATTTCCGCCGGTCAAATTTGTACAGCTTGGCAGCCCTGTATGATACGCCTTTTTGTTTTTCGTCCAACTCTTTCAAAAAACCGTAGCTCAACATTTTTTTACGGAAATTACGTTTATCAAGCTTTTTATTCAATATAGCTTCATAAAGTAATTGTAACTGCGTAAGTGTAAATTTTTCGGGCAGTAGCTCAAATGCAATAGGCTGATAGCCTAAACGGCGGCGTAATTTTTGTATGCTGGTTTCAAAAATTTCACTATGGTCATAAGCAAGTTTAGGTAACTCGTTAACCGAGCGCCACGCCGCTTTTTTTGCATATTTGGTTACCGGTTTTACTTCTTTTTGGCCAATTATTCTAATTAAAGCATAATAGGCAACGGTAATTACTCTGCCCAGGGGGTGCCTTTGTACGGCTCCAAAAGTATGAAACTGCTCCATATGCATATCGTGCAGGCCGGTAAGCTCATATAAAATGCGGGTTGCCGCATCTTCAATACTCTCGTTATTTTCTACCATGTTGCCGGGTAGTGCCCACCAATCTTTAAACGGATCTTCGTTACGCTCAATTAATAAAACCTTTAGCTCACCGGCTTCAAATCCAAAAATTACGCAATCAATAGAAAATGCAGAATCAAATTTAGGTAAACCTGTTTCCAAATGTGTGTAGTTTTAATTAAAAATAAATATAGAGTGTTAATTTCAATCAAAGAGAATAAAAAATAAAAAATAAATTTACATAGTGTAAAAAATACACATTATCTTCGCATATCCTGATAAACCCAAATCGATCATGCAAAATATCCGTAAAATAGCTGTTCTAACGTCGGGCGGTGATGCACCTGGCATGAACCCCTGTATACGTGCCGTTGTGCGCACTGCTATATATAATGGCAAGCAAGCTGTTGGGGTGATGCAAGGTTACCAGGGCCTTATTGACGACAACATGAAAGACATGAACACGCGTTCGGTAAGTAATACCCTGCACCTGGGCGGAACGATATTGAAAACGGCCCGCTGCATGCCCTTTAAAACCGATGAGGGGCAGGCAATAGCCTACAAAAACTTAAAAGACCGGGAAATTGACGCCCTGGTATGTATTGGCGGCGATGGTACCTTTACCGGAGCCTTGCGGTTTTCGAAAAACTATCCTGATATTGCTGTAATTGGTGTACCCGGAACTATTGATAACGACTTATATGGGTCGGACTATACATTGGGTTTTGACACCGCTACCAATACCGTTATTGAGGCTTTAGATAAGATTCGTGATACCGCCGACTCGCACGACCGTTTGTTTTTTGTTGAAGTAATGGGGCGCGATTCGGGCTGTATAGCTTTGCGTGCAGGTATAGCCGGCGGTGCCGAAGCTATTATGTTACCCGAAACAGAAACAGCTTTAGACGATTTGATACGCGATTTGGAAAGTTCGCCAAACAAATCATCAAGCATTGTTATTGTTGCCGAGGGCGATAACCATGGGGGTGCTTATGATATTGCTAAAATAGTTAAAGATCGTATTAAATCATATCACACTAAAGTTACTATATTAGGGCATTTGCAACGGGGCGGAAGTCCGAGCAGTTTTGATCGTATTTTGGGCAGCCGTTTAGGTTATGCAGCAGTTAACGCGCTGTTAAAAGGCGAGAGCCGTAAAATGGTGGGTTTAAGAGGAAATGTTATTGTTTTAACCGACCTGGAAGAAGCTTTAGCTAACCACGAATTTAAACTGGAAGATGATTTGATGCAGATGATGAAAGTTTTATCTATATAAATTGAATGATAGCAGTAGTTTACAGTGGTTCTAATTTTGCCGACTGGCGTTTAGCCATAAAGGATAAAACCGTTGCTACTTTTAAAACTCAGGGCATTAACCCCTATCTTAACGACGAGAAGTTTATACTGCAATTGCTCAACAAAAATATAAACCTTATTCACCACGCCGAGGAGATCAAAAAAATTTATTTTTTTACTGCCGGTGCATCATCAGCCGCAAGGCAGCAAACAGTAAGCAACGGGCTATCGGCGTTTTTTAAAAACGCCCGCATATTTGTTGAACACGATGTTTTAGGGGCGGCAATTGCCACCTGTAAAGAACGTAAAGGTATTGTGTGCATATTGGGTAGCGGCAGCAACGCTGCATATTATGACGGTAAAAAGATAAAGGCCAATAATTATGGTTTAGGCTATATTTTGGCCGATGAGGGATCGGCAAATTGGCTTGGCAGGGTACTTTTAAAGAGTTTTATGAACGAAACCCTGCCCGATAACATAACAAAAAAGTTTACCAAACGTTATGATTACGACCGCAAACAAATATTAGAAAAAGTGTATCGTAGTGCCCAACCGGCTTTATTTTTAAGCTCATTTACCGAGTTTTACTCAGAAAACCAACACGACGAATATTTGCGCGAAACCATAAAATTGGGATTCAAAAAATTTATCACCACCTACGTTAAACCCTTGTTAAAGGATGAGCCGCAAACCCCTGTATATTTTATAGGTAGCGTAGCGGCTGCTTTTCAGGATAACTTAATTGAAACTGCCACCGAACTGGATGTTACCATCAGCAATATTATAAAAGAACCTATCAACAATTTATTAAAGTATTATTCAAATAAAAATTAAAAAAAACATGAAAATAGGAATTAACGGCTTTGGCCGTATTGGCCGTTTAGCCTTTAGGGCAGCAATTGAAAGAGCCGACATTGAAGTTGTAGGTATTAATGACCTGGTTGAGCCTGATTATATGGCTTACATGTTAAAATACGATTCAACCCACGGTCAGTTTAAAGGCACCATCGCTGTAGAAGGTGGCCATTTGGTTGTTAACGGCAAAACTATCCGCGTAACTGCCGAAAAAGATCCGGCAAACTTAAAATGGGGCGAAATTGGCGCCGAAGTTATCATCGAATCAACAGGTTTGTTTTTATCAAAAGATACTGCACAAAAACACATTGATGCCGGTGCAAAAAAAGTAGTATTAAGCGCACCAGCTAAGGATGATACCCCTACGTTTGTAATGGGCGTTAACCACAAATTATTAAAAGCTACTGATACCATTGTATCAAACGCATCGTGTACCACAAACTGCCTTGCACCAATTGCTAAAGTATTAAACGATGCTTTTGGTATTGAAGAAGGTTTGATGAGTACCATACACGCGGTAACTGCAACTCAAAAAACAGTAGATAGCCCATCGGCTAAAGACTGGAGAGGTGGCCGTGGTGCTTACCAAAACATTATCCCATCATCAACCGGCGCTGCTAAAGCAGTAACTTTGGTTATACCTGAGTTAAAAGGTAAATTAACAGGTATGAGTTTCCGTGTACCGGTTGCCGACGTATCTGTAGTTGATTTAACAGTTCGTTTGAAAAAAGCAGCTACTTACGAAGACATCAAGAAAGCGATGAAAGATGCTTCGGAAGGTGAATTAAAAGGTATTTTAGGTTACACAGAAGACGACGTAGTATCCGAAGACTTTAAAGGTGACGCACGTACCTCAATTTTTGATGCCAAAGCAGGTATCGCACTAAACGATAACTTTGTAAAAGTAGTATCATGGTACGATAACGAATGGGGCTACTCAAACAAACTGATTGACATGGTTCAGGAAGTTGGTAAACTTTAATTTAATAACACTTCTTTCAATATTGCAAAGCCGGTTGATAGCCGGCTTTGCTGTTTTAAATGTAAAGTGGGCAAGAGTTAATTTCGTCCGGCATCAGGTTTTCCTCTCTTTGTAAGTTTTTTTTCCCGCTCTGTTGGCGGTTATCATCGTCTACAATACCCACACATCACAACCATTTCGCAAACCAATCCACCAGCATTTTCATATGCTCTGGCGTGGGCCGGTGCGGTTGGTTTAGTGCAATGTTCATTTCTAATCGGTTGGATTTAGCTCCATACGCTACCTGTGCCGATTGATAGGCTATTTTTGCGCCAGGTAAGGGGCAATTGGCATCTAATTCGTTGCTTAATACCAGTAGTGGGCGCGGCGCAAACAAGCGTATCATTGATGGGCAATCAAATTCACCGGTAATGCCGGGTAGCAGTTTATCCCAAACAGCTTTAACATTGCGCTGGTTTAAAACCGAATCGCCCATGTCTTTAGCGGCCTGTAAATGAGCAGCCTGTATGGTACTTGTGCGGCCTTGCCATTTATCATTATCTAAACTCCATTTAAAGCTTTGCGCGGCAATATCCAGTACGGCAACCTTAATCCGGCTATCTACCGATGCTGCCATCCAGGTTTCAATTCCGCCCATTGATATGCCAGTCATCCCTATGCGGTTGGCTTTTACATCTGGCCGGGTAACCAGGTAATCGGTAAGTCGCCACAAATCGTAAACAGTATCCCAAAGAAACGGATGAGTTTGTTTTGCGGGGTTAGTATTTTGCCAGGCTTTAATGGCTGCGGCCACATACTCTTTTGAACCATGGTCACCACCCGGAATACGATCGCCGTGGTAGCGGGCATCAATGGCAACAGCCATCATTCCTTTTTTGGTGATTTGATAAAGCATGTTTTTGATGTCTTTATCCTGCTTGTTGCCACTTGTGCCATGTAAGCAAATAACGGTAGGGAAAGCCTTTCGGGCATGGCCAAGCGGTTTGTAGATAATTATAGGTATCTTTTCATCTTGCTCGCTATAAATGGAACCCTTTTCAATAATAACCGAATCGGTAATTATAACCTCAAACTGCGGTTGTGCGGCAACCTTCGGCCTATCCAGTATTTTATAGAAATCGGCAGCTACCTTTGCGGGAGAAGGGTATTGTTCTGTTTGGCCGAACACTACCGGCGTAAAAAAGCAAAATACAAGCAGTAAGATACAAAAGCTGTATACCCTATTTAAATCTTCTATCTTACTTTTCATGTTTTACGTTAACAACGTTTCAACACCACAGCTCCTAAAGGCGGCGCGGTTATCACTATCGAATCCTTTTTCCATTGCCATTCAACTTCTTCGGTTTTTAGCTTGGCAGAGTTAGTTGCGCCGCTACCCCAAAAATGACTATCGTCCGAGTTAAATACCTCTTTCCAGGTACCGGCATAAGGCACACCAATACGGTAATTTTTGCGGGTTACCGGTGTCATATTTAAAATAATAACCAGGTCGTTTTTGGGGTCTTTTCCCTTACGGGTGTAAACCAATACCGAATCGGTAGCATTGCCGCCATCAATCCAGGCAAAGCCATCGCTGCCAAAGTTTTTCTCGTAAAGTGCCGGTTCGCTGCGGTATAGGTAGTTAAGGGCCTTAACGGTTTGCCTTGCACCTTCGTGCGGGGCATATTGCAACAAGTGCCAATCTAACGATTGCTGAAAATTCCATTCGGCACTTTGGCCAAACTCATCGCCCATAAACAACAGTTTGGTGCCACTGTGGGTAAACATATAGCTGTATAGCAGGCGCAGGTTGGCAAATTGCTGCCACTCATCGCCGGGCATTTTGCGTAATATGGAGCGTTTGCCGTAAACCACTTCATCGTGCGATAGCGGCAGCATAAAGTTTTCGGTAAAGGCATAAACCGTGCTAAATGTAATTTTATTGTGGTGATATTTACGGTTTATCGGGTCTTCTTTAAAGTACTTCAGCGTGTCGTTCATCCAGCCCATCATCCATTTCATGCCAAAGCCCAGTCCGCCTAAAAAGGTTGGCCTGCTTACCCCCGTGAACGAGGTAGATTCTTCGGCAATGGTTTGCACATCAGGGAAGTGGCTATACACGGCCTCATTAAATTCTTTTAACAGCGAAATTGCTTCGAGGTTGGTGTTACCGCCAAAAATGTTGGGTTCCCATTCGCCATGCTTGCGCGAATAATCAAGATACAGCATTGAGGCCACAGCATCAACCCGTAAACCGTCAACATGGTAACGGTCGAGCCAAAAAAGCGCGTTGCTTATTAAAAAGGCCTTAACCTCGTTGCGCCCGTAGTTAAATATGTACGATGTCCAATCCGGGTGATAGCCCTTGCGCGGGTCGGCATGTTCGTACAAATGCGTGCCGTCAAAATTATAAATGCCATGCACATCGCCGGGGAAGTGCGATGGCACCCAGTCAAAAATAACACCAATACCGGCATTGTGCAATTCCTCTATCAGGTACATCAAATCCTGCGGACTGCCGTACCTCGACGATGCTGCAAAAAAGCCCACAATTTGGTACCCCCAACTTGGATAAAACGGATGCTCCATTAACGGCATAAATTCCACATGCGTAAAGCCCATGTCCTTAACATACGGCACCAGTTTGGCGGCCATATCGCGGTAAGTTAAAAATACGCTTGGGTCTTCCAATCCGCGGGCCCATGAGCCAAAATGAATTTCGTAAACCGAGCAGGGGGCATCCAGCGCATTGTGCTGCATGCGGTTATTCATCCAATTCTTATCGTTCCATTCGTAATAAGTATGGGTAACTATTGATGCTGTGCGCGGCGGTTCTTCCCAGCGCAAAGCAAAGGGATCGCTTTTTTCCAAATCTTCGCCGGTAGACGATTTGATGTAATATTTATACGTTTCACCGTCGCCAATATTGGGTATAAAACCCTCCCATACGCCGCTTCCGTCCCAACGTACAAACAGTGGGTGCGAGCCCCGGTTCCAGCCATTAAAATTGCCAATAACCGCAATATACTGCGCATTTGGTGCCCAAACTGCAAAATAAGTGCCCACCACGCCTTTATGCGTTACCACATGCGATCCAAACTTCTCGTACAGTTTAAAGTGCTTTCCACTTTTAAACAAACTAATATCAAAATCGGTTAATAAACTAAAAGGCTCAATGGCATTTAACGTTTCGGTTTTAACAACCGCAGCGGTTACTGCACTTTTATTAGCCGGTTTAGCTTTAACGGCAACAGCTTTATCAGCTTTTTTTGTAACTGGTTTAATCTTGTTTTCGGGTGTTGCAGGCGCTGCAGCTTCGGGAACGGCTTCGGTTAAATTGGTTTTTTTGGCCATAGTACTCGGTATATTATAGAGCTAAACAGCAATTAGGTTAATTTGATTTAGCAATCTTAATTTTGTCCAAGTTAGTATATTAATTTTGATTGTAGATGTTTGTCTGAATCAGAATTAATAGAATTTTAGAATTCACAGAATGTTGTTTCAGGGTCAGAAAATTCCTGGCAAGGGGGGATAAAGTAAGAATATTTTTCAATGCTTAATCAGAATTAACAGGATTTTAGAATTAACAGAATTTATGTCCAAATGTGAACTATCACAAGTATTCTGTTAATTCTAAAATTCAATAAATTCCGGTTCAGACAATACTCTGTTAATTCTAAAATTCAATAAATTCCGGTTCAGACAATATTCTGTTAATTCTAAAATCCCGAAAATTCTGATTAAGTCTTACTTAAATATCTGTATCATCCTAAAGTTCTTATTCGCTTTAAAGCGATAGCGTTCCAGTTCGTCAATTGTAGTCTCAATAATCTGCTTGTTATCCACCATTACCTTTGATGGTTTAAACGGCAAGCCTATTATTTTCATCTCATAATTTTCGTAACGGGGCGTATATAAACCTTCTACCGATTGTGTGATGGTCATGCTCTGTTCATCGCCAATGGTAACAAACTTTTTTTCGAGGTAAATATCCTGCTCGTAGGCAAAGGTTTCGCCATAGTCTTCAAAAAAGAAGGAGTTGGCCTCATAATTAGCATAATAAACCTGGAAAAGCAATTCTTCAATTTGCTTTTCGCCCACGTACTGCATCACCGGCGATTCTGGTATTACCGATCCTGCCTTAACAAATATCGGCATCGAATCCAGTGGTGTTTCAATAACCAGTTCGGTGCCGCCTTGTAGTTTTTCGTGCGTCCAGTAATGGTACCAATCGCCTTTGGGTAAGTAAACGGTGCGGTTTTTGACACCTGCTTCCATAACCGGACAAACCAATATTTTATCGCCAAAGGTAAACTCATCCTGGCGGTAGTGGTTTATCTCAACCTCCTGTTCCTGCATAACCAATGGCCGCAGTATAGGGAAACCATAGCGGTAATGTTCCCAAAAGGCCGAATATAAATAAGGTAACAGCCTGTAACGCAAATCAATAAATTTACGGTTAATGCTGGTATACGGTTCGCCAAAGCTCCAGGGTTCACGTTCGCGGGTATCACCGGCGGAGTGTGCCCGCATAAATGGCGAAAACACACCCAGTTGTATCCAGCGCGTAAATAACTCGCCATCGGGCTCGCCGCTAAAGCCGCCAATATCCGTTCCGCAAAACGGTACGCCCGACATTGATAACCGTTGGCATTGTATATTACCCAATTTTAGGTGTTCCCACGATGCCACATTATCGCCCGTCCAAACACAGGCATACCTTTGCAGGCCCGAGTAACCCGCTCTTGTAATTGTAAACGGGCGTTTATTCTTCATTAGTTTACGCAAGCCCTCGTATGTGGCGCGCACCATTTGCATACCATAAACATTGTGAGCTTTGCGGTGCGAACCGCGGTGCCCGTCGTACTGGTGGCGCACGTCATCAGGGAAGGTGCCGGCTCCAAACACTGCCGGTTCGTTCATGTCGTTCCAAACACCGGCAACACCTAATTGTACCAGTTCATCAAACAAACCGCCCCACCATTCGCGTACCTCGGGGTTTGTAAAATCCGGAAACTGGCAGCGGCCCGGCCAAACGTGGCCCTCCATAAAATAATCGTCGCTGCGGCGGCAAAAGTATTTTTTTTCCTTGCCCTCTTTAAACACGCCGTAATTATCGTCAACACGTATACCGGGGTCAATAATTACAACGGTTTTAAAGCCCTGGTCGCTCAGTTCCCGTATCATCTTCTTCGGATCGGGGAAGTATTTGCGGTTCCAGGTAAAACACCGGTAACCATCCATGTAATCAATATCAAGGTACAGCGCGTCGCAGGGTATTTTATTGTCCCTAAAGCCTTTGGCAATTGCCTTAACTTTACTTTCGGGATAATAGCTCCAACGGCATTGCTGGTAACCCAGTGCCCACAGCGGGGGCATAGGGTGCGTGCCGGTTAAGCTATGGTAACGCTTAACCACATCCATCATGTGCGGGCCGTGTATGTAGTAATATTGCAGCTCGCCGCCATCGGCCCAAAAGCTGGTTTTGGTTTTATCTTCGGCACCAAAATCAAAGTGCGATTTAAATGTGTTATCAAAAAATATCCCGTAGGCAATTCCCTCTTTTAAGCTGATGTAAAACGGTATGCTGCGGTACAAGGGGTCCTGGTCTTTAGCAAAAGAGTAGGCATCGGTGTTCCAGTTTTGTAAACGTTTGCCCTTCAGGTTAAGTTCGGTAGCCTTATCGCCCAGGCCAAAAAAGCTTTCGCCGTTGTGGCATTGCTTGGTGCCAAAAACATAATAGCCGCCAAAGGCCACATTCTCTTCCCAGTGCATCGGCTTGGCGTCTGAGCTGGTAACGTGGTTGTCGTTATCCGAAAAAGAGATCAGGAAATCGGCCTTGTTAATATGGCAGTTAACGGTGTTGGTACTAACTATATATTCTTTATCGGTTTCGTTTAACGAAAATACCGAAACCTTTTGCTCAAGCCCGGTAACCGCGTACGAAAACTCGTCTAAAAAAACGCTGTGCGGAGCCAGCCTCACGCGGATAATATCGTCGCTAACAATAATTACCTCAACCTTGGCATCGCCATCGGTAAAGTAGAATTTATTTCCCTCCTGTAGCACGCTTTTCACAGCACCGAGATATTTTTTCACGATGGGTTTAAGCGCGGCAACCGGATTATTCAAATGCTGAATTACGCCTTCTTCAACTAAATCATGCTCTGGTAGTTCAGGATCTTGTACTTCGTCCATTTTATTTGTGTTTGATCTGAAAAAATGAAAATTAATTAGGGTTAACCGATTGCAATAATATTGTGTTAACCTGAAATTAACTAATATATTTCAATAAACACGCCATATAAAACCTTTTGTTGAAAAAAGTGGATTATTGTTTTAGGACAATAGGTGCCATCGGGACAATAGGTTGGTAGAAAAGATTATAACAGAGATTCTTTTGCCCCGTTAGGGGCAATACTCCACTTTACAGCAAATACGCAATGAATATGAATTTGCGAATAGCTGTTGGGCATGATAACCAAAATTTGTATGTGAAAGATTTGCTAATTGATGTATTGTGCCCCTAAAGGGGCAAAATACTTTATTTTCTACCGACCTATTGTCCCGATGGGATATATTGTCCTCAGTTGTCACGACGTTATCTATCTCAGTTTTTCACGCATGTATACCCAATCTATAACTCCCTACCAGACACTCTAACAGCGAATAGATATTTTAAAAATCAATCTCAAAAACTCAGCACCAACCCACTTGCCCCTGGTATTCTAAAACCTATCCCGTTTTTAATATCCGTAGTATGGTAAACTTTATCGCCCAGCATATCGCTAAACGCGGATGCGCCATCTAAATTCCACTTGGTTAATAGTTCGGTGGGTAGCTTTACGTTAAAATCGTGAGCATTGCGGTCAAAGTTGGTTACTACCAATATGCGCTGTTTATCGGTATAACGCAGGTATGCATAGGTTTTTTGGTCAAAGCCATAGCCTTCGTGCAGGTTAAGCAGCATCAGTTCGTAAAAATCGCCAATGCTAATGGCTTCATTATTTGCAGAAACGTTAAGTAAATTACTATAAAACTCGCGCAGGTGCTTTTGCGAATCGGATAGCTGCCCGCCGTCAAACGCTCCGTTATTTACCCATTTTTGGTGTTCGGGTACACCACAGTAATCAAATATCGAAGTCCTTCCGTCATTGCCGCTAAAGCCTTCGCTGCCGTTGGCCGGCTCGCCAACTTCTTGCCCCGAATAAATCATTACCGGACCAGTAGATAACGTTGCCGTTATTATCATTGCAGGCACGGCAAGCCAGGCATCTCCAGCGAAACCGGGCGCGGCAATGCGCACCTCGTCGTGGTTTTCCAAAAAGCGCAGCATGTGTTGCGGAAATGCCACACTTTCGTGGAAACAAACGCGGTTAATATCCCAAATGGTGCAATTTGCTTCGTTGCGCATCAGGCGTTTCAAGCCATCGTATAAGCCAACTTTATCATACAAATAATCAAAGTGACCGGTAAAAATGTAAGTGCCGTATTTTGCCGAATCGTAAGCTTCGCCAATAAATATCAATGCCGGAAATTCGGTTTTTATTTTCGGGATAACCCAGCTCCAAAACTCCACCGGCACCATTTCCACCATATCGCAACGGAAACCGTCAATACCTTTGGCTGCCCAGTAATGCAATATATCGTACATTTTTTGCCAAACGGGTGGGGTAGGGGTAAAGTGCTGCTGGCGGCCATTAAGGTAGTCAACACCGTAGTTTAGCTTCACGGTTTCAAACCAATCGTTTATGCCGGGCGTGGCACTAAAAACATCGTTACCGGTTGCTTTGGCGGGCCATTCATTAAAAGTTCCGTTTTTTAGCGGATTAACAAACTCATCGCCACCGGGGTTGTAACCCGGCGGTACAACAAAAGCCTGCCCCGGCGTATAATAAAAATCATTTTGCGGACTAAACCTCCTCAATTTATCATCATCCGCACCAAAATCGCGCACGCCTTCAGGCCTGGCGTCCGAGTTATAAGTGCGGGCAATATGGTTAGGCACAAAATCAATAATCACCCGTAGGTTATTAGCATGTGTGCGTTTAACCAGGCTCCCAAATTCGCCCATCCGGTTGTTTACATCAACGGCAAGGTCGGGGTCAATATCATAATAATCCTTTACCGCATACGGCGAACCTGCCCGGCCCTTCACCACATCCGGGTCGTCGGGCTTAATTCCATACTGGCTATAATCCGTCATGGTAGCATGTTCAATTACGCCGGTGTACCAAACATGGGTAAAACCCATTGCCTTAATCTCGGTCAGGGCTTTATCGTTAATATCATTCAGCTTACCAACACCGTTTTCCTCAATCGAACCATAAAATTTATTGGTGGTGTTGGTATTACCAAACAACCTCGGTAGCATTTGGTAAATGATGAGTTTATGATTGGTTTTTTGATCCATTATACTACGTTGATTGTGTATTAATGATTTACAAATGTAGGTTGTGTTTAAATTGGTGTATATGTTTGCAGTATCTCTAATAAACGTATAAATTTTTGTTCTTCTAAAGGAGTTGCGTCCTTAAATTTAAGTGAATTTATGCTGATGCCTAAGTAAACATTATAAGATAGAGTCATTTCGCTGCCTTCAAAATCAAAATCCCAATATAAATCATCAAAGCCGTCAAATTTATTTTTGTAATTGATGCCTGTGAGAGATGCTAATAATTCAGCGAATAAATAAAAATCAGCATAATCGCAATTATCATCAATGGTCAATTGTTTAATACCATTCGGGGTGATCTCTATTCTCATATTACAACCCCATCAACCTCTCCAGCGTCATCTCACTTAACCCACTCACCACCAAATTCGCCTTCCCCAAAACATCTGCCGAACCAATCCCCACGCTCTTCATTCCTCCCGCAATAGCGGCTTCAATCCCGGCAATGGCATCCTCAAAAACCACACACTCATTAGGTTGTACGCCTACCGCTTCGGCACCTTTTAAAAACACTTCGGGGTCGGGTTTGGCTTTGCTAACCTTGTTACCGTCAATAATGGCATCAAAAAGGTTAACCATGTTAATCTTCTCCAATATCATCATCGAGTTTTTACTTGCCGAACCTAATGCCGTTTTCAGCCCTGCATTGCGGCAATCCTCAACAAATTGTTTGGCGCCGGGCAAAACCTCATCAGGCTTCATTCGGCTTATCATTTCAACATACCAGGTGTTTTTCAGGGTAGCCAGTTGCTCCTGCTCGGCCTCGGTTTTAGTAACCCCGCCCCAGCCCAGTATCAGTTGGAGCGATCGTACACGGCTCACGCCTTTTAACTGTTCGTTCTGGTGTTCGGTAAAATCAAAACCCAGGCTGTTAGCTAACTGCTTCCAGGCTTTGTAGTGGTACACGGCCGTGTCAACAATCACGCCGTCAAGGTCAAAAAGGCAAGCTTTAATAGTGCTCATGGTGTTAATGTAAAGTTCTCTAAAGTATCATTTTATTAATTACCAACATAAAATATGCGGGCCAATAAAAACAAACAGGTTAATTATTGTGTAACACAGTCAATACAATTGTAAATTATAGTAATAGTTTTATTTAACTTAGAGCAAAAAGAAACCTCCCCCGATTATGAAATTCTTTATAGCCTGTTTGGTGTCGTTTTGTACACTATTGCTGATATGGGCACTACAAACTAAATTTGGCGACATACCGCCTATAGGCAAGTTTTTAAACCCGGTTAGCGGTTTTTGGCAAAACGCCGAAAGCAAAAATATTGATACTAAGCGCAATATTAAACTCGATGGTTTAAGCGGTAACATTACCATTAAATACGACGAGTACATGATACCCCATATTTTTGCCGATAACGACCACGACCTGTACTTTGCGCAGGGCTATGTTACCGCGCAAGACAGGCTTTGGCAAATGGATATTCAAACCCGCTCGGCATCGGGCCGCTTATCCGAAGTTGTGGGCCCCAAAGCGCTCGATCTTGATAGGTACCACCGCCGCATGGGTATGGTTTTTGGTGCCGAAAACACGCTGAAAGAGTGCATGAAAGACCCACAGGTAAAAGCCATGCTAATGGCCTATTGCGATGGCGTGAATGCTTACATTCATAACCTGCCATCAAAATATTACCCTATAGAGTTTAAGCTGCTTGATTACGCTCCCGAAGATTATACACCGCTGGATTGCACCCTGGTGCTCAAACTCATGTCCGAAACGTTAGCCGGTGGCTCGGATGATTTTCAACTAACCAACACCCTTAAATACTTTGGTGCCAAGGTTACCAATGATTTGTTTCCCGACCATTATTTTAAGGACGACCCCATCATCCCCACAGGCACAAAATGGGATTTTAAACCGCTGCCCATCCCTAAACCATCAAAAGGTTTTATTGGTGAGATGACCGATACCATAAAAACCAAACAAAAGGTTGATGGCATTGGCAGCAACAATTGGGTTGTGGCAGGCAGCCGCTCGGCAAACGGCTATCCCATTTTAGCTAACGATCCTCACCTTAACCTAACCTTCCCTTCCATTTGGTATCAGGTACAATTGGCTGCGCCGGGTGTAAATGTAAATGGTGTTTCGCTGCCCGGTACACCGGCTGTTATTATAGGCTTTAACCAGCACATTGGCTGGGGCGTAACCAATGTAGATGCCGATGTTTTAGATTGGTACCAAATACGGTTTAAAGATTTGAGTAAAAAAGAATACTGGTACAACGGCAAATGGATACCCGATACCCGCCGCGTGGAAGAAATTAAGATACGCGGCCAAAAAACCATGTTCGATACCGTTATTTACACCCACATTGGCCCCGTGGTTTATGCATCGGGCAATAGTAAACCCAAAATGGGCCGTGCGGCAAATGTGCCCGTTGGCCACGCCCTGCGCTGGATAGCGCACGATCCTTCGTTAGAGTTTAAAACCTTTTACCTGCTTAACCGCGGTAAAAACTATACCGATTATCGCGAGGCGTTAAAATACTTTTCGGCACCTGCCCAAAACTTTATTTTTGCCAGTAATGATAAAGATATAGCCATTACGCCAAACGGAAAATTCCCGCTGAAATATAAAGATCAGGGTAAATATATTTTAGATGGTGGCGATACCGCCGATGCCTGGCACGTTTTTATCCCGATGGAGCAAAACCCAACCGTTAAAAATCCCGAACAAGGTTTCCTGAGTTCGGCCAATCAGGAATCAACCGATAGCACTTATCCCTATTATATCAATTGGCACTTTAGCTCGTACACCCGTGGCAAACGTATAAACGATAAATTGAGGGCCATGCACCATGCAACGGTTGATAGCCTGCGCCTTTTACAAACTGATAATTACAGCATATTTGCCGAAGATGTTTTAGGTACCATGCTTGCCGATCTCGATCAATCAAAAATGAGCGGTGAGCAAAAACAAGCCTACAAAGTAATAGCCACCTGGGATAAACAATATTCGGCGGGCTCTATAGCCGCCAGTATTTTTGATTTATGGTGGACTAAATTGTACCTGGCCATTTGGAGTGATGATTTTACCGTGAAAAAAGACATCAACATTCAGCTTAAATGGCCAAGTAACTACCGTACAATTGAATTGCTAACCACCCAAAAAACCTCCAAATGGTACGACGATTCGCGAACCCAGGAGGTTGAAACGCGCGCAGCCCTCATCAACAAATCGTTTGATGGCACAATTGATTCTCTAACACGCAAATACGGCAAGTTAGGAGCAACATGGCAGTGGGGAACGGTTAAGGGTTCGGATATAGCCCACTTAGGTAATGTTCCTGGTTTTGGTACAGGCCCTTTCTCGGCAGGCGGGGCCGCAGGAGTAATCAATGCCCTGTCCGACACGCACGGCCCTTCATGGCGAATGGTGCTGCAATTTGGCCCTAAAGTACAAGGCTACGGTGTGTTTCCCGGCGGCGAATCGGGCAATCCCGGCAGCTATTATTACGATAACATGTTCACCACCTGGAAAAACGGCCAGTTAAACCCACTATTGTTTTTACAAACCCCAACTGATGCCGCCGCTCACATTAAAACAACTTTAACCCTTAGCAACAAATAATTATGTTATTCTTCATCATACTCATATTAAGCCTGGTGGTAAGTTTTGTATTACCCTGGTGGGTAGTTGCCATTATTTCGTTTTTATCGGCACTGGTTATAGCCAAAACGTTGTCGCATGCTTTTTGGTCGGCTTTTTTAGCCATATTTATAGTTTGGGTAGTGTTGGCTCTGTTTAAAAGCGTACCCAACAACCACATATTAGCCACCCGCGTTGCCCACCTTTTACCCTTGGGCGGGCAATGGATAGTGCTTTTATTAATAACCGGGTTTATTGGTGGTTTAGTTGCGGGTTTATCTGCCCTATCAGGAGCTTTGTTTAAAAAAGCCATTAAAAACTGAATTTAATATGTAAGTTTTATTTAACCAGGCTTAATGCTAATTTATCGGCTCGCAAATAATTTCAAATAAGTTATCTTTGCGGTAATGAGCCAGCCGGGTAAAAAACAGGTATTTTCTATCGCTAACAGCGGGCAATTTAACACAATTGCTTTACACGTATTTCGTCACCAGGCCAAAAACTGTGCTGTTTACCGTCAGTTTTTAAACGGGTTAAATGTTGATATTGATTCAATTACCGCTATCGGTCAAATTCCGTTTTTACCTATCGAGTTTTTTAAATCGCATAAAGTTTTAAGTGTTGATAGCAATGCCGAGGTTACGTTTACCAGTTCGGGCACAACGGGTGTAATTACCAGTAGCCACCTCGTTACCGATGTGAGCTGGTATGTTGATAGTTTCCGCAAAGCATTCGGCCTGTTTTATGGCAATATCCAATTGTACACCGTTTTGGCTTTGCTGCCCTCGTACCTGGAGCGCGAAGGCTCGTCGCTCATTTACATGGCGGATGATCTCATCAAACAATCGCAAAACCCGGATAGCGGGTTCTATCTCTATAACCACGAGGATTTGTACAAGCAATTAGTAAGGCAGCAAAATGCGAAAAAGCCTACGCTTTTAATTGGCGTTACCTTCGCACTATTAGATTTTATTGAGCAATACAGCATAAACTTCCCCGAACTCATTGTAATGGAAACAGGAGGGATGAAGGGCCGCCGCAAGGAGATGATTCGCGAAGAACTTCATCACGATTTATGCAAAGGTTTTGGCGTTGAAACGATCCATTCCGAGTACGGGATGACGGAGTTACTTTCGCAGGCTTACTCAAAAGGAGAGGGTGTTTTTAACTGCCCGCCCTGGATGCAAATCATCATTCGCGATACCAACGACCCCTTTACTAACCTGTCTTATGGTAAAGCAGGCGGTATAGATATTATCGACCTGGCTAACATCAATTCCTGCTCTTTTTTAGCAACGCAGGATCTGGGTAAAGTTGAGGCCGATGGCTCGTTCCAGATACTTGGCCGGTTTGACCATTCGGATATTCGCGGCTGTAACCTTTTAATTGGCTGATAAAGCAAACCATAACTAAAAAATATTCTTTATTTTTGTCACAAAGCATTAATCATCAAACTATGATCGAGAAATTTTTGAACGACCAGCAAGATCCTAAAGCCATTGAAAAGGTTTACTCGCGCCTGGTTGACCTTCGTACAACCGACGAAGAAATTTTATATATAGCGGTACAAAAAAAACCTATAGTTAATGTATTGCCCGATTGCATTGCTTTAACCAACAAACGCATCTTGTTTTTTACTCCGGCCAACCTTGGCCTATCAATGAAATTTGTTGATTTTGTTTGGAAAGATGTTGTTGATGTACAAACCAAGGAAGAAATTTTAGGAGCCGTATTCAGCGTTAAAACCGCTAACGGTGCCGAAATGGGTGTTGATTACCTGCCTAAAATACAGGCTCGCAAATTATACCAATACGCCCAGGAGCGTAAAGAGGCCGAGCGCGAAGCCCGCCGCCAGCGTGATTTGGAAGAAAAACGTGCCGAATCTGGCGCCATGCATTTTGAGGCACCCATTACACCAGCCTATCAGCCACCCGTAGTGGCACCAACACCGGCCTACATACCGCTGCCGCCTGCTCCCGAGCCGGTTGCTATAGCACCACCCGAGCCGGTTGTTGCAGCAAAGCCTGATGAATTAACCGAAAAGCTAAAAAAATTAAAAACTCTGTTCGATCATGGTTTGATTTCGCAGGAAGAGTATAACCTCAAAAAAATGGACTTGTTGAGCGATTTTTAAGGCAATAATCGGTCATCAAAACTAAAAGGTTCAACACTAATAATCGTCAGTTTTGCTGCCCCCGTATGTAGGGGATTAGCCAGATAATTAAATTCTTCGGTTACAATTGACGAAGGTACTTTAAGCAGCAGGTTTTTATTTTCGGATAAAAACCTGTCGCCTTTTTCCTTTAAAATCGGCACACTGGAGTTCTTCCAGTTTTTGGGCAAAGTGCTTAAATCAACTGTTTCGTAATCATCCGGTGCTTCAATACTCACCATAACATAGTTATCCGGAATAATTAAAGGCGATAAGTGTACCAATACTTCTAAAACGGCGAGTGATCGGCTTGATGTTAGGTAAAGCATAGCTTTGCCTTTGTTGTTCCACCGGCCACCATAAGCCTTTGCACCCGCTCCCGACAGGTCGTTGGCGTAAGTTTGTTTAGTTAATCGGTAAAGTATCACTATGCAAAAATGCCGTGCTCTATGCGGCCCAATTCATCTAAAACCATATTAAACCCAAACGAAGTATCTAATAACGACAGCGGTGCTTCGCCTTTAAATACCACACTTGGTGTTCGTATCCATATTTTAAATTTTTCTATAGCACCAAAAACCTCGGCACCCCTGTCATAAAGGCGGGCCAATGCGATGGCTTTTTCGGAGTACTCGGTTTTAATAACATCGGCATCATCATAGCGCTGTAGTGTGCGCTCGGATATGTGCATAATATCGGATATTTCTTGTTGGGTTAGCGATATGTTTTTTGCCATTTGCATTAACGTATGCTTTGGCAAGCCCTTACGGGTTAAGTTTAAAATATCCCACTCATTGGCAGCGGTACTAAATTTTGCTCCGCCCAAAATATTAATAAAAGGCGTACCGGTGTTGTGTGCGGTATAGTATGGGGCCTGTGGCTCTTTTACTACGTTATCCTCGGTTTTCTTTTGCTTGTACGACATAATAACAAATATATTTACATTTTGTCGTAATTTCAAATTTTATACCAATTTATAAAAATTTTATCTGTCTCTTGTTTTACACTACCCAGCAATTTTAAATACAAAAAAGGCCATCTCTACCTTATTGAGAAATGACCTTTTTTGTTCGTATCCTAAATACCGGCTACTCTATAATTATCAAAAAGTAATTCTTTTTGCCTTTTTGTGCAACCAAAAACTTGTTGTTAATTAATTGCTCTGTACCATAAATATCGTCGGCAGTGGCCACTTTTGCTTTGTTAATGGCAACACCACCACTTTGTATCATTTTTTTTGCTTCTCCCTTTGATGGAAAAACCGCCGATTTTGTAGCAAGCAAATCGGTAACGTTTATGCCTGCGCTATAATCTTCTTTGTCGATATTAAAGTTGGGCACTCCGCTAAACAGCGCAATAACTTCTTTATCGCTCAACTCATTCAAAAACTCGATGCCCGTACCGCCAAACAAAAACTCGCTCGATTTAATGGCCTTCTCATACTCGGCCTCGCCATGTACGCGCACCGTAATGTCTTTAGCCAAGGCCTTTTGTAGTGTCCTCAAATGCGGAGCTGCAAAATGTTCGGTTTCTAAAGCTTCTATCGTTTCTTTATCAAACAGGGTAAATATCCTAACATAGCTTTTTGCATCCTCGTCGCTGGCGTTTAACCAAAACTGGTAAAACTGGTATGGCGATGTTTTTTCGGCATCAAGCCATATATTGCCGCCTTCGCTTTTGCCAAACTTGCTGCCATCGGCCTTTTTAATTAACTGTGTGGTTAAGGCAAAGGCTTCGCCGGCATCTTTGCGCCTTATAAATTCTGTTCCGGTAACAATATTTCCCCATTGGTCGCTGCCGCCCATTTGCAGCATGCAGTTTTTGTTTTTCCACAAGTAGTAAAAATCATAACCCTGCACCAGTTGGTAGCTAAATTCGGTGAAGCTCATGCCGGTATCGCCGCTTATCCGGTTTTTAACCGAATCTTTGGCCATCATGTAGTTTACGGTAATGTGCTTGCCTACATCGCGTATAAAATCCAGAAAGGTAAAATCTTTAAACCAGTCGTAATTATTAACCACTTCGGCACTGTTTTGGCCGCAGTCAAAATCCAAAAATTTCTCTAACTGGCCTTGTATGCCGTTCAGGTTTTTTTGCAATACATCTTCGGATAATAAGTTACGCTCCGCCGATTTACCCGATGGGTCGCCCACCATACCGGTAGCGCCGCCAACCAAAGCAAAAGGCTTGTGCCCGGCGCGCTGAAAGTGTATCAGCGTCATAATTTGGGCCAGGCTGCCCACGTGCAGCGAATCCGAGGTAGGGTCAAAACCTATATATCCAGATACCATTCCCTTGTTTAACAGGTCTTCGGTACCGGGCATAATATCGTGTAAAATGCCTCTCCAGCGTAGTTCTTCAACAAAATTCATATCACAATTTTTATTCGGAAAGGCGCAAATATAGCACAATCGGGCAAAAGTAACTTTCGTTTTTTAGTTCATCTTAGTCAAATAATTTTTGTACCTTTCCCATTAAGCCGCCTTTCGGGGATACGACTATGAATTTTCTATCGCACTTTTATTTCGACCGCCATACAACCGATCCTTATCATATTTTAGGAACCGTACTGCCCGATTTGCTTAAAAATGCCGATAAGAGTTTCAATATCCATCCCGAGAAACTACCCAAACATCCCGATAATGCAGTTAATTGCATTATTGAAGGCTGGAAGCGGCACCTCGAGGTGGATAAGTATTTTCATTCATCAGCTTTTTTTACCCATCATTCGCACCAGTTAAAATTGGTTTTAGCCCCGGCAATTGTAGGCTCGGTGGTAAAACCGTTTTTTTTGGGTCACATTGCATTAGAGCTTATTTTAGATAATTTGCTCATTACCAAAAGCAAGCTCAATGTTGACGAATTTTACCATCACCTGGATAGGATAGAGGCCGAAAAACTGGAAATTTTTTTTAGTTACAGCGGTTTAGATAATTCGGCTAAGTTTTTTAAATTTTTTGCCGATTTTAAAAAGCACCGTTACTTGCATACTTATGCCGAAAGTGCCCAAATAGCTTACGCTTTAAAGCGTATTTGTATGCGTGTTTGGCAGGATCCGTTTACCAAAGAGCAGGAAGAAAGCATGACCGACGTACTTTTGCAATACCGTTTGCAATTAATGGCAAACTACACGCAAATATTTAACGATATCGACCTTTATTTGGCTTCATTGTAATACAGTGCACAAATTTTTGAGGTTCGCCAATTTTTGAGGCGTTTTAAAACAGGCGTTTGCAATAAAAAACTTCCTATAAATCAGCTAATAAGATAAAAAATATTTTTTTGTTAATTAAATATATCCGTACCTTTGCAGTCCCAATTGAATTGGGAAAAGGAGATAAATTATTTAATGGCAAAAAAACAAGAAGCAGAAAAAGAATTAAAGGCTAAAGAAGCCGAGTTGGGTATCGAAACGCTACCTAAAGAAAAAGAAAGCATCGAATCAGAAGCTGATTCACTTTCTATTGAGCAAATCAAATCAACAATCGCCCATGTAAAACCTGAGGATTTTGATTGGGATGCTGATGACAAAAAATTTGGTAACTACAGCGACTCTGATCGTGAAGCCTTAGAAAAATTGTATGACGGAACTTTCAGTTCAATCAACAAAGGCGAAATCATCAGCGGTATCGTAGTTAACATTAACAACAAAGATGTGGTATTAAACATTGGCTTTAAGTCTGATGGTTTGGTATCGCTATCCGAATTCCGTGATACACCAGATTTGAAAGTTGGTGACGAAGTGGATGTGTTTGTTGAATCGCAAGAAGATGCTAACGGTCAGTTAGTTCTTTCTCGTAAACGCGCAAAAACTCAAAAATCATGGGAGCGTATTAACAGTGCTTTAGATAACGATGAAATTATCACTGGTTTTGTGAAGAGCAGAACTAAGGGTGGTTTAATTGTAGATATAATGGGCGTTGAAGCCTTTTTACCAGGTTCACAAATCGATATTAAACCAATACGCGATTACGATGTGTACGTTGGTAAAACAATGGAATTTAAAGTTGTTAAAATTAACCACGAGTTTAAAAACGTAGTGGTATCGCACAAAGTGCTGATTGAAGACGATTTGGAAAACCAAAAAACAGAAATTGTTGCCAAGCTTGAAAAAGGCCAGGTATTAGAAGGTACCGTTAAAAACATTACCGATTTTGGTGTATTCATCGATTTGGGTGGTGTTGATGGTTTACTTCACATTACCGATATTAGCTGGGGCCGCATAGAGCATCCGAAAGAAGTATTGGCATTAGATCAAAAGATCAACGTTGTTGTTCTGGATTTTGATGACGAGAAAAAACGTATCGCTTTAGGCTTAAAACAATTAACTCCTCACCCTTGGCAGTCGTTAGATGAAAATCTGGTAATTGGTTCTAAGGTTAAAGGTAAAATTGTTACCGTTGCCGATTACGGTGCATTCCTTGAAATTATCCCGGGTGTTGAAGGTTTAATCCACGTGTCAGAAATGTCATGGTCACAAAACTTACGCAACCCACAAGAATTCTTGAAAGTTGGCGACGAAGTTGAGGCTCAGGTATTAACCTTAGATCGCGACGATCGCAAAATGAGTTTAGGTATTAAACAATTAACTCCCGATCCGTGGCAACATGCTGCCGAGAAATATGCTCAAGGCACTCAGCACATCGCTACAGTTAAAAACATGACTAACTTTGGTGTGTTTGTTGAACTGGAAGACGGTATTGATGGTTTGATCCACATCAGCGACCTTTCATGGTCTAAAAAAGTAAATCACCCTAACGAATTCACTAAAGTTGGTGAAAAATTAGACGTGGTTGTTTTAGAACTTGATGTTGATAACCGCAAACTAAGCTTAGGCCACAAACAACTGGAAGAAAACCCTTGGGATACTTTTGAAACCATCTTCACTATCGATTCGATACACGAAGGTACTGTGTTAAAAGTAACTGATAAAGGTGCTATAGTTGCTTTACCTTATGGTGTTGAAGGCTTTGTGCCAACAAAACACATGGTTAAAGAAGATGGGAAGAGCTTAAAGGGCGACGATACAGGCGAATTCAAAATCATTGAATTTAACAAAGAAAATAAACGTATTGTTATTTCACATGCCCGTATATGGGAAGAAGCGCGTACCGAAGCAAGGGTTCAGGAATTTGAGAACCGCAAAAAAGAAGCTAAGGTTGCTACCAACGCAGTAAAGAAAGTTAAAGATTCGGTTGAAAAATCAACTTTAGGCGATTTGAGCGTGTTGGCCCAATTGAAAGAGCAAATGGAAGGTGCCGAAAGCAAAGCCCGCAAGGCTCCTGCAGCAGCTCCGGCTAAAAAAGAAGAAGCAACACCAGAGGCAACTGAAGAAGAATCAGAAGAAGCCGCTAAATAAGCTTTTAAATAATTTTCTCTCAAAGCCCTGTTCTTAATTGAACAGGGCTTTTTTGCGTTTATATTTTACTGCTCCGGCGGATGGACGTTATATAATTTGGCATCGTGCAAACTTATCTTAAGTAAGTTTGCGTTAAAATTAAAGTCCGTTCATGGGATTCTAATCACAACTTCATGAAAAAACTTTTCCTGCTTTTTTTATTATTAAACTTTGCTGCCCAGGCACAGCAACAAATTAAATGGCCCAACAACAAAAAGGCCGTTATTGTGCTTACTTATGATGATGCTTTGTTAACACAACTTAATACCGCAGTGCCCCAGCTTGATGCTGCTCGCCTAAAGGCAACCTTTTTTATTACCGGTGATGTTAACAGCCAAACCATATCCCGCTGGCGCAAACTTGGCCAAAAAGGTTACGAGTTAGCAAACCATACACTGTTTCATCCCTGTGCAAGCAGCAATGATAACCCTGTATCGTCTGATAATTATACCGCTTACCGTATGATACGCGAAATTGAAGTGATGAACCATTTTTTATACGCAATTGACGGTAAAACAAGCCGTACCTATGCCTACCCGTGTACAGAAATAACCGCAGGTGGAAAAAGTTATGTTGATACCTTAAAATATTACAATCTGGTAAAATATGCACGCATTGGCGGCGATTCAAATGCTGTAATTACCGATTTTAAAAACCTCGATCCATTGCAGGTGCCATCTTACGGGATTAAAGATAACACAACCGGGGCCCAACTTATAGCCTTTGTAAAACGGGTACAACAAAGCGGCGGCATGGGCGTACTGATGTTTCACGGCATAGGCGGCGATTACATTACAACGCCCGCCGAAGCACACAAACAATTGCTGGCCTATCTAAATAAAAACCGGAAAGAGATTTGGGTGGCAACATTTCAGCAGGCGATGGATTATATAACCGAGGCAGGTAAATCAAATAGTTTTGTTCCTTTGGAGTAATCCAACTGAGAAGCTATCTTATTCTACAGCAGAAATCCATAATAATATGAGCGGCCTGCTAACGCTCCTATTAGCATCCAATAACTATTTGGTTACCTGGTTAATAAACCTGTCAACCGTATAAGTAGCTAGCTGGCCGCTTGGTCCATTCAGCGTATAGTCGCAACCGTGCGTTGCCCAGGGCAAAGTGAGCAAAAAATGTTTAACACCCAATTGCTGTAATTTTGCATCAAGGCGGCGGCTATGCTCGTAAGCCACCAGCACATCATTTTCGCCATGAATTAAAAGCGTTGGCACCGAATTTTTATTAACCGCCAATATAGGCGAACTGGCCGCGTAGTGTTGAGGCACACTATTGTAAGTGCCACCCAGATAATCTTCCATCACCTTGCGCGAATCTAACACCAGCGGGTTTGCCGGTACCGAGTAGCCCCAAACCATATCCGCAGGGGCGTAATAACTTATTACAGCTTTTATACCAGTCGTTTTTAGCGTGTATGCGGCCTCTAAAGCTATTTGCCCGCCTGCCGACCTACCGAGCAATACAAAGTTATTGGTGTCTATCAGTAGCGCTTCTGAGTGATTTTTTAAGTATATAATAGCATCGCGTACATCTTCAACAGCAGCCGGGCTCTGGTATTTGGGCGCGAGCCTGTAATTTATAGCTGCAATATTGTACCCCATTTTAATTAAATGAGTATTTAACTCGGGCAGTTGGCGGCTATTGCCACTACTCCACGAGCCTCCATGAATTACAATTATACAAGGCTTTTTTTTGTTTCCGGTAGTTTTATAATAATCAAGCGTTAAATTATTGGAGGCCTTATAGGTTAATGTTGTAAAAACAGCCAGCCTTTCGCCAATGCCCGCCAGCATTTTAAAAAACCTAAAGGGCTCTTTAAGCATACGCGCTTTGGGCGTAGTAGTACCGGCACCAAATACAGCCTCAAATTTGGGTTTAAGCGAGCTTGCTACATTATAGGCCCGGGCAACCGGCGTGCAAAATAACACCAAAGCAATTAGGCCGGGCACGGCACCTGCTACCTGATATTTATTTACACCTATTCCCCAAACCAGCAAAAACAAAGTTACCACAATAAATATCCACGGAAATTCGGTTACAACTATTGATACCAGCCATAAATAATAAACAGGTGCTTTGAAAACAGTAAGCAACGATAATAAAAACAGAAACCAAATAAAACCTACTCGTATCATCTTTCTTTTTAGTCTTTAACTATATAATTGGCGGCAACTGCAATGTTGCCCAAAGCATTTTTTACACTATTGCTATAGCCCTTTAATATAAAATACCTGTAAGCGTAGCAACTGTTATATCGCCATATTGTAAATAAAAAAATGCCTCGTATCAGTCAGTTTAGCTCATAGCAAACAAAATGCTGCGGATTAAAGCCAAACAAACAGATTACACTCGGTAGATTACAATATTTTTAACGCTGCGGTTTAAATTGGTTCAGCTTTATAAAAAATGAAGATAGATATTATTATTATGAAAACAGGCTAATCAAATAAATTTAACTTAAAGGTATAAAAGGCAATCCCTAAACAACTGTAAAAGGCAACGTTAATTAGTTAATTGCGCGGGCATGCTATAAATATCCCCGCTTACATGCACTTGTGTTTGTTAATGGATAACCCCCCAATAAACAGCACCAGAGAGTGCAAATAGTAAAAAACAACAAAAGTGAGCACAGTACTCATCTTTCTATAAAATTTTTTTAATATTCAATTAGTTGTTTTTGAGCAGGTTAAAATAGAATTAAAAATTTATTAATAAATACCTTGCACTATATACCAAATAACTCTATATTTGCACCACCAAAAAAAACGGGAATGTATTTAAGATTCCGTAGCTCAGCTGGTAGAGCATAACACTTTTAATGTTGGGGTCCTGGGTTCGAATCCCAGCGGGATCACAGATTCCAGAATCAAATCCGTTTAAAAGCCTGCAAATCAAATAATTGCAGGCTTTTTGCTTTTCAGGGCAGCCCCAAAATATGCACCGGTTCGCATAAAAAAAGTGAGTGATCCGGTGAGTAGTTTTAAGAATGCCGTTTACTCACCGAATCGTGTATAAATATCTGATATACAGCTAGTTCAATAACTGAACATCTTGACGTTTTAGACTGTAAGGCTACTTTTGTTAACCTTTTAATCAGTTTATTATGAAAACTAATTTCAGTTTGCTTTTTTACATGAAGAAGCAAAAAAACTACATCAAGGGCTTGGCCCCGATCTACATGCGCATTACCGTAGCCGGGAAACGTTCAGAAGTGACCACCGGGCGGGAATGTGAGCCGGAACGTTGGAATTCCAAGACAGGGCGCATGGCCGGGACGAAGGAAGATGCCAAAAGCTTCAACGCTTATTTCGATCACTTACAGGCGCAGGTTTACCAGGCGCATAAGACACTGACCGAAGCTGGGGAAATCCTTACAGCTGACTGCCTCAAAAATAGCTTCCTGGGCAAAGAAGAAAAAACGCACACTTTATTAGAAGCTATCAAAGACCATAATAAAAAAATGGAAGCTTTAATCGACAAAGAATATGCATTAGGGACATTAGACCGGTTCGAGGCGCTGGAAAACCATGTCACTTCGTTTTTGAAAACCAAATACCAAGCTGACGACATCAGTGTTAAAAAGATAGATCATGCCTTTATCAGTGCCTTTGAATTTTACCTGAAGACGGAAAAGAATTGCGCCCACAATACCGCTATCAAATACCTTAAGAATTTAGGCAAGATCGTCCGCATCTGTATCAGCCTTAAATGGATTGACAAAGACCCGTTCTTTGGCTATAAGCTTAAATCCAAGTCTGTAGAGCGGCCATTTCTTTCCGATGATGAATTGCAGCGTATCGCTAATAAAAAATTCAGTACGGACAGACTTTTACAGGTACGTGATGTATTCCTTTTCTGCTGTTTTACAGGATTGGCCTATGCCGATGTGAAGGAACTTAAACTGTCCAACATCAACAAAGGCAGTGATGGTGAGCAATGGATCACTATCAACAGAAAGAAAACCAAGACACGTTCCTCAATCCCGCTGTTGCCCCCGGCCATTGCAATCTTAGCGAAGTACAGTGATAGCCCGTACTGCATCAATAAGGACAGGGCCATGCCGGTATCAACCAATCAAAAAGTGAACGAATATCTCAAAGAAATCGCTACGCTCTGTGGAATTGATAAAAACTTGAGTTCTCATATTGCCCGCCATACTTTTGCCACTACGGTAACTTTACAAAAAGGTGTACCGATGGAAAGCGTGTCCAAAATGCTCGGTCATGAACAGATCAGGACAACACAGATCTATGCAAAAGTTTTAGATATGAAGGTTGCTGCGGATATGGCGCATTTAAGGGATAAATACAACGATGCCATTTAACCTGCCGTAATAACCTTGAGGCGTAAGTTTCAGGGTTATTACTTAAACAAGATGGAGCGCACTTGAATGTACCCCATGCAAGCAGGAAATGCAAGTACAGCATAGATTTTGCCGATAGCAGCCGGAACGCCCCCCCCCCCAAAAAAAGTCGGCCATCTGTGCCTATATTCCTTATTACTCTCACACAAACAACTTTTCGAATGATATTAATGAATAGGGTAATTTATGGGTATAAATTGGTAAAATCCAATATTTGCAAGTCGTTATATATCATATATTTAAGTATATAATCTATAACCTTAAAAACAAAAAAATGAAAAAACTAATCTTTATTGGCTTTTGTGCGATAAGCTTTGCCGCGCAAGCACATGGTGTAAAACCGGTTACTATTGAAAAAAAGCCGGAGCTTAAAAAAGTAGAAAGTGCTACCGCGTTTGAAGATTGCATTGTAACTGTAGAGAAATCAGGGATTGTTGACTTCACCTGTATGTATACGGGAACTGAAACTATTGTAACTATCTCAACATCCTGCACCGTTACATCATCGGCCACGGAAACTCCATGTAGTGATGCTTTTAATAGGGCTAATCAATGTGCTACAGCTGCTATGGGGAAAGCTACGCAAGAAAAAATGACCCAACTTCAAAATTCATGTATCGCGCCATAATCGGCCTTGAAAATTGAACTTAATTAAGCTCAGCTTCATTCCTGATAGATGGCCGCAGCGTAATCCTTTTTAAAAATCGATTACGCTGCTATCGTTATTTTGCCATTCACGGCATATAGCGGAAATATCTTTTCAAAAGGAATAAGAAAGATATGCACATATAAAATTTTACACCAACACGCTACTATTATGTTTCAACTTAAGAGAGTCTCATTACTTTTTTTATTATTATTGATAAATTGGGGTACCAGTGCACAAAATATAAAAGCTATTTATCGGATAGAAAAGGAGATTAATATTAATGGAGGGAACGGTAACAAATCCCTATCCCTGAGCCTTACCGGGCATTATTATAAAAGTGGTAACAAGTATATCTACTGGGAAACCCCTGATTATCTGGCTAAATATCCTGATGGTAAGGTTTCTATTTCAAACGATAACGTATTTAATATTTACACGCTTAATCCTGATACAATTCAAAAGCTATATTATCATGACTATGATAGCCTGATAGTAAGAATGGGCTTATTTAGCGAATATCAACGCCCTATAACGGAATTTAAGTTTGAGGCTGATGCCTCCTTACCCTGGGTTTTTGAAACCGATACCAAGGTAATAAACGGGTTAAAATGCCAGCTTGCCACATGGAGCAACCAATGGCGTGTTTGGTTCTGCCCGGATATATCAGTGAAAACCAGTTTGCATGGATTACAAGGTTTACCGGGGCTGGTGGTTGAAGCCGATTGCCCGCCGACCAATGCTCATTATACCTTACTGAACTACGATATGCCGACCATGATTCAAGAAGCGGTATTTAACCCCGCTGTGTTTAAACAGCCTATGGTTAAAGGCGGACTGCTGAAACGCAAGGCAATCCCTGTAAAGACAAAGCAGGAAAAACAGGCAGAGTTGCTCAAACAATAGACCTTGACTTTTTAATAAGATGAGGTGGCTGGTGATTTTTTTGATTTGGTTCCCGGCCAGTGTACGCGTTTGTATAGCCCAGGTTACACCGGTCAACCTTGCCATAGTAAGCGAGGCAGGTGATGGTATCACCGATTGCAACGTAAAAATCATGGGCAATAATAGTGGTTTGATATACAGCTACTTTAGCATGGGGAATACCTGGGTGATAAAAAGACAAATTACACCAGTCAGAAAAGACGACAGTTTATTGGTGTCGATAAGTCATATTTCATATAGGGATACCACGGTACGAATAGTTGTTGGTAAAGCCAGCAAAATCAATCATGTTGTCCTTAAGCTGAAGTTCAACATCTTAAAAGACATTAAAATTAAAGGGCCGCCGGTGTGGAAGCAGGGTGATACCACCAGTTTCAGGGCAGATGCTTTTACACAAGGGGACGAAAAAAAATTAAAAGATATCATCCGGAACCTGCCCGGATTCAGCATTACAGAAACTGGCGAACTGCGTTATCATAACGTGGCAATAACGCGTATTTTAATAGATGGCGATGAACTATTTGCTGATAAAATCAAACTACTGCTGAACAGTTTCCCTTCCAGGGTGATCAACCTGTTGCAGGTAAGACAAAACCAAAGCAATAATAAGTTACTGAAAGGGGGATCGGAAACGGTTTTGAATCTTACACTGAAAAAAGGCACATTTAGGGCAGCCTTTGGCGATTTTGACGTGGGGATAGGCGATAAGGGGCGTTACCAGGCTAATCCGGTACTATTTTCTTTAAATAGATCTTTTAAATTGGGTTATATTGGCAATCTCAACAGCCTGGGCCAGGGTTTGGGATGGCAAGAATTACAGGAAGTTAAATCTTTAAACGAGACTGATGCCGATGGTCTTTTGATCAGTGGTACACCAATACACCTGATAACAAATATGCCCGAAAAGTATTATTTAAAAAACAGGCTCCTTGATAACCGCTTTGAAGCAAACACACGCATATCCTCCAAATTGAACATTAAAAGTTCTGTTAGTATTATTAGCGACAGGCAGCCGCAAGAAACCTACGACTCCAATAATTACTTTAACGGCTATACTTACCAAAACAGGCTTGAGCATTGGCAATCTGCCTCAAGGCCCTTTTTGATCAATATTGGACAAACTTACAATTATGACATCAACGCCGCAAGCAACCTGTTGGTTAAAGCCTGGTGGTTTGCTGATTACGGACGTAGCGTAACCAATACCACATATCTCACGGGCGATACGAGCAGCTCAATCGGCAATCAAACCAAAACAAACCGTAACAGCTTTAATATCATTGCGCGGTACACGCATATAAATCAGCAAAAACGGGCTACGACCACAACAATACAGTATAATTGGCAGCAGCTTAATCAAAATAGCGGGACTTTTTCGTTACAGTGGCCACAAATTTTTCAGCTGTCAAATCCCGGTTACAATGCTTTATATCAAAAAGAAGCACATCGTTATTCTTCACTTGCTGTCGACCATTCAAGGTATTTTAAAATCGGAAAGCTTAATTTTTCTGAATCTCTTTCATTTAAGCGTAAGGAGATGTGGCTCGAACCTACATTAAGTTTGTCGGACAGCTCCGGCACTCTTCCGGCTATCGCTCCGGAAGTATTTAATTTGAAAGGAAATTATGTTAGAAATAGTCTGTCATTGATAACGGACGGTAAATTTGTCATATCGACCGATAAACAAACATTACGCGCTAAAGAACTATCCTATCATCTGGATTTAGGCCTAAGCGATACCCACTATGAAGAATTAATTTTAAGACAAGCCGTATTTCAACCCCAAATCAGCATCCGGGTTGAATTTAAGCCCGAGTTGATAAAAAAACTTAATGATATGATCTCACTTTCATACGATGCTGCGCCTCCGCAATTTACCGGTATTAATACACTCTTCTTACCGCAAAGTGCAACCACTTATCGAAGGTCTGCTTTTACGGGTGAGACGGCCAAAACCTTTGCCATTAACTACAATAGTTCGCTCTTATGGAAAGACGATCTCACTACAACTTCATTTTTCGCTTACTATTTACATAATTTTAATAATTATGTAACCATCAGTGGCTACAGCGACTACTTGAATAAAACTACCGATTCATTAGCCAATAAAAGCGTAAACTCAATGACTTTCGGAGTATCAAACACCATACCCTCGCTGTTACTAAACGCTGTTATAGTGCTTGAAGGGCAAATAAACTATTATCCCAATCTGTTTTTTTATCAGAATGCGCTTTTGAAGAGCATCAACACCCAAATGGCATTGAAGCTATCAATAAAGAAAAATTGGAACAAAAAATATTTCATCATACTCAGCAGCAATTACAATTATACGGGCAATTATAGGCCAGCTTTGGATAACACCCTAAGCTATAACAGTAGGCTGGATAATTTTACCTTGGGATTAAAGCAACGCGCGGTAATTTCCAAATCCATTAGCGCGATTATAGAAACACAACAAGCCTACAATGATTTCCGGTCGCCCGGCGGGGCAAATTTTCTGCTCCTTGATACTGAGTTAAACTGTAAACTTAAAAGAACGCCGTTAACGATAACTTTGAAGGGCGAAAATCTCACCGATCGCAGAAGCTACATCGTAGCATACAATTATGTTGCAAGCCAAAGCGTTAGTACAATTCCATTAATAGGAAGAAACTTTTTTGTTGCTCTTCGCCTTGAATTATAATAGTTTACTAAGCAAACGGACTTAGCCCAAGGATTCGTTCGCTTTGTCAAACAGACGAAACGTTTACCTGTTCGAATATGGGTGGTATTGTTCGATTCCTGAAGGTAATATCAATTCCAATTAACGTTTGCTGATCCTATAGAATTCGGACTTCAACGGCGGCCCCATGGAACTGATCAGATCATCGCTTGAATAAAATTCAAACTCCGCTATAGTTTTCCATGTGATTTTAACTGTGTCAAATAGGCCAATCCTTCCACAGTCAATGCCAATTAGCTATTATCATTCCATTGGAATAAGCCCACTTCGCCTAACTCATCACCTATCGTATTAAACTCTTCCGTATCAAGAAGATGCTGATGTTTTTTAGTTAGGCCTCCTCGGACTATGCCCACCACCACTACATCATTAATTTCAGGGCAGTGATAGAGTTTAAACATTGACAGAAAAATTTTAGTCTAATTTGATCAATGGTTGGCATACATTACAGTTACTTGTTGGGCGATATTGTTACGGTTTGTAATAACAATGTTGGTTGGATAGCATTAGCGACTATTCATTTTCTAATAGCAGCCTCCCATATTCAGTTGTAGTATAGGTCTTTATAACCTTGCCTTCTTCTTTAGTCTGCTTTTGAGTTAACCAATTAATTTGAACACAAGCCTTAAGCAAGGCAATAAAATTATGAGATTTTCTTTTAAGACTTATAAGATTTAATATTTCAGCTTCCGTTTTACTGGTCATACAGAAAGTTATTATTTTCCCAATTCGCTCAATAGCTTTAATATCGGTAATGATTTCGTTTTGAGAATTATTAGAAACTTTTAGAAGATTAATAATTTGAATGTTAAGTCTTTCTTGTTCAGAGATGTTTTTATTATCTTCTTTGAGTTTCAAATTACCGAATAAATCGTTCTGCATTTCGGATGGAGCAACTTTTATGCTCATTGCAATTAATTGTAATTCATACGCTTTTAGAAAAGTTATCGATTCATAGCATAACCACGTCATTCGAGTCGGATGAATTCCTGTTTTACGACAGACTTCTGATTTATTTATTGATCTCTTAGCTAAATATTCTCCTAACTCGTTTAGTTTTCTGTCGCTTTTTTTAGCCATCGCAGGTGATTTTAGTTGAAAGTACCTGCTCGGTGTTTATTTACACATAATAGTTTGTTTTATACATATATTATGTATATTTACTGAAATTAATGCAAGTTTAGAGTTGAGGACTCTCAATTTGTAATGAATGTATTGAAGTTATTACCAAAGGTCTTGTGAAGAAAAGTAGGACGTTCTGAACACAAGAGGCATGGTAGAACTCAATTCCTATACTATCTTTGTGTAGTATAAGGATTTGGGTCGCCTGCTTTATTCTGTGTTCAGCCGTGAAAGCGGTGGCGGTCCTACGCCTTCTTCGCAGAATAAGCACTAAGGCGGCCCTTTTTTGTGCTTGTTAAGTTTCCTTTTGGTATCAAAATGATATTGAAAGAAAAATGAAACGTCTGAAAAGCAACTTATTTTATAATATATACATCAGATGGTTTAAGAGTGGATTTGTTCGTATTCTTTTACTCCACCGTAAAAGGCCTTCTGCTAATCTCATCAAGCCGGTATTCAAACCTGATCATGTTATTTCTGATCATAATCAAATTGACCTTAGCCGACAAAAGCCATTTGCCGCGGATGTTAATGTCAGACCTTTTAAACCAGCTCTATTCTCCCCGGAGGAAGTAGCCGTAGACGATTTCTTCAGTAATGTTAAGTTTGAGCAGGTTAAAGACGAACTCAACAGGTGGTTCTTTTTCGGACTTGCAGGCCATGGTAAACAGATTGCCGACCTTACGCCCGCACAGGTAGAATGCTTTAAAAACGAATTACCGCAACTAATCTCCGCATTATATAACTATCACCGTTCTACAAGAAAGGAGGCCGGTAATGACGCTTAACCCCTCATCTTTCCTATTTCTGCCAATAGTATTATTGGGCTCATCCGAACCACAGGACATCAAATACTATCGATTTTTCATCTTTTAACTGAAAGAAGTCATGACACGAAAAGACTATCAAACCCTTTCCGATGCTGAACTGACCGAATTGCTGAAAGCCTCCGATCATGCCGCTTATACAGAAATTTACCTGCGTTACGCTAAAATCCTTTACGTGCATGCTTATAAAAAGCTTCAGAATGAAGCACTGGCCAAAGACATCATTCAGGACTTGTTTACGGCCATCTGGCATAAAAGAGATAGTTACAATATTCCAGGTGAAAATCTTTACGGGTATTTATACAGGGCTATGAAAAACAGGATATTTGAATTTTTTGCTCATGAGAAGGTAGAAAGGAAATATCTTGATTCATTACAGGCCTTTATCAATAGCAATCATAGCCCCACAGCAGATTACCAAATCCGTGAAAAACAGCTACAGGCCCATATTGACAAAAACATTGCAAAGCTAACCCCTAAAATGAAGGTTATATTCGAATTAAGCAGGAAAGAGCAACTCCGCAATAAGGAAATTGCAGAAAAATTGAATACCTCCGAAAACAACGTTTCCAAACAAGTTAATAATGCTCTGCGGATTTTAAAAACGACGCTGAGCGTCATCATGTTTTAACAGAAAGAAGCCATGACCAGAAAAGACTATCAAACCCTTTCCGATTCAGAACTGACCGAATTGCTGAAAGCCTCCGATCATGCCGCTTATACAGAAATTTACCGGCGTTACGCTAAAATCCTTTACGTGCATGCTTATAAAAAGCTACAGAACGAAGCACTGGCAAAAGACATTATCCAGGACTTGTTTACGGCCATCTGGCTTAAAAGAGATACCTATAATATTGGAGGTACAACTCTTTACGGGTACTTGTACGTGGCGATGAAAAACAAGATATTTGGATTTTTTTCCCATGAGAAGGTAGAAAGGAAATATCTTGATTCCTTACAGGCCTTTATCAAAAGCAACCATAGCCCCACAGCAGATTACCAGATCCGCGAAAAACAGCTACAGCGCCATATAGACAAACACATCGCAAATTTGCCCCGGAAAATGAGGGGTATCTTTGAACTGAGCCGGAAGGAGCAACTGAGCAACAAAGAAATTGCTGTCAAATTGAATGTAACTGAAAGTAACGTATCCAAGCAGATTGGCCATGCAGTCAGGATTTTGAAAACCAAGCTGGCCGTTATAGTCTTCATCAGCCTACTCATCCAACACTGATTCATAATGCAAGCACAGCACAGTACCATAACATTTTATGTAGACATGATCTACAGGCTGCAAATGAAACGTATCGCGGCTGACTATACTCAGGAAGAGTTATCTTTTCTGCTCGGTTACCCTCCGGATCAGGTTAGCAGGATTGAGAGTTTTGATACTGATGCCTTAGTTTATTTAACCGATCTGAACCGCCTTGCAATAATTTTTGATTGTGAGCTTTTAGCATTAACACCGGGCTATCCTATATCACAACAAAAGATTGAAATCTTCACAGATTACAATCAGGACTCCTTTAGAAATTATTATAGCATTTACCGGATCAAGGCAGCAGGTCAAAGCGAACTGTTTTACAAGATCATAGAAGACAGGCCTGAATTTGCCAGTCAGCCGAAGGACAAGGAAGCCATTCAAGTTAAAATTGAGGAGTCGATCAGCCGGTTAATTACCGGCGGGAGTTTCACGGAAGGAATGGAAGTCTGGGATATCTATCAATGCAGCCGGGAACAAATCCAAAGACGATATGCGCCCCGATTGCTACAGGAGGTATTGCAAAAGTATGTTTACGGCGACCATCCCCTACTGGAAGCCAGGACAGTAGAAAACCGGGTGACATATTACGTTAAGCAGGGCTGACCCTTCCGGCTCCGGCCAGCGGCTGCATGCTTCCCGCGATAAAGCGGGCTGCTTGCCACCGCCCGCCTCGCCTCGCGCAGCAAAACTGAAATTCGCTACGCTCATAACAGATTTGCTCTTTCCCTTCGCTCGTGAAAAAGAAAGAAAAAGCAACCCAATTACACCACAATCGCAAAGATAGCCCACGCCGGGATAAAACGTCAAGGCTATACAAGCGGGCGGGAAGTTGTCCGCTTTTCAGCGGCCCCGCCCTTGACATTTTACCCGGCTACGCGCTTTTGGTGCTTAAGTGGTGAAAATGGGCCGATGTGCGTAATGACTTTCAGGACGCAAATGCCCGCTGGTATAGCTGTTTAGGCAGAATGGATTAGAAATATCCTGGGACCGTTTTAAGTTAGTGTATTCCCGGCAACTTGCTTGGCAAGAGGCTGTAGACCAGTAGCGCAATCCGACAATTGCCATGCCTTGTAAAATAACTACCGGCAACGCGGCAGCGTTCAGCAAAGATGTATTTTTGTCCACAAATAACTTTGCCGCCTGCTGCGGAGGCCTAACGGGGGGGCGGAACTTCCCCCTTGGCATTTTCAGCTCAATCTTTAAAAAAATAATGTAAATCACTGAAGAGTGGTTGATGTTAGTTGTCTCACCATAGCAAATGATAATATTTAATTAATGTTAAAATTCCCAAATGCGGGAATTTTAACATTATATTTGCCTCGTTTAGTAAAAGCTATATTATTGATATGGTGAAAAAAGCTAAACCAACAAAAAGTTAACTATCTGCCTTAAAACTAAACCTTTATGAAGAAACGATTATCAATTTTATCGTTGTGCGCCTTTGCACTCATCTGCTCTTGTAAAAAAGAGAATTCACTACAAAACAGTTCATCACCCACCGACCCTGCATTTCAGAAACTTTCCACTGCCCGGTTATCCAGTATGTCAACATCCGACATTTCGGTTCAGGACGGAAGGTTAACTTTTGCCACTACAGACGCGTTTCAAAATTTGATGCAGGAAGCATTGAACGATACTACTAATGTGGTAATTAAAAATACAGTCAATGCCATCGCTCACCCCAATTTTGTTTCTTATTCGGACTGGGTGTCCACTGTAGCTAACAGTAATAATTTAAATGCACGGTCCGCTGCCGGGCGCCCCGTTCGTCCAGGTAACGGCACCCCGGAGATGGATCAGGACAGCTTGATTGATGATCCACTGTTTAACCAGGTTGTGAACGCAAGCGGAGAAATTCAAGTAGAAAACACTGTTTATAAAATTACACCAAACGGAACATTTGCTACAGTACCATCGGCGGTTGCACAGTTAAACGCGATGCTTGATGCAGGAGGCATGTTACTCCCACAATACCGAAGCTCCTTACAAACAGTTGATCAGGATGCTGGGAATTATAAAGTCAATGATGATATTTATCTAACTGACACATATGGCGTTATCAGGACAAATCGAACATTAAGCGGAGTTACTTACAATAGCACCGATGGGGCTGTTGTAGTTAACGGTGCCAGACCGTGCTATCCACAGGTCCCTGGCTCGTGCAATGTTCCTACGCCCCCCCTGTAAATAGCAATGACCCTTTTTCCAGTATGGACATCTATCCATTCGAACCGAAAAAAGGCTTTTGGGGTGGCTTATTGGAAAATATCTTCGGCGACCCTCATTACAACTACTATCGAAACAGTTCCGACCGGAGGCTTAAAGTCAATTTTTCGTCTAAAAACTGGCTTGTATACGCGTCCCTGGGTGTAAGGGCGGTTATTCAGAAAAAAAACACCTTTTTATTCTTTAACGTATGGGGGCCTGTAGACAATAAAGACGAAATGCGGTTGGGTTGGACACCTTTGGTATTTAAGCTCGACATCCCTGCATTTACAATGCCCGGGACGACTCCACCACAAGACCCTTTTACAGTTGCGGGTAAAATGCTTGCGCATTCTATAAAAATCAATTTGGGTGGCGAATACACGACACTGAGGGTGAGCGATGTATTGGATGCAAATACCGCATTTCCATTCCTGCCAGCTGGTTATGGAACGAAATTAAATGATCTTAGCTTCGATGTAAACGCATTTTTAAACCAGCAGAAAAATAGCGAGATTGATAATCTCTTTAAAATAATCAAAAAGCAAATTGGTTATACCGCTGCTCCAACAAAACTGGCTTTTATCAATAATGACAAGATCATGATTGACGGAGATGTTCAGGTACACAACAGCTCTACCGGCAATGGCGTTATGTCAAAAACGTTTACCTTTAACACTGCTATAGTAGGATTTTCTTCGACCGGATCGAATAAAGTATTCATCTTTAAACCAGCTAAAAAGATTGAATTAGTTAGCGGCGGCGTCTATGCCGTTGGTAAATTAAACGGCGAGTGGAAAGGTATTGCTGTAAAAAAAGAATAGCATTATAAATGCATGAGCGGTATGATGAATGTAACATTATACCGCTCCTTAATGTAATTGACCCTATATCACATGAAAAAAAAATTATTATTATTTTGCATCCCTTTTTTAATTTCAACAGGCTTGTTCGCCCAGGATACCACATCTTATTTAAAAGCGAAACAGCTTAAAATTAATGCTGAAGTGATCGGGGGATCGTTCAGCTATGAAGCCAAAGTCAGTCAGACTAATACCATGTATTTTGAAGCGGGCGCACAATATGGCATTTCGTACCGTTATTCCAGTGATTTCGGAAACGATTACCGCTACGCCTTTTCCCCACTCATATCAATAGAAGGACGGCACTATTATCATTTCAAAGAAAGAATTGCCAAACATAAGGACATTAATAATAATGCCTCAAATTTTTGGTTCCTGCGTACAGGCTATACATTTAAACCCCTTAGTCAAACTGCGGGTTATACATTTAGTGATGCCCTTTCAGTAATGCCAGGATGGGGTATACAGCGTAACTTAGGTACGCATTTCAGTATGGAAGTCCAGCTTGGTGTCCCAGTCAACTATTACCCAGCTGACAATTCTTGGTATGTTGGGCCTGGCGGAGGATTTAAAATCGGTTATGTATTTAAATAAAAACCGGATACTTTCGCTACGTTCTAAGTGCAATGATAACTGCACTGTACTACATGATGATATGGTATAAAGGAGGGACTTTAATATGCGTTTACTCACACTGCTTACTTTTCTCTTCTTATTCAATATTATTCCTTATCAAGCTGCTGTTGCCCAGAATAATGGGTTTACTATCGGGTTGTCTACCATGTGGCCGGACTATGGGCTCCCCAGAAAAGACGACGGTTCAGCTACGCTTTCAACAGCCATCGACCTGGGGTACCGTACCTACATATTAAAGAATGCACATTTAAGTACGGGTTTCAGCGGTTTTTTTGAACTTTATGACTGCCCATTTACTTTAGCAGGATCAACAGACCCAAAGGATGCCCTAAAACCGCTTAAGAGTCTATATGGTACAACTGTCTTTACCGGCATAGGGATCACCCCATCATGGTGCTTTAACCCGGACGGAGATTGGACATTTTCAGTGGCTGTTAAACTTAAAGCAGGCAATTATTATGGCTGGGGAACCGTTCAAGGGCAGGATGCTGCGGGCAATACCATTAATTATGATAAGCAAAGCGCAAATGCCGGGTTAGGAGTGGCTTGGTCGCCACGACTTGTACTCGAACGTGATATAGACTCGCACAGCATAGGTTTATTGATCGGTTGGGACAGTACAGACTTTGGCAAAGGTGTCAGAAGCTTACGCTCTACTTACTACCCTAACCAGACTTATCGTTCATCGGCAATCGTCTTAGGAGTTATTGTTAGGCTATAACGAACAGTCTAAAATCTGTAATATTCACTGTATTTTTTTGCTCGCGCATATCTCCATGATTATCTTTTCTTGTGCGGTAATTGTCTTATAGACTGTTGTCGCTAACTCAGCAGAAGCAACTGATCTTGCTACATAGGGAAGAAAGAAGTAATTGATCCATGCACTGTCCCTGTCAGAAAGATAACCTCCCTGATAAAGATAGGAACCATCTTTCTTGGTATACATAGGCGAATTTATGTTATTCAGTATAGATGTACTTGATGTAAGGGAATAATGGCCCGCAACCGAATTAAAATCATAGATACCGGTCTGATAATAATTTGTGGATGGTTTATTAAAATGGACCTGGGCGTACCGGGTAATTATCCCAACAAGGGGAATTTTTATACTTTTATTGGGATTTACATATCCACCTTATGACAATAAAACACAACATCGATTTTCAAAAAGCATCCTTTAAAGATTTCGAACGGGTACCAGATTTAAACGCATTTCAGCGGGCTGAGATTTTTAAGGATTTTACGGATTACATGGAAGTGCAGGGACATATGAACTACCGTTTTGTAACGAGTAATGGTTGCGGCCCCGAAATGTGGGTAAGTTCACCTTTCCAGAAAGAGCCTAAAAAATGTGTCAGCCTGGTTTCCAATGATTATTTAAATTTCACACAGCATCCCAAAGTAAAGGCGGCGGCCATTGCAGGAATAGAAAAATACGGAACCGGAGCCGGGGCCTCCCCCCTAATCGGAGGCCATCACGAATATCACGTAGCTTTGGAGGATAAACTTTCCGCTTTCTTTCACCGTCCTAAAGAATCATCTATTATTTATACCACCGGGTATACGGCTAACAGTTCGACATTGCTGGCGATGCTGAAAGCCGAAGATTGCGCTATTGTAGATATGGCCGTTCATGCCAGCGTATATGAGGGTTTGTATGAAACGAACGTCAAAAAATTCCCTCACAACAGCCTTGTTCACCTGGAAAGGGCCTTGATTGAGGCGCAATCAAAATTTCTTACACGCTTAGTGGTGATTGATGGGGTCTATTCACAGGACGGCGACCTGGCCCGGATGAATGAAATTTACGACCTGACAAAAAAACATGGAGCCTTTTTAATGGTAGACGATGCCCACGGAATCGGGGTTCTTGGTGAAACGGGACGTGGCGCTATCGAGTTATTTAATTTGCTGGATAAAGTAGACATCATATCGGGCACTTTAAGCAAGGCATTCGGGCATATCGGCGGATTTGTAATTGCTAAGCCGGAAGTTGCTAATTACCTTAAATTTCAATCCCGGCAGCAGGTATTTTCTTCAACCTCTACTCCGGCGGCAGCGGGCTTACTGGTGGCCATCGATTTAATCGATGAAGAACCGGAATGGCGCGCTAAACTTGCCGAGAATGTCGCTTATTATAAAAAAGGGTTACTGGATATGAAATTGGAGATTGGCAGCACAGCCTCACCTATCATACCTATTAAAGTCGGGGATGCGCATAAAACGGGCGATGTCGCACGATTACTGTTACAGGCCGGGGTATATACCAACGCTATTGTTTATCCCGGTGTATCCCGCAAGGATGCGCGGATCAGGACAAGCCTAATGGCAACCCATACCCGTGAACACCTGGACATCGTTTTAAATGCGTTTGAATATGTAAATAAAAAGATAAGGTTTGCCAAGACCGGTAGTTAGTGATGTAATATCACTGCTACAAAGCGCTGTCCCTTCGCCGATAGGCTGATCCCGGTGGCCCCCTGTTATTAAAAATGCATAAATTAGTCAGCACGAAAAAAACATGATGACAAAAAAAAGATACCAAGGGCCATCTAATGACAGGGGTCGCTCTACCCAAAAGCTTATCGAAGCTGTTGGGACAGTTATCAAAACCAAAGGGTATATCGGCCTCAGCGCGACCAATATCGCCAAAGAGGCGGGCCTGAGCAGGCGGCTGATCTCCTTTTATTTCGGCACGGTAGACAGTTTGATCGAGACTTACGTCCGCAGCAAGGACTATTGGGTCGCAGCCCCTGGTAATGCCGGGGATTTGCTGAAGGAAAAAAAACAATCAGGGACTAAAGATATTTTGGAAGCTATGCTGATCAACCAGCTTGATTTTTTTTCTACCGAAGAAGAAATGCAAAAGATCGTTTTATGGCAAATAAGCCAAAGCACCAGGATCATGAAGGAGGTCTGCGAGGAAAGGGAATTATTAAGTACACATTTTTTTGCATTGTCCGATAAAGAATTAAATGGCAAAGACATTGATCTGCGGGCGGTGTCCGCTTTGTTGGTCGCAGGTATCTATTACCTGGTACTACACGCCAGGTCAACCGATACCACTTTTTGTGAAATCGACCTTAATAAAAAGGAAGGAATGGAAAGGATAAAAAAAGCGATTAGTTTGATATTGAAGAACACCTACGGCAATTAACTGTTCTGACCTTGCAAGACAGTTTTTTAAATAAACTATCTACCTATGAGCGTCACCTATTTTAAACCCCGCGACCGTTTCGATTTTTCAAAAGACACCCTTGATATTGGCAACCCGCTGACATGGGATCGTGAGCAGTTTTTAAAGCACTTGTTTAAAAGGATATTCGCCATTAGCGAAGATCGAATTGAAGAATTTTACCAACGCCACCTGGCTTATTACTTAACCAAGCATGCCGACGGCAGTGAAGAAATTTTTCTCAGGTATTTATGGGGATTGATCGAAAGGCAGCTCAAAGTGCTGATGGGAAGAAATATATACGATAAAGACCATGTGACAAACGAGCGGCAGATCAGGCAGCTAAATAAATTCACCGAAGTGCTGATCTCAGCCGACCGCTGGAATATCCATAAAGCTAACGATGCTGTCATTGCACAGCAGGAGTTTGAAATCCATACCCTCAAACAACAGGTTGCAGATTTAGAAGCAGAATTGAAAGAAACCCGCCAATGGGAAACCGATGGTTATATTATAATCAGGGACGGCCAGGCATTGGCAGTGCTCGACCTCTGCCTGCAAATGCAGGAACTGAAAGCCACGGACGGCAAGGAGTTATTAATCACCCCCGCCCAGAACGCCTGGGCCAAGATGATCAGCAAGTACTTCCGGGAATATGATGATGAAAATAAAGGCCAGCTTAAAGAAATTAAAATAGACAGGTTAAGGCACTATCTGCGCGGCATCGATCCTAAAAATCCTTTGAGAAGAGAAAATGAAATACCCGCGAAGCACAAGCTTTACACCATCACCCCGGTAAAAAAAGGGAAATAATGCTTTTACTGCTTTATTGAAATCCCCAAAAGCAGCAGTTCTCTATCAAATTGATATTGAACTATTTAATGTGCTGGTTAAATAAATTCAAAGCACTTCAAATTTACCACGCAGGCATTGTGGTAACAAAAAGCCGGTTCCATAGCATTCTTTTGTCCTCAAACAAAGGCTATGGAAATTATCAACAACGAAGCCCTTAGCCGGTGCATCAGGGATGCAGTAAGGGCGGAACTACAGGAACATTTTAAAACAGGTGGCAGCCAGCAGACGGCTGAAGAACGTCTATTGTCCAAACAGGAACTGGCGGCTGAATTAGGCGTGTCACTGGCGACCCTATCCGATTGGATGAAAAAGGGCCTGCCCTTTTTGCGCCTGCACAAGCGGGTCTATTTTAAAAAGAGCGATGTGCTGAAAGCCATGCAGCAAAACATGACAGATTAATTTAAGGAGGGAAAGAACTATGAATGTGGAGATCATCACCAAAGAAGATTTAAAACAATTTAAAAGCGAAATGCTGACCGAGATCAAGCAGTTGATCAAGCCCGAACAAGGCCAAAGCAAGCAATGGCTCAAAAGTGCGGAAGTACGTAAGTTGCTCAACATCTCACCGGGCACCCTGCAAAATTTGCGCATTAACGGGACGCTGCGATATTCGAAGATCGGCGGGATGATGTACTACAAATTAGAGGACATCACCAAATTATTAGAGGGAGGCAAGCAATGACATCTACAGCAATCCATCGTGAAGCAGCCGACTATAGCCGGTGGGTCAGGCGCATGAGCGCCGACAGCAGGATGCTGGCCACCCATGTGAGCCTGTTCGCTGGCCTGTTTGTTTGCTGGCAGCGGAGCGGATTTGCAAATCCATTTTCCGTTAACCGGAAAACGCTCATGGCCTATAGCCGGATCGCGTCGGTAGCGACCTATCATAAGTGCATTCGTGAACTTGATGAATCAGGTTACATCCGTTACCAGCCATCCTATCATCCGACAAGAGGATGCTTGGTTTACTGGCCGGAATGGCCTGGATGACCGGGGTTATTTATATCCCGATATGGCGATATAAAATAGCTGAATAGCTATGTATCTGGATATACAGCTATATAGCTATAAAATCCCGGTACAAAATATTGAATATCTATGTATCTGAATATACAGCTATACAGATATGAAATCTCCCGGTACATCGTACCGAGAGATTAAGTAACCAACAACTTAGTAACCTGATACGATATGACCAGCGATTTAGTAACCCGTTATCGGATAACGGGAGATGGTATAACCCGTCACAATAGAACCAGCGATTTAATCGCCAGATACAAAGGAGCCGGTTACGACGTAACCAACAGCCGTATACCATCCTTCGTATTGCCGCTGTCAGCGCCAATACGAATTCCAATACCTAAAAAGCATCGTTTTTGTAACACAAAAACAGTTAAGGCCATGCCTAAACCACGGCAAACGGCTCAGGGGCCGGTAAAAACGCAGTTTTTACCGAAAGCACGTGTCCAAACGAAAAATCGTTTGGAGCAAGCGGGAATTGGGCAGAGCCCTATTCTGCTTGCCATTTGCGCTGCAAATGGGGTTTTGAGTATCCTCCGGGGATACTCAGCCGCGTTTTTACCGGCAAAAAGAAAGAAAACAGGATACCGGCGGGTATCCTTCATAACTGTATATACGCTTAACGCGCTGTATCGCCCCATACCAGGCGGTTGGTACAGCCTATTACCAATAACAAAGAATATATGGACGATATTAATGTTAAGTCAGTAAGATACCCCGAAGCGGTTGACCAGAAGTTTGAAAAGATAGCCCTCAAACTGGGCCGCACCAAACGCCAGGTCTTTATTCAGATGGTGGACTATTTTTACAAAAGCAAGAAAGACCCCGCAGACCTGAATGATGAACTGTTAAAAAATGCACTGATGAAGAACCACCAGCAATATATCGGTTTTATCAGGACACAGGAGAACATGCTACTCATCCCCATTAAAACAGAGATGGACAGGGTTTCCGAATCACAGGGCAAGATCATCCAGCGCTTCAATACCCAAGTGCTGGAACATAATGTAAAAGTGCTGAACAATCAAACCGCCCATTCCAAAGCGTTCGGCGAAATAGGCCGTGTGCTGGACATCATCCTGAAAGCCATGCAAACCAAAGAGAACCTGAAAAGACAGTTTGTGCTGATCCTGGATGGCTATATCCGGTCGAGGGATGCTTTTGGCGTGATGACATCGGGTCGGGAAAAGGAAGAACTGATTGCTGCCACCAAAGAGCAGGTCAGGTTACTATAATAATTTAATTCCCCTTCAGGGGGTTAGGGGGCGTATGTTTATCAATATTTCAGACAGCAGGGAAGCGGAAAACAAAGGGAGCAGCAGCAAGCTGGTGCATTACCTCGAAAAAGAGAACCGCATAGATGGCAAGCAAAAACCGGAATACTGGTTCAACGGGCAACATGTGAGTATTCAGCCTTATGAGGTCATGCGGAAAATAGACGGGAATGTTGCCAAGCTGGGGAAGGACGATGCCAAATTCTTTTTGGTCAATATCAGCCCGAGCCAGAAGGAGATTGCTTTTCTAAAGGAGCAATACGGCGAAGATGGTGCCATAGACCAAATGAAAGGATTTGCGGTCAGGGTGATGGATGCCTACGCGCAGAATTTTAAACGGGAGGGCATTAACGGCCACGAAGATCTGATATGGTTTGCCAAGCTGGAAAACTACCGCTATTACAGTCACAGCGACCCTGAGGTTAAACAAAGGCTCAAAAAGCGAGGCGACCGCAAGGAGGGCGAACAGCTGCATGTTCAGATCATCGTGAGCCGTAAAGATGCGAGTAATACGGTTAAACTTAGCCCCATGAACAATTCGCGCGGCAAAAATGCGGCCCATTCCAAAAAGATGGGCCAGTTTGACCGTTTGGCCTTTAAACAATGCGGTGAAAGTCTGTTCGACAACCTGTTTGAATTTGACAGGCAGCTTAAAGATACACTGGCCTATGCCAATACCAAAAAGAACGGCAGCGTAACCGAAAGGGCGACAATGGAAAAACGGGAACAGGAAACGTTCGTTAAAGCGCGGGAGACAGAGATTGGTACAGATATATCCCAGGAACAGGTAGATTTAGAATTGGCACCAGATATACAAGAACAGACAACAGAAATCGGCTATTCGCCTGAGAGTTGGGCTGCACCTTTCAGAATAGACATCGCAGACGATATTGATGACGAGGCCATTCTCGGTAGGAACCGGCACCGTAAAAGGAAAGCCAGGACCAATATGCGGTAGGGACTGATTCCTTTAACAATCGAATTGTCCTGACCAACCCGGCAATTAGACAGTACGGTTATATAAATAAGGATGGAGCAGTTTTAATCATTGTGGGTAAAATGATAGTCCACCTAAAATGCTGATCGGACAAACCACGAGGCTGACCAATTCGGCGAGATTATCTTAATTTGAGTTGTTCCGTGATTAATTACCTACTTCTTTCCAAAAATCACCCCACTGTGAACCCTGATCATTTTGGAATTGTTTATGTCTTACATAACAGAAAGCAATTGTAGAAAGACAGTTTAAGCCAAAAAGTATCTTAACATATTTTTAATCGAATTGGAAAATGTCGGAAATTTACTGTTTAAGTAATTCGCTTTTACTAATTTTTATTTGTATTATTACGAATAAAAATACCTTTAATGAGGAAAATAATTATAGTTTCTTTATTATTAATAAATTGTATTCACTCGTTAGGACAAATTAAAAATCCTGGTTTTGAAAATATAAAAGATACAGTAGATCGCAAACCGGAGAACTGGAATGTTACTAAAGTACAAGGTTTTGTCATTTCTGTGGATCATGATACAAAATTCCAAGGTCTTAACTCTTTAAGCGTAATTGGGAGCGATAATGTTAATGAAAGTTCGTTCGCACCCTTTTCTCAGATTTTAACAATTGATACTCCAAATTTACGGCAAGTGTCAATATCAGCCTACATTAAGACTAAAGATATTAAAGGAAGTGTAGGATTATGGTGTCAAATACTGGACAAAAAAGGCAATATAATAGGGTTTCAAAACTCACAGATACAAAATGTCCTTATCAACGGCACAAATGATTGGTCTAAGTACAAGCTAAGTTTATCTTTAGATACTAATGCCAAAAGGATTGTTTTTGGAGGTTACTTACAGGGATTTGGTTCCGCTTGGTTTGACAACTTTAAACTTAATAATTTTATTAAGCGAGAGGGGAAAACTTCAAAGGAAGTTGTTGACTTTTTAACCGAAGTCATCGACTTAATAAAGGAGCATTCTATCGTAGCAAATAAATTAAATTGGTCCGATATAAACGAAAACATCACTAAACTTTCATTAGGTTTAAATAAAACGCAAGATGCGCAGGATGTATTAGAATACATTTTAAATCAGCTAAAGTTAGTAGGAGACAATCATTCTCTTATTCTATCCAAGGAAATGGCTGATAATTATGCCCGAGGTAACAATGCCGGTTCAACTGAATTAATCGATTCGCTAGTATCTAATAATATAGGGTACATAAAGTTAAATGGCTTTAGCACAACTAATGTATTGACATCTCAAAAATTTGCGTCTAAAATTCAAAATATAATAAGACGAATAAACAAGCATCACATTAAAGGCTGGATTATTGATTTAAGGAATAATTCGGGAGGGAATATGTACCCCGAGATCGCTGGCCTGGGTCCATTATTAGGAAATGGCGTAGCCGGTTATTTTGTAAGAACGATTGGTGGTAGTAAGAAATACACATCGTGGTCGTACAACGATGGTAAAGTATACATTGGGAAGGTCTTAGTAATGCAGGTTAAAGATGATTATAAACTGAAAAATTCAGCTACAAGGATAGCTATATTAATTGGAAATAAAACAAGTAGCAGTGGAGAGATGATTGCTGTATCTTTTAAGAATAAAAAAAATACTAGATTTTTTGGGCAAGCATCTGGCGGATATTTGTCTGCAAATCAAGGATATAAACTATCGAATGGAGATGTGTTTTATTTGGCTAGTGGTAATGTAGCAGATCGAAATAAGAATGAATATGATGATAAATTAATACCTGAAATTCTAATAGATGAGGACACTCATAAAAACCCTAATGAACTGATAACGGTAGCTAGAAACTGGATTTTGAGAGTACTTTAGAGAAGGGATGCGTTTTTTCTACTTCAGGATTTTTGGAAACTTAAATAAACTCAGTTGCCTGAATTTATTTAAGTTGGAAAATTAAGCAGTTGCAGGCGGAGGGGTACATTTACCATATGTTATACAAACATAAGTAATGAAACAAAGGGATGTTATATATACAGTTCCTCCTTTGGTTGTTGCCATCGATTCCTCATTAAGTTCTGTGATTGATTCCAAGTTTAGAGCCAATTTTTTGTTTAATTTTTTTTTCATGATAAAAAGTTAAGATTTGTTATTTGTATATAATAGATTACTATTAACGCGCAGCCAATCATTACTCTCAAAACATCCGAGGTTTTTATATCAGATCCTCTAATCCAAGAGGATAAAATGATAGACATTCCAATTGGAGGCAATACAGAAATTAAAACGTCAATAAAAATTGGACGGTCATGTTTTTTCAATTTCGACATCTTCAAATTTGTCATAAGTAAATTTATAGATTATAAATTGTAATAAAGAAAATTTGCTAGCTTATTATTGCAGATTGTTTTCGGTAATGTAGCCATAAAACGTTGTATACTTCCATTTCGTTTCGCCTAATGTCAGATGAATTAAGCTTATTCATAAATAAATGTACGCAATTGGACATTAGGTTAATTTTCTCAAAATTACTATACTTAAGTTTTTTTTGACCGAGAATTTGCAAAATGATATTTTTTTCCTTTTTTGATTTGTTATTTAATAATTTGATGATCTTGACATCAATCAATTTGTGGATTTCGTTGATATCTGTGTTTAATAAAATATTTAATTTTTCGGATTCATTTCTGAATAATTCGGTAGTTTTCTTTCTTAAAATAGTTGTATTTCCAAATTCATCTAGAAAGTTTTTTGCGATATTTCCCGTAAAAGTTAATTTTTCATCAAAAGAAAGGTTGAAATTGTTCAGAAACATATCGATACATTTATAAGCAATAAATTTTCGATCTACCTTTAAAAATTCATTTTTTTCAAATTGAAGTAGGGAAAAGTAAAAATCAGTATCAATACTAAATAGTTTTTCGACAAGCCGAATATCGAAAGGCCCATAGGAATCAGGTTTGTAGCTATCAATATGTAATTTCCAAATTATATCATCAGATACATATTGTTTAACGGCTTCGTTAAACATATTAAGTAGTATATGGAGGCTAGATTTTTCAATAAGTTGATACCTTAAGCGAAGGTGTGGATCACTGTCATCATATCTTACAAAGAAGGAATTACTGATCATTTTCGTTGTTTTTAATTCTTTTTGCAACGACTGTAAGCATTCCGCTAATATAATTTCCTGCACCGCAAAACCAGCATATACCTTGAGATACAACCATTCTGACCCGATTGGATAAGAAGATAGTTTTCTTGAATCATTAATACTTTCTTGAATCTGCGTTGAGTTACTCGATCTGGGCTTTTGATAAAAAAACACTATTTCATTCCCATAGTTTTTGCCTTCTTCATCCTTCACAATTGCGTCATCTCTATCAAAATCAGTCAAATATTCAAATATTCTTATACTTTTTTGATTCTTTAGAACCTGCAACATAAGCTTTAAGCAATAGGCATTTTCCAAATCTATAACAATGAAATTATCCCCGTTTGCAATTGAAATGTATCTGGGAATTTCATGACGAATTCTCCACTTTTTCACTTCATCTCCGAGTGACAAATCGTTCAGGTACCTCCATGAATCAAATTCTTTAGTTTCAAATATCCAGTAGGCTTCATTTAAAATTATATTTTCATAAATTACTCTAGGTATAAAGTTGGTTGAAGATTCGAACCACGTCCAATCAATTACTGCATTGACAGTACTTCCCTGGTTTTCCAGATCACATAAAAATTCATATACTGGAGTAGAGAGGTATTTGTAATTATGGGCATTATTAAGTTGCGGAATTATGATTTTATTTAGTGATTTAGAACGCAATACTAATCGTTCATTTTCCACACTTATCAATAAATCCTCTGGAAGAATTTGTGTTTCATTGTTCAGGGTAGACCTTCCCAAATATGGTATCTCATATTTATGAAATTTGGGCCTGGTTAATAGATTTCCCCACTCAACATTAGAAAAATGGTTGATTTCTGCTATAATTGAATTGTCATTCTCAGAATATTCTTGGCTGTTTATTATTTCTTTCGCCAAAGATTCTATAGTACGATCAAGTTTACAGAATCTCCCTAATATCTTTGCCCCTCCGGGGTTTCTAATGGCTGATATTAATACATTTATATCACGTTCGCCTTTAAGCAAGGATACAACACACGAAAATGAATTTGACAATCCCCCTCGATCATCCAAAATTAAGTCATCCAACTCATTTTCTTTGAGCGTTATTATTCTCAAATTGTGTTTAGTTGCGTGTAATAATTTTTTTAATAAAAATTGTCGAATTGATCTTGTTGACGCTTCATTAGTAGCACTTTGGCCTATATGTATTTCTCTTTTAGTTGGATAGCCAATGCCAGCATCACCATCCAATGCAAGCAGCAGTGGGATTTCTGCAAATGCGCCATACTTTTGTAAAAAGCTTCTCTTAAAATTAAAAAGTTGTGAATCGCTGTTGGACAGATTTAATATCAGCTTAACCCCCTTAAGTACGTTTTCTGGTATTTTTTTGTCTATTTCGCAAATGTTAAAACTTACAATGGAGTCAGAATGCAGTACATTTTGACTGAGCTCATTTGAAATGAAAGCAAATTTATCTTCTATCTCTCTATAGCGACTTACTGAGAAATTAGAGCTTGTTAATTTCGATTCGCTTATCTGCAAAATATCGATAAGGTTTCCAGCGGAGATATCATAATTATTGATACGAAGAGTTGTTTTAGTCGGAATAGATTTTAATAAACTTACCAACTCCTCGATGTTTTCTCCTGGCACCAAATTAGATTCAAGGTTAGTTGTTAAAATTTGGTTTTTGATGCAATTATCTATGTAGCTAAGTATTTCTTTTTTAGCAAGTTTCGCGTCAAACAAATGAATTTGCTTTTCTAATTCTTTTAAAGGGATCGCTGTTCCCGTTGCGTTCAATATAAATTCTAAATGCGGTGTCGATTGAATTGAAACCACACGATATAAAGTTTTTGACTCTTTTAAATATTTTTGAACATATCTTAACTGCGGGCCTACTCGATAAACACTGGAGTTTTTGACAATTGCCAACTTTGATTTTATGGAAGGATTTTTAATAAGTTGTTCGCTCAAACTTGAAATTAACTTAATTTTAAGTTCGTTCTTTAAAATAGTTTTGGATGGGTTAAGTTCTATCGAATTTTTCTGGCCAATATTACCAGTGCTAACACCGGCAAATAATCCAAATGGAGTCGATCTAGTTGACGAGCGAATCAAATATTTAGACAGAGACAGAAGTAAGTTCTCCGTATCTTTCGGCTTGGTAATCTGACCATTTTTAAATTGCAGAAATCGTTCATGTAATGATGGTGAGGCAATATATAGGGCAAGTTCATTCGAGGGATTTGAGAAGTGGTTGATAATAAACTCAACTACCTCTCCGTCAGTTTGGACTTGGAAAAAAAGCCATAGATAATTCTTTGAAACTATAGGTACCCGAATAAAAAAACGGTCAGTGTATTTATGATCCATTTATTTTAATGATGATAAAAGTAAACATGAATCCCAATTAGTTTTACTGGAACAAATACTATTAAGGAGTACCATTCCAATACCGGCCATGCCTTCCAATAATCCTATTTCACCAAGCAATGGGCTGGAAGTACCCGATATAGTACTAAAGGGGGTGTGATCAACAATTGCATTTTTAGAGCTTGAAAAACTTAGAGTCTTATTGATCCAAAAACGAGCTGCATCTTTACAATTTAGGTCTGCTGTTTTTTGATACACCATATGAAAAATATGTGCGATACCGGCGGTTCCATGACAAAACCCTGCATCGTAAACTTCATTGTCCGGTAAAGACCTCCTATTAGCGCTATACAAGAAAATTGCCATTGCAAGGTCGTAAGTTGAACTGTCGTTCAAAATTGCAGAGGCTTCTAGCAAAGCCCAACCTATGCCCAAGTCGCCATAACACCATGCAAGACGTGACTTTTTTTTTGTATTATTCTGATCTGTATAAAGCATATCTGGGAAAAAGCATTTATCTATGTCTGTATTTTGGCAAATGCTATGATAAAAATTTACAGCCCTTTCAATTAATTCCAAACATATACTAGGAGCAATTTGAGCTTTAAAAGCCTCGCATAAGAATAGAATTATACTAGCCATCCCATGTGATAGACTTGTATTTATTTGCCCATTATGACGACCATTATAGTCGTAAAATGTCCACTTTCCTGTATATTTAGGGCCCTTAATGCATAGCAAGTTTAATTGTTGTACCAAGTTCTCAAGTCCAATGGTGAGTGTTAAGTCCTCTAATCCAGATAATAAATAAATTCCTGTTCCAAGTGCTCCATGCAGATAATCATAATTGCCATCCTTAATTGTTTGTCCAGCAAAATTTAATAAATATGGATGGCTAGGTCTAAGAACATCAATTGAATCCTCGTCTATAAAGTCGTTTTTAATCAAGTAATTTATAAGCCAACCAAAACCAGCCAATCCGTTACTGAGTGAGCAAGAAACTTTGCTGTTATTTATTTTTATAATACTATCTTCTATGATTTTGACTCCATGATTTATAAACGTTTGATTATCGGTTAATATGCCGAATTCAAACATGTATATTGCTTGGCCCCAAGTTCCGGACATTAATCCGACGTTCGAGCGATGACTTGGTTAGCCTGCTCATTCTTTCTTCGTGGAAATCCGATGAGAGCTGCCCTCTGATGATCATTGGCCCTTTCTTGGCAAACCATCCCAGTAACATCGGATCAAATGACTGGATAGCAAAAGCGCCTTTATATCCCAATAAGCTATTCAAAATAACCATATTGGCATTCTTCACCCAGGGCTGGCGTTTGATTTCAATGAGCAATGGTACCCGGCCTTTGACCAGATTTAACACATCTTTTAAAAGCGGTATCCGCTCATCTGTATTTAAAAGAGGGTAATATACGAGATTTGTTTAGTCAGGGAATCAACCCTCCGTTCCACACCACACATGCGTTTTAACCCCTAACTCCGCATAATTACCCCGTCTATTTTGAAAAATATAGTGGAACAACGCTTGATTGTTCCTTTTTTTGTTTATTTTGGGCTACCTAATTAGGTTGTCTATGTCGTTACCTTCCTGGATTCAAAAATTTAAAGAGCCAAAAACAGAGATCAGGCTTATCAAGGGTACATTTTACAAGTACGCTGTTGAGTATCGTTATAATTCTGAAAAAAAGCGGACGGATAAAATAACCCTGGAACTTCTTGGTAAAATCACCGAGAAGGAGGGCTTTGTCCCGTCGGATAAAAAACTAATAAAAGATAAAGGCAACAGCCTGCCGGTAGTAGATATCAAAACATACGGATTGTATAATCTCTTTACGTCTTTGCTTGCTGAGGATCTTCCCAGTTTACTTACACTCTTCCCAGAGCCTGTTAGTCAAACATTATTGACAGTAGCAATGATGCGTTTTGCTTATCAGCACCCAATAAAGCGTATGCCGTTTCAACATGCACATGACTACTGTTCTCTGAACTGGGTCACAAAAGGTCTTGATGACAAAGCAATTACAGCTGCATTGAAATATGTAGGAGAAAACAGAGAACTATTGCTGGGCTGGATGAAAGGCAGATTAGGGGTAAGGGAAGCTATGCAGGATAAATTTGTAATGATTGATTCTACGCACATACCATCCCTTTCAGAACATCTTTCAGTCAACGCAATGGGTTATAATCCACAGCATAGCTATGATCCACAAATACGCCTGATGTACATTTTTTCTGCACAAATGCAACAACCGGTGTATTATAGACTTATCAATGGGAATATTACTGACGTTACATCGATGAAGATATGTGTAGACGAACTAAATATCAAAGATGTGGTTTTCATTGCCGACAAGGGATTTTACAGCAAGAAAAACGTCGCTGACCTCAAAACTGCCTCCATTCATTTCATTATCCCACTATACAGAAATAATAATCTCATAGATTATGAACCGCTACAGCAAGCCAATTTTAAAAAAGGTATAAAGAATTATTTCACCTATCAGAAGAGGGTGGTCTGGTATTATGAATATGAAAAAGAAGGACTGATGCTAACTACTTACCTTGACGAGCGCCTTAGAGTAGAAGAAGAAGCTGATTTCCTTACCCGTACTCAAACACATCCTGATAAGTATAAAGAAGTTGATTTCTTTGAACGGGTTGACCGTTTTGGAACACTTACACTCACGAATCACCTGCCTGAAGCGGTGTCCGCACAAATGTTATATGAAACCTACAAACAGCGCAATGAAATAGAAGTCATGTTTGACGCCTACAAGCACTTCCTGCTTGCAGACAAAACCTACATGCAGAACCGATATGTGCTGGAAGGATGGTTAATGGCAAATTTTATAGCCATGATCGCATACTACAGGTTGTATACACGACTAAAAACAGCAAACAAACTTTCAAAATATGCACCAAAGGACATAGTAGAAATATCAAAAAGCATCTACCAAACTAAAATCCGAAACACCTGGGTAAGATCCGAAATAACAAAAAAGACAAAAGACCTCTTTAAATCTATTGACATAGACTACCTAAATTAGCGGAGTTAGGGTTTAAACTGTCGTCATGAAACACAACTACCTCGTGGCTTAGCGTAACATGCACGTCAAGTTCGATAGCATAGTTGTGCGCAATTGCGTTTTCAAATGCGCTCATAGAGTTTTCCGGCACCGAATTTTCGCGATCATGCAAGCCACGATGGGCGATCGGCCGGCTCGTTAACCAGTCAAGTTGTTCTGTCATTTTCACTATTTACAGGTATCACAAACAGTCATACTGAGCTGGTAATGCCCGGAATTATTTTGCCATTCTTTATCATTGACCAGCAATTGCAACTCGTCATTTTTAGCGACTTTGAGCAAACGGAGATCAGCAGCGTAACGATATTTCGACCAGGCCGCGCCTTGCCGTTTGATCCGGTAAAGTAACGCCGCATGGCGGTAAGCACCGAATCCTTCAACGTTATAGGCGCTGTCGATGGGCATGCCCATAAAACCGCATGTTGTTCCGGCAGGCGAGGTATAACCAACGAAGGTTCCAACGACAACATGCCCGCCGGTGGAAACCGTAAGTTTCTGGTCTGCCAGAAAACGGTAGGTACTATCTGTTTCCTGTTTTACTTGGGGTATAACCGTATGGACTTCGTATTTACTTTTCCAATAAGTGTCCTTGCCATAGCGCATATAAAATGGAAGGCCGAAAAAGCCAAGACATATGGATAGCAAAAGGCAGTATAAAAAAACATCCTTCACATTTTTCTTTTTCAATCTGATCCGAGGGTTATCAGCCAGTTTGTAGCGCATATAATAGCCCGCCAGGGTGGTGTGATAAAATTTCATTTGAAAGCCGGTCGGTATAATTAAACCCATATCTTGTTGTGATTGCACCCAGGGACTATAGTCTAACGGCGCAATCCCACGGAAATAAAGATTGATGCGAAGTATGCGGTGATTGATCACCTCCATTCCGCCAAACCACAAAAAAGCTAATACAGCGATCCCGAACGATATTTTGAAAGAAAAAAACCAATTCCCCATGCCCATTCGGATCATCACAAAATAGTAAAGTACACAAACCAACACGCCAACCTTGACAGCATGGATGACGGCGTGACGACGGGATTCTTTAATCCCGTAATTCAGTTTCTGTTTCTTTCCCGTGTCTTCTTCGATCTTATCGTTATAACGACCAGCCAATAGAACAATGATGATCGATGCCACAAAAAAAGTAACGAGGAAAGCATAAATGAAAATCGCAATATCAATGTTCCGGTCGGAGATTTTCACGCCGCCGAATTTTATAACGATCTTTTGGAGATAAGGAACGAGCCATTTCCTGATAAAGACCGTTTTCGCGTAATGGTGCCTGACATAGATGGCAATGCTACCGGTAATAACCCCACTTGTAAAACCCCATGACAATCCATATTTGAAAGCATGAGGCCAGTCGAAGTGGAACAATTCCACCGGCAGGATATATTGTTTCTTGATCTTTTCCATAATCACCCGATAGCTGAAGATCGTACTCAAAGTAATGCCCAGGAGAACGCCCGGCCAGCATTCCGTTGCCGAGAAATAAGGTGTCGCCATTTCCTCCGGCGCGCGTGGCAAGGTCAACCCTTGGTATGCACCGCAGACTAAGATGAGCGTTAAGATCATACCCAGTGAAAAAAGCAAACTGGAAAGCCAGGGGGGCATGCGCGTTGGCGTGGGCCGGCCATTATAAAGTCCGGCAAAAATGGCAATAGTGATCCCGCCTACAATACTGCCTGATAACAATGCAAATGGGGTCGAAATGATACAAGAAAGCGCAACACCGATGATCACCGAGGCTATAATTCGAGTCGCCAAAAAATAAAGTCGTTGAACCGCTTTATATTCAACGACTTCTCCTCCCTCGATTCTTGAAAGCCAAAACGGCTGGATGGATTCGATAAAGAAAGACCGGTAGCCCATGATCTTCGCCAACCATACCGTTATAGTCCTGATTGCCAAAACATCACTATCACGGGGCAGTTTCTTTTTAACGATAAAATCTTCATAATTCGTCCAAAGCACATCCATAGTCGCATCCTCATCCGCGGACTCTAACATTCTCTTTTCTTCCGTGCTTAAGTTATGATAAACGCCAATAAACAAATTCAGGAAGATCGGGCGCGACATATGCTGCTGTAAGTTCGGTTTATTAGTAATAAACGCGATCATCTCGGCCTTTTCTTCGTTGGGTCGATCAGTCAGGGCGAGGATAATTTCCTTTACCCATTCGATGGATAAAGGTTTGAGGAAATATTCCGCTGGAAAACATTCTCGCGACAGGATATTCATGTTTTCAAGTTCCTTAAATACTTTCTTCCGGCAGGTTACGTGTACACCTGTGTCCTCCGAAAGTTTGATCATCTGCTTTACACAATCATCCCTATACTGCTGTAATACTTCGTCTACACCATCAAAGAAGTAAATCACCTCATTACTGGTTAACAAAGCCGTAATTTGCCGTTGACTTAAGCTTTTATTAGCTACAGCGGCTGATTTACTAATGTAATCAACAATCCAGTGATGATCTAATTTACGATCCAGTGATTTGAGCTCGATGTATAAGGGTATCTTTTTTTGGCGCAGTAATTCATGTTCAGTCAATCCGGGCATCAATTGTTGACAAAGAAAATGTACGCGCTTGATCAATTCGAATGTTTTCCCGCTACCTGATATACCGGTTATAAACAGAAATTGTTTATTGAGGTGTGATTTCCAGTCTTTGGTTTTATTTTCAGGTTTGGTGCCTTCTTTAAATTTTTCATCCACTCCGAAATCAAAACTGAATATTTCCGGACTATTAATGAGATCAGTACGATTAGTGATCTGTTCTAAAGTATAAGTCAAAACCCGGCTTTTGAACTTTTCAAAAGGCTCTCCGGTGGTTGAACTTTCGTCTTTTACCTCCCCGAGCAGAATATCGAAAAAAGCGTATTTACGCAGTTCGTAATTGAGTTTATGGATGAAGGGTGCTCTCGGCCATATTTTCGCTATTAAAGCATAGCTTCCAGTAATTACGGCAATGACGTTGCAGAGCTGCTTGATCAACCCGTCGCTAATAAAGGTATTTATCAGGAGTAACAAAATCGCTCCTAGGCCGACTGCTAAGCGCGAAAGGTTGGTTCTGTTATTCACAAGCCGCAATGATTTCCGTTATTTGGTATCCATAAGGCATTATAGGCTTTCCAGCCAGCCGTGTCTTTTTTCATCAAATTGTTCCAAGGCTTCACATCTTTAAAATAATGGCCGATCAGGCCAAAGTACCTGACCGTCATCAAGCCATTTTTATCTTCACCACTACAAGCGCTTTTCTTATCCAGCGTTCCTGCTGCCCGGCCGCTAACAATTAGGTCGCCCTTGCTATCATAGCAACATTGTTGGCAAGATTTACCTTCTTCAGTCTTCACGGCCGGATACGAACGAAATGAAGCGGTTGCTCCTTTATGGTATTTAGCCAGATTCCCTTTATCCTTTGCCCATCCGTCATTTAATTTCACACCATTAAAATCGGGATTTCTGCAAGGGCAGGCCGGTAGTTTCTGATACCAGCGCGTGGTATCCTTTTGCTGGGCAACTACAGTAGCATTCATCATACTCAAAAGCAGCAATACGAGGAAGATTAGTTTCATTCAGGGATAAAGTTTTAGATCACGCATTAAACTTAACATTAAAAAAATTATGTAAAAAATTAAGAGTATATTATTGTGCAATAAACTATTAGCTCGGATTTGTTCCTGAAATATTCACCCAGCCAGGTCTGTGCTTGAGCGACGAGGATGTTTGTGCTGCAGGTTAGAAGCGCAAACAATACTTTATAAAGTATTTTCATATATGTGATTAAGGTTGGTTTAAATATAATTATTATTTTAGGTATATGAAAAAATATTTACCTGTCCTTATCCTCCTTCTTCTTTTTTCAAGCCCTATACTTTTTGCGCAACCAAGGCCGGTTTTAACCATCAAAGTGGCCAATAACATTGATCCGGTTTACCGTAAAATGGTGGCCGATGCTGTTAAACTAATCAACGAGATCATTCACGACCCTGAATTTGAACGGGGGTTCGTGGGTCATCATTTTGATTGGGAGCGTTTAGGCGGAAACGTACGTAATGGTCTTACAGCTCAGGGCGCCTTCGACACGCTCTATCGCTGGACCGATACCGCCAGAATTAACCTCGTAATTAAACCCCGTGGCCTTCGTCCTGGTGTTTACTTGTCCGGTACCATGGGAAGTACTGGTCCCGGACAGAACCTGACCACCACTTACCGCAATTGGTTATTGCTTGATCCGCCGTGTTACAACTGCACCATGATCACCTATGCCAGCCACATCGCCCATGAGTTTTGCCATCAGCGTAATTTCTTTGACAAAGATGTCCGCAATCAATCCGACTTCCGGGATGTGGTACCCTATGCTGTAGGCGATCTCATGTGTGCATTTATTCAGCGTAAATACCCGGCAGACAACTGCAATTGCCAAACAAAGCCCGTACGTTGTAATTAGTTTGCGACGGAGTTATTAAAACGGAAAGATATACCTACATAACGTTAAATTTAAAATGTGACAATGAACGACGATCCTCGGAGTTGCAATAATTTGTTTGCTAACATTAAAATTTAAAAGATTGTTAGAATAACATTAGTTAGCAGGATCACGAAATCAACTCGGATATTTTCAAAAAACATTATCCCACAACGCCGATATTTATTATAAAATCGTATATTTACATATCACGAATTAGTTCTTTAAATCATATCAAAGCGTTCCAAAATGACTGGTGCCCTAAATGGTGCCCACTTTGATTAGAAAAGTTGATTTCAGCGCTAAAAAGCGCTTTTCTATAGATAAAAGTGATCCCAGCGGGATCACAAAGACCACCCAACAGGTCGAACGTTTAAAGCTAAAAGGCGCATGAAAATGCGCCTTTTCTGTTTAAAATGCATTTTAAATGCAGATTTGGGATCAAGCAGAATTCTTGTGGGTTAATAAAAAAAGTATTTGATTTGCGGATAGGAATAACGAATACGAATACCCTTGTCTACACCACACGAAACCCTTGTCCGTTTGATCTTACCTGAAGGTCTTTTGGAATATTTTGAACTTATGGATGTTCGCTCACCTGAGAGTGGGCAAATGAATATTTACCTGGAAGAAAAGAACGAGCCACCATCGGGTTATGAAAAGTCACAATTGGAATCGAAAGGTTTCTTGCCTGAAACAGCTATACAGGATTTCCCTATACGGGGTCATAAGGTAGCCCTTTGCATCAAAAGACGCAGATGGGAAGTTAAGGGATCAAGCAGAATTCTTGTGGGGGAATAAAAAAAGTATTTTTCCTGGACCTGTTTCAGCTTTTTAATTTCGACTATACCGGCAATCATTTTGCGGACAAAGATTTCTTATATGGGGGCATACTTTCACTGGCACTTTTAAGTTCGGCGTTGTTTTTTATGAAAAATGATAAACGTTGACAAAATAATATCTTTAAGGCATGAAGTGGATTACACGGGAACGACCCAAAATTGACCGCATAGCTTGCCCTTGGTTGATCAAACGGTTTATTGATGTAGAAGCGGAATTTATTTACGTGCCATTCAGCGAAGTAATTACCAAAGCTAAGGAGTTGGGGGCTATTCCTTTTGATCTGCCGGGCGTTGAATACACCCATTATGAAGACCAATGCACTTTTGATTATTTTATTAAAAAGCACCAATTAAAAGACGAGGCTCTTAACCGAATGGCGGCTATAATACGCGGCGCAGATACCGACCGCCACGATTTTGCTCCGCAATCTGCTGGTCTTGAAGCAATTTTTTCAGGGTTAGCCTACAACAGTACTGATGATATGGAATTACTGGCGTTTGGAATGCGCATATATGACGGCATGTATAGCTGGGCGCAATACCTGTATTATGAAAAGCATTCGCAGACCGGAACGGTAGAACAAATGTTACTCGAAGTCTTCACAAAATATCTGCAAGATAATAAAGGAAAAAAAGCGCCCGCCTGGGCCAAGGAACTCAAAGAAATGATCCAGGATCAGATCGATACTAACATGAGTTTGAGTTTACAACAAGTATCTAACGAGTTGGAAATCAATCCGGCTTACCTTTCACGGGAGTTTTCTAAATATTTTGATAACCTATCATTTGGGGATTATATCCGAAAATTGCGTATCGACAAAGCAATCATTTTGATTGAAACGACTGATTATAGTTTAACAGACATTGCTTACCTCACCGGGTTTTCTGATCAGAGCCATTTTAATCGCATTTTCAAAAAGCAGACAGGACAAAATCCATCTTTTTACAAAAAAAGCATACTGAAAAGTAAAAAGGATACAAGTAGTTAAATCTGTACAATTTCGTTTGCTTTTCTACCGGTAGTATTGTATCACTCATACAAACGCTACTTATGAAAACGGAAAGCAACAGAAGAACATTCTTACAAACAACTGCATTAGCCGGAACTGCATTATTATTACCCATCAATAGGCTCAATGCCCTCCCACTTCCAGCGGGAAAAACGCCACCGATCACCGCCGATGAAATTGCAGCTATTGATGCCGCATTAGGCAAAAAGGGAACTTACAAAGATTTAGAGCAAGTTTATACTACGCCGCTTCCTCGCAACGATCTCAAAATGAAGATCAAAGGGGAAGCGGTACCGATCCCGTTTGGTTTCGGTGGTTGGGTGTCATTTAAGAAAACCGCTGATGGCAAATCGGCGATGGTTATGAGTGATACCGTATTGCAGATGGAAGAAGTCAATCCTTTGATTTCGGCTGCTCATGCCAACGGATTAGAAATTGCTGCTATCCATAATCATTTTTTTTACGAAGAACCCCGCATTTTCTATATGCACATCCACGGAATGGGTACTATCGCTGACCTCGCTAAAAAGTATGCAGCAACAATACGAGATAGTAAGTTATTTCCAGCCAACCAACCAGCCCCATCGGCGCCAAATCCAGTAACAGGGAAAGAAAACTTCGACCTTCCGTCACTGGATGCTATCGTAAAATATACCGGAACAGTGAACGGCCCAACTTATAAATATACCGTTGGCCGTGCAGATCTGAGAATCACAGCAATGGGTGTAGAGATGACGACAAATATGGGGCTGAACAGTTGGGCATCATTTGCGGGTAAACAGGATGATGCGCATATCGCGGGCGATATTGCCATGCTGCAAAGCGAAGTAAATAGCGTAATTAAAACATTACGCGCGCATAACCTTGAAGTTGTTGCGGTACATAACCACATGCTGGGCGATGAGCCGCACATGATCTTTTTGCATTATTACGGCAGGGGTAATGCAACAACATTAGCACAGGGCTTCCGTGCGGCTTTGGATGTGTTGGGTAAGGCTTCTATGAGTGGTATGAAAATGTAATGAAAGAACAGGCAATAAAACCCGGTTATTCCCTATGGGATATCACCTTATACTACTTAAAACTCGGAACTTGGGGGTTTGGCGGCCCCGTGGCTTTAGTAGGCTACATGCAACGCGATCTGGTAGAAAATAAAGGCTGGCTGACTGAAGAAGAATATAAAGAGGGTTTAGCATTAGCTCAACTGGCCCCGGGGCCATTAGCAGCACAACTGGGTATCTATATTGGATACGTTCACTATGGGCTGATCGGAGCGACTTTGACTGGCTTGGCATTTGTGCTTCCATCATTTATTATGGTGGTGTTATTGGGGATGGCTTATCAGCTTTATGGCGGCTTGCCTTGGATGCAAGCAGTTTTTTATGGAGTAGGTGCGGCTGTAATAGGTATTATTGCGATGAGCGCGTATAAACTCACCATTAAGTCTATCAGCAAATTTGAACCTGCGGCTATGAAAGCTAAATGGTTATTGTGGTTTTTTTATTTGGCAGGCATCGTGGTAACCGTTGTAACTGAGCGTGAAGAAATATTACTTTTTCTTTTTTGCGGCGTAATATATATGCTGTTAAAGGCGCCACCGCAGTGGATCAAAAAACCTTCGGTATTGCCCGCAGGAATTTTAATCAGTACCGGATTTTGGAAGTATGATGGCAAAACTTTAGAGCAAATGGCGTGGTTCTTTGTAAAGGCGGGTACGTTTGTATTTGGTAGCGGATTGGCTATCGTACCGTTTTTACATGGTGGCGTGGTTAAAGAGTTCGGTTGGCTGAATGAACATCAGTTTTTAGATGCGGTCGCCGTAGCTATGATTACTCCGGGACCGGTGGTAATTACCGTTGGCTTTATAGGTTATCTGGTAGCTGGATTTCCCGGCGCATGTGTAGCTGCTTTGGCAACTTTCCTGCCTTGTTATCTATTTACAGTAGCATTAGCCCCATCATTTAAAAAGATTGCTAAGAATGCCAGTATTAAAGCCTTTGTAGAAGGTATAACCGCTTCCGTAATTGGTGCACTCGTTGGTTCGGTTATTATAATTGCCTTGCGCTCAATCATTGATATTCCAACCGCATCAATAGGCATTGCTGCGGTATTAGCGCTAATCTATATTAAAAAACTGCAAGAGCCTTACATCATCGGCCTTGCCGCTATTATTGGCATTCTCATTAAAACTCTATAAATATGTTTAAATCCTTTACTACAACCTTGTTATTATTATTGATTTTAAAACATGGCTATGCGCAACAATCCCCCAATTATCCTAAAGTAACGGGCTACTTTAGTGTACTGCAACCATTAACCACTTACACGGATGGAAACTTTGCCAGCAATTTTGGAAATGTGTATGTCATTGCATTTCCTTTTGGAGTTAATCTGATTAAAAGCGACAGTTTCGGTATTAGCTTTGAGGTAGCACCCGCGATCAGAACCGAAAAGAACATTTCTAAAGTTAATTCGGTTTTATTTCATCCCGGCGCCATGTTCCGCTTCAAACATGGGTTTACTTTTATCGGGCGAATGGCTTTTGAAACTGGTGGTCGCTTTGGGTTTACTCCTGTACTTAATCAGGTTCTTAAGAAAGGGAAGGATGCCAGCCTATTTGTTTCGGTTCCATTTCCAGTCAGGTTCGGCAATGATTTGCCGGCTTCTGTTAGCACAGGTTTACAAATAGGGGTTTCCTTTTAATAACTTATTCCCATAATTATATTCATTAGCCAAATACATAATTATACAAATTTATAATTACATAAAGCCTAACTAATTTGTTAACATGTAATTAACAGGTTTAATTTTTAAAGGTACAATTGGTATTTTGGGGGTTAAGCCCGCAAAAAAATAATTCCCCCGGCGGGTTTAATTTTGCCGCTTTTCTTATTTCAGTCGTTGGGATTTATATAAATGTCAATATATTTTGAATGCCTGTTTTTTGTAATGCGGAGATAAATAGGGCCCCTGCCACTGTTTTTGATTTTATCCATTGTTGGGAAAACTTTTACTGATGCCATATAAACTAAAATGTTAAAAAATGGCCAAGGTAACTCTAAAATGGATATAAGTAATCAGAGCCCTATAGTTGTTGAATTTAAGGGTACCGAACACAAAGGGTGCGTCCGGACTAACCGAACTCGCATTGGTTTTATATTAAACATCGCCCTGATTTCCGAATAAATTGTAATAAGCCGTGTGGAGGATCGGCACAATAACACAGTTTACATTAAATTAGTTATTACGCATTTATAAAGGCGAGTACCACGAATTCCATTGCAACTTGATGCTTCCGTTTGCTTACAGGACTCTTTTGTAACATTTTTATCATTATACAATATAAAGTCTATAGATTTGGTAGATTATAAATTAATTTATATGTTTGCTGCCAATCATGGAAACTGTCTCGCAGAACAATTACTTTTCAAACAAAGTATCACCACCAAGCCAACAAAAGTCAAATGCATGGGAAGCATTTGAACTGTGTTGTTGTTGAAATTAAAATAATCTTACTGAAAACGATGTGAAGGGTACTGCCTACAGGCACGCCCACGAAGATCAATCCCCAATCAACACATTAAGTTTTTAATTATATGATCAAGTAAAACCATAAAAAATAAAACCGGCAAGGAAGCCTTGCCGGTTGAACATGAAAAGTCAGTCTCGTAACGCCAATCACTTACTGACCTTCATTGAGTTACTTAATTGAGTTCATCAAAAACGAAACCTTGTTAAATATATATGAAAATATTTATACGCACGAAACATTTATATACAAAGTCGATTAAACTGTTTCTACTTCTATTTATCCCTCTTATCTCATTTGCCCAAACTGAAACCCCGCCTACAATTAATTCCAAGTTAACCGGTGTTGTAATAGATGCCATAACTAAGCAACCCATACCTGGGGCAGTTGTGAAAATTTTAGGAACAACGCATGCTGTAGCCACCGATAGTAGGGGCCAGTTTAACTTTATAACCGGTCAAAAATTTCCATATACGCTCGTTATTAGCTTTATAGGCTACAAAACACAAGAATTTACAGCAAATGGTAGCCCTGTAAAAATTGCTTTACAGGAAGACATAAATCAACTAAATGATGTTGTGGTAATTGGTTACGGTACCGCGCAACGTAAAAATTTGGTTAGTGCCCAAACCACCATCAAGGCCGATGAAACCAAGCAAATACCGGTTGCCAGTTTTGATGCCCAATTGCAAGGTAAAGCACCGGGCTTACAGGTTAACTCCAACACTGGTACGCCCGGCGATGGTGTATTTGTACGCGTTCGGGGTACAACTTCTATCAATGCCTCTAATGATCCTTTATATGTTGTGGATGGTGTTTTTTTAAATAATACCAGTTTACAAACGGTGAGTACAGGCGGCAGGGCCACATCACCCATTGCCGATATTAATCCTAACGATATTGAAAGCTTCGAGGTATTAAAAGATGCCAGTGCAACCGCCATTTATGGTTCGCGAGGTGCAAACGGCGTTGTAATTGTAACTACCAAACGCGGTAATTATAACGATAAACCCAAAATTAATTTTAACACTACCCAAGGTGTGGCTTACGAACCAAAAGGCGACCTGTGGAAATTAACAACAGGTCCGCAACATGCCGAAATCGTTAATGAGTTTTATAGAAACTCAAACGCGGATATCATAGCTGCGGCAGCCGCAGTAGGAAATACCAACCCTTCACAAACTTACGCATATCAACCTTTTCGTGCATTAACAGATAATCCTACAAAAAGCCCGGCACCAAGAGGATTACCTCAGGATCAACAAACATACGATCGTTTGGATGAATTGTTCCGTACCGGTTTACTCACCGACTATAATCTTTCGATCAGCGGTGGTTCAAAGGACACTAAATATTTTATTGCCGGCGGTTACTCAAGCCAGCAGGCAGATATTAAACCTATAAGCTTTAACAGAGGAGATTTCAGGGTAAACCTGGATCAAAAAGTGAATGATTTTATAACCATTGGCGTAACCAATAATATTTCGCGCTCTTATCGCAACCAGGCCCGCGCAGGCGACGGCCCGGCAGGCGGCCTATTACAATCAGCACTTCATACCCCAACATATCTGCCCGAAAACAATGCCGATGGTACACCTGCCAAATGGGCTGGTTTTGATAACCTGCAGGTGTTGTTAAATAACTATAACGTTAATACCATTAGCTTACGATATGTGGGTAATTTTTATGCCGATATTCAACTGGCTAAAGGGTTGAAATTTAAAACAAGCTGGAGCCTTGATTATAATAATTATAACGAGTCTGAGTACTGGAACGACCAAACGCAGTTAGGCACATCTTCTGGTGCGTCTCCTGTAAATGGTTTGGCAACCTCATCAATTACCGACAATAGCGCCTGGATAAATGAACAAACACTTAACTACCATACCATTTTCGCTAACAGGCACACCTTTGACGTGATAGTTGGTAACACCTTACAAAGTAATCTAACCAAAAATACTTTCGCACAGGGTTCTAACTTTCCCAATAATGCTTATACCGATATTGTATCAGCGGCTACACGTACCGCGTCTCAAACACAATCAAAGTATGATCTTGCTTCATTCTTCGCAAGGATAGCTTACAATTACGATAGCAAATATTACATTGAAGCCAGCGCCCGTGCTGATGGATCGTCAAAATTTGGCCCGAATAATAAGTGGGGTTACTTTCCTTCAATTGGTGCAGCATGGCGTGTGAAAGAAGAGAATTTCCTACGCAATGTTAACACCATTAGTGATTTAAAGCTACGAGCCAGTTACGGTGTTGTAGGTAATTCAAACGGTATTCCGGCCTATGCCGCTCAGGGATTATGGAACGGTGGCGCAGGTTATCCGGACAGCCCAACGAGCGGCGATAAAGCGGGTACAGCACCACAGCAATTACCAAACCCTAACCTAAAATGGGAAAGCACCACCCAGGTAGATGGTGGTTTGGATCTGGGCTTATTTAAAAATCGTCTGAATCTAACGTTCGATCTTTACTCAAAAATAACCGACCACGTATTATTGCAGGTTCCTGTTCCGCAGATCACAGGTTTTAGTACGGTTTGGAGCAATGCCGGTAAAGTGAGCAACAAAGGTTATGAGTTAGGCATTAATTCCCGCAATTTTAAAACTACAAACTTCAGTTGGGAAACAAGCTTCAATATCTCTGGAAACGTAAACAAAGTAGAAACCCTGCCGGCACCAATTTCGGAATATAGCCGCGACTGGATCCGCCTGCAACAAGGATATTCCATGTATTCATTTTGGTTGTATAAACAATTGTATGTTGACCCTCAAACAGGTAACTCGGTATTTCAGCATGCCGACGGTACAACAGGAACTAGTGTAACTGTTGCCGACAGACAGGTAGTAGGCAATGCATTGCCTAAGTTCTTTGGCGGTTTAACCAATAATTTCACTTACAAGTCTTTTGACGCAGATATCCTGTTTTCGTACCAGTATGGAAATAAGATCATGAACCTTAACCGCTTCTTTGGCGAAGGTGGTGGTACCCGCGACGCTGCTCGCGTTATATTTGCCAGCCAGTTAAACAGGTGGACAACACCGGGCCAGGTTACTGATGTGCCTCGTGTTACGGCTATCGGTAACAACTACACCGTTGATCAAAATAGCCGCTTTATGGAAGACGGATCATTTATCAGGCTAAAATCATTAACGTTGGGTTATACTGTTCCAAAAAGCATAAGCCAAAAGATAGATATCCAATCGCTACGGATCTACTTTGTAGGCACAAACCTGTTATTGTTCACCAAATATACCGGCCCCGATCCTGAAGCTAACGTAAGCGCCGTTTCACAAACTCAGGGCTTAGATTTGGGTACGCCGCCTCAGCCGCATACATTACAGCTTGGCATAAACATCACTTTATAATAACCGACATGAAAAACTTAAATCAATTAAAATATATAATACCGGTAGTTATTTCTTTGGCTGTGTTACCATCCTGCTCAAAATTCCTGGAGGTTAAACCAAAAGATGCCGTAGCCGATGATCTCACCATTTTTGATAAATCATCGTCAGAAACTGCAGTACGAGGCATTTATCGCGGCTTATCTGCGGATAATTATTATGGCGTGAATTTTACATCTATAGGTTACTTATCAGGTGATAATGTAAAATGGACAGGTTCGCAATCTATTGTCCAGGATTTTATTAACCACAATGTTAAGGCCGATAATGCAACCGTTTCCGGCGTATGGGCAGCTATTTATAGTACAATTAACCGTGCCAATAATGCCATAGCTAAAATACCCGGGGTTAACGACGTGAACTTGCTGCAAAGCGAAAAAAATCAATTGGTTGGCGAAGCTTATTTTATAAGGGCATTGGCCTATTTTGATTTGGCACGTACCTGGGGTGGTGTTCAGGTTGTTACTACGCCAACCACAAGCGCTACCGATAAAAATGGCACCCCGCGTAGTAGCCTGGCGCAAACCTATGCACAGGTATTAAGCGATTTAAACACAGCCGAAGGTTTATTGATAGCACCCACAGCTCAAAACCCTATACGCGCCAACAAAGAAACCGTATGGGCATTAAAAGCACGTTACTACTTATACCAAAATGATTGGGCAAATGCCGAGCTTTATGCTTCCAAGGTTTTAGGCGATGTTACATACTATAGCCTGTTAAAGCCTTACAGTGCCTGGTTTGCCAACAATGTAGTAGCCACCAAAGAGTCGGTATTTGAGCTGGCTTATAGCGCAACTTATACCAACGGAGAGCGGGGGCAATGGCAACCACCTGTTAACGGCGGTACCAGGCAATGGGCGCCTAACGACGCTTTTGTTGCATTGGTTAATAACCCGCTTATTGGCGGCACCCGTAGTTCGTTAGTAGCATCGGCAACAATTGGCTGGTACGGTAATTTGTACTATCGCAGCCCGGCTACCGACCCGGCATATATTATCCGTATTGCCGAGTTGTATCTTATTCGTGCCGAAGCGCGCGCGCAACAAAATAATTTACTGGGTGCCAATAGCGCATCATCAGATTTGAATTTGATACGCGATAGGGCTGGCTTAACTGCAACCACCGCTTCAACGCAGGCAGATATTTTATTAGCGATTGAAAACGAGAACCGTGTTGAGTTTGGTTTAGAGGGCCATCGCTGGTTTGATCTGGTTCGCACAGGTAGGGCGGCAACTGTATTGGGCATCACCGATACACGTAAATATCTTTTACCTATCCCGGTTGATCAGGTATCTGCCGATTTGCCGCAAAACCCAGGATATAATTAATTATAAAAATATAACCTATCAAACACGATGAGTAAAACAGAAAACAAGCCGGCCAATTCACATTGGTCGGCCATCCAAAAGGGAATATTTCGTTTCCTTTTCATTTACTTTCTATTGCAGGCCATCCCGCTCGACTGGAAGTATTATGCAAAAATTAATTGGCTCAGCTTGGGCTATGGTGATATTTTTAACATTACGAGGTACATTCCGCGTTTTTTATCAGCTGGTTTGGGCTCGTATGCCGACTGGATTTTAATTGCCGTAATAGCCTTAGCAGGCTCATTAGTTTGGGCATCGCGAGATAAGAAAAGCGAGCACTACGATGTGCTTTATTACTGGTTAAGAGTTATTGTACGTTACAGGTTAGCTATTGGTATTATTGGTTACGGTTTCCTCAAGTTCTTCCCTTTGCAGGCCCCTTTTCCATCTATCAGTAATTTGAATACCGCTTATGGTGATTTCACCGATTGGAAAATATTTTCGATGAGTTTGGGTATCGTACCTAATTACGAATCTTTTTTAGGTGCTGTGGAGATATTGGCAGGTTTGCTGCTATTCTGGCGCCGAACGGCTACAGTAGGCGCGTTGATCATTTTGGTATTTACAGGTAACGTATTTATCTCGAATTTAGCTTACGAAGGTGGCGAACAGGTTTACAGTTTTTACCTCATCAGCTTTGCGCTGTTTGTGTTATCGTTTGATGCTATCCGTATCTATAATTTAATATCGCTTGAAAAGCCTACCGAGCCCAACCGTTTCAAGCCTTTGCTAACCGGTAGCCAGCCTATCGTCCGTATCGCTTTAAAAAGCCTGGTGGTTTTCTTTTTCGTTTTCCTTTATGGATTTAAAACTTATTCGGGTTTTCATCATAATCCATACCAGTTCCCAACAACACCTGGTTTAGCCAAAGCGAGCGGCATTTATAACGTAAGTGAATTTCGTGTAAATGGTAAGGTATTGCCTTATTCGGCTACCGATTCAGTAAGATGGAAGGATGTAGTATTTGAAAAATGGGCTACAATTAGCGTCCGCTCAAACCGCCCGGTGTTAATTGACTCAGCGAATTATGAGCAGGTTTTTGAAAAGGACCAAGACCGTGATTACGAATTAACCGGCACCACAGGCAGGCATTATTACAGTTACACGCAAGACACGGTTAACCATACACTATTGCTTGAGAACAAGAACAGCCATTACAAAGGAGAAAAACTGAGCTTGAAATACACCCGCCCGGATACGGCAACGATCATCTTATCGGGTATTGATCGCAACAAGGATTCAATTTATGTGGTGCTGAATAAGATCAATAAAAAGTATCCGCTACTGCTTGGTCGCCGTAAGGTATTGAAGCTCTAATTTATTCATTGGTTTAAAATCAAAAACAATGTCCGTCAATAAAACTAACACAGATCATCCCGGGTCAAACACCGATCCGGTGCAAAATAAAAAGCCATGGTCCTGGTCTAAAAAGCTGGTGTTCCGCATCCTTTTTATTTTCTTCCTGGCTATGTCTATACCGGTAACTGCAAGCTGGTATGTTAATGCTTTCACCATTAACTGGTTCCGTCCGCATTATCGTGATATTTACGATATAGCCCGTTTTTCACCAAGCTACCGCACCTTATTTGGCGGTAAAAACGAATACGATATAACAGATGCACCTCAAGGCAACGGGCCTTCGGGCAGTTCAGAAAAAGCAAAAGTTGATCAGGGGGGAAAAGATAGCTCTGCATCAGGAAACGGTAAAAATAGCCGCCATCGCCATCATGGCGGCGACTCGACACAAGCTAACGATGCGGGTTTAGATACTTCCAAACATCACCATCGTGGCGATTCGGCATTGGTTGCCGGGCAAGGCGCTAACCGTGAAGGAAACCATCATCACCACGCTAAAGATTCAACCCAAACGGATACCGGTAAAACGTTTATCGCAGCAAATAAAGATAAGCATACGGATAGTTTAGCAACTGATACCGCCAAGCACGATTCGACTCAGATCGCGTCAGCAGGTGGTAGTGACCGCCCTAAAAAAGATAGTAAAACCGACAACATATCCGCGCCTAAAAAGAACTTTTTGGTGGACTATACTGACTGGGGAATCGCCTTACTTATAGGCATTATAGGTGGACTGATATGGACCTTGATAGACCGTAACCGTACCAAAGCTTACGATATATTGTATTACTGGATCCGTGTGGTGGTAAGATACCGCGCTGGTATTGGCATCATTGGTTTTGGTTTTACCAAGCTGTTCCCAACACAGATGCCATACCCGTCGTTAGGATTATTGAACAGCAACTTTGGGGATTTTACCGCGCAAAAAATCTACTGGCTATCGGTTGGTATAGTGCCATGGTACCAGGTTTTTGGCGGCGTGGTTGAGTTGTTGGCAGGTGGCATGTTATTCTTCCGCAAAACATCAACCTTTGGTGCTATATTATTAGTTGGCGCTTTGGGCGATATTACCTTTGTAAACTATGCCTATGATGGCGGTGTACACGTATACGCGTTCTATTTTGTGTTACTAGGCCTTTTTGTACTGGCTGATGATTTGCCTAAATTGTATAACTTATTGATACTGGAGCGCTACACCGTTCCCGTAAGGTTATACCCCGATTTTAGCAAGCCATGGCTAAAATATACTCGTATCACATTGAAGGCATTAACCTTTATTATCTTTTTCGGGATACTGACTTATACCGAGGTGATCAACTTTAAATACGACCCATACAAGCAACCGTCAACCGCTGGGGTAAAGCAACTTCGGGGGAATTATCACGTAACCGAATTTAAGATCAACGGGCAGGATATAGCCTACAATCCCTTGGATAGTACGCGCTGGCAGGAAGCCACCTTTGAAAACTGGACAACACTTACTTTCCGTGTAAACAAACCGGTTATCATTGACCCATCTAACGGTGGGGGTAGCCCAATGAAGGATATTCAACGCACCTTCGAAATTACAGGCGTAGCAGGCGGCGAACGCGCGTTCCATTACTTAGCTGATACCATCGACCATGTGCTTTACCTACAGGATAAAAACGTAATGGCTTTACGTGGAGGCCGCAGGCGTGGTGGCAATAAAGTAATTGGTGGCGACAAAAAGCCTGCCGATAACTGGATAAGCCAAACCGCCTTACAACACATTGGCGACGAAAAAAAACTGATCGACGAGCATGCCTGGTCAACACGTCGCGACAGGGAGTTTGCTGCCAAAACCAAAGAGCCTAAACGCAGCCGGATGATACTAAAATATGAAACAACCGATGGTAACCGGGTTATTTTGAGCGGTGTGAACGAAACCAAGGATTCGATTTACGTGGTGCTTGATCGTTACAATAAAAAATACACTTTACCTGCCAGTACATTAGTTGCGGGCAAATATTGATAATGGTACAGTTAGATCAAACAACGGCCAAAAGATGGACAGCCTGGCAAAAATTTGCCTTTAGGGTTGCTTTTGTGTTCTTCCTTGTTATGGCTATCCCATGGAACGGATTTTGGTATGCTAACCTGGCTTCACTAAGGTGGAGCACTTTAGAGTATCGTAACCTGCACGTATTTTGCGAATACACACCCAAGATCATCGAGCTCAAAACCGAGAGCGGGCATTGGGGAATTGCATCTTATGTAAACTGGGTGATCATTTTAGCAATTGCCATTGTTGTTGGTTTGATATGGACCTTATTTGATGGTAAACGATCAAACTATACCGTACTATCGTACTGGTTGCGTGCGCTGGCCCGTTACAGGGCCGGTGTAGGCATTTTGGGTTACGGCTTTACCAAACTGTTCCCAACACAGATGCCTTATCCGTCCATTGGTATCTTGCATACCAATTTTATTGATCTTACGCCGCAAAAGGTGTTCTGGCTATCGGTGGGTAGCGTACCTTGGTATGAGTCGTTCACGGGTTTGCTGGAACTTGTTGCAGGCGTACTGTTACTTTTCCGCAAAACCAGTTTGTATGGTAGCATTTTACTGGTTGCCGCTTTGGGCGACATTATATTTGTAAACTTTGCTTATGATGGCGAAGTACATTTGTTCTCAACCTACCTGGCTTTATTTGGTTTGGTGGTACTGGCTTATGATGTGCCTGCATTGTACAGTTTGCTTATTAAAGAGCGGTATACCGTGTTGCGCCATTATTATCCAACGTTTTCGAAGAACTGGCAATTAACCCGTATCGGTATCAAAACAGCTACACTTGCCATTTTTATCGGGCTGTTCGCTATCCTGATGTATCAAAATTTCAGATATGATCCATACAAGCTTCCGCATAATAAAGGGCTGGCGCAAACCAGTGGGTTTTATAATGTAACGGAGTTTAGGGTAAATAATAAACTTATCCCCTACTCACCATTAGATACGATAAGATGGCAGGATGCGACTTTCGAAAAATGGTCGACGTTGACTTTTAAGGTAAACAAGCCTATCCAAATTGATATATCGGGCGGTGGTGGAAGGCCCAAAAAAGACATCGACAGGCGTTTTGAAATGGCAGGCGTAGCAGGTGGCAGGCGGTTCTTTACCTACCGGGCCGATACGATTAATCACATTTTATACTTACAAAATAAAAATATTCCGGATACGGCTCAACGGCTGGTATTTCATTATAACAAAGCAAGCGCATCACGGATCATTCTGACTGGATTGAACGAGAACCGGGATTCATTGTATGTGGTTTTGGATAGATCGAATAAAAAACCGGTATTACCTGAGAGTACCTTACAGGCAGGAAGCTATTGATATGGAACTACAAAAAACGGAATACGATGCGGTTGTTATAGGCTCTGGACCAAATGGTTTGGCCGCGGCTATTTTGTTACAGCAAAATGGTTTATCGGTTTTATTACTGGAGGGGAAAGACAAAATAGGAGGTGGTTTGAGTACCGAGGAGTTGACATTGCCGGGATTTAAGCACGATGTATGCTCGGCTATTCACCCTATGGCTGCAGGCTCGCCGTTTTTTCAAAGCCTGCCCTTGCATGAACATGGTCTGGAATATATATATCCCGATGTTGCCGCCGCCCATCCATTTGACAATGGCACTGCTGCGCTATTGAAAAGATCGCTCACCGAAACGGCCGCATTATTAGGCAAAGATCAAGATGTATACCTGGACTTGGTTCAACCCTTAGTACAATCGTGGCCAGGTATAGTAGACGATGTGCTGGCACCATTACATTTTCCGAAGCATCCGATAGATATGGCAAAGTTCGGACTAAACGCCATAACATCGGCTACCTATTTGGCCAAACGATTTAAAACTGAAGCCGGTAAAGGGCTTTTTGCCGGGATGGCCGCGCACAGCATACAGCCTTTATCTAATTTGTCTACATCCGCTATTGCATTAGTACTTATGGCTAACGGGCATTTGAAAGGTTGGCCTGTTCCAAAAGGTGGTTCAAATCAGATAGCGCAAGCGTTGGCGTCTTATTTTGTATCTATAGGAGGTGAGATAGAAACCGGCCGTTATATTTCATCTTTGCACCAATTGCCCTCGGCAAAAGCAGTGTTATTTGATGTGACACCCCAACAGCTTTTAACCATAGCTGGTCATCAATTCTCTGCTATCTACAAGTGGCAACTGGAACGTTACCGTTATGGGATGGGTGTATTTAAAATTGATTGGGCGCTCGATGATGCGATCCCTTTTACTGCATCAGGTGCGAGCGCGGCCGGTACTGTACACATTGGTGGTGCTTTGCAGGAGATCGTACAAAATGAAAAAGAAACAGCCGGAGGTAAGCATCCTGATAAGCCATTTGTATTATTGGCTCAGCAAAGCTTATTCGATGATACGCGAGCGCCAAAAGGAAAGCACACGGCCTGGGCTTATTGCCATGTGCCAAATGGTTCATATAAAGACATGACCGAAATTATAGAGCGTCAGGTAGAACGCTTTGCGCCCGGTTTTAGGGAGCGCATTTTGGGCAGGCATACCTTTAATACAAGGCAACTGGAAAGCTATAACCCTAATTTTATTGGCGGAGATATCAATGGCGGCATCATTGATCTGGCACAGCTTTTTACCAGGCCTGCATTGCGAAGTTCGCCTTACAGGACTTCGGCAAAGGGATTATATATCTGCTCATCATCAACGCCACCGGGCGGCGGCGTACATGGCATGTGTGGCTACCATTCGGCAAAGCAAGCTTTAAAAGATGTATTTAATATCAGCATCAAATGATAAAGAATATAATTAAAAAACGAAAATCATACATCGTAATCATCGGCGGGTTATCAATAGTCGGTTTGACCGCCTTTAATGATGGCAGAGGTATGCATCATCAAAAACGATCATTAACGGATACAACTAAAATACCCGCTAAGTATGGTTTTGGTAGAGTTGTAACCCAGCAGGAAATTGATAAATGGGATATTGATGTGAGGCCAGATGGCAAAGGTTTACCAGCTGGCGAAGGAGATGCGGCCAAAGGCAAAGCCATTTATGCATTGAAATGCATGGCCTGCCATGGTGCAACTGGAGAAGAGGTTCCGGGAGTTAAACTACCCGCACCAGCCCTGGTTGGTGATACAGCCGCTAAGAGCAAACCCAAAACCATTGGAAACTACTGGCCTTATGCTACCACGTTGTTTGATTATACACGCCGTACCATGCCCTATAATTTACCAGGATCGTTAACCGATAACGAGGTTTATAGCCTAACAGCTTATCTGCTGAGTGCGAATAAGATTATTAAACCAGAAACCGTGCTGAACGCGCAAACCTTGCCCCTGATTGTGATGCCTGCACGCAAATTATATATTATGGATGACCGGAAAGGCGGACCCGAAGTAAAATAATGATTGAAATGGAAGAGTCAGAAAAAGAACAGCAACCCAAAGACACCGGGCATAAAATAAGCAGGCGTGCCTTATTGGGCGGAGCTATGGCCGCCGCTATTATCCCGGTAAGTTCGTCATTCGCAAAATATGTGCCGACGGTTGTACCTAAATTGCCGGTACCCATCGACCCAACCAAACGCATAGGGCCCGGCCCAAGCAAGTTAGGTAAGCGTTCTCCTTTTGAAAACCCGGTGCGTAAGCCCTCCGATATTTCATCACGCTCACCTTTGCAGGATTTTTATAGTACAATAACACCGGCCGATCTGCATTTTGAAAGGCACCATGCCGGGATCCCGGATATCGACCCTGCTACGTATGAATTACTGATACATGGTATGGTGGAGCGGCCGATGAAATTTACTCTGGCCGAATTGAAAAGGTTTCCAGCAGTAACACGCACTTGTTTTATTGAGTGTGCCGGTAACTTTAGAACTGGCAGCGAACAGATGACACCCCAGGATATTTTAGGGCTGACCAGTCAAAGCGAGTGGACGGGTGTAATGCTATCCACTATTTTTAAAGAAGTTGGCGTTAACCCAAAAGCTACCTGGTTTTTAGCCGAAGGTGGCGATGCTTCTGTAATGACAAGGAGTATTCCGGCGCACAAAGGCTGGGAAGACGCCATGATAGTATATGGTCAAAACGGCGAGGCTATACGGCCTGCCCAAGGTTACCCCGCACGTTTGTTGTTACCCGGTTATGAAGGTAACATGAATGTGAAGTGGTTACGACGTTTGGAGCTATCGGACCAGCCATACTGGACTCGTGAAGAAACATCCAAATACACCTATCCCGTTCATAACAAGATCAGGATGTTTAGTTTTGAGATGGATGCGCGGTCAATTATCACTTATCCCAGCTATCCCCAAAAGGTAGATAAAGGTTGGATAGAGATACGCGGTATTGCCTGGACCGGCCGTGGTAAAATAACCAAGGTTGAGGTAAGCACTGATGCTGGTAAAAGCTGGAGTGAGGCCCGTTTACAAGGGCCTGTATTAGATAAAGCCCATACATACTTCAGGCACCTTTGGCAATGGAATGGTGACGAAACTGAAATACTGAGCCGCGCCATTGATGAGACAGGTTATATACAGCCCACGATAAAGCAACTAATAGAAGCACGCGGGACAGACATTGGCGGTTACCATATGAATCCAGTTACCGCATGGCGCATCAAACCTGATGGCGTGGTGCTTTTTAAACCCGAAAGTTACAGATAGACTATTAATTAATTCAAAAACAGATATATGACTACAGATAATACAGAAACAACCACTGCTAAACCTTCAATATGGCAGGAATTATGGTTGAAAGAAGATTGGTGGGCGGTTTGGCTGGGGTTAGGCATTGTTGGCCTGGCTTATATTTTTTACCTCAGCGGTTCCAGTATTTCATGGCTGGCCGTGTCGCCCGGTAAATGGTCAACCTGGTCGCAATTGGGTACACAGTTATCAGCTAACGGTATCAGGTACGTTGCTCTGCTGGCAGCCTTCCTGGTGCTGTTTACCGCCGTAACCTCGTTCATCGGGCAAAAGCCTAAAGTGTTTATCCCGGCCTTTATTTTCATCTTTGTTGTTTCGCTGCTCATATACATCGCAGGCAGCTGGGATCAGGCCAACAAATATAACCTTGAACCGCCGCTGGTAGCACTCGCACTTGGCTTATTTATTTCGAACGTAATTGGCTTGCCGCGTTGGCTTGATGCCGGTTTCCGGGTTGAGTTTTATATCAAATTGGGTATTGTATTGCTTGGTGCCACTTTACCTTTTACCCTGATTATTTGGGCCGGGCCGGTAGCTATTTTACAAGCCTCAATAGTTTCGTTAGTTACGTTTTTGACCATCTTTTTTGTAGCCCGAAAGCTGGGGCTGGATCATAGGCTGGCTGCGGTATTGGGAGCAGGCGGCGCGGTATGTGGTGTTTCAGCGTCCATCGCGATAGCGGGGGCTGTGCGGGCTAAAAAGGAACATCCGCCGATAGCAATAAGTCTTGTCGTTTTTTGGGCTATAATCCTCATTTTTACTTTGCCGCTGGTTTCGCGGGCGCTTCATTTGCCAACTGGCGTAGCCGGAGCATGGATTGGGACATCCGAGTTTGCGGATGCTGCTGGCCTGGCTGCCGCACAATCATATGGAGGTTTAACTGGCACACATGGAATTTCCGGAACGGCAGATCAGGCGCTCGCTTCTTATACGTTAATCAAAGTAATCGGGCGTGATATTTGGATCGGTATCTGGTCTTTAGTATTAGCACTCATTTCAATAACCTATTGGGAACGTTCTGAAACCAATTCGAAAGTGCAGATCGGCCAGATATGGTGGCGCTTTCCTAAATTTGTGATCGGCTTCCTGATCGCTTCAATACTTACCTCACTTATTGTTCACGGCTATACACTGGCCGACTATAACAAATTAGTAAAGCCATCACTCATCTTACCAATCACATCATTACGTACCTGGGCATTTACCTTTAGTTTTTTGAGTATAGGGCTTACAACACGTTTCCGTGACCTGGCTAATGCCGGAGTTAAACCCTTCATCGCGTTTACCGTAGGAGTTGTTGTGAATGTAATTTTAGGGTATGTTTTATCGATTGTGGTTTTCGGTCATTACTGGGCTTCTATTGTAACACATTAAGGCATGAAGATTCTTGACTTGTTTGATAGCTCTATGCCGAAAACCGCGTGCGGTAATTGCAGGCATTTCCAAAATGATCCTGCGGTTGTTGAGGTGGCATATCCCGGACTTACAGTTTTTAGTTCGGGATATGCTTCTGTTCGGGACCAGGATGGCCTTTGCAGTCAGCATCAACTTTATCTTTCTGCAAGAGATAGCTGCCAAAATTTTGCATTAGCTACAAAAGAATGCCGTTAGGGTAACAAAAAATGTTCTATAAGGAGGGGCAAAGTGTGAGATAGGCTTGGTGAAATTAAATATAAGTTATGTTTAAGGAAATAGTAATAGAATGAAACAATTAAATGAATTTATAACAACAGGCAGATCAGCCGGTGATTAACCATCTCTGCAAAAACTAAACATCCCTATTTTTGACTCGGTATAGGTCTTGCTCTAAACTGACTTTTTTTACCATTCGAGCCCCCTTATTCCGGTTAAGGTCAGCAATATTATTCCTGATCTGGTTTTTTCCGACGATTTTGGGAGATTGTAGCAATATATTAGGACGACAAGCCTGGGTTTTAAAGAACAGGCTCAATTATAAAGTGATCGCCAACTGGGAGATCGCCGAACATAAGTCGCAGGGGGCGACCCAAATGACAATGAATGATGGGGATCTGGAGGGATTTTGGTATTTTAGTTTGAATGGCGAAGCGGTTTAACGAAGACCAGCCAATTGTTTAATTTGCTGAAGCAAACACCGGGGCTGAATTAATCGCTAAAGCACTCTTGTAAAAGTTTGCTGCGTCGGTTTTAAATTTGGCATCACCATCTCCAATGTAAACCATATGCCCCGATTTGTACTCGTTAACCCTAATGTTAGGCCGAAGAGCCGGGCTCAATTTTAAATGGTTAATCACTTCCTTTGTAGCAGCCATCGGCGTCGATAGATCGTAATATCCGCAAATGACATTGACGCGTAGTGACGGGTTGTTGATTATTACTTTTTCCAGTGTATAGGAAACATTAAGAAAACCATTTACCGCGCCGCTGCCATAGTTCCAGGGCGGATTGATCGTCGCCCGGTATGGCCGGTCCGTTTTATAGTTCAGGCCTTCATGTATATACTTATTGAAACTGCTGAGAAACAGACTTCTGATATTGGTTTCACTGGGGTCTATATAACGATTTTGTAGTGCTTTGCCTGTAAACCGGCTATCAAAACAACCTGTTACTAACTTGTTTTCACCCAATACATTATTCATGAACAGGTTATCGCTAATTCTCCCTTTTGTTTGAGTGATCAATGTTCGTGACAACCCGGTATAATAATGTATAGAATCTACCAGGAGTGCCGGCATCGCCGTTCCATGCTGACTGAGGTAAATCGTGAAGGCGTGCTTAGCAAAATATGCAGCCTTATCATACAAAACTTCCGGGCTCAATTTTTCCAGTGCAGGATCAAGCATATGATGATACTGTGCGGTAAGTGCATAAGTTGGTAAATAAGCGGCGTAAGGTTGGTTGTTACCGTCCCGAAAGTTAAGCAGTTCATAGTTCAAAGCCGGTGAGATCAGGGTGATGCCGCTTACCTTAACCTGTAAGTGTGTTTGCAGGTAATCAGTCAGTCCTACGGCCCTTGCAGCACCGTAGCTCTCTCCCGCGATAAATAGCGGGCTGTTCCCGCGTTGGTTTTGATCAAGGTAACGTGTAATAAATTTTGCGATCGCATGAATATCCTGATCGTATCCATAAAACTGTTTGGGGTCCGACCCTTCGGCTGCCCTGCTGTAACCTGTAGAAACCGGGTCTATAAAAACCAGGTCGGTAAAGCCCAACCAGGAATAAGGGTTTTCCTGGTATTGGAAATCTGATAGTGGCGCATCGCCCTTACTGTTTTTGAATTTGACCCGGATCGGGGCAAAAGAGCCCATATGAAGCCATACCGATGCTGACCCCGGTCCGCCATTAAAAACAAAGGTTATTGGCCTCTGAGATGATGATAAGCCGTTTTTTTGGTAGGCAACGTAAAATATATCCGCAGCAGTACGGTCATCCGTGTCATGTACGCGAATAGAACCGGCTGTTGCCTTGTATTGCAGTTGCTCGCCATCAATAAAAGCATGGTGCAGGGTAAGGCAATAAGTTTCCGTGATCCTGCTCCACGATCCGAATATCAATACGCTGATTAAAGCAAAGAGCGACAAATAGATTTTAGATTTCATGAATATTCCACTTAGGCTGCTTTTAAAATTGCCTGCCTTTTCCTCCGGATCAGGTAAGCGATGAATAGGGCGATCAGCATGTTATTTGACTAATGCGGCGAAGCGCTGGTAAAAGGCTGTAGGACTGTCGGCTGTTTTGGGTTCATACTTACCGGCGATGATCGGTATATAGATTACCCTGCGGCGGCTTTCTTCGCCCGTCACCGAGGATTGGGCCACCCGGTGCCATAACCGTCCATCATGAATGGTCAAATCACCCGCGGTTGGTACAATGGCTACCTCATTGGCATCGGCCTCGTTATCCAAAAAATATTTCTTTCGGAATAGCATTTGATAAAGATTTTGCTTGTGTGTTCCAGGTAATATCCGGAGGCCGCCGTTTTTAGGTTTCAACGTGCTTAAATGAATACCTACATTCAACATGGGGTTAAGCTTTTGTCCGTGAAAGATGTCACGTAATCCATCGGTATGCCAGCCCATTTGTGTAAAGCTGCTTTGTTCGGCGTTAACGTAATGGTTAAATACCATACCGTCTTTTTCATTCGTGCCTAACCTTGCGCCGGGACCGGTAAGACTTAGTAACACCTGAAGACGTGGGTCCAGGGTAAACTCATGTAATAAAGGGCTGTGCTGGTTGATGAAAGCAAAGCGTTGAACGATCGGTGTTCCATCCAGGTCTTTGCCATATTTAATAGGCACACCGTTCACTTTTTCAACGGCCCCTGCTATCCAGTTTTTTTGCACCTCTTCGGAAGCCTTGATGATATCGTTAACGGTTTCGGGTTTGATAAAATCTTTAAAATGGATAAAACCGTTACGGTTAAAAAAGTGTTGTTGTTCTTCGGTAAGAACTGATCCTAAAGTGAATTTTTGGTATGCGGTATTCATAATTGTAGTAATAAAACAGATAAGACAATACAACCATCCGCACTGATGCGGTTAGTTTACAAAGAGAAGAGTAGGAGGGAGATTAACAACAACAGCTACACATGACCCTTTGGGAAAGGGACATTCGCATACAGGATGCGGGTTGGATATGTTGTTTATTTTTCAATGTTTATAAAGTCTATAGGTTTTATAAACAATACAAATGTAGGTAAATATTTGCATTGCAAAAATTTATTTGAAATTATTTAGCGTTTCGGTACAAACCGGCGCTAATATGCTCTATCCAAGCTTTGTACAGATGTTTGGCACCGTATGCGGATAACTTATTTAAGAAGCCAGGAATGATCTCGGCTTTACCAACCAACATTCCTTTTAGTCCGATCCGGGCAACATCCGCGGGCTGCATATTAAATTTATCGGCAAGGTCTGCTAAGCCGTCAAGTCCTGCACGGTGCGCAAAATTCGTATCGGTAGGGCCGGGAGAAAGTACAGTTACCGAAACGGACGTATCTTTTAATTCATAACGAATGGCCCTGCTAAACGAGATAATGAAAGCTTTGCTGGCAGCATACATAGCCAGTGTAGGAAGCGCCTGGTAGGCCGCCGTACTGGCTACATTTAATACATATGCCCGCTCTTGCTTTTTAAGCAAGGGCAGCAGGTGGTAAGTTAGTTCAACCACAGCGTTTAAATTAACTTGTAACATACCCATTTGTTCGGCCAGCTCTAATTCTTCAAAGTTTCCCCATAATCCGTAGCCGGCATTATTAACTAAAATTGACACATCTACATGGAGATCGATACACCAATTTGCTACCGTTTTAGGACTCAGATGATCAGAAAGATCTGCAGAGAGGTGGTAAACTTTTATGTTATGCCGAGCGGTAAGTTCGTAAGATAATGTTTGCAATTCGTTTTCAGACCGCGCAATCAATAATAAGTTATACCCATCTGTTGCCAACTGTGCAGCCATTGCTCTGCCTATTCCTTTACTTGCACCTGTAATTAAAGCGTATGATCCCATAATTTTACAAGGATAATAAAAAAGACTACCAAATTTGTAGTCTTAATTAAAAATAGTATGTTTGTCCCTAATGAAAGGTATTAATTCTCTTCATGGTGTTGTAACCAGCTATCCTGGCTGCATTTGTTGTTGTTGGTAACAGCACTACCTCCGCTCCACTTTTAAGTTTCCTTATTCACCTTCTTTTTTTTTACAATGACCTATCTTGATCAGCCACGCCGCCTTTACTTCTTTACAATAATACTAATTGTATTCACTATACCAGCTTTTGCGCAAAGAGTGGTATCAACAAATTTTAAGACCTCGTTTAAAGATTCTTCCGCTTACAGCTTGTTCAAGGATCACCCGGTTATCGCCTTAAACGATACACGCATAACCAAAGCAACAGAACCATCAATTGCGACCGTTCCTGAAGATCAATTGACAAATAAGATCGACCTTGTTATTAAAGAACCGCAGGAACGAAAAAAACTGTTAAGCTATTTAAAAACAATAGAAGTCCAAAACACTACTGCAACGAGCCAAGCGAAGGTTAAGTTCTATTACCATATGGCCAATATTTTTGCCCGGTTGCGTTTGTACCCCCTTGCCATGAAATGTTTCTTAAAAACAGTCCCTAAAACGGCAAAAGAAAAAAGCAGGCAACCCGAATCCGTTACCGATACGGATAGTGACACGGTAGATACGACCGAAGAACAATACCTTGCGATCAATAGTAAAGACGATTCCCTGGTTAATAACCATGCAGCAGAATTGAAGTTGAACAACCCGGTTGAAAGTAAGGCGATCACTTACGAACGGATCAGGCAAACGTTCGACGACGGAAAAAAAGCGGTCGCTTATGCCATGCTATTCCACGTTAAGCAACCTGCGCGGGGGAAACGCAAGATATTCGTACTGAATAATGTGGGGCATACTTTTATCACCCTGATTAAGTATAATTCGGATTCTACCTACACCTCAGTATCGGTAGGCTTTTATCCTAAGAAAGACAATCTGCTATCAGCAACTCCTTTGATCCCCTCTACTTCCTCTGTCTTTAAAGATGATTCGGGCCATGCCTGGGACGAGATTTTAGGCAAATTCATCTCTAAAAGAAAATTTGAAAAGATCCAGGGCCTGATCGGGCAATATAATGGGATCAAATATAACCTCAGTAAAAATAACTGCACGGACTTTGGAATCAAGGCCGCTCAGCTTGCCGGCATCAGCATGAAAGAAACCTATGGAACCTGGCCTTTGGGTTGCGGGAATAATCCCGCGATAACCGGGCAGAGTATCCTGGAGCATAAATTTTCTAATGCCGATATGGCTAATGCAAACGCAATCTTTATGGATGCGTTTGCAGCCGTGACGCAACAGTAAACAGCATTCAAGTTAATTTCCTGAAAGATTTTCTAATAATTTTCAAATAGAATATATAATCTATAGATTTAATATACTATAATTGTAAAGTATCCTTTATTCAGGCTACAATTGACAGATTATTAACTCATTTTTCTAATTATTTATGCCCGATCAAAAAAACAAACAGACCGCTTTAGGCGACGTAGCGGCCAGGCAGTTGGCCATCGCTACCAGAACCGTTCCCCAGTTAGGCACCATTACACCACGATGGCTAACCCATTTATTAAACTGGACACCGGTAGAGTCAGGTGTATACCGTTTAAATAAGGTAAAGGATGCCGACAACGTAGAGGTTGATTGTTCAAACCGCGATGAACGTGAACTGCCGTCTACCTATGTAGACTATGTAGAAAACCCGCGTGAATATAATTTGAGTGCTGTAAATACGGTACTGGATGTGCATACGCGCGTATCCGATCTGTACAGCAAACCCTTTAACTAGATCACGGAGCAATTGCGTTTAACGATCGAGATCATCAAGGAGCGCCAGGAGAGTGAACTGATCAATAACGAGGAATATGGCCTGTTGCATAGCATTGTGCCGTCGCAAAAAATCAAGACCAGGCTCGGCCCACCTACACCGGATGACCTGGATGAACTGATCACCAAAGTATGGAAAGAGCCAGCTTTTTTCCTCCTGCACCCTTTAGCTATTGCCGCTTTTGGCCGGGAATGTACACGCCGTGGTGTACCGCCGCCAACCGTATCTTTATTTGGATCTCAATTCCTAACCTGGAGAGGTATACCGCTGATCCCTTCTGATAAATTACCCATTGTAAACAACAAATCGAAAATATTATTGCTCAGAACCGGGGAAAGCCGGCAGGGAGTTGTAGGTCTCTACCAGCCTGGCTTACCGGGCGAGCAGTCACCCGGCTTATCTGTTCGCTTCATGGGTATTAATAACAAAGCTATAGCATCTTACCTGGTTTCGTTGTATTGCTCACTGGCAGTATTAACGGATGATGCGATAGCGGTTTTGGAGGATGTGGACTTAGGAAATTATTATGAGTACAAATATTAATTCGGAAGAACATCCAAATCTGAGTGCACTCGAAAACCTGGCGAACCAGTTTTTTAAAGCCTTACCGGGGCAAAGTATTAACCCGGAACCCGTTGTTGAACAGGTGGGCGAACAATTGCCGTTAAGGAACGACAACTTGCAGCAAAGCTACGAGCCTCAACTGCGCGACCAGGCTTTGCGTGATAATAGTTTTGATCATTCACCGCCCTCGGCTTCGGGCGTGGGGATATCGCCATCAGCTGCCAATCAAAATAACGCGGTGGATCTGCGGAACCCCCAAACCAGTTTTGCTGACCCAAATTTGGCAGTAGCTAAACCTGCCGATAATTTGGCCTTACCTTTTCAGGACGACCAGCCTTTTGAGAGCCGGTTGCAGGAAATATTGAGTAATGTTCGTATATCCTCACCGGCAATAAGAATTCCTTTTGATGAGGATACCGATGTACCGTTTTATTTCCTAAAAAACAGGAATAACCCCTTACAGGGAAAAAATATTTTTGACCGTGATACGGCGAGGGCGGGGCAGCCAATAGCACCGCCTTTTGACGTGAACCTGGTCAGGAATGATTTTCCCATCCTGCAGGAGCGGGTAAATGGCCGCCCCCTGATCTGGCTGGACAATGCCGCAACTACGCAGAAACCCAGGCAGGTCATTGACCGGATATCTTATTTCTATGAGCATGAAAACTCCAATATACATCGTGCAGCGCATGAACTGGCAGCAAGGGCAACCGATGCCTATGAAGGTGCCCGTGAAAAAGTAAGAGCTTTCATCAATGCCGCGTCGGTTAACGAGATCATCTTTGTACGGGGAGCTACCGAGGCCATTAACCTGGTTGCCAAGAGCTGGGGGGAACAGCACCTGAACGCGGGTGATGAGATCATTGTGAGCCATTTGGAACACCATGCGAACATTGTTCCCTGGCAACAGCTGGCAGCCAAAAAGGGTTTAAAGATCAAGGTGATACCGGTTGACGATGAGGGGCAGATCTTACTGGATGAATACGCCAAATTACTCGGCCCGAAAACTAAATTGGTTGCCTTTACACAGGTGTCTAACGCATTAGGAACGGTCACACCGGCTGCGCGGATCGTTGAACTGGCGCACCAGGCCGGGGCGAAAGTATTGGTGGATGGCGCACAGTCGGTATCCCACATGAAAGTTGATGTGCGGGCGCTGGATGCTGATTGGTTTGTTTTTTCAGGGCATAAAGTTTTCGGGCCGACCGGCATCGGTGTGGTTTACGGAAAAGAAGCGTTGCTGAATGAAACCCAGCCATGGCAGGGAGGTGGCAATATGATCGTTGATGTAACTTTTGAATATACCCAATACCATAAGGCTCCAAGCAGGTTTGAAGCCGGAACAGGCAACATTGCCGATGCGGTGGGACTTGGTGCGGCTATCGATTATGTGAACAAGATCGGTATCGATAATATTTCGAGGTATGAGCATTATTTATTGGTTTACGCTACCCGCTTATTAAAAGAAGTACCTGGTATCCGTTTGATCGGAACCGCCCCGGATAAGGCCAGTGTATTATCATTCGTGCTGGATGGGTATAAAACTCAAGAGGTTGGTGCTGCGCTTAATAAAGAGGGAATCGCCGTACGCTCGGGCCACCATTGTGCGCAGCCTATTCTACGCCGCTTTGGGGTTGAAGCAACAGTACGGCCATCCCTGGCTTTTTACAATACCTGCGCGGAAATTGATACGCTGGTGAATATCTTACACAGACTGAAAAAATAACATGAAAGATCCGCAGCTGAATAGTTTCATTGAATTACTTTTTCAGACGCATAAAGCGGAATGGGAAGCTACGCCGTCTAACGAGCAGGCGATCCATTGGCTCAATGACCTGCTTGAATTTTTGTTCCCCAATAACAGGTTGAATAAAAAGATCATTTACGAGGGCCAGCTAAGAAAGAATCAGATCGAACTGGAAAACATCCTGCTCAGTTACCTGGATACCGACCAGATCAATATCGGTGATGCGGTGGATCGTTTTTACGGTGCCTTGCAGGATATCTACCAGGATTTGCGGTCGGATGCGGCACGTATTCATGAAAAGGACCCGGCAGCGGGAAGTGTGCACGAGGTGATCGTTTCCTACCCGGGCTTTTATGCGATAGCCGTTCACCGTATTTCGCATCAGCTTTCCAAATTATTGGTACCCATTCTGCCCCGGATATTGAGTGAACATGCCCACGGTAAGACAGGGGTTGACATTCATCCAAATGCGCAGATCGGCGTACCATTCTGTATCGATCATGGTACCGGTATCGTGATAGGTGCTACCAGTATCATCGGCAAAAATGTGACGATCTACCAGGGTGTTACTTTGGGTGCATCGCAGGTGAGCAAAGATCTGTCAGCTACCAAGCGCCATCCAACGGTAGAAGATAATGTCACCATCTATGCACGTAGTACGATATTAGGTGGTAAAACCGTGATCGGGCACGACAGTACCATTGGCGGAAGTGTTTTTCTGACCAAGAGCGTGGAACCGTATTCGCATGTATTTAATACCCATCAATTAAGGATAGAGGTTAAAACTAATTTATAAAATATTGAACAGAAGTATTCATGGTATCCAAATTAAGCTCTTCTGAAATTATACATTTTTTGCTGATCCTGATCGCCATTTTGATCCCGGCCAGGGTATTGGGTGAGGTGTGCCGCAGGTATAAGCTGCCTGCTATCATCGGTGAAATTTTTGCGGGAATTATTATCGGGCCAACTTTGCTGGGGGCCTTCTTTCCTGGGTTATTCAAAAACCTATTCTTGGCTGCACCTCAGGCTTATGGTGCTTTTGATGGTATCGCCAATATCGGTATCATCCTGCTCATGTTCATCGCCGGTTTTGAAGTGGACTTGAAGCAGATCAGGCAGAACGGGAAACAGGCTTTGGCCATCAGTTTAACCGGGATCATTTTTCCATTTGCTATTGGTTCTATTTCGGTATGGTTCCTGTACAACAGTCATTTCGCCAATTCCGCCAGTAACCAGCTAACTACATCGCTGTTCTTCGGCACGGCCTTATCCATTACCGCGTTATCAGTGATCGCCAAAATACTGCTTGATCTCGACCTGCTGAAAACCAAAATAGGGAACATCGTATTGACCGCAGCGATGGTCGACGACTTTTTAGGATGGATCTTATTTTCGATCATCATCAAAATGATGAACGCCGGTAAAGAAAACACCTCGTTCTGGTCGATCATTGTCGTTGTGTTGTTCGCAGCATTTATGCTGACGGGCGGCCGCTGGATCATCCATCGCCTATTGGAGTTTGCCGGTAAAAGCCAAAAGATTGGCCATGTATTTACAGTAGCGGTGTGTCTGTGTTTTATCGGCGCAGTGATCACAGAGTATTTAGGTGTACGCGGTATTTTCGGGGCATTTTTGGTCGGCATCGCCATCGGCGATTCGGAATACTTTACGGCAAAGCATAAGGATATTTTGCACCAGTTCACCATCAATGTCCTGGCACCCTTATTTTTTGCTTCCGTAGGTTTACGGCTTGATTTTATCGCCAACTTCAACCTGGAGGTTGTGGTGATCATCTTGGTGATCTCGTGTTTGGCCAAGCTCATCGGGGCTGGTATTGGCGGCGTAGCGAGCGGCATGTCCAAAAACGAATCGATCGCCGTGGCATTTGGCATGAACGCCCGCGGATCACAGGAGATCGTTCTGGGACTGATCGCCCTGCAAGCAAAGATCATCACCGAACCCGTATTTGAAGGGCTGGTGGTCATGACCGTGGTAACTATGGTTATATCCGGGCCTATCATGAAATATTACTTCTTAAAAGAGCAAAAAGAATCCGGCGCAAAAATAGCTTATTTGAAACCCGTCGAAGTGTAAAACAAATCCTATCAACTCATGAAAAAAAGAATCTTATTCCTGCTTTTAAATTGCCTGGCCGTCGGCGCGTTGGCCCAAACGGTTGCTACAAAAACCGGTGATGACCGGGGCTATATCGTTAAAGTAGGCGATGTTGCGCCGGATAACTTCTCGTTAAAGTTGGCTGATGGCAAAACAACCTCGCTGAAAGAACTGCGTGGTAAGGTAGTGGTGTTGCAATTCACCGCAAGCTGGTGCAGCGTGTGCCGTACCGAAATGCCGTACTTGCAAAAAGATGTATGGGAAGCCAACCAAAACAAAGACTTTGTACTGATCGGCGTAGATAGGGATGAACCTTTGGAAAAGGTTCAAAAGTTCCACCAGGATATGAAGATCACCTACCCGCTGGCGCTTGATCCGGGGGCCGATATTTTTGGTTTGTTCGCAGATAAAAAAAGCGGCGTGACCAGGAACGTGGTGATTGGTCGTGATGGCCGTATCGTTTTCCTTACGCGACTGTACAGCCCGGCAGAATTTGCTGCGATGGTGAAAGTAATTGATGGCTTGTTAGCTAAAACCAGTGCATCTGCCAACTAATTAACTATGTTATAGCTTCCGAAAGGCCTTTTCGCCAATATTTTGTGGATTGGTAAAGAGGATTAATAGGCGAGCTATTCATAGTATTGATATTGGCTTATACAAATTAAAGCCTATTCACATATGGGCTTGAGTACGGAATTATTTATAATAGCTCCTTATATTTGCATCATATGAGTTTACCATTGCGGATTACATTTGAAAACAGTGATTATACTTATACGGTATTAACTAAAGGGATCAGCCGGGAAATGGCTTAGATCAAGATCGGCTTTCAGGGCGAGGAATATACCACGAGGCTTAACCAGCACCGAGAATGGTATGTAGTTGAGCATACGATTGGCGATGAACCGGGTCCGCTGCACGTCATCGCGAAAAACGTGGCGCTGCGGTATCGGCTTTGAATTAAACAGGTGTCATGTTAAGTAATATAATGAATATTTCGATGGGTAACAATAACAGAAAGGAATGCAGTGCTGTAAAACGCTGCATTCCTCGCCAAATTAGTGCCTGCCCCGAAAAACTATCCGGATATAGGATAGCGCTCGAAGCAGGACTTTATTCTTTAAATAGCAACTAAATAGCCGTCAATTACCTTACGGGTTTCCACTTTGCATTTAGCGGCATCCCATCTTTCCTTGGTCGATCGATCTGCCAAATCAAATAACCTTTCGTATAAAAGTTTACCATCTGTTTTACCTTTAAGTTTTACTTGTGCGTGTTGTGCGTAAACCTCGTCCCATACTTGTCTAACAGATGTCCAGTAGGGTTGCTGGGTTTTCCACCAGGTTTTGGCGTAATTAAATTTGCTTTCATCGGCCTTGATAAACTCCTCGTAGCCTTTTTCTCTGGCTAATAATTTATCTCCTGAGGCAGAGCGGATGATCTTTTGGTTATCCTGCTCAAACATCCATCCCGTAGGGGTTATGTAAATGCGGTTACCACGGCGCAATACATTATAGTCGTTGCGCTTGGTAAACTCACGGCGTGGCAGCGGCGAATCACATTCGCTGTGCCATTCATGCCTGCCGTCTACATGCACCCAGGTGCCAATGCTTTCATAGCGCGGACTGTCGTCTACCTGAAATACCTTTTGAACCCACCGACCTTTCGTTTCGTTGGTTTTTAAAGCGGTTGTTTTCCAGGTATTATCCTTGTCAAAGGTTACGATCTTGTTTTCCTCGTACACCCAGTCTTCGCGCCAGTGTTTGATCACCGAAGAATCACCTGTAACCAGGATATGCTGAATGACTATTTTTTTTGGAGATTCCTCTTCTACCACCGCCCACTCATAACCTGAGGCATGATATTGCGGATGGTTTTTGTAAGCTGTATCGGGCGCGAAGGTTTCGCCATAGTCAAAGGTTACTTTATAAAAGCCGCCCAATGAGCGGATAGCGGCGCGGTCCTGGTCGAGTTTTGATTGCGCGTAGAGGCTGCCTGTCGCCAGTGTGAGTAGGGTTAAAATTAAATGGAGCTTCCTTTTCATGATGATTATGTTGTTCTTGTTTTGTTTGGCCAATCTTGTTTATTGCAGGCTGGTTGTACCGTCACCTTGATAGGCAAAACGGAAGGTATAATAGCTTGAAGCGGGGCGTGTAGCCAGGTTAGCAAAATCGGCAGTGGTCGTATTCGGGTTGCCTTTGTAATAGCTAATCATTTCTACTTTCGCATAGTTGCCCGCGCTGGTTTTAACCACAAATATCTTTCCCGGAACGGTTAATAGGGCATGCTGTGGTTCGGTAGTAGCAGTATAAGTATACCAGCCCGAAATGGCAGGTACACCGCTTGCATCCGCCTTATAACCTGTAGTTGGGGCAATTGTTAAAGTTTCAAAAGTGCTGCTCACCACCTGTGCTTGTGATGTTCCGATGCCCGATGTGCCGCTGTTAATAAAAACGCTGGTCGCTTTAAACTTAATGTCCCATTTGGTGGTCGCTGTATCAGCCCCTGTAACCTGCGTACCGGTTGATAGGCTGTAATATACGGACCCTTTTGATCCATCCAGATCGGTAACCGTTTTCGTAGTTAGTTTGCTTACTGCGGGCGTTGCATCATCAGTTTTTTTACTGCACGATGAGGCCACCAAAATAATTGCGCTGCCTAATGCTAAAGATAGCGTTGTGATTTTTTTCATGGATTTTGCTTTTTTATGTGATTTTTAATTTGTTGTTACTTTTTACTGAAATTGTAGGCTATACCCGCATAAATGAGCCTTCCCGGAAGGTTGAGGATTACCTGGGTATCTTTGTAGTTGAGCAGATTTTGCGCGGTAAGCTGTAGTCGGATAGCTTCTTTAAACATAGGTTTGGATAGCGAAGCGTTAACCAATACATAACCTTTGGTGTATTCATCATCACGGTTAACAATCCCGTTACCATCGCTATCCTTGTAGCCATAGCGACCACGGTAGATGGCTCTTATAGCGGCATTGATACCTGTTTTTTGATCCAGATAGTTTACACGCACATTATAAGTGTATTTTGAACGGCCCAGCAAACCGCCGTAATCGCTACTTTTGATTAATTTGGTGAGGTTGGTTGCGGCATCTTTGGTAAATACCTTTCCGGCCGCTATCTGGTTTAGCACGTCCTGATCATAAGCTTCGAGGTATTGAAACCCGCCTGCTAATTGTAAAGGCTTAAATACCTGGTAACTCAGGTCGGTTTCAATGCCTTGCGTGTAAACTTTGTTTAAATTGAAATAGGAGTAAACCGATTGCCCGTTGGTTTTGATGGCGATAGAAGCCGTTTCTATGAGATTGGTTATGTTATTGCGGAAAAGGTTGGCTGTACAGTAAATTTTGGTAGTTGGCCTATACCTGTATCCCAAATTGAAAGCGGTTGAGCTTTCGGCATTTAGTCGCTGTAAAGAAGCGGGATCGATTAATACCGACTGGATCTGACCTTGTTGCTGTAAACGCTGTATCCCCGCGGCGGCTTCTTCGTAACCAAAAACGCTGTATCCTACTTCGGCATTGGTAAAGTTTAAATAAAGCTGCCTGAAATCGGGCGCTTTGTATCCTTTACCAACCGAGGCCAGTAAGGTAAGTTTGTTATTAACCGCATAGCTTGCAGCCAGTTTAGGGCTGAACTGTGATTTATAGACGCTATGCAGATCATAGCGCCCACCGGCAATGATATCCAATCGTTTGATGGGTAACCAATCTGCCTGAACATATCCATAGCCCGATGTAAAAGATTGCAATTGCGTGTACCGTGTAGCTTCTACCGTTTCATACTGCGCACCAGCCCCTGCTGTAAGTTTCAAGTTATCTTTTACCGTGTAATCATTCTGTAACTCGGCGCGGTTAAAAGCCTGGTTAAAGTAGGTTTGGTCGTATACCGATCTGTCATCCTCATACCGTACATCCGAATTGGTTTTATAAGTTGAACGGTATAGTTGCAGGGTTGAAAACAATTGGTCGCTAAAATGATGGGTTATCACCGGGGCGAAATTAAAATCGCGTTCGGTACCCGTTCCCCCTGCGTAACGGCCGCTTACCAGGTACCGGCTGTCCTGATCGTTCGTATAATACCTTACCGATAATTTAATGGTGGTGAGGTGATCTATTTTGTAAGACGATTTAACATTCAAGGTATATCCTGCAAAGGGCGACACCGTAGGCAAACCCGATGATGAGTTTAGGGTATAACCGCCACTGCTGTAACGGTTGGCAAAACCAGATATGGAAAATTTGTCGTTTTGATAAGCCGAATTTAAGCTTACATCAGCCGTTTTATTAGTTCCGTAACGTATGGAGGTTCCTCCCGATACACCCTTTTCAGGATCGGCCGTAATGATATTCACCACACCAGCCATGGCTTCGCTACCGTAAAGTGATGAGGTTGGACCTTTCACGATCTCTATCCGCTCGATGTTATTGGTCGTGATCCTGGATAGTTCGAGTATGCCTGTATTACGGCCGATGATAGGCAGGCCATCTATCAGTATCATGGTATAAGCCGGATCAAAGCCTTGTATCTGTATGCCTTGCCCATGCGGATCGTCCAAAATGGTCATGCCGGTTTGTTCGGATAAAACCTCGTTCAATCGTACCAGGCCTTTTTTCCTGATCTCTTCAGCAGTGATCCGCGTGATGGGTATAGGTACCTGTTGTAAGCTTTTGGCGGTTCTTGTCCCTGTGACTACTACTTCTTTTAGTTGTTTGGTATTCGTCGTATCCTTTTTTAATGGGTCATGCCTTTGCGCAAAAACCATTTGGATGGTAAGTGGCATAGCTAAAACGTAAAGGATATATTTTATTTGCATTTATTTAGACTAATTAAAAATAATGATGCAAATTTGAACGATTTATAATGAGCATGATAACGCATGCGGGATTTTAATACACGCGATACGGATTAATAATGATCAGAATTACCTCGGCTTTATGGGATGAATATGTATATGATCTGGATGCGCCTTCAAAAAGAGAGAACCTCATCAATTACGCTGGAAGTTGGGGTAGTGTAAGGATAGTCACCATATACACAGCTGACATCAGCGTATTTGTTTTCGATCTTAACTGTAAAGATGATTGCCCCGTAATATTAGAGATCAACACCTTATGCCTGATGATGATCTTTACGCTATCGGGAACATATAGGCTAAATGCCGGTAAAAATGTTTTATTTACAGCATCAAAACACCATAGCCTTTTTTCGTCGGGCTATCTCCGCTCGTCGGCTATACTTCAAGGTGATCTAAAACTTTTTGCTATTTGTTTCACCAAAAACAGTTTGCAAAAAACCATACCAACTGCGTTAGTTCATTTCAACCCCAATGAAGGCATCTTTACTGAATGGCCTGCTTTATTGCGGTCCATCAGACCTACCACACCGCAAATGAGTATGATTATTCAGGCTATCATGGTTAATATTGATAAAAATAAAAGAGGTAATCAACATATTTATTTTGAAGCGAAGGCATTGGAATTACTTTTTCTGGAATTGGAACAGATAGATGCTTTTGCCGGTAGATCGACCAATTCATATTTAAAAGAGGATGACCTGGAGCGCATCCATCAGGCCAAAATAATAGTTGAACAAAATCTGCTGAACCCTTGCTCATTAATAGAACTGGCCCATAAAGTCGGGCTTAACGATTTTAAACTAAAAAAGGGTTTCAGGGAAGTTTTAGGAACAACGGTTTTCGGCTATTTGTATGATCTGCGAATGGAAAAAGCCAAATTTCTTTTGAAAAGCGGAAATTCTGTAAGGGAAGTAGCCTACGAAGTGGGCTATAAAAATGCCCATCATTTCACAACTGCATTTAAGAAGAAGTTTGGACACCTACCCAGCAAGGTTAATAAGCTTTAATGCCTCGTTTTGGGTATCTACCCTTTTTGACACTTGATGCCGGTACCCTGTTAATTCGTGGAGACGCCAGCCGCCTATCAAGTTTTTTATACATACGACGCTCCGAATTGAAGAAATAAAAAACTTCCTGGTCAAACGGCGAAGTCATTAAAACAAGTGGACATTAACTATGGTGAGGAATAAACCCTGATGCCTAACCAACACAGAAGGATATCATGAATAAATATCAGGTTCACCTTTAAAATAGAATTGCTGACAGGCATATAGTTTTGCTTTTCTGATTGACTTTTATATCAGCCAATAGAGGAAGATCATGTTTTTTTTATTGTCATTTGATTCGCATTTTTCGGAAGTGGTAATGTACAGTATAAGTTCATGATTTGTAGATGGCCGGTATTTATTGTAATAATGTACTACATCTGTATTTCATCTGATTTTCATTTATAGGGTATACCTTAGTTAAACTGATCGGCTCAACGGGAGAAAAGGAGCTTTCGTCGATACCCGTTGGTTTCTATAGCCGTTACAGCTTAACTTAACCTTATCACGTTGATCATAGTAAATGCCATGCGCTTTTGTACCGGCCTGAAAACTAATTTTTCTATTAAAATTTGTGCCGGATGCCTTTTAGGCTTTTTTTTGGGTACGTTAAAAGTGCAGGCACAATTGTGCAGCGGTGCATTAGGTGACCCGATCGTCAATATTGATTTTGGATCGGGGACCGGGCGCGGTGCGGCACTGGGTTCTGCCATCACAGCCTATACATACCGGGCTTCGGGAGATCTTGGTGAAGGGGAGTATACAATTGCCAACACCACAGCGGGTTTAAAAGGCACCGCCTGGAAAACAACTACTGACCATACCGGAAATGCCAACGGTTTTATGATGGTCATCAACAGCGCAACATTAGCAACGGAAGGTGTGTTTTATAAAAAGACCGTGGATGGCCTTTGCCCTAATACAACCTATGAGTTTTCCGCCTGGTTGTTCAATGTCATGGCGGTCGTTTCGCCGAACCCCAACGTAACTTTCAAGATCAAAAGAACAGACGGCACCCTGATCAAAACTTACGATAGCGGTGATCTACCCATTACCGGTAAATGGGTGCAATCCGGCTTTTATTTCACTACCGGGTCAGAATCCAGTGTGGTTATCAGTATTTCGAATAATGCCCCAAGCGCCGTGCCGGGCAACGACCTGGCTTTAGACGACATTACCTTTCGGGCATGTGGCCCCATCGTAACCAGCGGTATTAATTCCGGTAATCAAACTACAGCGACGATATGCGCGGGCACAGCAGCAACTATTGAATTAGATGCTTCGGTAACCTCGGGGCTAAGCACACCGCAATATCAATGGCAGGTAAATGCCAATGGTGCAGGCTGGACAGATATTAGTGGTGCAACACAAACCAGTACCACGGTGCAATTTGCAAATGCGGTAGCGGGAAGCTACCTATATCGCTTGCAAGTTGGTGAGGCAGCCAACTTTGGATCGACGAGTTGCCGGGTAGCCTCGCCAACATTAACCGTTACTGTTAGCGTGGCAGTGCAGGCAACGGCTGCCAGCAACGGGCCTTTGTGTATAGGTGAAACGCTAAACCTAACATCAAGTGGGGGCGGCACATATAGCTGGATTGGTCCCAATAATTTCAGTTCAAAACAACAAAATCCGGTGGTAACTACGGTAAGCGATAAGAATGCGGGCACTTATACCGTAACCGTTACATCAGATGCAGGCTGTACGGCAACGGCCCAAACCACAGTAGCCATAGGTAGCCGCCCTGTGGTATCGGTTAGCCCTGCGGTTACCCTTTGCCAGGGGATGAGCACCACTTTAACAGCTTCAGGTGGCGTAAGTTATAAATGGACACCTGCTACCGGATTATCCAACGCCAATATCGCTTCACCGGTAGCCTCACCAACTCAAACCACCACCTACAAAGTAACCGTGTCTGACGCAACGAGTGCCTGCCCGGCCATCGACAGTATAACAGTGACAGTAATGAATGTACCAGTTGTGAGCGCAGGGAACGACAAAGGTGTTGTAAAAGGAAATTCGGTGCAATTAAAAGGAAGTATTACAGGCAATGGTTATACTTACGTATGGACACCGTCTACCGGTCTAAATGATGCCACCAAACTGAGCCCGGTAGCTAAGCCAACACAGACGACAACCTATATGCTTACGGCGACATCTACCGAGGGCTGCGGTGTAGGCACTGATGTAGTAACCGTTACTGTGTTTGAAAAGCTATCCATTCCCAATACGTTCAGTCCCAATGGTGATGGCGTAAACGACGTCTGGAATATTTCGGGTTTGGATTCCTATCCCGGTGCAACGCTTTCTATCTTCAATCGCAATGGTGCAAGGCTTTATTATAGCGTAGGTTACCCAAAAGCATGGAACGGTACTTACAATGGAAGTCCTTTACCCGTGGGCACCTATTATTATCTGATCGACCCCAGGAATAACTTCTCATTGCTGAGCGGCTGGGTATGCATTGTGCGGTAAACAAACAGAAAGATTCTGGAAGATCAATTGATCGAAAAGTGTATCAAGTGGTTAAATCAGCGGCATCAATAAAAAGTCATTTCTATATTGTCGTTAGGATTATTGCGGTCAGTAAAACCATAGTCTATTAATATAGTCAACGTATTGTATACCTGGCCGCTCAAAAAAATCAAAGAATGGATATAAAATACTAACAAACAGTTAATTACAATAAATCTTTAAAAGTTAACGCATCACCAATATTTAGTATTTATAAAACAATGTCGTTTAGTTAAGCAATTTAAAAATGCGCCATCGGTGCAAAAGGTCGGTAGTTAAGTAATAATTGCACATTGCATGCCGTAGCTATGCCACCTAAACAGGTGTTGTACCTACGGCACAAATTTTTATTTAATTCGTTTTGCTACCGACCTTTTGCCCCGATGGGGCCCCGACTCTTAACTAAACGATCGTGATTTATAAAATATCAATCAAGATTACATCTTCGCCACAAACCCACCACTCGGGCGTAGCTTGATGGTCAATACATCCTTATTACTTACAACCTGTTCTTTCCGGTCAACGCTGGTATTGGTTTCTCCATCATAAACTAAGCTGGCTTTGGTTGGTTTGGTTAAAAAGTTAAGCGGTATTTTTACTTCCTGTTCGGTGGCGCCGTTCATTACGCCAATCCACCAGGTATTGCCTTTGCGGCGGGCAAAAGCGGCTATATCGCCCAGGCTGGTGCAGCTTAACACGCGGGTTTCGTCCCAGGTGGTAGGTATCTGCTGGAACAGATCGAAAAGGGGGCTATCCAAATAAAACTGGTACTGATCGGCAAAATGGGTTATCGGCGACAGGTACACAATAGTTTGTGCAAACTCATGCGGCCAGGTAAATTTGGTGCTGGTTAATTCCTTAGGATTTAATATTACCGACGTAAAATCTGCCGGACCAGTCAATAAACGAGTAAACGGCACAGTTACATCATGCTGTGGCGGCATAACGCGGCTGTAGCGGGTCATGTGGTACTCGTTGCCTCGTATCGCTTCGCGAGTAATATCATTAGGGAAAGTGCGCCGCAAGCCGGTAGGTTTTACGCTGCCATGAAAGTTAAGTAGTAAATGCAGGTCGGCACATTCCTTTTGGGTTTCAGCATACCATTGCATAATTTCGGCAGTGGCATCGGGTATAAAATCTATTTTAATACCATCAGCCCCCAAAGCCTTAACTTTTTGAAGATAAGCCCGGCGCTCGGGCGCTTTCCTAAACTCCTTTGAATCAACCCAAACAATTGATTTTACACCTACTGTTTTGCCATAATCTATCACTTCTTTTAACAGTTGCCATTGGTCCTTACCGTCCTGTTTCCAGTTGCGCCAACCATCATCAACCAGGTAATACTCCCATTTTAATTTAGCGGCTGCATCATACCATTTTTTCTGATCGTCAAGCTTTGGCTCGCCAACGCTCCACCATTGCCATAAACTACGGCCCGGTTTAACCCATGAAAAATCTGAACCCTTTGCAGGCGGCGGACATAGGTTGGTTATCAGATCTGAATTTACCAATTGGTTCAATGAGCCAGCTACCAAAGTAGTGCGCCATGGCGAAACTGGTTTGCCTTTATAAGTGCCTTTTAAAACAGCAGTAGCAGGTTTTATTTCCCAGCCTTTTTTAGCGAAAGGATAATTTACGCTCAGCACATTGCCGGTACGCATAAATGCCATATCCGGAAAATTCTCGCAATCAGCTTCTGATATTGATACGTAGTAACCATTGGTTTGGAAAGTAATTGGCCCCATAATGGTTTTTCCTTCGGTAACTTTATCAAGAGGGGTTACATAATTTAGCCCCTCATAGCTTTGCGAGTAATCGGCCCAGGCAATTTTAGCAATGTTATCTGGTAAGGTCCAGGCAGTATGCTCGCTATCAATACGTTTTGCGTTAGCCGGAAGGGTATAACGTATAGCCACACCATCATCATAAACCCTAACTATCAGGCTGAATTTTTTACCCCACGCAGTTACAGGTATCTCGGCCTCATTAGCACGGTTATGTGCTACTGTGTGGTTACCAATAATAGCATAATCTTCATTAATCTTGCTTAAAACTGCGGCGCCTGTTATACGCGCATTATCGCCCAGGTTGGTACTATCAACCACCAAACCTAATGCTGATGATTTAATGATAGTAGTATTACCCAACTTAACCGAGTAAGCCAATTTTTTGTCGGCAGTATTTACAGTTAGCATTAACCGTTTGTTGGGGCTGCTAAATACAACTGATTGCTTTTGACAATAGGAGTATTTAGCAGAAGTTAACAGTAAAAGGAACGCGAAAAAATTTAGATATTTCATCAATTATTTATTTGAAAATTTTAAGATCCTACTATATTATATTTCATTCCTTTTTTGGTTGCAAAACTGGTTACATAACCATATTTTGTTTTAACCGTTTTAGCATTTATTCCAGTAATTGAAATAGGAGCTGTTGTTCTTAACCGGCATAAACCACCTGACCCGGAGTAAATAGAAGCAGTAACTATTTTTTTTCTTTTCCAGTTCATTGATACTTCAAAATCTCCTCGTCCCCTTAATCCGGATACTTGCCCTTCGCTCCATTCATCAGGGATTGCAGGTAGTAGGTTTAATTCGTTTGATTGGGTTTGAAGCAACATTTCGCACATGCCCGATAGGGCACCAAAGTTTCCATCAATTTGAAACGGAGGATGTGCATCAAACAGGTTAGCATAAGAGCCGCCACCATTGCTAAAATTAGTTCCACTTGTGCCAGTTAATTTTAAAATATCATGAATCATTTTGTAAGCATGATTACCATCCAGCAACCTTGCCCAAAAGTTAATTTTCCAAGCTAAACTCCACCCGGTACCAGCATCTCCTCTTAACTCTAAACTTTTTTTAGCCGCAGTAGCTAATTCAGGAGTTTCAATAGGCGATATTTCGTGCCCTGGGAACACCGTAAAAAGATGTGATACATGACGATGATGTGGGTCCTCATCCTCCCAATCTTTATACCACTCCTGTAAATTCCCTTTCTTTCCAATATGTAATGGGTATAGTTTTTTTCTGTATAAAATTATAGAATCCCTGAAACTTTTATCCGTTTCCAACTCATTAGAAGCGTCAATAACGCCGGTAAATAAATCCCAAATAATAGCCATGTCCATTGTTGTAGCAATAGAAACGCTATTTTTTTCCCCTTTGTCATCTATAAAAACATTTTCAGGAGATACGGATGGGGCGGTTACTAAATGGCCATTATAAGGAACTAACCAGTCCATACAAAACTGAGCGGCGCTTTTCATTATCGGATAAGCTGTTTTCGCGAGGTACCTTTTATCTTTTGTAAACTGATAGTGCCACCAAAGATGTTGCGATAACCATGGTGAACCCATAGACCAGTTTGCCCAGGTTGGCGTTCCGCCGCCGAGGTCGCCCACGGGATTTGAAATAGCCCAAATATCGCTGTTATGATGAACCGCCCATCCTCGGGTATGATAAAAATTAGTTGCGGTTTCCTTACCGGTTACCGAAGCGTTCTTTATATAATCAATAAATGGAAGGTGCATTTCTGATAAATTAGCTACCTCTGCTGGCCAGTAATTCATTTGCACGTTTATATTAGTAGTGTAGTTAGAACTCCAGGGCGGTCTCATTTCTTTATTCCAAATGCCTTGTAAATTTGCAGGAACTCCTCCGGGACGAGAACTCGAAATCAATAAATATCTGCTATATTGAAAATATAATGTCTCTAACTCAGGGTCCGGGGAAGTAACACTATATGCTGCCAAACGTTCTTCAGTAGGCAACTTTGCATTCGTATTAACTGCAGGTGTTTTCAAACTGAAGTTTACCCGGTTAAAGTAATGGTGGTAATCAATATAATGCCTCGATAAAATTTTTGACCAGTCTTTCAATAAAGCCTTTTCTAAATATCCCGAAGCCAATTTAATTTCGTCTTTTCCTTGAGTAACCGGGCTTTTGTCAAATCCATTGAAACTTGTAGCTGCCGAAAGATATACTGTTACTTCTGTTGCATTTTTTACACTAATTCCGCTTGTATCGCTGCTAATTGTTCCGCCATTATTTACTGCTTTAAGCAATAATTCAAACCGCATTCCACGCCTGCCGGTACTGTCGTCCCAAGTAATTGGAGTTTTGGTGCGAATGTAATTTGGCTGAATATGAGCTGGTGCTTTTCCTTTTATCGCAATTTCGCTGTTTGAAATTACTTCATTTTGGTGTTTTAGTAAGCAGGCCGTACTTAATTTGAAATTCAACTGACCAGGCTTACTAGCTGTAAAATGAATCACCATCACTTGGTCAGGAGCGGAGCTAATCATCTGTCTGGTATACTCAGTGCCAGCAACCGTAAATCTGGTGGTAGCAATAGCGTTTTTTATATCGAGGTCTCGATAATAGTTTGATGATGACGTATCTTTAAAATCCTGACTTATTTTAAGGTCGCCTAATGGCAAATAAGATTCTGTGTAGTAACCCTGCATTTTTTTTGCGTACTCAGAAGCCTTCGCATAATCCTCGTTTTTAAACAAAGCTTCTCTTGCTAATAATAAATTTGCATAAGCATTCGGGTTTACGTTTTTTAATACTGGTCCGCCTGTCCATAGTGTACTTTCATTTAACTGTATAAGCTCCTGTTTAACACCACCAAAAATCATTGCACCTAAACGCCCATTTCCAACGGGTAATGCTTCGGTCCACACTTTGGCAGGTTTTTTATACCAAAGCTTAAGTTTGTTTTGGCCAAAACCGAAAAATGGCATCAATATAAACAGGAACGTAAATAATCTTTTTAAAACTATTGTATTTAAAATATATCTCATGTTTTATTATTAACAATAATTAATTATTAAATTGATGGTCCTACTATAGTTTTTAAGGTCATATATTTAATTTTTTAAAGGTGAACAATAGCAGGTTGAAGTGCCAATTACACCTACATTTTTAACGATTTGTCTTTTTATTAAAGTGCTTTTTACCGTAGGCCTATCATTTTAAAATGCAAATAACTGAATCTCGTTTTTCGTAATTGAAATCTTCCGTTAAACGCATCGCCTTTAAGGCTCTACCTAAAGTTTCTCTTTTAAAAACAGCTGTAAACCCCAACGTTTTTAATTCTTCGTTTTTAAATTGATTTAAAAACAAGGCTGTTTTTTGCCTTTTTATACTTTTAGTAAAACGGCCTCACTTACATTTTTAAAATAAGTGAGGCCGTGGTTATGGTTTAATTAAACATCCGAAAAATGCGCTATATTTCCAGGTGTTTTCCTATTTACTTTATCAAAGCTTTTCATTTTATTTAACCTGTAATGCTCATTTTATAGATTTTTAGTTAATATCCCGGGTTCTGCTTTAATAATGGATCAATTGTTAAATCATTTTGCGGAAGCGGGAACAGATAATTTTTGGATGGATCGAAATTGATAGGAGGAGGGCTATTCCCCGGAAGCTTTACTTTTGTCATTACCTGTTCGGCAGTCCGCCATCTTATTAAATCGTCATATCGATTTCCTTCAAATGCCAGCTCAATCCTTCGTTCATGGCGGATAAAGTCTCTTAGTGTAGATTGGCTTCCATATAAAGACTGATCTACGTTAGGCATATGTACCCTTGTCCTGATTTGATTTAATGCGGTGTAGATTGAAGCATCGGGCCCCGATAACTCATTTTTGGCCTCTGCATACATCAATAGAACATCCGCATAACGAATGTGGATAATATTTTCGTCACGGTCATTTGTATGGCTATAGCCCATCGGAAATAATGTCGAATCGATATATTTCACCATTTGATAACCAGTTTTAGAAGTATTACCGTCATGCGTAACCAGGGTACCATCTGGATTGAACCACGTTTGATCGACCCCTCTTAGGCTTGCCTTTAGGCGAGGATCACGGTTAACATATTGTTTAGCTCTTGTATACCCTGAAGTAGGGTCGGTTATCAGTTTTCCATCAGCAGTTTCATAACTATCTACCATCTCCTGGAAAGGGTCTATCGCCATCCACCAGCCAATTTCAATATCCAAACCACTAGTTTCCTGCTGGTCATTAGGCGCCTTATAGTTGGTAGAGAATATAATCTCGGGGTTATTGTCCTGGTTTTTTCTGAAAAACAAACCAGTGTAATCGGCATACAGGCTAAATTTCCCGCCGTTAATAACCTGGTTAGTTAATGAAACCGCATTGGTCCAATCTTGATTAAAGAGCGCCACTTTAGCTTTCAGCGCAAGAGCCGAACCTTTTACTACGTGTCCGTTAAAAGCAGCGTCAGGAAGGTTAGCTATAGCAAAGTCCAAATCGTTGTTTATAAAAGTTAATACCTGCGCTTTTGGAGTTTTGGCTACAGGAGCAGTGGCTTGGTCGAGGGTTGCGGCTTTGTCATACAAAATCACATCACCAAAGCGATTAACCAGATTAGAATAGAAGAACGCGCGTAAAAAGCGCACCTCAGCAAAGTATTGATTTTTGGTTGCCGCGTCCATTGCTATAGGCGTAACGTTGGCTATGTAAAGATTGCACTGTGCTATACCAGCATAATTGGCGTTCCATACGGTATTTATTGCACTACTTGTGGTAGAATAGTTGCCTAGTTGTATGTTGTTAGCATCATAATTATTAAAGTTTGCATAAGCGTTGTCGGCCAGGCAATCCTGATAAACTTTGCCTGCGCCGTTAAATCCTTTTTTTAAGGAGGCATAAACTCCTGTTAAACCTTGTTGGGCGTCGCTCGCTGTTTTATAAAAAATAGCAGTTGATATCTGGTCTTGGGGTTGTTTGTCTAAAAATTCCTTGCTACAAGACGATAGAACAACCATCGAAGCCAAAAGAAATGACATTACTGGATGTTTATATATTTTTTTCATGATGTTTTTATTAAAATGTAACATTTAAACCCGCGGTAAACATGCGTATCTGAGGATAGGCAGCATAATTGCTTGTGGCTCCGTATGCATCCGTCCCAGACTGGCTAACCGGTCCTGTCTGAAACCGTTCGGGATCACCCGGAAACTTGGTGAAAGTGAAAAGGTTATCGGCGGAGATAAATACGAGTGCATTTTTCAACAATAACCTTTTAGCCAGATCGGGCATTAAATGATAAGTTAAGCGCACATTTTTTAGCCTTAGATAGGAGGCATCTTTTAAATAATAGGTTGAATTTTGACTTGTATTTGGTGCATAGCCCGAATTGCCGTTGTAATCGAATATAGCAGGCACAGTTTGAGAATGATTTTCAGGTGTCCAGGCATTTCTGAAGAATGTTGGCGGAGCTCCTCCTTGCCTAAACGGATCCATCCCCCAGCCTTGTACATAGTGGTATACTCCTTGTACCCCTTGCCAGAAAGTACTGAGGTCCCAGTTTTTATAACTGAAATTAACCCTGAAAGAATAAGTGTAATCAGGAAAAGCCCCTTTGGTAATTTGCCTGTCATTAGCATCTATTTTATTATCGCCGTTAGCATCTTCAAATTTCAAATCGCCCGGTTTTGGACTGGCGAAAGCCTCCTTGGGCGAATTATTGATCTCATCTTGCGAATTGTAGATACCCGTCCACTTTAACATATAAAATGAGCCATAGGGTAACCCAACTTTATTGATATACATACCTTGATCCTGTGTTCCATTAGCCAGATATAGAACCTCGTTCCGGTTAAGTGAAAATATAAAGTTAGCCGAATATCTGAAGTCATTTCCGATATGATTAGCGTGGCCCAGATCAAGTTCAAAACCCCTGTTCTGTACAGTTCCTGCATTTGTAACCGGTGCAGTTAATCCTACAGCTGCCAATACGTTTGGTTTAAACAGAATGCCCGATGTTTTTTTATTATAATAATCGGCGGTAGCGGTAAAAAGTCCTTGTTTGATACTCAAATCAAAACCAATGTCCGTATTGTCCGTTTTTTCCCACTGAATATCGGTATTGTTTAGGTTTTGCTGATTAACCCCCTGAATAGGTCCTGTGCTGGTAAAAGAGTATTGGGTTACATTCAATAACGCCTGATATGGGTAATAACCAATATTCTGGTTACCCAATCTGCCATAAGAGGCACGTATCTTTAAATTATCAACCCAGGTTAGGGGCTTCATGAAGTTCTCTTCTGATAAGCGCCAGCCAATAGAGGCCGCCGGAAAGAAACCCCAACGTTTGGATGGAGAAATTCTGGAGGTGCCGTCGTTACGGCCATCTAACTGAAGTAGATATTTTCCTTTATAATCATAGTTAATTTGTCCGAAGAATGATTCCAGTGCATACTGATATTGGTCGCCACTAAGACTCTGACCTGTTACCGAACCTGCATTAAGCTGCGTTAACTGGTTATTGGGAAATGAGGTTCTTTGGCCGGATAAATATTGTTGGGTATAAGACTCAACGCTAACTCCACCCAAAACATTTAAATGATGATTAGTTGCTATGGTGGTTTTATAATTTAAGGTGGAGTACGCATTTGCATACAATTGGCGCGTATCCCCATTAAAAACGCCTAAGCTGGTTGGGCTACCGTTATCTAATACGGTATAATTGCCACTAGCATCTGGTTGAAAACCGTATTGATTTACCGCGTATTGGTTAACATCCAGAAACTGATCATTATAATTATAGGCACCTTTTACCATCCAGGTAAAGCCTTTAGCTATAGTTGCCTCCAGATAAGTTTGAGCTCTTACCTCATAATTATTGGTTACCCTGCCGCCGCTGTTTAAAACGTATTCAATGCTGCGATTATGGCCGGCGTTGTTATTGGAATAATCGGTTTTGGCAATCCTGCCGCTGCCATCTGTTAAATATGGTGCATATGTTGGGCCTGCTCCGTAAATTAAAAGTATCAGTTGATCATTACCTAAAACAGGTTCGGTAATATCCTGTTTGTTTAGTGATACAGTTCCACCTACTTTAAAGGTTTTATTAACCTTTGAATCCAGGCTTACTAATAAGTTATAGCGTTTAGAGTTGGTGCCTTTAACAGTTCCATTCTGCTGTAAATAGCCGGCTGCTATATTAAATGTAGTATTTTCACTACCCCCGCTTACACTAACGTGATGGTTTTGTGAAAACGCGTTTTTAATGTAATTATCGATATAATTATAATTGGGATACTGGGTGCTGTTAGCCGGAGCATTTTTATAGCTATCTATTTGGGCTTGGGTATAAACAGGTGTACTATTAGTGCCGTTATGTGCCCTTCCTTGATTATACATACTCATGTACTCGACCGAATTCCATACCAAATCTGGCAGGCCAATGGCTTGGTTTATAGAAAGATCAGTATTGTAATTGATGGCGGTAGTTCCAGGCTTTCCACGCTTGGTAGTAATTAAAATTACACCATTGGCTGCCCTGTTGCCATAAATAGAGGCCGAGGCAGCGTCTTTCAATACGCTTACCGATTCTATATCGTTTCCGGCAATGGAATTTAAGCTGGTTACAATTACTCCATCTACTAATATAAGAGGCGAGCTACCTGCCCCGAATGAACCCATTCCGCGGATCTGAAGATTAGGTGCGTCTTTACCTGGTTGTCCTGTTGCTTCTACTGCATCCAGCCCGGCTATTGTTCCGGATAAAAGGTTAGCAGCGTTTGGCGTTGATCTTTGATTAAGAACTGCCCCGCTAACTGTGGAGACAGAACCGGTAAGATCAACTTTCTTTTGGGTTCCGTAACCTACTACCACCACCTCGTTGAGGCTTTTACTTTCGGGCTTCAACTGAATATTCACGGTTGTTTTTCCGTTTAAAGGATACTCCTGGCTACCGTAGCCGGTATAAGTAATACAAGCGTGCCGGTATTATCGGGGGTAGTAATAGAAAAAGTGCCTTGCACATTGGTAGTGGTTACGGTACTGGTTCCTTTTAGTTTCACTACTACGCCGGGCAACCCCTGCCCGTTTTCATCGGTAACTTTACCAGTAACTATTACCGACATGCCAGATGCATTACTGGATAACGCAATGCTGGTAAAGAAAACAAGGAGCATTAACTGGCTACATGCTCTTTTCATGATTTTACGCCAGGAAATGATTTTTTTTAAATTAAAACTCATATATTGAGATGTTTTATTTGGTTAAAAAATGAGACAATAATCCCCCTTTCACCTTATTTAAAAGGTGGCATAGATACCTGGAGAGGGATGGTTAAGAGCGTGTTGGAACCACGTTCTCGATCTTTAAAGATTTTTTTGTGTTCTTATCTTTTCATAAGTAATACCCGTAGTGCATTATCAGACTAAATTTATTTTAATGTGATTCATGTTCCTTTTAAAGATAAATTTGTTGAGGTATTGAATGGTGGTCAGGGCAGTTATTTTACTTAACGTCCTTGTCTTAAACCCCTCAAAAGTTTTGGCATAATTTCTTCTGATCATAAACTGATCGCACAGTTGCGAAAATAGCGTTTCAATCCTTTTCCTTGATTTTTTGAATAGGTATGGATACGGTTTGAATTTCTTTTGATTGTTTCTCATCGGGGTTTCCAATCTAATGTTTACAGATTCAAAAAGATTGACCTGTACCTCTGCGGACAAATAGCCTTTGTCTCCAAGTAGCACGCAATCAGTCATTTGTTGTTGTATATCTTTCAGGTAATGTATGTCATGTACGGAAGCAGGGCTTAGGTCAAAGTTCTCAAAAACACCATCTACTGAACAAACTGCATGCAGTTTGTATCCATAATACCTCGAACTTTGCGCAGCACAAAAACCATGGTTTGGAAAAGCGTATTCCTGTTCTTTGCAGATTTTACTTCTTGCTGCACGGGCATTTTTACATACCTCTAAAGGCATTGAATCGACAATGAAACAGTCCTGGACAGCGTTCAGTTTCTGAACAAGCTTTTTTCTCACCTCATTTATGTGCGGGAACAATTTTCTTTTTCTCTTATTGTAAACACTTCGTTCGATCAAGATATCAAGCGGGGTACCTTTCAGGTTTCTAAATAACTGATATTCAGAATCTATTCCACAATATTCAGCGGTCAAATTTAACGTAATTAACTCTAAATCAGACAGTCTTGGCCTTACTGGTTTGTAATAAAAGTCCTCTTTTATTGACAGTTTCCTAAACTCTTCTAAAATAAAAGTGTAATTTTGAATCAAGTTGTTCATGTTTGTAATTGATTGTCAGTCAATACAATATACCATTTATTGGCGAAATGAACAACTTTCTTTATAATGCACTACGGGTAAGTAATATTTTAGGTTTAACAATAATTGGTTAGTTAGTAACAATACCCTCTGAACTTTAATCTTCTCATCCCGTCCAGAGAAACAGCAACTTTTTTAGCGTAATCGCCTGCTCATACCTTAACTTATAAACTCGCAAGGTTTGTTATTTATGATCAATAATAAAAGCGGAACAAGTAGGCTTTGGTTTGCTGAATTGGTACACAAATGTAACTTTTGGAGCTTGTTTAAAATATTACTTAAATAGACTTTTTTTTATACAAATCAGACATTTGTGATATGTTCATAATAAATATTTACCTAATTTTCTGATGTTTGGATTTATTAATTTTAATTCAATGTCGTTTAGTTAAGCTATAGTTTTTTGTAATTCATGTGATATTGCTTTTTGGTTCGAGGTTTTCGCGGAATTAACCTACCGGGTCTGATAATTTCGGTTGTTTTTCTTACGATATTATCGAATACTTCCAAAGCTGGTTTGTACATCCGCTTGATAAAGATGCCTATCATAGCATCCTTTTGCCTGGAATTATTGAGCAACTTATTCCTTACCACTGTATGCAGGTAGGCAGCAAGGTTTTCTTCCAAATTTATGTTTCCGCGGTTGTTCCATAGGTATACAAAAACGTGTGGGCGGTAGCCTGCATATCTAACTTAACCACATATGTTTTAACCACCGTTATCTGTGCCGTTGCGCCGCCCAAAAACAAAACCATCATCAACCCAATCGGTAAGGTTACTTTAACTTTCATATCGTATTACTAAACCGGCTTAGGGTAAAATATCTTGGGTTATTTAAGTCCCTTTATTCCCCTTACAGTCGGCGTCACCTGTTTAATGCTCCCATCCGGGTTGAATTCCAGCTTATCGATACATACCTCCCGGTGATAACCTGCTGCATCGCCCATGGTGATACCTTTTGGGCGGTTAAACCTGTGATAAACGATATACCATTCATCTTTACCTGGGATTTGCAGTACGGCATTATGCCCCGTTCCATAAATGGCATTATCAGGATCTTTGGCCAGTACCAAATTGTTCTCCGGAACAGTAATAGGCCCCAGCGGTGCATCAGCAATGCCATACCTAACCTTATAATTTTCACTGCGGGTATCATCGTCCGACCACATAAAATAGTATTTACCCTTCCGGTAAAAAACTTCCGTCCCCTCCCGGAAAGTTTGGTTTGGTGTTAACACCTTGATCGAATTTGTGTCGACGGAGATCATATCCTGATTCAGTTTTGCGCCGGCCAGGTAACCATTTCCCCAAAATAAATAACTTTCACCAGTTTTTGGATCAGTAAAAACGTCAGGGTCTATTTGCTGGCCACCCTTCACGCCGGGCGGCCGTTTAGTGATCAGCGGTTTGCCGCTGTCTTTAAAAGGCCCGGCAGGGTCATTTGCAGTAGCCACGCCGATCTGCTGGGCTGCGCAGAAGTAATAATAGTAGGTAAATAGGCCATCTTTCTTTTTCTCAGCTATGGTTGGTGCCCAGGCATTTCGTTTTGCCCAGCTAACGTCCCGGGGCAGATCAAGGATCACGCCCTCGTCTTTCCAGTTGATCAGGTCAGTAGACGAAAAGGTTTTAAAGTAGGTACCACTCCAGCCCGTAAAGCCATCGCTGGTAGGATAGATATAATACTTACCCGTCTTTTGTGAATATAATATCTCAGGGTCGGCATATTCACCCTTCAAAACGGGATTATGGTCATCCGTTCCGCCCCATTTAGCTTTTAACCGGCCTAATTCTTTTGCAGTAATTGGCAGCACGGTGCCGTGCCTGGGGTGAAAATCCATGGTAACCTCCTGATCGATGACCTTGAAATTTTCCAGGTCGCTGCTGCGGGTGAACTGGTAACGCCCCTTGGTATAAAGATCATACATCAGTATATAGTCGGTGCCCTCGTTCAGTTTAAATACACCTGACCCTTCCACTGGCTCGCTGGTTTGCTGCAAATATTTCTCCTGCTGGATATAACCCCGGGTAAGCTGCGTTGAAACAGCTTTTTTGATGCCGTTACCTAAACCCTCGGTTTTGAAGAATAGATTATACTTTCCATCCTTTAAAATAATATCAGCATCGATACAAGAACTTTGGGTAGGGCTGAAAAATAACTGCCTGGGCTCGCTTTCCAGCCCGGTAAAATATTTGTTGGCATAAGCATAGTAAATAATATCCGCATTATTGCCAAACCTCATAGACCAGTATAGCATATACTTCTTTTCTTTCTCATCATAAATAGTTTGCGGTGCCCAAACCCTGTTCACACCGGCAAACTCTTTAAATACGGTGGGTATATCAACCACAACCGATGACCAATTAACGAGGTCAGTTGACCGGAGCAACACCATAGCCGTGTTGGGACCCCAACCATTTTTGGCGACCTGCATATCAGTAGCCACCATAAAACAAGTTTTATTATCTGCACCCCTTAAGATATGAGGATCGCGCACCCCGCCGGTTGAACTGATCGTGCGTGAATTCAGTACAGGTGCGTCATGATTCAGCGCCTGATAATGGTAACCATCGGAGCTAACAGCAAAATGAATGGCTTCTTCCGACTTGCCATTACCGGTGAAATAGGTAAAGAGATAAGCAGTTTTTTTTTGTGCGGAGGTACTCAATACCAGGCCGATACACAGCATCGCCGTTAAGTAAAAATGCCGCGTGATGTATTTGCTTTTTTTCATTGTGTGTTGAATTGAAGGAGTAAGTTACTACAATTGATCAAGAATGGGATGATCAAGCGCATCTAGTTCCGTTTTATCATAATTAAGCAGTTCCAGAACTGTTACTTTATTATTGCTTTTGTTTAGCCATTCGGCAGCTCTACCATCGCTTTGATCACACCTGTAGCCGGGTCAAGCCAGCTTTTAAATGCACTCGCTACTTCATCAAATTGTACGCGGTGAGTGATGTAGTTTACAGGGTCTACAAGCCCCTTTTTCATAGACGCTATGACGTGTTCAAAATCAGCACGAGTGGCGTTACGGCTACTCATCAGTGTTGCTTCCCGTTTATGAAACTCGGGATGGCTGAAACAGATATCGCCCTTTTGCAAGCCCACCAATACGTACCGGGCTCCATGCGCCATGTATTGAAACCCGTTATTGATAGCGCGTTGGCTGCCGGTACAATCAATTACCACGGTGGGCATATCGCCATTGGTAATTTCATTTAGCTTAGCCATTACATCATCATCAGTTACGTTAATAATATCATATACCTTTAACTTATCCTTGCAAAAGGCCAATCGCCCTTCATTCATATCCATCGCTATTACTTTACCGCCGGCTATGCGGGCAAATTCCATAGTACCCAGGCCAATTGGCCCGGCACCTATTACCAATACATATTCGCCGGGTTGTACGGCCGCCCTGCGTACACCATGCGCGCCAATAGCCAATGGCTCAACTAACGCCAGTTCATCATAGCTTAAACCTTCGCCATGCACCAGTGAATAGCTGGGTACGGCCAGGTATTCAACCATACCGCCATCTATATGTACGCCGCAAACCTTAATACTGGTACAGCAATTAGGTTTGCCGCTGCGGCAGCCAATACAATGGCCACAATTAAAGTAAGGTATAAAGGTAACTGCCTCGCCTTTTTCAAAGCCTTCGGCACCATTGGGGGCAACCAACTCACCTGATAACTCGTGCCCTAAAATACGGGGATAGCTAAAAAAGGGCTGTGTGCCTTCAAAAGCATGTAAATCGGTACCACAAATCCCAATGCGTTTTATTTGGATAAGCGATTCGCCGGGCTGTACTATCGGTGCTTCTTTTTCGCCGTAAACTAAAGTGCCCGGTTCTGTACATGCTAATATTTTCATACGATTAATTTAAAGTTGAAATATTTGGTTCATTAAAACCCACTTTTCCCCATCGGCAGCCCAGGCCAGGGGTTGTTGAAATTTAGACATTAATAATTCCCATTCTGCAACTTTAGGGTTGCTGGCATCTGCTTTCGCTTTTTCCATCGGATCAAACTGATTGCCTACCTCCATAATCATAACCAGGCGGTTACCGGTTCTATAAATCTGCATATCAATGATACCTGCATCAAGTATGCTTTTTTTTATCTCGGGCCAACCATTTCCGGCTTTATGCCAGTATTCATATTCCGCTATCAGCTGGGGGTCGTTCTTTAAATCTAATGCTAAGCAATATCTTTTCATATTACACTATAATATGACTTATAAATAGGTATAGGCCGGATCGATTAAGCCTTGATTTTGAAGTGTTTTCCAAAAGCCGGGTGGAATTTCAACATTCGCCATCGCTACGTTTGCTGCAACACGATCCGGATTGGTTGTATTTAAAGCAATACTCGTAACGCCCGGCGCGTTAAGCCCAAATGTGGCACAAGCCTGAGCAGGTGTAATACGATAAGTTTGGCATATCTCGTTAAAGGCATCACGCCATTGATAAAGTCCGGCATGGCTTTCGCGACTAACCGGTTGATAATTATAATAATCTGAGCCGATTAAAAACCCACCATTGAATACCGCTGAATTAATAATGGCCACGCCTTGTTTTTTCAAAGTTTCCATAAACTGAACCAATTCTGCGGGGTGGCTGTGCACGGTAAGGCTATTGGCAATCATCACCCAATCGAGCTGAATATCCTGCGAAACCTTTTGGATCACGCGCCAGTCTTTAGAACCAATACCTATTGCTTTCACTTTTCCCTGACGCTTAAGTTCAGCCAGCGCGTTATAAGCAGCCAACACATCCTGATAAAGGTGGTTTAGTTCGTCCTGGGTTTTGCCTTTGGCTATATATTCATCCGGATCGTGTACAGAAACGAGTGCGGCTTTGTAACCGTTTAATAGTTGATTACCCTGTTCATAACATTCCAGGATACCATCATAACTAATTTTTTGTACGGCATCAAACTGAAGGTCCTTCCATACGCCGGGTTCAAAAGTTGGTTCGGGGGTGGTTAATTCGGTTCGCAGCCAGCCTAGTTTATTACTAATCAAAACATCGTCCGGCGGTGTATTAAGCGCTTTTAAGCTTTTACCGAGCGATTCCAGGGCTAACCCAGCGCCATACTTTCCGGCAGTGTCAAATACAACCGGTTTGGCCGAGCAGTTGATGCATTCCTCAACTATTGCCAACTTTTGCATATCACTTTTAGCAACATATAAATTCCCCAGTCCACTGGTGCCAAATATCACTTTTGGCAGTTTAATATTTTTCATAGTTTTTGAATGACAAGAGATTAAAGAATGGAAACAGGGATACTTTTTGCTGAAACATTTGCTGTTTTATGCCCCCTGAACCCGAAATACGTCACCATTGTGAAGCAGACAGCCGGTATAATATAGCCGTATTGAACATTACCCGTAACATCACTGATATAGCCAAACGCGCGGGGGAGAATAGCACCGCCCACAATGGACATGATAATCAAACTGCTGCCTAACGCTGTGTCACCTTTCAAACCGTGAATGCCTAAAGCAAAAATGGTGGGAAACATAATGGACATAAAAAAACAAATGGCCATCACTGTGTAAACAGTGATGGTACCATATCTTTTCATAATAAACCCGGCGGGCAATGCCATAACAAAATAGGAAATGAAGACTGCCGAATCTGCAAGGGTAGCCTCAACCGTAGTTAAGGTGAACGATTTCTTTAAATGAGGAATCAGTATGGGATCCAGGTTATGGGCAAATCCCCACAAAAAAAACAAACTGGTTATCAGGATAAAAGGGAATGCCGTTTTACTTTTTGTCATATTAATCATCTCGCTTTAAATGATAGCCCCTTCTATTTTTAGCACAAAAGCATCTTTGCCAGGTGCCTGGCCGGGCAACTCCACTTTTAGGCCGGCCTCTGTCTGCTGGAAAACGAGTTGATCATGATAACCTAACAGATTCACTTTGTTGATTTTTCCGATACCGTTAGTTGCGCCTAATTTTTTAAGCAGGGCTCCCTGATCTGCCGGCCAGCCGAGCATAATCGCGTAAAGCATTTTGCCTTTGGTAGTGTATCTAATATCTGATGAGGTAAAAGGCTTGCCTTTTCCTTCATTAAAACCCTGGGCACTTAGTGGCGCAGCCAATTCCATGGCGGGCCCTTCCCCAAAGGTTACCCAAGGGCGTGTGCTATAAATAGCTTCGCTGTTAATCTGCATCCAGGCAGCTATATTCTCTACTACTGCCCGTTCTTTTTCATCAATACTGCCGTCGCCCCTAACCGGGATATTTAATAATAAATTACCGTTTTTACTAACCACATCAGCTAAGGTGTGAATAACAGTTTTGGCGGTTTTATATCTATTGTTATCATACAGCCGGCGGTCATAGTGCCAGTCGCCAATACAGGTATCTGTTTGCCATGGAAACGATTCAATCTGGTTGCTTTGCCCGCGCTCGATATCCCATACCATGGTTTTGCGCTGTTGCTCATCCAGTATTTTGCCGTTAATTACCGCGCGCAGTTTGCGGTGTTTTTTGATGCTGCTGTTATACAAATGTGCCGCAATCTTTAAACCTACATCGCTCGCTGGCCATAACGGTAAGGCAGTATCATCAAAGTACATCAGTTCAGGCTCGTATTTGTCAATCAACTCCACCATGCGATTATAAAATTTTTCGCAGTAGGCTTTAGATGGAGGGGTTACGCCATTTCCCCAGTTCCATTGCTTATGGATCATGCCATTATCTAAACTATTTGTACTTAAAGGGTGGTTTTGTGCATATAGTTCCTGCGGGTCATAGCCGTTCCACCATTTTCCGGCACCGTCTGCTTTGATGGTCTTTCCGTCATATGGTACTCCTGCCAGTGGGCCATTTTTATCTGATCGTTGCGCTGTTTCCATCCAGCTCCAGGTATGAGCGGCATGTACGCTCACACCAAACGGCAGGCCCTGATGTTTGGCGGCTTTGGCCCAGCCACCTATTAAATCCTTCTTCGGGCCGATTTTAGTAGAATTCCAGCTTTGATATTTACTATCAAACAAATCAAAGTTATCGTGGTGGTTGGCCAGTGCCACAAAGTATTTGGCGCCTGCTTTTTTGTAAAGAGCTACTAGCTCTTCGGGATTCCAGTTTTCGGCTTTCCACTCATTAATCACATCTTTAAAGCCAAATTTAGAAGGATGCCCATATTTTTCGCAATGGTATTTATATTGATCGCTACCTTCCTGGTACATACCACGGGCATACCAATCGCCACGTTCGGGTTGGCACTGCGGGCTCCAGTGCGCCCATAATCCAAACTTGGCATCTCGGAACCAGTTTGGGACTTGGTATTGTGCCAACGAATCCCAGTTGGGTTGAAAAGGGCCGGCCACACTGTGGGACTGATCTAAAAGACCCTGCCCGGCTAAACGAGACAAGTACAACGAAGATAACCCTGTTAATGCGCCTTTTATTAATGTTCTTCTTTTCATTTATATTTTAAAAGTTACAGATGATGATAATTAAACAACTTGGGAAGGTGGCAAAAGCCAAATCACCACACTTCCCTTCGTTGCAACCAATTAAACCAAATTCTTATTTAATAACCAGGATTCTGAGTTAAGTTTTTATTCAGATCACACTATGACTGTGGTATTGCCCATAACTCATTTTTTTCCACCACAAAATTTCTTTTTTTGTAAAATAATAGCCGTCAGCATCAACCGGGAAAGCGGTATAAGTTGCAGGCGTATTGGTTAACTTCATACCGGTAAACTGCTGATTATTCTCAGTAGCCAGTTTGCCCCAGCGCAGGCAATCATAATAACGAGTGCCTTCAAATGCGAATTCAACCCGGCCATCAGATCCAGGTTAACCATAGAAGTACCGCACCAAAAATTATAGCCGGTAAAGCCAGCCCCGGTATCGTAAACCCCGTTCCGCGCCAGGGTAGCATCGTTGCATGTTTTCCAGAAGGTGGCATCTGATATGGATGATAGAGGCTGTTTATCTAACAGTTTTTTTTGACAGCCAGGCGCAATAATGATCAGGAAAGCTAGCATGAAGCCTGCCTTAACTGTTCTTGAATATGGTAATATCGTTTTCTCATACCTTAACTTATAAACTCCCAAGTTTTGTTATTTGTGGTAAATCATAAAAGCGGAACAAATTGGCTTTGGTTTGCTGAATTGGTAGACAAATGTAACTTGCGGAGCTTGTTGAAAATATTACTTAAATAGACTTTTTTTTATACAAATCAGACATTTGTGATATGCTCATCATAAATATTCACCTAATTTTCTGATGTTTGGATTTATTAATGTTAATTAGCAAATGATCAAAAGAGTTTTAAGGCATACTTTTTCCATGTTGAACGTAGATCACGTTCGGCTAGGTGAAAAGTGGAACTACCAAAATGTAATCAGCCCTTATTACCGGATCTATTATATTGATGAAGGTGCCGGAGAAATTTCCGATGTTGAAACGGTATTACAGCTGGAGCCTGGCTATCTGTATATTATACCAAGTTTTACCTTATGCAATTTGTGTTGCCTAAGCCATATGAGCCAATACTTTATACAATTTTTCGAAGAATCTCCTGACGGGATTTCTTTATTTGCGGGTAATAGGTCAGTGATGAAAGTTAAAGCTACTGAAGTTGACGTTAAAAATTTTGCCCGTTTACTGGATATCAATCCTGGTAGGGGGATTAACCGGTCAGACAATCCCAAAATATACGAAAAAGACATTTTCTATAAAGAATATCAGGAACTCAATAACCGGCAAAGCATGGCTACCTTTCTGGAGACGCAAGGGATTATATTGCAACTGATCTCACGGTTTTTCACGGGCGCGATTTTTAAACATCATGAACCTGGTCATATTCCGGTGAAGATCATGGAAGCAATCAGCTATATATCTTTAAATCTAAAGGACGAGTTATCAGTTAAAATGCTTGCGGAAAGAGCCAATCAGCATACTGATTATTTTTCCCGCTTATTCCAGCAATATACAGGAGAACGCCCAATTAATTACATACATGAGAAGCGAATAGAAAGGGCGCAATACCTAATGGTGGCTACCCAAATGACTTTCTCACAAATTGCAACGCATACAGGTTTCGAAAATGTATTTTATTTTTCTAAAATATTTAAAAAGATAACAGGGTTTTCTCCCCGGCAATATCAACTACAGTTGGATCACACAAATCGTTAATTAATCATCGTTTTAGCGTACATATAAAGAATTTTAGTCTTTCTTCTACAGCATATATGTAAACCCGCTATTGTAATCTCATTATTATGGTCTGAATTTGAATTGCTAACCTGTTTGCTAGAGTTGATGCAATTTAAAATATGGAATGTTTGCTGGGGATATTTATTTGTTGGTCGTCTATATGATACTGCATTTCACCTTCTAACAGGTAAACCGTGCCATTATTACCTATTGCCTTAGAAATTGTTGAAAAATACAAAAAGCACCCTTATTGTGTAGATGGAAACAATTTACTCCCCGTAAATAGTAACGTTTGATACAATGCATATATTTTTGTTTTACCAGGGCATTAGCAACATGTGATACTTGATACGTAAAATAAATTATTTTATTAAAGGCAGTACGTTTTTCTTTCCGCGTCGTCTTTTATGTATAGTTAAGAAATTGTAAAGTATACAACATCAAATTCTAAACTTGTAAACAAGTGTTATGAAGGAAACTACAACCAGACTACAATATTTATTAACACAATATGCCAACAACGCATGCAGCAGGGCCGAGCTGCTTGAACTACTGCAGACTATAGAGCAAGGCGGCCATGATAAGGCGCTGCAAGCTACAATGGATACTATATTGGCCGACTTAAAGCCCCATGATCCGATTCCGGCAATTGATAAGGAAAAGATATTCCGTAGCATTATCAAGCCAGCCGCTGTAGTATCTTTTTATAAACGTGTTTGGTTTAAGGCCTCAGTTGCTGCTGCCATTATTATCATGGTGATAGGCGTTCGATGGTTTCAAAACAACGAGCCAAAACAGCAAGCGGCATCCGCTGTAGGCGTGTTATTTAAAAATGATGTGGCGCCAGGTGGCAATAAAGCCACTTTAACCCTGGCTAACGGGCAATCAATTTCGCTTACGGAAGCACAAAAAGGGCAGATAGCTAAACAAGGAGCCTCAATTATTACTAAAACAACAGACGGACAAATTGTTTATAATGCTTCATCGGTTTTACAAAATAATGATAAGGGGGATATTAACCTGATTAAAACACCTAAAGGGGGCAAATGGGATGTTACTTTATCTGATGGCACTAAAGTTTGGCTAAACGCATCGTCATCAATTAAATATCCATCTGCATTTATGGGTAACGAGCGCAAGGTTGAAATAACAGGCGAAGCTTATTTTGAAGTTGCACACAATGCAGCTAAACCTTTTAGAGTAATTGCAGGGGGCCAAACGGTTGAGGTGTTGGGTACTCATTTTAATATTAATGCATATAATGATGAAGAGGCCGTAAAAACAACCCTGTTGCAAGGAAAAGTGAAGATAACAAATGGCGGCAGAATGGCTATACTGATGCCAGGGCAACAAGCCGCCACACGGTTTTCAAATAACTCTATATTGGTTAAAGAAGCAGATACTGAACTTGCTGTAGCATGGCACAATGGTTACTTTCAGTTTGAGCAATCGGATATACATAATGTAATGAAGCAGTTATCCAGATGGTATGATGTGGATGTGAAATTTGACGGAAAGGTTACCCGGGATAAATTTGGAGGAAGTATACCCCGCGATGCGCCTTTAAGCCAGGTTTTACGCACGCTTGAGCAAAGCATGGTGCATTTTAAAATTGATGGAAAAACAGTAACTGTTATGGAATAAAAACCCGGATTGTATTTCATAAATACAGAAAACGGCATAAACAGCCATCAAAAATTACTCAGAGAACAGCAAGTTGATTATGAATCTGCATAGATAAATTATGCAGCAGGGGTGTTTTTTGCCTGTTATTTCTGGAAATTAATTAGCAGGGCCGACGCATTAGGAATTTGTTTTAGCGATTAATGAAAGAAGAAATTTATGGTTCCACCCGGCCATTTTTCTTTTTGCTTTCAGGCTGGCCTTACTGGTTTTGTCGGCTTTTAGGATATTTAGGGCTATCTTTCTGACTACGGCAAGGTTTTGGGCGGTCTGTTTGTTCCGTGTGGTATTGTAATCTTCGCCAAATCCGACATCCAACTGCCAGTGCAATTGGTTCTCAATGCCCCAATGTGCGCGGATGGCTTGGTTAAAATAGGCAGCATCAGCACGGAGGCTGGAGATATAGTAGCGGTCTTGTATGGAGTGGCTGTCACCTATTATCCTTTCCGAGGTTATTTTGATGATGGTCTTTATTCCCTTCCAATTTTCCTTTTCGTCAACCCAGTTAAGTTCATGAATGACTTTGCAGTCTCTGATCTCCGCCCGCCCGTGGCCCTTATCCAGGTGCTGGCTGTAACTGTCTTCTTTAAAGTTGAACTGATTGATTACCTGTTCATAAAGTGTTTCCTGGTTCTGTTTCAAAGCAAGGATATAATCGCCCTGGCTTTCGACAATCTGTTCAGCAATCGCTTTCTGTGTACCCATTGCGTCGATGCTTACTACCGCCCCTTTGATGTTCAATAGCGATAACAATGCTGGGATCGCCGTAATCTCATTGCTCTTGTCATCCACTTTTTGTTGCCCCAGTACCAACTGGTTACGACCCGACCAGGCGCTTACCAAATGCAAGGCCCCCAACCCCTGGTGTTTGCAGGCGCTGTTACAGATGCTCTTTCCATCGATAGCGATCAACTCCTTTTCGCCAGACAGGCCCGACTCCTCAAGACCCCGGCTAAGTTCCGCTGTCCAGGCACGAAAACACTGTTCAAAAAGCGCCGAATCGATCAGCATAAAAACCCGGTTGATCGTGTCATGACTGGGTATGCCGTTTTCAAGAGGCAGCAACTGCTTTAAAAAATCTTCTTTCTCCTTCCCGAATTCTTCCATCTCGTACCAGCTTTCTGCACCACATAGAACGGCCAATACCGACAAAATGATAACTTCCAGTAAATTGTGTTTCTTATTATTACCTGTACGAGGATCAGGTATCCATCTAAAATGATTGTGAAGTGAAGTCGTCATATGCTTTTACAAAGAAAAAACGCTAACCCGACTCTAATCCTCCCGAAACCACAAAAGTTATACCTACGTTTCCAACACTTTGTTCATAACCATATCAACTTTTAACTATTCTTATGCGTCAGCCCTGAATTAATTAGTTAATTAATAACAACTATAGATATATGACTCAAAACTTTACTTTCTATGATCCCTATGTTAAACGGTACTCAACGTTTAATAAATCGCCAATAAAAAAGCTATTGCTTTGTTTATTCGTTATGTTGCTTTCGGCATTTTTAAAAGAGGCTAAGGCCCAAACAGTTTCGTTATCTGTTAAAAACACACCTTTAGAAACCGTTTTTAAATCAATTACCAAACAAACCGGCTATGTGTTTTTTTACAATTACCGCTTACTCGAAAAAAGTACCCCAGTAAGCATCGATCTTAATAAGGTTAGCTTAAAGCAAGCCCTTGATGCCTGTTTCGAAAACCAGCCCTTCTCTTATGCTATTCAAGGTAAGCAAATTACGATGGTTGCAAAAGCGGAACAAAAATTTGATACCGGTACTAAAGCCAATCAGTTAATTAAAGGTATAGTAAAAGATTCCAGCGGCGTACCATTATCCGGTATAACCGTTTCGGTGCAGGGCACCGCCCTGCATACCGCAACCGATAAGGATGGTATGTTCAATATCCTGGCGCCGGTGAAAAGCGTATTTGTTTTCACGTCGATACATTATAATACTAAAGATGTTTTGGTGGATGGTAAAAATATAGAATTGGTGGTCGTCCTGAGCCAAAAAATTGTACACCTACGTGATGTGCAGGTAATATCAACCGGTTACCAGGATCTGAGAACGTCAAATATCGCCGGGTCGATAAGCAACATTAAGGGAAGCACCCTATTCTTTGACGGAACAAACACCCTGGAGCAGGCACTGCAAGGTAAACTCCCGGGTGTTGTAGTAACCAACCAAAGCGGCCAGGTAGGTACCAGGCAAAAAGTAAGAGTTCGTGGTACTTCAACTTTACTCGGTTCTCAAGAACCAATTTGGGTAGTTGATGGAGTGATACAGGAAGATCCGCTTCCGTTTAAATCAACTGTATTAAGCGCAATTACCACTTCCGCAGGTGCGGCAACAAAAGATAATTTTGATTACATCCGGGATTATGTGGGGTCGTCAATAGGATGGCTTAACCCCAATGATATTGATGATATTACGGTATTAAAAGATGCCTCGGCAACGGCCATATATGGTGTTAGGGCTGCTAATGGTGTTATAGTAATTACTACTAAAAAAGGGCAGGTTGGCCCGCCTATTGTTAGCTACAGCATTACCTTTAATACGTCCGAAAAGGTTAACTACGACAGGTTAAACCTAATGAACTCTCAGGAGCGTGTAGGTGTATCACAAGAAATATTTAACAGGGGATTGGTTGGTTCGTCTGTTAATACAAGCATAGGCTATGCCGGTGCTTTGAGCGATTACCTGTTTGGCCGAACAAACTACAATCAATTTAACACCCAGGTAAAATATCTCGAAACTGTTAATACCGACTGGTTTAAAATACTTTTCCGTAACCCATTAAGCATTAATCAAAATGTAAATATATCCGGTGGCAACGCTAGTACCCGGTACTACGGCTCATTTGGCTATAACTCAACTAACGGAACAGCTATTGGTAACCAGTTAAGTGGTTTTACAGGCAGTTTTGGTATCACATCACAAGTAAGCAGCAAATTGAACATTTCGGCCAAGCTATCAGCATCAAATAAAGCTACTGATGGCTTTTATCAGTCCGATCCTTATACTTATGCTTCAAAATCCAGCAGGGTAATACCGGCTTATGATCAATCAGGAAACTTATTTTATTACGCTAATAGTATAGGCAGGCAATACAATGTTATTAACGAGCTTAATAATTCAGGTTCATCAAATAAACAGCAAACGTTCAATGCCAATGTTTCGGCAAAATATGATATTATCAGGGGGCTTACTTTTCAGTCGTTATATAGTTTAAACAATTCTTCAACTTCGGGTAATACCTACGCTACAGAAAAAACAACTTATATTGCAACAATTCGTAACTACGATTATGGTACAGTTAAGCCAACAGATTTTGCATACCTAAACAGCAAATTGCCATTGGGAGGTGAGTATAATGCCGATGATAACCAAAATTTATCGTGGAACTGGCGCAATAGCCTATCGTATACAAAAACAATAAATGCCAAACATGTTTTTACCGCATTAATAGGCGAAGAGCTTAATAGTTCGCATTACACAGGGCTGGCGGCAACAACATATGGTTACTTAAGAGACCGCGGATTGACTTTCGCTGTCGTTCCCTCCCAAATTTCACTCAGCCCTACTAACACAAGCTTACTAGGAGCAAATACACAGGTTGATCTGCAAACACACGTCAAAACAGACAGAACTACAAATAATGTGGGTGTGTATGGTACTTTAAATTATTCGTATGATAATCGTTACGTTGCAAATTTTAGTATCCGTAATGACCGCTCCAACAGGTTTGGGCAATTTACCGAAGAAAAATTTAATCCTGTTTTAGCAGGTGGTTTAAGGTGGAATATTGCTAACGAAAAATGGTTCGAAAAAACCGATTGGTTATCCGGCTTGAGTATGAGGGCCAGTTTAGGGTATCAACGTAATGTGGTTAGCAATGTAAGCCCGGACCTGATCCTGAAAATTCCAACTATTCCAACAACCGCGGTTACAGATAGGTTTACCGGAGATTATTTATTAACGATCAGTTCTTTACCCTATGCCGATCTCCGGTTTGAAAAAACTACCAGTATTAACCTGGGGTTTGATATGGCTTTATTTCAAAACAAAGTGCAGGCAAGCGTAGAATATTACCAAAAAACCGCTCGTGACCTGGTTACTTATCTCACAATACCGGCAGAATATGGCGTATTGAGTATGCCTATTAACGGCGGCTCGTTAACAAACAGGGGTTACGAAGTTAGTGCCAACTTTACACCGGTGCGTACCCGTGACTTTACCTGGTCGGTTAGCCTTAATACTGCAAAAAATTTCAGCGATCTGGTTAAATCCGGGATACAAAATAATGCTACCTGGCGTACAGCAGCATCCGGTTTGTTTAATAAAGAAGGATACCCTGTGACTGGTTTGTGGGCTTTTGATTTTACCGGAGTAAATCCGGCTAACGGCTATCCAACCATCAACCTGCAGGTTGCTCCCGGCAGTACCCCTGCAAGTGATCCTACATCATACATGAAATATGTAGGTAAAGCCGATCCGGATTTTACAGGAGGCATCGGCATGAATTTCAGGTACAAAAAACTCACTTTAGGTTCAAGTTTCAATATACAGGTTGGTGGCAAGAAATTTTTGGCACCAGCTTACAATTTAACCAATGGAGTACCTTCGGAGTTTGATAACCTATCTAGAACTCTTTTAAACCGCTGGACGCCTACCAATACCACCGCAACAATACCGGGTTTGCCTGATGCCACAGTTGGTAACAATTTATTATTGCCCGATGGTAAAACAAACACTAATGTTTATGAAATGTACAATTACAGCACAGCGAGAGTAGTTAGTGCTTCGGAACTACGCTGCAATAGTATAAACCTTAGTTATTCATTACCCGAACGATGGGTTACTAGCTTAAAGTGCAAAACTATTCGGGCGGGTGCAGGTGTTTCTCAGCCGTTTGCCATTGTGAGTAAAGACTTTAATGGCGTTGATACCGAAGTAGCTACCGGTGGGCAGCCGCGCGTAAGGTCGTATTCGCTCAATGTAAATGTTAGTTTTTGATCCTTAAATAAATCGACATGAAAAAATATATTATATACTTACTATTGGCTTTAGCGGTTAGCTTGTCATTTAGCTCTTGCAAAAAGTTTTTATCTGAGTCCAGCCAGGACGAGATAAAGCCAACCACTACCGATGACCTGGCTTCGCTTTTGTACAGTGATGCCTATCCATACGGAGGGATTTTTGATACTTATACCGATTTGCTAACCGATGATATTCAAAGCAACGGCGTACCGCAACTAAATGGCGCGCCAATATCTACCTATCTGCCTTTCTCTAACAACGGCACACCGATATATAGTTGGAGCCCTTATATGTTTGATAATATTTCGGGCACTGCCGGTTCAAATATATCCGATCTGTTAGGCGTAAATTCCTGGTCCATTTATTATGGTAAAATTAAGGGCTGTAACGTGGTACTTGATTATATAAATTCGGTATCGGGTACGGCCCAGGTTAAAAATGCTATAACCGGACAGGCTTTGTTTTTGAGAGCTTTTTATTACCTTAAACTGGTTACATTATACGGCCAGCCATACAGCGGCACAGGTATTGATCCTACCAAAAGCCTGGGTGTACCATTAGTTCTCTCATCAAAAGTTAGTGATGTTTACCCTGCCAGAAATACATTGGCCGAGGTTTATAAACAAATTGAAACCGATTTGTTAACAGCCGCTGATCTGCTTAAGAATAATTACACAGCTACGTCGGTATTTCGTGTAGGCCATTTAGCAGCTTATACGCTTTTGTCCAGGTTATATCTGTACATGGGTCGTGATCGGGATATGGATAACGTAATTCTGTATGCAAATAATGCCCTGGCAATTAAACCTAATGTTACACAATTATCAAGTTATTTTACTTCTGCAACATTCTTGAGTGCCGCAGGTATATATGACCAGGCTTTAAGCCAAGAGGTAATTTGGTCATATGGTACCAATCAGAATACTAATATTGCCAATTTTTACGTGGCCACCAGCAATGTTCAAACACTGGTGCCGCCATTTACAGTATCCAGTTCTTTATTGGGCATGTATAATCAAGGCACAGGTACCACCAACATGGGCGATTTGCGTTACACAACCTATTTTATTAAGTACGCATCTTTTGGCTATGTATCCAGAACAGGTAAAATAGGTTCGCAAGCCTATGGTGCTCAAGGTATTCGCGTTTCCGAACTTTATTTGAACAGGGCCGAAGCATGCATTAGGCGATATATGAAAACAACACAGGCCGGAGATTTGACACAAGCCATATCCGATCTTAACTATTTGCGCCAAAACAGGTACGATACGCGTAACACGGCATATGTACCGGTTTCGTTTACCGATGCAAGCCTGGCATTTAAATTTTTGCAGGATGAGCGCCGCCGTGAGCTATGCCTTGAAGAAAACTTTAGATGGGTTGATATTAAACGCTGGGGGCTTGCCGTTAGCCACAACTATACCGATCCTTATGGTTCGGTAACCACCTATAATTTAAGTGCGGGGAGTAATTTAATTTATGCACTGCCTATCCCTTATGATGTGGTGGCGCGTAATTATAATCTTCAGCAAAATCCAAGATAAACAACAGTTTTATTCATCATAAAAACACAAAGACATGTACAAAAATTTATGTATTTCGTTTAGCCTGTTGGCCGCCGTACTCGTTATGTTTCAGGCATGTAAAAAGGAAGCAGCAATTTTAGCTATCGATCAAAATTATGGTTATACCGTACCGCAGGGTAATCACACTTACGATAAAACCATTGTTGATTTTTACAATAAGTATGGCACATACATGCTTTATAAATTTAGCGATAAAGATACTTACTGGACCCCAACAGGGTGGAAAAATTCAACCCTAAGCACCACGCTAGCCAACTTTTGGTCAACCGGGTATCTGGCAACCCAGGCCGATACGAGCTCGGCCGATTATATTACCAGGCAGTTGGTGGTTTTAAATAAGTTGTGGTTTGGCTTTTACAGCGATAGGTTCTTAAAGCAATTTTTGCCTGTCAAAGTTATGCTTTGCAACACAGTTGACTCTGTTTACTCTAAAGCATCATTCAGTCCTACTCTTACCTACGCAAGAGTAGATACCTATGTTGGAGCCTGGTATAATTACGATAATTTATGCGTTAGTTATGGCAATTCATCGGTGGCTAACATGGTACAAAGGGATTCGATAGCGTTTGCAAAAAAAGTGAACCTTATTTTTATGCAAAGCATTATCACCCGCAATATGAGTGCCCCAACTACCGATTTTACCGCTTTAACTAATTATGGCGTAACTTATACAACAACGGCTACAGCTTATGCGGCCGGCATTATAGCGCCTTACAGTGGCGTAACATCACAATTGGATTGGGCGCAATATATGCAGGCTATGGTAACCTGTACCGAAGCTACATTGAATAGAAGTCAGGCCAATACCGTCAACTCTTATGTCGGCATCTTAAACGTTACTAAGGACACCAGCGGAAAGATAAGGCAACGCTATAACGTTGTGCGAAATTACTTTATAAACACTTATGGCGTTGATTTGCAAGCTATAGGCAATTATGCCGGCAGGTGATAAATTATTATAAAAAAAGGAATTGTGAAAAGGATTTTATTATTACTAATGATGGCCGCCGGTATTGCCAACGCGCAAAACAGCGGCATCATATTCGAAAAATCTGCTTTATCCGCCTCGTTACTGAAAGCGAAAAGCGAAAACAAACTGGTATTTGTTGATTGCTATACAGTATGGTGCGGGCCGTGTAAAGCCATGGCCAAAAATATATTTACTATTGATACGATTGGCAGCTTTTTTAACAAAAACTTTGTGAATGTACAATTGGATATGGAAAAGGGCGAGGGTAAACCCGCCACGGTTAAATATCAAATTGAGGCTTATCCATCGTTTCTGTTATTGGATGGTGATGGTAACCTGGTGTATAAGTTTGTAGGTGCCATGAACGCGGCCGAATTTATGGCAAAGATAAAGGAAGGGCAAAACCCATCAAACAGGATAGCTGTGATGAATAAAATGTACGCCGCCGGCAACCGCTCTAAAGATTTTTTAAGAGAATACATCAAGGTGAAAATTAACATGTCGGAAAAGAGGGAAGGCGTAGCAATTGCCCAAAGTTATTTCGACATGCTATCGCCTGCTGAAAAAGTATTACCCGAGAACTGGTACCTGTTTGGCGATAACAGGTATGCCATGTATTTATCTGATGTTCACAGCCGTAATTTTGAGTATTTGGCAAATCACTGGCGCGAGTTTGTTGCCTTAAATGGCAAAACTGTAGTAGATGAGCGAATGGCTAATATGTTTAGAAAAACAGCAGAATATTGTTTGCATGGCTGGTATTTTAAAACTTACGATGGAAAGGTGTATCCCTATCAGCAATCAGACTTTGATCATTACCGAAGCCAGATCAAAGCTACCGAACTGGAAAACAAGGAAGGGCTGATGGTTATGATGGATATGGCACAGGCTGCCGGAGCGCAAGACACCGTTAAACTTGCCCGCCTATTTGCCGATAAGTTTGGCGATCTGAACGCCAAAAATCAGTCTATCGTGTACGCTTACATGATGGCGTACTCCAAAAAGGGGTCGCAGCAAGCTCGCTTGGCTTATCGGGAAGCAATGGATAAAGTTGTTTTGACAGCCAAAGACGAAAGAATTATATCATTAGCCAAGCACTAAAATGTCATTAACACTTCATCAAGTATATCGTTATTGTTTTTTCACGCTATTCATCCTGCTGTTTGCAGTACCACGCCTGTTTGCTCAGAAAGCCAACTTTGCTGCAGCCGAAAAATATGATATTCCCCAACTCAAAAAAAGGGTTGGAACCGACAGGGTATTGCCCTTTTTTTTTAAGGACAGTGATCGTTTCTGGTTTATTTTTGACGACGAGGCGGGTAAAAACTATTACTATATCGATCCGGCAACACGCACTAAAAGCCTATTGGTTAACAAAGCCTTAGTTTTTAAAAAATTATCAGAACTTAGGCACGAAACCATTGATACAATGGCTTTAACCATTAGTCCGCCATTCAATATGCAGGCCGCCCAATCAACTGTCGAAATCGGTTATAAAGGTAACAAGTACGCGTATAACTTCTATAAACATCAACTTGACACGCTACCTAAACAGTTGCCCGCAACACCGGTACCAACTGTTATAGGCGTTAGGTCGCCCAACAAAAAATGGGTTTTGTATGCCCGCAGGTGTAACCTGTATCTCAAAAAGGTAGGTGATAGTACAGAAACTGCCTTATCTCATGATGCCGCGCCTTACTATTCTTTTGATATTAACGAGAGCGATAGTGTGAACCGTAAAAATACAACCGCTAATGCTGTATGGTTATCCAATTCACAAAATTTTTATGTAATACGTAAGGATAACCGTAAAGTAAACACATTATCATTGGTGTACTCAACCAACCTTCCGAGGCCGAGGCTGGAAACCTATAAATACGAGCTGCCAGGCGATCAATACGTTGCACAATACGAACTGTTTGTAGGGAATACCCAAAGTGGCAAAATGTATAAAGTTGATGCCGCAAAGTGGCCAGATCAGGAATTATCTGTTGTTAAGGCAGATACTAATACAGGCGAATTATTTTTTTTACGTAAAAAACGTACCCGAGACGAGATTGAACTATGCGCTGTAAATATGCAAACAGGGGCAGTAAGAACAATCATTAACGAAGTGAGCAAACCTTATATTAATATGGAGTTATTCAACGTTTCTGTATTAAACAAAGGTAAAGACATCCTTTGGTGGTCTGATCGTTCTGGCTGGGGGCAATACTACCATTACTCGGGCAGCGGCCAGCTTATTAACGCGGTAACCCAGGGTAGCTATACTGCAGGCAAAATTTTACGTATCGACACGGCAAAGCAAACCATATATTTTTATGGCTATGGTAAAGAACCAGCCCGTAATTTATATTATGCGCACCTATATAAGATTAATTGGGATGGCAGTAAACAAACACTTTTAACCCCGGAAGATGCCACGCACCAGGTATATTTTTCTACTACCGGAAAATACTTTATAGATAATTATTCCAGGATAAATCAAACCCCGGTGACTGTGCTACGGGATAACAATGGTAAAATAATACTTGAGGTAGAGCGTCCGCATTTAAAAAAACTGTTTGATTACGGCTGGCGAATGCCCGAACCGTTTACGGTTAAAGCCAAAGACGGCGTTACCGACCTTTACGGAATTATGTGGAAACCGTTTGATTTTGACCCTACAAAAAAGTACCCGGTTATTTCGCAGGTATATCCCGGACCTCAGATAGAAACTGTTTGGACAGATTTTACTGTTTTTGATAAATACAATAACGCACCCCTTGCTCAATTGGGTTTCATTGTGGTTTGTATGGGCCATCGGGGTGGCTCGCCTTTACGAGATAAAAAATACGCAACATACGGCTACGGTAATTTGCGCGATGCACCTTTGGAGGACGATAAATACGGATTAGAGCAACTAGCACAGCGTTTTAGTTATATTGATATAAACCGTGTAGGTATATTTGGGCATTCGGGTGGCGGCATGATGTCTACCGCGGCAATATGTACTTATCCCGATTTTTATAAAGTTGCCGTTTCTTCATCAGGTAACCATGACGATAATATTTATAACCGCGAATGGGGTGAAGTATACCAGGGTATCAAAGAAATAACCGACACCACAAAAAAAGCAGAGAGAAGGATTACGTATAGATTTAAAACTGACGTAAACCAAACACTCGCTAAAAACCTCAAAGGCCATCTTTTATTAGTCACCGGCGAAACCGACCAAAATGTTCATCCCGGCAATACCTACCGTGTGGTTGATGCGTTAATTAAGGCTAATAAAAATTTTGATATGCTGGTTTTGCCAGGCCAATCGCACCATTACGATGAAATATATCAAACCTACTTTGAGCATAGAAAATGGCAGTATTTCGCTAAGTACTTGCTTGGGGACATTACAAATTGACAATCAAGCTATTTATGAAAAAATCAATCTCTTTCTTGCTATTTCTTTCGGTGATTTTTGCTGCTTGCAGCCTTCACAAATCCGATCCGTTTATGGCAGCAGGTAAACAAACTTTTACTTCCGAGGCCTCATTTGTTACGGAAGAAAAAGATGACAATCGATGGGTCAAATTCCACAAAGCTATGCATGGTGGAGTAGTTTTTCACACAGATCAGGATAGCATAATTATGCTATCTTACTTAAAAGATGATACTTTTCCGAGCTGGGGATACAGGCGGGTAAAAAAAGATGTTGATCTAAAGTATAAAAGTATACCCCGGCATTACCTTGATTATAATATAGTGGGCGTATACAAACAGTTGATCAAACCAGTAGATAATTATTACCAGGTTTTTTACTATTCACCGGGCAGGCATTCTTTACTCGAAGTTAGTTACCATGGGCTAATTGTGAACTGCGTTTTTTTGTATGGCAACACTGCAAACGTAACCAACCCCTTCGCAAACCCTAAAAAGTATTTTAATATGCTTAAAGAAGAGTTTCCACCCGAAAAAATGGAAGTCGATTCGGCTTATTCAACCGGAGTATCCAATTAGTTTAGTCGTCACAGCATCAATACTTTCTCATCTATCCAAAACATTCTTAATTTTTAAAATAACAAGTTTAAATGAACAAGATCATTTTATTAACTTTATTTTCTCTCGGTATCTGTATTGCGGCTAGCGCACAGCAGGAAGGAAACAAACCTACAGGCTCCGCAACAGGCCAGGCTATACCGCCAAGCGCCAAAGCAGCACCCAAACCTTACAAAGATGTTATTACCGCTAAGGCTAAAACCACCGTAGGGTTGTTCACAGTACATAAAATCGACGATAAAATTTACTTCGAGATTGCAGATAGTATACTGAACAGAGATATACTGATTGTTAGCCGGCTTGCAAAAGCGGGTGCAGACACGCGTAATACCTCGGCCATGACAGGCTATGCCGGCGACGTGCTTAACCAAAGCGTGATTAGGTTTGAAAAAGGCCCGAATAATAAGCTATTCATCCGCGAACTTTCGTATAGTGAGCGTTCTAAAGACTCAACCCAGGCCATGTTCAAAGCGGTAAGCAATTCAAATATCCAGCCCATTGCCTTGGCCTTTGATGTAAAGGCTTACAAAAAAGATACAGTTACAAGGCAACAAGCTTCGGTAATTGATATGACCGACATTATCAATGGCGATAATGACCTTTTCTTTTTTGGGTCATCAAAAGGAAAGTTTGGCATTAGCGCTTACCAGGCAGATAAATCATATCTGTTAGATGTGAGTACTTACGCGATAAACACAGAGATTAAAACAGTTAAAACGTATAGTAAAAACATGGGTAATGCTATGCAAAGCGTTAATGGCGTTGCAGCACCTGTAACACAAGGCAGCCCCAAACCAGTAACTGTAGAGTTAAATACCTCTATCGTACTGCTACCTAAAATACCAATGCAGGCCAGATATGCCGATGATAGAGTGGGCTATTTTACATTTGATTATACTGATTTTGACGCTAACCCGCAGGGCATTAAGCGTCAATCTGTAATTGAACGCTGGCGTTTAGAACCCAGGGATGCAGATTTGGCCAAATATAAAAAAGGCGAATTAGTGGAGCCTAAAAAGCCAATTGTTATTTATATCGATCCGGAAACACCCGCTAAATGGGTTCCTTACCTCATACAGGGTATTAACGATTGGAATGTGGCTTTTGAAAGTGCTGGCTTTAAAAACGCCATCGTAGGAAAAATGGCTCCAACGCCGCAGGAAGATCCAACATGGAGTTTAGACGACGCAAGGCACTCCGCTTTGGTTTATAAACCCTCATCGGTAGCCAATGCAAGCGGTCCGCATATAACCGATCCGCGCAGTGGCGAAGTTATCGAAACACATATCAACTGGTATCACAATATTATGAAACTTGTACACGATTGGTATTTTGTGCAAGCCGCGGCAGTTGACCCAAAAGCACGTAAAATGCAGTTTGACGACGAACTGATGGGCTCACTGATCCGTTTTGTGTCATCGCACGAAGTTGGGCATACCCTGGGTTTATTGCATAATTATGGTTCAAGTTCAACAACACCGGTTGAAAAGCTGAGGGATAAAGCTTGGGTTGAAGCGAATGGCCACACACCATCCATTATGGATTATGCCCGTTTTAATTATGTGGCGCAGCCCGAAGATCATATCTCCGAAAAAGGGATGTTTCCGCGTATTGGCGTGTACGATAAATGGGCAATAGAATGGGGATATAAATTGATACCGGATAGTAAGAATGCCGACGAGGAAATACCGGTACTAAACCAATGGATAATAGCCAAGGCGGCCGACAAGCGTTATTGGTTTGGTAACGAAAGCAACGCTGAAGACCCGCGGATGCAGAGTGAGGATATAGGCGACAACGCTATGAAAGCAAGTGATTATGGGATTAAGAATTTGAAAAGAATAACTGCGCATTTGAAGGAGTGGACCCGGAAAGATAATGAGGGTTATGACGAATTGCAAAATATGCACGAACAAATATACAGTCAACTTGGCCGATATGTTGGCCATGTGGTTAAAAATATTGGTGGCAGGTATGAGAATATCAAAACCGTAGAGCAACCAGGCCCTGTATACACATTGGTACCTGCAGCAATACAACGAGATGCGATGGATTTTTTAAGTAGACAGGTATTTACAACTCCTTTATGGCTGGTTGATAATAAAATATTGGCCTATACCGGCAGCTCCCCGGTAGAGATTATTGGCTCGCTGCAGGAGGGGGCATTAACCAGGTTAATAAACAGCACCAGGATAAACAGGATGCTGGCAGCCGAAGCTATTGAGCCGGCTACTTATAAGGTATCGGACTTGTTTAATGACCTGAATACCATCATCTGGAGCGAGTTGGTAACACGGCAGCCCATCAGTATTTACCGCCGTAATTTACAGAGAAGCTATTTGGATAAATTATGTGCTATTGTAAAACCTGCTGTTGCAGGGGTTAAGGGTTCGGATGTGAATAGCATTGCCAAAGCCGCATTAATCAAGCTACGATTAAAAATAAAGGCGGCGCTACCATCGGTACGTGATACCATGACGCGTGACCATTTGAATGATATGCTGGGCAAAATTGAGGTGGCGTTGTCTGTTAAAGCATAACAAACCATAAATAGTTACCTCTAAAATATTTTTGAGGTAATAATTATCCTAATTTAAAGGCACATTAATTTAACATTGTTTGTAAATTAATGTGCCTTTTATTATATTGCGTCTTAATTTAGATATTGATACACTGTTAATTAGCGATTAGTGCAAAGGCTTCAACCACATGAAGAAAAGTTGTTATTCAATAAAATAGCAACGGGCGATGAAATGGCATTCAGGATTATTTATGATGCTTATTTTGATCGGCTGGCGGCCTATGCTTTTAAGATGTCTAAATCTGAAGATGCCTCGGAAGAAATTATCCAGGATGTTTTTATGAAATTATGGACTAACCGCGCGGTTTTGCTGAATGTGGAGTTGCCCCAGGCATACTTGTTTTCGATAGCGCGAAATAAAACCATAGATTATCTGCGGAAGCTGGCCAAAGAAACTACTTTGATAGCCCTGCTTGCCGAAAACATACAGTATCATACTAACAATGCCGAAAAGCGTATAGAAACACAGGACTTACGTGCCTTAATTGCAGAAGCCATAGCGCAATTATCGCCTCAAAAACAAAAGATATTTCGATTAAGCAAATATGATGATCTCAGCCATGATGAAATAGCCGAAGAACTAAACTTGTCGAAAAGCACAATTAAAAACCACCTCTCCGAAACCATGCAGTACTTGAGGCGGAATTTGAAAATAGTACCGAACTCAGAAATATTAGTGATACTTATTTTAATTGATTTTATAAAAAAGCAGTAAATCAAACGGTATTCCGTGGGCCTGGTTTTTGCCCGGTAGCTTGCTGGACGTAGTGGGTGCCATATCGGCATATCTCAATAAAGCGAGTTGTTAATTATAACATTAAGCCGGTAAAGACTTATGTCATTACTGTCGCTGGTTTCCTTTTCCGAAAAAAACTTATCAAATATCTTGTGCTTGTTTTTATCCTCAATTCCGGTATAATCTGCTTTTATATATTTTTCTATTCAACAAAAAAGGTGCCTTTCGGCACCCGTTATTTATAATTAGTAGCTTGTTATAATAAAAAATTCGGCTTCAAAAACATGGCCATGGTCTACATGCTGAATGGCCTCCTTTTGCTTAATATCGGTTATAATTCCTTCCGTGTCCGAGTATCCTAGCCAGGGCTCAATACATAAAAAATCGGCTCCGTATTTTGCCCAAATACCCATATGTTTAAAGTGCGGATATTGTACCGTTAAAAATTTATCGTGCTTATCGCTCCTGATTGCGATCTCTCTCGATTTGATGTTTTTAAAAACCAAGGCATCATTGGCAAACAATTCTTTGGTTAATCTTAACTTTTTACCGTCTAAATTAACCGCCTCGGTATCGCCCGAAAGGTTTCCGTCTGGTGAAATGGTATGCGTTAACAGTTCTTCTTCCTGCTCAAATTCAAGGTAATAATCCTCGTATTTTTCTCCCGCATAAAACGGTACATTAAAGGCCGGATGCCCGCCTACCGAAAAATAAATGGTATGCTCATCCTGGTTAACAACCTTATAGCATACGCGCAAGGCATTATCAATAAGGGTATAAATTATTTGCAGTTCAAATTTGTAGGGATAAATTGCCAATGTTTTTTCGCTATATGGTAACGAAAATTTGGCGTGTTTATCGCTGGCTTCAACCAGTTGAAAGGTAGATGTGCGGGTAAAGCCATGCCTTGTAGCAGGGTAGGCAACACCGTCAACATGGAGTTCATTATTCATGGTGCCGCCAACAAGCGGAAACAAATTGGGTGCATGCCACGGCCATATGGCTTCATCTGCCTGCCACAAATGCTCGGTGTTATCGGTTTTGTTGTAAACAGATGTCAGTTCGGCCCCTTGCGGCCTGATAGATACTTTCAAATATTTGTTCTCAATTGTAGTCATGCCATAACGTTTTATTGGGTAAATATACAATTCTGATTAAAGTAAAAAAGCTTCTTTTTTATTCTGTGCTTTTTTACTTTTAAAGTTTTTGTTACTTCAAAAATATTCGGGTTTCATTTTCTCGCCAAATTCTTTGGCAAACTTGTACATTTTGGGTTGGATAACAAACATACAATAGGGCTTCATTTTATTGGCCAGATAGTAATTTTGGTGATGGGTTTCGGCCACGTAAAACTCGCCTGCGGGGCTAACCTGGGTTGTAATGGGTTTATCAAAAACCTGCTCGGCTGTTAGTTTTTTTATCATGGCTTCGGCATGTTGTTTTTGCTCATCGGTATTGTAAAATATAACCGACCGGTATTGCGTGCCCGCATCACTGCCCTGGCGGTTTAATGTAGTAGGGTTATGGGTTTTAAAAAACATCAGCAACAGCTCGGTATATCCAATAACATCGGCATCATACTCCAGTTTTATCATCTCGGCATAACCGGTATCGCCGTTGCAAACCTCCATATAAGTGGGGCTGGGTTTACAGCCACCCATATAGCCCGATTGCACCTTTAGCACGCCTTTTATACTTTGAAATATAGCTTCGGTACACCAAAAGCATCCGTTACCAAATGTGGCTTTTTGAATATTCATCATCTATGAAACAAAGCTAAACTGTTTTTGATTGATTAGTGTTTTTGCCGATGGTAAAAGCACAATAACCTAACAGGCGGTTTAAACATCATACCTCGCTGCTTTTTTTAATTCGGGCTTCCGCCAGATCAGGTATTGCCATATTACTTCTGCCGATACCATAATGCCCAATGCAATGAGCAAGGGTATTAAAGTACCTTCAGATTCGGTTATGGCTCCCGCCACGGCCAGGCCGAAAACGCCAATGGGGAACAAAAACATGAGGCATAAACCCAATACATTAAGCGGTATTTTAAACGGACGCGCCTGATTGGGTGCTTTAATGCGAAGTGCGATGAGGCTGATAAACTCCAGCAACAGGCCCGCGCCGTAAAGGGTAACATCCATAATAAGTAACTCTTTAAACGAAAGCACAATCATCAAACTCACTACAACCGAGCATACAATGATGGATATATAGGGCGAATTAAACCTGGGGTGCAAAGCTTCGAGTTTTTTAGGCATCAGGCCATCATCTGCCATAACTTTGGGTATGCGCGAAACCGATAGCAGCACCGCCGAATACAAACCCAGCATACAGGCCATGCCGCCAAAAGCCAGCGCGCTGCCCAGCCATTTGCCGCCAATATACAAACCCAGCGCCGGGAAACCATTGTTACTAACGGTATTTAAACTAATGCCCGATTGTACTGCCGTTAATATAGAGAAAAAGTAAATGCCAATAATGGCAATAAATGCTAAACCGGTTGATATTAAATAACTTTTTATTGGGTTTTTAACTTCGCCGGCATAGGTGGTTGCATTATCCCAGCCCAAAAAATTCCACATTACAGTATACAGGCCCATACCTATCGACGAAATGCCCAGCCCCTTTAACGATGGCGAAGGTATAACATAAGGCCCGCTATGGTGCATAAAGCCCATAACACAAAGGCATACAAATGGGGTGAAAACAAGGGCGCTTAACAACACAGCTATACGGCCAACAGGCACAATACCCAATATATTAAGCAACGCCGATAACCAGATGATAACCAAACAAACCGGTATTTTATATACCGCTACCTGCGGAAAAAAATAGGCTGCATAGGTGATAAACAAAACCGGGTATATAGCTAAATCAACAAAGGTGTAGAGCCAGGTAAGCCAGCCCTCGTAAAGGGCCATGCGTAAACCAAGGCCGCGTTTAACCCATTGGTAATAACCGCCGGTAACAGGCATCATGCTGTTTAGTTCCAGCACGGTAAGTATGGTTGGTATGTCCCACAATATTGGGGTGGCAAGCAACAGCAACAGGGCCCCGTTTTTACCGGCATAACCCAACAGTGGCTCTAACCCGTAAGGCCCGCCCGATACCGTGAAAAAAATAACCGCCGCAAGCGGTATCAGCCGTAGTTTTTTTGATATTGGCGCAGCATGTGGCATTTGCCTAAATTAATTTATTTTTAATAAATAGGTGGGCTTAATGCGCTATTGCGATAAAAAATGGGAGCCTGGTTTATTTGTAAGCCGGTATATCAATATTTTGGATAAGCGGCGGTTTGGTTAGCAACTCGTTTGCACGGGCAATTAAAGCCTGAGCAACAGGGCCGCTAAGGTGAGCCTGCCTGCCTTGCTCACTATTAAAGGTATCAAATATGCCAAAGGTGTTGCTGTTTATTTTAAACGCATACCAGGTAACGGTATCCGGTTCGTTTTGGGCCAGGGGCAGTGCGCTTTTTAAAAAAAACTCAAGTGCAGCCTCTTTATCCGGTTTGGCTTCAAGGGTAATTAACAATCCTAATTTTATCATGCTGGTGGCGGCTTATACTGTAAAGGTTACAAACCAAACCCACTATTGTTTGCTTTTATAGGTATAGCAATTGATGAAGGGCTTTACAAATTTTGGCCTCGGGCTGTATGTTTAGTAGCAAATACTTACCCGGAAAAAAGGCTATTTTGGGATTTAAAGTGAGTTCAATGCCGGGGTTTAACGTTTTGTTTGAGGTTGCCCATGGCGTAAAATGTGGTTCTTATTTTAAATCAGCCTTTCGCGGGTAACTAAAGTACCGGCAATCATGTCATGCAGGCATTGTTGTTTTTTGTTAAAAAAGCAAATGAGGTAACCTACAAAAAAAGTAAGTACCGAAAATATTTTGGCCAAATTGCGGCCCGCGGCCTTTGCCATGTTAATGGGCGAACCATCCATATTACAAACCTGGATCTTCAATATTTTTTTGCCAAAAGTAGCTTGCCTGGCCGAACCTTCCATCGCGATGCTGTAAGCTAAATGAGCCGGGATAATAATAATTGCCAGTATAAATAGCAGTATAGTGCGTACAGTAGCATCGCTTGTAGCAAGTAAACCAATAAGCGTTACAATGGAAAGCGACCCTATTACAATTAACCAATCAATTATTGCGGCAAGGGCCCGCTGATCGAACGCGCCAAAATACTGCGGTGCCACCGCCTGAAACTGAAAACCGAATATGGTGCGTAGCTGCGCAATTTCGTGAGCCTCTTTATAATCGTCCATTTCGGCAGTTTTTACAAAATCGGCGGCTTTAATTTGCATGGCCTTCAGCTCGTTAATACTATACGGGCCCTCGGGTTTGCCATTAACTACCAGCAGATACATTTCGTCCATATATGGTCAAAAATAAATAAAGGGAACAATGTTATTGCCCCCTTTGTATTTTATATTAAATGTTGTGGTGGTTTTAGTATTGCTCCACCTTAAAATCGGATATGCCACCGCTTATTTTGAGGTACATTTTATTGGTAGCCTTGCTAAAGTTTGGTGTTTCGTACTCGTCATCGCCCACGCTTTCAAAACCTTTGAATGATTTGGATGATACTCCGGTTTCGGATGTGATATGGCAAGCCGCATTGCGAGGTACGCTTATAACTACCTTAGAGATACCTGTTGATACATCAACCGTTGTTTCGGCAAGGGGCTGGCCCATTTTAACATTAAATGATGCCGCACCACCTTCTAATTTTACCTTTTGCACCTTAAACGCGCTCAGGTCGAAATTAATTTTGGCGGCTCCGGCTTCTACATTAATAGTCCATTCGGGGTTAGTGTTTAGTTTAAGATAAGCCTTGTCCGATTTATCGTTTCCAAAATTTAAAACAAAGCCATGTCGATGGTTATTATCGCCATTCATATCAAAATCAAGCGTTTGTGCATCGTCCTCGTCGGTACTTGTTAAGCTGTAATGGTTGCCGCTTTCTTTGGTATCGGCCTCAAACAAATTGGTAGTCATATCTTTAAGTACATAGCTGGTTGCACCGCCGCTTATATTAAGTGTAGCCTGTTTTGTGCTTGGCTTATAGGCAGCCTGGTAGTGGTTGCTGCTCTTAAAGTTTTTGCTAACGCTGCCCGTATCGGTCGAATCGCTGTCGTCGTCATTATCGCTATCGCTTTCATTGTCATTAAAATCAAAGTGCTTAAAAGCATATTTCCAGTTGTGGCGGTTGTAATGATGCGGATGGCCTATACCGTTAAATATTAAAAAGGCCATGCCAGCTACCAGTACTGCTATTTTTATAGCAGTTGCCGTGCCCGAGTGGTTGTAGGCAAAAACCAGGTTAACGCCGGCAATTACCAGTAAAATTGGCCATAGGCGAAAAAGCGAGAACCAATCAAAATCGATATAGTTAAAGTTATCTAACAAAAACAGGGTTCCAATGATAACCAGTACTGTGCCTGGTATTAATTTATCGTTACGCATGGTTATATAATTGAAGAATTATCGGTAGTAGTAGTGCTTGTGTTTTTGGTAAGAGTGTTATCATCCCAGCCGGATGTTGTGCTATCGGGCTTTTTTTGCCAGAAACCAAACATCAAAATGAGGCCCACAACAATGAGTGCTATTGGCCAAAAGGTGTTAAAATCAATATCCGGGATAACATCTAACTGGTCGAGCGTTAAATAAACCCCAAACATAATCAGTACCACACCGCCAATTATGCTGCCCTTTGTAACCTGGCGGCTAACCGGTGTAAAGGGTTTTACCTCTATGGGCTGGGCCCTTGCAAAAAACTCGTCGGCAGGCGACATAATTGGCGATGACGGCACCACCACCCATAAAATTACGTAACCTAAAAAGCCGCCGCCACCCAGTACCATGGCCAATACAAAAATTACGCGTACTAATGCTACATCTACATTAAAATACGCTGCTAAACCGGCGCAAACACCTCCAATTGTTTTATGTTGCTCGTCGCGGTATAATCTGTTTCTCATCGTTAAAATTTTTAATTTGTTAATAATTAAACCTGGCCCCATACAGGTTTGATTATGATCTCATCAACATTAGCACCCTTACTCATTGTCCAGGCGCTTATTATTGCCGAAGCAATATCATCAGGCGATACAAATTTATCTGCAGATAAAGTGTTATCCTTCCATGAATCTGTTAACGTCGATCCCGGCAGTATAGCTGTTACTTTTACGCCGTAATCCTGCATTTCGAGCCTCATTACCTTAGTTAGACCCAGCAATGCAAATTTAGTTACAGAATACATTCCGGCTTCTACAACAGGGTTAATGGCCGCTATTGAGCATATATTAAAAATGTGCCCCTTGCCGGATGCCATCATGGTTTTACCAAAATAGCGGTATAACTCGTAGGCAGGCATCAGGTTGGTATTAATTAATTTTCCGAAGGTATCTTCCTCATCATCCAATATGCTCGATGGTTCGTACATACCCACATTGTTTACTATGGCGCTTATAAAACCCAGTTCCTGTTCGGCTAAACCGGCAAAGGCTGTTACGTTTTCTTTAACACTAAAATCGGTTTTGCTGGTTAGTACTCTTATGCCGGGGTTTATTTTTAGCAGTTCGTCGTGCAAAAGCAACAAATCTTCGCTATTGCGCGAACAAACTGCTATGTTTAAACCTTGTTTAGCAAAGGCTTTTGCAATGGAACGGCCAATACCCTTGGTTGCGCCGGTAATAATAACGTTTTCCATATAATGGTTTTTTTTAATAAAGGCAGGGCCTTATTTGCTCTGCGGTTTAAAATTAAGTATTAAAAGCAACGTACACCACAATTTTTTGACAGGCTTATTATACTCAAACAGCAAATGATTAAACTAAAAAAATGTACTTTTACCATTATTAAATTTAAAGGATGCTACTAAACAGCTTAGGGAAATATATATTGTTAATGCGGCTAAGCTTTAAGCGGCCCGAAAAGTTTAGCGTTTACTGGAACGAAGTAATGCACGAAATGGTATCGGTAGGTATTGGCTCGTTAGGCATTATAGCTATAATATCCATATTTATTGGTGCGGCGGTAACCATTCAAACCGCTTTCCAGCTTATTAACCCCATTATACCAAAAAGCGTAGTAGGCAGTATTGCCCGCGATAGTACAATATTGGAGTTTAGCCCAACAATTTCGGCCCTGGTACTGGCCGGGCGCGTAGGCTCAAGCATGGCATCGCAAATAGGCACCATGCGCGTAACCGAACAAATTGATGCTTTGGAAATAATGGGCGTAAATTCGCCGGGCTTTTTAATATCGCCCAAAATTATAGCCGGCGTTACCATGATACCTTTATTGGTTATTGTATCGGTTTTATTAGGTTTTACCGGTGGTTACATTGCCTGCTCACTATCAAGCGAAGTTTCAACTTCCGATTTTATAACCGGCCTTAGCGATGGTTTTAACTCTATCATTGTAACCGTTTGTTTAACTAAGGCCGCAGTATTTGGTTTTATTATCACCTCTATTTGTAGCTTTCAAGGGTTTTACACATCGGGCGGTGCTTTAGAAGTTGGGCAGGCCGCTACACGCGGTGTGGTTTACAGTTGCGTAATGATTTTATTTTTTGACCTTGTTATTTCACGCATATTTTTATGATCGATATACAAAACGTACATAAAACATTTGGCGATAATAAGGTACTTAAAGGTATTACGGCTCAGTTAAAACCTGGGCAAAATAACTTGATTATTGGCGGCTCAGGCTCGGGTAAAACAACCTTACTTAAATGTATTGTTGGTTTGCACGAACCAACAGAAGGAAAAGTATTTTACGACGGCGAGAATTTTACCGACATGCATTTTGTTGAACGCGTACCTATACGTAAACAAATTGGGATGCTTTTTCAAAGTTCGGCCTTGTTCGACTCCATGACGGTGCAAGATAATATTATATTCCCGCTCAATTTGTTCACTACCATGCCCAAAGCCGAAAAAATAGACCGGGCTAATTTTTGCCTGGAAAAGGTTAACCTTGCCGGGAAAAATAACCTATATCCTTCGGAGCTTTCGGGCGGGATGAAGAAACGCGTAGGCATAGCACGCGCCATATCCATGCAGCCCAAATACTTGTTTGTTGACGAGCCTAACTCGGGCCTGGACCCTAAAACCTCTATTTTAATTGACGAACTGATTGCCGAAATTACCCAGGAATACCAAACCACAACCGTTGTGGTTACCCACGATATGAACTCGGTAATGGGTATTGGCGATCACATCATATTTTTAAACGACGGCCAGAAATGGTGGGAGGGAAGCAACAAAGAAATTGCCCATACCGATAATAAAGAACTCAACAGCTTTGTATTTGCCAGCAGGTTTATGCAGGCAGCGCGCGAGAAATTGTAAACGGGGTGCTAAGTCGGTAGTCGGCAGTCAGAGGCCGAAGATAGTCTTTAGTCCGAGGTCGACAGACAGAAGTCCGATGCATTTGCTTCAGGCTCCCGAATTCGGGCTTCAGACTTCCCATCTACAACTTCAGATATATCTCTATATTTGCAGCCGCAAATAATACCAAATGATCCAACTGCTTACGCCCACCCACTGGAAAGATTACGAACTGATTGACTGCGGCAGCTTTGAAAAGCTGGAGCGTTTTGGCAATCTCATCTTAATTCGCCCGGAACCGCAGGCTGTTTGGAACAAGGGTTTGAGCGAAGCAGAATGGACAAAGCAACACCACATCCGTTTTAAAGGCCGCTCGGCAACATCAGGCGAGTGGGTTAAAAAGAATACAAATTTGCCCGACAGATGGAATATTGAATACCAAAACGGCGATGTTAAAATTAACCTGCGCATGGCCTTAACATCGTTTAAGCACGTGGGCATGTTTCCGGAGCAAGCCGTAAACTGGGATTATATATCAAAGCATGTAAAGTTATTTAAAACCGAGCAGCCGCGGGTGTTAAACCTCTTTGCTTATACAGGCGGTGCATCGCTTATCGCGAAAGCGGCTGGTGCCGATACTACACACGTTGATTCGATAAAGCAGGTAGTAACCTGGGGTAACGAAAATATGGAACTTTCGGGCCTGAAAGATATACGTTGGGTTGTTGAAGATGCCCTTAAATTTGTAAAGCGCGAAGTTAAACGCGGCAAAACCTACAACGGCATTATTTTAGATCCCCCCGCCTACGGCCACGGCCCCAACGGCGAAAAATGGAAACTGGAAGATAGCCTGAACGAAATGATGCACGACGTAGTTAAACTGCTTGACCCCGAAGAGCATTTTTTAATACTCAATACCTATTCGCTTGGCTTTTCGTCAGTAATCGTACAAAACCTCATACTAAGCGCGTTCCCAAAAGTACAAAACCTCGAAATTGGCGAATTGTACCTGCAAGCCACCGCAGGCAGTAAATTGCCACTTGGTGTTTTCGGAAAGTTTTTTAATCATAAATAGTAGTAATTAAACTTGTATTTAAATTAAGCTTAGTTTAATTTTAGCCGCAATGCCAGCACGTAAATTTTGGATACTTTTGCTATGCCTTGCGCCCATTGCGGCCACGGCCCAACAGCATTTCGATATCATACTTAAACATGGTAAAATAATTGACGGCAGCGGCAACCCGTGGTTTTATGGCGATGTTGGCATCGTTAAAAACAAAATAGTTAGCGTTGGCGATCTTTCTAAAGATAAAGCTACCCAAACCATTGATGCCACAGGCTTAATTATAGCTCCCGGTTTTATTGATGTGCATACGCATATTGAGGGTGACGAAAAAAAAACGCCTACTGCCGATAGCTTTATTTACGATGGTGTAACATCGGTTATTACGGGTAACTGCGGCTCGTCAAACACGGATATTAAAGCTTACTTTACCGATCTCGAAAAAAATCCGCTTTCTATAAACGTAGGCACGCTTATCGGCCATAACGATGTACGTAAAACCGTTTTGGGCGAAGAGATGAAGGCTCCAAGTGCGGCACAGTTGCTACAAATGCAGCGTGTGGTTGAGCAAGCCATGCGCGATGGTGCGATGGGCTTTTCAACAGGGCTCATTTATGCGCCGGGTATGTATTCAAAAACCGGCGAAGTGGTGGCGCTTGCCAAAGCGGCAGCGAAGTATAAGGGGATTTATACCTCGCACATGCGCAACGAAAGCGACAAAATATTTGAGGCCATTAACGAAGCCATCAGCATTGGCCGGGAAGCCAATATGCCGGTAGAAATATCGCACTTTAAAGTAGGCCGCCCCAACTGGAACAAAAGCGACCAAATGATTGCTATGGTTGAACAGGCCCGTAAAGAGGGTTTGGACGTTACCGTAGATCAATACCCGTACACCGCAAGCAGCACCACCCTAAATGTTTTAATACCCGATTGGGTTTTGGATGGAGGCCACAAAGCTGCCGTAAAACGAATAAACGACCCGGCGATTCACTCCAAAATTGTTGCCGAAATGGTGCAGGACATGACCCGCCGCGACCGTACCAGTTTTGATTATGCCGTAGTTGCACATTGCGATAATGACAGCACCCTAAACGGCAAGAATATAGAACAGATTAACGCGTTAAAAGGCCGCCCCAATACCATTCCCGACCAGATAGAAACCATACTGGATATTACCCGCATAGGCGGAGCATCAATGGTTTTTCATGGGATGAATGAAGACGATGTGGTTAACATTATGAAATACCCGCTTACCATGGTAGCGTCCGATTCGGGCATAAGGCTTTTTGGCTTCGGCGTGCCACACCCGCGTGGTTATGGTACCAATGCACGCGTGCTGGGCTACTACGTAAGAGAAAAGAATGTGCTCAGGCTTGAAGATGCCATCCGGAAAATGACATCGCTGCCTGCGCAAAAATTCCGGTTAACCGGTCGCGGCCTGTTGCAACCGGGCATGTTTGCCGATGTGGTTGTTTTTGATGCCGATAAGGTAATTGATAATTCTACCTATGAGCGCCCTCATGCTTTTTCAAGCGGTTTTAAGTACGTTTTGGTAAACGGCAAATTAACTGTTGATAATTTTAAACACAATGGTACCCGTAATGGTGCTATATTGCACGGCCCAGGCTACATATCTAACTAATAACATGAAATTGAAAACATTTTTATCTGTGCTCGCCCTATCAACCGCTACGGTGGTTTTAACCAACTGCGGTGGCGAAAGCAAAACAGCGGCAGCATCAGCAACTTCCAAAAAAGCAACAACTACAACATCGGCCCAGGCCGCCCCGGCTGCCGATACTGGCAAGGTGGTTTACCCGCCGTTGGATAAGGCACTGTACGATTCGGTAATGAAACGCAGTGCCCATGGCGATACCACCGGTAAATGGCCTGTTAAAAATACACCCTACCCTGTAGCTGGCGCAATATTACCCTTTAAACGCGTAGTTGCATTTTACGGTAACCTATATGCCAAAAAGATGGGTATTTTAGGCGAAATACCACCTAAAGAAATGCTTGCCAAACTACAGGCCGAATGCAAACACTGGGAAAAGGCCGACCCTAAAACGCCGGTTCAACCCGCTTTGCATTACATAGCCGTGGTTGCACAGGGCGATGCCGGTAAAGACGGTAAATACCGCTACCGCATGCCGTTTAAGCAAATAGACAGCGTTTTGGTTTTGGCTAAAAAAATAAACGCCATTGTGTTTTTAGATGTGCAGGTTGCCCTAAGTAACATACATGCCGAACTACCTTTGTTTGAAAAATACCTGGCTATGCCCCAAGTTAATTTTGGTATGGACCCGGAGTTTTCCATGAAAGACGGTAGCAAGCCCGGCAAAAAAATTGGTACTTATGATGCCGAGGATATTAATTATGTATCGGCCTACTTAACCGGCCTTGTTAAAAAATATAACCTGCCGCCAAAAATTTTAGTGGTACACCGTTTTACTAAAAAAATGGTAACCAATTACAAAAGCATAAAACTACACCCCGAAGTACAACTGGTAATGGATATGGACGGATGGGGAGAGCCCGACTTAAAGTTAGGTACCTGGCGCTATTTTGTGTACGGCGAACCGGTGCAGTTTACAGGCTTTAAATTATTCTACAAAAACGACATCAAAAAAGCTCCGCACCACATGATGACCCCGGAAGAAGTTTTAAAATTAAAACCTAACCCTAATTATATACAGTATCAGTAACAGCCCCACATAAAGCCTCCCCAAAAGGGTGGACTTTAAAATATAGAAGCCTCATGAAAATGGGGCTTTTATTTTGAACAAGTATTTAGTTAAGCCGCCCGTTCAGGCGTCCACGCCTGAACATAAGCAGTTTGCAGCGTCCACGCTGCCGGCCGCAAATAATATCCTTGCACCCCGTGAGCGCAGACGCTCAAAACTTTGTGTGTTCAGGCGTAGACGCCTGAACGAGCGGAGGTAACAGCCCCACATAAAGCCTCCCCAAAAGGGTGGACTTTAAAATATAGAAGCCTCGTGAAAACGGGGCTTTTTTTGGTAGCTTTAAATTATGGCAAAAAACAAGGTTGTTTTAGATTTAAGAATATCTGGTTTTGAAGATATAAAACATGACGAGTTAACACAACTTATTGGTTTTCAACCCATAATGGTATTTGTTATTGGCGATAAAAGAAATCCAAGAAATCCCAATTCGCCGCTCATAAAACGCAATAGTTGGTTAATGGGGTCTGGCTTAGATGAATATGCATCCTTTGATGATCAGATGAATGCCATGTTAACTATTATAGAATCTAAACTTGATATTTTTCGCGACCTATCTAAAAAATATTATTGCGAGTTTAGCTGTGCAATATTTACGTATGCTGATAATGGAGAAAGCACACCCTGGATTCATTTGGATTCGCGGTATAATAAATTAATTAAGGAAGTAGATATTGAATTTGATTTGGATTTATACGCTTGGCCTGATACTGATGAAGATGAATAAATCCGCCCGTTGGGGCTATGACGTTGACGCCTGAACGAGCGTAAGGCTTTTTATTAGCTTTATTGATATTTAGATATGATATGTAAGAGGAAATTTAAGGAAATACCGATGCCATAGCCCCGTTTGCATGCTTAGGCTATGAAATCAAAATCGCCTTGTATTCTCGTTCAAATTCTTCATAACGCAAAATTGAAATATGAGGAAATTGATTGTTTTTAATCTGATGTAAATGACGATCATTACTAATAATAAAATCTGCTTGGCTGGCTACATAGCAATCCACAAACTTATTATCGTCCTTGTCATTTTCTACTAATTGCCACAAAAAGGACGGATTTTTTAAGATAACGTTCGGAAGAAGCAATAAAAAATCAAGCGAAGCATCGGTTTGCTCAATCCCGTAACGAATGCTTATTTGTTCCTGGTATTCTGTTAGAATTTCGTTAGAAACAACCAAATCAAATCTGTTGTTTAATAAAGCACGGTGTATCCAGTTATATTTGGAACTCAGTGCAAGCGAGACAAGAAAAATGTTAGTGTCGAGAAGGAGACGTAATTTACTCATTCACCCAGCTATCCAAGTCAGCTTCGGTAATACCCTTCTGCTCAATCGCTTTTTGGATGTTACTTTGAAGCTTATCCGAAAAATACTCAGCCATCATTTTTTTTATAGCCAATAAATCTTCCTCTTTTGGTTGAAAGGAGTACATGTTTAATAACTCCAATTGCAGGGCATTTAGTTTTTGAGGTTGCATAACAATTATCCTTTTCCCAAAAATACAAAATATTAATAGTAATACCCAAACCAGGTAAATATCCAATGATGCTTGGGCAATTACATAGTCAAATTCTGGTTATTCTTAAAATACAAAAAATTCCGGTTCAATCATATTATCCCCTTTTTACAAACAAACAACATTCTTTTTTATAAACTTGTGGTATAATTCTATGTTCTCTATATGGAACGTAGGGAAACAAGTATAATGGATCAGGAATTTTACCAGCATATATTTAACAAACAGCGCGATATTGAGGCTGTACCCAGCAACCAGCAAATGGCCGATTGGGCATTGCAGGTTATCAGCTTGTTATACCCCGAGCATTCAAGGCAGGCTTATACATCGGTACAGCAGTTAAAGGCCGAATTTGATAAGCTGGAAGACGAACTTTGCGAAATACTGGATGCCACACAGGCTTGCCGCGATTGCAATAACGACCAGGTTGCCCAGGATTTTTTTAAACTCATTCCCGAATTATACCGTTTACTCAATACCGATATTCAGGCTATTTTTCGTGGCGACCCGGCGGCCCGCAGCGAGTTTGAAGTGGTGCGCGCCTATCCCGGTTTTTATGCCATTTGCTATTACAGGCTGGCCCATGCGCTTTATAAGTTAAACGTGCCCTTATTGCCCCGCATCCTTACAGAACATGCACATTCGGCTACCGGTATTGATATTCACCCCGCGGCTATCATTGGTGAGTATTTTCATATCGATCATGGTACCGGTATCGTTATCGGCGAAAGCTGCGTAATTGGTAAAAATGTAAAGCTTTATCAGGGTGTTACTTTGGGCGCGTTAAGCGTTAGCAAAAGCATGGCTTTTACCAAGCGGCACCCCACGGTTGAAGACGGCGTTGTAATTTACTCCGGGGCTACCATTTTGGGCGGCGAAACAGTAATAGGCGCTAACAGCGTAATAGGCGGCAACGTATGGCTCACCAAAAGCGTCCCGGCCGATTCGCGGGTGTACCACAAGCCCGATATACAGGTATTAAAAAAGGAAGAAAAAATTAAATAACATGGCAGGCATTATAGATTTGGTAGGCAACACGCCACTGGTTGAGATAGTTAAGCTAAACCCCAACCCTAATGTAAAAATATACGCCAAACTGGAGGGCCACAACCCCGGCGGCAGCGTTAAAGACCGTGCCGCCCTCAACATGATACGCAGCGGTATTGAGCGCGGCGATATTAAACCCGGCATGAAGCTGATAGAAGCTACCAGCGGCAATACCGGCATAGCTTTAGCCATGATAGCCCGCTTGTTTGATTTGGAAATTGAACTGGTAATGCCCGATAACTCCACCCGCGAGCGTACCTTAACTATGGAGGCCTTTGGCGCAAAAGTTACCCTGCTTGAGGGTATTGAGCGTTGCCGCGATTATGCTGAAGAAAAAAGTGCCGGTGGCGAGTTTTTTTTACTCAACCAGTTTGCCAACCCCGATAATTACATGGCCCATGTAAAAACCACCGGCCCAGAAATTTGGCGTGACACCGATGGGCAAATAACCCATTTTGTAAGTGCTATGGGTACCACAGGCACTATTATGGGCTGCTCAAGGTATTTAAAAGAGCAAAATAATGATGTGCAAATTGTGGGCTGCCAACCCATCGAAGGTTCATCAATCCCCGGTATACGCCGTTGGCCGGAGGCTTATCTGCCAAAAATATTTGATGCCACACGTGTTGATAGGGTAATGGATATATCCGAAGAGGAAGCTACCCAAATGGCGCGCAAATTAGCTAAGGTTGAAGGTGTTTTTGCCGGTATGAGCAGCGGTGGCGCATGTTCCGCCGCTATAAAACTTGCCGCCGAACTTGAACAAGGCGTTATTGTATTTATAGCCTGCGACCGCGGCGATAGGTATTTAAGCAGTACTTTGTTTGGATAATATCCGCTTGAGGGGTATTTATTGTGATTCGCTTTGTTTTTTTACCGCTAATTTAAAATTGATGTAACTAAGTTTTCTAAAAAAGTTTAAGAAACCAAAATGGCTTATAACGAAACCCTTGCCAACCGCGTGCGCGAAATTATTGCCGATGCGGGAGAAGAAAACGTTGAGGAGAAAACGATGTTTGGCGGTTTATGCTTTATGGTAAACAATAAAATATGCGTAGCCGTAAAAAAAGACAGTATGCTGGTTAGGCTAAACCCCAACCTATATGAACAAGCTCTGGAAAAGGAAGGCGTAACACCAATGGCCCGCCAGGGCACCGGGATGAAAGGTTACATTTTTGTAAGCGACGAATTTTTGCAAACACAACCCGATTTGCAATATTGGGTTAAACTGGCTTTACAGTTTAACCCAATAGCAAAGGCAAGCAAAAAATAAACCTTTAATGGGCCTTTCAGCCAATTAAAAAAAACTCCGCATTATTTGCTATCATCTTTTTCTACCAGTTCCATGCCGCATTTGGGGCAGGTGCCGGGTTTGGTTGTAATTACCTGCGGGTGCATGGTGCAGGTGTACCTAATTCCTTTTGTTTTTTTAGCTGTACTACTATCGGCAACTGCGGTACTTGTTGTGGCCTGTTTATTGTTGCAGGCTGTAACGCTCAACAATAAGCAAATGATCGCGATTAAATTTTTCATAATATTCTGCCTTTAATTAGAAGCGTCTTTAAACACTTAACCTATTTGTTTTTTATAAACGACGCAAAACCAAACAACGATACCACCAGTACACCCAAAGCGGCTAACATGCTCACAACATCCCTTATGTTTTTCCCGGCCCACGACATGCCAAAATATTTGTGCAGGAAGATGAACGATAGGCCTTCGGCTCTATCAATACCCGCTACCTTGGCGGCAAGTTTGGCGGTTGTGGTTTCAATGTACCAATTTTCGCCATTGGGGTAATGCACCTTTTGCACCGGGAGCCGCTTGTTAATAAAGCCATACTCGTTATCAAATTGTTTTACAGGCGTTACAATAATGTTGCCCTTTGCAATTGAGGTTTTATTGCTGCCGTTATTATAAAAACTGCTTAAACTTGCCGCAAACGTTTTATCGCCGTTGGTAAGTTGGGCGCCTGTTGCGGTGTTTATATACAATACTTCTTTTTTATGGTTAAGCACCTGGTAATAAACGCTATCGTTAAATTTAGCTATCGATACCTTTTTAATAGTACTATCGGGCACAGGTAAGTTAAGGTTTGATAAGGCAAGCTGCCGGCGCCCAATAAGTTGCTCAAACTGTGCGTGCCTGGGCTGTAAGTTATAAAGCTTTACATACAGGTGGAAGGCCCCGCTCACAGTAAAAGTCAACATCACGAACGACACCCATAAGCCCAGTTGCCGGTGGTAGCGGTGCAAAAAGCGTTTTTGCGCGGTGCCGTTTGCTTTACGTTGTTGCTGTATCTGTTTAAACTTCTTCCAAAATAGTGCGTAAACCGTTATGCCGCTCATCAGCGAAAGCAACATGATGGCTACCACTACCATCAATACAATAATGCGGAAGCTTTCGCCGCCCAGGGCAGCTAAAAAGCGCCAGGTGTGAAACTCATCAAACAACCAAAGCATCCATTTGCGGGTATTGTTATTAAAAGTACCCAAGCGGCTTTGGCTGGTTTCTACATACACATCCATGCCATCAGGCCGCTCGAAAGATATTTTCCATACGGGCAGCAAATGGTTAATGGGTTGGTATTGCCCGTCGAAACCGGTTTGCACTTCTACATTCTTTATTGCCGAAACAGAATCCTGGGTAAAATAACGCGCCAGGTAAATGGCATAGCGTTTATCCCCGTAAGGGGATAATTTACCATCGGCAGCCGAATAATACTGATAAGTGCTATCCCGGTTTAATATTTGGTAAAAGGTGCCGTTATTAAAATGTACGAGGCCAAAGTTACGCAACTCAGTAAGGTGGTTTTGGTCCATTACCTGCTGAATAGATAACGCAGGCTTCATTTGCTGCTGGGTGAGCGGCCTAAAAACCTCGTTTGGTATAAAGGGCCTAAACCAGTTTGACATAAAGGGGTGCGACAGGCCACTCAACGTCCAAAAAATAACCGGAACAAGGGCCGTTAAACCCAATATGCGGTGCCATTTATAAAAGCTGCTTTTCATTTGATTTTAATATTTTGAGAACGAATAACTAATGCCCAGGGTGTAAATGCGTGGTGGCGCGGCGTTATAAGTATCGCCATACTGGCTATGCGTTACCGTAGTTGCATAAAGCTGGTTGGTGGCGTTAAGTATGTTTAACCAAATGCCTGCACCTTTAATAATGCTATTAAAATTGTACCCAAAGCGCAGGTTGTAAATGTTGTAACCCGAATAGGTTTTGGTGTTTGCGGCATCGGTATAATATTGGTTAATGTGTTGCCACTCGGCAGATGCGCGTAAGCCGGGGATAAAGAGCGGTTTGTATGTCAGTTCGGAGTTGGCAATAAAGGCGGGTGCATTGTTCATCCGGTTGCCGTTGTATACTTTAACCACGCCGTTGCTTACTTCGCTGTATTGCAAATAAGTGTGTTTGGCATTGGTGCCGCTAAAGCGAAAACTGAGCGATTTAACCGGCGCATAAGTTAAAGCATACTCAATACCCTGGTGCCGCGTTTGGCCGGCATTTTGGTTTTGGGTAGTATTATCGGGCAGTAATTGCGATATGATCTCGTTATGGCCCTCCATATCATACAGGCTCAATTCAAAATATAATTTCTTGTCCCATGCCGAAAGCCAGCCGCCAGCTTCGTAATTGTTAAAGGTAGCTTGCTTTAGCGGGGGTAATTGCCGCGAGCTATATAAATCGCCAGTTTCGGGTGGCTGGAAACCTACGCTGTAATTGGCGTAAAAACAGGTGTTGGTGGCTAAATTATAGGTTAAACCCAGTTTAGGTGCCACAATATTAAAATTGTTGGTTTCCTGCTGTTTGTATTTGGTATTGCTGGCAGGCAGGCCGTTGGTAAAGTTGTAATGCACGTGGTCGTACCGCAGGCCGGCAACAATGCGCAACGGCTCAATGGGGTGTATTTCAAACTGGGTATAAGCGGCGGTATTGAACAAACCTATTTTATAATCGTCAATATAAGTGCCTGTGTTGGTAAAGCCGGTGTAGTAATTGTTTGCTACATCTTTTTGTATGTTAAGGTATTGCGCGTAGTACGAACTCGGGCTATCGTCCAGATAGGCGCCCACTATTAACCGCGAGTGTAAAAAGTTAAAATCGGCCCGGTGCTGGGTTAGTAAGCCGTAGCTTTGAAATTTTTGATCGTTAACCTGCCCGTTTGAGCTTTGGTAAACGCCCGCTACGCGCACATCGCTAATAAAATAGCTGGGTAATTGCGCAGTTGAGTTATCACGAAAAAAGAGGGTGAAAAAAGTATTATTTTTCTCGTTCCAGTTATGTTCTAAACGCGAACTTGCCCTAAACGCGTTAACCTTGCGGTACGTAAAACGCTGGTTTGCGCCATAGCTGCGGTTATAAAAATGAGCACTATCTAAACTTCCGGGTGTTTGGGTATTTAAATAATTGTAGGTTGCGGCGGTGGTAAGCTTGGTACGGGCGTTAAACTGATAAGTGGTTTTTAGGTTGGCCGAATACTTGTCAAAGTCCGAATAATCTTGCCAGCTATCTTTTTGATGGGTAACGTAGCCGCCGGCATATAAGCCAAAATTGCCGCTTGTAAAACCGCCGTCGGCATCAATGCGGCGGTAATGGTAGCTATCGCCCTGCACGGCAATATTGCCGCTATAGCCCGATGGCGGGCTTTGTGTAATAAAATTTATGGCCCCGCCAATGGAGTTACTGCCGTATAACGATGATGCCGGGCCCTTAACAACCTCAATATCTTTTACGCCCTGCATATTAATTTCGTAAAGCGAGTTATGATTAAATATGCCGGTTGGCCTTATAGGCAAGCCATCTTCCATATACAAGTACAGGGCGTTGTAGGTAATGGGTTGCCTTATGGCCATGGTATGCTGCTCGTTACCCAAATCAACCATGTAAACACCGCTTACCTTGTTTAGTAACTGGTAAAGGGCGGTAGCTTTGGTGTCTTTTATCTGGGTAGCATTAATTTGACTAATGGCAATAGGTGCGCTTTTGCGCGATTGCCCCTCGCGGCTGGCCGTTACCACAACCGGTTGCAAATCAACTGTAGATGTTTCCAGCGTAACATTGAGCGGTTTACCCAACGTTATGGTAACCAGCTTGGCCGTATAGCCTATCATGCTAAAATTAATAACTCCGCTTGCTGAAGCAGGTAGGCTAAATTTGCCTTTGCTATTGGTTTGGCTTTGGTTATCGGCCCCGATAATTATAACACCGGCAATAGCCTCGTGGGTAACCGCATCGGTTACGGTGCCGGTAATTTGACTGTATGTTTTTACTGAAAACAGCAAAAGTATGGATAGTATAAAATATTTCATTGTAATATTAACAGCATTAATTGGTTTGTTTATTTCCGTTATAGGGATGGATCGCATCGTCTGCGATGTGCGGGTTAAAGAATAATTTAACGTTACGCCATTTAGAACGTGGTATGATGGAGCATTCTTTTGCGCCAAAACGTAAATTACGTATGCTTTGCAAACAGCAAACTCCGCTCATCACCTAAACGGCACGAGGAACATTAAATTAATAACCCAATAAAACTACGCTCTTGGTGGCTGAAAAATTACGCCGGGTTGCGCAGGTTGTGCGCTGTTGATATAAGGTGTTGCAATAACCTGCAACAATGTACTGTGGAATTTAATAGTTGATGTGCCTGCAAAAAACACCTCCTGGAACAAGCTTTTTTGAGTTTGACGCTCGTCGGCCCGCTCTTTATCATCGGCTTGCTTTATCTTTTTCATGAGGTAGCACTTGCCGTTACAATGCAGCCAGGGCTTATCGCGGTTTTCGCAAAGGGCACTTGCAATGTATTTTTGATTGGCCGTATAACCCGCAAACACAAACAATTGCGTAAAATTTGCCGATAGTATGGCAAACATTAAGAAAAGTATAAAGCCGCGACGGATTAGCATTGTTTTGCAAATGTATAATTTTTGGATCAGAATTTACAGGATTAAAGAATTTACAGAATTTAATGTCTGAACCAGGATTGTCTGAACCAGAATTTATGGAATTTAAGAATTAACAGAATTTAATGTTGTAAATCTCCACCTAGCATTATCTGGCCAGTTGTTTTTAGCATCTTATCGCGCCCTCCTGATAAAGTATATTCTGTTAATTCTTAAATTCTATAAATTCTGGTTCAGACAATTCTGTAAATTCTTTAATCCTGTAAATCCTGATTACTCTACAGGCTCAATAACAATCTGCTTTATACGGGGATATTCGTGTTTAATGTTTTTGGTTACACGTTCAATGGTACTGGTTATTTGGTGAGTAGTGAGGTTTTTTATTTAATGACGATATTGTTAAAAATTGTTAAATAACTAAATAGTTAGTTTTAAAACTAACTATTTAGTTATATTTGATTTGTAAATTAATTAACTCTCAAAAAAGGGGAGATGAAGAAACTAAAATTAAACTCAATATTGACATGAAATCACAATTACTCACACTGTTAGGCTTGTTACTGTTTACCGCAGCAAGTGCGCAAAAGCCCGATTCGGCATTGGCCATGGTTCACTATAAATATACCTGGCTGCGCGATACCACCGCAAAAGATAAACCTTATACCGAAAACATGGTATTGGTACTTGGCAAAAATGCCAGCGTTTATAAAAGTTACGACCGCAAAATGCAGATGGCTCAAATGAGGCAGCAAATTAAAGAGCAAATGAGTGCAGGTGGTAATATACAGGTTTCAAGCCGCTCGGAAAGCAGCAACAAAGAATTTTTTATATTCCCCAACGAAAATAAATTGTTGCGGAAAGATAGAATTATAACCACCTATTTAGTTGAAGAGCCCTTCCCGGTTATTAACTGGAAAATAAGCAGCGACACCATGACGGTTGGTAACCTAAGCTGCCAAAAAGCTACCGGCCATTTTGCAGGCAGAGATTACACAGCCTGGTTTTGTGCCGACCTGCCATACCGCAGCGGCCCCTGGAAATTAACCGGTTTACCCGGCTTAATTGTTGAAGCTTATGATACCAAAAAGGAAGTTGTTTTTAAGTTTGATGGCATTGAAAAGGTAACACCCGTTGCCAAAACTGCCAATGATATGCCGCCTGCAACTGGTGGCATGCGTATAGTAACCATAGGGATGGACGAAGGTTCCGAAGACCCTAATTTAATAGCCTTGCCAACCAGTGCTGTAAAAGTAACCGAAAAAGAACTGGCCAATTTAAAAGAAGCCATGCGGAAAGACCCCAGCGCGTTTGTACAATCGGCAATGGCGGGTTCGGGTATGAATACAAGGCCCGGCTCGGGAGTTAACATGAAAGTTAATATACAGCCCGGCGCGCAGCCCACTGTAAATAACCCGGTTGAATTACCTGAAAAAAAATGATTGCGCTTGTGAAAAACCTTTTGCTGGGCATCATTTTATTAGTGTCCACGCAAACTGCCTTTGCCCAAAACATAGGCGGCACCATAACCGATAGTTTGGGCAAGGCGGTACCCTTTGCCAGTGTTACGCTTAAAAACAACAATGTAATTTTAGCCTATACCGTAACTAACAATAAAGGCGAATACTCCATTGCTATACCTGCCAATGCACCCAAAACAGGTTTATTGGTAGAGGTTAGCTGCGTTGGTTATAAAAAGCAAAACCTGGTTTTAACCGATGCCAGCGTGCCTTGTAACTTTAAGCTATCGGCAAGCAGTAAACAGCTTAACGAGGTGATGATAAAAAACAGCCGTCCGCATTTAAAGGTAAGCGGCGATACATTGAGTTATAGAGCTTCGGATTTTAGCAGCCCGCAGGATAGGGTAATTGGCGATGTAATTAAAAAGCTTCCCGGCGTAACCGTAGCCGCCGATGGTAAAATAAGCTATAACAACAAACCCATATCAAACCTGTACATAGGCGGCGATAATTTGCTCGACGATAAATACAACATTGCCACCGGTGCCATCCCCAATAAAGTGGTAGACCTGGTGCAGATATTAGAAAACCACCAGCCCATTAAAGCCCTTAAAGGTAAAGTTGTGAGCGACGATGTAGCCATGAACCTAACCTTTAAACCCGATGCAAAAATTAAAGTAGTTGGGCAGGAAACCGTTGGCGCAGGTTTGCCAGGCAAGTACGATGAAAACCTGAACGCCATGATGTTTAAGGACAAATATAAAGCCATAAACTACCTAAAAGGCAACAATACAGGGTACGATGTGCAGAACGATTTGGTATCACACAACATGGCTTCGTATCTTTCACGTTTGGATAATGATAAGCCTAACACCGTACTATCTTTAGGTACTGCCGGCGACCCGGATTTACCTCGTAACCGTTATTTGTTCGATCAATCGGGCATTATCAACCTTAATAACCTGGTTAACTTGAAAAAGGATGTGCAGTTAAAGGCCAATGTATCATACCTGCATGATACCCAAACACAAAATTATACCAAAAGCACACAAATATATCAACCCAACGATACCGTAAAATATACCGAAACCCAGCAAAACAAACGCCGGCCCGATTGGATACACACCCAGTTTACCCTCAACATAAACCGGGATAAATACTACCTGAACAATACCCTGGTTACCGATTATAGCCATAACACCAACTACTCTGGCCTTACCACAAACGGTGTATTTGCCAACCAGGTTTTTAAGGATAACACGCTCGATTTTTCGAACGAGTTTAACCTCATCAACACTACAAAAAGCAACAAAATATACGAGTGGTACTCCTACATCAATCGCATTACCGAACCCGAAACACGCACCATTGAGCCAGGTTTAACATCATCAAAACTGAACAACAATGTGCCGTATGCCAGTTTGCTGCAAACCACCAATATACCAACATGGTTTACCAATAACTATCTTTCGTTTAAAATACCGGGTAATTATTTAACGCAAAGCTACAAGGCAGGCTTTAGCCAGCAGGCGCAGCAATTGCAATCAAGCTTAAATGCGGTGCAGTATAACAATACGGTAACACCTGCACTTAAAAACTCAACCAATAATTTAGATTGGAACCGCACGCGCATTTACGCCGATGCCCAGTATGATGTGCCCGGCAATAAACTCAAATTAACGGTAGACTTGCCTTTAAACCTGCAATTGCTAAACTATAACGATGCGCAATATAACCTTGATAAAACGCTGAACAGGTTATATTTTAATCCGAAAGTATCGGGCAAGTACCAAACCGGGGTTGAAAACTATGTAAGCTTTGGCTATGGCTTTAAAAACGATGTGGGTAATATACAGGATGTTTATTATGGCAACATCCTTAAAAATTACCGAAGCCTGTACAGCAACAATGCCGATTTAACCGAACGCCAAACGCAAACCGCATTATTAGGTTTTAATTACCGCAAGGCTATAACACTCTTCTTTTTTGGGGCAAATGCCATGTACACCCATTCGGTAGCTAATAACATCAGTTCAAGCATAATTACCGATACCTTGCAGCAGCGCATTGTACTGCCTTTTGAAAACGGTTTTGATTCGTGGCAATTAAGTACAAGCATTAGTAAATACAATTTTGCATTGCGCACTACATTTAGCACAGGCATCAACTGGCAGTCCAGCCGGTCAAACCAAATACAGAATGGTATTATTTTGCCTTACAACACCATAGCAACAACGCTAAATGCGGGTATCGAATCGAAAATTAGCGAGAAAGTAAATTTAAGTTATAAGGCTTATTACACCCAAACCACCAGCGAGTCGAAGGTATTATCGTCAAAGGCGGTAATCAAACAACTGCAACAACAGGGAGCTATTAACTATATACCCAGCAGTAATTTATTTTTAAGCCTTTCCGGCGATCATTATTTTACGCACCAGGATGCAGCTAACGATCTGAAATATATTTTTGCCGATGCTTCCGCACGATACAAGTTCAACAAAATTAAAACCGACCTTGAACTAAGCGCCGTTAACCTGTTTGATACCCGCACTTACAGCGCCCTGTACCTATCGGCCAATACATTCACGGCAAATACCTACACCATTCCGGGCCGGTTTTTCCTGTTAAAGGCGATGTTTAATATTTGATAGGGGCGGATGTCTGATAAAAATTGTCATTTCGACTAAAGGAGAAATCTGCTATGCGGGACACAATCACTTGCGTAGCCGTGCGCAAAGGATTTCGGCATTTATTTAGAATGTTCACCCGTTAATTCTTCTCTATGCAACTGATTAAATTCAAAACTATATTTGATTTGATCAGTGCTTTTCCCACTGAAAAATCATGTCATCATTATCTTGCATCAACCAGGTGGAATACCGGCGAAATAATATGCCCGCATCCTGAATGTGGTTTTAATGAGTGCTACGTATTTAAAGATGGTATCCGCTATAAATGTAAGGGTTGTAAAAAACAATTCAATGCAAAAACCAAAACTTTTATGCAGGATAGTAATTTACCAACCATCAAGTGGATCATGGCCATGTATCTTATGGTTCACAAAAAAGGCATATCATCTGTGCAGTTAGGCCTTGACCTTGGCGTAACCCAGCCCACAGCATGGTTTATATTACAACGTGTTCGCGGATCGTTTGAAACAGCACCAAAAGAAAGCTTTGCCGGAACTGTTGAAATCGATGAAACGTTCGTAGGAGGCAAAAACAAAAACCGCCACTACCGCAGGCGCATGCAATATAAAGAACTTACTGGCCGCACATTTCCGGATAAAACTACCGTATTTGGTATGTATGAAAGAGAGACAGGTAGGGTTCGCGCCATGGTGATCAGTCGTCAGGAGTTTAAGAATATGGCGAAGGTTATTACTTATAACGTACAGCCGGGCTCTACCTTAATGACCGATGATTGGTCCGGGTATAAGCGACTTAATAAAATGTACACCAGGCATTCTATCGATCATGGTAAATGGATATATGCCGATGGCGAGGTAACTACGAACCGCGTAGAGAACTTTTGGTCGCACCTAAAGCGCGGCCTTCATGGTACCTATATTTCAGTAAGCGCCAAACATCTAAATAAATATGTCAAGGAATTTGAATTCCGACATAATCACCGACATTTGCCAGTTCAGGAGCAAATCGAATGCATTATAGCTAATATGGTGTCTCCACTTAAATTAAAGTCAGCATGAGCAAAAAAGAAAAACCAAAAGGCAAAGGAACACCACCGCCTAAATCACCTGGGGTAGATAAGGAAACCGATGATTTCGTTTCCGCGGCACTTAAGAATGTACCTAAACCAAAAAAGTAAAATGGATAATAACTTTGGCACTTATATAGAAACTGAACTTACTCCTGTCGAAATAAAGGCACGTGAAATTTGGTCAGATCAAGATAGCGATGATGAATTAACACTTGAAGAGTTAAATAAGACTATTCGGGCAATACCAACAGAAAGGATAGATGTTGAAATTTTTCAAAGCGAAAAAGGTTATACAGATGATACAACAATGATGTTTGATAATAGACTATTAACTATTAATATTCGTTTTAAAGGAACCAAAATTGGAAAAGGCATTATCATGAAAAGATCAAGATTTATCGAATTGATATTGTCAACAATGAAAGATTCATGATCTAAATGCCTCTATTCTTATTTTTGAAAATTCCGTCAAAGTATCATACCATTCTTTCGGTAAAATATAAGTAGTATATTTTTTACCAGTACCTGTCCTATTAATCTCTTTCTGAAATTCATTGTGCCCCAATTCGTCAATTAGGTCCATAAATCCACTTTCTTTGCTAAGCATTATTCTTATATTCATTTTGTCAAAGTTTTAATTTCAGTTTTACAGTATAATTATTTTCAAAGTAACAGTTGATAGTCCATCATTAAAGAACTGAACCTGGTTATAGTTGATAGTTGCGTATTCCATAATTGGTTTATCAGGAGCAGCTTTTTTTTGTAATTCTTTTAATACCCATTGTTGGCCGGCTTGCCCGCACATCATTTTTGAAATGTTACCAAAATTCGATATTATTCCTTTTTTAAGGTTGTCTTTATAGCCATGGTTCCATATCCATGTTAATTCACCAATGCTATTGTTTGAACCGGCAACCTGTATCCGGTTGTGCCCATCATCTTTAGCCTCGTAAAATATACTATCTGATGGCATGCTTTTAAAGTTACCTATGGATGGATCAAAGCCTTTAATTTTTGTCTGTAGCGAATCAAGCGCAGTAAAGAACCTTTCGGATTGAATGGCGCTATGGGTTCGTGGTTTAACTATAGGGTTCTCTACTGAACTAAACTTTGAGAAAATAAATATTGCTGCAAATATAAAAACGGTTATTAAGCCCGCTATTCCGCTGCATGAACCCTTGTCTTGAAGTTTCATTTGTGTGAGAATTTTGAACGTAAAAAAGACGTGACTATTAATTATCTCTGTTGTTCAGGGCTTCTCACGGCCGCACATGCAAAGATATAGCCACGCCTTTTATGGGCGTACTTGTATCGTTTTGCATGCTGTTATTTGTGAGAATTTAGAACAACAAACCGATGGGTACAATATGTACTCGCTTACTGGCGCAAGCTATAGTTGTTCGATTATGTTTCTTTTTTCATGGCTGTCAAAGTTTAAGTATCATATACATGATTGCAGCCTACAATGTCCTATTTTGAGCGGCTTATGATTTCATGAATATTTGCTATAAAACTAATCAACAAATTCCAGAATAAAAAATATGGCGTGTCATGAAAATGTGACCGCTCAGGATTAGGACACCCATTGAAACACAAAAATCATAAACACGCCAATATATTAACTAATCAAAGTTAAACTTAATTACACGAACTCTTTTTTTTATTATTTGAACGGTTATTCGCATGGTGAATCAAAAAGCAAATAGCCAGCACAACGGCCAACTATTTTTTTACATTTGTAGTGCTAACTTAAAATGTAAATATCATGAAAACTACAAAACCACAAGACTGGAATAAAGAAGTTAAAAAAGAAGCAAAAAAAATTATAGATGAAAATCTAAAAGAACTTAATAAACCTACAGACACTTCGAAGAATAATGATTCACCCTCTCTACGGAATCAACTTCCGGGTCGAAAGGTACCGAAACGGTAAGTTCAAAATCGTTGAATTTTTCTAAAAGTTGAGTTATGGAATCAACCAATTTATCATCGTAGGTGTCAATATCATTCAGCGATGTTTCCAATAAATTTACTTTTACAGCAACATCGTTAACCAATGATTGAAGTTCACCTATATTGCTAACTATTTTTAATTTTGCCATTGTTATATTGGGTTAAGATTATGTATAAATGCCAAGGATTTCTCCTTTAGTCGAAATGACATTTTAAAGGATTTGGACATTCAATCACTCAATCATCTAATCACTCAATCATTGATTCCTACACCGCGTCCGACAGAGAAGTAAACGTAAAATCCCTTATTTTAAGCGGCGGTATTAACCCGTTGGCTCCGGTTTCGCCGCTTACGGTGCGTTGCGGTTTGCCCAGTGCTTCAACGTTGTTGAGCATAATAACCGGGCTCTCGTTAAAGCGGAAGTTTTTTATAGGATATTTTATTTGTCCGTTCTCAATATAAAAAGTACCGTCGCGGGTAAGGCCCGTATAAAGCAGCGTTTGCGGATCAACCGAGCGGATATACCAAAGGCGTGTAACCAGTATACCTTTTTCGGTGCCCTTTATCAGGTCTTCCAGCGAGGTATCTGTGCCTTCCATAATAAATGCATCCGGGCCCGGTGTTGCTTTTGCATTTTGCTTTTGCGCCCAGTAGCGCGAGTAATACAGGTTTTTAATTACACCTTTTTCTATCCAGTTTACCTTTTCCTGTGGGCGTCCGTCGCCGTTCCAGCAATTGGTGGGTAGTTCCGGGTTTGATGGGTCGGAGTAAATGTTTACCCTTTCGTCAAGCATTTTTTCGCCTAATTTGGTTTTGCCGCCTTCTTTACTTAAAAAGCTGCGGCCCTCATCGGCCTGGCGGGCATCCAATCCAAAAACTAAGTTTTCCAACAAAACCATTGCTGCCGCAGGCTCTAAAATAACGGTGTACTTGCCCGGCTCAAGGGCTTTAGCATCAATTGATCGTGTTGCTTTTTCGGCAGCTATTTTAGTTGCGGCAAGCGTATCAAGCTTGCTTACATCGTTAAAATCCCTGGTAATATAGCCCGAACCCTTACTATCTGCCGAACGCAGCGTTACCGAAAAATTAACATCGGTACCGGTATTGTAGGCAAACAGGCCTTTAGAGTTCATGATGGCACTGTAGTACGTGCTGTTTTGTAAAAAGCCAGCGGCGGTAAGCTTGTTTTGTTTAGCAACAGTTAAGCTTTTATCAACAGCATCCGCCCGTAACGATGGGGTAATGGCTGCCGTTTCGGGCACGTAAGTTTTTGATTGTGTGCTGTAAGTTTGCGGGCCCAAAAAAGGCAAAAACTCCGGGTTATCGGGTGCAAGGTGGGCCAGTTCTTCGGCCCGGCGCACTACTTTTTCAAGCGATGCATCATCAAACTCGTTAATGGTGGCTATACCTAATTTTTTGCCGAAGGCTGATGATACCGCCAAACTGGTTTGACTGATGAAGCCACTGGTTGATACCGAGTTACGCGCATAACGCACATTGCCCGAATCGGACCCATTGAGCGTAACCTCGCATTCGTCGGCTTTAGAATAGCTTAACACTTTTTTCATCAATGCCTGAGCCTCTTCTTTGGTTAAAATAGTCATATAGGTTTTATGATCAGATTTTTCTTGCTGTATTAATTACATTAACCCCGTTAAAACGGGTGGTTGATGAGCCGTGCGAAACCGCGCTAACCTGGCCGGGCTGCCCCTTGCCATCAAAAAACGACCCGCCCAGACGGTAGTCGCTTTGGTCGCAAATGGAATGGCACGAGTTCCAAAACTCCTGCGTGTTTGATTGGTAGGCAACATCCTTTATCATCCCGGCTATTTTACCTTCCTTAATTTCGTAAAATAACTGGCCCGCAAACTGGAAGTTATACCGTTGCTGATCGATAGAGAACGAACCATCGCCTAAAATGTATATGCCTTTTTCAACATTCTTAATCATTTCCATAGGCTTCAATGGTGCTTTTCCAGGCTGTAACGATACATTAGGCATGCGCTGAAACTGTACATCGCTCCAGTTATCGGCATAGCAGCAACCCTGCGATTCGTTTAAACCGATGATATGCGCCTGATCTCGGATGGTTTGATAGTTAACCAAAATACCATCTTTTATCAAATCCCACTGTTTGGTTTTAACACCCTCGTCGTCGTAACCCACGGCTCCTAACGATCCCGGTTGCAGCTTATCGGCAACAATGTTCACGTTTTTATTGCCGAAATTAAATTTCTTCGATTCCCATTTATCCAACGTTAAAAAGCTTGTACCGGCAAAATTGGCCTCATAACCTAAAACGCGGTCTAATTCGGTAGGGTGCCCAACGGATTCGTGTATGGTGAGCCATAAATGCGATGGATCAAGCACCAAATCGTACTTACCTGCTTCTACCGATTTTGCAGTTAGCTTTTCGGTTACTTGTTTGGCGCCCAGTTTGGCATCTTCCAGCATATCGTAGCGGTCTTTATAAAGTACGCTGGGGCCGCCCGTAATTTTATCGCTTTCGCGCGGATTAATGTATTCGTACCCCATTCCGCGCGGTGCGCTTAACGAGTTCCGGGTTTCAAACTTTCCGGTTTTGGGGTCTATTTTAGTAATGGTAAACAACGGCCAAATGCGGTGTACATCCTGGTCAATGTACGATCCATCCGTAGAGGCAAAATATTTTTGCTCGTTAACAAAAAACAATATCGAATCAACATAATTGGCCCCGCCTTTCATAGCAGCATCATTAACAGATAGCAGCAGGTCAACTTTCTCTTTTATAGGTACCTCAAATGCATTTTTTTCGATAGGCGCTTTCCAGCTTACCTCGCCATAACCTTTTTGCGGCGCCAGTTGTACCGGTTCTGATTGTAAGCGGGCGTTCTCCTTGGCAATGGCAACGGCTGTGGCGGCTGCTTTGGCAATGCTATCTTTGTCCATTTTATCAATGGCGGCAAAGCCCCAGCAACCGTTGGCTATAACGCGTATGCCCATGCCGTAACTTTCGGTATTTACCACATTCTCCACCTTGTCTTCGCGGGTAACTACAAACTGGTTAAGGTAGCGGCCAATGCGCACATCGGTATACGTTGCACCTTTGGCGCGCGCTGCGTTGAGGGCAACATCGGTAAGTATTTTTTTTGCCGCAGGGTCAATATACTCCAGGGCAGCTTCGGGGGCTATGGGTGTACCAAAAACGGGTACGCCCCGCATCATGGTAGCACCAACACCTATCCCCGTAAGGTAAAGGAAATTTCTTCTTTTCAAGGCGTTGAGTTTAGTTTTCTAAATATAATCATTTGCCATATTGTAAACCCATCATTCTTAAATATTTTGTAAATAATAAGTATTTGCCAGCCAAAACAATTTATGGGGCGGTATGTATTATAAAAAAAGTGTAAAATGTTATCAACCAGCGCAACTTTTAATTTAAATGCCAGTGGTGTAAGCCGTAACCTGGTGGTTACACCTTTGTTTTTGCAAAACCATAACCAACCCTGGCAGCCCAACGAAATTTATGAGATACAACAAACTTTTAATTTCCCAGCCAACGAGTTGAATAAAGTTATCGAACCCCTGAACTTAGGCAAAATTATAGTTGACGAACAGATGAACTGGCACTACGAAGGCGAGCACCAATTATCGGAAGAAGAAGTAGAACAGATAGCGAAGTTTGTGCTCTCGCAGATTTGAGAGGTAGAAACAAAAAAAATGTCATTTTGAACGATAGTGAGAAATATTTTTAAAGTGACTATGGCGTTATGCATTAACTTAACATGCACAACCAGAATATTTCTCTCTATCGTTCAAAATGACGTGGTTTGGATATGATTAGACAAATTCAATCACTCAATCCATCAATCATTCAATAATTGATCTTACACCGCGTCAGACAAAGATGAGAATGTAAAATCCCTGATCTTCATTGGCGGTATCATATAACTTTGGTACGATTCTACACTGATGCTGCGCTCCGCTTTACCCAAAGCTTCGAGGTTGTTAAGCATAATAATAGGGCTCTCGTTAAACCGGAAGTTTTTAACCGGGTATTTAATTTCGCCGTTCTCGATATAAAAAGTACCATCGCGGGTGAGGCCGGTTAGCAACAATACTTTCGGGTCAACCATGCGGATGTACCATAAGCGCGAAACGAGAATGCCTTTTTCGGTGCTCTTTATCATCTCTTCCAAAGTACTGTCGCCACCCATCATAATAATGTTACCGGGGCCGGGTTGCGGAGCAACGCCTTTCTTTTTTGCCCAAAATTTGGAGTAACTTAAAGTGTTTACCTTGCCTTTGTCAATCCAAACAACTTTTTCGCGGGGCAAACCATCGCGGCCCCAGGTTGATGAGGGCAGGTCGGGATTAAATGGATCTGAGTAAATGGTTACCTTTTCGTCCATTAATTGTTCGCCAAGGCGGGTGCCGCCGCCTTTTTTGCTCAAAAAGCTACGGCCTTCTTCGGCACTGCGGGCATCAAACCTAAACATGTTTTCCATCATGTAGGTTGCGGCAACGGGCTCAAGTATCACGGTATATTTACCCGGTTCGAGTGCTTTTGCCCCTAACGATTTATTGGCCTTCATGGTAGCAATACGCGTTGCCGATTCGGTATCCAGTTTGCTCACATCGGTAAAACCGCGCGCAGCATAGCCCGATGCCGTGCCGGCTTCGTTACGTGTAGTTACCGAAAATATAACATCGCTGCTTTTGTTGTAGGCAAAAAAACCTTTCGAGTTCATTACAGCGTTAAAGCTGGTGCTGTTTTCAATAAAGCCTGCTGCGCTTAAACCTGCCTTTTTGGTTACATCTAAACTTTTACTAACCAGTTCGGCACGGGTATCGGGCGTCATGGCGGCAGTTTTGGCATTGTATGTTATCGATTCTTTAAAAGTAGCCGGGCCGGGTATTTCTTCGCGTTCGGGGTTTTCGGGGGCAAGCTGCGCCAACTCTTCCGACCGGCGTACCACCCGCTCCAAAGCGGCATCGTCAAACTCATCAATATTGGCGCTGGCACTTTTTTTACCGTAGGCCGATGTTACCGAGAGGCCCGTAGTACTAATATCGCCCGCGGTTGAAACCGCGTTTAATGCATAACGGATGTTGCCGCCTTCGCTGCCGTATAAACTTACTTCACATTCTTCGGCTTTTGAATAACCAAGCACTTTTTTTAATAAAACCTGTGCTTCTTCTTTACTTAATATAGGCATCTTATTTATCCGATTTTTCGTTTGGTATTAATAACATTTACTCCCTTAAACAACGTTGTTGACGCACCGTGCGATACCGCGCTTGATTGTGAGGGCTGCCCCTTACCATCGTTAAACGAACCACCCATGCGGTAATCGCGCTCATCGCAAACGGCGGCGCACGAGTTCCAAAACTCCTGGGTATTGGCCTGGTAAGCAACATCATTTAACATGCCTACAATTTTACCTTCCTTAATTTCGTAAAACATTTGCCCCCCAAACTGGAAGTTATAACGTTGCTGATCGATAGAGAACGAACCATCGCCGATGATGTAAACTCCCTTCTCCACATTTTTAATCATATCATCAACACTCAGCGGCGTTTTACCGGGTTGTAACGATACGTTTGGCATACGCTGAAACTGTACATCGCTCCAGCTTTGTGCATAGCAGCAACCCTGAGATTCTTTTAAACCGATGATATGAGCCTGATCTCGGATGGCCTGGTAGTTTACCAAAATACCATCTTTAATAATATCCCATTTGCCGCATTTCACACCTTCGTCGTCATAACCTACGGCACCTAACGAGCCGTATTGTAATTTATCGCCAACAATGTTAACATGCTCGCTACCAAATTTAAAGGTTTTTGAACGCCATTTGTCTAAGGTTAAAAAGCTTGTTCCTGCGTAATTGGCTTCGTAGCCCAGCACACGGTCCAACTCGGTAGGGTGGCCTACAGATTCGTGAATGGTTAGCCACAGGTGCGATGGATCAAGCACCAAATCGTACTTGCCTGGCTCAACAGATTTTGACGTTACCTTTTCGGTAGCCACGCGGCTCATTTGTTTTACGTCTTCCAGTAAATCGTAACGGTTTTTATAGCGGGTTACAATACCCGGCACCTTTTCGGCTTCGGAGGCATTGAGGTATTCGTAACCTAAGCCTTTTGGCGAACTTGACCCGCGGATAGATTCGAAACTACCCAATTCTTGGTTTACTTTGCTTATGGTAAAGGTTGGGTAAATACGATGCACATCCTGGTCTATGTACGAACCATCGGTTGATGCAAAATATTTTTGCTCGTTAACGGCAAACAGTATAGAGTTTACAAAGCTTGCACCCGCACCCATGGCAATGCCGTTGGCGTTTAGCAGCAAATCAACCTTTTCCTTTATCGGGACTTCAAACGCATTTTTTTCGATAGGGGTTTTCCAGCTTACTTCGCCGTAACCTTTTTGCGGGGCAAGCTCAACAGGTTTACCACCTATTTTAGCATTTGCTTTGGCTACGGCAACGGCTTTGGCGGCTGTTTTGGCCATACCTTCTTTAGTCATATCGTTAGTGGCGGCAAAACCCCAGCAGCCGTTGGCCAGTACGCGGATACCAACCCCGTACGATTCGCCACTGCCTACATTAAGCACCCGGTTTTCGCGGGTAATAATGGCTTGGTTTAAATAACGGCCAATACGCACATCGGCATAGCTTGCGCCTTTGGCACGTGCTGCGTTGAGGGCGGCATCGGCTAATTCTTTTTTTATCCTCACGTCCACACTCTCCAGCGCAGCCGATTGATCGATAGGGTTACCGAGTGATGGTAAGCCGGGCAACATTAGGGCCCCGGCACCCAGGCCGGATAAATAAATAAAATCTCTTCTTTTCAAGTTTTTTCCTCCTGTTAAGGTTGTTGTTTAGAAAGCGTAATTTAACAATTTTAATATTCTTTTTAAGTCTAAAACACACAAAATAATTTGCCTAACACCATCAAAATGATATATTTTGTTTGGTGGGCCTATAATTAAACTTTGCGCTCAACCCATAAAAACGTGCAGCAAAACAACAGCAATAAATAAAAATAAATTTTAGGTATTGGCACCTTAATGCTGCTTTGCAACGCAGCCGCATTACTGCTTTGTATAGAGTGTTGCATGGCATATTTTTGGGTAGCGGTACTGTTTTCGGCAGCGTGTAAACTTAGCCATTGGGTAGGGATAAAGGCATACCACCAATATACGGTAACTCCGTTTTGCAATACCTGTTGCCAGCCGTAGTTAGCGGGCCAATAACTTGCACTCCAGCTAAAGGGCAGTACAGGGTTTTGAGCAAAGGCTACCGGGCTATTGTTTACTTTTATTTGTATTGGTAAGGTTTGTGGCCCTTCGGCAGTTATTGTTGTAGCCCCATTTACAACAGGTAAGGCTGGCACAATATGCCATTTTTGGGTTGACGTGCTTTTACGCGCCGCCTTATCAATAAGTAAGTTCCATAGCAAAGTATAGTCGGTTTGGTTGCCCGATAATACCCAGTTAAAAGTATTGCTGAGGGTTGAAAAAACAATTTTGCTGCTACCGTAAATAGTGCTGCTTACTATAATGTGGTTTTGGCCGTCGGTAACCAAAGGTTGGGTGTTGGGTTGCGGCTTAATAAAAATAGCATCCAATGTTAGCCTGGCCGATGCCGTATTTGGGCCACCGATGTTAAGCGATACTGCCTTTTGGTTTTTATCTGATAACCTATCAAGCGGGAAAGCACCGCTTAAAAACGAATTGCCTTTGCCGCTGCTATCGGCCCTCACTATTACGCCCAAACCCTTTTGGGCCATTTGCTGCTCAAGCGCACTGCTTTCGGCACTGCTTAATAGTTTGAAGGATGACAGATCGCCAATTACCAAATCAAACTTTTGCAACAACGCCTGTGTGATGCCATCAACAGGGGTTTGGGCCATGTTTAAATATTCGCGACTAAACTTTTGTTTGCTGATGGCTGTGCGCACCGTAACACCATAACCATTTTGCGATAACCAGTTTTTTAAAAACCTATTCTCAAAATTTGGTGCTTCGTTCAGCATCAATATTTTGAGTGCCTGGTTAGCTTCCACTTCAAAAGGGATGGTTTCGCGTGCTATGGTATCTCGTCCGCTTACGGCGAGCAGGGTATAAACGGCCCTGTTTAAGTTTTTAGGAGTTGTTTGGAGTTGGAAAGTTACAGCCCCGCGTTCGCCTGAGTTGTTGTTTGGTGATAGATTAACAGAATCTAAAGTGGTATTAAGTCCTTTTAAAATAAGAGTGGTTTTAGATGGCGCACCGTTAAATTTCCCCTGCAAGGTTAAACGTTCGCCAATTTTTAATTTGTGGTTCCAGTTTATACTTCTAAAGCCAGGTGGATCAACCGATGGGTGAAAACGTATAGGATAATTACCCAACTGCCTTAACTCATCACTATTAAGGCCATAACCCCAAATATGCAGGTTGTTAATATTCAACTTGCCTTGTGGTATATCGGCTAAATCGGCAATTAAATTGATCTTAAGTTTGGGGTAGTTTTTTTGAAGGCTAATATCGGTGGTATATAAAGCACTGTTAGAATATCCTTTAAGGCTATCAGCGTTGAAACCCGGTGTTAGCAAAACAGCATTGTTAATGCCGGATATAGTTTTGCTGCTGTAGCTTACCGGCAGTGCTATACAGGCCAGTGCAGCAAGGGCAAGCAAAGTTGCTATTGTACGTAAAGTAAGGCGCAAACGGTTTGGGCGTTTATACTCTTTCCACACCATAAATATGGCAAGCAGCAGGCAAATTAATATCACTATTACTGCCCAGTTCATTTATTTAAATGTTTTAGGTTTTTAAAATAGCTTTGGCCCAGCCCCATATCGGCATTGCTTTGATTGGCTTGCGGTAATTTGGAAGCCGGTGGTAAGGCTTTTTGCAAAGCCGCTTCAACCTTTAAAATATCGCTTTGGTTAACCTTTGTAGCAGCCGCATTTAAAATATTATACATTGCCTTAACCGCGGGCAAATAAACATTGGGCTGCGCCGTTGCGCGACTGCTTAATTGCTGCCCGGCCATTTGTAATATGTGGACATAGGCAGGGTTAACGGTGCGGGTTTGCTTCATGTTATCTAATACCGAAGCTGCCTTTTTCATATCATCAAACACATCGGTATTTGCTTTAATATCCTGATGCAAGAGCGGCTGACTTATTTTAGATAAATCGCCACTTAGCCGTTTTTCAACGAGTTTTAATGGCGGCGGGTTAAAGGCCGTTTTGGCCACGTAAGCTCTCGATTTTTGTTGCAAATCTTTCAGCAACCGCAATGCCTTGTACTCAAAAGGTAGCGCAACTTGTGGTTTAAATGTGCGCAGGTTTAACTCTACTGTCCACATTTCGTTCAGGGTGTTTTTCAGTTGGGCCTTGGTATCTTTTTCCAAAAAGCTGGCATCTTCGGCATTATCGTGCTTATCGGTATAGGCATCGAGTATCTTTTGTGCATTGCTGAAGTTTTCCGGACTGCTCAACCCCTTGTCCTGGTGGCCGCCGCCCTCGCTCGATTCTTCTTCCTCACCCAAAAACTTACCGTAGCGCAGGCGCAATAACTTTTGGTCGATACCCAGATCATTGCTGCGATTTTTAAACTGCTCGGCACTAATGCTATCACGGTCTTTTAGCAATTTTTCGGTGTCCATAATAATTTGTCGCTCGCTGCGGAAATATTCCGGAACCAAACTAACGCCCATCGTCATGCCGTTCATGCTCAACAGTTGGGCCGTATCTTGTATCGAAACAATGTAAATATCAGTTCGGGTTTGCTGCAAGTGGTTATCCTGCGCCTGCACATAAAAATAAAACTCGTCGCCGGGTTCCATGTTAAGGCTATGCAAGTCTATCACCTTTTGCAACTCATAGCTTTTTTGTTGCGAAGTAAAAGATGTTGAGAAGCTGATTTTTTGTTCCTTAAACTTCACCGCCTCGCCGCTACCCTTGGCAATGGTGGCGTAAATAAAGGCGTCGCTAATGCCATAATCGTCGCTGAGAGTAACACTTAGGGGTACTTTGGTTGATTCGCCTGCATCAATATAAGTGTACTGTTTTGGGGTTTTGATGCGAATAACGGGCGGCATATCCTTTGTAATCTCAATTTTATAATAATCAGATAGTTTGCCGCCTATATTAACCTGGTAAAAGCCGGGCGTACTTAATTGCTTTTGGGCCGTCCACAAAGTTTTTTCGGCATTAGCCGGATGCAGCTTTACAACGTCCTTTTCGTTAAATAGTAACTCAACGTTATTGATGGCGGTATTGGTTGCTATGTGCCAGGTTACGGTTGCATCTTCTTCGGCATCAAGGTTAAACTTATCCTGCCCGCGCGTAGCTTTGCCCGTGTAAGCCGGTGGCGCAATGATAACCTTAACCGATTGTATCTGCGGAAGCAATTTTTCGGGAACAGTATTTTTTACCGTTTGCCGGGACGGACCAAACCCGTGAGACAATGATGCCAACGAATGGTAATTTATTTTACTTGTAAAAAAACATAACAAAATAGCCGCAAACAGCCATATAACCGATAGTCTAAGCCTGCGCGTAAACTGCGCGGGCAGGGCAAGGCCGCTCAATATTAAATTTACTTTACTGCGCTGCAAGCCCTCCAATAAATTAAGCGAACCGGCGGGTTTAATAACCAGTTCACAGCTTTCTTCCAGTTGTGGGTAAACCGTGTTTAGATATCGCGACACATCGGTGTCGGTAATTTTCCAGGGTTTTTGGGTGAGTAACAGGGCAGCGGCAAATACAATAAAAAGCGGTGCTATAAACCAAAGCGGTTGCGAAAACACATGGTGCAGCAAATAACCAACAGGTAAAGCTGTTGATGCGGCTATAACAATAGCGGCCAATAGTTGGTAGCTTATCCATTGGCGTTTAAAGCTTTGTATTTTATGCTGCCCGTTTTGCTCAACCATAATTTTCGGTGCTTTTGGTACGGTGGGCAAGCATGCGCTCTATCAAAAATAGCAATACAAGGGCGAGCCAGAGCACTTTGGACAGATCGGTTTTCCTGATTGCGTGGCTCCCGGCCACAATTGTGTTGTCTGCGGTTAAAGTAGGCAGCAATTGTGTATCGTCAACTTTGCGCTTATCGCGGATGCTATCGGTTTTATAATCGGTCAATAAATTCAGCATCAGTTTTGGGAAGGCATCGCTCCAAACCAAATCGCCCCATGAGGGGTTAAAACGACTGTAGAAATGATATAGCTGTTGCTTTGGTCCGGTTTCTAAACTTAAAACGCAATTGCCAAAACCATCTTTCCAAACCGTTTCGCCATTGCTTTCAGTAACGATGTGTTTAGTTAAACCGATTTTATTATTGTCTATATCCAGCCATGTATTTGTGTTTTGTACTTTACCCGGCTCATAAACAAATATCCGACTAACATTCCTGGCTATCATTGACGGAATACGCTGCTCCCTCAACCAAAACACCCAATCTGCCAAACCGGGTATGCGGGCTTCGGTATTACTAACCTGTATGTTTATCTTTCGGCTGGTAAATTGTTTTACTGCATCAAGCGCGGCTTTTAAATACTGCGCATCGCTGCCCTTATCGCCATAAATAGCTATTTGCAAGGTAGCCGTGTCAATGTTAACGGCTTTGTTAACGGTATCGTTTTTGTAGCTAACAGATGCCTGCCCGCTATTGATATTGATTTGATAAACCGAACCGCGCTGCTCGGTTGCCTGTACTACGGTGCTGCTAAATGTTGTTCCGTTTGGCTGGCTGTTGCCTTCGGTTATTTTAATGCCGTTGTTGGTTATAGCGGCATTCTGTATCCATTTAACGGTCGAATCGGCAGGGGTATAGGTTTGTATTCGCAGGTTTAAATTCAACTGTGGTTTTGCGCCCGCTACACTATTTAATGAGTTAACGGTAAACAAGTATAACGGTAAACCGGAAGGCGTTTGCACACTCAATTGCTTTAACATTGCCCAGTTATTAACCGGGTTTAACGCAGCGCTATCCGCCTGGGTTTTAAAATTTGCGGTATCGGCAATTGCGAAGCCATTATTAAAATAATGCAATTGGTAACCGGCATTGGTGAGCGAATCAATCCGGAATTTAAACGCTGTATAAACCTGGTGTATGTTTTCGCGTGGTATTAAAACCCAGCCTTTTAATTTTCCTGACTTAATATTTTGCGTCCAAAAAGGTTGGGCAAGCAATATAGCCAGTAACAACAACAGCAAACAACGCAACAATAACAACAAAACATCCATTAAATTCAAACTGCGCGAGCTTTTGCGCGACGCTGCCTGGATGAGCGAAATGCTGCCAACTTTGAGTACTTTGCCCGGCCTTATATTCCATAAATGTATAATTACCGGTATGCTTAACGCGGTAATTGCAAACAGCCATATGGGATTAAAGAGTTGGAACATATTTTAAGCCCCCTAACCCCTAAAGGGGGAACAAGAGGTTGTTTTTTTATCAGTTATTTATTGTGTCGTTTTTATTTATTTACTCCAAGTTCCGTCTTTCCGTCATCTGTCTTCCGCCATCAGTCCTCAGCCATCCGTCATCTTTCAACTCAAAACCGCTTATTACGTTGTACTAAAAATTGGCGCAAGGCTTCATCAAGAGGTTGTGCGGTGCTTAACATTTTGTATACCATATGCTTGCCCAATAACTGCATCCTTATGCCGGCAATATGGTTTTCCAGCTTTTGCTGATAATCTTTTTTAGTTTGCGTGTTAATTACTACGGTTTCGCCGGTTTCTAAATCTTCTAACTGCGAATAATCTTTAAAGTCGAAATCCAGTTCATTCTGTCCCATCAAATGGAATACTATAATCTCGTGCTTTAGTGCCGCCAGTCCGTCAAGCAGTTTATTAATCTCGTCGGCACTTTGGTACATATCCGTTATAAAAATCAGCAACTCCCTTTTTGCCGAACCTGTAAATAGCTCCCTGTAATGCGATGGTTGGGTAAAGGCACCTGCGGGTTCAATTTTTTGTAACTGGTAATAAATGCGGTTTAAATGTTGCGCGTCTGGCCGCGATGCAAGGGCGGTTAACTCGCCGCCCTGCAATATATACAGGCCAACTGCATCGCCTTGCTGGTTACCCAGGTACGCCAGCGAAGCCGCTAAAAAGCGCGCATAATCAATTTTTTTAAGTTCGCCATCGCGGTGGTTCATTGATGCGCTGGCATCAATCACCAACTTGATTGCAATACTGGTTTCCACTTCCGACTCGCGGATGTAATACCTGTCGCTCCGGGCAAACATCCGCCAATCCAGCCAGCGCAAATCGTCTCCCGGTTGGTAGCTTCGGTACTGGCTAAACTCCAATCCTGGCCCTTTAATGGTGCTTTTGTTAAACCCGTTCATAAAGCCATCAACTACGGTTTTTGCCAGCAAAGGCAAATTTTTTATGGTGGCGAGTACTTTGGGATCAAGCATAGATTGATTTCGGAATTCGGATGTTCGATTTCGGATTTGTTTAATTTAATTTGTCATTGCGAGGAACGAAGCAACCGCACGGAGGCCTATTGGCCCTGCATTGCTGCTTTGCTTATCTGCGGTTGCTTAATCTTCCATCTTACCTGATACATCTTACATTTTTATATTTGGCTTGGGTATCGCCTTTATCAGTTCTTCAGTTACCTTGTCGGATGTTATGTTCTCGGCTTCGGCCCTAAAATTGATCAGTATTCTGTGGCGAAGTACCGGGTAAGCCATCGCATTCAAATCTTCCATTAAAACGGCGTAGCGGCCTTTTAGCAGCGCGCGTGCTTTGGCGGTTAGTATAAGTGCCTGCCCCGCGCGCGGGCCTGCTCCCCAGCGCACCCACTCTTTTACAAAGGGTACGGTTGTAGTATCGGGCCGTGTGGCGCGTATAAATTTACTTACATAATGCACCAAATCTTCGCTTATGCTAACCTGCCTTACCAGGGCCTGGGCCTGTTGTATTTCGGCGGCATTTAATACGGCGTCTACAGTTACCGTTCGCAATCCGGTGGTGCGGTTTAGTACCTCAAACTCTTCCTGCTCGGTTGGGTAGCCAATTTTTATCAGCAATAAAAACCTGTCTAACTGCGCTTCGGGCAAAGGGTAGGTGCCGGCCTGCTCAATGGGGTTTTGCGTGGCGAGTATAAAAAAGGGCTTATCAAGCGGGTAGGTTTGGCCGCCGTAGGTAACTTCAAACTCCTGCATGGCTTCTAACAGCGCGGCCTGGGTTTTGGGCGGGGTACGGTTAATTTCGTCGGCCAGTACAATGTTGGCAAACAGGGGGCCTTTGTTAAACTTAAAAAAACGTTTGCCGGTGGTGTGGTCCTCTTCCAGTATCTCGGTGCCTACAATATCGGTAGGCATTAAGTCGGGCGTAAATTGTATACGGCGGAAGGAGAGGTGCAGTGCCTGCGACATGGTTTTTACAATAAGCGTTTTGGCCAGGCCGGGTACGCCCTCAAGTAAACAGTGCCCGCCTGCTAAAAAGGCAACCAGTAACTCGTCTAATATAGCATCCTGGCCCACAATTACCTTTTGTATTTGTTGCTTTAATTGTGGCAACTTAGCCAGCAGGGCCTTTATTTTATCTTCAGTAAGTTCCAAACGGGGTTATTATTTAAATTCTGCAATGTTTTAAAAATCAAAACACAATATATCCCTCTTTAATTGAACCGCCAATATTATTTCGAATTTTTAAGAAAAGTATCCAAATAATTACAAAATGAATAGGCCCAAGTGTTTTGTGCTTAAAATTTTGTACTAATTTTAGAGTTTAATAATCAATGGCATTCAGTTCTAAATTTACTTTTACGCGTTTAAGTTATCACTCCGGCGATTGGGACACCGATCAGCGTATGCCTGTTAATATTTTAAACTCGCTGCTGGAGTACACCACCATACCGCTTGACCCGAAAGAGAAAGTGATACAGTTAAGCGGTAACGATATTTTTGCCTCGCCGTTTTGCTACATCAGCGGGCATAAGCTGGTGCAGTTTGATGCCGCCGAACGCGCCAACTTTAAAAAATATGTACAAAACGGCGGCTTTGTTTTTGCCGACGACTGCAACCACGATATTGACGGCTTGTTTGCCAAATCGTTCGAGGCGCAAATGGCAGCTTTATTTGGGCCCGGCGCACTGAAAAAGATACCCAATAACCATGAGCTTTACCGCTCCTTCTTTACATTTGAGAAAGGCCCGCCCACAACATCCTTCGAGCTAAATGGCTGGGGCGACGACCTGGTACACGACTACCTTAAAGCCATCATTATTAACGGCCGCATAGCGGTACTATACAGCAATAAAGACTACGGCTGCGAATGGGATTACGATTTTAGGAACAAACGCTTTTTAGCCGAAGATAACACCAAATTTGGTGTAAACATTGTGCTTTACGCCATGGGAAGCTAAGTTTTAATGTGCAGATGAGTAAATGTGCGGATGAGTTTGATGTGCAGATGAGTAAATGTGCGGATGTGCAGATGAGTTTTATGTGCGGATGTGCAGATAAGTTTAATGTGCAGATGAGTAAATGTGCACATAAGTAAATTTGCAAATTGAAAAATTGATAAATCATTTGCACATCTGCACATTTACTCATCTGCACATTTCACACATTAGCCGCTATTCAATTAAAACTATTACTTTTGCTCACTGCTTAGCAGGTACATAATGGATAACGAATACTACATTTTAGATAAGGGCGGGCGCATAGGCCCATTTACCCCACGCGAGTTAATGGCGAGGCCACTTGAGCCCGGCGACTTGCTTTTACAACCATCGCAAACGCAGGGTGTGCCTGCTTACAGTCTGCCCGAGTTTGATAGCTACTTTAAAAGCGAAGGTATTTATTATCCTACCCAACAAAACACAAACAGTTACATGCTGCGCTTGCCGGCTGCTATTATTGATTTTTTTGTGTTGGCCATTCCGTTATGGATATTGGCTTGTATATTGTTTCCGCAGTATATTTTGAGTTTGCAGCCCGATATTACTTCAACCAAAATATCGTACCAGCAGTTGATGCAAAAATCGGCCGAGAATATGTTGAAGCACCAAACCGAGTTTTTTATTATTGAGGTAGCATTTTTTTTAGTCACCATTTTATATAACACCTTATGTGAAGCCAGCCATTTACGCGCATCGGTAGGTAAATACCTTTTGGGGTTGGCCGTTGTTGACGAACTGGGTTATAGCCTAACTTTTTTACATGCACTTAAACGCAACCTGGGTAAATTTATTTACGAAGTAGCCAGCTTTTTCATTAGTATTTTAGCCTATACAGCCTATTCGCGAATGATTTGGAGCGACCGCCACCAGGCCTTTCACGATATGTTTTCGGGCTGTTACATCGTAAAAAAGAATCAGTAAACTATTTTTTCTGCTTTACCAGTTTGTATTTGAGCTTGCCTGCAACTGCTTCTGTAGAATCGGCATTGGCTTCTTCAACGCATCGGATTAATAAGGTCAAGTGGCGTTAATTCTGATGTTTTTTTGCGCCTGAAATATGCTTATATTTGACTATAGAAAGGAGGCGAATATGAAAACGAATCTATCAGATAAAAACGGAATCAGAACTCACAAAAGCGTTTCTCCCGAAGAAATTATTGCTGCCGGAGGAACCACAGCATTTGGTATTAAATCGGGCAAGAACAACGAAACGCTTAAGAAAGCCCTAAAAAAATCGCCCAAGCCGGAACCTTTTACAGAAGAAGAATGGGGAAGTTTAATGGAGCAAATGGCCAATGATAAGTGATGAATTTATTACTGGATACTAATATTCTCCTTTTTATTTCACGAACCAGGGATACCGATAGTTTTGTAGATTTTATTAATCCTCACAATGCAACATTATATATCTCAGTAGCATCCGAAGCCGAAATTAAATCATTGGCGTTAAAAAATAACTGGGGTGTTAAAAGGGCGGATATTTTACATGATTTTTTAGACGGTATCAATATTGTAGAGATAGGCCAGTCCTACGTTGATATTTATGCAGAAATAGACGCCTATTCACAACGATTAAATCCAAATTTTAAACAATATCAGTTTGACACCCCGAGAAATATGGGTAAAAACGATTTATGGATCGCTTCGCTGGCCGCTTTGTTAGGTTTAGAACTCATAACAACTGATAATGATTTTGACCACCTGCACAACATATTCTTTCCCGTAAGGAAAATATTACCCGAAAACTTTAGGCAATTTTTTTAGCAGGGAAGTTATATTCTTAAAGTATTGCATTTGTTCCCCCTTCAGGGTGTTAGGGGGCTAATTGTAATAACTACATAAACTTTTGTTCCCCCTTTAGGGGGTTAGGGGGCTAATGGTTATATTTGCAATATGGATGCTTCAGCTATAAAAGCCCTTCAGGGCCGTTACTGTAACTCGCTTACCAATTATTCGCGTTTTGTAACCCGCGAGGTTTTTATTGGCGATGTGCCTATGGGGGGAAATAACCCCATCCGCATCCAAAGCATGACTACCACCAACACCATGGATACCATGGGCACGGTTGAGCAAACCATCCGTATGGTTAATGCCGGTTGTGAGTATGTGCGCATTACGGCACCCAGTATTAAAGAGGCCCAAAACCTGGCCGATATAAAAAAAGAATTATTAAACCGGGGCTGCAAAGTACCCCTGGTTGCCGATATTCATTTTACCCCCAACGCTGCCGAGGTTGCGGCACGCATTGTTGAAAAGGTGCGCGTTAACCCCGGCAATTATGCCGATAAAAAGAAATTTGACCAGTTAGAATATACCCCATCCGAATATCAGGCCGAGCTCGACCGTATTTACACCAAATTTGCGCCCCTGGTAAAGGTTTGTAAAGAGTACGGTACTGCTATGCGCATTGGTACTAATCATGGTTCGCTGTCCGACAGGATTATGAGCCAATACGGCGATACACCGCGCGGCATGGTAGAATCGGCAATGGAATTTATGCGCATGTGCGAGAATATGAATTACTATAACCTCGTTATCAGCATGAAATCGAGCAACCCGCAGGTAATGGTGCAAGCCTACCGTATGCTGGTTGAAACTATGGTTGCCGAAGGCATGAACTATCCGCTGCACCTGGGCGTTACCGAAGCAGGTGATGGCGAAGATGGCCGCATCAAATCTGCCGTAGGCATAGGCACCCTGCTGGAAGATGGCCTGGGCGACACAGTACGTGTATCACTAACCGAAGAACCCGAATATGAAGCTCCCGTGGCTATAGCGCTGGTAAACAGGTATGTGGTGAGAGAGGCGAAAGGTGAAATTTTAGAGGTGAAAGGTGAAAGGTTAAAGGTTAAAGGTAATGAAATCGAAAACCTTTCCCCTTTAACCTTTCCCCTTTCCCCTTTAAATCACAACCCTTATCAATACCAAAAACGCGAAACCTACGAGGCCAATACTTTTATAGGCGGCCATATGGTGCCGCGCGTGGTGATTGATCTTTCGGCAAAAAACCTCAAAGACCCGGCTGTGCTGAACGATGCAGGGTATTTATACAACCCTCTGTTGGATAAGTACAACATGGCCGAGCAATCTGTGGATTTTGTTTACCTGGCCGATGCCTTGCCATCGTTTAGTTTTCCAGGTAACTTAAAACAGCTTTATAATTATAAAACCTGGCAAACGCTGGCTAACAAAGCCAATTGCCACCCGCTTTATACCTTGGCCGGATATATAGCCGCCGATACACGCGACCATGCCCTTAATCTGGTAACTATCGATCCGGAAGATATGGATTCAGATGATTTTGGTTCCATTCCCTTAGATAAAACATTGGTTTTTGTTTTAGAAACCAACGCCCTTAATGCTATGCAACATCAGCGCAGCTTGTTTTTTAAGCTGCAACAAATAGGTCTGGATGTACCCGTTATCATCAAAAGAACATACCCCGAAACCGAATTTGATTTAAGCAAGTTTGGTGATATTACCAGTGCGCAGGAGCCTATATCAAAACTACAGCTTTATGCCGGTACAGATTTAGGCGGCTTACTGGTTGATGGCTTTGGCGATGGCATTTGGATAGATGCTCCTGCCATCCCCACCAAAACTATTACGTCAACAGCTTTTGGTATATTACAGGCTACACGGTCGCGCATCTCAAAAACCGAATATATATCGTGCCCAAGCTGTGGCCGTACCTTGTTTGATTTGCAAGAAACCACCCAGATGATACGCAGCCGAACCAGCCATTTAAAAGGTTTGAAAATTGGTATTATGGGTTGTATAGTAAACGGCCCCGGCGAAATGGCCGACGCCGATTACGGTTATGTAGGTGCCGGCCCCGATAAAATTACCCTTTACCGCGGTAAAGAGGTGGTGCAAAAAAATGTAAGTGCCCGCAACGCCTTAGACCAATTAATTGATATTATTAAAAACGATGGTAACTGGATAGAGCCCGCGTTACAATAAACATTAAAGTGCCCCACGTTTAACAACCCATACAACCCAATAATTGATAATGGAAGCAGCAATACCTGGCCCGCCAAGCCAACCCAGGTATAAACAGTTAGATAGCTTACGGGGCCTGGCGGCCTTGTTTGTTTTTATCGGTCATTTTTGGGGCATTCAGTTCAGCATGTTTATTTTTAATGCGGTAAAGGCAACACCTTTGGGTGTGTTATATAATGGCACATCGGCGGTCATGTTTTTTTTTGTGTTGAGTGGTTTTGTAATAAGCTTACCCTTTGTTAATGCACAAAAAACCCTGTTTTTAACCGCCTTTTATGTAAAACGAATTTTCCGCATTTACCCCGCCTTTATTTTTGCCATTTTGGTTTCGCTGCTGTTAAAACAGTTTTTTTTTGTACCCCACGGCATGATTGCTTTTTCGGAATGGATAAAAAGCTTTTGGACGTGGAACTGGGATGCCGACAGCATAGCGCAAACTTTAAAAACGCTGCTATTGATTGGGCCCGATTTTGACAGTAAATTGATAGACCCTCCGGTATGGTCATTAGTGATAGAGATGAAGATGTCTGTCATACTGCCCTTTTTCATCATTATCACTTCGCGCAACAGCGCAATTTTAAACGTGGGCCTGCTGGTTATCATCACCTGGCTAACCTATCAGTACGATTCGTGGGTGTTTAGCGTATTTTATATGGGCGTAGTAATGGCTAAATATAAAGATTACCTCCTATCAAAAATTAGCACCTGGCCCGTAATTGGCGTAATTGCCTCCCTTTTGCTTGCTGTACTATTGTATAACAACAACCTCGAATTATTACCGCTCGATAGGCATTTAATATCTCACCCCATATCGGTTTTAAGCAATTACCTCATAGCCGTTGGCAGTTGTATTATAGTAATAATAGTGATAGCCAAACAAAAATTAACCCGGTTTTTTGAGCATCGGGCATTAACTTTTCTGGGCGATATATCGTATAGTTTTTACCTCGTACATATGCCGGTGCTTATTGCTGTAAGCTCCATATTTTCAAACCGGTTTACGTACAGCCTGGGTTATATTTTCGTTATAACGCTTGCACTCTCGGTAACGCTGGCGCACCTGATGTTTGTTTTTATTGAGAAGCCCTTTCAAAAAATGGGGGCAAAATTAGTAGCCAGATACCCGCTTTTAAATGCCGTAAATATTGGCGCTAATTTAAAGGAGTAAAGGTGGCAAACACATCGGCAGCTTCCGCTAAGGTATTTAGCGGTACGTAATCGCAAACTTCGGCAAAGGCGGTCCAAATTTCATGCACGCCGGGGTTACTGTGCGCCTGTTGTATGGCATCGGCACTTAACCACTCAAAAACTTCAATAATGGTACCGTCGGCTGTTTCAACTATAATAGGTTGGCGCTGGGTAACCAGGCCCAGTTTATCCAGGTTAGGCACATGGTTGGTAACCAGTGTTTTTAATTCCTGGCTTTTACCGGGCTTGGGTTTATAAGCCACTATAACCAGGTTGGCGGGTTGCTGGTTCGTCATAAGTTTATCGTTTAAAAACATAAAACTACTTATTTTAAAAATGAATTAAAACCTGTTTGTTAATCTGCCGTTAATGATAGGAGATAAAAGATTGTATCATGTCGAAAAATGTAGCCGATCAGTTGGTTGAAATGTTGGTAGATGCCGGTGTTAAAAGAATTTATGCCGTTACCGGCGATAGTTTAAACCAGGTTAATGATGCCGTTAGGCGAAACGGCAAAATTCAATGGATACATGTTAGGCACGAAGAAGCCGGTGCCTACGCAGCCGGTGCCGAGGCCCAGCTTGAAGGAATTGCCTGTTGCGCAGGCAGCAGTGGCCCGGGCCATGTGCATTTGATAAATGGTTTGTACGATGCCCACCGCTCGGGCGCGCCGGTAATTGCCATAGCATCAACCGTGCCCAGCTTTGAGTTTGGTACCGATTATTTCCAGGAAACCAACACCATTAAATTGTTTGACGATTGTAGCTATTACAACCAGATTGCCACCACGCCAAAGCAGTTTCCGCGCATGTTGCAAACTGCCATACAACATGCTTTACATAAAAAAGGTGTTGCAGTGCTGGGCCTTCCCGGCGATTTAACCATGCAAACTGCCGAAGAAAGCCCCACCGGAACCAAGATTTTTAAAAACGAAGCCACCATAAGGCCAACCGATGCCGACCTGCAAAGCCTGGCCGATTTGCTGAATCAACATCAAAAAATAACCATTTTCTGCGGGATAGGTGCCAAAGATGCTCACGACGAAGTGGTTGAACTTGCCGGAAAACTGAAAGCAACTGTTGGCTATACTTTCCGCGCAAAAATGCATATCCAGTATGATAACCCTTACGAAGTTGGCATGACGGGCCTTTTGGGCCTGCCTGCCGCTTACCACAGCATGCACGAATCGGACTTGCTGTTGTTGCTCGGTACCGATTTTCCGTATACGCCGTTTATGCCCGTTGATTGCAAAATTGTACAGGTAGATTTAAAGCCCGAACGCATTGGCCGCCGCGCCAAAGTTGACGTTGGCCTTTGCGGCGACGTTAAAGATACTTTGACTGCTTTGCACTCGCTGTTACACCGTAAAGAGGATGCCAGTTTTTTAAAGGCGCAGCTAAAAGTATATGCCTATGTAAAAGAAAAAATGCAAACCTATATTAAGGATGCTGGCCGCAAAGGTGCCATCCATCCCGAATATCTGGCTTCGGTAATTGATAAGCAAGCTAATAACGATGCCATTTTTACCGTTGATACGGGCATGAGTTGTGTATGGGGGGCGCGGTATATTAACGCAACAGGCAAGCGCGTTATGCTGGGTTCGTTTAATCATGGGTCAATGGCCAACGCTATGCCGCAGGCCTTAGGCGCATCGCTCACCTATCCGGATAGGCAGGTAATTGCCCTTTGCGGCGATGGTGGAATATCTATGCTGCTTGGCGATATGGCAACTATTGCACAGTATAACCTGCCCATTAAAATTGTGGTGTTTAACAACCGCTCGTTAGGTATGGTAAAGCTTGAAATGGAGGTAGCCGGCCTGCCCGATTGGCAAACCGAGATGGTAAACCCCGATTTTGCCGCCGTAGCCAAAGCCATGAACATAAAAGGTGTAACCGTGAACGACCCCGATGATGTAAAACAAGCTATACAAGAAGCCTTTGCCTTTAACGGCCCGGTGCTCATTAACGTGATGACCGACCCTAATGCCCTTGCCATGCCACCCAAAATAGAGTTTGAACAGGTAAAAGGCATGGCCCTATCCATGACCAAGCTTGTATTAAACGGCCGTATGGAAGAGGTTTTAGATACCGTAAAGGCTAATTACAAACACTTGAAGGATGTGTTTTGATTATTGAAAAACTTGTCATTGCGAAGAATGAAGCAACCGCACGTAAGCATTTTCGCCCACTTTGCTTACGTGCGATTGCCCCGCTATCACTCGTACTAACAACAGTTGAGGGAGTTAAATCACATTCTGGTAATTATATAATTCCAAAAATTACGGTTCAGAAAAAAACGCCACGCTCATCTCGCAAAACTCCAAAAGCGGTTTAGGTAAAGTATCTTCGGTATAAGGGTGCGAGGCTCCAAAAACATGGTCGCCACCTTTCATTATTATCAGTTTGGCGTTTGGTTGCGCGGTGTGTAAATCTTGGGCGTGTTTAAGTGGTACGCTGGTATCTTTATCGCCATGAAAAATGAGCCAGGGTTGCGTTACCTTAGCCGCTTGTTTAATAATATCAAGGCGGCCCGGGTGTTGTTCCAAATCGTTTAGTATACCTACATGTAAAGGCATTTGCTGGTTGGTGCGCGCATTATTAACATACATTACACCTTGTAATTTCCATTGTGCCTCCGCGTTTTTAGCCCAAAGGTTGTAAAATACCGATATAGATGCAAAAGTTACCAACCTGGCAATCCGGCCATCCTCGGCAGCCTTTATAATACTAATGCCGCCGCCCATGCTGTGGCCAATTAAAAAAACCTCGTTGGCGGCAGGTATGGCTGTGCCGTTACAGGCAAAATCTATAACGGCCTTTAAATCGTCCAGTTCTATCGAGAAGGTATTATCTCCAAAAGCAATCAGGTCAACAAAATCAACAGGTTGGTCAGGCGTGGTTCCGTTGTGCGAAAAATTGAACTTCAAGTATCTAAAACCATGCGTTGCAAAATAATTGGCAACCATATTATGCGTTCCCCAATCTTTAAACCCCTTAAAACCATGGGCAAATATTACCAAGGGAGCTTTGGGGTTAGCATCGTTAAAGGTAAGGTCCATCAGCATGTTGCGGCCTTTGGCACCGGGTATGGTATAGGTTTCTTTTTTTATCATAAGGTATTAACTAATTTATCGGCGATTATAGCATCTCTTTTTACAACTATAGTATCAGCAAAAAGGTCGCCTATTCTTTGGTGTTTATCTGTTTTTAAAATGCAAATAATAGCTGGTAAACCCCATATAAAAATATCTAATGGATCGCAAAGTCTACGTTTAAAGGCATCGGCAAAGCTAATTTTGCTACCGGTTACTTTGGTTACTTTCAATTTAAAAACATCATGTCCGGGTGTAGCTCCATATATGGCTTCAAGGCCAACAAAATAAACCAGCCAAAATAAAAACAAGGGGAGGGCGGGTAAGCCTGTAACGGTCGAGGTGCCTGGGCCTGTTTCTTTACCAACCAAAGTAATATAAAAGCAAAAAAGAGTTATATATATCCCATAGTCAATAAGAGTAGCAAATATTCTTAACTTTAAATAAGGTTTAGTGGCTACAAAGTCGTGATCCATGTCCATGTAAATGATAAGCAAGTTAACCATTCTTATTTATCTAGCATCTTTCCTCAGTTATTATTTACCAACCCACCATGCCCAGGCTATAAGTACCGCCTGCAAGGGTAGCCTTATTAAGGCAATGGCCCTGGTAACGGTAAGACCGCCCATTTTCATGGGTGCATTTTGCAGCATGTAAATGTGTACGGGCATAAAAGCTATCAGCATTAAAATAATACCCCAGGCGGCCAGTTGCCGTGTAGCGGGGAATATGAGCATTAGGGCAAAGGTTATTTCAAAAACGCCGGCAAGCATGTTGAGCAGTTGCGGGTAGGGCAAATAGGGTGGTATAATTTTGATATATCCATCGGGACTGCGGAAGTGGTTTGCGCCCGCAAAAATGTAGGCAATTATCATAATTACAAGGCATGTTGTTTTAATTGTCTGCATAGTATAATATTTTGTTTTGGCCTGTTGGCTTTGGATATATTTACGTTTATTTATGCCCCAATAGTGCAAACAAACTGCGTTTAGGCTTAGTTTATAACCATTCTAAATTGAAGTTGTTTGACAAAGTGTTGACATTGCATCGTTGTGGGGATATTACTTTTGTGGGGTCTTATTTAAACTGTTTTGAAGTATCTAAAAATTATAGCTTTTACGCACAAGCAGATCGAACTGAAAGAACTGGGTAAACTGGTTATTTGTCAGGAAAATCTCACTCCAAAACTTCAACAGCTCAAAGCTGAATTTCAAATTCCGGAGCTTTTTTACCTGGCTACCTGCAACCGTGTTGAGTTTGTAATGGCAACATCGCATGCCGTTGATAAAGACTTTACCGAAAAATTTATTGAAGCCCTGCAAATTGGTATTTGCGACGGGTATATGAAAGCTTTTTTAAGCGGCGTATCTATCTATCAGGATCAGGAAGCGCTTAATCATTTACTCCGAATGTCGTGCTCGCTCGAAAGCCTCATCGTTGGCGAAAAAGAAATACTGGCCCAGGTGCGCAAAGCATACGAAAGCTGTAAAGAAGCAGGCCTTACCGGCGATTACCTGCGAATGGTGATGAGCCGCGTGGTAAAAACAGCTAAAGAGGTTTACACCGATACGCTGATAGCACGCAAACCAATTTCGGTAGTATCATTAGCCTATCGCAAATTAAAAGACCTTAAACTTTGTACCAATGCCAGGGTATTAATTATTGGAGCCGGCGAAACTAACCGCAATATTTCAAAATACCTTCAAAAACATAAATTTTCAAACTTCTCGGTATTTAACCGCACCTTATCAAAAGCGCAGGCATTGGCTGCCGATTTAGGTGGCGAAGCCTTTGATTTACACGAATTGAAAAACTTTAATCAGGGTTTTGATGTAATTATTACCTGTACATCGGCCGTGAGCCCTATTATAACACCCGAAATTTACAGTACACTGCTTAACGGCGAAACCAACAAAAAAACAATTGTTGATTTAGCCATCCCTAACGATACCGCTCCCGAGGTATTGGAGCAGTTTCCGGTAAACTTTATCGAGGTACACTCGCTTAACGAGGTTGCTAAAAATAACCTGCAAGAGCGCTACCAGGAACTGGTACACGCCGAACGCATTATTGAAAACAACATAGGCGAGTTTTTGCCCCTGTTAAAGCAACGCCAGATAGAGTTAGCCATGCGCCAGGTTCCCGAAAAAATTAAGGAAATAAGGCACAGAGCATTAAACTCCGTTTTTGCCGACGAGGTAGAAACCCTGGATGTACAAAGCCGCGAGGTACTAGAAAAAATTATGGACTACATGGAAAAAAAATACATTAGCGTACCTATGGTAATGGCTAAAGAAATTTTTGTGAACAATACCCATAATTAACAACCAGGTTTAGTTAATAGTACTAAGTATTTAGTCAAAAGTTAGATTATTCTCTTTTTGACTTAGAACTTAAGACTTGGGGCTAAAGACTCCGTTATTACACGATTAACATTACACCAGGTTTAGTTTATTTTAAAAATTTCCGAACATTTTTTCTGCGCTATATTAGTAGTATAAAAACCGCTGATATGTACGAAACCGTTACTGTTGACGAAGCTTTAAAAAGGGGGCATCGCATTGTTAATTTGCCTGTTACTTTTATTATGGTAGGTGTAATGTGCCTAACAGCTTACATGTTTGTTCAATTTCAACCACCCGCATATTTTATATTTATAGGGATAGTAGCCAGTTTTATTTTGGCTTGGTTGTATTGGAGTGTAATGATAACGCGCTGGCGTATATGGGCATTTGAAAATGTAAGCAACGTAAACGAACTAAAAAAACGTGCGGTAAAAGAGAAATTGATTTGGAAAGATGGTAGTTTTTTTGAAAAGACAGAAATACGTACCGCCGCCGACAAAAGAAAGCTAAATAGCTTGCAATATAAATTAGCCCAACCGGATGTTTTTATTGAAGATTATTCAGTTGCCGACGAAACAGAAATTCACTATTCAAAAAAGAAAACACTTGGCGAAATTATATTAGGTATTGCAATGGTATGCGGCAGTACTTACTTTTTTATTGAACCAGACACTCATTTTTTAGGGGCAGCAATAATTGTAATAGGTTTATTTATCACCTATTTTGGCATCAAAAAACATAAAAATAATACACCTCGAATTGTATTGAGCAACAAAGGAATTAGAACATTCGAAATCCCTTTTTACGAATGGGGTGAAATATATAATGAAGACGTAATAGCGGTACAAACCGGTAAAACAAGGCACCATTATTTTGTTTACGATAACCCATCAGGGGCGAAACGGCTTGATATTGGCGATCTCGACATTGATAGGCGCAAGCTCGAAAGCTTATTAAGAATATATAGAGGGCGCAGTAATAAAAATATTCCTCAGTACTAATTTATTGTTTAGTCAAACTATCTTCACATTAAAACAAAAATTGCGCTTAACTCTATTTAAAAGTTAAATTTGCGTTGCAAAAAAAAAATAAAAATTGGATCGGAAACTCATTATTGGTACGCGTGGAAGTGACCTGGCTTTATGGCAGGCAAATTTTGTTAAGGATAGGCTGGCTGAAAAAAATATTGAAGCGGAGCTTAAAATTATTAAAACCATGGGCGACCGTATACTGAATTTAAGTTTTGATAAGCTTGAAGGTAAAGGTTTTTTTACCAAAGAACTTGAAGAAGAATTATTGGAAGGCTCTATAGATATGGCTGTGCATTCGCACAAAGATTTGCCTACCGAAAACCCTCCGGGGCTTATCATAGCGGCAGTTTCTGAAAGGGAAGACCCTGCCGAACTTTTGCTGATATTGAAGGATTGTGTTGATGTTCATCAAAAACTATCGGTTAAATATGGTGGCATTGTTGGTACTTCGTCTAATCGCCGCAAGGCGCAACTGCTGGCCATAAGGCCCGATTTGGAAATTGAAGATTTACGGGGCAACGTGCCAACACGCATTGGCAAATTGCGTAACGAAAGTTACGATGCCATAATGATAGCCAAAGCCGGCGTTGTACGGCTGGGCCTTGATTTGAGCGACCTGCATGTTGAAGAACTTGCCCCAACCGAACTGATACCCGCACCCGCACAGGGCGTTTTAGCCATACAAATACGCGAGCAGGATACCGAACTTTTTGAGGCTCTGCAAGTATTACACCATGCAGATGTTGCCCAAGAACTTGCCGTTGAGCGTAAGTTGCTCCAGTTATTTGGCGGGGGCTGCCACCTGCCTTTGGGCTGTTATTGCCGCAAGAACGATGGTGTTTACCAGGTATTTACCTCTAAGGCCGACGAAGGCGAGGCCTTTCCGGATAGGTTATATTTAGAGAGTGATACCACCGAGGGTTTGGCCGAAAAAATTGTGCCTTATTTTGATAAAAACCGCCAGTTTGTTAAATCGGTTTTTATTTCGCGCGACCTGTCCGACCAAAGTTATTTCCGGAAGGCTGTCGAAAAATTGGGGATAGCAGTTGAGGCGCGCTCGTTAATACGCACCGTGCCCGTTATTACCAAGCTCGACCCCTATATTTTAAAAAATGTTGACTGGATATTTTTTACCAGCAAAAACGCGGTTGAATACTTTTTTGAGTTAAAACCCCAGTTCTCTAAAAACGTAAAATTTGGGGTTATGGGTAGCGGATCTGAAAATACGTTACGCCGCTTAGGTGTTTTAGCCGATTATACCGGCGAAGGCATTGACAGTGCCGATGTAGCAACCGAATTTGCTAAACTGGCAAACGGTACTACCGTGCTTTTCCCTGGTGCCGAAAGCCCTATGCGCAGCATACACCAGGCTTTATCTGCCGATACCAAAATTATCGACCTGCCCGTTTACGAAACCGTAGCACTCGATAATATTAAAAAAACCTATGCCGATATAGTTGTTTTCACCAGTCCATCAAATGTTGATGCTTATTTTGTAGATAATTTGATGGAACCAAATCAAAAAGTGATTGCCATTGGTAAATCAACAGGCAAAAAGTTCGACGAAATGGGTATACCATACAAGCTGCCGTTTTCGCCCGATGAAGTGGGTTTAGCCGAAGCTGTATTTGGGATGTAGGCCCCACCCAACCCTCCCCGGTAGGGAGGGCTATTGAAAAATAAAAATAAGTGATAAATAAAAAGTCTCCCCTACCGGGGGAGATTTAGAGGGGGCTTTATGCTACAACGACCAAGAAGAAACAGGAAAAGTGAGGTAATACGCCAAATGGTTCAGGAAACGCATATTAGCGCAGCTAATTTGATATTTCCGCTCTTTATTATTGATGGCGCTAACAAAAAAACGGAAGTTGCATCAATGCCGGGCATCTACCGTTATTCTATCGATAATTTGTTGCGCGAGGTTGAGGCCTGCGCCAAATTGGGTTTAATGTCTTTTGATCTGTTTCCAAACATCGAAGAGGCATTAAAAGATAAATATGCAACCGAAAGCCATCGCGAGCAAAGCTTATACCTGCGCGCCATACGCGAAGTGAAAAAGAATTTCCCCGAAGTATGCGTTGTAACCGATGTTGCAATGGACCCATACAGTAGCGACGGGCACGATGGCCTTGTTGAAAACGGCGAGATATTAAACGATGAAACGCTCGAAATATTAGGCAAAATGGCCCTTGCCCATGCGCAGGCAGGCGCAGATATTGTTGCCCCGTCGGACATGATGGATGGCCGGGTAGCTTACATCCGTAACGTACTCGACGATCATAAGTTCAGCAACGTATCCATTATGTCGTACTCGGCCAAGTATGCCAGTGCATTTTATGGCCCGTTTAGGGATGCTTTAGAGTCGGCACCTAAATTTGGCGATAAAAAAACCTATCAAATGAATCCCGCCAATCAGCGCGAAGCATTAATAGAAGCCAATTTAGACGAAGCCGAGGGTGCCGATTTTTTAATGGTAAAGCCCGCATTGGCTTACCTTGATGTAATTAAATTACTTAAAGATAATACCGAACTGCCCGTTGCAGCGTATAATGTAAGTGGCGAGTATGCCATGGTAAAGGCCGCAGCCCAAAATGGTTGGCTCAATGAGCAGCGTACCACGGTTGAGGTATTAACCAGTATACGCCGCGCAGGTGCAACAGCAATTTTAACCTATCACGCCAAAGAGGTTTTGGTTAACGGGTGGATTTAAAAGAGGTAAAAGCTTAAAGGCGAAAGCTGAAAGGTTTTTTGAAACGGTTGACAATAATACGATTATAAAACAGGTAAAAGCTTAAAGGCGAAAGCTGAAAGGTTTTTTGAAACGGTTGACAATAATACGATTATAAAAGAGGTAAAAGCTTAAAGGCGAAAGCTGAAAGGTTTTTTGAAACGGTTGATAGTAAACGATTATAAATATTACAAGAGGCGCCTTTTAGCTTTTAGCTTTCAGCCTTTATCCTAAAAAGCATGTTCGATTCATTTAAAAAGATATTTTCGGGAAATGAGGGTGATGTACCGGTAACCACAACAGGCAAGCCGGATATCAGCAGGGAAAAATCTGCCGAATTATTTGAGAAAGCAAAAACGTATTTCCCAGGCGGTGTTAATTCGCCGGTAAGGGCATTTAAATCGGTTTACGGTACGCCGCTGTTTATTCAAAAGGGCGATGGCTGCCATATTTGGGATGCCGATGGTAACCAGTTTATTGATTTTTGCTGTTCGTGGGGGCCACTTATTTTGGGCCATAACAATGCCCGCGTGCGCGAAAAGGTAACCGAGGTAATGCAAAACGGCATGTCGTTCGGTGCGCCAACCGCCTTAGAAAACGATTTGGCCGAACTGATATTAAAAAACAACAAGTACCTCGAAAAAATACGTTTCGTAAGCTCGGGTACCGAAGCCGTTATGTCGGCAATACGCTTGGCACGCGGTTATACCAAGCGCGATAAAATATTAAAATTTGAAGGTTGCTATCACGGCCATGTTGATGCATTGCTGGTAAAGGCCGGTTCGGGCCTGGTAACTTTTGGCGAAACCTCATCGGCAGGCGTGCCAAAATCTTTTGCCGATGAAACCATTGTTGTGGCTTTAAACGACAGGGAAGCCATAAAAAAAGCATTTGACGAATTTAAGGATCAGATAGCTGCCGTAATTATTGAGCCCATCCCGGCCAATAACGGTTTGCTTTTGCAGGAAAAAGAGTACCTGCAATTTTTGCGCGAAATTTGCACCCAAAACCAAACCCTGTTAATTTTCGACGAAGTAATATCAGGTTTCCGTGTTGGTTTTGAGGGAGCCGCAGGCTTTTACCAAATTAAGCCTGATATGGTTACCTACGGCAAAATTATTGGCGGTGGTTTACCGGTAGGCGCCTACGGGGCATCAAAAGAGGTAATGAGCAATATATCGCCCGAGGGGCCAGTTTATCAGGCAGGTACGTTATCGGGCAACCCGGTTGCTATGGCTGCAGGTATAGCGCAATTAACAGAATTATTGAGGCTGGGTTTTTACCGGGATTTGAACGGAAAAACACAGGAGTTTACCGAGTCTATCCAGCGGTTTGCCACCGCGCGCAGTTATAAATTTAAAGTGTTTAGCGTAGGCTCCATATTTTGGTTTGCCTTTACCGATAAAGAAAGCATCCGTAGTGCCGAAGAAATTGAGGCATCCAGCATGGAAAAATTTAAATTAATGCACCGCGAATTGTTAAACCGTGGTATTTATTTGGGGCCATCGGGCTACGAGGTAGGCTTTATTTCGGCGGCACACAGCAAAGTTGAATTAGAGAAAGCAAAAAGGGCTATATTTGAAAGTTTAGATTTGGTATTCAAAAAGTAAGCTGATGAAAAAGCCATTTGTAATATTTTATTTTTTAATAATTTATGCCTGTGCCGAGCTGTTTTGGTGGGCCGTATTACTTGTGCGCGCACGCCCCGGCAAACTGGCCATGATATGTGGCGAGCTATCGGTTTTCCTTTTTATTTTACTGGTAGGTGCATATCACCTGCACAAAACCATTAACAAGGAGCGGCAGTTACATTTGCGCCAAAAAAACTTTTTGTTATCGGTTACGCACGAGCTAAAATCGCCTCTGGCATCAATAAAGTTGTTTTTGCAAACCATGCAAATGCGCGATTTGAATAAACAACAACGCATTAATTTTATTGAAAAATGCCTGCAGGATATTGAGCGCCTTGACGATTTGGTTGAAAACATGCTGCTGGCAACCAAAATTGATAGCGAAACTTATACCTTCCCTAAAGAAAAATTTAACCTTTCGTTACTGGTTGACGGCGTAGTTAACCGCCTGCAAATTAACAAGTGCGATTGTAACGAGCAAATTATTAATGCCGAAATTGAACCACAGGTTGAAATAACGGGCGATAAATTTACGCTTACATCGGTAGTAAATAACCTGATAGAAAATGCCGTAAAATACTCGGCACCGTGCGAAGTGGTAAACGTAAAACTGTTTCGTAAAAACAACGAGGTGCATTTAACCGTTGCCGATAACGGGATTGGTATAGCCGATTCGGAAAAGCTACATATATTTGATAAGTTTTACCGTGTAGGTAACGAGGATACCCGCAATACCAAGGGTACTGGTTTAGGCTTATTTATTGTAAAACAAGTGTTGGATAAACACGAAGCAAGTATAAACATCCGCGATAACCGACCTAAGGGAAGTGTGTTTGAAGTCGTTTTCGGGTAAAAAGTAAACCATATAAATAAAACACAATGCCGAATAAAAAAAGAATTTTACTGGCAGAAGACGAAGAGCATTTACTCGAAGCCATTAAGCTAAACCTCGAACTGGAAGGTTACAAGGTATCAACCGCCAACAATGGCAAAAAGGCACTCCAAAAATTTAAAGAAGAGCGCTTTAACCTGGTTATACTGGATGTAATGATGCCCGAGATTGATGGTTTTGTAGTGGCCGAAACTATCCGTTTAGAAAACTCGGAAGTGCCCATCATGTTTCTTACCGCTAAAAATACAACCGAAGACAAAGTTGCCGGCCTTAAAAAAGGTGCCGACGATTATTTAACCAAGCCATTTAACCTGGAAGAGTTAATACTGCGTGTAAACAACCTGATTAAACGTAGCCTTAAAGGCGATGACCTTAAAGAGTTTAACAGCTATAAAATTGGCAGTAAAACCATTCATTTTAACTCCTTTGAGTTGGTAAACGCCGATGGTTCTATCACTCCTTTAACCAAAAAGGAAACCATGCTGTTAAAGCTGCTTATAGAGCGCCGCAATGATGCCGTATCGCGCGAGCAGATATTAGAAACCGTTTGGAACTATGATGTTTACCCATCAACCCGTACCATTGATAATTTTATACTAACGTTTCGCAAGTATTTTGAGCCCGATCCTAAAAATCCGGTTTATTTCCACTCTATCCGCGGCGTAGGTTACAAATTTACCGATCAGCATTAAATGTTTACCAACCAGGCACGGCTACTAGTTACAGGCTTGTTTACCCTAGCCCTGGCTTTTTTTATTTACAAGTATAATTACCAACTGGCCGCAATATCGGGCATGTTTGTTTTTATACTGGTGTGGGGGTATTTTAGGGAAGGGCCAATAATTTTGGCGGCAAAGCATTATCATAATAATGATTACGAACGCGCCGAAGAGTTGTTGATGCAAATTTACAAACCGGAGTGGTTGAGCAGTAAACGGCGCGGTTTTTATGAGTTTATGCTGGGCGGTATATGCCTCAAAAAAAACAATTTTGATGCCGCCGAAAAGCATTACGAACTGGCAGCGCAGTTTCCGCTACGATCAGCTAACGACCACGTGGCCGCACTTGCCCATGTAGCCAATATTGGCCTGCGCCAAAAAAATTACGAAAAGGCCGAAACCTATTTAAAATTGGCAACCCGGCAGGAAGATAAAATTAGTGCCAAAATGAAAGATGTAATTGCCCGCCTTGAAAAAGAATTAAAAAACCAAAAGGCAAGTTAAACGGCCTTTTTTTTATGATATATGAAGGATTCGTTATTTATTAAAGCCGCATTTTGTGAAACAACCGAACGGCCACCCGTGTGGATGATGCGCCAGGCCGGCCGTTTTATGAAAGAGTACTGGGATATTAAAAACAAGTATTCGTTTTTAGAAATGTGCAAAACGCCAGAGCTTGCCGCCGATGTAACCATGTTACCCGTTAATTTGCTGGATATTGATGCCGCCATACTGTTTTCGGATATATTGGTAACTGGCGAGGCAATGGGTGGCGATTTAAGTTTTACGGCCAATGTTGGTCCGCGGTTTGCAAACCCCGTTCGCACCCAAAAAGATATTGATAACCTACAGGTTAACGTTGGCGATAAGCTACAATATGTTGCCGATGCCATTAAGGTTATACAACAACGCTTAAATAATAAAATACCATTAATAGGCTTTGCCGGGGCACCCTTTACGGTAATGAGCTATTTGGTTGAGGGTGGTTCGTCTAAAGATTTTAAGCTCACCAAACTTATGTTGCATAACGAGCCCGCAATGGCTCACCAATTGCTATCAAAAATAGCGCAGGTAACAGCCGATTACTTAAACCTGCAAATTGCAGCCGGCGTAAATGCCGTACAAATATTTGATAGCTGGGCGCAAGCCCTGGCGTGGGACGATTATAAAGAGTTTTCGCACCGTTACATTGTCGAGATCATCAGCAAACTAAACCGTAAGGATATTCCGGTAATATCGTTTTGTAAGGGTAGCTCGGTATTTGCTCCGCTAATGGCCGAAGCCAAACCCGATGTAATATCAATTGACTGGAATGTTGATTTGCTTGATATTAAAAAACGTTTACCGCAAGGCACAGCCGTACAAGGCAACCTCGACCCGCATATTTTGTATGCCGATAAAGCTGTGATAAAAGATCGCATTTATAAACTATTTGAGCGTATGCGTGGCGAACCCGGCTTTATATTCAACCTGGGCCATGGCATTATGCCCGATATTCCGTTTGATAACGTGAAGTATGCGGTGCAAATTATTAAGGAGTATAGCCCCCTAACCACCTGAAGGGGGAACGAATGAGGGAGAGGACATCGGCTCTGCTTTAGGGACTGGGGCGCAAACATAGGACATTAAATTCCCCCTTTAGGGGGCTATGGGGTAAACATAGGACATTAAAATTCCCCTTTTAGGGGGCTAGGGGGTTACGTATGTACTTATACATAAAAGCGATACACATCATATTTGTTGTATGTTGGATGGCGGGGCTGTTTTATATGGTTCGGCTGTTTATTTATCATACCGAGGCGCAGCAAAAGTCGGATATTGAGCGTGATATACTATCGGCTCAATTCCACATCATGGAGCGTAAGCTCATGAATATTATTACCACGCCCGCCATGTTTATCACCCTTGCGGCAGGCATCACCATGATGGTTTTAGATCCTGCTTTAATGGATGCACCCTGGTTAAAAATTAAATTGTGTTTTGTAGTGGGCCTCGTTGCCTATCATTTTATCTGCATCGAAAAAATGAAGCAGATGAAACGCGGCGTATTCACTTGGTCGTCCATTCAACTCCGGCTATGGAACGAGGTGGCAACGTTATTCCTTTTCGCTATTGTGTTTTTAGCTGTATTAAAAGATGGTGTTGGCTGGATATTTGGTGTGTTGGGATTGATCGTTTTCGCGATGATCCTGATGTCTGCGGTGAAGATTTATAAGTATTACAGGGTGAGGAAGTAACCTTAACTGGGTATAAAATCATCTCTATCAGCCAGAATTTTTAATCCCATCATATTATATACCTTTTTTAAAATTAAATTTGGCGGTATTTTTTCGCCCGATAAAAAAAGGTCTACCTCTTTTCTATTGCCAAATGCATAAATTAGGTCGTTTGGTTTAAGCTGAAAATCCTGCATTCTTAATTTAAGCGCCGTTAACATGTTAAACATAGGGAATTTAAATATCGCACTTTCATAACCTTTGATTAACGAAAGCAGTGTAGTTAATTCTTCGAACTCATTAGTACCTGGTTGCGCATTAAATATTGTAATAGCTCTATCTAAATTTTTTTCATATTCCTCTTTAGTTTGGTAAGGAAGGTCATTATTTATATGATCGGGAAATATAAATTCTTCGTGTTCTCCTTTTGGTACAATGGTTTTAGAAAAAGCAGGACTTTTTTCTGAAATATTTGGCGGTTTAACTGAGACAATAATAGTTTCAGAGGTAGTTATAAATTCTGTATCAGGATATTCAGCTATTAGTTTTTTCGTTTCGTTTTCGTAATAGACGATTTCTTCCTTCCTGGTACCAAAAAATATAATGTAAGCCGTTTTATGCCAAATGTTCACTTTGTATTTTATCACATAGTTACTTGCGCCCAATTGTCCGCTTATCATTATAGTGCCGTCAGGCGTGTCAGCATCCAGATGCCTTGGCCTGTCCCGGTACTTAGATTCCTTAAGCCACATCACAAAATAGGCGTATGCATCGGAGTTATCCTTAATGTAATCGGCTATTTTGCCTTTGGTAATTAACTCAATGGTCATATATATAGCTAAGTTATATATTTTATCCGTTAACACTACCGCGTAATATTTATTTCCCGCCGTACAAATACCCTTTAAACATGGTGTTTTCGCGTGGTATAAATAATTTGTAAAAAAATGTTAAAATCCATGCAACCATTTGCGCGGTTATTTCATCTTACCTTTAAATGATGTTTTTGGAACATAAATATACTATACACGAATTAATAGAGGGCTGCCGCAAGGGCCATCGAAAAATGCAGGAAATGCTTTATAAGCAGCTTGCATCAAAAATGCTTGCGGTTTGTATGCGCTACGCAACTGATAGGATGGAGGCCGAGGATATGTTGCAGAATGGGTTTGTAAAGGTTTTTAAAAAACTGGACGACTTTAGGGACGAGGGTTCGTTTGAAGGATGGGTTCGCCGGATAATGGTACACAGTTCGATAGAATACTACCGCAAGCATCATAAAATGATGCAGGTGGTGGATATAGAAACCCCCGGCGCCGAGCAGTCTGTTGACCCTGTAGCGGCATCAAACTTAGGCGTGCAAGATTTGCTGGCCATTATACAACAATTGCCGCCGGGATATAAAATGGTGTTTAACATGTATGCCATTGAAGGTTACTCGCATAAAGAAATAGGCGAAATAATGAATATAACAGAGGGTGCCTCAAAGTCGCAGCTATCGAGGGCCAGAACAATATTAAAAGAACAAATAGCAAAAATGGAGGGAAAGCGGTATGAAAGTGTCGGATAAGGATTTTGACCAGTTATTTAGCTCAAAACTGGCCAATATGGAAATGGAGCCATCGGCACATGTTTGGAACAACATAGCCGATGAGTTAGACGGTAAAAAGAAAGATAAAGGCGGCATAGGGTTTATGCAGATAGCTGCCGCTGTAGTTATTATTATGGGTATCAGCTTGTTTTTTATCAGGCCCAAAAATGATAAAATACAACTTGGTGCTTCGGTAGAAAGTGTTAAACCTAAAGAAAACCAAAGCAGCCCTGCAATTGAAGCAGTGCAACCACAAATTACCGGTACCCAAACATACGATGTAGCCGAAGTAGTTAAGCCAAAAATAAAACAGCAAGTGGCAAGGGCCAGCGTTGGCCAAACAGAAGAGCAACCGGTTTATAATGCAGGTGATACCGCAAAAAGCGCAACAACAGCCTACATTGCAGCTGTAAACGAAAAGCCACCTGTTAGCAATAGTGGCCAAAACATACAAACGCCCAATGTTGTAAAAGGTAATTTTACCCCGGCTAGTAGCGTTGAGCCTGTTAAAACCAATACCCCCGCTACAACTACACCGGTTTTGGCAGCTTTAAATAACCCGGTAAATAACACTGCCCCAAAAGCTGACGGAACGATTAAAAAACATAGAATACACAGCCTGGGCGATTTGTTAAATGTTGTGATAGCCAAAGTTGATAAGCGCCAGGATAAACTGGTAGAGTTTACCAACAACAGCGACGATGATAGCTTTAACGTAACCGGGGTAAACATAGGTGTGATAAGAGCCAAAAGAGAAAACTAATTCAATCTAAAACTTTAAATAATATAATATGAAACGTTTAATAATTACCGCAATATTTTGCGGAATAATGGGAAGCTTATGCGCCCAACAAATAAAAGCCGATTCTGTTATCAGAGATACAACCAGGGCAAAAAAACACTTCAGAGTGCGTATAGGATCGGGAAGCGATACAAGCGGAGTAAACAATCGCTTTAATAAATTAAGTAAAAAAATTGCCGACAGAAAATCAAAACCCGGCTTTACTTTTGGCTTAACCTTTACCAATTTTCACCTTGGTTTTGCAACCTTGCTTGATAATGGCAGCTTTACCTTATCGCAAAAAAACGATTTTTTAGATTACCGCCAAATTAAAACAAGCAATGTTGGTTTTGATGTAATTAAATTTGGTTATCGTTTTAACGATCGTTTTAAAGTTACTTTAGACGGTGGTTTTGATTGGACGCTCATCCGTTTAAAGAAAAACATTAGCATTGTGCCCGATGCGCCAACCCTAACTTACCGTGCGGATGATATTGCTTATAGCAAAAACCGCCTCTCGTCAAATTACTTTGTAATGCCTTTAACGTTTGACATACGAAGCAAAGAGTACGAAAACGGTAAAAGGTTCCACTTTATGTTTGGCCCCGAAGCCGGTTTCCTGATTGATGGTATGCAAAAACAAATTAGCGACGAACATGGCAAAACCAAAAACTTTAACGATTTCCATTTCACCCGCTTTGAGTACAGTGGCTTCATTAGGTTGCTTTACGGATCGGACGGTATATATGTTAAGTATAACTTTAACGATATGTTTGAAAACAGTCCCGATCAAAAAGGATTAAAAACCTTATCTGTGGGTTTGGTGCTGGGCTTCTAAACCCGTCTATATATAAACGAGTATCCCCGGCATAGTCCGGGGTTTTTTGTTTTGTTGTATATTTGCCTGCATGGATAAAGGGAGCTTTTTGCAAGCAATATCAGTTACAAAAAATTATTCGGAAGACCGCTCGTCGGGTGTAAACAACGTAATACTTTCTTTTAAACCCGGTAAAATAACGGCCATTGTTGGCGAAAGCGGTAGTGGCAAAAGTACCTTGCTTAAATTGCTGTACGGCTTGCTTGACCCTGACGAAGGGCAGGTGCTTTTTAAAGGCGAACAGATACTTGGCCCCGTTGAAAAGCTGATACCCGGCCACGACAAAATGAAGATGGTAACCCAGCATACCGACGACCTGAATTTGTTTGCCACGGCCTGGGAAAACGTATCGGCCCTGCTATCAAACATTAATTTGGAGTATAAGCGCAGCGCCACCGAAACCGCCCTTAAACAATTACGCATTTTTGAATTGAAAGACCAGCGCGTTGCACACATGAGCGGTGGCGAAAAGCAACGCGTTGCTATTGCCCGCGCTTTAATTAGCAAGCCCGAAATATTGTTTTTAGATGAACCTTTTAACCAGGTTGATGCATCGTTTAGGGAGGGATTGCAGCAAACCATAAGGCAGATAGTGAAAGATACCGGCCTAACGGTTATCATGGTATCGCATGACCCGGCCGAGGTATTATCAATGGCCGACGAACTTATTGTTTTAAAGGATGGCGAAACGGTTGAACATGGCACCCCGGCGCAAATGTACGCCCGGCCCAAAATGCTGTATACTGCGCAACTGTTATCGCACTGTTCGGTGCTAAACAAAGATGAAGCACTGGTATGCGGCATAACTGCAACCCGCCGCAACGTAGCCATTACTCCCGAAAACGTAGAGATAGATGTAACAAACCTTGGGAAAAGAAAATGGAAAGTTACGCAGGTTTTATTTAAAGGCTTTTACGAAGAGATATTGATTGAGAAAGATGGTACCCGTTTACGCGCCCTCAATATACAACGCGGCAAATACCGAGAAGGCAGCATGATTGATATTAAAATTTTAAAATATTTTGAATACGGCCAGTGGGAGTAAAAACTATGCGCCGGTAGGGGGGCGTGCAATAAAATATTCTCCCTACCGCCGCGACAGCAATAGGGAGACGGAGTTTAAAAAGTTTACACCAAATACTCAAACAGGGTTTGATCTCTGTTAAGCTCTTTAACCTCAAAACGGAACTCCTGCATCCTATCCATCAGCGCGCCATAGTCGTCGGCAGATTTTAGTTCGATGCCAATTAAAGCGGGGCCGCTTTCGCGGTTAGTTTTTTTGATGAATTCAAAACGGGTAATATCATCATGAGGGCCCAAAACATTGTTTACAAACAATTTTAAAGCACCCGGTCTTTGCGGAAAACGGATGATGAAATAGTGTTTTAAACCTTCGTACAGCAGCGAGCGCTCCTTTATCTCCTGCATACGTTCAATATCGTTGTTGCCGCCGCTTATAATGCAAACAACTTTTTTGCCTTTTATTTGGTCTTTAACCAAATCCAATGAGGCTACAGCAAGGGCACCTGCGGGCTCAACTACTATGGCATCTTCGTTATAAAGCTTTAGTATGGTTGTGCAAACTTTTCCTTCGGGTACCAGCAGCATTTGGTTTAACACTTCCTGGCAAAGCTTGTAGGTTAATGTGCCTACGCGTTTTACGGCTGCCCCATCAACAAAACGGTTTATTTGTGGCAGTGTAACAGGCTCATGCGCTTCCAGAGCCTTAAACATTGATGGCGCGCCCTCCGGCTCAACGCCAATTAATAAAACTCCGGGTTTTTCATCCTTTAAATAGCTGCCGGTTCCGGCAGCAAGGCCACCACCGCCAACGGGCATAATTACGGCCTCAACACCGGGTAAATCCTGTAGTATTTCAACACCAACAGTGCCCTGGCCTTCAATAACGCTGTAGTTATCAAAAGGCGGTATAAAAGTCATGTTGTTGGCTTTGGTATAAGCTAAGGCTTCGGCAAGGCAATCATCAAAAGTATCGCCCACCAAAACTATTTTTACCTTGCCTGCACCAAACATTTCGGTTTGTTTAACCTTTTGGTTAGGCGTAATTTCGGGCATAAAAATTACACCCAAAGTACCCAAATTACTGCACGAAAAAGCAACTCCCTGGGCATGGTTACCAGCACTGGCGCAAACAACGCCACGGTTTAACTGGTCCTGGTTTAATTGCGATATCATGTTATAAGCACCCCGCAATTTGTATGATCGTACAATTTGCAAATCTTCGCGCTTTAAATAAACCTCGCATCCGTATTTTTCCGACAGGCCACTATTAAATTCCAGCGGGGTACGTTTCACTATCCGTTTTAAACGCTCATAAGCAGCGTTAAAATCCAGTGTTATTTGTGTGGGTGCTTCCATATTAATCTTGCTTAACTAAACGGTGGGCAACCAGTTTTAACAAGTCCTCATCGGTAATATCAAGTTTGCTATCGGCAAGGGTTAAAAATGTTTTATAGGTTTGGTCAAGCTCGCCTTTATCTAAATGGTGGCCCAAACGGCTCAAATGGAATTTTAAGGCGTGCCTGCCGCTGCGTGCAGTTAAAATAATGCTGGCATTAGGGAAACCCACATCATCTGGCGAAATAATCTCGTAGTTTTCGCGGTGCTTTAAAAAACCATCCTGGTGAATGCCCGAGCTATGTGCAAAGGCATTGCTGCCTACAATGGCCTTGTTGGGTTGCACAGGCATCCGCATCATGGTGCTTACCATATTGCTTAACTCGTAAAAATGTTTGGTGTTAATGGTGCTGTTTAAGCCCAGGCTGTGGTGTGTTTTTAATATCATCACCACTTCTTCCATTGATGTATTGCCTGCGCGTTCGCCAATACCATTTATGGTACATTCAATTTGGCGTGCGCCATTTTGCACACCGGCTATTGAGTTTGCGGTAGCCAAACCCAAATCGTTATGGCAATGTACAGATATAATGGCCTTATCAATATTTTTTACGTTTTCTTTAAGGTATTTGATCTTCGATCCGTACTGATCGGGCAGGCAATAGCCATTGGTATCGGGTATGTTAACCACCGTGGCACCTGCCGCAATAACCGATTCTACCATCAAAGCTAAATATTCCACATCGGCACGGCCCGCATCTTCGGCGTAAAACTCAATATCTTCAACAAATTTTTTGGCGTACTTTACAGCATCAACGGCGCGCTCTAAAATTTCTTCGCGGGTACTGTTAAATTTGTATTTGATGTGCATATCCGATGCGCCAATGCCCGTATGTATACGTGGCGTTTTGGCATATTTTAAAGCTTCAACGGCAACATCAATATCGCCTTTGTTGGCACGTGTTAGGGCGCAAATGGTTGGGTTTTTTACCGCCTTTGAAATTTCAACCACACTCAAAAAGTCGCCCGGACTGGATACCGGGAACCCTGCTTCAATAATGTCTACACCTAGCGATTCCAGTTCCTTAGCAATTTCAACTTTTTCAGGGGTTGTTAATTGGCAACCGGGCACTTGCTCGCCATCGCGCAACGTCGTGTCGAAAATATAGATATGGTTCGGATCGTGTAACATCGTTTTTTTTTGATTTGGGATGTATGGTTTAAAACTTTCGTTCGTAGCCCTGCATCGGTTATTGTTTAATTTTATTTTTATTGTGTTTGAAATTTCTGGACCAGAATTACACGAATTAAAGAATTAACAGAATTTTGAAAATCAAATGAGTCAATTCTTTAATTCGTGTAATTCCGGTTCAGATTACTCTTTCACCGCTATAAATCTCAGTCTTTTATAATCGGCATACCATTGCCCATCTTCGTTATAAGCGGGCCGCAGTATTTCGGTTATCTCTTTCAGCAATATTTGCACTTCATCTGCGGGTACGCCTTCAAAAAATTGCGAGCCAAACATGGTTATCCACTTTGCAACGCCCAGGTCGCCATCCTGCAAAGGTGTCTTCCTGTCAAAGTGAACAGCGAAGGTTACCCTGAAACCGTGGTTTTCCAGTTCGTGCGTAAATTCGCCTAAGCCGGGGAAGCGCCATACCTGCACCTTGGTTTGCTCGTGGTAACCGTGTTTTGCTAAAACCTGCTTGGTAGCAGCTATAAGCAAACCAACGTTACCTTTGCCGCCCATTTCGGCAACAAAACGGCCACGGGGTTTAAGGCTATCGTAAACAGATTTCATCATGCCGTCATGATCTTTCACCCAATGCAGTGCTGCGTTGCTAAATACGGCGTCAAATTTTTGGTCGAAGCTAAAATTACCTGCATCGGCAACAGCAAACTCAACATCGGGGTAAGTAGCTTTAGCTTTCGCGATCATATCCGGAGATAAATCGGTACCAACAACATCGGCCCCCAGGTTTTTAATTTGCTGTGCCAGATAACCTGTACCGCAACCCAGATCAAGAATGCGCTCACCAGCTTTTACATCCAGTAGTTCCAATACATTTTCTCCAAATTGGAATACAAATGCATGTTTGTCGTCGTATAATTCAGCGTTCCATTTCATATATTTGAGTATTTAGTATCATGTATCAAGTAGTTAGTATCTTGCAAGCTTTCAGATTTCCGTCTTGATACATGATACTAACTACTTGATACTAATTCAACACGGTTTCTTTTAAATATTGTAAAACCTTTTGGCCCATTTGTTTGGTGCCTAATATTTTTGCAGGGTCGGTATGCGCGTCGGCAATGTCGCCGGTGCGGTAGCCTGCTTTTAATGTTTTGTCTATAGCATCGGTAATGCGTTTTGCTTCTTCGGTTAAGCCAAAGCTTATCTCGAGCATTAACGCTACCGATAGGATGGAGGCCAGCGGGTTAGCCTTGTTTTGGCCGGCAATATCATGCGCCGAACCATGTATAGGTTCAAAAAAGCCCGTTCCATCACCAATTGAGGCCGAGGCCAACATTCCCATCGAACCGGCTATTTGCGATGCCTCGTCGGTTAAAATATCACCAAAAAGGTTGGCAGTTAATACCACATCAAACTTTTTAGGGTTTTTAACCAGTTGCATGGCGGCATTATCAATAAACATGTGTTCGGTTTCAACTTCCGGGTAACGTTTGGCTACCTCTTGTACCACCTCGCGCCAAAGGCGTGAAGTTTCTAACACGTTAGCCTTATCTACCGAGCATAGGCGCTTGCTGCGTAGCATGGCGGCTTCGTAAGCTTTAACGGCAATGCGTTCAACCTCGTAACGGTGGTATATCATCAAATCCGACCCGGTATTTCCATCTTCCGACCGTTTTTTCTCGCCAAAGTAAACATCGCCCGTTAACTCGCGGAAAAATAAAATATCCGTTCCCTTCAGTATCTCAGGCTTTAAGCTCGATGCGTCCAGCAGTTCATCAAACAACATAATAGGGCGTAAATTTGCGTAAAGCCCCAGTTCCTTGCGTATTTTTAGCAAACCCTGCTCGGGCCTAACCTTTGCCGATGGGTCGTTATCATACTTAATGTGGCCTATAGCGCCAAACAGTATGGCATCGCTGGCTTTAGCTTTGGCCAAAGTATCATCGGGCAGCGGGCTGCCGGTTACCTCGATAGCCGCGTGGCCCATTAATGCACCATCAAACGTAAATTCGTGTCCGTATTCTTCGGCAATATTTTCCAGTACGGCCTTACCCCAGGTTGTAACCTCCGGCCCAATGCCGTCGCCCGGTATAACTAATATGTGTTTTTTTATTCCCATACCCCCAAGCCCCCTAAAGGGGGATTTTTTAAAGTTTATAATATTTTATATATCAAGCCTGCCCTATTTGTTCCCCCTTCAGGGGGCTAGGGGGCTTTCGTATTCCTCTATCAGCGCCTTTTTACTCAAAATATAATCAATATCATCATAGCCGTTTATTAAACAGGCTTTTTTGTACGGGTTAATTTCAAATGTTTCCTGCTCGCCGGTTTTGCTTATTTTGATGATTTGTTTTTCCAGATCAACCTCAATTTCGGTAGTATGGTCTTGTTCAATAGCCGTAAAAATGGTTTTTAAAAAAGCATCGCTCACCTGTATGGGCAGCAAGCCATTGTTTAAAGCATTGCCTTTAAAAATATCGGCAAAAAAGCTGCTTACTACCACATCAAAACCGTAATCGGCCAGTGCCCAGGCTGCATGTTCCCTGCTGCTTCCGCAACCAAAGTTTTTACCTGCCACCAATATTTTACCCGAATAAAGCGGGTTGTTTAAAATGAAATCGGTTTTAGGATTATCATTTTCATCAAAACGCCAATCGCGAAAAAGGTTATTACCAAAGCCCTCACGCGTAGTAGCCTTTAAAAAACGCGCCGGAATAATCTGGTCGGTATCAATATTCTCGATATGCACCGGAACCACGGTAGATTGTAAGTGTTTAAATATTTTAGTCGCCATTGTGTGATCAGAATTTACAATCGTCTGAACCGGAATTGCACGAATTAAAGAATTAGCCGAATTAACTCTTTTGATTTTCAAAATTCTATTAATTCTTTAATTCGCGTAATTCCGGCTCAGAGTCTATACTTTTTATTTATCAATCTTTTAAATTGAAGGCTTCGGCCTCCAAAGTTTATTAATAAGCCAACTTGCATGTTATAGGCTTCCAAATAATTAATGGCCTGTGCTAAATGCACATCTTGCAATTCTATTATTGCTTTTAGTTCTACCATTATTTCACCTTCTACAAAAAAATCAACCCGCCTTGCGCCTATTTGCTGTTCTCTGTAAAAAATGGGCATCTCCATTTCCCTGCTAAATTGCAAACACTCAATGCCCATTTCAATTTCTAAAGCCCGCTGGTATATAACCTCCTGAAACCCGTTACCTAACGTACTATGCACCCGCATTGAGCAACCTATTATTTTGCCTGTGCAATCGTTAAACTCCATTTATTTGAATTATTTGATTGAACGGGAATTCGAACCAGAATTTGTCTGAACCAGAATTTTTGGAATTAAAGAATTTACTGAATTCAAATTGATAACAGACACACATAAATTATGTTAATTTCTTAATTCGTGTAATTCTGGTTCAGACAAATTCTGCAAATTCTGATTCCAGCATAGTCCGCACATCCGTTATTACCCCGGTTACCGCGGTAGCAGCAGCCGTTAGCGGGCTTGCTAAAAACGTGCGCGAGTTTGGCCCTTGCCGGCCTTCAAAGTTTCTGTTTGATGTTGAAACGCAATATTTGCCAGCCGGAATTTTATCTTCATTCATACCCAGGCAGGCGCTGCAGCCTGGTTCGCGTAAAGCAAAGCCAGCTTCAATAAATACCTTGTCCAAACCTTCGCGGATGGCTTGTTCCTGCACCTGTTTTGATCCGGGTACTATCCAGGCGGTTATGTTATCGGCCTTGTGTTTGCCTTTTACAAACTGGGCAACCTCGCGCAAGTCCTCAATGCGGGCGTTGGTGCAGCTACCAATAAAAACATAATCAACAGCTTTGCCCAAAATTGGAGCGTTATCATCAATACCCATGTAAGCCAAGGCTTTTTTGTAGGATGATTGCTCTTCGGCCTCAATGCTTTCGGTAGCAGGGGTGCTTTGTGTAATGCCAATTCCCATTCCCGGGTTTGTGCCGTAGGTAATCATCGGTTCAATGTCGGCGGCGTTAAAGGTTAAAACCTTATCAAATTGGGCGTCGGCATCGGTATATAAAGTTTTGTAATAAGCTAAGGCCTTATCCCAATCTTTACCTTTGGGTGCAAATTCGCGGCCTTTAACATATTCAAAAGTAGTTTCATCGGGAGCAATTAATCCGCCGCGCGCACCCATTTCTATGCTCATGTTACAGATGGTCATGCGGCCCTCCATACTTAACGAGCGGATGGTATCGCCTGCGTATTCAACAAAATAACCCGTACCGCCAGCGGCAGATATTTGGGCTATAATGTACAGTATAATATCTTTAGCAGTAACGCCCTTGTTTAATTGGCCGTTTACTTCAATTTTCATTCGTTTTGGGCGTTGCTGTAACAAGCATTGTGTAGCCATTACCTGCTCAACCTGGCTGGTGCCTATACCAAACGCAATGGCGCCAAATGCACCGTGTGTTGAGGTGTGGCTATCGCCGCAAACATAAGTACCGCCTGGGCGCGTTATGCCTAACTCGGGGCCAATAATATGCACAATTCCCTGGAAAGGATGGCCAAGCCCGTAAAGCTCAACACCAAACTCTGCACAGTTTTTGGTAAGCATATCAACCTGATAGCGTGAAAGTTCTTCTTTTATGGGTAAATGCTGATCTATAGTGGGAACATTATGATCGGCGGTGGCAACGGTTTGTTTTGGGCGGAAAACCGGCAGGCCTCTATCGCGCAAACCATCAAAAGCCTGCGGACTGGTTACTTCGTGTATAAAATGTGTGTCGATATACAGCACATCAGGAAACCCCTCGTTACTGCTGACGACGTGTGCATCCCAAATTTTATCAAATAATGTTTTTCCCATTTGTATTAGTATCAAGTAGTTAGTATCAAGTATCAAGTAGTTGGTATTTTGTAGTTAGATACTTGTCTTGCTACTTGATACCCGCTACTTGATACTATCTTAAAATTATGCTTCTACCGGTTGGTTTTCGGGGCGTAAGCTGCGTACAGTTTTGCCGGCTTGCCAAAGTTCGCTATCGCGTAGTTCTGCTAATTCAGCATCAAGTTTTACGCGGTAATCTGGCTGGCTGTTCAAGTCAATAGAGCGTTGAGATTCTTTGCCTGTAGCAACACTTTCGTATAATTCTTCAAATACCGGTTTAGTAGCATCACGGAATTTTTTCCACCAATCTAACGCACCACGTTGTGCTGTAGTTGAGCAATTGGCGTACATCCAATCCATACCGTTTTCGGCAACTAATGGCATTAACGATTGTGTTAACTCTTCAACAGTTTCGTTAAATGCTTCAGACGGCGTGTGGCCTTTAGAACGCAATACATCGTACTGAGCAGCGAAAATACCCTGGATACAACCCATTAAAGTACCACGCTCGCCGGTTAAATCGCTATAAACTTCTTTTTTGAAGTTAGTTTCGAACAGGTAACCGCTACCAACTGCAATACCTAAAGCGATAACGCGATCAGACGCTTTACCAGTTGCATCCTGGAAGATGGCGTAGCTTGAATTTAAGCCACGGCCTTGTAAAAACATACGGCGCAACGAAGTACCCGATCCTTTTGGAGCAACCAAAAATACGTCAACATCAGCAGGAGGGATGATGCCGGTTTGCTCTTTAAAAGTGATACCAAAACCATGCGAAAAATATAATGCTTTACCAGGAGTTAAGTGTTTTTTAACTGTTGGCCAAAGTGCTATTTGAGCAGCATCGCTTAATAAGTAGCAAATAATGGTTCCTTTTTCTAATGCTTCTTCAATTTCAAAAAGTGTTTCGCCGGGTACAAAACCATCACGAACTGCTTTGTCCCATGATTTTGAATCTTTACGCTGACCAACAATTACGTTGATGCCATTGTCTTTTTGGTTAAGTGCCTGTCCGGGGCCTTGTACACCGTAACCGATAACTGCTACAGTTTCGTTTTTTAATACTTCCTGAGCTTTAGCTAACGGAAACTCTTCGCGGGTTACTACATTCTCATCAGTTCCGCCGAAATTTAATACTGCCATGATTTTTGTTGTTTAGATTTCACCGGTGGGTTTATGATTACACCGGTTTACTATTTGTTTGTTTTGTTTATTGTTAATTATGATTACACAAATTTTTTTGATGATTACACCAATGGGTTTTGATTCCATTGATGTTTTTTTCTTGCCTCCTGAGTCTTAATTCTCTACTCTGGTTCAACTCTACATCGTAAATACTTTCTCGCCTTTATTCAAATATTCGTTTTCGTAAACGTCTTCGCCCGGTTCCAAACGCTCAAACTCGCGCAGCTTACTGTTAAAGCCTTCGCTATCTTTAATAATAGCCACACGGGCGCTGCGCACAAATTCTATCAGGCCAAAAGGTTGAAGAATTTTTATTAATTGATCGGTTTCTTCGCGGTGGCCGGTTGTTTCAAACACGGTGTAGTCTTTGCGGATAACTACCGCGCGGGCACCGTTTTCGCGTAATAAACGCTCAACGCTAACCTTTTCGGCAATAATGTCGGTTGATACCTTGTATAGTGCCAGTTCTTGCCAAATCACATCGGCATTGGTATGGTAATACACTTTTAATACTTCAACCTGTTTTTCAATTTGGCGGCAAAGCTTGCGCACCACATCTTCCGATTCGGTTATCACGATGTTAAAACGATGGATACTCTCAATTTCTGATGGAGAAGTATTTAAACTATCGATATTTATTTTACGACGGGTGAAAATGATGGCTATACGGTTAAGTAAGCCTATCTGGTTTTCGGTGTAAACCGTTATGTTATATTCCTGTTTGTCTGTTAATTGCTCGCTCATGGCTGTTGCTGTGTTGTCTTGGTTCCTGATTCTAACTTCTTGATTCTACTTCAAACGTATTTCACTCACACTGCAACCTTGCGGCACCATCGGGAATACGTTGTTTTCTTTAGTAACCATCACCTCTAAAAGGAAAGAGCCTTTGTTGTTCAGCATTTCGGTTAATGCAGGTATCAATTGTTCGCGCTCGTCAATACGTTTACCGGCAATGCGGTAGGCTGCTGCAACGGCCACAAAATCGGGGCTTTGTATATCAACAAACGAGTACCTGCGTTCGTTAAATAACTCTTGCCATTGCCTAACCATACCTAAAAAGCGGTTATTTAAAATGATGATCTTCACGTCAACACCGCTTTGCATAATGGTGCCCAGTTCTTGTATCGTCATTTGCACGCCGCCATCGCCAATAATGGCAACAACTGTTTTGTCCTGTGCGCCAAACTTGGCACCAATAGCAGCAGGCAGGGCAAAACCCATTGTGCCTAAACCACCGCTGGTAATATTGCTGCGGGTATTGTTCAACTTGGCATAACGGCAGGCCACCATTTGGTGCTGGCCAACATCGGTAACAATAATGGCTTCGCCTTTTGTTATTTCGTTAAGTTGGTTTATCACTTCACCCATAGTCATCTCACCGCTTTCGGGGTTTAATTCCTTATGTATTACGGCTTCAACTTCTTTGCGGGTATAATCGTTAAATAAAGCCAACCATTCGGTATGTTGTTTGGCTTCAACCAATTTGGTTAAAAGGGGCAGGGTTTCTTTACAATCGCCCCAAACCGGAACGGTTGATTTTACATTTTTATCAATCTCGGCCGGGTCAATATCCAGGTGGATAACTTGTGCCTGCCGGGCATATTTATCTAAACGGCCGGTTACCCGGTCGTCAAAACGCATACCTATGGCAATTAATACATCGCACTCGTTAGTTAAAACGTTAGGGCCGTAATTGCCGTGCATACCCAACATGCCTACATTTAAAGGATGATCTGTTGGTATAGCACCTGCGCCTAAAATAGTCCATGCTGCCGGGATGCCGCTTTTTTCTACAAAGGTTTTAAACTCTTGCTCGGCACTGCCCAACAAAACACCTTGCCCAAAAAGGATGAAAGGTTTTTTAGCATTGTTAATTAATGCCGCAGCTTGCTCAATGTAGGTATGCCTTACAATTGGTTTTGGGCGATAGCTGCGGATATGGTTACATTTAACATACCCTTCAAAATCAAACTTTTGTATTTGGGCGTTTTTGGTAATGTCAATCAAAACCGGGCCCGGGCGTCCGCTTTTCGCGATGTAAAATGCTTTGGCAATTACTTCCGGAATTTCGTTGGCATCGGTTACCTGGTAGTTCCATTTGGTAACCGGGGTGGTAATGTTAATCACATCAGTTTCCTGGAAGGCATCGGTACCTAAAAGGTGGGCAAATACCTGCCCGGTGATGCATACTAAAGGCGTGCTGTCTATTTGCGCATCGGCCAAGCCTGTAATTAAATTGGTTGCGCCCGGCCCGCTGGTTGCAAAAACCACCCCAACCTTGCCAGATGAACGCGCATAACCCTGGCCGGCGTGTATACCGCCTTGCTCATGCCTAACCAGTATATGGTTAAGGCGGTCGTTATAATCGTACAAGGCATCATAAATAGGCATTATGGCACCACCCGGGTAGCCAAAAATAGTTTCGGTACCTTCGGCTATCAGTGCTTCCAATAAAGCTACCGAACCAGAAACGTTAACGGTTTCTTTTTTCTGCGGTTCAATTACTAATTCCTGTGTAAGTTCCATGTGGGCCCCCTCTAAATCTCCCCCGGCAGGGAAGACTTTTTGATTTAATATTGTTTAATTTTTGTTTTTTCTCAATTTCTCTGTTAATGCCTCGCCTATTCGTTCCCCCTTCAGGGGGTTAGGGGGCTTCGTCGGTAACACAACCTTCGGCGGCTGTGCTTACAGATTTTGCGTATTTGTATAACAATCCTTTGGTGACTCGGAGCTTTGGCTGAACCCAGGCCGCACGGCGTGCAGCAATTTCCTCGTCGCTTACCAATAAATTAATGCTGTTTGTAGTGGCATCAATAATAATTTTATCATCATCGTTAACCAGGCCCAACAAACCACCATCAAAACACTCGGGTGTGATGTGGCCTACCACAAAACCGTGTGTACCGCCCGAGAAACGGCCATCGGTAATTAAAGCTACCGAACTACCTAAACCCGCACCAAATATTGCCGACGTTGGTTTAAGCATTTCGGGCATGCCCGGTGCGCCTTTAGGGCCAACGTTTTTAATAACCACCACATCGCCGGCCTTAACTTTACCGCTTTGGATACCGGCTATCAGTTCAAATTCGCCATCAAATACGCGGGCTGGGCCTTCAAAGTGCGTGCCTTCTTTACCGCTTATTTTAGCAACACTGCCACCTTCGGCTAAGTTTCCGTACAATATTTGTAAGTGGCCGGTAGCTTTTACAGGAGCTTCAACAGGCCAAATAACTTTTTGAGTATTAAAATCAAATTCCGGAACTGATTCCAGGTTTTCGGCAATTGTTTTACCGGTAACGGTTAAGCAAGAACCATCTAGCCAGCCTTGTTTTAACAAGTATTTCATTACCGCCGGTACGCCACCTACTTTGTGCAGGTCTTCCATCATGTATTTACCACTTGGCTTCATATCTGCCAAAACCGGGATACGGTTACTTACCGACTGGAAATCGTCCTGGGTTAATTTAACATCAACACTTTTAGCCATCGCAATTAAGTGCAATACCGCATTGGTTGAGCCGCCCAAAACCATAATGGTAACAATGGCGTTTTCAAAGGCTTCGCGCGTCATAATGTCGCTCGGTTTAATATCCTTTTCCAATAATATTTTTATCGCTGCTCCGGCTGCAAGGCATTCGGCTTTTTTATCATCGCTTAAAGCGGGATTAGATGATGAGTAGGGCAAGCTCATGCCCAAAGCCTCAATAGCGGCGGCCATAGTATTGGCAGTATAAATACCACCGCAGGCACCGGCGCTTGGGCAAGCATTTTTTATAATTTCTTTAAAATCAAAGTCGCTTAACTGGCCGGCAATTTTTTTACCAAGTGCCTCAAATGCCGAAACTATATTGAGGTCTTCGCCCTGGTAATGGCCCGGTTTAATGGTGCCACCGTAAACCATAATTGAGGGGCGGTTTAACCTGCCCATTGCCATAATAGTGCCGGGCATGTTTTTATCGCAACCGGGCAGGGCAATAAGGCCGTCGTAATACTGTGCGCCGCAAACTGCCTCTATCGAATCGGCAATTACATCGCGGCTCACTAACGAGTAGCGCATACCTTCGGTACCGTTGCTCATGCCATCGCTTACGCCAATGGTGTTAAATATCAGGCCCACCATATCAACATCCCAAACGCCTTTTTTTACAATTGCAGCTAAATCGTTAAGGTGCATGTTGCAGGTGTTACCATCGTAACCCATGCTTGCAATACCTACCTGGGCCTTTTTTAAATCGTCTTCGGTTAAGCCAATGCCGTAAAGCATGGCCTGGGCGGCAGGCTGGGTAGGGTCTTGCGTTAGTATTTTGCTGTACTTGTTCAATTCTGTATCCTGAGTGTTATCTGCTGTCAAACTCATATATTATAGATGTATAAAATTTTTTGTTACAAAAAAAAGCCTTCTCTATTTTGGTGGGGAAGGCGTTTAGTTTATATTTTGTTTATTATTGGTTAAAACGCTTATCCCCTGTAGTTACTGCCAGTAGCACCAGCAAAATTTGAATACCCAGAATACCGGGCAGCACGCTGTTTACCACACTCAAAATATAAGTGCTTAAAATGCTGGTTTGTTGTATGGGTTTTTGGTGCATTAGTTGGTTGTAATTCTATATCTGTAAGTTAAATACTTACTTGTATTGCTGCAATAGGGAACGCAATATTTTTGAAATTAGTATATAATTTTGTTTTTGGTTTAATTTACGTATTTTATTCTGTAAAAACCGCTATATGAAAATTATAGATGGTATACTGTATACCAAAGTTAGTTTCGGTATACAGTATACCGAAAGTGTAATTGGTATAAAAACATAAAATTCTGCCTAAAATGGCTTGTGTGCTTGCAAAAATTGAAAATTTTGGGCCATAAAAAAGCCTCGCAACAGCCAGGTATTGTGAGGCTTTTTTAAAAGTATGTATGTGGTTTGTTACCTGTGGGTAATACCTTCGGCTAATACCATTACTTTGTTGTTCAGTACTTCAACAACGCCGCCTTTTATCAGGTAAATTTCTTCTTTACCGCCTGAGCGTACAATTAGCTTACCGTCGTCCAGAGTCGAGATGATAGGAGCGTGGTTATTCAATATTTCGAATGAGCCCATTGTGCCCGGTACGGTTACCGACTTAACTTCGCCTTCAAACACTTTTTTATCGGGAGTAAGTATTTCTAAATTCATTTGTTTTCGATGTGCAAATGTGCAGATGTGCAAATATGCAGATGAATTATTTATTTGTTAATTATATAAATGAGGGAATTTGCACATCTGCACATTCCCTCATTTGCATATTTAATTATTTGCTTCCGCTAATAATTTTTTACCTTTTTCAATAGCGTCTTCAATGGTACCTACAAGGTTAAATGCAGCTTCGGGGTACTCATCAACTTCGCCGTCCATTATCATGTTAAAGCCCTTAATGGTGTCTTTAATATCAACCAATACACCTTTTAAGCCTGTAAACTGCTCGGCCACGTGGAATGGTTGTGATAAGAAACGTTGTACACGGCGTGCACGGGTTACGGTTAATTTATCCTCTTCAGATAATTCGTCCATACCTAAAATGGCAATAATATCTTGCAGCTCTTTGTAGCGTTGTAAAATTTCTTTAACACGTTGAGCGGTATTGTAATGCTCGTCGCCTAAAATGGCAGCACTCAGGATGCGTGAAGTTGAATCCAGAGGGTCAACCGCAGGGTAAATACCTAACTCGGCAATTTTACGCGATAACGAAGTAGTGGCATCTAAGTGGGCAAATGTTGTTGCCGGTGCAGGGTCGGTTAAATCATCAGCGGGTACGTAAACCGCTTGTACCGATGTAATTGAACCGCGTTTGGTTGATGTGATACGCTCTTGCATCAAACCCATTTCGGTAGCCAGTGTTGGCTGGTAACCTACCGCCGACGGCATACGGCCTAATAACGCCGATACTTCGGCACCTGCCTGTGTAAACCTGAAGATGTTATCCACAAAGAAAAGGATATCTTTTCCTTGTCCTTCGCCGTCACCATCACGATAGTATTCGGCAACGGTTAAGCCCGATAAGGCAACACGTGCACGTGCACCAGGAGGCTCGTTCATTTGGCCGAAAACCAAAGTAGCTTTCGATTCTTTTAATTTTTCTTTATCAACAACTGTTAAATCCCAGCCGCCTTCTTCCATCGAGTGTTTGAAAGCATCGCCGTAGTTAATTACGTTCGATTCGATAAACTCGCGCAACAAGTCGTTTCCTTCGCGGGTACGCTCACCAACACCTGCAAATACCGATAAACCGGCATATGCCTTAGCAATGTTGTTTACCAGTTCCATAATTAATACGGTTTTACCTACACCGGCACCACCAAACAACCCAATTTTACCACCTTTTGCATAGGGCTCAATTAAGTCTATCACCTTAATACCTGTAAATAATACTTCGGTTTCGGTTGATAACTGGTCAAAACGCGGAGGTTTAGCGTGGATAGGGGCACCTGCTGTGTTATCTAACTTGTCAATACCATCAATAGCCTCGCCTACAACATTTAACAAACGACCTTTAATTTGATCGCCAACAGGCATTCTGATAGGCGATTTGGTATCTACTACGGGCATTCCGCGCAGTAATCCGTCTGTCGAATCCATCGCGATAGCCCGCACGCGGTCTTCGCCTAAATGTTGTTGAACCTCAAGAACAATTTTTTGTCCGTTGTCTTTTGTGATCTCTAATGCATCAAAAATACGTGGAAGTTCAGCATCGTCAGCAAAGCTTACGTCAACTACCGGACCAATGATTTGCGATATTTTTCCAATGTTTGGCATACTATTTTTTGGGTAATTCTTTTTTTATATTAATAATTCTTTGATAAACAAAGGCTATTTACGGGTTGCAAAAATACATTTTAATAACGATAATAAAAACCACGATTTAATATTTTATGCACATAATCTGATTTTTAACTTGTGGATAACTGTGTTTAGAGATTTTAAAAAAAAGCGGCCTTTTATTGCTTTTAATACAATGAATAATGGGTTTCGGCATTCTGAAATATAATAATGATTTTTTTTACTATGCTAACATAGCAAAAATGCTTTTAATGGTTATGTTTGCATAATAAAACCAATTTTCACCCTTGCAAAAGGGGATATAAACTAAAAATTATGAGAAGAATATTACTAATCGGGCTTACGCTATTGCCATTTCTAGGTATGGCGCAAGGTTTCCAGGTTAATTTGCTGGGTGAAAAGCAAATTGGCATGGGGCACACAGGGGCAGCGTTGCTGCAGGATGGTGCTTCTGTAGTCTTTAATCCGGGTGCAGTTGCCATGTTACCCCAAAATTATATACAAGGAGGTTTTAGTCCGCTGTTATTCCAATCAACTTTTTTAGCTGATGGTTCTTCGCAGCAGGTACACAACGCCAATAAAATAGCCACGCCATTTTCGGGTTACGCAGTTTGGGGCCCAAAACAGGCACCATGGAAACTAGGTATTGGTGTTTACACACCCTTTGGCGGTTTAACCGATTGGGGTAATACCTGGCAGGGCCGTTACGCATTAGAGAGCCTTAACTTAAATGCTATTTATATACAACCAACCCTTAGCGTTAAATTAGCCAGCTATTTAAGTATTGGAGCAGGTTTTGTTTACGATATTGGCAATGTTGATTTAACCAAAGCTATACCATTGGCTAGCGCCGGCGCAGCCGACGGGCAAGCCCGCCTAAAAGGCAGCGGCCACGGCTACGGCTGGAATGTGGGTGTATATGCCAAAACCGAGATAGGGATGACAGTTGGTTTAACCTACCGCTCGCAGGTTGATACCAAAATTACCGCCGGTAATACCACATTTACCGTTCCGGCAAGTTTAGCTTCCAGTTTCCCTAACGGCACTTTTGCTGCATCAATACCGTTACCATCAACCATGACATTGGGCCTGGGTTTTTATCCAACACCTAAATGGACTTTAGCCGTTGATATTAACTATGTTGATTGGAAACCATACACATCGTTAGATTTTACTTACAGCACAACCACATCGGCTTTACAAAACACCCGTTCGCCGCGCGATTACCGCGATGGTTTTGCCTTTAGAGGCGGTGCCGAGTACAAGGCAACTACCAAAACTGCTTTACGCTTTGGCGGAGGCTACGGCATAAGCCCCGTACAAGATGGTTATGTAACCCCCGAAGCACCCGATGCTAACCGTTACTATGTAACAGCTGGTTTAGGTTTAAAGGTTACAACAGGTTTAGACCTCGACATGTCTTTTGAGTACGAGCACGTAAACAGCCGCAACCAAACCAACATCGAATCACAATTGGCCGGTACCTTCCGTACCAATGTATTTATTCCGGGCCTTGGGCTTGTTTATCACTGGTAGTCTAAATTAATTAAAACAGATATGAAGAATTTTAAAAATTACATATATATACTGGCAGCAACAGCATTTTTTGCCGCTTGCAAGCCATCAATAGATACGCCTAACTTTAACCACGGAACTGCCGATTTTACACGCTATATTTCGGTAGGTAATTCCTTAACTTCGGGCTATGCTGATGGCGGTTTATATTTGGCTGGCCAGCAAAACTCATTTCCGAGCATGATAGCCACACAAATGCAGGCTGTTGGCGGTGGCAGCTTTAGCCAGCCGTTGTTTAGCGCAGCGCAGTCTAACGGATCGGGTTATATTAAATTAACCGGTTTTGATGCAAACGGAAGCCCGATTACCGCAGCTGTAACAACTAATCTGGCTTATCGCGACCCCACTTTTTTTACCAAGTACACCGGTAATCTTGAAAACTACGGTGTGCCCGGCATTAAATTATTGCACATAACGTTACCTTACTACGGTAATTTAAACCCTTACTTTGAGCGTTTACTACCCGGTGTTGCCCCTGCAAATACAAATACATCGTACTTGAGCTTTATTACAACTAAACCTTTTACATTTTTTACTAACTGGTTGGGTAATAACGATGCACTGGGTTACGCAACCGGTGGTGGCGGTGGTTATACCGGCGCCGATGCGTTAACAGATAAGGCTACATTTGCGTCACTTTATAACCTGCTCATTAACTCGTTAACCGCAACCGGTGCAAAAGGAGCCTGCGCAACTATACCCGATGTAACAACCATACCATACTTTACTACAGTAACCCCGGGCCTGCTTTTAGCAGGTGCACAAGCTGCTGCGCAAAAAGCTGGTGTAACACCATTACCTGCAGCAATTTATATTACTGCATCTACCAACGCGGCCGCAACTACTTACGGTGTACGTGCCGCAACAGCTAGCGATTTGGTAACCTTAACCTTCCCGACAGCTTTATTAGGTAAACCTACCACCGACCCTGTTAGTGGTGCCGTAACCAACCCATACCCTTATGGCTTGCATCCCAATAATCCTATCGACTCAAAATATATCCTCGACCCGAACGAAGTTGCTTTGGTTAAAGATTACGTGAGTTCGTATAACGCAACCATTAAATCGGTAGCGGCTGCAAAGGGTTTGGCTGTTTTTGATGCCTTTACCTTTTTAACAAACCTTAAAAATAACGGTTTAACGGTTAACGGTGTTAACTTAACATCGGGCTATATTAGCGGTGGAGTGTTCTCGTTAGATGGAGTGCATTTAACCCCTCGTGGTTATGCAATTGTAGCTAACGAATTTATTAAAGCAATTAATAGCCAGTATTCTGCAAATGTTCCGCAGGTAAATGTGGCTAATTATAATGGAGTAGTATTTCCATAAAACAGCGTTTGATTTGATAGTTTGATAGAGTCGCCTTGTTATTAAACAAGGCGGCTTTTTTTATGGAGTTGATACAAATAAAGAGGAGTGTTGCCCTTTAACTGCTCAAAAAGTATTAGAAAAAAAATCAGACAAGTAATTACATTAATCTGCAACCACACCAATTTCTTTCTCCAAGCCCGCCAACCAATTGTTAAACAAAATGGTTTCAATAACAACGGCTTTATCAGCGTGAAGCTGCCAATCGGGCGAGAAGTTTTTGAGCTGATTTATCATCTCTTCCAAATGCCCTTCTTCTTCCAGTATAATCGATTTTACATTTACCTTGCTTCCTGCTGCGTCCAGCGCATCCTGGTAAACGGGGTAAAGCTCGTCGGCACGTACTTCAATGGCGTAGGTTACCAGCAAATAGGCGGCAAAGCGCAAGTTGCTTCCGCTCAGGTTTAGTTCTTTTTTTAAATAACGGCAAACTTCAACATCAAGCTGATTGAGGTAGTATTTGCTTTGAGCCGGGGCCAACAAAAACTGCCGTGCATAAGTTGGGCAAACACCCTCGCCCACTTTTTCTATTTGCTTTTTAAGGTAAAAAGCGTGGCGATGCTCTTCGGCAGCGTGCTTTAAAATAATATAGGTTACGTTAACGGTATCTTCGCTGGCCGATATTTTGCGGGCCCCGGTGTTTTCCATCAGCGAAAGCGTATTGAGCCAACGGGCGTGCAAATGGCCATCTGCCACTATCTTGTCTAATAAATTTTTCATTATCAATGGTTTAAAAAACAGCTAAAGCGGCTTCAATTTGGCTGTAAATATAGTCCAGTTGGTTGTTGCTAATGCAATACGGAGGTAAAATGTACAATACATTGCCAAGCGGCCGCAAAATAATACCAAGCGACAAAAAGTGCTGGTAAAGCTTGTCGCGAAGGTTACTAAAGTAGGAAGTCTGGTCGCCCGTTTCCCATTCAATAGCTATAATGGTACCCGTTTGCCTGCACTCTTTTACCTTTGGGTGATGGCTTATTTTTAAACCGAAAGCGCTGTGCCGCTCTTCTATCCGTTTAATATTGGCCATAGTTTCGGGCAATAAAAATAAATCCATGCTGGCTAATGCTGCGGCGCATGCTACCGGGTTAGCCGTAAACGAGTGCCCATGAAACAGTGTTTTTAGTTTATCGGCAGATAAAAAGGCATCGTATATGGCCTGTGTGCAGGTGGTTAAACCGAGGGCCATGGTGCCGCCCGTTAAGCCCTTAGAGAAACACATGATATCGGGCTGCTGTTGCAAATGGTCGCAAGCAAAACGTTTGCCTGTACGGCCAAAGCCGGTAAGCACTTCGTCGGCAATGGTGAGTACGTTTTCGGCGCGGCAATGCTCCATCAGTTGATCCAGGTATTGGGCCTCATACATCAGCATCCCACCCGAACCTTGCAACAGCGGCTCAAAAATAAAACAAGCTAAATTAGGTTTGAGGTTTGAGATGTGGGATTTGAGATGGTCAATATTCCCGGCATTTGGCAAATCAATAAACTCAACCTCAAACAATAACTGTTCAAAAACATTGGTAAAGGCACTGCGCGCGCTTACCGCCATAGCGCCAAAAGTATCGCCATGGTAGGCGTTTTTAAAGGCCAGTATTTTGGTGCGTGGTGCCCCCTGGTTGTGCCAGTATTGCAGGCACATTTTTATGGCTACCTCAACAGCCGTGGAGCCATTGTCTGAGTAAAATACTTTGCTTTGGTTGGCGGGCAAAATGGCAAGCAGCCTTTCGGCAAGTTCAACAGCGCCCTGGTGCGTAAAGCCTGCAAATATTACGTGCTCCAATTTGGTTAACTGCTCGGCAACCTTGGCGGCAATATAAGGGTGCGAGTGCCCGTGTATGTTTACCCACCATGACGATACTGCATCAATATAAGTATTGCCATCTTCGTCAAACAACAATACGCCTTCGCCTTTTACAATAGGTATTGGCGGGGCGGCGGTTTGCATTTGGGTATAGGGGTGCCATATTACTTTTAAATCGCGTTCAACTAAATTCATATCCTTTATTTAAAAGTTCAACAACGTGCTTATCTATCGGGAAGGTAACATCGGTGGGTGTAATGTGCTCCAGGCTGGCCCATCTAAAAGCCTGTAAAACTTCGCCTTCGGTATCAAAATCAAAGGGCTTGGTTTTAATGGGCAAATTTACGGGGGCAATGTTTTTTACAAGGTAGTAAACACTTATCAGTTGTGCTTCGCCAAATAGAGATTTTACAAAGTAATCGGTAGTGTAAAAATGCTTAATAACTTCAATTGGCATGTTGCACTCTTCCATAAACTCTCGCTTTAGGCCATCAATAAGCCCCTCGCCATATTCTAAGCCGCCACCCGGAAATTTGGAGAAAAGCATACCGTACTCCTTTTCATCGCTAATGAGTATTTGGTGCTCATCATTAACAAGCAAACCATAAACACGTACATTAAACAAAGCCATTATTCAAAGTGTTTTTTGTTACGGGTAACGTTATCCATCGTCCACTCAATATCCTTTGTTTTCGCTTCCGAGCGGATGGGGCAATTGGGCATACTGCAATAGTGGCAACAGGCGGGCACGCAGGGGTCCGAGTGGATAAATAACTCGGTTTTGATGCTCACATGGTCGTTTATGAGCACATCAACTAAGTGTACTTCCTGGTGTACACGGTTTAAATCAAAATAGTTAGGGAGCGTTATGTGGCAATCAATATGCAATTCGTTGCCATATTTTTGTGCGCGCAGGTTATGCACATCAATCCATTCTTCTTTGCGTTTATCGTTTAAAACGGAAATTACGTGGTCAACAATTTTAAAATCGGCCTCATCCATTAAGCCGCCAATAGCTTTACGGGTAAGTTTATAGCCGGTGAAAATAATGAAGCCGCCCACCAAAATTGATAAAATATTATCGAGCGCGGTTATTTTGGTGAAAAATATAAGAGCCAGGCCAACAACCAAACCGGCACTGGTAACCATATCGGTAATTAAGTGCCTGCCATCGGCGTCTAAGGTTATGGAGTTAAGTATTTTGCCTTTTTTTATCAGGTACCAACCTAATAACCCGTTAATAAGGCCCGTAACGCCAATAATGCTTGCGCCCAATAAAATATTGTGTATTTCGTTAGGATGAAAAATGCCGTAACCGGCTTTAGTAATAATGGCTATGCCTGCTATGGTAATTAAAACCCCTTCCACAAAAACCGAAAAAAACTCAACCTTGCCATGCCCGTATGGGTGGTTACTATCTTTAGGTCGCTCGGCAAGGTAAATGCTAAAAAACGCAAAGCCACTGGCCAGCACGTTAACTATGCTTTCGGCGGCATCGGTTAAAATAAAATTGGACTGTGTTAAAAAATAAGCGGTAAACTTTGCTGCCATGAGCAGTATACCGGTTATTAGCGAAATCAGAATAATCTTTCGTTGTTGGTGCAAGTTGTTTTGTTTTATGGCAAACTTATATAAAATTACGGCTATAAATTTCACCGAAACCCGATATGGCAATTTGCCGTGTAATTATAAGGGTGCAAAAATGGGTTTTTTTAGGGAAAATTAACAATAAATTGAGTAACCAGCAGCAAACTAATTTTCTATATTTGCTAGCAACAACAACAAAATCAATGACGAACGTATTAAGCGACAGGATAAAAAACTTATCCGAATCGGCAACAATTAAGATGGCAAAGCTGGGCCGTGAGCTTTCAGCTAAAGGGGTTGATGTAATCAGCCTGAGTTTTGGTGAACCGGATTTTCATACCCCGGAGTATATTAAGGAAGCTGCAAAGCAGGCTATGGATAAGAATTTTACTTATTATACACCCGTGGCCGGTTACCCTGATTTGCGCGCAGCTATTTCAAAAAAGTTAAAAACCGAGAATGGGTTAGATTACGATGCCAGCCAGATAGTTGTATCAACAGGTGCAAAACAAGCCATTGCCAACGCATTGCTTTGTTTGGTTAATCCCGGCGAAGAGGTTATTATACCTACACCTTACTGGGTATCATACAGCGAAGTTGTTAAACTAACCGAAGGCAAAAGCGTTTTTATAGACAGCACAGTTGAGCAAAACTTTAAAATAACACCTGCGCAATTAGAGGCGGCCATTACGCCAAAAACCAAGTTGTTTATGTTTTCATCGCCTTGTAACCCTACAGGCAGTGTTTACAGCAAACAAGAATTAGCCGGCCTGGTTGAAGTATTTGAGCGTTACCCGCAGATATACATTTTATCCGACGAGATATACGAGCACATCAACTTTGTTGAGGCGCACGAATCTATCGCGCAGTTTGATTCGATTAAAGAACGTGTGGTTATCATCAACGGCTTCTCAAAATCATACGCCATGACCGGGTGGAGAATTGGCTACTCGGCATCAAGTAAAGAAACCGCTGCCGCTTTTGATAAGCTACAGGGCCAAATTACTTCGGGCACCTGCTCTATCACTCAAAAAGCAGGTGTTGCCGCTTATGAGGGTGGTTTAGCCAGCGTTTTAGAAATGCGCGAAGCTTTCCGCAAACGCCGCGGTATTGTTTACGATTTACTATCAAAAATACCAGGCGTGCAAACTAACCTGCCCGATGGTGCTTTTTACTTTTTCCCTAACGTAACTTCGTTTTTTGGTAAAAGCTACAACGGTAAAGTTATTAACGATGCCGACGAGTTGAGCATATTTTTATTGGAAGAAGCACATGTGGCCACCGTAGGCGGCGATTCATTCGGCGATCCAAAATCTATCCGCATATCCTATGCCGCATCCGAAGAAAAATTAATTGAGGCCATAAAACGTATTGCCGCAGCTTTGGCCAAGTTGAGCTAAAAGGTTTTATTGATATTTTTAATTGAGCAGGATATATACCCACGGGTGTGTATCCTGTTTTTAGTTTGCGCCGGCCATGCGGCCTTGTTCTTCGGCGGCTTCGTTGCTTTTTTTGCGCGCTGCCGTAACCGTTTTTTTGCCTAAAGCATAGGTAAAGCTAAGCGTAATAGCTCTAAATTTATCAATTTGGGTGCCACTTAAATTTAAATTTTGGTAATGCGAGGTATATATATTTTTATCCCAATTAAATATGCCATCAACCTGCAAATGTACCGAGCCTTGTTTTTTTAACACACTTTTAGTGATGCCCCCGTATACATAATATTCGGCTTTGTACTGGTAAATGCCGTATGTGGTAGGGGCTTCGTAATAGCCATTAAAATCTAACTGTGTGCCAAAAGGCAATTTAAAATGCTGAAATATTTTAAACGTAACATCGGGGCTGCTGCTATTTAAATCGCCCAATACAGATGTACCTGTGTATTGCTGATACAGCATGTTAACATCAAAATCAACATGATACCATTTGGTAAAGTTAACAGGGGCTAAAAAATGAATACCGTAATTGTAACGGTTACCTAAATTTATTTTTTTTAAAATACTTACCTGCGTAGTATTACCCTGCATATATACCACCTGCGAAAAGCCGCTAATAGCCTCAAAACTTAATGCCGTTATAATTTCATTTTTATAAACATGCTTAAGCTCAACCAGGTTAGAGTAGTATGGCTTTAAATATTGGTTGCCTATTTGGTAGTTGTATTGGTCGCTGTAAAGCAGCAGGGGGTTAAGTTCCTCGTATTTTGGGCGGTATATGCGGCGGCCATAGCCCAATTGCAATTCGTTATTGCTGTTAATAGTATGGTTTAATTTTAAGTTAGGGAAAAAACCGTAATAATTATTATGGTAATCTTCGCCCGTATTTGAGGTTATACCTTCGGCTAAGGTTTGCTCCAGCCTTGCGCCAAACTCAATATTGGTGCGCTTATTAAACACATGGTTATAGTCAACATACGCAGCATTAACGCTTTCGGTGTAATTAAATGTACCTGTAAAACCAGCGTAAGGTGTATAAACGTTATTAACTAAAGTGCCAAAGGCCGATGTGTTATTCATTTTTGTTTTACCTGCCTTAAACCCTGTGGTAAAATTATTGGCACTATTAACATCCAAATGATAGTTGCCGCTAAAAACCAATACATCATAGTTTAAAGGCGAAGTGTTTTGCAGCAGTAAAGTACGATAAGGCGTAGTGCTGCTACTTAAAAAATAGTCACTTTTAAAATATTCGTCAAACGCCCGGTTATAGTTAATGTAATTGCCGTTTAAGGTTAATTGCGAACTTTTACTAATGCTGGCACTGTAATTTAAATTATAGCCCAGGGTTGTTTGCCGCTTTTTTAGTGATGATGTGGTTGATATGGTAGAATCGATAACGCCATGATCAGAAACCGTGGATTGGATGTTTTTAGGGCCATTTTGGCTGGTAATAACCTCGCTTATTAAAAAGCCTATGGTTTGTTTGGGGCTGATGGTATAATCGGCTCCTATCCTAAAATTATTGGTGGTGCGCCGCTGGTTAATAAAAAGGTTGGTGCCAATTTGGTCGGTTTTATCGTAATAGGTGTCTGTCCTATCAGTTACTATCAATTTGTAAGCTGGTGTATTGCTGTAAAAACCGGCGCCGAAAATATTTAACCGCTTGCTGCGATAATTAAAATTGATACCCGCCATGTTTTGAGCCGCCGAGTATTGCCCACCCGAGAACTGCGCCTGTCCTAATCCGCCGGTTAGCTGGGCGTTTATGCCCATGGTTTTATCGCGCAGCATTTTTATATTAATTACACCGCCGGTGCCCGCGGCATCGTAGCTAGAGTTTGGGTTGCTTATCAGTTCAACTTTATCAATCATGGCACCTGGGGTGCCTCGCAAAAGGTCGGCAAGTGCGCTTCCGGATAGGTAAGTAGGCTTATTATCAATGGTAACCAGCACGTCCGACCGGCCGTTTAACGATACGTTATCGCCATTATCAACCTTTACACCCGGCAATTTATTTAAAACCTCCAACGCGTTGCTGCCGGTAAAAAAGTAGCTGTTACTAATGTTGAGTGTAGTTTTATCGGTACGGGTATCAGCAAAACCCTTATTGGCGGTTATTACCACCTCGCCTAACTTAGTGCTGCCTTTTGGCAGGCGTATTATGCCTAAATCAACAATAAGGCTGCCGTCGAAAATAATAGGAACCGAAATGATTTTTTTGAACCCTACCCCGGTAACGCTAACTATATATTTACCGGGATCAACATTTTGAAAATTAAACTGCCCATTTTTATCAGTTACCAAAAATTTAACCACAGATGAGTCGACAAGGGCTAATAAGTATACCGAGGCTGATGCTATTGCATGGTTTTCGGTATCGTTTATATGTCCCTTTATTTGATTGCCTTTGTGCTGTGCAAGGGCCGCAAAAACGCACAGCAAATTAAGGGTGTACACAAGTACACACTTCTTCGGAAGCGCCAAAATGTTGTCAGTTAAAATATGGTAAAAGTAAAATTCTATTCTATAAACGTTAGTCTATTTGCATTACAAGTTTAAATATTAAATTTCAAAATTTATATTAAAGCAACGCTTTTATTTTAATTGTAATAACTTAATATGTAATATGTTACTTAAGTATTAAATAATAACCAACCCAAAGGGTGCCAAATTTAAACCATGAAATTTACAAAACATGTTGTAAAATGCGCTTAATTTTTAACAATTTGATAATTAATAAATCACTTACTTTATAATTTGAAAAGCAATTTTGCAAAACAGCATTATTAGTGCTCAATAAAATATGGCAAACACCGCTAAAAACGCAGAGCAAACCCGATTAGAAGAAAACGCCCTCAAGGCAGTTCCGTTAGAACATTGGGGGCCGTATGTTAGCGAGCGCCAATGGGCAACCGTGCGCGAAGACTATAGTAACAACGGCGATGCCTGGGGGCACTTCACTCACGACCAGGCCCGAAGCCGCGCCTACCGCTGGGGCGAAGATGGCTTGGCCGGCATATCCGACTACTTTCAGCGCCTTTGCTTTGCCGTTGCCCTATGGAACGGTAAAGACCCCATTTTAAAAGAACGCCTGTTTGGTTTACCCAACGGCCAGGGAAACCATGGCGAGGACGTTAAAGAATTGTATTACTATCTGGATAATGTACCATCGCATTATTACATGAAATATTTATACAAGTACCCGCAAACCGGTTACCCTTATGATGAGCTGGTGAGCGTAAACATGCACCGCTCAAAACAAGAACCTGAATACGAGATACTGGATACCAACGTGTTTGATAACGACCGCTATTTTGATGTTTTTATTACCTACGCCAAGCAAAATGCCGAAGATATACAGATTTGTATCGAAATTATTAACCGGGGCCAGCTTAGCGCCGATATTACTGTGCTGCCCACACTTTGGTTTTTTAATTACTGGCAAACCGACAAGGCTAAACCCAAACCCAGTATAACGCGCCTTGATGATAACAGCGTTAAAGCAAGCCATTACATTATTGGCGATTATTATTTTTACTTTCAGGATTGCGATAAATCGTTATTTACCGAAAACGAAACTAACAAGGCGCGCATATACAGGCAGCCCAACGAAAGCGTTTTTGTTAAAGATGCCTTTCACGAAGCTATTATTGATGGCGATAATATTGACGAACTGGCCGCAAAAAATATAGGTACCAAATTTGCCCCTGTTTATAAATACACCATAAGGCCTCAACAGAGTAAAAAAATATTTATGCGGCTCAGTAAAGAGCCGGTTGAAAATGCCATAGGTCATGATTTTGAAGCACTGTTTAATTTGCGTAAGCAAGAGGCCGACGATTTTTACAGTAACTTGCTCCCTGCAAATGCTACGCCCGAATTTGCCAACATACAACGGCAGGCCTTTGCCGGCTTACTATGGAATAAGCAATATTACCATTATGATACCCGCGAGTGGCACCGCACCAGCAAAAGTTCCGATCCATCGTTATTAACCAGGCCAAATGGGCGCAACGGCAACTGGAAGTATTTAAACAACCAGGATGTAATATCAATGCCCGATAAATGGGAATATCCATGGTATGCCGCCTGGGATTTGGCATTCCACTGTGTGCCCATGGCTATGATTGACCCCGAGTTTGCAAAAAACCAGCTCATATTGATTATGCGCGAATGGTACATGAACCCCGAAGGGCAGGTACCCGCCTACGAATGGAATTTTAGCGACGTTAACCCACCCATACAAGCCTGGGCCGCCTTACAGGTGTACCGCATTGAAAAGGAGAAAAAAGGTGTTGGCGATTTGCGGTTTTTAAAGCGGGTGTTCCAAAAACTCATCATCAACTTTACCTGGTGGGCCAACCGTAAAGATGTTAACGGCAACAATATATTTGCCGGTGGCTTTTTGGGCCTTGATAATATTGGTGTTTTTGACCGCAGCAGCCCCATAAAAGATGCCGTATTAGACCAGGTTGACGGTACAAGCTGGATGGGAACCTTTGCCCTCAACATGATGGATATTGCCCTCGAAATATCTGTCCACGATGATGCTTTTGAGGATATGGCACTTAAATTTTACGAGCATTTTGTTTTAATAGCCGAGGCACTTAACGAGCTTGGCCTGTGGAACGATGAGGACGCCTTTTTTTACGATACCCTACGCATGCACAACGGCACCTACCATTTAAAGGTACGGTCGCTGGTGGGTTTAACCTCTATGTTTGCCGTATCGGTAGTGGATTACGACAGGCTTGCCCTGCTTAAAGATTTTAGTAAACGCGCCGCCTGGCTAAACAAATACCGCAGCCAGCACAAGCTGTTTTTACCTATACACGATGATGGCAAAAGCAAGATATTGCTTTCGCTTGTGCCATTTGAACGATTGGAAAAGCTGCTTGAACGCTTATGCGACGAGAGCGAATTTTTGGCGAAAGGTGGTGTGCGCGCACTTTCTAAGTTTCATGAAGCTAACCCTTACACCGCCAATATTGATGGCCGCGACTATTCGATTAAGTATGAACCCGGCGACTCGACCACCAACCTGTTTGGAGGTAACTCCAACTGGCGCGGCCCAATATGGATGCCCATGAATTTTATTTTAATTAACTCGCTTAAAAAATACTATGAGTTTTATGGCGACGAAAAGCAGTTTAACTTCCCTACCGACGACGGCATTAAAAAACTAACCCTGGGCCAAATAGCCAACGAGTTAAGCCGCCGCCTCATTTCAACCTTTGAAGCCGACGAAACCGGCGCCCGCCCCTTACACAGCAAAGCGCACCAGGCGTTTTATAAAAAACCCGAAAACGCCGACCTGATACTTTATTACGAATACTTCCATGGCGACGACAGCAACGGCCTCGGCGCAAGCCACCAAACCGGCTGGAGCGCTTTGATTGCTAATTTGATTAATGATGTTGAAGTTTAACATGGTTGCTCCAATCGAAAAAAAGATTATATTTGCTTGAAAAATATATCATATGAATAAAAAAATACTTTACTTTTTCGTTATCCTGTTTTTAATAAGTAGCTGCAAAAAAAATAACTCGGACACTGGCACCACAACTACATCTATATCAGCGTCCGATTATCCATCATTAATTGTTGGCAAATGGAAACAGGGTACAAAATTGACTGTTTATTTTAACGCATCGGGCACGGAAACATCCAGGCAAACTGGAATTGTTATTAATGCCTCTGGAACATACTATGTATACTCTGTTTCGGGTATTAGTATAACAGTTAATACCCAATCGGGTGGTTCTAATCTTCAATCTGCAACATATAGTTTCATTAATTCCAACAAAACGATAAAAGTAGTTGACGGTTTGGGATCCCATAACGAGGATCTTACATTCACAGATAATAATACTATGGTTCAAACATATACTACTTTATCTGCCGGTACAAACCCATTTGTATCTCAAACCGATGCTATAACTTACACCCGTCAATAAGCGGAGTGACATTCTATTTACGCGTCATCGAGGCACTAAGCAATCTGTACACAGGCAGATCCGCTAAGCAGGTTTCTCTGCATCGTTTAGAGATTGCTTAGTGCCTCGATGACGCTAAGTAAATTATCAATGTTGACGCATCCCTACTTCATCCCAAAATGATTATTCCCCCTGTTCACATCCGGCAACGCTGCATCGGGGTCAATATCCACGCTTAACACATCCTTATCGCTTGGGAAGGTTATGGTTACTGCTTTATCCTTCAGCCAGGTTTCTACCGGGAATTTGAGGCTTTGTTTGCTGCCGTCTTGGTATTTAACTTGCAGGGTAAAAGGCATGGCCATGGCTTCTTTATTGGCTATGGTAATGCGCAGGCCTTTTTTAACGTCGGTGGCGTCAATGTATTTGGCATCTATAATGGCCAGGTCAAGTTTCCAGTTGTTGTAAAACCAGCCTTTCCAAAACCAGCTTAAATCCTCGCCCGCGCCGTTATCCATCGAGCGGAAAAAATCATCGGGCGTGGGGTGCTTGTAGGCCCAGTTGTGGATGTAATCGCGAAAAGCATAATCAAACCTGTCTTTACCTAAAATTTGTTCGCGCAGTAAAATTAAACCAAAGGCAGGTTTAAAATAGGCTATGGGATGGCGGTATTTTTCGCTTATGGCGTCGGCAGCCGTCATAATACTTGGCGCATTGGGGTCAATAATGGTCGGGACAATTTCATCAGCAGGGTTGCCGCCGCCGGGGGCATATTCGCCATCGCGCTTGGGCGCGTACTCGCCTTTGTTAAAAACATCGCTGCAATACACATCAATAAAGGTGTTAAAACCTTCGTCCATCCAGGCAAAGCGGCGTTCGTTGCTGCCAACTATCATCGGGAACCAGTTGTGGCCAATCTCGTGCGCGGTTACCCAAAATAGCTCCTTGCCTTTATCGGTTATGCCGTCAAAAACAATTCCGGGGTATTCCATGCCCCCCGCAATACCGGCCTCGTTAATGGCATTGGGGTAGGGGTACACAAACCATTTGGCCGAAAAATACTCTATCGAGCCCTTTAAATATTCGGTTGCGCGGCCCCAGGCGTCGGTACCCGCACTCTCAACCGGGTAAACCGACATGGCCATTGTTTTTTTACCCGCCGGTAAATTAACCCGTGCAGCATCCCAAATAAAAGCCCTTGATGCGCCAAAGGCCACATCGCGGGTGTTTTGCATTTTAAAGTGCCAGGTTAGCGTACCCTTATTTACCGGGCGCGACGCTGGTTTGCCAACCTCATCGGGCGAAATTATCATCACAGTTTTATCGCTGCCTTTAGCGGTTTGCCAGCGGCTTTGCTGTTTGGCGGTTAATACCTGCTGCGGGTTAAGCAGTAAGCCACTACCGGCCACTATCATATCCCAGGGCACGGTAACCGAGTAATCAATATCGCCATACTCCAAATAAAATTCGCCGCTGCCTAAAAACGGCAAGGTGTCCCAGCCGTGGGTATCATCATAAACACACATCCGCGGAAACCATTGTGCTATTTCGTATATCTTGCCGTTTTTGGTGTCAACATAATCGGTGCGTCCGCCAAAACTACCGGGTATAGCGTAGTGGTAATTAATAAGCACGCTTATTTTACCACCGCCCGGTTTAACACCCTGCGGCAGGCGTATTTGCATACGGGTATCGTTTACTATATATGGCACTTTGGTGGCTTTGCCATTGAGCATTATCGCTACATATTCAAACTCGTAGCCATCGGTATGCTGTTGCGCGGCGTTACCGGTGGTTAGGTTTGAGCGGGCATCTGTGCGGTAAGTATTTTGATCGAGCTGTACCCACAGGTATTTAAGCTCATCGGGGCTATTGTTGGTATAATTAATGGTTTCGCTTGCGCTGATTGTTTTTTTTACGGTATCAAGGTTGGCTTTAATGGTATAGTCAACCCGGTTTTGCCAATACTTTATACCCGGCGCGCCGTTGGCGGCGTGGTAATCGTTACCGCGTTCGGTGTAAAAGAGTGGCGAAAATAAATCAGACGGTACATAGCGCGATGAAATGGTATCGTTAGGATTAGCGCCACGACGCCTGCGCTGCGCATTGCTATGGTTAACAAATAGTAAAAGAGCCACAGCGGCAAGGCAGCAAAATTGTTTTTTCATGATGTGGTACGGATAAAAAAAAGCAAGATACAAATGATAGCCGGAGTTTTAAATTACCTCGGCAAAAAAATACTTGTTAAGCCAGCGCAATGCGTTTTTTAAACAACGTAATATTAACATGCAAAGCAAAATTTGTAGTTTTACAACAAAACCGGTTTTTGCTTGTTGCGGTTTTTGTAATATCTGTACACATTAACATTTCTGCATGAAATATATTTACCCTAACCCTAAAAAGGGGATATTCCTTTTTACGCTTTTAATAATACTGCTAACTGGCGCTCAGGGCTTTGCGCAACTAATTTACCAGCCTTACAGCTACCAGTTTTATCAAAAACTAAACAAAAATGTGTATTCGCCGCAATCGGCACAGCATACGGCTTTAAAGCCATACTTTATTGCCGATTCGAGTTCGGTTAGAAATCAATACGATTCGCTGATGCTCAACAACGTTGATAATTCTAAAAAAAGCTGGCTTAACCATGTGCTGTTTACCGGTCACGTAGCCGAGGTAAAAAACAAGGATTACACTTTTTACCTGGATTACATTACCGATTTTGGCTTTGGCCGCGAGTTTAACGATAGCCGCAGCACCAATATAAACACCCGTGGCTACCAAATTGGCGGCACTATTGGCAGCAAGTTTTTTTTCTACACCAGCGGGTTTGAAAACCAGGGCAAGTTTGCCAATTATGTAACAAACTACATCACCAAAACCGGCATGATTCCTTCGCAATCTTACGACAGAACGGCCAACGGCAACAGCCAGGTAAAGGGCAGCAGCGATTGGTCGTACACAACGGCTATGCTGGGCTTTGCGCCCAATAAACACATAAGCATAGCACTTGGGCAGGATAAAATATTTATTGGCGATGGTTACCGATCGGTATTAATATCCGATTATGCGCCGGCTTACCCATTGCTCAGGTTCTCTATCGATTTGGGTAAACATGTGCAATATACCGCCATTTGGGCCTATATGGATAACCAACAGGCTCCCAGATTTGACAATAACCCCAGCGGTGCAGATTACCGCCGTACCTGGGCAGCTTTCCATTACATCGACTGGAACATTACCAACCGCGCCTCGCTGGGCTTTTTTAACGCCCTGATAGCCGCCGAAACCGACGACCAGGGAAACCGCCACGGTTTTGATGTTAACTACGTGAATCCGATTTTTTTTATGCGCAGTTTGGGCCCGTCGTCATCAATACCCGATCATACCCTTGCGGGATTTAACGCCAAATACAAAGTATTTGATAAAACCACCGTTTACGGGCAGTTGATGTTTGATCAATCGCCCTCTACGGGTAATACCGGCGCGCGCAATGCCTTCCAGATAGGTTTTCGCGGAGCCGATCTGTTAAAAGTAAACAGCCTTAATTACCTTTTTGAATACAATACCGCATCGCCATATACCTACTCCAGCCAATACCCCATTGTTAACTATTCGCAGTTTAACGAGCCCCTGGCGCATCCTTTTGGAGCCAACTTTAAAGAGGTATTGGGTATAATGAATTATACCATTGGCAGGTTTGATTTACAGGGCCAGCTTAATTATGCCAAATATGGCCTCAATACAGCCACCGTAAATTATGGGAAAGATATAACCATAGCCGATAACGCGTTGCTGCCCGCATCAAACACCGGTACGGGCCAGGGTATAGCAACAACCTTAAAATATGCCGAGGGTACGGTAGCTTATGTGCTTAACCCCAAATACAACCTGCGGCTTGAAATTGGAGCCGTTTTGCGCCAGGAAACCAACGCCCTTACCGATACCAAAACAACCCTGGTAACCTTTGGCTTACGCAGCTCGTTCAGAAATTTATATCATGATTTTTAACCCGTTTGTAAATAAAACCACAAGCGTTGCTTGTGCGCGCTTTAATACGGCGGATGTTTTTGTTCGGCGGTTTAAATAGGGGTTAGTATCTTAAATGCTTTAATTATCACACCATGAAGTTTATCTCTACCATAAAAAAATATAAATTACTATCGGCAAGCTTACTGCTAATGTTGCTTAACGCGGCAACGGTTTCGGCGCAAGCGGTGTATCAGCCTTATTCGTTTGATTTTTATCAAAAGTTTAGTTCCCAACTGTATTCTAAAGATACCCGCATACATAGTACCATTAAGCCTACGCTGCTTGATGATAGCTTGATTAAGCACACCTACGATTCGTTGATGGCTATTGGCATCAACACTCAAAATAAAAACTGGGGTTACCGCAAACTTTTTGCCGAGCACCAGTTAGATGTTAAAAGCAACGGCTACACCCTTTACGGCGACATACTGCCCGACCTGCAAATTGGCCGGGATTTTTCGGGACAAAAAACTACCTGGCTCACTACACTGGGTTACCAGGTTGGCGGCACCATAGGGTCAAAATTTTACTTTTATGGCAGCGGCTACAATAACCGCTCGGCCTTGCCGGGTTATTTAACAGATTATGCAAATACCACCGGCGTAGTATCGGGCCAAACCCGGGTAACTAATAGGGGCAGCAGTGTAACCAATTGGTCGTACTATACGTTTTTGCTGTCGTACACACCCGTTAAGTACGTAAACTTTACCGTTGGGCAAGATAAAACCTTTATTGGCGACGGATACCGCTCGATGCTATTATCAGACTATGCCTCGCCATACCCCTTCGCAAAAATAACTTTTACGCTGGGAGCGGTGCGCTACATGGCCATGTATGCCCAATTTGAAGACCCTAATGCACCCAAAATACCAGGCAGCAGCGATAACCGCTTAAAGTGGGGCTATTTCCATTATGTAGATTGGAACGTGAGCAACCGCGTATCGTTAGGCTTTTTTGATTCCATCATATCTGCCGATGCCGACGACCAGGGGCACAAACGCGGCTTTGATTATACCTACCTCAACCCTTTTATATTTTTAAGGCCATTGGAAGCCAGCAACGGATCGCCGGATAAGGCAACGCTGGGCTTTACAGGCAAATACAAGGTGGTTGATAAAACCATCATCTACGGTCAGTTTGCTTTGGGCGAATTTCAGGCGAAAGATTTTTTTAGCAGCGACGGCAGCCCACGCAATAAATACGGCTGGCAATTGGGTTTGCGCGGAGCTGATTTATTTAAAGTTAAAAGCTTTAATTACCTTTTTGAATACAATACCGCCAAACCCTATACTTTTACCGAAACCCGCGCCATTGGCAATTTTTCGCAGTATGCCGAGCCCCTTGGCCATCCCTTTGGCGCCAACTTTCGCGAATGGTTAGGTATACTTAATTATTCTATCGGCAGGTTTGATTTGCAGGGCCAGCTTAACTACGCCTACTACGGCCTGGATATGAATGGCTTAAATTACGGAGGCAATATTTTTGAACCCTATACCACCGCACCCTATACCACAGGTAATTTTACCGGCCAGGGCCTGCGCACCAATTTTTATTACGCGCAAGCCAAAGTATCGTACCTTTTAAACCCCAAATACAACCTGCGCCTGGAGTTAGGGGGCCTTTACCGTAACGAAACCAATAGCATGCTTAACAGTAAAACCAGCTTAATTACATTTGGCCTGCGCAGCTCGTTCCGTAATATTTATACCGATTTTTAATGTGAACGAAGGGCCAACTGCTTAAAGTAATTTTTACGGTATTGTGGCAAAGCACGCTTAGTTGGTAAGTTAATTTGGTTGTGTTTTCGCGGTGTTTTTTGTAATCTTACCGCCAATATGAATAAACATTTTATCTACCTTTTTTCGGCCGCTATTTTATTAACAACAGGTTTGTTTGCACAAAGCAGGCAAGATACCCTGCAAGGGAGCCTTGATGTACATTTTAACGCTTTAGGTTTTTTAGATAACCGCGAGTACACTGCATTTGTGCCCCGTTCGCGCACGTACTCGGGCACGCGCACCACTTTAGATTTTGGCGTTAACCTTGATAGCCTTAACCATTTTATTGTGGGTGTAAACGGCATACACGAGTTTGGTGCGCAACCCTATTTTTTAAAGGTTGACCCTATAGCCTATTACCATTACGAAAGCTCGAAATGGGTATTTAACATTGGCGAGTTTCCGCGCGAAGGTGTGCTTACGCAGTACCCGCGTGCCTTGCTTAATGATACGCTGCGCTACTACCGCCCCAATGTGGAAGGTTTAATGACTAACCTGCATACCAAATACGGTTACGAAACCATTTGGATTGACTGGGTGAGCCGCCAAACCGAAACCGCAAGGGAGCAGTTTTTATTTGGTGCCTGCGGTACTTACATACCCAACCCTAAGGGGCCCTTCTTTTTATCGCATTACTTTTTATTGCTGCATGATGCCGGTAACTCGTCTAGCTTACCGCAGCCGGGCATTAGCGATAATGGTGCCGCCCAGGTACGCATGGGTTTAGATTATAGCCACAAAACGGTTTTCGATTCGTTAAGGTTTGATGTAGGCGGTATGCTATCGCTGGAGCGAACCCGCGGTGTTGATGGTTTTAGAACACCTAAGGGCTTTGTAGCCAGTGCGTTTATAAGCTACCATAAATTTGCACTGTTTGAGGAGTATTATGCCGGCCAGGGAAGCCATATTGAATACGGCGATTCGTTTTACGAAAAAACAATGTATAACCGTTTAGATGTTATTTACTCGCCTTTTATGTTTAAACACATTACGGGCCAGTTCATCATCAGTTTCCACTCCTCGCCGGGTAACCTGGGCGATAGTCAGCAAGCATTCAGGCTCACGTATGATTTAGGCCGCAAAACTTTAAAACGATTTAAAACAGATAATTTACTTTAAAAGCTTATTAGTTTTTTAATTTTTGCTGTTTAACAATACTGGCTTTGGTGGCAGCGCCATCTTTAATGCCAATTTTATAAACATCCATTAAAAAATGGACAGCAAACATGGATAATACTATAGCAAGCCTTCTAAAAATATTTTTACTTGTTTTCATGGAGATGCTTTTTTCTCTAAAGTAATAAAAATAGCATTGAGTGGTTGGTTTTTAGAAAGAAAATATTCTTTATCGTTGCATTAAATAAACAAAACACCTGTAGTTTTTCAAAAGCAAATTAATAGTTTTGAATTTTAATATATAAACAATTAGATGTCAATCCAAATAGGCCAGCAGGCACCCGATTTTAAATTAGTATCGTCCGATCGTACAGAAGTTAGCCTTTCCGATTTTAAGGGCAAAAAGGTAGTTCTTCATTTTTTTCCGTTTGCATTTACAAGCGTTTGCACCACCCAGCTTTGCACCATGCGCGATAACTTTGGTTACTACGATGGCCTTAACGCTCAAATATTAGGCATATCGGTTGATTCGCCTTTTACGCTGGCTAAGTTTAAAGAAGAAGAACATTACCAGTTTCCGCTATTATCTGATTTTAATAAGGATGCATCTTCCGCTTATGGTGCTATTTACAGCCAATTTGCGTTCGGTTTAAAGGGCGTATCTAAGCGCGCAGCCTTTGTTATTGACGAAGAAGGCCAGGTAATTTATGCAGAGGTGTTAGAAGCCGCATCTGATTTACCTGATTTTGAAGCCATTGCAGAAAAAGTAAAGTAATTTTTAATTTTTTTACTGATTTTTAAAAGAAAAGTCTATTTTTGCAGTCCGTTAAAAAAGCAAAACTTAATAAAACGGAAACAAGCAAATAAGCACTCGTAGCTCAATTGGATAGAGCATCTGACTACGAATCAGAAGGTTAGGGGTTCGACTCCCTTCGAGTGCACTGAATTAAAGTCTTTTTGTATCTTGCAGAAAGACTTTTTAAATTTTAAATCACCAGGATGCTGAATTTAGTACTATTTGGCCCGCCAGGCGCAGGTAAGGGAACTCAATCTCAAAAACTTATTGACCAATACCAGTTGATACATCTTTCAACAGGCGATTTGCTTAGAGGCGAAATTTCACAAGGAACAGAATTAGGCTTGGAAGCTAAAAAACTGATGGACGAAGGAATGTTGGTTCCGGATGCTGTGGTTATTGGTATGATAAGCAATAAGCTTGATGCCAACAAAGATGCCAATGGCTTTATATTTGATGGTTTCCCTCGTACTGTGGCCCAGGCCGAAGCTTTAGATAGCCTGTTGGCTTCTAAAGGCGAAGCAATAACAAGTATGGTAGCCTTGCAGGTTAACGACGACGAATTGGAACACCGCCTTTTGTTACGCGGCCAAAATTCGGGCCGCCCTGATGATGCCAACCCCGAGGTTATCCGCAAACGTATTCACGAATACAATAGCAAAACAGCCCCGGTGGCACAGTTTTACCAAAACCAGCATAAATACAAAAGCGTAAACGGCATAGGTAGTGTTGACGAAATATTCAACTCCATTTGCGTTGTTATTGATTTGTGTAAAGCTAAATAAAAACAATAAATACTCCTTGTTATTGCGAGGTACCAAGCAACCGCACGTAGGCATATCGGCCTTGCATAGTTAGCGGTTGCTTGGTATCTCGCAATTACATTTATAATAAACTCGGTTTGCCCGATTTCATGATTAGCAAAATCCGAAATCGTATATCCCGAAATCCACCATCAATATGTCTCAAGGTTCAAATTTTGTCGATTACGTAAAAGTGTGTTGCCGTTCGGGTCACGGTGGTGCAGGGTCATCGCATTTGCACCGTGATATTTTAACCTCCAAAGGTGGCCCAGATGGTGGCGACGGCGGTCGTGGCGGCCACGTTATTGTAAGGGGCAATGCCCAGTTTTGGACCCTCTTGCACCTTAAATACCGTAAACACATTATTGCTGCCGACGGCGAATCGGGCGGGAGCTCGTTACGCAGCGGCAAAAACGGCAAAGACGAAATATTAGAAGTACCCCTGGGCACCATAGCCAAAGATGCCGAAACCGGCGAAATTTTGTTTGAGATAACTAAAGACGGCGAAACCAAAATATTAACCAGCGGTGGCCGCGGTGGTTTAGGCAACTGGCACTTTAAATCGGCAACGCAGCAAACGCCGCGCTTTGCACAACCCGGCGGCGAAGGCCAGGAAGTTTGGAACATACTGGAGTTAAAGGTATTGGCCGATGTTGGCTTGGTAGGTTTCCCTAATGCGGGTAAATCAACCCTGCTATCGGTAGTGTCGGCTGCCAAGCCCGAAATTGCCGATTACGCCTTTACAACCATTGTACCCAATTTAGGTATTGTTGCTTATCGCGATAATAAATCGTTTGTAATGGCCGATATACCGGGCATTATTGAAGGGGCATCAACCGGTAAAGGCTTAGGATTTAGATTTTTGCGCCACATTGAGCGCAACTCGGTATTGTTATTTATGATACCCGCCGATACCAGCCGCGACATTAAAGAAGAATACCGGATACTATTGCACGAACTAACCGAATACAACCCCGAGCTAACCCATAAACCCCGCGTACTGGCCATTACCAAGGCCGACATGCTTGACGAGGAACTACAGCAGGAAATGGCAAAAACACTGCCACAGGGCATAAAAACAATCTTCATCTCGTCGGTAGCGCAAAAGGGCCTTGCCGAATTGAAGGATATGCTTTGGCTGGAGATTAACAGGCCGTAAGCAACAATTTACTCAGCAAAGGCGGTTTTTAATAACCACTTAGCAAAATATAATCTTTACTTAGTTTTTTGATACTAAAATTGCTGTATTGCGGAAAGCATTGCTTAAAAGCTTCGGCTTTGCCATTTTTCTCAAAAACGGCGGGTAGTAAAATATATAGCGGGCCGGTGTTGCCATTAAACTGGTTATCGGCAATATAGGTATCGCTGTCAATATCCTCCGGCGATTCGAGCCATATAATGCGGTGGTTAATAATATCCAAACCAATATCAATACTGGTAAATACAAATAGGGCATCCTTGGGTGCGTTTTTATCAAGCTGCTGCAAATAGTTTAATGCGGGCCTGTCAATAAACTCCTGCGAAAAGCCCGATGGTCCGTGCGCGCTAACCTGGCTGTTATATTTGTAGCCGTAAATAAAAAACTTAACGGTTGTAAAGCCAACAGCTATCCACAATAGCAAAAAGGCGTACTTAAATACCGGTTTAAGCTGCATAATTAAGTAAAGTGCCCCGGGTATAAACAACAAACCTACAATACGGAAATGCCTGGCCTCGTATGATATATTGAGTTGCTTTAAAAACACGTACACAAAAAACAAAACAGCCATGCCATAAAAGCCGCACACCGCTACTTTATATTTACGGTGTGGTACAAAACGTAAAATAGCTGCAAACAATGCAATACTCAACAAAGCCGTTAGCAATAAAACTACCATGCTTTGGGTAGCATTAAAAATAGGTGGGTCTTGATGGTTGATGAGGCCGTGCGATAATTCGTCGACAGAGAAACCGGAGAGTAGGGGGGAGCCCAGCGGGAAAGCCAAAGCCTCTAAACTAAAGCGGAAACCCGGCGACTGGGAAGCGGGGTTACCGCCCCTGGATAGATATAGCTTACTGATAACAAGCAAGGATATAGCAGCGGGGATGGCCAAAACTATTCCGTTTTTTATCCAGTTCCAAAGCTGCATTTTGTTTGACGACAGGTTAAACCATAAACAAAACAAGCCCGAAGCATACATCCATAAAAAGGCCGACTTACAAAAAAAACCAATCCAGCCGGTGAGTAGCACAAAGGTTATTAGCTGCCAGTTAATTTTGCCAAAGCTAAAACAGCCGTATAAATACCAGCCCAAAAAGCCAAAAAGCAAAGTTTCGCCACCGTTATAAAATACATAAGGGATAACGTAAAACTGCTGGCTTGCTATAACACCAACACTTAAAGCTGCCACGATGTGCGAAAACCCAACTTTGCGAAAAAAATTATAAAAACCAAATATGCCCAGCACATCGCAAAACAAAACCGTTAGCGCCGCCGATTGGCCCATGTTAACACCTAAGCCAACTTTAAAACCATAAGGCAAAAGGTACTGCCCCGGCGACCACCAGGTTAAAAACGTTGTTGTGTTTTGCAATATATTGGCCTGGCTTGGGGTGATAGAGAGGTTAAAACCGCCACCCATCATCATGCTGCGCATTACCTGGAAGCCCGCACCCGGATCGGGATAGAGGCCCGGCGGGCAGATAACAATTAATATACCGGCAATAACCGTAAGCGTTAAAACAACGGCCAACACAACAAGGTGGCGTTTACTTGCTTTTAAAAACATTGTATTTTAATATGCACCAAATTGCCCTTACACCATCTTTCCAGTTTATTTTTTTGCCCTCGGCATAGGTGCGGCCGTAGTAGGATATACCAACCTCGTATATTTTTATGCCGGGTATGCGCGCTATTTTGGCTGTAATTTCGGGCTCAAAGCCAAAACGGTTTTCTTCCAGTATAATTTGCTGTAATATGGAGGTACGTATCAGTTTATAACACGTTTCCATATCGGTTAGGTTTAAATTGGTAAACATGTTTGATAAAAAGGTTAACACGGCGTTACCTATACTGTGCCAAAAAAACAAAATACGGTGTGGCTTATCGCCCATAAAGCGCGAGCCGTACACCACATCGGCGTCGGCCTTTAAAACCGGCTTCAGCAGGTTTTGATACTCATCCGGGTCGTATTCCAAGTCGGCATCCTGTACAACGCAATAATCGCCGGTAGCCTGGCTAAAGCCGCGCCTTATGGCCGCGCCCTTACCCTGGTTAATGGCTTGTTGCAACAGCATAATTTGCACACCATGCTGCTCGCTAAAAGCCTGTACCAACTGTATGGTATCATCTTTTGAGCAATCGTCAACAACAATAATTTCTTTAGTGATGCCATTGGTTAGTTCGGCATCTGCAACACGTTTGAGGATGATGCTTATCGTGGCCGATTCGTTATAGGCCGGTATAATGATAGAGAGCTTTTTCAAAATTAAATAGATTCGGTTAATTAAGTTTTTATGTATTGCGGCAACTGCAAAACGCGCAATTGTTAGGGTTAAAATTTCTTTAAATGATAGGCCACATAACCAAACATTTCTTTGGCGTATTTATTCCATACATCCAGCGCACCCGAATTGGGTAAGAGGTCTGTTAACGAATATGCATCGTGGCCGGCAATGTAATCGCACGAATACGGAACAACATCCAGCCCGGCCTTTTTAAATGTGTATAACGACCGCCGCATATGGAAGGCCGACGTTACCAGCAAATAAGGCCCTTTCACTTTTTTATCATCGAGTATTTTTTTGGAAAACACAGCATTTTCAATTGTATTGCGCGATTGGTTTTCGCCCAGCACCGTACTATCTGCAAATTTTAACAAGCGCAATTGCTGCACCACATAATCGGCTTCTTTAAACTCGGTGGTTTTAACTAACTGCCCGTTGCCGCCTGTTACTAATATTTTAGCCGCCTTACCTATGGTTTTTAGTTTAACAGCCTCAATATAGCGGCTTGCCGAGCCATTAAAATAACCCCCGCCATCGGCATCTGCCGAGGTAAAGCCACCCAATATAATGGCACAACTGTATGTTTTGTTAACGGTATCTTGCTTTGTAATATCCCAGCTACGGGCAACCTGGCCAATTATAAAATTGTTGCTAAATACATATAACACAATGGCCGCGCTGCAAAGTAAACGCTGTTTGCGTTTAATGTTTTTTGTGATAACGGCCCATGTTATTAAAACTACAACCCAAAAAAAAGGCTGTATAAGCATGAGCAAAACTTTAGAGAGGATAAAAAACATAACTAAATTATTGGCAATATAAGCAAATTATTTGTGCTTTACAGGCTGCCAAACCGTATTTGTGTTGAATTGTAGCATGTTTACAAATTGCGAACGCGGCGGCAGGTTAAGGTAAGGGTAAGTTATTTTTGACAGGTATAAGCCCTGCGGATAAGCAGGCGTAATGGTTTGGGGTACATCGGGATGGGTGAGGTAGCGCTCAAAGGCGGCCAGGCTTAACTTGCCTGTGCCAATATCAAGCAGCCGCCCCACAATAATGCGTATCATTTTACCCAAAAAACGGTTTGCCGAAATATGAAAACGAATGCGGCTACCATCGGCACTGGCATACAATAGGGCTGTGGTAACGTTACAAATGGTATGTTCGTTTTTATCGGGTGTTTTACAAAACGCCCGGTAATTGTTGTAAAGCGGCAGTAAGGCCACTGCCGAAGCCATGGCCTGCAAATTAAGCTCGTCCGGGTACAACGAACTAAAGCGATTTAAAAAAGGATCTTTATAGGTATGGATAAAATAATCGTAAGTGCGTTGTATGGCATCAAAGCGGGCATGCGGCAAGCCGTTTACCGGTACAACATCAAACACGGCAATATCATAAGGTAAAATTTTATTGAGCCTAAATGCCAAATCAAAACCCCATTCTGCATCTACATCCATGTGAAAAAAAAACTGGGCCGCATGTACATGCGCATCTGTGCGGCCGCAGCCGTTTATGGCTATGGTGGTTTTAAATATCTGGCTCAGGGCGGTTTCTAAAACCTGCTGCACGGTTAATGCGCCTGCGTGTTTTTGCCAACCGCTGTAATTGGTGCCGTGGTAACCTATGTGTACAAAGTATCGCAAATGTTTAGCCTTTTTGGGTTGGCTAAGTTAACCATATTGGTTTGATGCCGCTTTTATTTTTTAACAATGGCGGTTAAAACAGCATTGCATAGGGTACGGCTCATAGCTGCCTGGTACTGCGCTACGTGTAGCATATTGCCATCAATCGGTTTATTTATGGGTAGCCGCTTATGTATTTAACAACTGTAAAAACCAAATGCTTGGCCTTAGGTTAACAGCTACACAAAGTTTTGGGTGATAGTAGTTTTTTCGGTAATGTTTTTAATAACGTCGTCTAAGTCGCGGGCAGATTGAAGCATGTATTCAAGCATTTTTTCCTTTTCGTCCAGGCTTTCTGCCGGGTTCTCAATTAGCGGCACAAGGCCCAAAATACGGGCCAGCGGAGCCCTTACAATGTGCGATTGTATCCACGATATTTCTCTGAGCCTGTCATTCTGCTCTTCAATGGCTTTAATGTAGCGCTGTTTTTCGGTTATATCGTTGGCTATTATAAGTCGCGCTTTTTTGCTTTTATAAACCAGGTCGCGGCTTTGTACATCAACTTCAATCAGTTCGCCATTCTTTTTTTTATGCCAAAAATTGCTGCGTTTGGTTAATTCGTCTTTATTTAATTGTTTTGCTAAATCGGCTTCAAGTTTAGGTACTTCTTCTACCGGCCTTATATCTCTTATCGTCATCCCCATAAACTCTTCCTTGGTGTATCCGTAATGTTCAATAGCTGCGGTATTTACATCTAAAAACCTTAGTGTTTCCACATCAAAAACCCATTTGGGTAGTGGGCTCAACTGGAAGAGGTCACTATATTTTTTTTCAGATTCTATCAACAATAACTCGGTGCGTTTACGCTCGGTAATGTCTTTAAAGTAAACCGATAATCCTTTTTCCGAAGGATAAGCGCTAACGTCGTACCAGTTATCTAAAGGTTCATAATAATCCTGGAAATGGACAGATTGGTTGGTTTCAACCGCTTTTTTATATTTTTGGTAAGATATAGAATTTGTAGAGTTATCAAAATTATCCCAAAAATTGCTGTTCAGCATCTGGCTTTTGGGTTTACTCAAAATCTTTTCGGCCATTTGGTTCCAGTAGGTTACTACCCAATCTTTATCAACAGCAAAAAAGGCATCGCCAATACTTTCCAGTATGGTACTTCTTTCTTCGTTATACTGCTCGCGTTGTAGCAATAAAAGCGATTCTTTTTGCAATTCGGCCATTTGCAAGGTTTGGCTGAGGTGTAATTCGTTATATTTTTTTAGCTGGTAGGCCCAAAGGCCGCAAATGTAAAATAATACCGAAGCAAGCGTAACATGTATTACAAACGTGCGAACATCAAAATTATAAAGTTGCGAAAAATAAATTTTATCCATTCCGCTGTTTTGCAGGTAGCTAAATAGGGCATGGTGTAGTATTACCACAATTACCATTGGTATTTGCAAGCGCCATTTTTGATAAGTGATGAGTAGCACGCCGCCTATAAATGCAAAAAAATGCATCTCGAACATGCCATGCATCTGGTATATAAACTGTGCCATAAAAATGCCAAAAACGGCACTCAAAACGTACTGATACATAGTTGAGTTTGGCAGGGCCAGTTTGGTAGAGTAATAGGCAATTAACGATAGGCTGCCAACCAAAACTGCAATTAGCCAGGTGCCATAAAACAAGGCGAATATTAAGCCCAGCACAAAATAAACCATCAGGAAATAATTCATCAACCTATCCGATCGTTCTTTTACATTAAATAAAAAGGCGTCGTTAGGGGCGTTGCCTGCTTTAGGGGTGTAAATCATCATTACTCGGTTTTGTTGCAGTTAGGTAGCGTACAACCGTAGGCCTGTAATGCAAGAGGGTTAATATTTGGCAACGCGTTATTATTTAGTAAGCTATCGATAGCTATTTTTGCGAAATTGGTTTTTTCGTCGTTACAATACCTGCTCCGGTTATAATTGCCGCGATAGTATAAATTGTGGTGGGTATTTATTAACACAGCCTGGGGTGTAGAATACACACCGCAAGCGCGTGCAATTGAGGCATTAAACAAAACAGGGATGTTTAAATCAAATTTATCTTGTATGTTTTTTACGGTGTAACTATCATTATTCATAACCACAATAACAAAGTTTACCTTGTTTCCGTAGCTTTTTACCAATGTTTTAAAACATGCCATGTTAAACCTGGAGCATGGGCAATCGGGGTTAAAAAAATGCAAAAATACCGGTTTACTGCCGCCAGTACTTAAATAGTTATTCAAGTTAATAAACTCTCCGCGCTTAACGTTTTTATAATTGGTGGGTATGGGGGTTGGTAATTGGTATTTTAATTCGCTATACCAAAACGTTGCGCCAATTGCGCCAAAAATTAACACTAGCCATGTTATTACTATCGTCTTCCTCATCATATCGTTCCTATTCGTTATACGCATGCCTTACATAAATGGTTAGTTGCATGCAATACAATTATTAATAGCTTAACGGCTTGCATTAGGCTATAACTTTTGGTAAACAACGAATAATTGAGATAAAAAGGGAACAGCAACATGCAACGTAATTATTATAGCGAGCCACAGCCGCCAATATTGGTATTGTTGCAATTAATATGCCAACAAGCCGCTATAACAAACCGAACCTGCGCGCATAGCTATATACATAGCAACCCACACAAACACCCAAAAAGGATTCTAAAAAAGCAAAAAGGCAGAGCGCCACAGTGAGTACAACTGCACTGGTATGCTGTAAAAAATGAAGAGATAAGATAACTATGGTAAAGGCAAGCCCCATCCGTGCGGCAAAACGCTTAGGGGCCTGGTCGGTTGGTTTGGCACTAACTCCAAATAGTTTAACCAAACCATCGGCTGCAAGGGCAAGCACACTATATTTATTTAATTTAAACGAGCGCAATAAAAAATCGGCCACCAATAAAACGATGATGCCCCACCAACCATTCCACAAGTAAACTAAACCGAGTGTTAGTACCAGTAAGGCAACTAAGCGTACTTTGTTTTCGTTTACCGATACCAGGTCAACAGGGCAATCAATTTCGTTTTTCATACTAAATAAACAAAGTCAGTTAAACTTCGACGTCAAGGACGGATTCGAACCGCCGTAAAAGGTTTTGCAGACCCATACCTCTCCACTCGGCCACTTGACTATGATGCAAATATATAAATTAATCTATAATATCTATAGAATTAATAGAATATTTTTTCTGTTACAAAAGCGGCGATAGCAGGCGGGTTAATTTTTCGGGCAATTGCTTGTATAAAGGCCGTTTTGCCCATGCTACAGGGCTAACCTTAGTGGAACTTTCCAGATCGTCAAAAAAGGATTGGCGCAATTGTTTGGCTAAGTTATCATCATAAACCATAGCATTTACCTCAAAGTTAAGTTCGTAGCTGCGATGATCCATGTTGGCTGTGCCGATGATAGAAAGGCTACTATCCAATACCATAGTTTTAGCATGGATAAAACCCTTTTGATAGAAATAAATTTCGACACCCGAGCGTAAAATCTCGCCATAATAAGACCGCGCCGCCGAATCAACAAAGGCCGAATCGGATTTGCCGGGTACAAGCAACTTTACCTTTACCCCGCTCATGGCGGCGGTGTTTAGTGCATCAATTAAACTCTCGCCGGGGATAAAGTAGGGGGTAGTTATCAGTATCTCTTCTTCGGCCATACCTATGGCCTGTATGAGCGAGAACATGAGTACCGGCGTTTCCGAATCGGGCCCGCTTGCCGCTATCTGCACAATAGCATCAGATGTTTTGCTTTTATCGGCACAAAAAAATTGTTCAATAGGTTCAAGGTCTGTTTCGGCGCAAAAGTTCCAGTCGCATATAAAAAGATATTGCAGGTAATAAACTCCCGGCCCGCGAATCATCAAATGAGTATCGCGCCAAAAAAACTCGTTATTGAGTTTGGGGTGGTTAATGTAACGGTCGCTCACATTAATACCACCTACAAAACCGGTGCAGCCGTCAATCACAATTATTTTACGGTGGTTGCGGTAATTTACGCGGTTGGCTAAGGCCATAAAATAGATTTGGTAAAACGGAAAGGCTTGCACACCAGCCTCAATTAACTGGGGCACCAGGTTTTTACGTATAGAGCGGCTGCCAAAATCGTCGTAAATAAAGCGCACCTGTACACCCGCGCGCGCCTTTTCAATTAATACATCTTTTATTTGGTTGCCTATTTCATCGTCTTCAAAAATGTAATATTCTATGTGGATATGGTGTTTGGCTTTTTTTAACTCCTTTATCACATCCGGAAATTTATTTTCGCCATTCAGCAACAGCTTAACTTCGTTGTTGCCGCTAAGGGGGCTCATACTATCGTTAAGCAGCAGGCGGGCCAGTTTTTTATGGCGCTGTACTTCGGCCTCGCCGGTGTCCCATGTTTTTTCTGATTGCAGGTATATCTCCTTCCTGATTTGGTTAAGCAGGCGGCTGTTTTTTATAATTTTTTTGCTGTAAAGGCTGTTTTTGCGATAGTTGGCGCCTACCACAAAATAAATAATGATACCCAGGGCGGGTAAAAAAAGCGTTAACAATAAATAGGCCGATGTTTTACTGGTTGAGCGGGTATCGTAAATAATGCGCAAACAAACCAGGATAACAATAATGGCATAAATAATTTCGCCTAATAAAATCCAATCCATGTGTTGCAATAACATAGTTTTAAGGTTATTGTTCGGTGGTTTGCCTAAAAGCAAGCACATAAATATAAGCCAATTATTAATGTATTGTAAGAAAACAATTTTACCGTAGCCAACCTTATTGCCACACAAAGTATTAGTTTAACTTTGGTACATGCATTATCAACCTACCTATCAGGCAGCTTGCAAAGTGGCACCAAGCGTGCAAAAACACTTTGCCCACCACATAGCAACCGCACATGCAGGCGGCGAAAAAAAACTGGCTACCGCCCCCGATATTGCTGTTATTGAACAAATAATTGATGTGGCCTTTTGGGCCAGTTTGCGTAAAGAAGAAGGGCACTCGCCACGCATATCTATTGCCTTTTTGGCTCCTGCCGAAGCCGAGAAGGCTTTAATTTTTGAACGTGAACTACCTTTTAAGTCAAGTACGTTAGTAAAAATAGGTCCCGGTATTGAGCGCGCCGGTATACATTTGGGCGTTTGGCTAAAAGATGGCGAACTGGTAATATGGGGCACTACCATTACCATACCTAATTTTTGTTTTGTTTTGGATGTATCCGAACCGGCTTTGCTGGTTATTAAGCACCGCCGCATTTACGGCTTAGGCAAATATACCAATGTAGCCGTTTTAAAAGGCGATTACGTGCGTGTGATTGACGAATACAGTGCCACCCTTACCGATTGCCCCGCCATTGTTACCGCACTGCTAGGCTTTACATCGCCATCGTCGTGGAACGATTCGGTTAACGTGCTCATACAGCTTGCCGTATCTATGCGCGCACATGGGCACGGCGGTTCGTTACTGGTAGTGCCCGATGGTACCGATACCTGGCGGCAATCTATCATACAACCCATGCAGTATGCCATTAAGCCCGCCTTTACGGGACTGGCCGACCTGGTTATGAACGAGGGTACCGATAAAAGTGATATTTTTTTAAAAAGCGCCCTAAGCCGCGAAGTGGATAATATTGCCGGCCTTACCGCTGTTGACGGCGCAAGCGTTATTACCACCACACACAAACTATTAGCCTTTGGTAGCAAAATAGTAATGCGCGAAGGTAGCAGCCGCATAAAACAGGTTTGCCTTATTGAGCCTATTGTAGGCGGCGAGGCATTGTTTATCCATCCGGCGCAAACCGGCGGAACGAGGCACTTATCGGCCGCGCAGTTTGTACACGACCAGCACGACGCCATTGCACTGGTTGCCTCGCAAGACGGGCAGTTTACCGTTTTTACCTGGTCGCCGTTTCACAATATGGTGCAGGGCTATCGTATTGATACTTTGCTGTTGTAATAAATAGCCGCCAAACATTATGCTACACCAATAGTTTAACTTTTTAAATGAAGGCCATAGTTATTACCCACCCCGGCGCACCCGAAGTATTGCAGATGCAGGAACGCCCCATGCCAACCATATTGGCTACCGAAATACTGGTTAAAGTTGCCGCCGCCGGCGTAAACCGGCCCGATGTTGCACAGCGTAAGGGCAATTATCCGCCGCCGCCGGGTGCATCGGTTGATATTCCGGGATTAGAAATTGCGGGTACCGTTGTTGAAGTGGGCGCGCAAGTTACCCGGTGGAAAGTGGGCGACGAGGTATGCGCCCTGGTTACTGGTGCCGGTTATGCCGGGTTTTGCGCCGTACCTGCGGGCCAGTGCCTGCCTGTACCCAAGGGCTTATCAATGCCGGAAGCGGCATCATTACCCGAAACATTTTTTACCGTTTGGAGCAATGTTTTTGATAGGGCGAAGCTGCAACCCGGCGAAACATTGCTGGTACACGGCGGCTCCAGCGGTATTGGTGTTACTGCCATACAAATGGCTAAGGCGTTAGGCAGCAAGGTGTATGTAACGGCAGGCTCGGCAGATAAGTTGCTGTTTTGCCAACAACTGGGCGCAGCCAAAGCCATTAACTACAAAACCGAAAACTTTGCAGATGCTATTGCCCGGCTAACCGATGGCGAAGGCGTTGATGTGATACTGGATATGATTGGAGGCGATTACACGCCCGAAAACATTAAATGCCTGGCTAATGATGGCAGGCTGGTACAAATAAACGCCATGAAGGGGCGCGAAGTTAAAATAGATATTGCCGAGGTTATGCGCAAGCGTTTAATTATAACCGGCTCTACGCTGCGTGGCCGCAATGTTGACTTTAAAAGTGCCATTGCCCAAAAACTCGAACAATACATTTGGCCCTTACTGGCATCGGGGCAAATTAAGCCCGTTGTTTACAAAACCTTTACTGCAAGCCAGGCCGCCCAGGCGCACACCCTGATGGAAAGCAGCGAACATATGGGGAAGATAGTTTTGGAGATGTAAAAAAATCAGAATCAAGAGCCAAGACTCAAGAACCAAGATGCACGGTATTAGGTAGTGTGAAAAATGGGTATGGTGTATTTTTTGCGAAGAATGAAGCAACTGCACATGCCCGATTTTAACCCCGCTATTGCTTAATGAGGCTTAAAAACAAACTACTACTTCAATGCCCTCCCACATACTCGGCAAACACCTGCTGTAAATAGGCTTTGCCATATTGCAAATGCTTTTCGTTAACGGCCTTGCTCACCTTAGGGTTTTTAATAAAAATGGTTTCTTTACCAATATTATCAAACGATACGCCTTGCTCGGGAGTAATAAAGCCGAAGCCGTTATCCCAATCAAAAAACGTGAACGATTTACTGCCGGGGTTCAATAAATCTTTCGACCATTTAAACTGCGCGTAAGGTAAATTAAGCTGTGCTAAAATGGTAGCCGCAATATCTGTTTGGCCGCCCAGTTTATGTATCTTCATGCCGCGATACTGGTCTTTAATGGCACCGCCCATCAATAACAAGGGTATGTGATATTTAGCTGGCATGTAAGATTCGTTGGTGTTACGCGGCAAACGATGACCATGATCGGCAACTAAAATAAACAAGGTGTTTTTATACCAGGCTTGCTTTTTTGCCTGCTCAAAATATGAGTTTAAAACCGAATCGGTGTAGTAGGCCGTGCTTCTAAACTGGTTGCTCACACTATCGCCCGGAAAGTGCGGTTTGGCAGGCATGTCAAAAGGCTCGTGGTTGGTTAGTGTTTCTACCAAACTAAAAAATGGCTTGGTTTCTTTATTAAGGTATTGAATGTGCGCGTTAAGCATAGCACCGTCATCTACGCCCCACTTGGTATCAATTTGGCGGTGTTCAAAACTATCTTCGCTGGTAATATGGTCTATATTGTGGCTCAGTAAGTACGATTTAAAGTTCATGTACTCCACCTCGCCGCCATAATAAAACGAAGTATGGTATCCCACATCTTTAAGTGCCGAAGATATTGAAGGCAATTTTTCTTGCTTGGTATTATCGGTAACAATGGTGCGCACCGCTTGCGATGGGAAGGCACTTAAAATAGCAACAATACCTTTATCGGTACGGTCGCCGGCAGAGTAAATGCTGTCGCACAAAATGCCGCTTTTAATAAAGTTTTCAAAGTTGGGGCAAACACCCTTATCGCCACCTAACGATTGTATAACATCGGCCGTAAAGCTCTCTAACTGAAAAATAACAATGTTGGGCCGGGTTGTTGTTAATACATGCAAAGTTGTATCGGCTTTGCCGGCGTATAACGTGCGCGATAAACTATCGGCAAATTTAGGATCGAAATACAGGTAGGGGTTATGTATGGCTTTAAGGTTTTCAAAAATATTATCAAAAAGGTTCCACTCCGTGTTTAAAGCCGATTGGTTGAGTATTTGTTTGCTCGAAAAATAAGCCATACTCTGGTTAATTGGCGAAGGTTGCAACCCGCCCCGGATAAAGAAAAGATTAAGTAAAATTAAAAACGCCGAGGAAGCCAATTTAAAAGAAACCGAAGCCTTTGTTGGCCTGTACCGGTATAATATCAATTTTTCGGCAATAAAAATACCCAGGCAAAGCATTACCACACCAATAGTAATGCACAAGGCAATGGGCGAAGATCCGCTTGATGCCAGCGACTCGGAAAACTGATGGATAATGCTATCAAAAACGCGATAGTTAACCTTGGTTCCCCACTCGGTAAATATGTTTAAATCCAGTATGGTTAAAAAGCAAACCAGCACCAGGCAAATCCAAATGTAAATGCGCAGCCATATGGCCTTAATTTTAGCACCGGGAACTAGCCATATTATGATGGAAACAAGCAGGGGTATAATGGCTATATAAGCCGCCGTTGACAGATCAAGCCGGACGGCGTATAAAAACGATTCGATAATCTCTTTTACGCTGGCTATTTTTAGCTTGTGGCGAAAGTATATTTCGAAGGTAACGCGGGTAATAAAGAAGAATATCAGCCAAAATAGGTAAAACCTAACCAAGCAAAAAAGGTTTTTTAACATCGGGCGCTAAATTAACCAAATTAACCCGATGTTAAAAAACCTTAAACATATTGTTACTAAAGCGTAGGCTTATTGCCTGCCCTTACCCATATTTTGCATATCGGTCAAAGTCATTTTTTCATAGTCGGCTGTTACTTTAAACATATTTGCCGGTACTTTAGTTGCAGTAACAGCTGTTAATGTAACAACCTGCGCGCCTTTAACATTGCCGTTTTGTAAAAAAGTAAACAAAACAGGCGTACCACCTAACGATGAATAAAATTTGGTTATCATGTTGGCAGGGATAGTTACGTCTGTGGTTATCCACAAATCGTAAGTGGAACCGTCGCGCGTATCTTTAGCTACGTATTTTTTGCAATTAAAATCGCCAATTTTTTTGGTTTCTTCGGTTTTGGTGAAGGCATATTGTGGTTCGTTAGCCTGGGCCTCATCTATTTCGGCAGGAGTACCTATAGCAACCTTTTTCATGCTGGCAACGGGTACATCTAAAAACACAGCAAAAAACTCGCCGCCTTTGGTGCCCACCATTTTAATTTGTGCAGGGCCGCGTTGAAAAGCTAACGAACTGGTATCGCCCTTAAAGTACGTTGTAGCATTTGCTGTTTGGCCGCCTACAGCAATGCTGTATGATGCCTGCCCCTCGGTAATAACATTTTGAGCTTTTGCACCAAAAACTGTTGCCGAAAAAGCCAGGCCCAAAGCAACATTTTTAATTGAAATAATATTCATTGTAGTTTATTTTTTTTGAGTTTGATTGTTAGATACCAATATAAGTGCTTTGTTACGTTTTAAGTTTATAAAATTAACCTTTTCGGCCAATGCCTGTTGTTCAAGCTGGCTGGTTAAACGGTTAGTATTTGTGCCCGGGGCTATTAATAGTTTAAAAGTATAGTTTTGTTTTAAATACTGCAAGTTTACATGCGTACCACTGCTTAGGTAAATATAATCAATATTTAATTTATCAGTAAATGTTTTTCCTTCAAAAGTGCTGTCCAATATCAGTATTTTTTGATTTCCGAATTGTATGAGGTTGCCCTGTTTAAGTAAGTTGCCACAGTTTACATTTGTACCTGCCATTTGTAAATTGGTTATGCGGCAACTATCCAGATAGGGCTGTATTGAATACTGGTAAGCCTTATTCTGCGGGTTCAAATCAGTCAATAAAAAAGCCGAATTGCCTGTGCGGAATAACATACCGCTGTTTTTGCGCAAACTAAAAAAGGTGATGCTATTGGTGTTTGCCGCCCTGTAAGCCTTTAAGCTAAAGCTGATTGATAATAATAAAGCTATCAATAAACTTACTTTCAGCCATTGCTTGTTTCGTTTTACCAAAAAGCAAAACGTGGCAATTATAATCGCGTAAGCTAATAAAAACTCCGCAGGGCTCAACCAAATTTTATTGATACTGGCATAAGGCGCATGCTCTAAAAATTGCAGGGTTTGGCTCATTACAACAATGGTTTTTTGTAACAACCAACCTAATGATGCCGAAACTGCGGGTATATGTGGTAAGGCTAAAAACAACAATCCCGAACACATGATAATAAATGCAGGTACGATGATGAATACATTGCTCAACAAAAAGTAAACCGGGAAATCGTGAAAATAGAGTGCCGCTAGGGGGAACAAAATAATTTGCGCGGCAATGGAAACCGAACATACCAGCCAAATTTCGCGGACTATCGCATTTTTAACATGCACCCATTTATACACGTAGGGCTGTATGATGATGATACCAAAAACGGCTATGTAAGATAACTGGAAGCCGGCATCGCAAACATAAAACGGATTATAGAGCAGCAATACAAATGCCGATACCGCCAAAACATTAAGCCTGTTAATGTGGCGGTTAAAACTAAAGCCAATAATAACCATAGTAAGCATAAGCACCGCCCGGCTAACCGGCGGCGAAAACCCGGTAATTAAAGCATAACACCATATTAGGGTAATAGAAACAATAGCCTTAATAACTTTACTGCGTTTACCATACGGCAAAAAGCTAAGTACAAAAGTTATAATTAAATAAACCAAACCAACGTGCATACCCGCTACCGATAGCAGGTGCATGGTGCCTGTTTTGGCATAGGCTTCCTGCACTTCCTTGCGTAAATCGGCCCGGTAACCTAAAATAATGGTTGATGCTATGGCTACGGCATCGGTATCGCTTATTGCACTTTTAAGTTTGTTAACCAGGTTGAGCCGTAACTTTAAGGCGTATGCTATAACAGGGTTGCCTTGCCCATGCTGCAATACTGCAACCTGTTGCTGTATAAAAAAAGCCTGATGATAAATATTTTGATGCGCCAGGTAAGCTTTATAGTTAAACTCGGCAGGGTTTTGCGGGGCTTCAATGGGGGTGAATTTGCCGGGTACAATCAGCCGGTCGCCATACTGCAAATTAATTTGATGCGCGGTATCAATTTTTACCAAAACCAGTAAATTACCGGTGGTTGTGTTAAGTTTATCGGTATCGCCTGCTTGTTCTATTTTAGCGGTAAACCTTAAAATTCCGGCGTTAAGTTTGGGTTCGCTGTTGATGTTGGCAATAAGGTAAGCCGAAGGGTTTTTTGAAAAATGATTTGGCGCGTTAATTTGCCGGTTAGTTTCAATACCCAGCATACCGGCAATTAACAGCAAAGCAAAAATCAATACACCGCCAAGCCAGGTTGCTTTATATAAATTGAACTTTTGATAACCGAGATTTAATACAACAAACCCCAGCAACAATACACCCAAAGCTATTTGCAGTGTAACCGCAAACGTATTACAGGGGTATGCAACAGCCAGGCCCATCCCTGCCAAAAAAGGCAATAGCAATAAGGTTACGGGTATTTCTGCTTTGTTAAAGGCTGTCATTAAGTTTGCAAACTAATGGGGTAATATTAATAACAAGAATAATAAATTATGGGTAATTATTGGTGTTTAATAAAATTGCTTTAACCTTATTTTGATGCATTAAGTTAGTTGTATGGCTGTTGGGTGTTAACTACGGCGCATTTGTTTTTACAGGCTAATTATATTTTTGCCATATTTGCAGCCCCGGAAGAAAAAGATTATGAGTCAGGATTTATACATTAAAAACAAAAAAGCCTATTTTGAATACCACGTACTTGACGAGTATGAGGCCGGGATTAAATTATTAGGTACCGAGATCAAATCAATCCGCGAAGGCAAAGCCAACCTTAACGATGCTTTTTGCACCTTTATAGGTAGCCAGCTTTATGTACGTAACCTGCACATAGCCGAATATTCGCACGGCTCGTTTTACAACCACGAGCAAAAGCGCGACAGGGTGCTGCTTCTCCACAAAAAAGAACTCAAAAAACTACAAACCCGCAGCGAAGAAAAAGGATTTACCATAGTGCCATTGGCTTTATTTATAAGTCCGCGTGGTTTTGCCAAACTTAAAATTGGCCTGGCCCAGGGCAAAAAAACCTTTGATAAACGCGAAACACTGAAAGAACGCGATAGCAAGATTGAGATGGATAGAGCGTTGAAGAGGTAGGGGAGTTAGAGGCAAGAATCAAGAGACAAGAATCAAGGTTGTAAAAAAAACATTGTCCTTGCGAGCGAAAGCGTGGCAATCGCACTTACGCCGGGCCGCTTTACAGAGCGTGCGTGCCTCCGTGCAATTGCTTCATTCTTCGCAAAGACAGGTTGTGTGAAAGTGAAAGGTAAATCCGAAATTGAACATCCAAAATCCTAAATAAAATTTTTAATTATTTTGGTTCCTGCATCTAACTTCTTGCCTCTTTTCTCACCATGCCCTGTCGCCCACCAGGGGTACAAACCTAAAGGTATCTAATACAATTTTTTCGTAATCAGTTTCGTTAATTTTAAGTACGGTAACCATTTGTTGCGATTGTTCGTCGCCCACGGGGATAACCAGTACACCGCCAATGGCCAGTTGTTTCAACAAATCTTCGGGAACAAAGGGCGCGCCTGCAGTTACAATAATTTTATTGTACGGAGCGTGTTTGGCTATACCCTTGGAGCCGTCGCCACAAAAAAAGTTGGCTTTGTAGCCAATATGGGGCAGTACCTGCTTGGTGCGTTGGTAAAGTTTTTCCTGCCGCTCAATGGTATATACATCGGCGCCAAGCTCAACCAGTATGCAGCATTGGTAGCCGCAGCCGGTGCCAATCTCTAAAACCTTATCGCCCTTGCGGATGTGTAATAATTCGGTTTGATATGCAACAGTATAAGGCTGCGAAATGGTTTGCCCTTCGCCAATAGGGAAGGCAATATCTTTATAGGCCTGGTTCCAAAAAGTTTCATCAAAAAAATAATGGCGGGGTACTTTGCCTATGGCCTGCAATACGTTTTCATCGCCAATACCTTTTTTAATTAGCAGTTCAACCAATCTTTTACGTGCACCTTTTTCCCGGTAATTATCAATAAACTTATGAGCCATTATAGGCGCAAAGTTATCATAATGGGGCTTATTTGGGGTGTGGAAGTAGCGAGTGTTGAAAACAAGTTATCCTGTTTGAAGAAGCTGATAAATTGGTTAATTTTACAATATTGATTATTTGGCATTTATGGAAACAACATCAATAGTTGCACGCTTACTAAAAAATATGGGTAACATGCACGAAATGGGCCGCCAGCGCGCCTTTGAATTAGGTAACCCATTTTATGCAAAATTTGAAGAAGATGGCGGCTATTATCGTAAAGAATTACCAACGGGAGAAAAATACCTGGTTACAGTAGAAATTGTATATGATGATAACGACATGCCGATACAAATTATAGATACCATTATTAGAAAGCTGGATTAATGAAAAAACCTGAACTGGTTTTTGTATGCGGATGTAACGCCGCCGGTAAATCTACCTTTATTCGTACACGATTGAATGAGCTAGTAGGATTTGAGGTTATCATGACCGACGTCTATAAAAGTCGTACAAAAGAACTGATAAAACAGGCTATAAATCAACATCAAAACATAATAGTTGAGACTGTTTTTAACGATCCTTCATTTAGAGATTTAATTGACCTGGCCAGGAACAATGGGTACTTAACAACGTTGATTGCATTATTTTTAGATGATATACAAGAGTCGAAAAATCGGGTTGCCTTTAGAGGTACTCAACAAAGCGGTATCACTATATCAGGCTCTAATGTTCAAATCAATTTTAATGAAAGCTTTAAAAATATAGCCACCTACTTTTTCTATTTTGACCAATCCGATTTTATTTATACCGGCGTTGGAGGAGTTAACAAGCTTATTATGAGTTTTAAAAAAGGGCAGCTTTTAAACTATCACGCAACAGCGTTAAAATACCCTCAAAAATTCGCCTCATATAGTTTTCAAAAAGATAGGCTGGATGAAGATGCTTACAACATTATTATACAAAATTTGGATTTTGTGCGAAAATCGTAACTAATTGAAACAAGCTTTCGGTTGAACAAACGTTACCTATCCAAAACCTTAACATACCGGCTGCTTATCCAGCCTATTTTGCTTGCCAATTGTTTGCACCTCTTTTCCCTCTTTCAATACGGATCCACATCTGGTTGCACAATGCAGCCCTGGCTTAATTTGGTGGTTTCAAATTGTAATAATATCTCCTGTAAAATGGTTTTTACTTTGGTTATTGATACCGTGTCTTTCTCAAATTTGAGGGTGATGGAACGGATGTAATAATTGCGTATGCGATTAATTAGCGGAGCTTCGGGGCCAATTACGCGGTCGCCAAAGTGGTTGCGCAGTTCGCGGGCCAGGTATTCGGCCTGTATGTATAGTTGCTCGGGTTGTTTATGCTTAATATCAAGCTGAATGATGCGGTAAAACGGCGGGTATTTAAAAGCTTTGCGCTCTACAATTTCGGTATTGTAAAGGTCGGTATAATCGTTGCGTATTACCTGGCCAATTACGCGGTGCGTAGGGTCGTAAGTTTGGATAACTACTTTGCCCTGTTTGCCGCGGCGGCCAGCACGGCCGCTAACCTGGGCCAGCAACTGAAAGCTGCGTTCGTTGGCCCGATAGTCGGGATACTTCAATAAGCTATCGGCACTTATAATGCCGATAACGGTAATATCCGGAAAATCCAACCCCTTGGCAACCATTTGCGTGCCCACCAAAATATCTATCTTTTTTTCCTCAATATCATTCAATATGTTTTGGAAGGCCATTTTAGATCGTGTGGTATCCAAATCCATCCGCCTGATGCGGGCATCGGGCAGTATTAAACTCAGTTCGTCTTCCACCTTTTCGGTACCAAAACCCTTTTGCTCCAAATGTGCCGAACCGCAGGCCGGGCAGGTAGATGGCGTATCTTCGCGATAACCGCAATAATGGCAATGCAGCTTGCTGCTGCTTTTGTGGTAGGTTAGGGTTACATCGCAATTAATGCATTTGGGCGTATGGGCGCATGTTTTGCACATTACCACCGGCGCATAACCACGGCGGTTTTGAAACAGTATTACCTGCTCTTTTTTTAGCAAAGCCTGCTCAATATCCAGCATCAGCACGCTGCTAAAGTGCGATTGCATTGTTTTTTGTTTGGTTTCAGTGGCAATACTTACCACCTGTATCTGCGGTAGTTCAACCCCTCCAAAACGTTCGTGCAGTTCGGTAAGGCCGTATTTGTTGGTTTGGGCGTTGTAATACGACTCGAACGACGGCGTGGCCGAACCTAAAAGCACCTTGCCGCCATGCAAATGTCCTAAAAAAATAGAAGCGTCGCGGGCGTTGTAGCGCGGCGCAGGGTCGTACTGTTTGTACGAGCTTTCGTGTTCCTCATCAACAATAATCAAACCCAGATCGCCGAAAGGTAAAAATACCGACGAGCGCGCGCCAAGCACAATACGGTAATCGCCGCTCAATACCTTCTGCCAAACCTCAACCCGCTCGTTATCGTTAAACCGGGAATGGTAAACCCCAATATGGTTGCCAAAATGGTGGCGCAGGCGCTCCACAATATGAGTGGTTAGGGCAATTTCGGGCAGTAAATAAAGCACCTGCTTGCCGTTTGCCAGCATTTGCTCCATAAGCCTTATGTAAATTTGCGTTTTGCCCGATGATGTGATGCCGTGCAGCAAAACCACGTCCTTTTGTGTAAATTGCTGGTTAATACTGCTAAGGGCGGCGCGCTGGGCGGCGCTCAATACAAAGTTTTCGTCAATTTCCTCGTCGTCGGTTGATAGTCGGCTCACCACCCTTTCGTCGGCAATAAAAACCTCCTTATCAACAAGGGCCTTAATGGCGGCTGCGCCTGCACCGCTGGCCTCGGTTAGTTCGGGCCTGGTAATGTGCTTTTGCTTGCGCGATAGTTGGATGTAGGCCAGCAAGGCATCGGCCTGTTTGGGCGCACGTTCAAGTATGCTAAACAGTTCTTTCAGCATATCCGGGTTTTGATACACCGGGTTAAGGGTTATAAAAGTGCGCCTTCGGGGCTTGTATTTGTCGCTAACCTCTTCGGATATATGGATGATGTTTTTCTCAAACAATATCCGCAGCAGCGGCAAAACCGTTTTTTGGCCCAGCAGCTTTACAATATCGCTAACGCTTAGTTCGGGTTGTATTTCAAGCGCGTCAACAATTAAATATTCTTTATCGGTTAGTGAGGCTTTATCGTATTCAAACTCCTTGTTCAGTACAATTTTGGTTTCGCTGGCCAGCTTTAAGGCGGCGGGCAGGGCGGCGTTCATCACTTCGCCAATTTGGCACAGGTAATATTCGGCAAGCCATTTCCAAAAACTAAGCTGGCGGGGGGTAACCACTGGCCGGTCGTCAAGTATATCAATAATATATTTGGCTTCGTACTTTTGCGGTGCCTGGTTGCCAACGGTGTAAATAATGGCGGTGTAAAGCTTGCTTTTGCCAAACTGTACTACAACACGTTTACCCACTGTAACACTGCTATTTAGCTCAAACGGAACCCTGTAGGTGTAGTTTTTGGGTATGGCCAGGGGCAATATCACCTCTACAAAAAGCGTTTCCCTTTCATTATTAACAGTTTGGGCAAAATCAAGCATTATTTGTTTTTATAACCTGCAATTGCTAAAGTAAGCCATCCGGCTATAAATAGCAAGCCGCCTACGGGTGTTACCGGGCCAACCATATGCAACCAGCTCCAGCCCAGTAAATTGCGGCAGGCCAGCAGGTAAAGCGAGCCCGAAAACAAAATGATGCCAAAAGTAAACAGGTAATAAGTTGTTAAAACCATATTATTTTTAAACCTTGTGAGCAATGATAAAAACAATAAGGCAAAAACGTGGTAAAACTGGTATTGCACTGCGGTGTGCCAAACATCTAACTGTTTTGGGCTTAGGCTATCCGCCAGGGCATGTGCGCCAAATGCGCCTGCAATAACGGCCAGCACCCCAAATAAGGAAGCTGTTAATATAATTTGTTTGTTCATGGGGGAATTTAGTGCCGCTAAGTTAATAAGTTGAAAAACAAATAGTGAAGGCTTGGTACTAAAAATCTAACTTTGAAATAATTTAATACATTAGGATGAGAAACATTATCATAACGATTATTTTGCTGGTTTTGGCCGCGCTAATGTCGGTTATGTATTTTAGAAAATTGAACTCGCCGGGGCAGCGGCCGGGTAAGGTGATGGAGAACATCCCATCAAACGCGGCTTTGATATTTGAGTATAAAAACGACGAAACCTTTTACGATATTTTTAGCAATAACAAGCTACTATCTAACCTGATAGGCGACGAGCATATTGCCGAATTAACCGTTTTAAAAACCCGCTTACTGGATAACAACCTGCTGAAAAACCTTTTTGAGGGGCAAAGTTTATTTATATCCGTTCACCCGCAAAAAGATACTACCGCTAATCTTGATTTTTTGATAACCACATCAACCAGGGTAAATATGGGCGATGAGATTGACCAGCTTGCACGACAAAAAAACAGCGATATATTAATACACCCCATGCAACTGGCTGGTAAAAAGGGCTACAATGTTTTTTTTAACAGCATAAAACGGCGTTTTTACCTGTTGTTGAATGACGACAATACGTTTTCGGCAAGCTTTTCGCAGCCTTTGGTGGAGCAGGCGGCCAAATACCATAACGAAAACCACGAAAAGTTTTTTGTACAACTATCCGATCAGCAAAACTCAAACTCAATAGCCAACCTGTATGTAAACTACAGCCAGTTGGTGCCGCTTTTTGACGAGCTTTTTAAAAACAAAAACACCGATATTTTCCGCAGCTTCCGTTTGCTTTACGCGATAGGTGCATTTAGTTTAAACTACCGCAGTGATGCCCTTATGTTTAACGGCATAAGCCACATTAACAACAACGGCCCTAAAAGCTACCTCGATATTTTTAGGTACCAGCAACCGGTGGTAAACAAGCTTAAAAGCATTTTCCCGGCAAGTTTGGCCTATAGCCTAAACTTTGCCGTTTCAAACCCTGTTAGTTTTGAAACCGATTTGCTGCAATGGCAGTTAGAAGCCGGGTACAACAAAGAAAAGGACGCTATTTTTAAACGCATAAAAACCGAAACCAGCATTAACCTTGCCGCCGAGTTTGCTGCCCGTTTAGGCAACGAGTTTGCTATTGTAACCACCCGTTATCAAGAAAAAATAGGATTAATACAATTAAAAAACGGCCTTAACCTGCGGCCATTTATGGTTAACATCAGCAAAATGACTAACGACGATATGGGCCAGTTTAACTATGATAAATTGCCGTTTTACTTACTCGGCGATTCGTTCAGTATTTTTAGGAGGCCCTATTTCATGATCGTGGATAATTATCTCATCATCTGCAATTCGCAATCGGGGATGAACGAATATTATAAAAATTATACCCAAGGTAATTTTTTAGCCAAAACAAGCGAGTACGTGCGCTTTGATAATTTGCAGGCCGAACGGAGCAATGTATCTTTCTTTATCAATTTTAAAAACGCGCACGATATTTTAACCGAGGCCCTAAAGCCCCGCTACGCCCGTGCATTTGCCGAAAAGGGCAAAAGCTGGAGCAGCTATTATGCCGCCGGCTACCAGTTTACGGCATCGGAAAAGGATTTTTATACCAACTTTTACATGAGGTTGAATTTGCCCGATACAGCGGCGGTTGAAACTACCCAATAATGTTATAGCGAGGCGCCCTTTTTAAGTAACCTGTTTGCTAGCTAATTGATAACGCGGAATGCTTTTTTTGTGCCGTTTGCCCTGGGGTATTTTAAGTTGAGGTGTCGATTTTCCCTTCCAAATTCAACATAATTCAACAAATTAGGTTGATACCCTTTATTAAAAATTGTTTTATTGCTAGTGTTGTGTTAATGGTGTAATTACGGATAGTTTTTAGCCACAAGTCTTGAGTCAAAAAAAGAATAATCTAACTTTTGAGTCAAGACTTCGTACTATTAACTTAACACTAGCTATTGGCACGGATAACCATGTTTATTAAAACTCCAGCATTTTACCCTGTTGGGGATAAATTAATTTAAGTTGCAGGGTGTTGGCGGCGGCCAGTTGTTTTTTAATATCGGCAATATGGCCGCCTGCGGGTTTAAGGTGCGTTACCACTACGGGTAAACCTTCAACGGCGTTTGGCCCGGCAAGGGTGCTTAATACCGCCATCTCGTTCATTAGCAAACGGGGAGTAAGGTGCCCAAATAACGATTTATCGGGCTGCTGGTTAGCAAACGATACCTCTATCATAATGGCCTTTAAAGTTTTGGCTTTTACCAGCGGAGCAATGTATTGCCAAAGCTGGCGCAGTTTGTCGCTTTTTTCAATTTCGTCGGCACCGGTATCGCCAAGGTATAAAATGTAGCTGCCGTTGCTTTCTACCAAAAAGGCGGTGCTTTGGTAAGGGTTGCCATGGCTCAATACAAAAGCCTGTACACTCATTGTGGTATTATCAATAGGTGTTTTTTCGCCGGGGTTAAGCGGGGTATAATGGTATTTGTTAAGCACGGGTTTATCGCCATCGCTGCCAAAGTTGGCCCAGTTTTTCCAGGTAAAATAATTATCGCGCAGCACATCAAGCGTGTACTTTAGCCCGTAAACCTTTTTAGCCGCATCATCCGGCGAATTAATTATCATCCCGGCAACGTGGTCTAAATGCGCGTGCGATATAAAGTAGCCTTTTATGTATCGTTTTAAAACAGTATCGGCAGGCACAGTAAAAACATGGTTTTTAACCGCCTTTTCTAAACCTGCCTGCAGGGTGCCGGCATCCATACAGGCATAATTGTTACTGCCGGTTGGGGCTACCATGTAGGCACTTAGGTTACTCTCGTCGCTGCCGCCGTAAACGCCCAGGGGGACTACTTTAAAGGCGGGTTTGATTTGGGCAAAAGCGGCTGCGGTTGTTAATAATATAGTGCAGATAACTTTACAGGTTTTATTTATCATAGTTTCTGTTTTTTTAAAATACCATTTAAGCTTACGGTTAATTTTTTGCGCCGGTAACTTAGTTTTTGCTTGCAGAAGCCGCAGTGTGTGTTTATAGCTTTATTTAACGTAATGGCGTTAAAGCTTACAATAACCATTCTGCCCCAATTCGCAAATAGCAAAACGGTGGCATAAAGATAATATGCCGGGCGGCAATTAAACTAATATGTTTTATAAAGAAATTTTAGTACAGATTGGGTTTTTGATTTCGGAAGACTGAAGGCAGAGGGCTGAGGACAGAAGTCGGAGGTCGGATTTTGGAAGTCGGAAGTCGAATGCCGAAAGTCATTTGTCGGGGCCTCTAATCAACCTCCAAACCTCCGGCTTCAGACTTCTGTCCTCTGTCTTCCGAACTCCGCCCTCCGAAAATCCGAAATACAGTTTAAATGCTTTTTAGCACGGTATAAAATGCTCGGTATATTTCGCGCAGGGTTACGGCATCGGTAATGCCGTCTTCAATGTTGAGTTCTAAAAAAGTTTGTTTTTCGTCGCTGTCATCAACGCTGTGGGTGCGTATACCCAGGTCAAAATCTTCCAGGGTGGTAAAAACACGGCGCACGTTGGCGTCAATAAATAAGGTTTTTACTTTGGCCTCGTTATTGGTTTTAATAATCAGGTGGTGGTCAAGGTCCTCGTAGCCGGTTTCAACGTCCTGCATACCAAAAAATTTGCCTATTTCATCGGTAAAATCTTCTTCGTGTACGGCAAATTTAAAATCGTGCTGGCTTAGTAGTGCGCGGTAAGCAGTTGTTGCATATCCGCCTTCAAAGCCGCCGCCCAGGTCAATATCAATATCCAGGTAGATTTCGGTATCGGCTTGTTTTAGCAAGGCATGGTACTCTAAAACTTCGTCGTTAATGTCGGCAGCCACTTGTTGCCAAATTTCGTCTTCGGTTGTACCAATAAAGGTTTTTTCAATATCCATAGCTTTAAGCTTTTAGGTTTACGTAAGCAACCAGTAAGGCTGGTTAATGTTTTTATAAACTGAAAGTAGTAGTGTTATGTTAATTGTGTAATGACGGATAGTGTTTAGCCACAGGTGTTAAGTTCTAAGTCAAAAATAAGAATAATCTAACTTACGACTCAATACTTAGTACTATTAACTTAACACTAGCTGCCTCAACAATAATAACTTTGCTTTGTATAGGTATAAAACAATTTAATGATGCAACAGGCCCATGTTTTGGTTATTGGTGCGGGTGCAGCCGGGTTAATGGCGGCCATGCAGTTATCCCGTAAGGGCAAAAAGGTTTTGGTATTAGAGGCAAGCAGCCGCGCGGGTGGGCGCATACATACCCTTAACGGCGAAGGCTTTACGCAACCTGTTGAGCTGGGTGCCGAATTTGTGCACGGCCAGCTACCCGTTACGCTTGCTTTACTTAACCAGGCCAAAATACCCTACCACAGTGCCGTTGGCGATATGTGGCGCTATCGGGATGGGAGGTTCCAAAAATCAGAACAGTTTTTGCCGCATTATGATGTGATAATTAAAAAGCTTAACGCCCTGCAAACCGATATTACGCTGCACCAGTTTTTAACCACCCACCTTGCCGCCAAAAAATATACCGAAACCTGCAACATGCTGCGCAGCTTTGCCGCCGGGTATGACAATGCCGACCCCATGCGCTTTAGCGCCTTTGCCATGCGCAGCGAATTACAAAGCGAAGACGACAACCACCAATACCGCATACAAGGTGGTTACGCCGCCATAATTGCCTACCTGGAAGCAGAAATAGTGAGCCACGGCGGCCAAATTTATTTATCAACCATAGTTAAGCAGTTGCACTGGCAACCGGGGCAGGTTGTGGCTGTTGCCGATGACGGGCGCGAGTTTAAAGCCCAAAAAGTAATTATAGCCCTGCCTTTGGGTGTGCTGCAGGCCCATAAACAGCAACCTGCTGCAATAACTTTTGTGCCGCCCATACCCAAACAAGAGCAAGCCATACAGCAAATGGGCATGGGTGCGGTAATTAAATTATTGCTACAGTTTGATGAGGTTTTTTGGGAACGCCAGGCCCTTAAAAAAGGTGCCGACCACGATATTAAAAACATGAGCTATTTATTTAGCGGCGAAGCCATACCCACCTGGTGGACGCAAACACCGCACCCCACATCAATGCTTACAGGTTGGTTAGGCGGCCCCCCGGCGGCCGAACTAAAAGATGCTACCGACGATTATATTTTAGAGCTGGGCCTGCTATCGCTATCCAATATTTATGATGTGCCGCTTACCCAACTTCGCCAAAAGCTACAGGCATACCAGGTAATGAACTGGCTTGCCCAACCCTTTACAATGGGCTCGTACAGTTACGCTACCACGGCTACCGGGGCGGCCCGCGAGCTGTTGTTACAACCCGAAGCCCAAACCATATACTTTGCCGGAGAGGCACTTTACGATGGCCCAGAAATGGGCACTGTAGAAGCCGCCCTGGCCAGCGGCAAACACGCTGCTAACGCAGCTTTGTAAAGGGTAAGTTTTGGTGCTATAAGCTAAGGCTACAAAGCATCGTTTCCATTCTGAAATTTATTGGTCATGGTATTTTAAATCAAAAAAACTTGCGGTTGTAAATTATCAAATCGTATATTTGCGATATATAATTTGATGTGTATGGCAATCAACAAAAAAGAAGCATTTACCGATACCGACCAACAACTTGCCGACCTGTGCAAGGCCATGGCGCACCCGGCAAGGATAGCCATACTACGTGTATTGGCCGAACGCAGTACCTGCATTTGCGGCGAAATAGTGGAGGTGATGCCACTGGCCCAGGCAACGGTATCGCAACATTTAAAAGAGCTGCTGAACGCCGGGCTGATAAAGGGAACCATCGACGGAAAAAAATCGTGCTACTGCATTAATTGGGAAACCTTTAAAAACTTTAACCTCGCTTTTAATACCCTTAGCGGGGATATGGAGCAGGCGGCACTAAACCAAAACTGTTGTTAAGCATAAATTTTTACGATATGAAAAACACCGAAGCCATGAACTGGCAAACATTTAAAACCCTGTTAACCGGGCAGCCAAACCTAAACCTGCAATTTGAATACGCAGCCGATAAATTTGTGGATGCCGCATACCATATCACCGAAATTAAACAGGCCGTAATAACATCGGTTGATTGTGGCGGCGTGCTTAACAGTTGGACCGACGTTGTTGTACAACTATGGGAACCCAACACCGGGCATGCCACCGAAGCCATGAAAGTAAGCAAGGCACTGGATATTGTAAAGCTGGTAGAAAACAAGCTGCAACTAAACCCGCTGGCCACCGTGAAGATAGAATTTGGCAATAGCAATTTTGATACCCGCCAAATGTACCCCGGCCAAATTACGGCAAGCGGCGGCAACCTTATAGTAAACCTACAGGCCGATGTTACCCAGTGCAAAGCCATTGAGCGGGGTGGTAGCTGCGGCACCACAGCCAGCGGCGAGGAGTGCTGCACACCTGCTGTTGCGGTAAAGCCAAAGGTACAACTGGTTAATTTAGCGGCCCAAAACACTTGTACCCCTGGTTCAGGTTGTTGTTGATAAGTACTTGAATAAAAGTTTGATATAAATACTCGCTTTCAATATGGAAAGTAATCAAAATTATCGCGAAAGCATTATTGCAATTTTGGCAATGGCCAATTTACCCACTGCCGACTTACCTGCTACGCTCCCCAATTTTAGGGTTGCCCTTAATGGCAATGAGGTAATTGGCGTGGCCGGTATTGAGGTTTATGGCAGCTACGGTTTGCTGCGCTCGGTGACGGTGATGCCCGCTTTTAGGGGCGGCGGTGTAGCCGCCGGTTTGTTAGCCGAGGTGGAGCAACTGGCCGCCGCCCAAAATTTAAAAGCTTTATACCTGCTTACCGAAACCGCACCCCAATACTTCTCCCGTAAGGGGTACAAAATAATAACCCACAATGATGTACCGGCACAGGTGCAGGCATCGGCGCAGTTTAGCCACGTTTGCCCGGCATCGGCCATTGTAATGAAAAAAGAAATGATGAAAAATATACTTGTACTATGCACCGGCAATAGCTGCCGCAGCCAAATAGCTCACGGTTATTTGCAATACTTTGCAGGCCAAAATGCCCGCATTTACAGTGCCGGCATTGAAACCCACGGCGTAAACCCTAAAGCCATACAGGTAATGGCAATGGATGGTATTGATATATCAAACCACACTTCAAATAACGTTAACGAATACGTTGATATTCCGTTTGATGATGTAATTACCGTGTGCGATAATGCCAACGAGGCATGCCCTTATTTGCCCGGAAACTTTAAACGTTTCCACCACAACTTTCCCGACCCGGCAAAGGCTACCGGTACGCCCGATGAAGTTTTGCAACAATTTATAAACGTGCGCCAAATGATAAAAACCTATTGCGAGGCTTTTATTAACCAGCATATTAACCAACAAGCCTAATGGTAACCAACAATAGTGCTACGGCAGTCAGTCGTAAAAAATTAAGCTTTTTAGACAGGTATTTAACCCTGTGGATATTTTTAGCCATGCTTATCGGTGTAGGCGTGGGGTATTTCATACCGTCGTCGGCGGGGTTTATTAACTCGTTTTCCAGCGGCACTACCAATGTTCCGTTAGCTATTGGTTTGATATTGATGATGTACCCGCCCCTGGCTAAAGTTAAATACGAGAGCATGGGCAGCGTGTTTAACAATACCAAGGTTTTAACGGCATCGTTAGTACTAAACTGGGTTGTGGGTCCAATACTAATGTTTGCTTTGGCACTTGTTTTTTTACACAACCACCCCCAATACATGGTGGGCCTCATCCTGATTGGCCTTGCCCGCTGCATAGCAATGGTAGTAGTTTGGAACGACCTTGCCGATGGCAGCCGCGAATACGCCGCCGGGCTAATTGCGCTAAACAGCATTTTCCAGGTATTGCTTTACAGCGTGTATGCTTACGTTTTTGTTACCGTGCTGCCGCCTCTTTTTGGCTTTAAGGGCCTGGTGGTTAACATTACCATTTTGCAAATAGCCAAAAGCGTGGGCATTTATTTGGGCCTGCCGTTTGCTGCGGGTTTTATAAGCCGTTATGCTTTAATTAAAATTAAAGGTGAGCATTGGTTTAATACTCAATATGTGCCCTTTATTTCGCCAATTACCTTGGTGGCGTTGCTGTTTACAATTGTAGTTATGTTTAGCCTTAAAGGCGGCCTTATTGTTAAAATTCCGCTTGATGTGCTGCTGATAGCCATACCCCTGGTAGTGTATTTTGTTGTGATGTTTTTGCTTAGTTTTTTAACGGGCAAATATTTGGGAGCCGGTTATTCGCAAAGCACCTCCATAGCATTTACGGCTACGGGTAATAATTTTGAGCTTGCCATTGCGGTTGCCATAGGCGTTTTCGGCATCAATTCGGGCGAGGCATTTGCCGGCGTTATTGGTCCGTTGGTTGAGGTGCCAGCGCTTATAGCCCTGGTTAACGTGGCCTTTTGGTTACGCAAAAAATATTATACTGCACCGGTAGTAACTGTAACCCCATGAAGATAGCCCTGTTTTCGGACGTTCATGCCAATTTACCCGCCCTGGAGGCCATGCTTACCGATATGGACAGCCACAAACCCGATGCCGTTTATTGCCTTGGCGATTTGGTGGGCTACAACGTTTGGCCCAACCAGGTTATTGCCGCCATACGCCAGCGGCAAATTGCAACCCTAATGGGCAATCACGATTTAAAAGTGCAGGCCGCGCCATTAGCACAGCCTTCGGCACAAAACTATGCTTATCAGTTGGTTGATGCCCTGCACATCAACTATCTCAATACCTTGCCTTCGCACATCCGGCTTGAGTATCCAAACCTCAATATTTTAATGGTACACGGCAGTCCCCGCCAGGTTAACGAGTATGTGCTACACGATACCGACCAGCAACAGGTTTTAACCATGATGCAAGATGCCCGTGCCGATGTTTTAATAGGCGGCCACTCGCATAAACCCTACCACCGAATAATTGACGCGGGCGGAGGGGTTTATAGCCACGTGATAAATATTGGCTCGGCAGGCAAACCTAAAGATGATAACCCCAAAGGCTGCTACGTACTGCTTACGCTTAACGAAACCACCAGCCGTAACAATGCCCAAAGCCTACAGGTTGAGTTTATACGCTTTGATTACGATATTGAAAAAGCTGCCCTTGCCATTTTAAACAGCCCCCTGCCAGCCCAACTGGCCGATATGCTGCGGAAGGGGTATTAATACACCCCTGCGTACCAAAATTTATTGCCTCCTTAACAAAAGTTTTACACCCCAATACTTTAATAATTGAATACTTGTTATTACCATTGTTGCAAGTATATCCTAATGCTAAATTTTCACTATTTGTGCTAAACCTGCGCTTTGTTTTAACACTGGTTTCGGCCCTGTGCGGCACTGTTGTATTTGCTGCTAATGGTGGTCTAAAAACCCACATACTTTTTGGCGATACCACCCGGGTTGATAGCCCCGCAGCACAAAAAGATGTTGGCGATTTGCTGCATACCATCTTCAATAAAAAAGGCCATAAGGCCGATCAGGATGGGGTAAGAAAAATAAACCTTTCGGTAGTGCCAACGCTGGGTTATACCCTCTCTACAGGCTTTGCCGCAGGCCTAAGCGGCGTTGCTACGTTTTACACGGATAGTAAACACGCGGGCGAAGAATCGGTAGTTAACGCGCAATTGTTTTACGATTCGCATAGCCAGCAAACCTTCATCACGCAATCAAACATCTGGGCACTTAACCATCAAATTAAATTCGTTACCGATTTACGCGCCACCAAATATCCCGATGTAACCTACGGCCTCGGCAGTTCCAGTACCGAGTTAAAGGCCGATAACATTAATTTCGATTACATTAGGTTTTACCAAACCATCCTCAAAAAAGTAACCACCAACTTTTATGCAGGCGGCGGCTACAACCTTGATTACCATTTCGAAATTACCGAAGAGGGTAACATTGATAATTCCGTTTCAGATTTTAAACGTTACGGCGAAACATCAAGCTCCCGCTCATCAGGCTATAACCTAACCCTATTGTTTGATAGCCGTACTAATCCCGTAAATGCGTTAGGTGGTTTTTATGCCAATGCCGTTTACCGCGATAACCTGAAAGCACTTGGCAGCGATGCAAAGTGGAGTACCATACAGCTCGATGTGCGCAAGTATTTTAAACTATCGCAACACTCCAACAACGTGCTTGCCTTTTGGAGCTATACCTGGCTCACCCTAAGCGGCAGGCAACCCTATCTGGATTTGCCCAGCGTAGGCACCGATACCTATAACAACACGGGCCGCGGCTACGCCATTGATCGCTTCCGCGGAAAAAACATGCTGTACCTGGAAAGCGAATACCGCTTCGGCATCACCAAAAACGGACTAATTGGCGGCGTACTTTTTGGTAACTTAGAAAGCTACCCCCGCAACGTAATTACCAACGTGCCCAAACTTATACCCGCCGCCGGCACCGGCCTGCGCCTCAAAATAAACAAACTCTCCAACACCAACCTCTGCATAGACTATGGCATAGGCACCGATAACTCGCACGGCGTATTTGTTAATTTGGGAGAAGTTTTTTGATTTGGGATTTGGGATGTTTGATTTGGGAATTATCTTGATTTTCGATTTCGGATGTTCGATTTCGGAGTTATTTGTTGATTTGGGATTTTTTTTGATTTTTGGATTTGCATTTTTCCATTCGTTATTGCTGTAAAAAAATGTCATTGCGAGGTACGAAGCAACCGCACGGAGGCAAAGCCAATCTGCAAAGCCGCTCTGTAAAGCAAGCGGTTGCTTCGTACCTCGCAATGACACTGAGGGAAATGCAAATCCCAAAATCAAAAAAATTCCCAAATCAAAACAAATAACTCCGAAATCGAACATCCGAAATCGAAAATCAAGATAATTCCCAAATCGAACATCCCAAATCCAAAATAATTTGACACTCATTCTAAATTTCAATAATTACCTTTGCGGTAATGCAAGCCACCCAAACAACCAAACACGAAATTATACGCTGCGAGCGGTGCAGTACCGCGTTTGAGTGTAAGGCTAATAAGTTTACACAGTGCCAGTGCAGTGCTGTTGCCCTTACCATTAACGAGGTGCAATACGTTAGCGAACTGTATGATGGCTGCCTGTGCGCCCAATGCCTGCGGGTGTTGCAGCAAGAGTATGCCGGCACGGTTGGCTAAACATTACAATTTATTCATGATAACAAAAACAATATTGGCGATATTTGCCCCGCAGGCCTGCAAAGCCACGTTTGGCAGGTAAGGCGCTGATTGCCCATCTTCCTACTATTTACGCATGACAAAAAACGAATACTTTTTCCGGATACTTGTTTTAGGTTTTTTAACCGCCATTGGTCCGTTTTCTATCGATATGTACCTGCCCAGTTACGATGCCATAGCTGCCGATTTGCATACCACCACCAGCCAGATTGGCCTTTCGCTGGCTAGTTTTTTTATTGGCCTGGCTGCCGGCCAATTGCTTTACGGGCCGTTGCTGGATAGGTTTGGACGCAAAAAGCCGCTTTACATAGGTTTATCGTTATACATTATAGCATCTATAGGTTGCATGGCCGCACGCTCGGCAAACGATTTAATTATACTGCGCTTTGTTGAAGCCATAGGCAGTTGCGCCGCCGCGGTAGCATCGGTAGCCATGGTGCGCGATTTATTTCCGGTGCAGGATAACGCCAAAGTATTTTCGTTACTGATGCTGGTTGTGGGGCTTTCGCCGTTATTGGCACCTATGGTTGGCGGTTTGCTAACAACCTATTTTGGCTGGCAGTCTATTTTTGCAACGCTGGCCGGCATAACCCTTTTGGTGCTGTTGGCCGTTATATTTAAACTACCCGAAACTTACAAGCCCGATACCGCTATATCGCTAAAACCGCTGCCCATCATCAATAATTTTATTATGGTGCTCAAGGTGCCGCAATTTTATACCTACGCCTTTGCAGGTGCAATAGCCTTTTCGGGATTATTTGCCTATGTATCGGGCGCGCCGCTGGTACTTATCGATATTTATCACGTTAGTAAAAACATGTTCACGGTAATATTTGCCTGTATGGCTGCGGGGTTTATAGGCTTTAGTCAGGTTAACAGCATGGCCATGCGTTATTACAAAAGCGAGCAATTGTTAAAAGCCGCGCTTACGGTGCAAACCATATCGGGCGTAATATTTGTTTTTGCATCGGTAAACGGTTGGCTTGGTTTGGCTGGCAACCTGTTTTTTATATTTATATTTTTAAGCTGCCTTGGCTTTATCAGCTCCAATGCATCGGCTTTAACGCTGGCACCGTTCAGCAAAAATGCAGGTAGTGCATCGGCATTAATGGGAGCATTGCAACTGGGCATAGGCGCGCTAACATCTTTCGGAGTAAGCAAACTTAACAACCACACCGCAGTGCCGCTTGCCGCCATAATGGGTGCCACATCGGTACTTGCACTCGGCATACTGCTACTTGGCCGCCGCATGATAAAAAACAAAGTTGAAGTAACCGAAGGCACCGCAGTTGTGATGCATTAGTGTTTAATGATTGAAGGATTGAGTGATTGATTTATTGAATGATTGGGTTATTGAATGAGTGAGTTATTGAGTTATTGAATGATTGAGTTATTGAATGATTGAGTTATTGAATGATTGAATTATTGAGTGATTGAAGGGCTGAATTATTGAAATATAATTTTGTCATTGCGAGGCACGAAGCAACCGCACGGAGGCATGTTAGGCTTGCATTGCGGCCCTGCCAGTGTGCGGTTGCTTCGTGCCTCGCAATGACACTGTTTTTAAAATAACGTCTTGAGAGAGAAATGAAACCGAAGCAATCGTTCATTCGCTCACTCATTCATTCAATCACTCAATAACTCAGCCACTCACTCATTCAATCCTTCAATCATTAACACCTAAAGTCCCGAATAATAGTCGTAGCCCCGTTCGGCCCAGTAATCGGGTGGGCGGGTGTTGCTGAAGGTAATGTTGGCAATGCGTTTCAAATTTTTAATACCATACTTAACCGGGATGATGAGCCTTAACGGTGCGCCGTGGTTTGGCGGCAGGGGTTTGTCGTTCATCTCGTAAGCCAAAATAGTTTGGGGGTGCATGGCACTTGGGGTATCAAGGCCAATGTAATATTTTTTGTCGGGAGTGGTCATACCAATGTACTCCATTTGGGCTAGTTTATCCAATTTGAAATGCGTTACAAAGTCGGTAAACTTTACACCGCCCCAGTGTTGTATCTGGTCCCAACCTTCAACACATTTAAAATCAAAAATAATTTCTGTTTTGGGCAGGGCCTTTAGCTCGTCAAGGGTAACGGTTAAAATATCGCCGGGGGCGCGTTGTATTTGCAGTTTCCAATCGGCAGGGTCAAACTTGCCTTCAAGGCCAATATCGCTGTTATGGCGCACCTGTTTGGCAGCCATTTCTTTAGGGTAGGTTTTAACCAGGTGGTTATTGCTGTAAAACAGCCGCCTAAAAAAAAGTTCGGTTTGGTTTAGTGCGCGGCGCAGGGGCTTGTGCGCGCCTGCGGTAGCAGTAGGCACCTCATTTGCCGATGTATAGAGCTTGCGCCAGCCAAAATACGCTGTAGCCTGCAAGGCAACAAAGCTACCAAAGGCAATAAAGGTGCGCCGTTTAATTTGTTTATCGGTAAGCAATTTCCCCTCGGTAGGCGTTGGGTTTACATCCGGTTTAGCTTGCGGCGTTTCGTCGGGTTGGTTAACTGGCTGTTCCATCTTCGGTTGCTAAATTAGTATGAATAACGGGTTGGGGTTTATCATCGTCAACAACATCAAACCCTGTAATTACCGACCGGAAGTTGCGCCAGCCCGCCAGTATTACCTGTACAATATGTATCACAAAAAAAAGGCAGTAGCCCAAAGTTAACGCAAAATGGAATATGCGCGCCAGGCGGTAGCCGCCGCATAAAAAACAAAGCCAGTTAAACTGTACCGGTTTGTAAATGGCCAAACCGGTAACCAGCGAACCAAAACCCATTACAATAATTGCGGTGTAGGCTATGCGCTGGGCCGCGTTGTATTTGCCTTGTGGCGGTGCGCTTTTGCGGATATGCAAATCGTGCAGTAAAACAAGCCAGGCCTCTCTAAACGATTTCTTCTCCGGAACCAAATCGCGCCACTCGCCGGATATGATGGTGTACACCACATAAAAAAAGCCGTTAAGGGTAAAAAACCACATTAAAAAAAAGTGAAACGCCATACCCTCGGCAAGCCTGCCGCTAAAGTGGAAAAACTTGTAAAAGCCTTCCGGAAAAAAGTTAAACAGCGTGTTATTGCCTATTTGTATTTTGTAAACATCGTTACCCCAATAAATAAGCATGCCGCTCCATATCATAATGGTAAGCACCGGGAAATTTACCCAATGAAACCAGCGCATAGCAAGCGAATGTTTTTCTTTAATTTTTTTCACTTTTATCATAATTGGTTACACTACCGAAGATACAATGTTTTGTGCTGATAATATTTGGCCCGTACTATTATTTTGTACAAAGGCTACCACCTGCCAGGTTTTAGCGTTAAAGCCCGCAGGCAGCTCAACAGTTTGCGGGCCGCCCTGGTTGCGTATGCTAATGGTATTAAGGCTGCGCACAATATTAACATGGTTTAAAATATGGCCGCCGTTTTCGCCGCTTTTTACATTGGTTTGGGCGCTGTTTTGTACAAAAGCTATCAGCAGGCTGCAATTAGCGGCACCGGCCATGGCGGGGTATTGCAAACTAAGCCCAGTGGCTGTAAAATGCACGTTGCTTAATACCGGCATAAGGTTATTGGTTTTTTTAAAAGCCATTTGTGTTGCGCCCCGCAAAGCCTGCTCGTTTGATCCTACAAACTCCGTTGTGCCGTTTACCACAATTTGGGGAGTGTAAATTTGGCTCAGTTTTAACCATTGTGCATACCGGCGTTGCCTGTCGGAGTATTGGGCTTTGCTAAACTCATCCTTCCAGCCCAGGTGGTTCCAATAATCAACATGGTAGCTTAAAATGTAAATGGGTTTGGTGCTATCTTCTTTAAGTATTTTGGCCACCAGCTCATCCGCCGGCGGGCAGCTCGAGCACCCTTCCGATGTAAATAATTCAACTACCGCAAAACCGTTTTGGGGTATTTTATTTTGGTTGGCTTTGTTTTTAAAGGCGTAAACTGCGGGTATAATAAGCAGTGCAAGGGTGCAAAACATCAATATTTTAAAGGCTTTCATGCTGGTGAATGTTGTTGTTATTTTAACGCTTAGTAGCAAACAAAAGCCTATCCTTACAAACAAAAGCAAAAATATTTTTTGGCTGCGTATTGGCAAATGTTTGCCTGTTTTATTTTCCTGATGTGCCAAACCAAAAAATAAAATTGTTGTTAACAATTAGTAAATATTAACTTGCTGATAAGCAAAATTGTTATTTTTGGCTATTAACACTAATGGAAATAAACACCGGAGCCGAAGAATTTGCTGCTTATAGCGAAAATATTTTTCGTACAATAATTGAAGAATCGCCTTCGCCGGTGGGTTTATACGTTGGCCGCGAAATGGTTATCCGTGTGGTTAACGATAGCATTTTAAATATTTGGGGGAAAGACCGCAGCATAATTGGTAAAACCTTTAGCCAGGCCCTGCCCGAGCTGGAAGGGCAGCCCTTTTTTAAATTGCTTGATGATGTGTTTACCACCGGCATTGCCTACGAGGCCTCCGAAGATTTGGTGCGCCTATTAGCCAACGGCCAGCTTACCGATTTTTATTTTAACTTTACTTACAAACCCCTAAAAACTCCCGAAGGTAAAGTTTGGGGCGTTTTAAATACCGCAACCGACGTTACCGACCTGGTGCTTACCCGCAAAAAACTGCAAGCCGCCGAAGACCGTACACGCTTTGCCCTTGATGCCGCCGAAATGGGCACCTGGGACCTTGACCTGCTTAACAACCTGATAACCTGGGACGACAGGTGTAAAGAACTTTTTGGCTTCCCGAAAGACGATGATGCACGTTACGAGGATGTTTTAAACTATATACATCCTGATGATATGCCCCGCGTTGATATTGCCGTAATGAACGCCATTAACCCCCTTTTAAAAGAAAGCTACGATGTGTCTTTCCGCACGGTTGGCAGTAACACGTTAAAATGGGTACGCTGCAAGGGCCGCGCTTATTTTGATGAGCATAGCAAACCTTACCGCTTTGCTGGCACCATAGTTGATATTACGCCCGAAATTAGCACCCGCGATGAACAGCAAAAATTATTGTTTTTGATAGAAAACAGTTCCGACTCGATAAGCCTCACAACCTGGGACGGCAAGTTTACCTATATTAACGAAGCTGGTAAAAAAATGACGGGCTTTGATAGCAATGATTATGGCCACAACGAAGGCTACAGTTTCCTTATGCCCCATGAATTTGCTACGGTGCAAAACGTAATATTGCCCCAAATGTTAAAACACGGCAGGTGGAGCGGCAAATTAAACTATCGCAATAAAAAAACAGGCGAATGTATACCCGGCTGGATAAATTCCCTTTTAATAAAAGACCCCTTAACCGAGCAACCCATAGGCCGCGCCACGGTTGTGCGCGATATGCGCGCCGAAATTGAGGCCCGGAAAGAACAACAAAAGTTAATAACCGTGGTTGAAAACAGTGCCGACCTGATTGGCGTTACCAACCCTGAAGGTTTTGTAATTTACATGAACCAGGCCGGCATGAAAATGATGGGTGCCGATAGCATTGAAGAGTGCTACAGGCACAGCAGTGATTATTTTATGCCCGATGCCCTGCAGATACTGGAAAAAGAAGCACGCCCGGCTATGCGCGAAAGTGGTGGCTGGGCAGGCGAGGTTAACTACCGCCACTTTAAAACAGGCGAAGCCATACCGGTTTGGCTAAACGGCTTTAAGGTAACCGACGCGGATACCGGCGAAGCCATTGGTTTTGCATCTGTTACGCGCGATATACGCGCCGAAAAGGCCGCCCGGCAGGCCTTGGCGCAAAGCGAACAACTATTCCGTAACATTACAATTGCCGCCCCCGCCGCCCTTTGGATGACGGATGCCAACAGCATGATTACTTACGTAAACGAGGTATGGATTAACTGGACCGGCCAGCCACTTGAGGCGCAACTGGGCACAGGCTGGCTCAATGCCGTTGTTACCGAAGACAGGGATGAGGCTGCCGCCAACTTAATTGCCGATTTTGCCCAACGCAAGTTTCACGAGAGCCAGTTTAGGATACAGCACACAGGCGGCCAGCTACGCCATATTATTTGCACCGGCAACCCGCAGTACGATGCCGAAGGTAACTTTTCGGGCTATATAGGTGCCTGTGTTGATATTACCGAGCTTAAACAACTGCAAAGGCAAAAGGATGATTTTATTGGCATTGCCAGCCATGAGTTAAAAACGCCCGTAACCAGCATTAAAGCCTACGCCCAACTGCTTGAAAGCATTATGCGCAAAAAAGGCGACGTAAAAGAGGCGTTTATGATAAGCAAAATGGACGTGCAGATAAACCGCCTAACCGTGCTGATTGAGGATTTGCTCGACGTTACTAAAATAACATCCGGAAGGTTGCAGTTTCACCAAAGCTGGTTTGATTTTAACCGCATGTTACAGGAAGTGATTGAAGAACTGCAACGCACCACTACTAAACACACGCTGATTGAAGACCTTAACTCGGAAACGCAAATTTATGCCGATAAAGATAGGATAGGGCAGGTGCTTATTAACCTCATAACCAATGCCATTAAATACTCGCCCGGCAGCGACGAGATTATCATCAGCTCGAAAATTGTGGATGGAACGGTAGAGGTTTGCGTGCGAGATTTTGGTATAGGCATAGCTAAAGACAAGCTGGGCAAAGTTTTTGAACAGTTTTACCGCGTAAGCGGAGATAAAGAACATACCTTCCCCGGCCTGGGCCTGGGGCTATACATCTCATCCGAAATTATCAAACGCGAAGGCGGTAAAATTTGGGTAAACAGCATAGAAGGCCAGGGCTCAACCTTTTGCTTCTCACTTCCGCTACAGCGGGGATAAAATGGTGTAAATGCCCTTATTTACGCGGCATATAAATAATAATACAAGCACCAATAAGGGCAACCAGGGCACCTATCATATCATACCTGTCGGGTTTAAAGCCGTCAACCTTCCATGCCCAAAGCAGGGCCAGCACAATAAATATACCGCCGTATGCAGCGTAAACGCGGCCAAAGTTTGCGGTTTGCATGGTTGCAGCAACGCCGTAGGCGGCTAAAATAAGGCTGCCAGCCAGGCCATACCAAAGCGGCTTATCCTGCTTTAGCCAAAGCCATATTAGGTAGCCGCCGCCAATTTCGAGCAAGCCGGCAATTACAAAGAAAAACAACGAACGTATTAAAGCCATAAGCGCAAATTTTATATCATGGAAGGTGCAATGCCAAAAGCCTTTTTAAACACATACGAAAAATGCGATAGGTTTTCGAACCCCACATTAAGGTACACTTCCGATGGCTTTTGGCCCATTTGCTTAATTTGATAGTAAGCCTCGTTAAGCCGTTTTTGTTGCAGCCATTGGCCCGGCGATGTTTTAAATGTTTTTTCAAAATCGCGCTTAAAGCCGGCCAGGCTGCGCCCCGTAAGTCGCGCAAACTGCGCCGAAGGCACGTTGTACATGTAATTTTGGTTCATGTAGGCTTCAAGGTCAATTTTGTGTGGTTCGCTAAAGTCAAACAAAAAATCGTTAAACCGGGGGTTGAGGGTTAGCAGCAGTTCAATGGCTTCTAAGGTTTTAAGTTCGGCCATGGCGGGTTTTATAGGCTTGCCCTGGTTAAAATAGGGTAGCAGCGAATCAAAGTAACCCTTCAAAAACGGGTCGGGCGGAAGCTCAACCAACATATCGCCGCTGTATTTTTGGGCAGGCGGCAGTTTGTTATCCGCACTATAGCGCCTCAAAAAATTTTGATCTAAAAATATATTAACCGACTTAAACTCGCCCCCCGGCGGCGGTATTTTTACCGATTTAATGAGCTGATTGCGCCGCACCAAACCCATAGTACCTGCCTTCATAATAAGCAGTCCGTTATTGGTTTGCAGGTGTGTTTCGCCGGCCATCACATAGCCAATGGCATGCTCGTTTATAAATTGCTCATGGCCCCGCTGCTTTTGCGCAACGCAGGCATAAAGCAAGTTGTTGAGCTGTATATGGCTGTTATGTTCCATTTTAAAATGCTAAATATAGCCCATTATTTTAACTGGCTCATCAGCATTTTATCAAAAAGGCGGTCGGGCAGTATCTTGCGCATAAACAAAGCCGCTTTGGCCATATACCCGCCCGAATAGCGTGTTTTAGGTTTTTTAGCCGCAATGGCCTTGCGCACCAAATTAACAATAACAATAGGCTCGGCGTTATTGGCCTGCGTTTTTTTAATGGCAGCATCAAACCTATCCATCAGGCTATTATAAACCATATTGCCGGTATTTTTTTTAAGGTTATCGGCAGCAATACTGCTCCATTCGCTTTTTACGCCGCCGGGTTCAATAACCACCACATCAATACCAAACTGCTCCACCTCGTTGCGCAGGCTATCGCTCAAAGCCTCTAAAGCAAACTTGCTGGCATGGTACCAGCCGCCCAGCGCGGTAGCAAACTTACCACCTATAGACGATATGTTGATGATGCGCCCATATTGCCGGCTCCGCATGTGCGGCAAAACCAATTGCATTAACCTGGCTGCACCAAAAACATTAACATCCAACTGGTATTTTGCATCGGCTATAGAAACATTTTCGATAGGCCCGTAGGAGCCGAAACCGGCGTTGTTTATCAGCACATCTATACGGCCCTCGGCAGTAATAATTTGATTAATGGCGGCAACCATGCTGGCCTCGCTGGTAACATCAAGCGGTATTATTTTAACGCCCAAGGCTTTAATGCCGTCCATACGGTTAACCCGGCGGGCGGCACCATAAACGGTGTGCCCATCGTGCAAAAGCTCCTTAGCCATTTCTAACCCCATACCTGCCGATGCGCCTGTAACCAATATTACTTTTTTAGTGTTTTTCATTTTTTTGTTGTGTTTAACTGCACAACAAAGGTGCAGTTAAATTGTAAGCTAAACTTTGGTATAAAGCTCAATTTTGTTTTGTTGGATGGCTCAATGACGGGGCCTTCCGTAGTTAGGTGTGTTACTTTTACTGTAGTCGGAGACTACATGCATAATAGTTTCAAAGTCAGAGACTTCGAACAACAAAATTTCTTCGTAGCTATTCGAATTCGCTATTCGAAGTCTCCGACTTCGAATGCATTATGCCTGTAGTCTCCGACTATAGCAAAAGTATATTTTATCCAGTTATGCAATTCCATGATGCGACATTGTCTCGCCAATTACCGATGTCACAATTACCGTTCCCCGTAGTTTAATCATTACCCCTCAGGCACGTTTTTTTGCCATTAAAATGCTTGCGCCAATAAATATAAAAACAAATATATTTATAGAACTAACCAGAGCTGCTATGAAAAAACAAAAAGGCATTTTATTGGGTGTAATGTGTTTTTGTTTACTGGTATATCTATGTAATAGGAGGGTGGCTGGTATAAACATGATCCCTCTTAAACGTTTCGCAATAAATTATCAGCCTGTTGCCAAAAACAGGTCAGCAAGCTTCACTGGTATTCAACTTCCCGCGCCGCCTTGCAGTGTTATTGGTATATTGAATAAAAGTGTTATAAATGTTGAATATGAAAAATATGTTTTGTTGATTTTTTTAAAACTTGCAGTTTTCGAACACGCTACTTATCACGATGACTTTGAATTAAGAGACGGCCCATTCATCTTTACACGGTACAAAGATAAATCATCACTTTTGCGGGCTTATTGTGAAATTTTGGGAACTAATTTTATTTCAAAAAAATTTGGCCCCGAATATTTGTCGCCTTACGATGCTATTGATTACGTCAACTCCCACCCTGACCTAAAAAAGGATAGTTTGTTGAATGACCAGCTTATTAAATTTAATAAAGCTGAGTTTGGACAAAGCAATTAAGCCATTCCTATTTCCTGTAGTTTAGTCGTTACTCGGTTTCCACCTAAGTAACCGGGTAACCGGGATACCATATCCGCAACCCTAAAACCACCATTTAACATTTTTTAACAAATTAATTTAACATATCCCTTGTGTGAAATTGCCCATGCCTTAAATTTGCCCACCGAAATAATTTTTACCCGGAGATATGGAAGAAACAAATAGCAACAGTCAGTACGTTCAGCAGGCAGCGCCGGTGGTATCGTCGCAATCAACAGATATCCGCGCCCTTAACGAAATGATACAGCAGGAAAGTGCTTTTATCGACATCCTGAAGATGGAGATGGATAAGGTAATTGTAGGGCAAAAGTACATGGTAGAGCGCCTGCTTATTGGTTTACTGGCCGATGGGCATATTTTGCTGGAAGGTGTTCCCGGTTTGGCTAAAACACTGGCCATTAACACGCTGAGCAAATGCATACAGGCCGATTTTAGCCGCATACAGTTTACGCCCGATTTGCTGCCCGCCGATTTACTGGGCACCATGATATACAACCAAAAAAAGGAAGAATTTATTGTGCGCAAGGGCCCGCTGTTCAGCAATTTTATTTTGGCCGATGAAATTAACCGCGCTCCCGCCAAGGTACAAAGTGCCCTGCTGGAAGCCATGCAAGAGCGCCAGGTAACCATTGGCGATAATACCTTCCCGCTGCCAACGCCGTTTTTGGTGCTGGCTACCCAAAACCCAATTGAACAGGAAGGTACCTATCCGCTGCCCGAAGCACAGGTGGATAGGTTTATGCTCAAGGTAGTAATAGGCTACCCTAATAAGGAAGACGAGAAACGCATCATCCGCGCCAATATATCGCCAACGGGCATGTTAAAGCCAAACGCGGTTATTAAGCCCGAAGATATTATCCGCGCCCGCAAAGTGGTGCGCGAGGTTTATATGGACGAAAAGATAGAGCAATACATTATCGACATCGTTTTCGCCACCCGCTTTCCCGATCAGTATAAGCTCGGTAATTATAAAAACCTCATCAGCTACGGTGCATCGCCACGGGCAAGCATCAACCTGGCACTGGCCGCCAAGGCTTATGCGTTCATCAAACGCAGGGGCTACGTTATCCCCGAAGATGTGCGCGCCGTTTGCCACGATGTATTGCGCCACCGCATTGGCCTGAGCTACGAAGCCGAAGCCGAAAACATTACCCAGGAAGATATTGTAACCGGGATATTGAACGCGGTGGAAGTACCGTAAGGAAGAAGAGTCAGGAAGCGAGAATCAGGAAGCAAGATAAGACAGCGAAGCAAATAAAAAACTATGTCATTGCGAGGAACGAAGCAACCGCACGGAGGCATATTCGCCATACAAAGCGGACCAGCTTATGTGCGGTTGCCACGCTATCGCTCGCAATGACAAGTGTTAAAATAAAAGGCCTGTCATTGCGAGGAACGAAGCAACCGCACAGAGGCATATTCGCACTGCATAGCGGCCCGGCCTAACGTACGGTTGCCACACTATCGCTCGCAATGACAGGGGTTGAAAAGAGAGAAATCAAACAAATGCCAAAAGATACCAAAGACCTTTTAAAAAAAGTACGCAAAATAGAGATCAAAACCCGGGGGTTGAGCAATCACCTGTTTTCGGGCGAGTACCACTCTGCCTTTAAGGGGCGCGGTATGGCCTTTAGCGAAGTGCGCGAATACCAGATTGGCGACGAGATACGCACCATAGACTGGAACGTTACCGCACGCTTTAACCACCCCTATGTTAAGGTTTTTGACGAGGAACGCGAGTTAACACTGATGATATTGATGGATGTATCCGGGTCCGAAAACTTTGGCACCATCAATCAGCAAAAGCAGGATGTGGCAACCGAGTTATGCGCCGTGCTGGCCTTTTCGGCGATACAGAATAACGATAAGGTAGGCGTTATATTTTTTAGCGATAAGATAGAAAAGTTTATCCCGCCAAAAAAGGGCCGCAGCCATATCCTGATGATTATTCGCGAATTGATTGATTTTACACCCGCCAACAAAGGCACCAACGTAGCCGAAGCTTTAAAGTACCTAACCAGTGCCATTAAAAAGCGCAGCACGGCCTTTATCATATCCGATTTTATTAGTCCGGCTTTTGAAGATCAGCTCAAAATAGCCAACAAAAAACACGATATTATAGCACTCAGACTGTACGACCGGCACGAAGAAGAGTTCCCCAACATGGGCCTCATACCAGTGCAAGACGAGGAAACCGGTGCTATACAATGGGTAAACACCGCCAACCCCGAGGTGCGCAACGCCTTTAAGGCTGACGCCCTGCGCCGCAACGCCGGCATTAAGGAAACCTTTAAGCGCAGCGGAGTTGATTTTGGTGACATTGGCACCCACGAAAATTACGTTAAACCTTTAATGACATTATTTAAAAAGCGGGAAAGCAGACGTTGAAGATGAACCAGTATTTTAAATATTTAATAGCTTTAATATTAACCGCGGGCAGCTTTTTACAGGCCCGCGCACAAGCCGTACAGGTTGATGCCCATCTTGAAAAATCTACCATACCCCTGGGCGATCAAACCACACTGCACCTCAGCATCCGTTTTAATGCCAAGGATAGTGTGAGTTTCCCAAAACTGGCCGATAGCATACGCGCTAAAGTGCAAATAGTGAGCGTAAACAAGCCCGATACCAGCTTTGATAAAAACGACATCACGATAGAAACCATCGACAGGAGTTATACCATCACTTCCTTTGATACCGGCCAGTATGTAATACCGCAGTACGAGCTTAAAACCAAAACCGGTGTTTTTAAAACCCCCGAACTGGTTTTAACCATTAGCCCCGTAGCGGTTGATACCACCAAGGGCGTTTATGATATTAAGCAACCCATAGCCGTTGCCTACTCGTGGCAGGAGTGGCTAAAAGATAATTCGCCCAAAATAGCCTTCCCCTTGCTGGCCGTTTTGGTAATTGCCGCGGTTATTTGGTATCTGCGTAAGCGGCCAAAAAAGCCGGTATTTGTTAAACCTGCCGAGCCCGAAAAACCTGCCCACGTAATTGCCCTCGATAAACTGTATGCTTTGCGCGAACAAAAACTTTGGCAGCAGGATAGGATAAAGGAATACCATAGCCAAATAAGCGATGTAATGCGCCATTACCTTGAAAAACGGTACAGCATTAGCGCAAACGAACAAACAACCGACGAGATTTTGGCCAGCCTGCGCTATATGGATATTACCGAGCCCGAGCGTGCCATGCTGAAGCAGGTATTGGTACTGTCTGATCTGGTGAAGTTTGCCAAAGAAAAACCGCTTGCCGCCGAAAACGAACACAGCATAAACAACGCTATTGATTTTGTAGTGAAAACGCAATTGAAACCCGCGCCAACCATTATTAAAGAAGGAGAGAGCGATGGCCTGGTTTAAACAGATAGAATTTGCGCAGCCGGGGTTTTTCTGGCTGTTCGTCATCATTCCGCTTATGGTGGTTTGGTATGTATATAAACCGCAAAGGCAGCAAGGTAACCTTAGTATGCCTACTTTGCAGGGTTTTAAAAAGCACGCCAATAGCTGGTTGCCAAAATTTAGGCACACGGGTATTGTATTGCGCTGCCTGGCACTGGCCGCGCTGGTGGTTGCAATGGCCAGGCCACAGTCAAGCTTAAGCTGGCAAAATACCAGTACCGAGGGTATTGATATTGTAATAGCGTCGGATATATCGGGCAGTATGCTTGCCGAAGATTTTAAGCCCAACCGCCTTGAAGCCGGTAAGCAAATAGCTATCGATTTTATAAAGGGCCGTCCGGATGATCGCATTGGTTTGGTTATTTTTAGTGGCGAAAGCTTTACACAGTGCCCGCTTACTATAGATCATGATGTGCTGATTAACCTTTTCCAGGATATAAAAAACGGAATGATTGAAGATGGTACCGCCATTGGCATGGGCCTTGCCACCGCCGTTAACCGTTTAAAAGATAGCCAGGCAAAAAGCAAGGTAATTATTTTATTAACGGATGGTGTAAACAACACCGGCTCAATACCGCCCGTTACCGCTGCCGAAATTGCAAAGCAATTTGGCATTAGAGTTTATACCGTTGGCCTGGGTACGCATGGCACCGCGCCATACCCCATGCAAACCCAAACCGGCGAAATTGTTTACCAGCGCATGCCGGTTGATATTGATGAGCCTACGCTTACTAAAATAGCACAAACCACGGGCGGGCAGTATTTCAGGGCCACCAATAACGAAACCCTCAAGGCTATTTATGCTAAGATAGACCAGTTGGAAAAAGCCAAGATTGATGTAACCCAGTACCGCAAAAAAACCGAGATGTTTTTGCCCTTTGCGGCCATTGCCCTGCTGTTGTTACTGCTGGAGTTTGTATTAAAAAACACATTATTTAAAGGAGCCCTTACCTAAGCTATGTTACGTTTTGCACATATCGAGTTTTTATGGGGACTGGCACTTATCCCGGTTCTCATTATTATATTTATTTGGGTAAGCCGGTGGAAACGCAAGGCTTTAGCTGCCTTTGGCGATAAAAACGTGGTTAAATTAATGATGCCCCAGGTATCGATATCAAAACCCTGGCTTAAATTTACGTTGTTCATCATCGCCTACGGTCTGCTGCTTATTGGTGCTGCCGACCCGCAGATAGGTTCGAAAATGGAGGAAGTTAAGCGCAAAGGTGCCGATATTATGATACTGCTTGATGTATCAAACAGTATGCTTTCGCAAGATTTATCGCCCAACCGTTTAGAAAATGCCAAGCAAGCCATTTCGCAATTAATTGATAACCTGCACGATGATAGGATAGGCATCATTGTTTTTGCGGGCCAGGCCTACGTACAACTACCCATCACTACCGATTATAGCGCCGCCAAGCTTTTTTTAAACACCATTAACACCAACATGGTGCCCACACAAGGCACGGCCATTGGTGCCGCCATTGATATGGGCATGCAAAGTTTTGATTTTAAAAACGGCATGGGCAAGGCAATGATAGTAATTACCGATGGCGAAAACCATGAGGACGATGCCGTATCGGCAGCTAACCGTGCCCGCGATAAGGACGTTACCATTCACGTAGTAGGTGTTGGTTCGGCAGAGGGTGCGCCTATTCCCATTATTAAGGATGGCAAGCAAGCCGGTTTCCATACCGATAGTGCCGGCAAAGTGGTAGTAAGCAAGCTTGACGAAAATATGGGTAAAGAAATTGCCGCCGCAGGCAACGGCGCATACGTGCGCGCCACAAACGCCAGCAGCGGCCTTAGTATTATTATGGATCAGATTAATAAAATGGAGCGCAAGGCTTACGACAGTAAATCCTTCCGGGATTTTGAAGATCGTTTCCAGATATTGCTTGCGCTGGCCTTTATACTGCTGGTGATAGAGTTTTTTATATCCAACAGAAAAAGCGTAACATTAAGCAAACTGAAATTATTTGAGGTTAAGGAGGAAGTGAAAGTATGAAAAAGCTATTATTGGTAATCTTACTGATGCTGCCTGCTTTTGCCCTATTTGCGCAAAAGGAAAAGGCCGACATCCGTAAAGGGAACCAGCTTTACCAGGAACAAAAATACAAGGAGGCCGAAGAAGCCTATAAAAACGGCGTTGCCAAAAAAGACCAAAGCATTGAAGCTAACTTTAACCTTGGCGATGCTCAGTATAAACAAAAAAACTTTACCGGGGCCCAGGCGCAGTTTACCAAAATTGCACAATCGGCAAATAATAAAAACGTTGCTGCCCAGGCTTACTATAACTTAGGCAACTCGCTGCTGCAATCAAAAAAACTGGAAGAAAGTATTGATGCCTATAAAAAAGCATTAATTAATAACCCTAAAGACGACCAAACCCGCTATAACCTGGCCTACGCCCAAAAAATGCTGCAAAAGCAAAAAGACCAGGATAAAAAGAACAAAGACAACAAGGATAATAAAGACAACAAAAACCAGGATAAGAACAAGCAGGATCAGAATAAAGATAATAAGGACAACAAGGACCAGGACAAGAAAGACCAGGATAAAAACAAACAGGACCAGGACAAAAAAGATCAGGACAAAAAAGATCAGGATAAAAAGGACCAGCAAAGCGGCCAGCCCAAAATGAATAAAGAGGACGCCGAGCGCATGTTAGAAGCCCTCAACAACCAGGAAAAACAAACACAGGATAAACTAAAAAATAAAAAATTAAAAGGCGTAAAGGGAAACATCACTAAGGATTGGTAAAAAGGCGTATGCGGTAGCAGCATTGATGCTTTTATAATTTATAAAATAGTGGTGGATGAAATTTAACCAGGCTTTAAATGAACATTAAAAAATACATATTCATACTCTTGTTATGCTGCACGGGCAGCGTATGGGGCCAAAGCTTTACGGCATCGGTAAGTAAAAGCCAGGTAGCCACCGGCGAAGTATTTGAGGTGCAGTTCACCTTAAACGCTTCGGGAGGTAGTTATACTCAGCCAAGTTTTGGCGGTTTGCAAGTAGTAGGCGGCCCCAACGAATCTACCAGCATGGAGTCTGTTAACGGTAGCATGTCGCAAAGCGTTTCCATTGGGTATGATTTGGTAGCCAGTAAAGAGGGCACCTATACCATTGGTTCGGCAACGGTTGTATCAAACGGAAAAACGTTAAGCACGCGGCCCATCACCGTTAAGGTAATTAAGGGTTCGCCACAGCAGCAACAACAACAGGGCGGCCAGGGCCAGCAAGCCGGGCCGGATAACAGCATTGGGGCAGCTGCTTCGGGCGATATGGCTAAAAACGTATTTATACGGGCCGTGGTTGATAAAAAAAACGTTTACCTGGGCGAGCAGATAACCGTTACCTACCGCCTTTATACCCGTGTTGGTTTGGTGGGTAATAGTTTCGACAAAGCTCCCGATTTGAATGGCTTTTGGAGCCAGGATATTAAAGCGGCCCAGCAAAATACACCCTGGAAAACCGAAATGTACCAGGGCCAGCGTTATAATGCCGCCGATATTAAACAAACCATCCTGTTCCCGCAGCGCGATGGTAACCTCATTATCGACCCATTAACCATGTCGTTTGTTGCGCGCAAGGCCATGCCCGCTCGCGATATTATGGAGCAAATGTTTGGTGGCCGCTACGAAGATGTTAAGGTAAAGGCCTCCAGTCCGCCGGTAACCATCCACGTAAAGCCATTGCCCGAGGCCGGTAAACCGGCAGGTTTTACAGGCGCAGTAGGTGTTTTTAAGGTTGCTGCCAGCGTAGATAAAAAAGAACTAAAGGCCAACGAGGCCCTCAATTATCAGCTAAAAATTACAGGTTCGGGCAATATTAAGTTGCTTAAAGACGCAAACATTAACCCACCCGCCGATTTTGAAAAGTACGATCCTAAAATTACCGATACCATTACCGAAACCGAACGCGGTGTATCGGGCAGCAGGCTTTTAACCTATTTGCTCATCCCGCGGCACCAGGGTAATTACACTATAGAGCCTGTTCCGTTTAGCTATTTTAACCCGGCAACCGGGCGGTACGTTAGCCTGGCTACCCCTGCCTTTGCAATTAAGGTTAACAAAGGTGTTGATGCTGGCGGCAACGTAACCAGCCTTTCCCCGGCAGACCAGCGCGATATTAAAATGCTGAGTAAGGATATCCGCTACATTAAAACCTCCGGCCCTGATGTTTATAAAAATGGCGAAATGTTTTTTGGTTCAGCAGGCTATTATTTGCTGTTGCTATTGGGCCCCTTAGCTTTTGCAGGTGCCTTTGCTTACCGCAGATATAACGAACAGCAAAACAGCGATGTGGTAAAAGTTAAAAACCGCCGCGCCGCAAAACTGGCAGCCAAACACATGGCCAATGCCCAGCACGAGCTACAGGCCGGTAACACTAAAGCCTTTTACGAAGCCGTATCGCGCGGTTTATACGGTTACCTCAGCGATAAGCTTAACATACCCGCTGCCGATTTAAACCAGGAAAACATAGCCGCCGAATTAAAAAACCGCTCGGTTGATGATGCCCTTATACAAAAGCTACTTAACACGCTTAACCTTTGCGAAATGGCCCGCTTTGCCCCGGTATCGGGCGTATCACAGCAAGATGTATTTAACGGTGCAAAAAGCACCATTAACGATATTGAAACCCATGTATAAAATGATGAAGCGCATAACATACCTTTTATTGTTGCTGGCTTTGCCATTAATTAGTTTGGCTAACAGCGAAACAGATGCACTTTTTGCCAAGGCTAACAACCAATACAGTAAGGCAAAATATAAAGATGCCGTACAAACGTATCAAAGCATTTTAAGCAATGGCTACCAATCGGCCGCGGTATATTTTAACCTGGGCAATGCGTATTATAAACTTGGCGACATACCATCGGCCCTGTTATATTACGAAAAGGCCCACAAACTAAACCCCGGCGACGATGACATTAACTTTAACATACAACTAACCACCCTAAAAACTACCGACAAAATTGACGCCGCTCCCGATTTATTTTTAACCAAATGGTGGCAGGCCTTTGTATTGTGCTGTTCGGTAACAACACTGGGCTGGTTGAGCGTTTTGTTTTTTATAGCCGGTTTTGGTGTGTTAATAGTTTACCTTTTTGCGGCAACGGTTAGCTTAAAACGCGGCACTTTTTATACCTCGATGGCGTTGCTTTTTTTAGGATTGCTCAGCATTTTAATGGCCGCCAACCAGGTACACTACTTTACATCGCACCAGCAGGCTATAGTTTTCAGTAATTCGGTAACGGTAAAAAGCGAACCCGAAAAAGCCGCCAAAACCCTTTTTGTTATACACGAAGGAACCAAAGTTGATGTGCTTGAAAACACCAACGGCTGGCTGCGCGTTAAGCTACTGAACGGTAACGACGGCTGGATACTACCCGCCGATGTGAAGGAAATTTGAACGTAAAGTATATTTCAAATGCTACCTTAAACAAAATATACTTCTCCCGCTCATTAATAAATGAAATATTACAACTGCTTAATTATTGCGCCGTTGCTTTTCTTTGGTTATCAGGCTTAGTTCGCGGCTCATTTGGCCCGCTATGGCCGTGTTTTCTTGCGCGCGCCTAAACAGGTAGGGTAGCACGGCTTTCACCGGGCCGTAAGGCACATATTTGGCTACATTGTATTGCGTATTGGCCAGGTTAAAGCTCAGGTTATCGCTCATGCCCAGTAATTGCGAAAAATAAATGTGAGGGTGGTTGTGGTTTACTTTATACTCGTCCAGCAAATCGGCAAGCAGGCGGCAGCTATCCTCGTTGTGGGTGCCAGCCACAATGGCAATCCCGGCAATATTGGCAACGCAATAATGCAGTGCGGCATTGTAATCATCGTCGGTAGCTTGTTTGGTGCGTTGTATGGGCGATGGGTAACCCATTTCGGCAGCGCGTTTACGCTCTTTTTCCATGTAAGCACCGCGTACCAGCTTGGCTCCCAAAATAAAGCCCAAACCAACGGCAGTATGGTGGTCGTCGGTAAGCGAAACCAGCTTATCGTGCCGGTACATTTGGTAGGTATTGTAAACAATAGGCTTTTTAAGGTTAAAAACCCCCATCATAGCCAGGGCAAGGTCATCAATGGTGTTTTGTATCCAGCTTTCTTCGGCGTCAATCATTACAGGGATGCCTAAATCAAAAGCTTTTTTACATATCAGGGTTACCCTTTGTTCAACCTTTTTCCATTCATCCTGCTCGGCAGGGCTTAGGGGTAGTTTAGCGTCCAGCTTTTCTAACAGGGCAAAGCGGCCCACGCCGGTTACCTTAAAAACGGTTAATGGGATGCTTTTATCGCCATTGGCGCGGTTTATGGTGCTAATAATTTCCTGGCAGGTTTCGTCAAAAACGGCCTCCTCGTCTTCCCCCTCAACCGAGTAATCTAAAATGGTGCCTACGCCGCCCTGGGCAAGGTTACTAATGGTACCGTTACACTCGGCAATGGTTTCGCCGCCGCAAAACTGTTTAAAAATGGTGGCGCGTATCAGGCCTTTAATGGGCAGGTGAATATTAAGGAAAAAGTTGGTTATAGGCGGACCAATTTTAACTAAAAAATTAATGTTAATGAGCTTAAAAAGCCACCAGGCGCGGTTTAAATCGCTGTTTGAGGTATGGCGGAAAGCTACTTCGGTGTTTTCAAAAGAAAGTGGATTCCCCTCACGCGGGTCGGTATTGTTTTGGATTAGCATACTGCAAATTTATAAAATGCGTTTTTATATAACTCATTATTCAGCGAATAGTTTATTTTTGCCGCCTGATGATCGAATTTATTTTAACCGGCCCATACATACCTCTTATACAGCTATTAAAGGCCACAAACCTGGTGCAAACCGGCGGCGAAGCGCAAATTGTTGTAAGTGAGGGCCAAGTGCTATACAATGGCCAGGTTGATACCCGCAAACGCCTCAAGGTAAAAGTTGGCGATATAGTAGAGTTTAACGGGAAAAAAATTTTAGTAAAATAATTTTGAACCCGTAAAGCGTTTTAGTTACCACATTATGAAGCAAATAGACAGCATTAGTTACCCTATATATTTTAACAGCATTGCCGAAAAACTTGATAAATTTATCGAGGATGGCAAGTATTCGCGCTTTTTTATCCTTACCGACGAGCATACAGCTCTGCATTGCCTGCCTTTGATCACCGACAAGGTTAACCCCGATAATTACGATTTATTAGAGGTTAGTGCCGGAGAAGAAAGTAAAACTATTGATTTTTGCATCGGCATTTGGAAAATGCTGATTGATTTTGATGCCGACCGTAACAGCCTGCTTATTAACCTAGGCGGCGGCGTAGTTACCGATTTGGGAGGCTTTGCCGCTTCAACCTATAAACGCGGAATCGATTTTATACACATCCCCACCACGCTGCTATCGCAGGTTGATGCTTCCATAGGCGGCAAAACGGGTATCGATATTGATAACCTTAAAAACATTATTGGCACCTTTACGCAGCCCAAGGCGGTGTTTATTGAGCACGCTTTTTTAGAAACGCTGCCCGCAAGGCAAATTAAATCGGGAACGGCCGAGATGCTTAAACATGGCCTTATTGCCGATGCCGATTACTGGCACGCGCTAAAAAACAGCAATTTGGAAAAACCCGAAGCCGAATTGGTTTATCAATCCGCAGTTATAAAAAACAAGGTTGTTACCGAAGACCCATCCGAACGCGGCCAACGCAAAATATTAAACTTTGGCCACACCATTGGCCACGCGTTGGAGAGTTACTCGTTAGATCATGATAAAAACCCGCTAACCCACGGCGAAGCTATTGCCGCCGGTATGATATGCGAAGCCTGGCTATCACACCAAAAATGCGACTTGCCTGCCGCCGATTTAGACGAAATTGTGAGCACCCTGCTTGCCATTTACGGTAAATACCAGGTTAAAGAAGCAAGCTTTGTGGAGTTGCGCAACATTATGAAAAAAGACAAAAAAAACCAGGGCGGCAAAATTAACTGTTCATTATTAACAAAAATTGGCGACTGCCGTATTGATAATATTTGTACAGATGACGAACTTTGCGATAGTTTACGATACTATGCACAGTTAGAATATGCCAGGGTTTGAGCTAAGAGATAAAGCAGCTGTTTTTTTGCTGGCCATGCTGGTTGTTTTAACGCTTGTTGAAATGATACTCAGCTACCGCGAAAACCGCAAATTTTACCAAAAGCGCGATACCCTTAACAACCTTTACCTTACCGGCCTTGCCTTTTGCCTAAACCTAACGGTAAAAGGTGCTACCTTTTTTGTATTAAATTTTACCTGGCAGTTTAGGCTGTTTACCATTAGCAACCCCGTGCTGTATTGGGTAGTGCTCATTGTAGTTCAGGATTTTTTGTACTGGGTGCTGCACTATACTGGCCATTACTGCCGCCTGTTTTGGGCCATGCACGTAACGCACCACAGCAGCCAGCATTTTAACTTTACCGTTGGCTTCCGCAGTACGGTGTTTGAGCCTTTGTACCGCGTGTTTTTTTATTTGCCGCTTGCGCTGATGGGCTTTAACGCCTTAGATATTTTGTATGCCTACCTGGTAACCCAGCTTTACGGCAATTTGGTGCACACGCAATATAAAATAAGTTTGCCCAAATGGTACGGTTATATTTTTGTAACCCCATCGTTGCACAGCGTTCACCATGCATCAAACATACCCTACCTGGATAAAAATATGGGCATGGTATTAATTATATGGGACAGGCTTTTTGGCACCTACCAGGCCGAAAACCTGCCCGAACCAACCCGCTACGGCCTCACACACCAACCCGAAGATATGGGCCCGGTAAATATCATTTTCCACGAATGGCGGGCCCTTATTGCCGATATGCGCCAGGCCCCGGGCGTAGGCACCAAACTAAAATACCTTTTTAAGCCACCCGGCTGGAGCCACAACGGCAGCACCAAAACCGCCCGCCAACTGCAAAAAGAGTATCGCAACCGCAGATAGTGTTTTTGGCTATTACGATAATGATTGAAGGATTGAGTGATTGAAGGATTGAGTGAGTGAATGTAATTATATTTTTCCCAATAAATCATTTAAATTCAATCCTTCGATCACTCAACCCTTCAATCATTAAAATTATCGCTCGCAACGACAAAGTGATAGAAAAACTTGCGCGAAGAATGAAGCAGCCGCACGGAGGTATGTCCGCTCTGCGTAGCCACTTTGCTTACGTGTTATAATTATCGGTGAATGAAATTTAAACAGACTCTTAATAATGAAGTAAATTTCGGTGTTCTACATTCAAAATTCAGTGTTCGATATTGGTTCCGTTCTTAACTTACTCTCATTGCCGGGCGGCAGTAAAATTAAGCCTTTAGGTGTTGTTTAACCGTATCAATAAGGTAATCTATATCAAATGGTTTGCGTATAAAGCCATCGGCGCGGCTTTGTTTGGCAAGTTCGTTAAGGTTTTGTACAGATGATACCAGCAATACCGGGATGCTGCTGGTTGCCGGGTTTGCTTTTAATTGTGCGCATAACTGGTGGCCATAACCATCGGCCAGCCAATCGTCTAATAAAACCAAATCGGGTTTGTGGGTTTCAATATCTTTTAGCGGTTCGGCATCTAACGATGATATTACTTCGTACCCCTCATCCTCTAAAATATAGGCAATCATATCTAAAATATCATGATTATCTTCAATAACAATTATTTTTTTACTCATCAACTTATCACGTAGAACGATTAAAGGTAAAATAATTATTTGATATTGTACTATTTTGCTTTATATATTTTGAAAGAAATTTGCTTATAAAGATAATAACCTGGTTTATACCGAAATAAAAAGGGGCGATATTTTAAACATCGCCCCCGGTTTTTTACTTCAATTTAAGTTTTATTTTGATGCCTTGTAAACGTTATTGGTAAGGTCAACATCGGGTAACTGCTTATCCGGGTCAAGGGTAATGCTTTCTATGGTGCTGGTTGATGGGTACTTAAACGTCCAGATGGCGCCGCGTTGCCACACCTCTACGGGCAGGTGCAGGGTTTCGGTTTTGCCGTTGGCCTGTACAATTTTTAAATCAACGGGCATGGCCAGTTTTTCTTTATTTACCAGGGTTATTAAAACACCGTTTTCGGGTTTGCCCTCGGTAACTAATTTTACGCTGCTAATGGCCTGGTCAAGTTTCCAGGTGGTAAAAAACCAGCCCTTAAAAAACCAGTTAAGGTCTTCGCCGCTGGCACTGTTCATGGCGCGGAAAAAATCGTAAGGTGTTGGGTGTTTTAAAGCCCAGTTTTTAATATAGTTATGAAAAGCGTAATCAAACCTATCGTGCCCAAGCACAACGTTGCGCAGCATATCAAGGCCTAACGATGTTTTTACGTAATACAAACCATAATCGCGCAGGTTCATGGCTTCGGATGCCGTCATTAAAGGGTCCTGGTTGCGTACCAGGCTCCTGATTAGTGTACGGGCCGGGCGCGAAACGGTATCGCCATACTCGCCGTTATTAAAATGCAGACTTGAGTATTGGTTGATAAAGGTGTTAAAACCTTCGTCGAGCCACATGTATTTGCGTTCGTTTGAGCCAACAATCATCGGGAACCAGTTGTGGCCAATTTCGTGCGTAATATCGCCCCATAAATCTTTACCCTTCAGGTTATCCAAACAAAAAATAATACCCGGATACTCCATACCCAGGGCAACGCCCGAAACGCTTACTGCCGAATTCCACGGATATTCGTAATACTCGCCCGAATATATTTCCATACTGTATTTCAAGTACTCGGTTGATCGGCCCCAGCTTTCGTGCGCGTCGGCACCGTAGCTTTCTACCGGGTAGGCCGACATGGCAATGCCCTTGCGGCCCGAAGGGAAATCAACCTTGGCTGCATCCCAAATAAACGCCTTTGATGCCGCCCACGATACATCGCGACTGTTCAGCATTTTAAAGTGCCAGGTTTTTGTAGCACCCATTGCCGGTACGGATGCTTGCGCGGTTGCTTCCTGCGGGTTAATAATCATCACGGTTTTATCGCTGCCACGGGCGGCATCAAGCCTGCGGTTTTGGGTAGCGGTAAGCACCTGGGCGGGGTTTTGCAAATCACCCGAGCCAACAACCAGCATGTTTGATGGTGCGGTTATGTAATAATCAAAATCGCCATATTCGCAGTAAAACTCGCCAAGGCCCATGTAGGGTAGCGTGTTCCAGCCTTCCACATCATCGTAAACGCACATGCGCGGGTACCATTGGGCTATCTCGTACACGTAACCATCTTTAAACTTTTTGCGGCCCATGCGGTCGGCACCGTAAAAGGGTATCGAGAAACTGTAATTTATTTTAACCTGCACCTTATCGCCCTTGCCACCAAGCGGCGTGTTTAAGCGCACCTGCATACGGGCATCGCTTATTACAGGTTTTACGGTATAACTTTTATCTAAATAAGTAACCGTTACACTTGCAATATGGTAACCGCCGCGGGCAAAGCCCTTAACATCAAACCTATCGCCCTCAACCGGCGTGGTTGATGCCCCGCGCGAACCTGGTTTAAACAGGTTTTGATCTAGCTGCATCCACAGGTAATCTAACTTATCGGGGCTGTTGTTGGTGTATAATATGGTAACCTCGCCGGTGATGGTAGTATCCTGAGTGCCTTCGGTTAGGGATGCTTTAATGTGATAATCGGCACGGTTTTGCCAGTACTGTACACCCGGAAAACCACCCGGCGACCGCAGTTGCGAACCCGGAGTTGGCCAGGTGATAGGGCCAAACAAATCGAGGTGATTGTATTTAATAGAATCGGCTGCGGCGGGGGCCTGTGCATTTGCACTGCCGTTGCCAACCAGTAATAAACCCGCCATACCAAGCAGGCATAAAAATTTTGAAGTTTGATAACGCATGTATAAGTTCAGTTATGCTTGCAAATTAACCAAATTTATAACACATGTTAAATTATTAATTTTAAGGTAACAGAGGTGGGCCGCCTTTTAAAGTTTATTATTATAAATAAACATCGCTTCCGCGCAATATTGCAGAAGTATTTTTTATATCCTACAAAAGCTGCCATGCAAGCATGTTTGCCTGCTTCCGCGATATTGCTTTATACCATCGCGATAGCGGCGTTTAAGACGCTGTTTAAAAATACCCAAACGAGCGTCATTGCGAGGTACGAAGCAATCTCTAAACTATACAGAGTGGCTCTGTAAGTCTGTTTGCCCTGCGTAGAGATTGCTTGGTGCCTCGCAATGCCGCGGCGGAATTGATGTTTTTATTGTTATAATTATTTGTGAATGAAATTTAAACAGGCTCTAAGTATTCGGTATTTAAAAATTATTTGGCTTGCAGTATTTTAATGCGGCTTTGCACATAGGTAATATAATCTTTGTCTTTAGCGGGTGGGTTAGTTTCCAAGTACTTTTTGTAGTATTTAATGGCGTCGCGCTTGTTGTGCAGGTCGGTATCATAAAGGTTGGCCAGGCTGTAAAAAACCATGGGTTTCTCTTTAAAAAACAAGCTTTTTTGGTAATTAACGGTGGCAGGTTTTAGCTTGTGCATGGTTTGGTAGGTATCGGCAATTTCGCTGTAATAGGCGTATGTATTGTCGGATATGCTTTGCAGCAGCACCTGGTTAAAATACTCAAGGGCCTTGTTATAATCTTTTAACTTTTTGTAGCTCTCGGCCGTAAGGTAAAAAGTACGTTCGGTTTGGTAAATGCTGGGCAGCTCCATAAACCATTCAATACAGCAAGCATAATTTTTAAGCTCGTAATATGCCGATGCCATTTTGTTATAAATATCGGCATTATCATCGCCAAGGGCCAGCAGCGTGTTGGCATATTTTATGGTTTGCGGGTACTTTTTGGTGGCATAGCTCAGTTTCATGAGGGCGCGTATCAAAATAATATTGGTAGTATCGGCAGCAAGGGACTTGCGCAAAACCGCGTCGGCCTCCTTGTTTTTATTGCCCAGTAGTAAAAATGCACTAAGCTGCACGGCAACCTCCGGCTCGTCGGCGTCAATTTTGTTGGCCCGGGTTAAATATTTAAGCGCATTAACGGTATCCAGCTTTAAGCTGTACATATTGCCCAGGCGTTTGTTTACCGAAAAATTAAGGCTATCAACAGCTATTATTTTTTGATAGTAAAAAAGTGCCTGGGCATTGTTGTCGCGCGTGGCATTTAGGGAGGCCAGGTTAAACAGCACGGGCACGTTGGTGCTATCTTGCAAATACATGCGCTGGTAATAACCAATTGCATCGGGCAGTTTGCCAGCCATTTGGTAGGTATAAGCCAGGCGCGAAAGTACCTTCATATCGCTTACAGGCTCGGGGTACACGCTTTTTAGGTAATTGGCGGCTTCCATATAGCGTTGGTTTTGGTACATATCCAACAGCAGGGCATCGTTAGCTTTTTGGGCCAAGGCCGTGCAGGCGGCCATCATCAGCGCAAAGCAAAAAACAGTAAATTTCATCCGGTTAATAGTTTAAACTAAAGTATTAGTTTAAAACCACATTGCCAAATTTAATTGATGCTATAATAGCGGTTGGTGTTTAGGTAAGCCAAAAAATGCACCATCGGCGCGGCTGTAAATTAGTTAAAACAAAAACGTAATAAAAATATTACATATATATGTCCCGGCCCAAGCGGGTACTAAGTGTTTTAAAAGTGTGAAGTGAAATTGTTAAGTGGGCACCATACAGCAGCGTTTGTATGGTGTTTTTTATTGCGGCTAAGTTAAAGTTTTGTTTTTTATTGAAACATAATTGCTGGCCATTGCTTTATAATAAAGTTAGATGTTATTATTTAACCTAAAAAGATACGATAATGGATAAGCTAAAAAAGTTTGAACTGATGGAGAAAATAGTTCATGAGTTAAACGATTTAAAAAACAGCCAGCAGGCACTGATACAAAAATTAGGAAAAATTGAGGTTGATAATATTGACCTGGGCGACAAACGCCTTGAAAAAGACCTGCCAGATATGCACCAGCGCGTTGCCGATAACCTGGATACCATTGCCGGCATACTGGATTACTTTGCCGATAAAACTACCGAATATGAAAGCAGTAACAATATTGCCCAGCTTAAAGAGCAGGAAGCCTTAAAATAACCTACGGTAAATGGTTATTAAGTTAAGGAACAGAACAAATATCGAACATCGAAATTTATCCCATAATTCAATAGATATTTGTTTTAATGCTTAGCTAAACCACATTTTTGCTTTAGCTATAATGCCCTAACGGCCCGCTACAGCCCGGCCAAGTTGTTAGTATACTTTGTGTTTAATACAGGGTGTATTTACAATTTGGTTGTGCTGCCAGCGGGCCTTGTTGTTTACCGCCTATGGTTGTTTGGCATATTTTAAAAAATTTTATAAATTTAACTCACCAATTAATCTATGAAATTTAAAATAAGCCTGCTGCTTATCGCTTCAATCGGTATATTTATTTGGGGTGCTTTTTACGCCTATAATAGGGCCAATTCTAATTCCGGGCCGCTTCCGGGGATTTTAATTATGATATTGGGTATTTTGTGTTTTGGTGCTTACTTTATTTTATGCATCATTTTGCGATTATCTATCCGGACGCAGGTTACCGCCGAAGTGATGCTCATCGGCATTATAGCCTTCTCGTGTTATAAATTAACCCGTAAAGTGGTGCTGCATGTGCCGGGCAATTTTAAGGGCAGTATTATACTGGTTTACGGGGTTGATAACCAGCCCAGGTTACAGCCCAGGCGTTTTTTTTACCGCAATATTGATATTAACGTGCCGCAGTCGGGCATTATATTGATTTCAAACCGCTTTGCCGAAAAATATATAAACAACATTTTTATACTCGATAGCTTGCACCACCACACCTTCGAAGTGCTATCGCAAAGTACCGATACCATATTATGCAACAAAAAACCTTACATAGCCGATGTGTTTAACTACGCTTATCCGCCGCCAACGCTAACCTTTGAGCCCGATACCGCAGAACAAGCCTTAAAAAAGGCCGAAGCCGTTAAACAGCTTGAGTACCGGGCCAGCAAATGATAAGGATAAGCCTTATATTTGAGCAATAAAATTAAAAGCCAAAAATGAAAACTGTAAAATATTTAATAATTGCCCTTTTGCTAAGTGGTATGAGCGCCAATGCACAAACCGCCACCGTTAACACCAGTTTTAACCACGTGCTTAAAGCCTATTTAGGTATTAAAGATGCCCTGGTGGCCGATAACAGCAAGCTGGCCAATAGCAACGCCAAAGAGTTTGCCGCCGCAGTTAAAGAGGTTGGCAGCAACCAGCTTGATGCCAAACAAAAAACCATTTGGCTTGCCTACGGCGAAAAATTAAGGTTTGATGGCGAACACATCAGCGAGTCCGACAAGTTGGCGCACCAGCGCGAGCATTTTACCAGCCTCAGCAAAAACATGCTGGCCGTAGTTAAAGCCTTTAAAAGCAACACCATGGTTATTTACGCCCAGTATTGCCCCATGAAAAAAGCAACCTGGTTAAGCCAAACCGCCGCCATACACAACCCATATTACGGTAAAGACATGGATGATTGCGGCACCACTAAGGAAACTATAAAAGCGAATTGAGATGTTTCGGATGTCGGAGGGCGGATTTCGGATTTATGGAAGTTGTATCAGGAGGATGGAAGAAGGACCACGTAAGATGGAAGATAAATAAAACGTTTTGAGTATGGAAGAAGAAAAAACCTTTGTCATTGCGAGGTACGAAGCAACCGCACATAAGCAAAGCGGCTATACAGAGCAAACATACCTCCGTGCGGTTGCTTGGTACCTACCCATGACGTTTTTAATTCCCCTCTCGAGAGGGGGCGGGTTGAAACGTGTAGTGGCCGGGGTGTGTTGTACGCCAGGCATTTCGAAAATAACACACCCCTCCGCCCCTCTCGAGAGGGGAATCGCACAAGCCAACGCTCTTATTCGTCAGTTCACTTTCATAGGCCGCAGCATTCTATCACTCGCAATAACACCGTGATAAATCAAAAATCAAAATAACTCCGAAATCGAACATCCGAAATCCGAAATCAAAAATAAATCTAACCTAGTGCAAAACCACATCCTCTTTATAGATACCGAAACAACGGGGCTGCCTATTGATTGGACGCAGCCTTACTCCAACAATGCCAACTGGCCCTACGCGGTGCAGGTATCATGGATTATTTATACCCGCGATGGCGCGGAACTTAAACGCGAAGACCATTACATAAGCGATAACGACTTTGAAATAAGTCCCCAGGCCCTTAAAATACATGGCATAACGCGCGATTTTTTAACCCAAAACGGCCAACCCCGCAAGTTTGTGATGGATTTGCTTTATGCCGATTTGAAACATTACCAGCCCATGGTGGTTGGCCATTACATGGAACTTGATTATAATATAACCGGGGCCGATTTTTATCGCCTGGGTATGGATAACCCCATTGCCAGCCTACCCATGTATTGCACCATGCTGGGCTCAAGCCAGTACACCCGCAACCCGCAGGCCACGTATTTGCGCCTGGGGCAATTGTACAGCACCTTGTTTAACAAACCGCTGCACCACCAGCACAACGCCATGGTTGATGCCGAAGCTACCGCCGCCTGTTTTTTTGAGATATTGCGCAATGGCGGCATAACCGACGGGGCCATAGAAAAACAACGGGCCGACCGCGAACGCCGCCGCCATCAGCCCGCGCTTAAAAGCGGCTGTGGCCTATCTGGTTTACTTTTATTTGCATTCACCCTTTTAATTGCATACTGGCTATGAAAAACCGGGTTGATTTTTTAAAAACTGTACACCCCTTTAACCTGCTGCCCCAGCAAGTGCTCGAAGAGGTTGCCCAACAGTTACAAGAAATAAGATATAGTAAAGAAACCGTTATTTACAAACAAGAAATAACCAAGCTGCGCGGTATTGATATTTTGGTTGAGGGCGAGTACGAATCGTTTTTTTACGATAGTGCCCAAAACAAACGCCTGTTAGAGCATTACCAAAGCGGCCACTGTTTTGGTGGTATATCAATGCTGGTTAACCGCAAACAATCTTTACGCACGGTAATTGCAAAAAAAGGCACCATAATATACTTTTTACACCGTAAAGAGTTTAGGGCAATATGCAAGGCCTATGATGCTTTTTTTCAGTACTTTACATCCGAGTTTGGCAAAATGATGCTTAACGACGAGTTTGCTCATTTTTTTAAGCACCCCGTTACCTTCGAAGAAAGTTACATCGCCTCCGAGCAACTCTATTCGCGCAAAATGGAGAGCATGGAGTACCGCGATATTGTGGCCTGTGCCGATGATACCCCAATTTTTGAGGCTGCCCGCTTAATGGCGCATCATAAAATAAGCTGCGTTTTTGTAAAAAACCAACAAGGCGACATTATAGGTTATGCTACCGATATTACCCTGCGCGATAACGTTGTTGCCCGCCGTTTAGATGCCGGCCTGCCCATTAGCCAGATTATGGATAACCCCATAGTAGTGATTAATAGCGATGCTTACGTTTACGAGGCTATTTTGATGATGTTTCGTACCAAAACGCGCTACCTGCTTATCAAAAAAGATGGGCAGTTTGTTGGTTTTATAAGCCGCACCAAATTACTGAGCGAGCAGGCGCAATCGCCATTGGTATTTATACAATCGGTTAAGCTGGCCATTTCTGTCGAAGAACTCAAACGCAAGTGGGATAGCGTGCCGCAAATGGCCACCCAGCTTTTGGGCCGCGGCGTGCATGCCGAAATTGTAAACCAGGTGATAACCACCGTTGCCGATACCATTGCCATAAAGGTTATTGAGAGTGTGATTGAGGAAGTGGGCAAACCGCCGGCCAAATTTGTGTTTATGGTGCTTGGCAGCGAGGGCCGCAAAGAGCAAACTTTTAAAACCGACCAGGATAACGCCATTATTTACGAAGACAAGGCAAACGAACACCGCGAAGAAGTGCGCGAATACTTTTTAGAATTTGCCAAGCGCGTATCCGACAAGCTCAATTTCATTGGCTTTATTTATTGCGACGGCGGTTTTATGGCCATGAACCCCGAGTGGACGCACTCCTTATCCTACTGGAAACGAAACTATTTGAGTTGGATGGCCGAATCGGTACCAGAAAGTGTGATTAAGTTTTCCACGTTTTTTGATTGCCGCCACATTTATGGCGAAGAAGCCATCATGACCGAGCTTAAAGACTTTTTAGATAAAGAACTTGAACGCCCCATGGAAAAACTGTTTTTCCACATGGCCAAAAACGCTTTGCAGTACGAGCCGCCGCTTACTTTTTTTAAACGCATCCGCACGTTTACAAAAGATTCGCAGGATGTGTTTGATATTAAACGCGCCATGACACCCATTGTTGATTTGGCCCGTGTATACGCCCTTAAACACCATATTTTTGATGTTAACACCGGCGAACGCCTAAAGGCTCTTAAAGATAAAGGTGTGTTTACCGAAGCCGCTTATCACGAACTCATACAATCATACTATTTTTTAATGAGTTTGCGTTTGCGCCGCCAGGCCACTCAAATTATTCACGATAAAACGGCGCCCAATAATTATATCGACCCCGAAACGCTCACCAAAATTGAGCGCGTAACCCTTACCGAAATATTTAAAACCATCGAAGGTTTCCAGGCCCGCATCCGCATGGAGTTTACCGGCAACCTGTTAGGCTAACATGATAATGCAAAAGCCCTTGGTTAACCATCAAATTATTTTGATGCTTAACCAAGGGCTTTTATAGCTGTAGCCGGTTGTAACTATTTTGGTTTGTTAAACAAAAAGCCTGCGCTGCATATTAGCATATTGGCTTTAATTTTGTTGTAAAGGGCGGTGTTAATGGTTTTGCTTATCAATATAACGCCATTGGTGCGGGTTGCGCCATCAATTTCTTGCGCGGTAACGTTGCTTAAAAACGCATTTAAGTGCATGGCTATATTGGTAGTAAAATCTTTGGTGCCATCGGCAATAATGTTGGCCAGTGGAACGCTTACTTCCAAATTGTCGTTAAGGTCAAATTCCAGTGGTACTGCGGTGCTGTTGCTGGTTGTATAGGTGCCCTGCAATACCAAAGGGTATGGTGCAGTAGGGGTTTGCGTAAAAACAACGGTAGCTTTAACAAGTGTATAATCGCCTTTGGTAATATTAATGGTGCTTAACAGCGAAGCCGTAGCAAATAAATCAACATTGCTTATAGCTCCCGACGAGTACTCTGATGCTACATCGCCACGTTTAGCATTGAGCCTAAATTTAGTAATATTGGCCGTGCCTGCATACCAGCTAAAAGTTTGCTTGGTGGTAGTAAAAGGGGTAAGGCCTCCCTCGGTTTTAGCCGCACCAAATGTAATAAGCTGGCTATCCGGAATTAAAGCAAAAGTAAGTTGCGGATCGGAAGCTGTAGGGGTAACATCGGTTTTTTTGCAACCTGCAAATAGCACACATATCACCATCACTACAACTGTAAAATGCGAAAGGCACTTTTTCATTGTAAATTCATTAAGGGTTTAATCGTATCTGTTTAATTAGTAAACAAATATAACAGAATAGTTAGCAATTGTAACAAAAAAATAACATTAAAGTTATTAACGTGTTAAATTAAAATAAACACCGCATAAATTTAGTTAATATGTTGTAATATAGATTGGTATGTACACCTATTTGCGCAATGTATCGCTTTTGTAAAAAAAACATCCCAAAACCGTACAATTGCTGTATCAAAACCGAACGGTATTTTTGACTCTGTTGTTTATAATTAATTAAAAATCAATAAATTAATACATGGCACTGGCTTTGCTGGCATTTTGGCGGTGGTTTAGCATTATTATTTTTATAGCATAATTAGGCATGATATTCAGTTACTTAAAAATAGCTTTCCGTAATTTAAGCAAAAACAAGGCACATACGTTTATAAATATTGCGGGGCTGGCAATAGGGCTCACCTGTAGTTTATTTATGCTGTTATGGGTACAAAGCGAGTTAAGCGTTGATGCTTACCACGTTAACAACTCGCGCCTGTACCGTGTTTACGAACGCGAATACCTGGATCATAAAATTACTGCCGACTATGAAACCCCCGGCGTTATGGCCGATGAGCTTAAACGCATTATGCCCGAGGTGCAATACGCCGCCGCCATGCAAGAAAGCAATAATATCCACACCTTTAAAGCCGCCAATAAAACCATTAAACTGGAAGGCACCTACGCCGGTGCCGATTTATTTAAAATGTTTACTTACCCCTTGCTGGCAGGCACACCGCAAAGTGCCCTAAGCACACCGGTTAGTATAGCTATATCGCAAAAAATGGCTAATGTGCTTTTTGGCGGCGTTGAGCAGGCAATGGGCCAGGCCCTTAGGTTTGATAACAGCGAAAGTTTTGTAGTTACAGCCGTGTTTGCCAATGTGCCGCAAAACTCATCGCGCAGGTTTGAGTATGTTATTAACTGGCAGGCGTATTTGGCTACGCATCCCGGCCAAAAACAGTGGGACAATAGCGGCCCCGCAACCTACGTTATGCTAAAACCTAATGCCAGTGCGCAACAGGTTGGCAAAAAGTTACGCCGTTTGGCTAGCCATTACCGGGTAGAAAACGCCGCTTTCCATTCCGAACACGGTTTGCAGCCTTATGGCGATGTTTACCTGCACTCCAATTTTGTTAACGGTAATATTGAAGGTGGCCGTATAGCCTATGTACATTTGTTTAGCATTGCCGCCATATTTTTATTACTTATAGCCTGCGTTAATTTTATGAATTTGGCCACCGCCCAGTCGGTTAAACGCTCGCGCGAAATTGGCGTGCGCAAGGTATTGGGCGCAGTGCGCGGCACACTCATCAAACAATTTATAGGCGAATCGTTGCTATTTACCGTTTTGGCCGTTGCTGTTGCCTTGTTTTTAATTACGCTGTTTTTGCCTGCCTTTAACCAAATAACCCAAAAGCAAATAACCATACCTTTTAACAGTGCAGGCTTTTGGCTAAAAATACTTTTATTGATATTGCTTACAGGGTTTATATCGGGCAGTTACCCGGCCTTGTTTCTGTCGTCGTTTAATCCGGTTAAGGTGCTAAAGGGCACATCCAAGATAAATACGGGCGCAGTTTGGTTTCGCAAGGGCCTGGTAGTTTTTCAGTTTGTGCTATCCGGAATATTAATTATCGCAACCATAGTGGTATCGCGGCAGGTTAGATACATCCAAACCCTAAACCTGGGTTACGATCGCGATAATTTGATTTACATCCCCGTAGAGGGCGCGCTAAACGCCAAGTACGATTTATTTAAAACCGCCGCCCTTAACATGCCGGGTGTTGCTTCGGTGTCAAACATATCAACCACACCCACTTTTATTGACGATGCTACCACATCAATCGATTGGGACGGCAAGCAACCGGGCACCAAAGTATCTTTTGCTATAGCCGCCATTGGCTACGATTTTGCTTCGGCCATGAAACTGCAAATGCTCCAGGGCCGCGATTACTCCAAAGCCTACCCCGCCGATGCCAACAATTATATTATTAACGAGGCCGCCGGGCAAAAGCTGGGCTATACCAATGCCGTAGGCAAAACCATCAATATGTGGGGCGTAAAAGGTAACATCATCGGCGTGGTAAAAAACTTCCACTTCGCATCCTTGCACAACGAGATAAAACCCCTTGTGCTGCGCCTAAGTCCCGGCATACTTGATGGCGGCTATTTGCTGGTACGCATTAAACCCGGCCATACCGGCAATGTATTGGCGAGCCTGCAAACCTTGTGTAAACAAATCAACCCCGAGTTTCCGTTCACCTACTATTTTTCGGACGAGCAATACCAGCAGCTTTACAAAAGCGAGCAGGTAGTGGTTAAACTATCCAATGTTTTTAGTGCGCTGGCAATTTTTGTATCGTGCCTGGGCCTGTTAGGTTTGGCTATGTTTACCGCCCAGCAACGCGTTAAGGAGATAGGCATCCGCAAGGTATTGGGGGCAAGCGTTGCATCACTATTTGGGCTCCTATCGGCCGAGTTTTTGTTGCTCGTGGTATTGGCCCTACTCATTGCATCGCCCATAGCCTGGTACGCCATGCACAGGTGGCTGCAGGCATACGCCTACCACACGCCGCTACAATGGTGGGTATTTGCCCTGTCGGGAGGCTCCATTATGCTTATAGCCCTGGCCACGGTAAGTTTCCAAACCGTAAAAACAAGTTTAATAAACCCCGTAAAAACTTTGCGGAACGAGTAGGAGGATAAAAAACCGACTACCATATCATAGTCTGTACCCACATTTTAACCACACGCCTCATGCTGCGCCGTTAGGTGCAATAGCCCGGTAGAATAATAATATGCAATTGGTTTTTGCGCCGTAGGTGCAATACTTGGCGAGTATGCAAGGTTGGCTAATAGCAATGGGCGAAGTATCGTACCTACGGCACGAATTGCTTGCCAACCGTTTTTTCTACCGACATATAACTCCTACGGAGTTTAAAAAGGATCTGCGTACACGCCCGCGCCGTTAGGTGCAATAGCCCGGTAGAAAATATATTATGCAATTAGTTTTTGCGCCGTAGGCGCAATACTTGGCAAATATGCAACGTTGGCTAACAAAAATGGGCAAAGTGCCTAATCTCCCTAACCAAAATTCTTTCTGCAATAAACTTCAAACTCTTTTAGGCGTTCAATTTGGCCGGGGCGGGGAGATGCAAACGGACGTACTTTTTTTATCAGTGCCAGCGCATCGGGCAGGGTGGTTCCAATTTTAATGAGGTAGGCCAGCGCCATGGTGGGGCCACGGCCAAGGCCCTGCCGGCAATGTACGTAGGCTTTGCCGCCGTGGTTTATTTCGTTTTCAATAAACAGGGCGCCTTTCAGTAAATCGTCAATTGGGGGTGGGGTGTTATCAACAGTGGGCAGGTGCAGGTATTTAAAACCCTTATACTGCGCACTTTTATAAACCGAATGGATGCGCATGTTCACTATGGCGGTAACGCCCAGTTTGTGCAGCTTTTTTAAACCTATTTTGTTGTACTGGCTGCCTAAAAACAAGTTTGCGGTAATTTGGCATCGTTTTAATATGGGCAAGCCAAAAATAACACGGTGAAGGTTATCCAAAATTTTCATTACAAAAATTTTAAAAATAACCCACAGGCTCCTCAGTTTACCGTACATGGGCGTGGTAATTATCGGCCACTAAAACTTTAAGCACGCGGGGCATTATTTTGATGCTGATAACGCTGCTTTGCTGTTCGGTATCGTCGCAAATGTAACTTACGGGCTGGTTTAGGGTAACGGTAACCTGCTTGCAGCGCCAATGCTTTAACACGTCCGATTCTGTTTGGAACAGCATTGTGCCGGCCACGCGTAGTAACGATGTTAAATCGGTATTGTTCATCAGTATCACATCCAGGTAACCATCGGTAACGTTAATATCCGGCAGGAACGAAAAATCGCTAAAGCCAATGCTGCCCGCATTGGTAACGGTAAGCGTAACGCCTTCCTCGTTAAACTCCTGCCCGTCTATCAGTAATTTATACTGCATGGGTGCCGATTGCACCAGCGTTTGTATTGCCGAAATACCATAAGCCAGTTGCCCAAAATTATTTTTCAGATCGCGGTTGGTTTGCAATATCATATCGGCCATAATGCCCAGGTTTACCCGCAGTAAAAACGGAGTTTGGTTAGCCATAGCCATATCAATGGTAATTACTTTGGTGTGGCCTCCTGCTATAAGTTTTACGGCGTCAACAGCATCCTGCGGAATGCCCAGCTCTTTAGACATTACGTTGGCCGTGCCGCCCGGTATAATACCCATAGGCGTATCGCAGCCATACAGGGCGCGGCCAACCTCGGCAATGCTGCCATCGCCGCCATAAATTACAATCAAATCTGTTTTGCCTATCAGCCATTTTGCAATATCAAACGCCTGCCTAAACGGCGTAGTTACGCTAACATCCCAATGGATGCCGCTATCAATCAATACCGTGTTTAAATAAGACAGGATAGGTTCTTCCTTGCCCGAAGCCGGGTTAATAATAATATGGATATTTTTGAAATGCATGTGCTTACATTACAACCCGCTGCACATGCAAGTGTTTTGTTAAATGGCAAATTTAAAAACCACGGTTGTGCCGTTGCTAATATGTGCTTCCGGAGGCTGTAAAAAGGTTATTCCGCGGGCCTCAAAATGTTTTAAATAGGTTTGGCTGCGCAGCTTTACAAAAAATGCTTTGGCGTAACCATCGTGAACGGGTAAAATATGTTTGGGTTTTAGGGCGTCGGCAAACTGGGTAACCTGCAATTCGTTACAAAATGGGGCCATAATGGGTAAAATGAGCAGGTCGATACCTGCAATTTGCGTAAGCGAAGCATCCATCGAATCTACCGAATGCAAAATATTGCCGTTAATAACATAGCCCGTCATTTCGGGAATGGGGCTGTCCAATAGTGGCATGTGGATGATCGGCATGGCCTTAAATTCCATTTGGCCAAACATGCGCACACCATCGGTAAACAAAATAGCGTTTATACCCTCCTTTTGCAGTGCCTGGGCCACTTGCTTATTGCCAAACACAGGTGCATTGCTTAACGCGATAATTTTTTTAATGTTATCCATATCCAGATGATCGGCATGGATATGTGTAATTAAAATAGCCGAAACATCCGCAAAATCGTCGGCACTCAGCAGTCCGTCAGCAAAAGTATAATTGCCGGGGTCTACCAGTAACTTAAAATTGTTTTGCTCAAATACCAGGCACGAGTGTATGTATTTGGTGATTTTCATGGGGCTGTATATTGATTGATACGCTTCAAGATACGGATTTTGTTTTGGATGCTGTCCTGAAAATTGTTTATAATTTAGCAAAGTTCAAATTCTTTTCCGTTTTCATACCACGTAAAAAACGGGCGGGATTGTGCGATTCCCTCCCAACGGGAGGGTGTAGGGAGGGGTTTATGCGCGAGCTGGGCGAATAAACCACTCCCTGACACTTCACAACCCAACGCACCCCTCCCTAAGTAGGGAATAAAACAACCGGCTTGTATATGCGGACTATTACGCTCGCCAAAAGGGATTAGGACTATCATCAGATTCCACAATTCCCAATCACACCCATTTCAATGTTTTTAAACAATCGCTTACTTTTTCAATCAGCCTTCAATATCTCCTTCCAAAAAACTACATTTGTTTTGATGAAGAAATTACTGGTTGCCAACCGTGGCGAAATTGCCCTGCGCGTTATGCGCTCGGCGCGCGAAATGGGTATCAAAACCGTGGCCGTTTACTCGGACGCCGACCGCAATGCCCTGCATGTGCGCTATGCCGACGAGGCGGTGCATATTGGTCCGGCGCCATCAAATCAATCGTACCTGGTGGGCAGCAAAATTATTGAGGCCTGCAAACAAACCGGTGCCGAAGCCATCCATCCCGGTTACGGTTTCCTTTCGGAGAATGCTGCCTTTGCGCGGCAGGTGCGCGAAGCCGGTTTGATACTGGTAGGCCCATCGCCCGAGGCTATGGAGGTAATGGGCAATAAACTATCGGCAAAAGCCGCAGCCCTAAAATACAACATACCCATGGTGCCCGGCACCGAAGAAGCCATAACCGATGTTAACGACGCTAAAAACCGCGCCGTTGAGGTTGGCTTCCCTATACTAATTAAGGCGGCGGCAGGCGGCGGCGGCAAAGGCATGCGCATTGTTGATAGCGTTGACGAGTTTGAGGAGCAAATGCAACTCGCCGTATCCGAAGCTACATCGGCCTTTGGCGATGGTTCGGTGTTTATTGAGCGTTATGTGTCGTCGCCAAGGCACATCGAGATACAGATTTTGGGCGATACACACGGCAATATAGTACACCTTTTTGAGCGCGACTGCTCGGTGCAGCGCCGCCACCAAAAGGTGATAGAAGAAGCACCATCCAGCGTGTTAACGCCGGAGATAAGGCAGCAAATGGGCAAATGCGCCGTTGATGTGGCCCGCTCGGTAAACTATACCGGTGCCGGCACGGTTGAGTTTATTATGGACGATGACCTTAACTTTTACTTCCTGGAAATGAATACCCGCCTGCAGGTTGAGCACCCCGTGAGCGAACTGATAACCGGGATTGATTTAGTGAAGGAGCAAATTAACATTGCGAGGGGCCACGCCCTAACCTTTAAACAGGAGGACCTGCATATTCAGGGCCACGCCATGGAACTACGCGTTTACGCCGAAGACCCGGCAAATAATTTCCTTCCGGATATTGGCACGCTGCAAACCTACAAAACCCCCAAAGGCCCCGGCGTGCGGGTTGACGATGGCTTTGAACAAGGCATGGAAATACCCATTTACTACGACCCCATGATAGCCAAACTTATTACCTACGGCGCCAACCGCACCGAAGCCATTGAACGCATGATACGCGCCATTGACGAATACCAGATAACCGGCATAACAACAACCCTTGCCTTTGGCAAATTTGTAATGCAACACCCGGCCTTCACCAGCGGCCAATTCGATACACATTTTGTAAAAAAATACTTTACCCCCGAGGTATTAAATACCGAAAACCAAGACGAAGCAAAAATAGCAGCCGCAATTTTTGGTAAACTGCTATCCGCCGGCAAACAAGTTGGACCTGCTAATAAAGCTGAAGTAGGGAATAGTGATTGGGTTAAGAATAGGAGGGCGTTTTAGTAATAGGTTGTATTAGCTCTAAAATTGCTGTAATTTAAACTACTTCCTGCTAGCAGTATAAATCGCTCGCATACACTGTTAGTTTCTTATTTTTCTCTGCCGCTTGCGCCAGCATGGGCAACCCTAATTAGGCTACAACAAGCCATCATTCGGCTACATCCGTTGAACCGTAATTGCGCACCTTTGTATCAACAAGCAAAAGGGAAACAGCATTCCCTTCGCGTTAAAAATTCAACATCCACCAAAAAATAAAAATTATGAAAGTATTTGTTACAGGAGCCACTGGCTTCGTAGGTACAGCCATTGTTAAAGATTTAATTGCAAACGGTCACCAAATTTTGGGCCTGGCCCGGTCAGATGCTTCTGCCCAGGCCCTGGTAGCGGCTGGTGCCGAAGTTCACCGTGGAGATTTGGAAGATCTGGATAGCTTGCGTAGCGGCGCGCAACAGGCAGACGGTGTAATTCATGCCGGTTTTATTCACGATTTTGCCCGCTTTGCCCAAGTATGCGAGGTTGATAAAGCAGCAATCCAAACTATTGGCAAAGTGCTTGCGGGTTCAAACCGCCCGTTTATTGTTACCAGTGGCACCGCTTTGGTTAACCCCGGCAGTTTAGCTACCGAAGATATGACACCTAACCACGAAGCGTTGCATTTTCCGCGCCGGTCGGAAGAAACTTCAGACGCCGTAGCCGAGCTCGGCGTGCGCACATCGGTAGTCCGCCTTTCACCATCCGTTCATGGCGAAGGCGACCATGGCTTTGTACCGATATTAATAAACATAGCCCGCGAAAAGGGTTTTGCCGCCTATATAGGCGAAGGTAACAACCTTTGGACGGGCGTACAACGCTTTGATACCGGCAGTTTATACCGGCTGGCATTAGAAAAGGGAACGCCAAAAGCCCGCTTCCACGGCGTGGCCGAAGAGGGCATTGCTTTTAAAGATATTGCCCAAAGTATAGGTGCGCACCTCAATATCCCGGTAAAATCCATATCCCCCGAAGAGGCTGCCGCTCATTTTGGCTGGTTTGCTGCCTTTGCCGCAATTGATTGCCCTGCATCTAGTAAACTAACACGCCAAAAATTAGGCTGGGAGCCAACCGGAGTAACTTTGCTGGAAGATATGGCCCAATACTATTTCAAATCGTAAAAACTAACTATCTTGTGCTATGAGTGCCGTGCAGCTTCACCGTTTTAAAACCATTGCCCAGTATCACCACATGGTGGGTTTGCCTAAACCGGAGCATCCGCTAATCAGCGTGGTTAATGTTGCCGATATTAAAGGCTCGTTTATGCCGGGGCAGGTTAGCCTCATATTCGATTTTTATTCCATCGCCATGAAAAGGGCTCCGGACAGAAAATTTAAATACGGCCAGCAAACCTATGATTTTTTTGAGGGGACTTTGTTTTGTATGGCACCGGGACAGGTTTTTGGTTTTGAAGTTAAAGAAGGTATTGAACATAAACCATCGGGATGGATGATACTTATCCATCCCGATTTTTTGTGGAACACGCCGCTGGCCAAAACAATTAAGCAGTATGAGTATTTTAGTTATTCGGCCAACGAATCGCTTCAACTTTCGGAGAAGGAAGAAAATTTGATGACCGGAATTGTACAATACATGGAGCAGGAATACCACTCCAATATTGATAAATTTACCGATACCGTTATCACCGCCCAATTAGAGTTGCTGCTTACCTATACCAACCGGTTTTACCAGCGCCAGTTCATCACCCGTAAAATAGCTAACCACCAAATTATAGATACGGTAGAAGCCATGCTTACAGCATATTTTAATAGCGATGTTTTAGCCAAACAGGGCTTGCCCACGGTGGCTTACATTGCCGGCCAGCTTAACCTAACCCCCGGATATTTAAGCGAGTTACTTAAAACCTTAACCGGGCAAAGCACCCAACAGCACATTCACGATAAATTGATTGAAAAGGCAAAGGAAAAACTATCAACCACCACATTATCAATTAGCCAAATAGCATATCAATTAGGTTTTGAGCATTCACAATCGTTCAGCAAGTTATTCAAAACCAAAACCGAAGTTTCGCCATTGGAGTTTAGGCAATCGTTCAATTAATGTGTTTATATTATTTTTTCAAAACCGAATAGATTTTTTGAAAACGAAAAAGCCCGATAATTTATAGGGCTTTTAATGGATTAAGCCTTTACGCTCCCAACAGTTCCCCAGTCGAAAGTTATTCTAATTTTTGTTGCTGTCATGGTCATTTTAATTTATTGGCTTGATATTAATTTATTTTTTTTTCAAATAAGCTGTGTAGCCTTGGTTTTTATACAACAAACCTACATATTCTTTTACAATCAAACTGTCATTTTGCGTTTTTGTTTCAAAATCTTTCAATGTGCCGAGAGGATTAAACTCTACCTTTACGCCATCTAATTGAAATTGAACAGTCGAATTATGGGTAATGTTTTGATGTCTGTATCCCATAATACAATCGTTTTTTAAGCTATATGTTTTACGACAAACCATTTCTATTTCATACGTGTCGCTCCCAGATAAAGTTACAGAAAACTTTGAATCTAAAAAGTTACCCTCGTAATTATTTTCTATTTCAGGAGTAATTGGTTTTTTATTTATAAACAAAGACGTAACAGAGTACGTAGCGTTTGCATGTTTACCACCATGACAACATCTATTGGTAAATAGTTGATGATCGGTTTTATCTTTATCAACAGCTACAACTGTAAATTTGGTGGTTTGTACTATATCTATCATTTCAGTGCTCTTGTCGGTCATCTTTATGTTAGTATGCTGCCAAAAGTTTTCATAATACTTAAACGACGAAGTTGGTAAGTATATTTCTTGTACATCATTTAAAATCAAATCATTTATTTTAGGAAACTTATCACTTAAAAGCTCTTTTGTGACTTTTTGCCAGTACGATGGCAAATCGTGTCTATTCCTTAAAAATTTAGTATCAAATAGTAGTTTAATAAGCTCCTCATTATAAATGCCCATATATCTAAGACTATTTAAAGTTATAGATGCTACTCCACTAATAAGGACAGCTTTACCTATTTCTATAAGTGCACCATTAAATTTTTCCTTAGAATAATCGAGTATGGGTTTTGTAGACTGTGTTAAATTTAATATTTCGCCCATTATAATGAATATAACCCCAAGGCCGGCTAATATCCAAGGAATGCTATTTCTAAGTGAATTAAGTATTTTTTTATTCAAGAGGGTTGAATTGATTAGGTTTTCATAAAGATAATAACCTTTTTGAATAAATAACAAGTATTTTTTAAAATCTTATATAATATCAATATTTAGCCTTTGTCCCAACTCATATATAGTTACCCTCTCTTGCACCGTCGTCATCACCAAAAATTAACACGGTTTATATAAAACTTATCCAATTAATAAATTAAGTGTAAAACTTTCCTGTCAAACAGCAAGCCACAATTATTATAATTAGTTTAGCTCCATCAAAAAGTATCCCCTTTAGGGGACGGAAGGGGGCTTATGTTTACAGGAATAATAGAAACTTTAGGTACGGTAACCAATTTGCGGCACGATAGGGGCAACCTGCATATCACGGTTGCATCGGCTATTGCGCAGGATTTAAAGATAGATCAGTCGGTGGCGCATAATGGTGTTTGTTTAACGGTTGTTGCCCTGGCCGATGGCGAACATACCGTTACGGCTATTGACGAAACGCTTAACAAAACCAACATAGGCACCTTTAACGTTGGCGATTTGGTTAACCTGGAGCGTTGCATGCAAATGAATGCCCGCTTAGATGGCCACATTGTACAGGGCCATGTTGATCAAACTGCCGTTTGCACTGCCTATAATGTATTAGATGGCAGTTGGGAATATACTTTTGAGTATGATGCCGCCAATGGCAACGTTACGGTAGAAAAAGGATCGATCTGTGTAAACGGAATTAGCCTTACGGTAGTAAACTCAGGGCTCAACTATTTTTCGGTGGCTATTATTCCTTACACCTGGGAGCATACCAACTTACAACAAGTGCGCGTGGGCTCAACCGTTAATTTGGAGTTTGATATTATTGGCAAATACGTTGCCCGGTTAATGCAGCGGTAAATTAATAATCGCTGTAACTAATTTTGGTAACCGTGCCGGCGTCGCTTAAATCGTATTCCAGGTATTGGTTTGTGGTAGAGTCGTCGTTGGTAACATCCAGCAGCGCCGTTTTATCCTGAATTTTAAAAGCGGGCAATTCGGCTTCGGTATTGCCAATTGCATTGTACTTGTGGGCACTGGCTAAACCAACGTTGTATTTGTGCGATGTTATTTCAAAGTTGGCCAGCTTATCGTGTATAAAAATAAATTTAGCGCCATTATAGTTTAGCACCGTGCCTTGCTTATAATGAGCCTGGGTAGAGTAGGGTGCTATTTGCTTAGGCTGCCCTAATGCGCTTATCACCGCGTTTTGCGACGAGCCTATTTTTACAGCATTTTTACCTGCCCTTAATTTAATCTCTAAATCGGCCACATCAACGGTAACCTTTGGGGGGCTCAGTAGTTGGGTAATAAAAAAACCTGCCGATACAATGGCAACCGCACCTACACCCAATACAATCGTTTTTTTATAATTTATCTTGCTCATAACATCCAGTTTTAACTCAACACCAAGTTAGTTATCATCTTCAACATTAAAATTACTTAAAGGTTTAAAGGTCATCAAGTAATAAATACGATACAGGGGCAAATACATACTTAACCGTCAGCACGCTAGGGCTTTTTTACTTTGCGTTGATGGATGGTGTTAAAAAAGCTTGGTATCGCTTTCGTTATTTAAGTCGCGGTTATTTACATGGATAACAATGGCCCTTATTTTTTCGTCGAGTTTATTAATGGCAACCTCCAATAATTTAAGGTATTCAACAGGGGGCTGATAGCCTTCCTCTTTAATGAGGTTCATCATACCCATAATAGAGGTTAGGGGGCCGCGGTACTCGTGCGATTGGATGTGCGCTATATTAACCAGCGATTGGTTTTGGGCCAGTATTTGCTGCTCGTATAGTTTACGCTCGGTAACGTTTCTTAAACTGTACGATACGCCTATTACCTCGTTTACAGCATTCCATGCCGGCGCAAAGTTGGCTTCCCACCATACCTCGCCAAGTTCGCCGTAATTGGTAAGGCCCTCGGCATAGCTTTTTTTCCCGGCAAGGGCCAAATTAAATTTTTCGAGAAAGGTGTTGATAAACGAAGTTGCGAGGTAGGTAATAAATAAATCGCCACGGGATAGCTTGGTACTATGTACTTTTCTAACAAAGTTGTATGCCGTTTTATTGTAATCTAAAACCTGCCCGCTTGCATCAAGCAGCACATGTAAATTGGCCGAACTTTCAAAAAACGACCGTAGCCTTATTTCGGCATTAATAATGGTTTGTTTTTGTTGCTCGGCCTGCTGCCTGTTTTTTTCAAGCTGCTGATGGTTTAACTTGAGTTCCATAATGCTCATAGCTTGTTTAGATAGCATTTTTAGCATCATTTGCTGATGCTTATCTAAGTTATGGGGTTTACTATGGGCCACGCAAAAGGTGCCAAGCACAAGGCCATCGCGGTTTATAAGCGGCGTCCCTGCATAAAAGCGAAGCGATGGCCCGCCCAATACCAAGGGGTGGTTTGCAACACGCTCATCAAGTAAAGTATCCGGAATGATTAATACATTGTGGCTTTGTATAATGTGGTTGCAAAAAGAAATTTGGCGCGGGGCACTTTCAATGTTAATACCCCTGCTTACTTTTATCCATTGGGTGTGCTCATCAAGCAAACTTATCAGTGCTATTGGGGTGTCGCAAATTTCGGACGCTATTGCTACCAGTTCCTGCAATTCATTATCTAATTGCAAATTTAACTGCTCAAACTGTTTAACTGCCTGTACACGAACAGTTTCACTCATATATGTTTTGGGGAAAAGATTAGCTACCTAAAAAAACAAATATAAAACCTACAATTATGATTTTGGCAAAGTTTGGACATGATGCTCAAAACGGTTTTTTTACCAACAATAATAAGGTTTTTACCCGACTTTTAGTGTATCTTTTACATATATATTGTGCTTTAGGGATAGTTTTTTTCGGTTTCGTAATTAAGATTAACCCACAGTACGTTTAAAAACAAAATAGCCAATAATACCAACAACGGCTATGCCCACTAACAACGCGGCCAGCCAGCTTATACTGGGCTTTGTTTGGGTGGTTTTATTTTTGCTTATTTGTTTACTTGTTTCGTTTTTTAAAGTACTATCGGCTTGGGTAACATGTGTTATCCGGGCCATGTTACTTTGTGCCGCTTGGGCGAGACTTAACTGGCTGCTTCCGGTTTTTTTAAACACAATGCTTTTAGCTATACCCGTGTATGCAAAGGTTGAGCCCGCGGTAATCTGAATTTTTTGAACCGCGCCCGAATCGGGTACGATGTCAATCTCGTCGGAGTCGCGCGTGTTTTTCGCTATCTTTAATTCGCTGTGGGTTTTACCGGTATCAATGCTCAATACATCTTTTTTACTGGTGCTAACTGTATGTACAACGGTGCTAACATCGGTTTTAGTTGTTGCTGTTTTGCGGGTTTGGCAACCAGTGAGCATCAGCAAAAAGACTATTGGCAGATAAATTTTTTTGGTTTGTGGCATGGTTTTCGGGCGTGTTTTTTAAGCGTTCGGTATCTTTTTTGTTTTCCATCTTCTCCAAACGCTGGTCTATTATTTTATACTGTATTTTAAGTATCTCAATTTGGTTGGCTAACAACTGGCTGTCGTTTTTTAAACCGAAATACGATGTCATAATCCCGGCGGTAGATACCACCGAAAAAGCAACCAGCAAATAAAGTATCCTTAGTGTAATTCCGCGTATTTCTCTTGTTTCTATGGTAGTCATGGCGTATGCTTTAGGCCGGTTTGTCTTCCAGTTTAATAAAACCAACCATATCTTTAACATACCTGGTTTTGCGCAACACCGATGTGCCTTCGCGGCTTCCGTTGTTATTGGTGTTGCCCTCAATAGTGTGCAAAAGTCCGTCGGCAAAAACACCGGTAACAATACCGGTATGGTAACCTTCGGTATGGTGCATAATAAAAATGCATCCCGGTTCGGGCAGGGTTAAGTGAGTTCCGCGCCCGCTCTGCCACTCGTCAAGCACGCCGCCGGTTGCTTTAAGCGGATTAACAAGCCCTAATTTTGCCGACGCCTGCTTGGCGCACCAGTAAACAAAAGCCATGCACCAGGCGTAGCCCTTGCCCAACCCAACCGCTTTCAGGTAGGTTTCAACAGCCGGTCCATCGTTATGGCCCGCAGCCTCGGTAACGCCCAACTGGCTACCGGCCACATTTATAATTTCAATTGCTAATTTGCCCATTGTGTTATTGTTGTTTTAAATTTGATTTAACTTCGGTTGTGGTTTGCTTAACGGTAACTTCGGTTTGAGTTTCAAAAACCGTTACCGATTGCTGTATAAACTGCAGCGCTAAAACAATACCGCCGCACACCGCCGCCGCGTATCCGCAAAAAGTGCCAACCAGCAACAATTTGCCTGGCCAGGTAATGGCCGTTGCCGCCCCAAATGATGCTGTAGCCATACCAAGTACTATCTGTATTTTTTTTACCGTTGGCGGCACCGCGCTTCTAAAGCGCAGCCAGCCTTGTTTTAATAAAGTTTTCATTTTTACTGAAGCGAAAAAATTTGTGTTGCAACCAATAACCGGATCGTTATTGGCCAATGCAATAGTGCTTTGCAAGCAAAAAACAATGGTAAATTGCCTGCAAAGCATATAAAAAGGCACTAAGCATGCAGATTTATTTAGTTTAATATCCACCAGTTAACCTGGCTTGTATCTGCCGAGCTATCGCTGCTTATCACAAATGATGTACCGGCCACTATAGTACCGTAAGTTAAACCACCGATAGTGCCTCCGTTAGCTTTACGGCATATCATAATAATACTACTTGCACTTACTGCCGTTGTGTTGATAGTTATTGTACCCGCAACCAGCGTAGATGTGCCAATAGATGCATTGGTGCCGGTCGCAATCTTTATTTTATTACCGGGTGTTAGTAAATTGACGTTACCGCTCACCTGCACTTTGTCAGTTATATTATCGGAAGTTGTGCCAATTAGTAAGTTGCCACCAAAGTAATTGGCTCCTGACTTAGAATATAAAGCATAATTATCAACTGCTCCTGTGCCTGCACCACCCAAATATAGAGTTGCCCCTACTGTCGCTGTACCGCCTCCAGTCGTTACGGTTCCTATTGGATTAATGGCCACATTGGCTATAACAGGACTGGTGCCTGAAGCCGATAACGCTACCGGAGAAGAACCCACAACTAAGTTTGCATAAGAAAGCCCTGAACTGAGAGAAGCAGCTGATGAAGCGTTTAACAAAACACGCCACATCATATTTGTTGAACCACCCAATTGAACTTTTGCATCCGATGCTGTGTTAACAATGGTGGCCCCACCCGTTACTAAGAATGCCGAGCTGCCCGACGATAATCCGGTGCCCCAAATAGGACTATTAAAAATAGTATTACCTCCAAAATAATTCGTGCCGGCAGCCGAATAAAGAGCATAATTATTAGTACCACCTGTACCAGCATTGTCGATATATAAAGAGGCTGTATTGGTAACCGATGCACCATTGTTTGTACCCAAAGTTACCGGCAGAACCGTTAAGCTATTTGCAAAAGCATGTGTTCCGGTTGATGCGGTGTTATAGCCTGTATTCGCTATTAAAGTATTGGTATAATTATTATTAGCTGTTAAACTAGATATAGTTGTTCCTCCTAAGTTAACTCTAAGTTGTACCGAAGTAGCCCCGCCAAATAACCAGGTAGCTTGAGTACTAGGTTGACTTGCTGCATTAAAACCTGTAACATAAAAATTACCTGCCGTAAAGGGAACAGATGTAATGATAGAACCACCGGGAACTGCTAATTGTCCTCCTATATTTGTATCCCCAGAGTAATTAACCGAGAACTTTGAATTGTGCGTCCCTGCTCCATTTGCTGCGGTATTAGTGCCTATATCTATTAAAGATTGACTATTGCCGCTACCTTGAGATGTAATATAAGCTGATAAATATAGTCCTCTAAATCCTGCAGTACCTGTTTGTGATATAGTAGGAAATATTGAAATATAAGATTGTAGTAATGTACTTGAAGTTAAAGTTCCACCCCCAGCAAAGGTAGTTGCACCATTAAAAAAGTTAGCTCCAGAAGCTGAATACAAAGCATAATTATTAGTTATTGAAACATTAGTTCCAGCAATGGGAGCATTATCTATGTATACAGTAGCTATTCCATTATAAGAAACTCCTGTATTAGTTGAAGTTATAGTCGAAGCTGCAAAAGAATTAATAGCTGTTATTCCTGCTATTACTGTGGAAGCTGCTGTTGATGAATTATTAAAGGTACTTGCTACAGCTTGTAATTGAATACCATTTAATCCCCATGCTGGCATGGATACCGTAGAGCCACCTAACGTAAGGAAACTACTTGCAAAACTATTACTTAAAGGTAATCCTATACCGACAAAAGGTCTACCGCTATTAATAACTAAAGTAGGTACAGTATTGGCAACTCCAGCAGAAGAACTTGGAGTATAGAAAACTATACCATCTTGGGTATTATTACCGGCAGCATTACCACTAACATTAACAAAAGCCAGTCCCTTTCCTGCACCTTGACTATATAATCTCGCAAACGAACCATCAGTTAAATCCATTTGTATATACTGAGACTGATTAGTAGTTGTTCTTGTTGCTCTTATTCCTGATACATTAGTAGCAGCCACTCCTCCTCCTGCTCCTGCTATTAATACTTCCAAAGAGGTATTAGGAGTAGTTGTACCAATACCAATATTTCCACTAAAATAAGTATTACCACCAAATATACTATTTCCTGAAGCAATCTGTAGTGCATAGGTATTACTTGCTGTTACATTAGTTCCAGCAGTGGGTGCAGAAGCAATATATACCGTAGCTAAATTTGATGCAGTTACTCCAGTATTGGTGGCACTAAATGCACCTCCTGCAAAAGCTACTACACTATAGTTTGAAACTGTACCGTTAACAACTGTTGAGTTATCTAAGAAAGTAGAATAGGCACTATCTATACCATAACCGCTTGTTCCTCTATTAGCAGAAGAAACGTTGCCACCTCTAAACCATTGAAAAAATGTAGGAGATGCAGTATATATTGGTAGTGCCCCAATACCATTAGATACTAAAACCGAACCAGCAGCAACAGAAGGTAAACTACCCAATTGTCCTGATGATGTGGTAGTAACCAGTCCACCCGCACTGGCTATTGGTGTAACTGTTAAATTTCCGCTTACTAATGTATTACCTACTCTATCAACTGTAAATACTGAGCTATGCGTACCGGAAGCACTTGCGCCTGTATTGGTGCCGGCATTTATCAAATAATTACCACCAGTACCAATTGAACTTTCAAATGGACTTATATATAATGCAGAGTAACCATTTGCTAAAGTATTAACAATAGTAGGTAGAATAGAAATACCATAACCTGATACAGGAGTACTCGTAGTATTAGAGATCTGTTGACCTCCACCTACGCCAAACATAGCACCAGCGTTTACAAGTCTTGCTACTGTTACTGTACCTGTAACATCTCCTCCATTATTCTTTATTAATAATTGTGTAGAACCTAAAAAACCTAATGCTATAGTACGTCCTGTAGAACCTGTTCCTCCATTTTCATAAGTTATATTATAAACACCACCACTCCAATAATGCCTTACTCTTTCATAATTTGTTGTTTGGTCTGTAGTATTATAGTAAGCAATGCCTGTTGAAGTTGATCCAAGTGTTAATTGGTGAGTTGGGGCAGTAGTGCTAAACCCAATTCTATGATTTGTTGCATCGTAAAACAGGTTTGCATTGTCTTGGGTGTAAACTCCCGAAGGGCCTGCAAAAATGAGGGATCCGGGGGTAAAGGTGCTTGATGTGCCGGTACCGCCGTTTGTTATTGGTAATATGCCTGTAACATGCGTTGTTAAGCCAACTTTGCCATAGGTTGGAGCGGTACCAGCACCGCCAGATAGTAGTACATTTCCCGTGGCAACGGCCAGTAGTTTGGATAGCGTGGTTGGGCCCGATGCATAGAGCAAATCGCCGATGGTGTAGGCTGCCAAACCTGTGCCGCCATATTGAGGGTCGATAACGGTGGCGTTCCAAACTCCGGTGATGATGGTGCCCAGGGTGGTTAAAATGGAGTGTATTACGTTTGCCGGCAGGGTGTCGCCGGTTAATTTTGATGCTGCGAGGGAGTTTATCCAGGCAGGGTCGGTATAGGAGCCGGTTAGTGATGCGTAGAGGGTATCGGCGTATGCTTTAACCCTGGCTGCTGTATAATACAGGTTTGTTACGCCTTCGGCCAGCGCATCCGTAGTGCCGGGTGATGATACCAGGCGAATGTATGCCGAGCCGCTCCACCTGTACTCGAAGTTGGTATCAAGCGTTACGTAAATTTTGCCTGTTTCGCCGGTGGTTGGCAGGGCGGCCAGGTTGGCAAATTCTAAAACATCGTCAACATAGCTTGGTAGTTGTGCGCTCGAAACTTTGCCGCTTCCGTCTAAACCGGCGTAGCCGTTGGCTACGTTTTTATTGGCCGTGTTTTCGGCGGTATAGCCTAAACTGTCTTGTTTGTTGTTTAATGCCGTGTAAACCCCGCCCGATTGTACAGGATTGCTGCTGCCGTTGACCGGTGAGGCATCGGTTACAACCGGGGGGACTTTGATAACGAGGTCGGCATCGGAAACCGCGGATGTTGGCCACCAATATTCTACAACAGAACCGGAAACAAAAACGCCTACGGTTTTGCCCGGCCTAACTGCTGCGGGTACGCCTGCTTTGGCTGCTGCAAGGCTTGCCCAGGCTTCGTTGTCGCCGCCATAATACCAGTCGGCATCACCTTTTTGCGTGCGTTTTACTGCTCCTCCAATTTCTAAATTAGCTGCCATGTTTTTATGCGATAGTTATATTGTGACGGTGTGTTGTTGAATAGGGTATGCTTTGACTCATAGCATATATTTTATAGGTAGTTACCGGTGTGCCCGAGGCATCGTTAACTGTTATTGCGCTTTGTACGTATTGGGCCGTTATATCTAAATTTAACGCGTCCTGATCGATAACGCTTACCAGCGATTTACCCGGAGGCAGCACCAGGCAAAATTTAGTGTTGGTGCTGCCCGTATTTAATGTAAATGTGTTACCTGCATTGCTAAGCCGGGCGTTAGTTAAAGCGCGGGCACTTGCACTATCGGTAGGGAAGGCGGTAACGGTATCGTACCATAATTTGTAAAAGCCCTGGTAGCTTAATGTGCTGCTGGTTGCGTTGCTTGCCGGTATGCGGCCCGTAGCATCGGCAATGCCGATGATGTTGTTTTTGATTGGCCCTTGCGCGTACGAAAATGTGGCTGTGTAAGCTACGGCCGTTGCGCTCATTACTACAGTAGCATCGGTATAAGGGCTTGTGGTCGATATTTGGGTGCCATTTTTTTTGATACTTAAAGCTGTGCTGCTGCCACCATCGTTTTGAGTAAAGGTAGCCGTGAGCGGGATGCTGATGCTTTGCCCTATCTCCAGGCCACTGGTAGTTTGGGTTGACGATAGCGAGGCCGACGGTGCCGTATACGTTGGATGCGGTACCAGTGCAGCACTTAAAGCACTAACCTGGCTTTGCAGGGCGGCATCTCCGTTAACCCTGTTTGTAGTTTCGGTGGTGAGGGACGAACCGAGCGTGCTTACCTCATCTTGCAATGCAGCATCGCCGTTAACCCTGTTTGTAGTTTCGGTGGTGAGGGACGAACCGAGGGTAGTTACCTCATCTTGCAATGTAGCATCGCCGCTAACCCTGTTGGCTGTTTCGGTGTTGAGGTTTGAGTTTAGGGTTGTTACCTGGCTTTGTAATGCCGTGTCGGCGGTTTGCCTGTCGGTTACTTCGGTGGCGAGCGACGCGTTTAGGTTTGTTACCTGGCTTTGTAGCCCAGCGTCGGCGCTAAGCCTTTCGGCTGTTTCGCCGGTTAAGGCCGAGTTTAGGGCCGCATTATCTGCCGGGTTGCCGGTTAGGCCTGCAAAGCTTCCCGTAAGGGCGGCCAGTTTTGTTTTTTCGGCGGTGGTGTAATCTTCGGTGCTTAGGCCTTTGCCATCAACTTTATCAACTTTGTTGGCTATGGCGGTGTCGCGGGCGGTTAGTTCGCTTAAAAGCGAACCGTTATCGGTAGCGTTGCCGCTTAATAAGGCAAAGGTGCTGGCCGGCTCGTTGTTGCTTAATACCCAGTTGTTTAAATTACTGTCCCATATGTATTCCTGGGCGTGGGGGCTATCGGCTATTACGGCATAGTCGCCATCTACGCCTACGGGTATGTTTAGCTGCAAGGCTTCTAACGATACGTATTTGCCTACAAAATGTGGTGCTGCGCCCGAAGTTGCTACGAGCGACAACAGGTTTGAAACCCGCACCTTTTTGGTTACTGCCGAGCCCGAAGTGGTAATGGGAACATAATCGGCAATGGTTACAACCAGGTCTTCGGGTAGTTCGGATATTTTTTTATTTGGCATATTATCGGCGTAAATAGCGTTTAGGTTGGTTAATGTAATTTTGGCCCTTTACTGCTGTTAACCTGGTGCCGGCACGCTTTTCGGTATCAAAAAACTGACCGGGAAGGCAACCCGGCGTGGCCAGGTATTTGCGGAAATAAGTTACATTATCGGCCATAAAATCTTCGGTGGCAGTAAAAAAGGCGTTGGCGTCTGCCTCCGCGCGTGATGCTACGGCCTGTATCTCTTTATCAGATATCTGCACCGAAAAATCGACCGTTTTTTTAACAAAACCCGATTGTGTGGAGCGTACATTATCGCTGCGTACAAAGCGGGCAAAGCTTAGGTAAACCAACACAGGTTTAAGGCCGGCATAAATTTTTGTGGTGGTGCTTTGGTCGGGCCAGGTGTAGTTGTAGGTGGTGCCATTCAATAATTTTTGAAACCAAAGCTCATCGGCAGTGGGTTGGTAGGGCGCCATATCTGTTTGGGCGGCAATGCCTGCGGCGTAGCTTGTTAGGTATTTTATCATATCAAAATACAGGCGCTTGCCCAGCATTCGGCACAAATCAAGCCGTTGGGCCTCTAAAATAAAAGGCTCCAGGCGCTTACTATCGTCCATATTGACGGTTAAATTGCGATAGGCAGCAAAATCTTGTTTGGTTATCAGTAGTGGTTCCATATGGTTTGGTGCGGATGGGCCGGGAGTGTTTTTTAAATAGAGGTTAATGCGGTTTATGTTTTGCGCGTTTGTGTTACGCCAACGTTTGTGCTACCATCGGGGTATATTTTTATGGCATCTTCTTCGGCTACGCCGTACAGTACGGTTAAAATGTTGCGCTTGCTGGCATCGCTTATGTATTCGTTGGTGAGTAGCTGGATGAGGCTTTCGGGAGGATCGGCCTTGCTGATTTTAAACTCGATGGGGATGATGGAATAATCGGCCGTGGGGTTTATGTTTTTGTAAAAGCCCTCGCCCAGCTTTTTAAATATGGCCTCGAGCATAATGCGCTCTTCGGTGGTTACCATGTTGTAGTACATGGTGGCATCGCGCACCTGTTCCTGGTTAAAAAAGCCGCCGCCATCGGTTACCGAAAGCAGTATTTTGGGGATGAGGAAGTTGCGGATAATTTTGTTGGTGAGTTTGGTATCGGTGTACTCAAAAAGCTTGTCGTCGGCATTGTTGGTAATGGGGATAAGCTCGGGTACTTCTTCGTCGTTTTCAACATCAACTACAATAATATCGGCACCTTCGGGGCCAATAAAGGCGGTAAGCTCGGTTTCAAATTCGGCGCGGGCTTCTTCGTCGGCAAATTTGCCTTTGTGTACCATGATGCTTTTTGCGCTGAAGTTGTTTTGAAGATTGGCCGTTGTACGAATATCCGACTGTATTTCGGCATACAAACTTTCCATCACGGCATCGCAGGATGCAAGGGGATAGCTATGCTCGTCCATACTTACATACAGCAACTGGCCTTTGTATTTATCCCAGCCGCCAACACTTTCTACCTGGGCGGCAATGGCATCGGCTGCCAAATCAAAGGCGTGAAACCAGGTGATGAGATCGGTACGGATGTTGTTGCGTTTTTCACGGCTCCAATCGGCATAGGTGGCATAATCAAAACCCGATTCGTTTTTACGGCTCTCCGAAGCCATGCGCACATGCTCAAACGGAACGTGAAAAATATCGGTTATTTTGCCCGCCGCGTTTACGTTTACATGCAATGCAAATCCCCGGAAACGGGCCATATCTTTTTTTACCAGCGAGAGTATTTTATCCATTGTTTGGCAATCGCTGTTTACAATGGCCTGGTAAAAGGTTAAATCGGCAAAGCCGGCACCACCAATAAAGCGGCCATAGGTATCAACACAGTTGCGCGCTGTTGGGGCCGAACTGGTGATGGCGTAAATGCGCTGCGGATAAACGTTGTCTTCATCGTAATTTACAATGCCATATACGCGGTTTTCGCGCTGGGTTATCCGCTGGGTGGTATCGCGCCGGGTGCTGGTTAGTAATCTCATTTTAAGTATTGGTGGATTTTTTAATATTTGGGAGCCGTTAGCCGGGGAAAAGGAATATTGAATAACGAATATTGAATTTTGAACGTCCAACACCGAAGTATTAACTCATTATTCAATGTTGTTTAGTTAAGTCATTTAAGAATGCGCCATGGGTGCAAAAGGTCGGTTTTAATCAATAATTGCATATTGCATGCCGGTAGGTATGCCACTTATCGAGGTGTTGTACCTACGGCACAAATTTTTGTTTTGTTTGTTTTTGCTACCGACCTGTGACCCCGATGGGGTCGCCTTTCTTACTAAACCACCTTGCCTTACTATTCGGTATTTAAATGGGTATTGTGGCCCTTTACCGTGATTTTTTACCTTGTGTGTTTACGGGGAATATTTCGGTTTGGGCGGCGTCTACAGTTTCTTCGGGTTGTTGCTTTTCGGGTTGTTGTGGTTCGGCTGGCTGCTGTTCTTCGGGTTGTTGTTGCGGAGCGGGGGCGGTAATTACTACTACCACGTCGTCGTCTTTACCGGGGTACCTGTCGAAATGTTGTAACAGGGCCGGGTGTGCCTGTAATAGTTTTTCGGCAGCTTCGTCGGTAAGGTTATCGTTGGTGAGGGTATCGCCGCCAAAGGTTGTTTGCAAACTACGATCGGGCTTGAGGAGGTATTTGCGGGTTGGATACGTCATGCTGAGAATGTTTGATGGATTGTTTTGCTGTTGCAGATACAGGTATTTTTGTATGCGGTAAAATGCTTTTTGGTAACAGTTGCCGCAACCTTGCTTAATATCCTGGTTAAATAACTGCTTGTAAACCTGGTTAAGATAGGCCAGGGCCTGCGGCTGGCGTTGTGCTATTTGGGCACTTAAAACTTGCCAACCCCCAGCGGGGGGAGTTACTATATCCATGTGGTTTGTGTAATTGTTATTGCTGCCTTATTTTGTGTAGTTGTGGGCCTTTGCTCTAATTTTCCTGAACGATAATTACCGGCAGCCATACCTGGCAGCTTAGGACCGCCGCTCAATAGTTGGAGCCGGTAATTACGTGCAAGAAACATATATAGAGTTGTAAAGCACCCTGTGGCCGGTAAGGGCGGCTTTACGCTAAGCTTCGTCGGCTTTAATTAGGGCCAGCAGGGCGGTTTTGGTTGTTGCGTAGCTGGTTTTGTAGAGCGTTGCAGGCATGTGCGGCTCTTTAAAGTTGGCCGGCGAGGTAAGGTTTACTTCGTAAGCACCTTCGGAGTTGGCATCGTTAGGATCGGATTTTAGGGTTGTTAGTTCGAGGCCCAAATCGGTACCAAAAATTTCGAAGGCCGAATCGCCCGATTTGTGGATGTTTTCGATAATGGCTACTACGCGGTTGGTGCCCAGTTTTTCGATCTCGGTTTTAACTGCCGAACCTTTGGCAAACACCACAAAATCAACCATGTGGTCAAAACGGGCACTATAATCCTTTTTTATAAAGGTTGTTTTTGGTTTAACCGAAGTGTTGTAACCTTCGTAACGGTAACCGGTGGCACCCTGGGTTAGGGTAATATCGGTTATAATTTGTGGGTTGTTGGTATCTCTAACATAAGCTGCAATATCGCTACGGTTAAAAAGGTACACTACTGCCTCGGTGCCGCCCACTACGGGGTTGTTGCAATCGTACAGCATGTTTTGGATAAGTTGTCCGCAATTTGTCATTTGGATGGTGATTTTTAATTTGATGAGGGGCCGGGGGCAGCAGGGCAAAAATTGCTGCCTCAGGCTGTTGTTTTTTTTGAAGTGTTGTGCTGGGTTTGGCTATTAATAGGCAACCATGGTTAAATAGTCTTCGGCTATTTTGGCGTCAAGGTTAAAGGCATAGTCAACGTTGTACTTTTTGCCTATTTTGTCGTAAAACGGATCAAGCTCGCTTAGGTTGCTTACCTCTTCGGTACCAATTTGCAGGTTGCTTTTGGTTGTGAAAAGGGCGCGGTGGGGCTGGTTCCACTTGGTGCCGTTGTTTTCGTAATTGCGGATGTGGCGGTCTAAAAACTGGAAAGGTATCACATCAACACCGTCTATTTTAAAGGTATCGATGCCGCTTTCGGTACGCTCGTAAGCCAGTTCAATGTTGCTTACGGCCTTACGCTCGCGGGCGTACTGGTCTACAACGGATTGTGTGGCTACAATTACTTTGTCCTTTGCTCCGCGTAAGCGCAAATCGGCATTGTATATCATGCTCTCAAACATGGTTGTAACTACTTTGGCATCGGTATCGGCCTGGGTAAAGGCCTGTGCGGCGTAGCTTGAACCGGCGTTGTTGGCAATGGCTATGTGCTTGGTGCCATCGGCAACGGCAATGGCTTTGGCTTGTGCCCAAAAACCGTTTAGGGCGTTAAAGTAACCCGGATCGACCGAGTTGGCCAGGTAGCCACCGTTTGTTGCAATATCGGCAGCGGTATTGCCTAACCAGGCAAAGCGCAGGGCGGTTTCGTAAGCGGCAAGTGAAAAGCGTTCTTCTAAAAAGAGGGCAAAATCGGTATTGGTTAAATCGGACTTTTGGACGCCGTTTTTTAATCCCCATACAAAAAATGTTTGTAAAAGATCGGTATAGCACTCCTGTATACGATCGCCGATGTATTGTGGCTGCCAAAATTTTTCGATGGCGGGGATGGCTGATGCTGTGGGCGTTATACCGCAGTCGGTTATTTTTTTGCCCGTTAAACCATACTGGCCAAGGTACACCATTTGTTGTTTGGCTTTAATGCCGGTTACAACGGTGTGAAACTGATCGATAGTTGGGTTTTGAAATACTGATTGGTAAAACGCCTCGCGCAAGCTCATTACTTCTTTACCATCAAAGGTAACGGCGGATAAATTAATGGTTGATGACATTTTTTAGTGTTTGAATGATTGGTGGAATAATTGGTGGGTAACGATAAATATCGAACACAGAACACCTAATTTTGAATGATGAAGTGAAGGTTGGTATTAAATATTGAAGCAATAATTGGGGTGGGTGATATTGAAAAGCCGTTGTTCAATATTGTTTACTGCCTGGTTGGGCGTTTGTGTTAAGCCGTTTTGTGGTCGCCTTTTTTGGCTTTTAGTTCGGCGCGGCGGGCGTCCATTTTTTCGGCTAAGTTGTTGCCTGCGGGTTTGGTGCTGCGGTTAAATTTGTTTTCGCGTTTTTCGGGCCGGTAGCTTGATTTTGCCATTTGCAATGCTTTTGATGCACTTGCCATTACGGTTTCGCTTTGGGCCAGGGTGTTTTCGAGCTCCAGCTTTTCGGCCTTTAATATGGCCAGCTTTTTACGCAGGCTTGCCAGTACGGCCCGGCCTTCAGGGTCGGCACTGGTGGCGGTGCCGCCGGTTGGCTGGGCAACATCGGTTACCAGGCCATCGGCTATGGTAATGGTTGTGCCGTCTTCAAATTCGTAGTCGCCATCGGCAGCGGGTATGGTTAGGGCGTCGTCGGTAAAAACGGCTGTGCCTTCGGCCAGGTCGCCATCAAAATAAAGGTCGCCATCGTCGCCCACCAGGGTTTTGGCGGCTGCCTGTATGTTGGCATCGTTGTTAAAATCTTTCACCAGGTTTTTTAGGCCGCTTATTAACTGGCTAAACCTGTTCTTTTTTGTTTTGTCCATGTGTTGTTGTTTTTGTGGGGTTGCTGGGTGCTGTTGGGGCGCGTTGTTGGTTGACGGGTATTTATAAGGATTGTGTAATTGATTGCTATACAGTGCCATTGCCTTTACGGTATCAATTATACCGGTTGCAAATTTGAGTTCGACGGCCAGCTCGGGGCTCATTAGTTTTTCGGCCGTCATGTAGCTTTGCAGCAGTTGGTTGCTGGCGCCGGTGCGTTGCTTGTAAAAGGTAAGCAGGCGGCTTTGCTCGTTTTGTAGTTCGTTGGCGTACTGGCGGAAGTATGCTGCGTCGCCCTCGCCATTACCCCACGGGTTGTGGATAAGGAAGCGTGAGTTTTCGGTGAGTTTACGCTCTGTGCCGGCCATGAAGATGACGGTGGCGATTGAGCAGCATAATCCCTCTACAATGGTGGTGATTGGTTTGCCGGTGTTTACCAGAAAATCGTGAATGGCGAAACCTTCGAACACGGAACCACCATTGGAGTGGATGTGTACCACGATGTTGTTGCAGGTGCTGTTAGAGTTGTACGCATCCTTTACGGAGGTTAAGGACACAGCGCCCGACTGGCCCAGGCTGGGAACCTGCTGGCTAACAATATCGCCGTAGATATATATGTGAGCTGTTTGTGGCATGGGTTTAATGATTGAATTATTGAGGGATTGAATTATTGAGTGATTGAATGATTGAGGGATTGAATTATTGAAGGATTGAATTTTGATGGATGATGCATGATTTAATTTTTGCCATGCTTCCTACTTCTTGACTCTTGACTCTCGCTTCCTGACTCTTTTTAAAATATTACTTCTATTGCTATTGTGATACAAAGGTACGGTGGATTGTGGTTTGGTTTACTATCACAGTTTTGATAGTAACTTTAATTGTAGCGGGGTTTAGCTTGCCAGGGCATCATCCGCAGCCATATCTTTTGCGATGCGGAGCGAACGCCATATTGTGGCACTTGATACGCTGAACACAATTTCGGCATCGCTTACTATGGTGCTGAGGCTTTTGCCTGTGGTTTGTATGCGGGCATCAACCCAAAGGTAGATTTCGAGATACATAAATATTTTTGGCGACATGAAGCCGTTTAAAACCAATTGTTTTAACGTGCCATTGTTTTTAAGCTGTAGCAGGGTTTGAAACATTTTTTAAGTATTAAATAGTTGGTATTGGGTAGTAGTTAGCCGTAAGTATTAAGTTCTAAGTCAAGAAAAATAGAATAATCTAACTTTTGACTCAAGACTTTTGACTCAAGACTTAGGACTTAGTACTGTTAACTTATCACTACTATCAAGCAGTGAGACTTGAGCTGGTAAACTGTTTGCCAGAGGTTTTATTAGCCATTTTTGCTTTGCTTTTGTGTTATACAAAGTTACGGCTTTTATTACGTTTGGTATAATTGTAATAAAAATTATATGGCTGATTTTGAGTGTGTTGTATTTTGATAATTAACTAAAATAATGGGAATAATTATAATAACCGTCGGATTTTTGGAATGTTTAAAATTAAAATACTAAATATTTTAGTTTTCTGTTTTAATTATATATTTTCACAAAAAAATTAAATCATGAAAAAAACCTACGCGATTATTTTAATGTTATTTTTAAATTATAACTCAATTGCCCAATCTATTGGCAAAAGCGTTATGTATTTGGTTGGTAAGAACTTTACAGTAACTCCAAAGAACAAAGAACTTATTGGATACGGTTATCCTGAATTTTATAAAGTTGTTTCGGACGATTCGAAGGCTGAAAATGTTCTACTATTTTACGATGCCAAAAACTATAATTCAAATTATGACAGTTTGGTTAATAAAACGTTTAAATGTATTAGTGTTAAACCATGGATTAACCAAGTTGACCCAAGCGATCCTTACTATTACGCAATTGAATTGGAGAACCCCACTATTAAAAGTAAGGTGTATTATAAATTTAGTACTCTTAGTGAAACTTACTTTAAAGAGACTTTCAAAATTACTGGACTGGGCTTAACAGACGACTATTATTGCAGCCAAATAACTACGGAGACAGACAAAATAAGCCGGACAAAAACTTTCGATACGCCTGATGGGAACTCCATCGCATTTTCAAAAGAAATAAAAGGCGGAATAGCAACTTATTATGCTATTCTTAAAACAACAGACGAATCGGCACATGGAGGAAAGGGGTTTACAATTCTTTTTAAAGATGGTTCGAGGATGTCAAATCCTGTTGCCAAAGTTGATGTTACCGTTGGAAGCGGTGCTTATTTCAATCATAAAATATTTTTTCGGCTATCCCCGGCTCAAATACTCAAGTTTAAAACCGGCATTGCTACTGATATGAAAATTGATGTGCTGAAGATTGAATTAGACCCAGGAGAAGGTGAGGAAACAAGAGCATTTTTTAATTGCTTGTTAAATAAATTGTGATATTTTAAATGTTGATTATCAAGCCTCAGTACAATTACCTGAGGCTTGATAATTTAAAAAATTGCTCATGCTATGCAGCATCACTTTGTTTTGCATGCTGCTCTATACAACTTCAACCACTAATATTTGGCGGGGCATAATGGGAATAATTATAATAACCGTCGGATTTTTGGGAATGTTAGGAGGGCAGAATGCAGATGGCCGATAGGCGGAAATAGAAAAGGCTTCGCCGGTTATGGTGAAGCCTTTGTTGTTTTTGTAATAAGGATTATTAATTAATAGTCGTTGGTTTTTTTAGCGTTTTTAGTTTTCTCTAAAGCGGTGTCGGTATAAAAAAGAGAGATCCGGCCTTTGCTACTAATTTGAACAAAGATGGTATTGCCGTTATTGGTTGTCCATTGAGCGTAATAAGATGCTTTACCCAGTTTGATAGCCTGTACTTCGTAACCATCACCTTCTTTATACGGTTCCTGGAAATTTTTTACAATTTTAGGATTACCATAAACATCAGACAACTCGGAAACCATGGCGTCAAACGTGCTTATGATATGTATTTCTTCAAGCTCGGGGAAGGATACTCCAGCTTGATAGAATTTGTTATCTATTATGGATGCGCTAATAGCACCGGTTTTACGGCCAGTAAAAACAGCGTCGAAAAAGTAAAGCTGATCTGCTTTTGAATTCTCTTTGTCAAATCTACCACCTTTAGAGGCCATTGTTGCCTTAACGGTTTCTGCTGATGAACCAAAAGGGATGCCCCAAAAACCATCTATCGATTTTTTTTCGTTAGGGTTGAATACTACTTTTGGAACGTCGTTAAGCCCATCAATGCAATTGGCGTAAGCCATAACTTTTACTTTAACGTTCCCGAAAGGAGAAGGAACGCGTTTTTTACCTAAAAAAAGATATGATTTGATCTTTTTGGTTTTAAATTTAGCCATATCATCAGCACTTAATGATATGGAGCCAGTATAGATATAGTTATTAATTATATCTTTTTCGGCACTTCTGTCAATGATTACGTTAGAGAAATTTAAGACAGCATCGTCTTCAAAGGTTATTGACGCATCCGTAACTTTATTATCCGGATCGGATATTCCAAGTATCATTTTAAAAAATGTGCCGGTGCCTGCTTTGTCAATTATTTTGGCAAAGCCGAACTGGTCTCCAGGAGTTGGTGTTCTGTAAATAATGTTGTCGTCTGTGACTGACTTTTTAATATCTTTACAATAATCAGTTTGTGCCTTTGCCGAACTAAATATGGCAATAAATAAGATGAGATTCAATAATAGTTTTTTCATATTTCATTAATTTTCGATAAAAATATAAAATCAAATTAATAAAGCAACAAAAATACTAAAAAAATTAGTGATAAATTTTTTAGTATTTTTGTTGCTTTTGTAAACTATTATGTTGTGGGTTTAAAAATTGCTCATGCTGTGCAGCATGGCTTTGTTTTGCAGGCTGGCTTGTACATCTTCAACCACTAATATTTGGCGGGGCATGCTGGCGGCCATTGTTTTGGCCATATCGTTTAGGGAGCGGGTGGTGGCTAAATCGGTAGAGCCGTCGTTTAGGGCGTTGCTGCCGTTAAACAGGCCGCCTAAGGCGTAACCGTTGCCCTGGGTGCTGGTGTTGAACGCCCTGCCGCCGCCTGCCTGGTTTATGGCCGACAAAATGGGCGCAAACATTTGGGTTGAACGGGCATTGATGATGGATTCGCCGTTGCTGAGTTTGGCGTTTATGCTATCGCTGGTGCCGCTGCCCGGCCCGGTTAAATAGCTGCCCTGCCCGTCGGACAGGTATAAACCACCTTTTGCAAAGCCGGATGGGTTTGTACTGTTGATGGTGCTAACCTGCTTTATACCGTTTGCTATTGTGCCTGCAATTTCGCCTGCGCCAATGGCTATATCTATAGCTGCATGGATGGCTCCTATAATTGGGCCTTCGTCCATATCGTTGGCAACAGCCTCGCGGGTTGAGGTATATATTGCGGATATTTGTTTTTCGGTATTAATAGCAATTTCGGCCACGGCTATAGCTTTTTGAGCCACAAACGCTGCCTTACCAGCGGCTGTGTTTTTGCTAAACATGCCCGATAGCTTGGTAAAGTGATCTGAATATTGCTTGGTTTTAGCTTCGATCAGCGAAACCTCGTCTTGAAAGCTTTTCTTTTTTTGAACGGTCTCAACTTTATTGAGGGCGGCGGTGGCTTCAGTACGTTTTTTTTCGATCTCGATCAATTGCGCAGCGTTGCCTTTAGCCAGTAGTACCTCTAAGTTATATTGGTCGGTAATTACCTTTATTTGGGCCTGTAGCTTCTTTTTGGGGTCGGTTTCACCTTCGGCTAGTTTTTTGTCTTCTTCTAAGGTTTTTTCTAAAAATGCTTTTTTTGCTTCGTGGCCTTCTTTTAAAATTTCTAAGTCGCGCAGTGCAGATTGTTCTCTTAATGTTTGTTTTTGTTTTTCGTTTAGATTACTGTTTTTAAGATCAAACTCCAGGTCTTTTTTGTTTTGTTCGCTTTTTAATGTTTGGGTTTTTTCAAAATCGCCTTCTGCCTGTGCTAATTTTAATTGCATTTGGGCGTCAAACAAAGCTTTGTCGTCGGCTGCTTCTTTGTCTTGGGTGTCTTTGGCTTGCTTTTCGGCGAGCTCTTTTAATTTTTGATCGCGCTCTTTTATTAATTGTAAATAGGCTGCCGAATTTTTTTTGAACTGTTTAATTTGTTCTTTAAAACCGGCCTCAAGTTCGGCTACCTCTCGCTTATTAGCATCTTTTATGTTATTAAGGATCATCCTGTTTTGCGATTCCTTAAACGCCTCGCGAGCCTTTGCTTTTTTGTCGTCGGCGGCTTTGTTTTGTTCGGCTAATTTAGTTTGCGCCTCGGTGGCTATTTTACCTTCTTCTTCAAAACTTTTTGAAATGATGTCGTTTTTTTGTTTTAAGGCGTCGTATAAGCTTTTTACTGTTTCGTCGTCAAGATGTTTTGATTCTTTCAGGGCTTCTATTTTCGCAGCGGTAAGGTTTTTAAGGCTAAACTCTTCCTTGCCATGAATACCGTTGATAGCATTTACCTTGCTGAGGGTATTCTCTATCTGCTTGTTGGTGTTTTTTGTATTCTCGTCTGTTTCTTCTTTTTGTAAGGCTTTTATCTTTTTATTGTATTCTTCCTTGTCTTTTATATTGGCACCTATCAATTTGGATTTTAACCGGGCGATTTCGGTTTCACGCTCAATATTTTTACCTGCGGTGGCTTGAATGTCGTCGTTAAGCTCTTGCTCGGCTTTCTTTAGTTCAAATGTTTTTTTGCCTGCTTCGGCCATTGCTTTGCCTAAATTCATCAAACTATCAATAGGGTGAGCGATAAAGTTGCCCAGTTTGCTAAATAAATCGCCCACGCTTTTGATGCTGCCAAAAAACTCATCTAAAATATGTTTACCGGCGGCTATTGCACCGTTAAAACCAGCCATGCCTTGCTCAATAAGATCGACAATGGGTTTGAAGTTTTTGAGGTAATCGGTTAACAAGCCAACGGCAATAATTATAGCACCTATGCCGGTGCCTACAAGTGCCTTGCCGAAATTTTTAGCACCACCAGTAGCAACCTCGAAACCGGACTTTATGTATTGGAAGACTTTGGCAGAAACCTTTGTATTATTATTTAAATCATTTTGTTCGTGTGATAGGGCACGTACCTGGTGAAAATATTCCGCAGTTGATTTTCCGATATTTTTCAAGCCTTCTACTCCGGTAGCAAAACCCTCTTTTAACGTTTTAAATTGCTCGGCAGCTTTACCTATACCTTCGGAAAATGGGAGTATTTTTTTTCCGGCTTCCACAAACCTGTCGGAGAAATCGGAGATAGATTTGCTTTCGAGTTTTTTTAGGCTTTCTTGCAATTCATCTATTTTTGCTTTGAGTACGCCGCCAGTTCTTGCGCTTTTCTGTTGTTTTTCGCTGAGATTTAAATATTCGGTAGTTAAAGCCAATATAGCTACCTTGGTATTAACAATACTTCCCTCTGTGGTGTCAAGTATTTCTTTATGCGCTTTAATTAATTTTGTGCCTGTTTTTCTTCTTTCATTTAGTTTGTCCTGCTCCGTTTGTTCGCCTTTTTGTTGAGTTAGCAAAGTTGTTATACGCTTTTCGAGACTACCGCCAATTCGTTCATTTTCGCGTTCAGTGCTATTTAGGTTATTGTAAGTCTCAATTAATTCTTTAATGTGTTTAGCTTTTTCGCTTTCGTCTAAATTTTTGTAATCCTTCCTGGACTCTCTCAATAATTTCGTGGTGTCTGATATCGCTGCTTTAAGTTTCTTTTGAGCTTTTTCGGCTTCTTTGGCAGCATTTGTATCGGCAACCTGGGCTTTACTTGAGTCGGTTTGTTTTTTGGTAAGTTCACTCAGATTATTTTTTAATTCTTCGGAAGATTTAGCTGCTTCGGCAAGTCGGGTAGAAAACTCTTTTAGGGCATCTTTGCTTTTATCGGCGGCTTCGGTTGCTTTTTTTATTTGCTCGGCAATTTTATCCAGTGCTTCGCCGCTTTCTTTGCCGGTGGTTTTGAGTTCTTTGAGTTGCTCGGCAAGGGCTTTTACGGCTTCTTTGGCTTTGTCGGCATTTTGGGTGAGGGCCGCGGTATCAATATCGATACTGAGGAGGGCTTTTTTGGTATCGTCCATAGGGTTGGTTTATTGGTTCATTAGTGTCATTAGTTCATTGGTGGGGTAGTTTGTTAGTTAAGCGGTATTGGTTGGGTTGGAATGATAAAGTGATAAGACCAATGAACCAATGACCGGTGAACTGATGAACTAAAGGCGTATCAGCTCTACTTTGCAGGGTTTTACGCCGGTGAAATCGGTTATTTTGCTGATGTAGAAGTAGCTGGCGTATTTTTGGATGTAAACGGGTTTAAAAAAATTGAGCGTTTGGATGTCGATTTCGTTGAGTTGCAGGTAGCAGGTTAGTTTGCGCTGATCGGCCAGTACGTTAATGAAATCGGCGTAGTGGTTGTTAAAAACGCTGGTCATGGTTAAATCGGCATTGGTATTGCCTGATGCAAAGTAGGCGAAGGGTATGCTATCGCTCACCGGGGTAAGATCATGATCCCAACGGTAATTTACGGGTACATCTTTTTTGTTGAGCAGCAGTATGCGCTGGGTGGTGCTGATGGTAAATTGGAGGCCGTTGGCACCAAGGGTATCATAATCGGCTATTTTTTTAATTGTTGATGTGCGGTTGTTGCCCAGCACCAGTTCGTCGTAACTGGCAGCAAAGGGTATATCGTAAATGTCCTGGTAAATATCCAGGTTAAAATCGTTAATGTAAAAGCTGCCGTTGCCGTATGTGGCGGGCGATATGGCATCGTCTTCGGCAAATTTGGCTTCGTTTTGCTGGTAGTAATCGCCTATCTGCACGTCGTAATCTTCGTCGGCCTCGGTAACTTTGGCACTCCAGTCAATGGCATTGGGCATTTGTTGTAAAATGTAGCCAAAGGGCACAATGGTAACGGTTTTGGCCACATTATCTGTTTGGATGATGGCGCAAAACAAAAACGAGATAAACTTTAAAAAATCGGTACAGTTCATATCGGGCATGGTGCCTTCCAACTGTATTTGTTCGCCAAAAATAACATCGTTGTTGTTGGCTTTTATGGTGAGGGTGGCGCCGTGGTAAATATCAACGGTGGTGTAAACACCGTGCCCGGCGGTTTCAACTTCCAAATAAATCTGGTCGCCGGGTTTTAGGGGTACGCCGGTGAGCGTCATGTTGAAATCGTAATGTTGTACGTCGTGATTATCGTCAACGAAAGATAAATTGGGTGCTTCAAATAACTTGTTTATTGAACCATCCGAATATCTTACCATAATTTTAAAATAAGCACCTTTACCGCTATCGCCCCCGGTATCTGGCCTGGCTAAATGTATTTGCGGGAAATGGGCATTAATGTCTACCCGCATAATGCGATCTGCCGTCCAGTTAATGCCGTCAAAAAGGTGGGCGGTATCGGCAATGGTTTGGTTAAACGGAATGGCGTTGTGTACGCCGTTGGGGCTAACAAAGTGTACATCGGTACCGCATTGTACCTCAATATCCTGCGGGGCATATTGGTCGATATACCGTTGCGGGTGCGATATTTTATCGGCACTAAAGGGCAGTATCAGGTTGTTGTAAATGGGGGTGGTTACCGGGTCGTCGGTAATTTTGTTGATGAGGGTATAACCTGCCGAGGCCACTATTTTATCAACCAGGGTTTTGGCAAATACGGCGGGCCGCATTTCGTTTGGCGATATGCCCTGGCCGCGTATGTCGCTGGTATCGTTGGTGATGTTGCCGTAGTTTATAAACGGGTAAATGTAGCCATCGGTGCGCAGGCGCGATGCTATTACGTTTTGCATGTTCCACAGGTGGTCGTACTCGCTCAGGTCGAGGTCGGTAATTTTGCCGGTTATCACATCAAAAAAATCGGTATTGCCGCAGCTTAACACAACGGTAAGCGCGCTTTTTGATGCACCCGTAATGCGCAAATTACCTTGCGGGATAACATCAACCCCGTTTTGGATGTACCGGCACGCCAGCTTTTGGCGGATGATGGCGACACCGTTAAAGTTAAGATCTTCGGGATAGCCCAGCGCGGCGCGGTTGGCGGCGGTATTGGGCAGGTTGATGCTGTTTGAGATGTTGCCCTGCACGGTTTTTAAATCGGCAAGGGTGTTTACGGCATACGACAGGGCGATTAGGCTGTCGGAAGGTAAATCTAACGGGATGTCGTTAACTAATAGTTGTGCGTTTTGCATAAGGCCCCCCAGCCCCCTAAAGGGGGAGTTTTTGATTAGCGCCTCCCGCAAAGGGAGGCTTGGTTAGTGAATTGAATGGTGCCCCCCAGCCCCCTAAAGGGGGAGTTTTTGATTAGCGCCTCCCGGAAGGGGGCTTGGTTGGTTAGAGCAAATGTTGAGTACCGGATTTTACTTGGTTATTTGGTGTTTGTTATTGATTTACTTAGGTTAAGTATTGCACCTACGGCGCAAAAAGAGATATGTTTGTTTTTTTTCTACCGACCTGTTGCACCTACGACGCAAAAAAAAATTTGTTTGTTGATTTCTACCGGGCTATTGCAGCTACTGCGCAAAAAAGACTGTTTGTCGTTTTTCTACCGGGCTATTGCACCTAACGGTGCAATAGAGATTGTTTGTTGATCGCTACCGGGCCACTGCACCTCCCGGTGCATTTTCTTGTTCCCCCTTTAGGGGGTTAGGGGGCTTAGGCGCGCTGCACGTTAACTTCGGGCAGGATAAAGGCAATTTCAAAATCGCCGGTTTGGCCGTAGGTTTGGTACATTTTTAGGGATGTGGTATCAATAATTACGCCTTGCCAGGTGTTGGTGGCGGCATTAACCAGGCGGTACACCTTGGGCGAATACAGCAGGGTTGCCAGTGCTTCGGCCTCGTAGGCGGGTATGTCGTTTTTGCCGGCGGTTATCTTCTTTTTTGCGCTTATGCTGATGAGCTGCTGGGTGCTATCCGCGGCAGCGTAATCGGCAATGTAGCGGTCCATCAATACGGGGTTTGTGGTGGTTATTTCGTGTATCTGGTTTTTAATGAGCATGTAATACAGCCAGCCGCCGGTTGGGCCCATCCACTTGAGGTACTCGTAGGGCAGGCCGTTGCAGGGCGATTTATCTAACAGTAAACGCCGGCTTTCGGTTACGGGTATGTTGTTGCCCTGCCCATCGGTGTAAAACAAAAAAACATCCAGCCAATTGCTGTTTGCGGGTATGTTTTGGGTTATGCGCAAGCGGTTAACGCCCAGCTTGTTGAGTAGCGTTCCGGGGGCCTGTCTTTCGATCAGGAGTTTAGAGCCGTCTTCGTTTAGCAGTGCCGAACCATCTTCGTTTAGTAACATGGATTCGCCCAGCGAACCGCAGATGTTGCCATTAACATCAATACCGTTACCACCCAGTTTAAGCTGATAGCCGGCCACCTTTTCGGAATAAATGAAGGAGATGTCCCAGGGCATATCGGTATAGAGCACGGGTATTTTAAAATCGTTTAAAAACTTGCCGGGGTTGGCCTGGTTTGCACCGGGATAGGTTACATAGGGCTGCATGTTGCCGCCGGTGGTGTTGCCAATTTGCATGGCCGAGTAGGTTACGTAAAAAGGGTCGCCGGCGCTTGTCCAGTCGGTATCGCTGCCGCCGTCCCAGGTTTCTTTGTACTCTACCGTATATGATGCGCTGATGTTGGCATCGCGATAGTTAATGGCTGTATAATTAAGCTCGTCTTGAGGCAGCAGCAGCGTGCGCAGGTATTTTGATATATCGGCCCGGCAATAGCCTGTTAGGTTGGCGGCATGGGTGGCCGTTATTACGTTTGCGGCACCATCGTACCCGCTGGTAATTTTGGTTATAAACTTGCGGCCCGGTACTGCCGTAGCACTTTGGTAACCAAATATTATGGGGTTAAACAGTGCGCTCCAGCGCGATTGGCCAATGGCCGGGCTGCTTACCAGCCTGTTAAATACTAATGGCGTGGTGGTTACGGTATAACTTTGCTGGGCAGTACAGCCCAGGGCATCGGTTACGTAAGCGGTGCCGCTACCGCCGGATAGGCTGCTAAAAACCGGACTGCTAACCCACGTGGTGTTGTTAATGCTGTAGCTGATGGGCAGGTTTGCCGTTGTGGCCACAATGGTTAGCGTGCCGTTTGCTGCGCCGGGCGCACTTTCGGCAACGGTGCTTAGGCTGGTTATGGCAATATTACAACCGGATGGGCCGCCGCTGTTGCCATCGCTGCCGTCATCTATTGGTACGGTGCCGGGAGTTGCCACTAAAAAGGGGAAGGTTAGGCTGGCGGTAAAGGTTACCAATGTGCCGGGCCCGGTTTGCAGGGTGCCCACATAATCGCCCTCGTTGAAGCCGCCGCGCTGGCTGCTGCTTAGTGTGTATTGCTCGTTGTTGCCGGTAAAATTTACGGAAAAGCCGTTGCCACCAACATCATAACGAATTTGGTAATGGCCAAACTCGTTATCAAATGAATTTACTATGGTACCTATTATTGGCATGGGGTAAGGGTTTATGGAAGATGTATCAGGTAAGATGGAAGATGTGTTTTTATGTAAGATGTAAAAATATGTGGTTGCGAGCGATAGCGTGGCAATTGCACGGAGGCCGGGCCGTTATGCAGGGCGAATATGTCTCTGTGCGGTTGCTTCGTACCTCGCAATGACAGGGCTTTTTAAGCGTGGAAATCGCACGGAGGCCGGGCCGTTATGCAGGGCGAATATGCCTCTGTGCGGTTGCTTCGTACCTCGCAATGACAGGGTTTTTTAAGTGTATTTTGTTGAGGTTTTTGGTCTAATTTCGTGCTTCTCGCATCTTGCCTCTTGCTTCTTGTATCTTAAAATTACTGCCCCATCTCCAGCATGGGTTTAAATATATCTTGCGAGGCGGTTTGCAGGTATTCGGCACTGATGTTGGCGAATACCTCGTCGAGCCGTTCGAGTTTGAGGGGGATGCTGAGTACGCCCGAGTTGCCGCCGGAACGGTATAGCCGCGTTCCGTTTTTGTGGATGGCGTTGGCTACGGCGTAGGGGTTTATGGCAAGGCCCTTGGCATCCAGCCAGTTTTGTATCACTTCAACCAGGTTGGGGTTGCCTGCCGGTGTGCCGGGATGGGTGGGGCCGCGGCCGTTTTCCATAAAGTAAATGTTGCTGTTGGCCATTAGCTCCAGTCCGTTTGGTATTTCGGTAATCTCGAGCGAGGTTAGGGTTTTGCCGCTGGCATTCATACCCTTTTGGGTGGCAATTTCGATAATCTGGTTGCGGATATCGGTAAAATAGGCGAACAATTGCAGGTTCATTTGGTGTATTAATTTGTGAGCATAGTTTAATGTTGAGTATACTTACACGCACACGGCGTAGCCGCTCCTGTCGCGCAAGGTTATCATGGTGAGTACGCCGCATACGCACATATCAAACTTGTAGTAGAGGTGTTTAAATTGTATTTTAGATACTTCATCAAACTGGCGGGTTTTGTTAAGGCGGGCCACGTATTCAATAGCTAAATCTTTCATTTGTTCGGCAATGGCGTCCTGCTCGTCGGTAGTTAAGTCGATGTCGCCTTTTTGGCAGAAAAACAAAAACAGGGGCCATGTTTTACGTGCCGCGCCTGTGGTGGCCGATAATTCGGCACCCGAATTGGTGATGGTTTGCACGTGCAGCATCGGGAAAGCGGCATCGTCGGCCTGTATGTTAGCCTCGTAATCTGTTCCGTAAAAAAAGGAAGCTATAGAGCTTTGCCCGGCGGCCAGGGTTTGGAGTGTGGTTTTTATCATAACGGATTAGATAGTTTGTTGGGGTTTTGCTTCGTGGATATAAAAAATAGCCATGTGCGCGGTTTTGTTAAGGTTAGCCATACTTGTTAGGTATTGCACCTACGGAGCAATGTGAATAAGTTAAGGAACAAAACAATATCGAACACTGAATTTTGAATGTTGAACACCGAAATTTATCTCGTAATGACGGTTTTTGGGGTGTTTTTAAAAAGCCTTTAAATAATATTGGCCATTTGCTTTTTAACTTTACTTGCTGTTTTTATCTTTTATCTACCTGGTTCACGGCTTCGGCGTAGCGTTTTTGGTATTCGGTGCGTTCGCGGTTAATGATGAGTTTGATGATGGTGCGCTCGTAGCTTTGGCTCAGTACGTTATCCCAGCGGGTTATGTCGAAATTGGCGAGGGTATCAATGGTGAGCATCCAGCCAAATTGGTTAAGCTTTTGCGAATTGGCGCGCTGCTCGTCGGCAGTGGGTGGGCGGTAAAGTAGCTTGCCCTGCTCGGTTATAAGTGCGGAAACTTCCGAAAAAAAAAATTGGCAATGGGCACGGCATCCGTTATCGGGATAGTCATTATTTGCTGCTGGTAGGCTTCGTTCTCAATTTTTTCGTCGTTATAAAGCACATCGTCGCCCATAAAGGGCAGCCATAAATAATGGGCCAGCACCTGCGGAATGATGTTGGTAGGGTCGAACTCAATTTGGGCGGCGGCGCAACGCTTTTGCTCGTCGTTAATTAAGTTGTAAACGGCTATAAATGCGCCCACGGGTTCTATTTTTAGGTTTTTAGGCACGCGGATGGTTTTGCCACCCACCACGGTTTGTTTGGGCAGCGTGTGGCCATCAAACCCGGCGGCCAGTTTTTGGCCCAGGGTGTTTAGCAAGGCGCTGCATTTATCCAGATCATCGCGGCCCTTGAAGTTAGAAACGGTTTCGTGGTTTATCCCCGTAAGGGCACAAATTTCGTGCAGGATGCCTTTTGACTGGCGCAAGGCAAAAAATTGCCCGAGGCTGATCTCGGCTACTTCGGTAGGGAAATTGTAGGGTACTCCGTTTAGTTTAATTGGAAGCATTTTTATTGGGATTTAGTGCGTGGATCATGGTTGATAGTCTTTAGCCACAAGTCTTGAGTTCTAAGTCAAAAAAAGAATAATCTAACTTTTGACTCAGGACTAGTACTATTAAAGTTGTATACCTACGTTTTTCTATAGGTGGCTAAACTGCGCCACGATAGCTGTAAAAGTTAAACTATAGTTGATGAACTATCAACCATTAAACCGTTTTATTACTTTGATTACAAAAGTAATAAATAAAGTTTGAATAATAAAAATTTTATGGGGTTTTAATTTGCAGTAGGCACAACCCCTGCATAAGTGACATACCTACGGCATGCAAATAAGCAATTATTGATAAGCTACCGACCTTTTGCACCGATGGTGCATTTTTAAATAGCTTAACTAAATTACATGTACCGCAATTGATAACCTTAAAGATGTTGATTTTGAGTTTAGTAGAATGAAGATTAGTGTTTAAGGTGAAAATGTGTTGTTCACATTAAAAAGTTGATTTTTTAATGTGAATGAAAGGTTGAGGGATTGCTTTAATGTTAAAAAGATAGATTGGCATTAAAATTTAAGTTTTTTAATGTGAAAAACATTAGTTTTGAACTATGGCCTACAAGATTAATCCCGATAGAATGAAACCTTGGAATGATTTACCAGAGTTGCCCATAGCACCGGAGCTATACCGGGACATTGACATTTATGAACAGTTAGGTAATGCTAAAGCAGCCCTTGCCAGATTGCACGGTAGAAGTATTGCAATACCCAATCAAGGCCTACTTATCAATTCAATAAGTTTGCAGGAGGCAAAAGCTTCCAGTGCTATTGAAAATATATTCACCACAGACGACGAACTTTACAAAGCCTATAGTGAAGAAAATATAAACCATACAAATGGCCCTGCCAAGGAAGTACTTTATTATAGGGAGGCACTTTGGGAAGGCCATCAATATCTGCAAGGCGACCAACCCATTGACACCAATTATTTTGTACGGATGTACCGGATAGTTAGTCAGTTTGCCGACGGCATTCGAACACCTATCGCCCAAATTATTATTAAGGAAGGTGGCACTGGCCCTAACGCAGGGAGAACGTTTTATACGCCTCCACGCGGAAAAGGAATTATTGAAGCCAAAATGGACAATTTGGTAGACTTTTTAAATGATGATAAAAAATACCCGGTAGACCCCTTGCTGAAAATGGCTATAGGGCATTATCAATTTGAAGCTATACACCCTTTTAGGGATGGCAATGGCCGTACCGGACGCATTTTTAATATCAATTATTTAGCCAAAAAAGGATTGCTGGATCATCCGATTTTGTTTTTGAGTAAATATATCATCGACAATAAGGAGGATTATTATGCCGGCCTTGCCGGAATAACGCAAAGAGGTAGTTGGAAGCCTTGGTTGCTATTTATGTTGAAAGCTGTTGAGGTTACCTCAAACATTACTTATGACAAGATAAACGATATTATTGCCGCCAAGAATGCCATTTTAACGGCAATTGAGGAAGATACAGATGTGCAACGGCCAGACCAACTTGTTAATGCCATTTTTACACAGCCGTTTACCAAAGTAAAGCATTTAGTAACCAGCCGTGCTTATGCCGAAAATACTGCCAGACGATACTTAGATAACTTAACCAGGATGGGCATACTTGAAAAAAGGGAGGTTGGCAAAGGTTTTTATTATTTGAACCTGGAGCTATACCGCATACTTTCGGCGTAGTGAAACAACACCGGGCGCAGGAATGGCGAAATTACCCCCACTACTTACTTTCGCATTATCGTGAAATAGGGAAAGGGCAAGTTGCTTAACCGTTTTGGGTTGGTAAACGCTTTTGGCCGGTTTGTAGCAGGCGGCTTTGTTTGAGGTTTGGTTTTTGGCGGAAGTGGAACTTGGCCTGGCCGCTTATTGCACCCAGGCGCAGGCATAAATCGGTAGCGGCCCAAACCAGGGCGTCAATACGGTTTGGCGATCGTTTGCCTTTTTGGGCTTCCCAGGTTGTCATCTCCAGCTCAAGCTCCAATAACTCATTAATGTGATGGGCCTTGCCTTGCTCGTAAATGGCGGCAATCGGTTCGGCGCGGGTAAGTTTATCGCGCGTGGCATGTACCGATCGGTAACTTATTTTGGCGTCCACATTGCGCAGCACGGCTTCAATTAAATCGCCGCCGTTGTTAACCTCGCCAATAATACGGTCGGCACGGTAATGGTTGTACAGGGCAACGGCTTTGCGTGCCCACTCGGTGGGGCTGTACTGGCCGGTGGCATCGTCAATAACGTATAAATGGTTGTCAAAACCAATGCCGGCTACAATAATGCCGGTTTCGTCGCTGGTATCTTTACTGCTCACGGCGGGGTCAATGGCAATTACTATCCGCTTAAGCGCTACGGGTAGGGTACCATCGGGGTTGCGGCAAATGCGGGTGCCGTTAAGCAGGTCGTCGGTCCAGAGGGCACCTTCGCTATCGTCGGCAAATTCGCCGTCCCTAAAACGTTTTCGTTTGCGCAGCGGGAGCGAGTTTAGGGTGTCCAGGTATTCGGTGCTAATGTTTTCCAGGTTTTGGTCGGGGTTCATTTTAAGCATGGCATACCTGGTGGGTAATAAATTGGTATTGCTTTCGGGGTCGGTATGTTCAACAAATACGCGGTACATCCAGTGTTTTTTTGATGGCGGGTTGGCATCAACAAACAAAAGCGGCTGCGCGCCATCAACCTTTTGGGCCAGGCGGGTTTTAATGGTGGTATAAGCTTCGTATGATATTTGGCTGGCTTCGTTTAAAAAAACGGTTAAAAATTCCATGCCGAGTATTTTTTCGGTACGGTCTTTATCGTCCAGTCCGGCAATCCATAATTGCGATCCGTTTTCAAGCTGGAGGTAAAAATCGGTATTGCGCCAGGTAAATTTTTCGTCGGGGAAGCAAACGCGGGTTACTTTTTTAAGGGTATCTAACCAAATGGAGTTTTTGGCATGACTAAAACGGTAACGCGCAATAATATGCCTTGAACCCGGATACTGCTGCGCCATGCGTAACTGCTGATGTACAATAACGAATGATTTACCCGACCGGCTGCCGCCAACTAATAAAAACTCGCGCGCATGGCCCAAAAAAAGCTGCGCGGCCTGGTTTTGAATAGGGGTAAGTTTAAAGGTGGTATCCATGTGTTTTTATTTCGGATTGTGGAGGGAGGATTTGGGATTTTGGAAGTCGGAGGGCGGATTTCGGATTTCGGAGGGCGGATTTCGGATGTCCGTTTTGGGATTTCGGATTTCCTACATCTGACTTCAGATTTCTGTTTTCAGATTTCTGACTTCCGTCATCTGATTTCAGTTTTCAGAGATCTGAAAAACGGATTTATTATTGGGATAATAAAGTGGTGTAAAGGTACAAAAAATATTTTACAGGGCTGGTATCAATTTTATTTTAGCCGTTGGGTTAGCTGTTTGGTTAAAAATTGGCGGCGGCCAGGTACTGCAAAATAGGGCGTGCTGCATTATGAAACGTTAAAACTAAAAATAGGAATGGTTTTAGTACTTTAGCGGCCTCAAACAACCAGTTTTAAATTTTATCTATCAAAATGAAACAATCTTTTAAAATTTTATTGCTTTTATTATTAACCACGGGCTGTGGCGTTAAAAATGGAAAAGAGGAAATTGAAAAAAAGATACAGGCCAAGGCCGACGATTGTAAGGGTGCTGCCAATTGTATTGTTAAAATTGCCGATTTAACCAGTTTTAAATGGGACGGCCTTTGTGTGTTTAATACGCCCCTGCCAAAGCAAGATGTTGAAACCGCGCTTGGCGTGCCCTATCCGGATTATGAGGAAGGCACCCGGCCCCTGATATTTTTTTACCAGGGCAAAATTGTTTACAGCGAAAATAACCCAAACGGCTTAATAAAGGGTACGCCCGGCCAGGTGATATATGATTATGCCGTGGGTTTGCATTACGGTGTATATAACCCGCAAAATGCCGTTTTTAACGTTAAGGTTGAAAAAGGTGGCCCAAAAACATTTTACTCCATGCACTTGGTGCGCGCCGTTAAATAAATTATTTTTTTTGCCGAAACATTAATTTAACACAGGTTGCGTAGGCCATGTACTGCATGCGCCAAACTGTTAATTTTAAAGAAAATTTGCATGCGTAAAGTTAAAATGCTAACTTTAATTGTAAGTTTACAATAAGCCATGAAAATTATTTTTTTTACCCTTATTTCGGTTAGTTTGGGGTTAGGTGCAACTGCACAAGTAACGCCCAACCTGTTGCAAAATAAAGTGCAAAATTTTAAGTTGCAAGGTTTAAAAAGTGCCCCAAACCTTAACAGTTTGCTGTTAACTAACCCATCGCCAAGTATTGCCGATTATTTGGCATTGCCGCCAACTGCTGCACTGCCCAGCAACACCATTAATTTTGATAACGCCGAGGTTGTTTACAGCCGCATGCCCGTTGTGCGCTTAGGCAGCACCGATAAAATGCCGGTTTATAAATTAAACGGAACGCATTACACCATGCTGGTTAAACGGTTTAAAGTGGTTGATGCGCTTAAGGTTGATGCGCCTGTTACTGTGGGCCCATAACGGTTTATTTTTATGGTTGGTATGTAAAAAAGGCATAAGGCCGCTTTGTGAGCCGCGTTGGTGAAATAAAAAACAAATCCTTAATAGTTAAAAAATACGTATATTAGCTATTTTTATATAACATTTGGCAAAGCGTTGCCCTGTTTTATCATTTATGGATAAGCAATTATATATAAACATACTTGATGTTTTGCAGCAAAGCAACGCCATTGATAAAATGGTGGATATAAAACCTGCTTTTGACCAGGAACTTGATACCCAGGAAAAACGTAAAAATTTTAAAGCTCAGCTTGATTATTTGGTGGCCCAGGGGCTGATAGTTACCGACGGCAAATACGACTTTTTGGGATGGCAGCTTTTAAACGGCCTTTACCCCGTTGAGGGTAAAAAAATTGAAGCCCGTTTAGCCGGAAAATGGCAAAGCCATATTGCCTATAAACGCGGCGTTAAGGGCGAGCCGCCAATTATACCTATGGCTGCACCTGCGCTTGCCCCGGTTGCCCGGCTTGGTTTGTACGATGCGCCTTCGGCGGCACCATCGCTTACGCCTGGAGTGGGGCCGCAGCAATTGGCCGAGCCGCCGCTAACTGCAGAAACCGATGCTACCCCTGCAGCTAACAGTAATGATGATAGCGACTTTTTGCCTTTTAAAATTAAAAATCCACTACAGGCCAGGTCAAACAACAGTAATGTTAATTTAAAACCCGAATATTTTGCGCCCCTTAAAGCTAAAGCCGAGGAAGCGCAAACCGAGCTAAACAGCGATAATTTTTTAAAGGAAGATGATTTTTTGCCCTTTAAAAACAAAACCATACCGGCAGAAGAATTAGAGTACGAGAACAGGTTTTTTAGGGAGGCCGATTTTTTGCCTGCCAATACCAAAAGGGCCAATGCTGCCGCAGCCAGTACCGGCAACAACCTTTTAAACAGCAACCCATTTGCCAGCGAAAGCACCGGCACCCTAACTGCTGCTACACCCGAGCCCGAAAAAGCGCCCCTGCCGCCAGCTAAAATACCCGAAGTGCCTCAGGAGTTTTCGCCATTAAAGGTTACTTATTCGCCGCCAAGGGTTGATGTTAAACCAATGGTGCTTACAGCCAAGCCCTTTAAACCGGCACCTGTAAATACCCCTCCCGAAAGTAAAACTGCGCCTGTTGCGCCTTTACCGCCGCAGCTTACCAGGCCCGAGCCGGCATTGCCCGGCGCGGTAACACCCCCTGCTGCAACAATGCCCGAGCCTGTGCCAGGTCCGCCAATTGTGCCTCCTGCCGCGCCATGGCGCAGTATGCGCAGCGACCCGGATGAGCCTATTTTAACTGCCCGTACTGCAAGCTTGCTTGCCGCGCAGCCCTTGCCCGAGCCCGAAGCACAAACGCCCATTGCCGCAGTTGAGCCCGAGGTGGTTAAGGAACTTGCACAACCCAAGGTGGTTAAGTTTGCACCCCCAGGCGCGCCAACGCCTAAACTTGCCGATGCCGCGCCGCCGCAGCGCAACATAGTACTGCCGCCGCCATCAAATTACACGCAGATGAGGTTTGATACCGATAATAACCCCTTTGCCGATTTAAGTACCATATACCTGGCTAACGACGAGGATAAGCCTAAAACACTAAATTTGGCAACGCTTTTAAAATGGGCCATTGCTATAGCTGTTTTTATGGGGCTTGTTTTGGTTTATTTGCTCACCAAAAAGCGGTATTAGTGTAATATCAATAGCTTTTTATATTGCTTTTTGTGCTGTTATGGGGTAGCTTGGTGCGTTATTTTGTAATATGCTGTTTAAATTTCATTCACAAATAATTATAAAGAATAAAAATATCAATTCCCCGCGTCATTGCGAGGTACGAAGCAATCTTTAAACTATACAGAGCGGCTCTGTAAGTCCGTTTCTCCTGCTTAGAGATTGCTTTGTACCTCGCAACGACGCTCGTTTGGGTATTTTTTAAAGAGCCTCTAAAAATCTTAATTCCCGATGTCAAACCCTATCGCTTTTTTGGCCGATCAGTTGTTGCCTGGCTTTATCCCTAAGGATGCTGCAGCAACTACGCTTACCTTTCAGTTTACTATGGTGCCCAATACTACTTACCGGGTTAACTATGTTAAAACGCAAGAAAAAGGTAAAGCCGTTTGGACGTTTACCGGATACGAACTTGTTGAGCCACCTGCCGCCGGGTAAAGCCCCATGGTGCCAATTAAATAAACCCGGGCGCAAACCAATTAACTACCCCAAGCGTTAAAGGTTTATAAACTATAAAACCATGGCAAGTTTTGCTGAACTGATACAATCTGACAAGCCGGTACTTATTGATTTTTCGGCAGAGTGGTGCGGGCCGTGTAAGGCCATGCCACCTATTTTAAAGCAACTTAAAGATGCTCTTGGCGATACAATAACCATCCTGAAAATTGATATTGACAAAAACCCGGCGGTGGCCGGTGCCTACAAGGTGCAAAGTGTGCCTACGCTGATGCTGTTTAAAAACGGACAAAGCAAATGGCGACAAAGCGGCGTAATGCAGGCCAGCGAACTGCAAAGGGTTATTGCCCAGTTTGGCAAGTAAGGTGGTAAGTTAAAAGTACTAAGCGTTGAGTGAAAAGTTAGCTTATTATTTTTTGTATAAAAGGCTGTTTAAAAACATCAATCCCCTGCGTTTATCGCGAGTAATAGAATCCTGTGGCCTATGAAAGTGAACTGATGTTCGAAAGAGCGTTGGCTTGTGCCATTCCCCTCTCGAGAGGGGCGGAGGGGTGTGTTATTTTCGAAATGCCTGGCGTACAACACACCCCGGCCACTACACGTTTCAACCCGCCCACTCTCGAGAGGGGAATTAAAAACGTCATGGGTAGCGACAGTCGAAGGACGGAGCGGTGGCCTCTTTGCGCGACTCAAAATGCACTCGCCATTTAATCATATCTACTCTGTATAGCTGCTTGGCCTCTGCGCTCCCTTCTTCGACTGTCGCTCAGAATGACACCCTTATTAAAAACGTTATTGCGAGGTACGAAGCAATCTCTACGCAGGACAAACGGACTTACAGAGTAGCTTTGTATAGTTTAGAGATTGCTTAGTACCTCGCAATTGACGTGGTGAATTGGCGTTTTTCTTCTAAACACTATCTATCAGTACACTATTAACATCATAGTAGTAGCACTAAGCCGCGCCGGTGCTGGGCTCAATAAAAAGGCTTCGCCAAATTAATGGTGAAGCCTTTTGGGGATATATATATTAGGCGTGTACTTATGATGCTTGCGAATAAATTGTCATGGCGGGGCGGTTCATTATTTTGGTTTTGATTTCGGTATCGTTATCGGTGTATTTGGCTTTTAATTTTTTTAGTATCTCAAAACTAAACGCATCGCGCACCGGCAAATGGTTGGACTCTAACGATTTTGGGTGTAATTTCAAGGCTTTTAAGGGCACCAGCAAATCCATATGGTTAATATGGGTAAGGCCGCTTTGCGGGTCGGTTTCGTAAACAACAAAAGTGTCTATCATGTTACCTGCCGCATCGGTGTAAATTACGCTGTCGTGTTCGTTGTAAGTTTTCATAAATCGTAGAGTTTTTTTGTTGTTATGCAATTTATTAAACAATAGGTGTGCCATTTAACCAAATGCGCTTAAAACCCTGTTTTTCAGGTGTTGTAATTTAACTAAAAATTAATTTTTGCTACACCGTGTATTTAATTTTGAACACGAAGTGGGGGATATGGTTTAAGGTTTGCAGCGTGGACGCTGCAAACTGTTTTTGTTTAGGCGTGGACGCCTAAACGGGCGGGGGGCGCTCACGGGGTGCAAGGGATTATGGTTTGGGGTTTGCAGCGTGGACGCTGCGAACCGTTTTTGTTTAGGCGTGGACGCCTAAACGGGCGCGGGGGTGCAAGGGATTATGGTTTAAGGTGGGCAGCGTGGACGCTGCAAACCGTTTGTGTTCAGGCGTGGACGCCTAAACGGGCGGGGGAAATAATTATAGAAACTTCAACGCCCTCTTCGCCTCACTGGTGCAGCCAATCTAAAATATCGGTGTTTTGGTTAATCAGGAGGTCGAATAATTGGAATAGGGTGATGCGTTTGGCTTCGGTGAGGATGAGGTTTGGGGCCTCGCCGTTTATAATTTTGTTGAGGGTTGAGCGCAGGCCGGCGCGTTCGTCGGCGTAAAGCGATACGCGGCTGTAGCGGTTTATCATGTTTTGGCGGGCTTGCTGCAATATGCCGGCTTCTTGCTGGGGGTAAAGGGTATTTTGCCCATTGCGTTTATGTTATCAAATACCAGGCTGCCATAGTCGTTATAATAGCCGGTGGTTTTGTACTGGTAAAAGGCGGTTGCTATGCGGCTAATGCGGTTTTGCTTTATTTGTTGGGCACTGGGCACTGGTTTTGGGGCCTGACTGGCCAGTGCCGCGCTGTGTGCCTTTATGGCGTTTAGGCGTTGCTCGCTTTGGTAATGGGCCATTAAAAAATGCATAAATGTGGCTACGTTAAGGCCAAAAAAGTTACCAAACTGGCGCAATATGCCGCGGTTTATGGCAACGGGTATTTCGCTTAGGCGGATGTTGGGCAGGGTGCGCAGTACTTCGGCGGGCATGTTTTGTACCAGGTAGGTAATCTCGTCGTTACGGTCGGTGGTGTTAATGCCCATATCGGCAAAGGCTTTGGCCATTGCCTGCGCCAGGGTGTACTCTAACTGTTGTGGCGTAGCCTGTATGGCCAGGGGCGAATTTAACAATTGCGCCATGGCTGTTGCCGATGCCGTTGGCACCAAATTGCTTGTATATTGCGGGGCACTATCAGCTTGCTGGTTCATTTTTTAGCGTGTGGTTGTAATAATTGTAATGTTTAACGTATGGGGTTTGATGTTGCTGGTGGTTGCCCGGATATGGCCTAACGGTACTGTAAGGCTTGCTGAAAGGCGTTGGTTATTTGCACAATTTTGCCTGCCCCGGCGGCGGCGTTGGTTTGGTTCAAATTTTCGCGCTCAAGCCATTTTTTTGCGGTGAGGTATAGCGAGGTGTATTTTTTGTTGTTTTTATAGTTTTCTACCTCATCTAAAATTTTGTTGATGTGGTTAACGGTGTAACCGGCATCAATTAGTTTATCGTATTCATCGGTAAACAAAACCAGGTGGGCAAAGGCCCTGTATATTGTTCTTTGTTTATCTATTTTTTGTTTATTGGCTTTATTAGTTTCGTCCGGTTGTTGTCCGGCAGTTGTCGGGTCGGTGTCCGGCTGGTGTCCGGTTTGCTGGCTGGCGGTTTTGTTTATGGTGTTGTAACTTTCATAATTACAGATGGTTATAATGGTTTGCGTGGTGTTGGGGGCTGTACGGGTTGTTATCATTTGTTCGCTTTTAAGCAGTTTTAAAAAGCTTTCTACTTTGTTTTTTGTCCAGCCCCAGCGTTCCATTAAAAAGCGGATTGATGCGGGTAGTTCGCCGCGGTTCCATCGCACAATATTGCTGCCAATTAACACCCGGCCCTCGGTGTTATCAAACCTTGCCGACGTTATCAAATCAAGCCAGGCTTCAAATTTGGAATACTGGCGTTTTTCGGCCCAAAATTCGTGTTTAAAAAGCTTGCGGTTTATGGGTATAAAATTGCTTAATGGCGTTTTCATGGCTAATTAAAGTTGGCAAAGAGGGTAAAAAATGCGGTTTTTAGGCGGCGTTTGTTTGGTTAATTTTATTTTGTTTGATGAAATGATGGTTTAGAAATTATCGTTTAACAAAAGCATTTTAATTTTTAGTATTGGTTTGATGGGGTTTTATTTCTGTGTGTTAATTATTTAGCTTAATTTGGTCCGCCCAATTAAGCTAAAGTTATTACTGCATGCTCGAAGATCACTATTTGTGCCCGAAGTGTAATGTTTCATTCCATTACCAAATTCCACGTAGCCGTTGGATTAAATCGTTGTTTCCTAAACTTTCTAAACGGAAGATGTTTTGTGCTAAATGCTCCAAATTGTATTATGTGCGCATAAAGGATGAGCACCAGCGAGACGATAATTAGGTTAATTGTTACCCCTCGAATACTTTATACGCACTTGCCGTTTTAGAACGTACCAGTTTGCATTGCCTGGTTAAACAGGTTATTGCGCGGCGCACGGTGGGCAGCAATACATCGTGCCCGGTTATGGCGCTCACTATGGCCCTTACTTTTGCCGGGCTAAGCCACTCGCCGCTGTGGGTTTTAAATATCGTTAATATCAGTTCTTCTGTTTTGTTCATGTGGTTTTGCAATGTTTTGTTGTGGATGGAAATGCTGCGCCGATAGTTTATTGGCGGGGTTAAATGGTGCTTTCTAAATACTTGTGTATCACTTCGTGGTAGTTTTCGTTTAAAAAGGTTTCAATATCGGTTGCTGTTTCGGTATGGGGTTGTACGCTGCCGGTTTGGCTATCGTAACGGTAGGTTTCCCACTGGTTTAGTTTTTCGGCAAGTATGTAGTTAATAAGTGGTTGGCGCTCCAGGTGGGTATCCATCCATTGGGGCGTACTCATTTTAAGGGTAAAATCGAGGCACCACGATACATCGTAACCGCCATCGGCACTAAAATTAATATCGTCAATATAAATAGCTTTTTTATCGGCAAACAGGTGCGCCAGCAAATTATCAACGTTGGTGTTTGTTAAGGTTGGCATCGGGAGTTAATGATTGAATGATTGAGTGATTGAGTGATTGAATTTTGAATGATTGAGTGATTGAATTTTGAATGACTGAATGATTGAGTGATTGAATTTTTGAGTGGGTGAATTTTGATTGTGAATGAGTAATTATTTATTCTATTCAATAACTCGGTAGTTATTTCATTCAATCACTCAATCACTCAATCACTCAATCATTCAAAATTGATTCAATCACTCAATCATTCAAAATTCATTCAGTCATTCAATCATTTATCTTAACCTCCATACTCTAAAGTAGCCGCCGGGTTCTTTGGCGGTGGTGAAGGCTTTTTGCAGGTTGCTGTGGAAGTGCATGCTGATGGCTGCTTTTACCGAATTATAGTATTGAATGCTGATGCGGGTGCTTTGGTTTACCTGCATTTTGTTTAAACTGGCCTTCCAGTTACGGGGTGGGGGAGGTGGGATGTGATTTTCTACTTGCATTATTGAAAAACAATTTGTTACTTTGGTTATTATTGATGTACAAATGTAATAAGATACTTTCAATAATGAAAGTGAAAGAGTGAAAATATTTCAATTTGTAAAGTATGCATGAAGGAGACTACACCCGGAATACCCTTAAAGGCACCGGGAAGGCCATGGGCGATATTGCTATTATGCTGGGTTTAACACGCCAGGGGCTAAATTATCACTTGCGGAAGGATGTTTTGGAGGCTGGTTTTAAAAGGTTGTTGCTGGGTAAATTTCCGGATGCTTTCAATTTTGAAAGTGATGTGCCTTTGTCGATGATTGTGGCCGAGCATACTAACGGGTATTCGGTTGGGCAAATGCAGCATCACGACGGCGATTCGCCTTTTATTGATTTGGGTAACGGGCAGTATATTATGATTGTGCCTTTGGTGCAGGATTATGCGTATGCGGGTTACTTATCGGGCTACCAGGATGATGAGTACCTGGAGGAGTTGCCCAAGCATAGTTTTGTGGTAAATAAACAACATAAAGGGCATTATATGGCTTTCCAGGTTATTGGCGATAGCATGAGCAATGGTACAGATGAGAGTATTACCGAGGGCAGCACGGTTACGGGCCGCGAAATACAGCGGCATTTATGGAGCAGCCGTTTCCATATTCACCGTTTTAAGGATTATGTGATTGTACACAAGGAGGGTATTTTAATTAAGCGTATTGTTAAGCACAATGTTGATGCGGGTTTGATTACCTGCCAATCGCTCAATCCGGATAAGGAGGGTTACCCCGATTTTGAACTCAACCTTGACGATTGCCAGCAGATTTTTAATATTGTTAACGTTACGCAGATACGGTAAAATTGGGTTTATGCCTTAGAGCGTGTTTAAATTTTATTTGTAAATAATTGTAAAGAATAAAAATAGCAATCCCCTGTGTCATTGCGAGGTACGAAGCAACCGCACGGAAGCATATTCGCCCTGTATAGCAACCCGGCTTCCGTGCGGTTGCCACGCTATCGCTCGCAATGACATTACGATATTGATTGAAGGATTGAGTGATTGAATGTAATTACATTTTTTCAATAATCATTGAAATTCAATCCTTCAATAACTCAATCCTTCAATCATTAAAATTGCGAGGTACGAAGCAATCTCTACTTATGACAAACGGACCTACAAAGCCGCTCTGTATAGCTTAGAGATTGCTTCGTGTAATGAGACGTTGCCTGGTTTGTGGTGTTTTTTAAATATTTAAGCTTCGGTTGGGGTGGTTTGGGGTTCTGTTTCGGCTTCGGGTTGTTTGTTTTTATCTTCGCTGCGGAGGCAAAAAAACAGAATAATTACGCCAAAGGTTACGCACATATCGGCCACGTTAAATATGCCGGTGCGCAGGTTTTGGATGCCGATGTTGATGAAATCGGTAACGTGGCGGTCGAAAAATATACGGTCGATAAGGTTACCCAGTCCGCCCGAAAATATCATGGCCAAAGCGGTGGTTTTTGTTACCGACATTTGCCGTCGGTGCTTAATAAAGTACACAAAAAGCCCTACCATTAAGCCCAGTGGCAAAATGCTTAGTAATATAAAATTTGCGGTTTTGGGCAGGTTATCGCCCAGGCTAAGGGCGGCACCTGTGTTTTCGGCATACTCAAGCACAAAGGTATCGTGGAAGTAGGATAACACGGGGGCATTCATTAAATGATCTTTAGCGAGTTGCTTGGTAAACCTGTCGCAACCTATAAACAGTACTGATAGCAGGCAGAAAAATATGATTTTATTACGGGCCAACATGCGTTTTTTTTGCGATAAAGATATGGAAATTGACCGAAATGCGAACGGCTTTGGCTTTTGCGTGAGCAATAAACCAAAACCGTTGTTTTGCGCGCCAAGGGTAAAGTGTATTTAATATGAGTACGCATCAAGAGTAACTCCAGAGGAGTTTAAGGGCGGTAGAAAAGGCACCTGGTAATTAGTTCGTGCCGGAGGTACGATACTTGGCCGGTTGCTATCACAAACCTTAATAGTTTGTTAAGTATTGCACCTGAATACTTTATTTTCTACCGAGCTATTGCACCTAAAGGCGCAAAATGGTTGGATACTTTGTTTTTCTCCGGGCTATTGCACCTGCGGCGCAAAAGGGTTGGATACTTTGTTTTTTACCGGGCTATTGCACCTACGGCGCAGTATCTGGGTAGAATGAGCACCGGAACTATTAATAGAAAGTTATGTTGGCTATTCCTTTTTAGTTATTTCAGCTTTAGCACTCCGGGGATTTTAGCGCTCCAAATGAACGCCTGTTGTGGAGGGAACAGCTGCTTAGAATAATACAAATTTCTGTGTGGATCTCTGTGCAAAACCTTTGTGTTCTCTGTGGTTGATTTTTACCACGGAGGACACAAAGAGGGGAGTACAAAGGGCACGGAGCCAAATTACCTTTGGACTCCTTGATGGGTTTAAAACTTTAAGTGTTTTACCGTTAAGCCGTTGTTGATGAGTTGCTTTAGCGAATCGATACCTACGCGTAAATGGGTTTCTACATAGGTTTCGGTTACTTTGCTATCGCTTTCGGCGGTTTTAACACCTTCGGGTATCATGGGCTGGTCGGACACTAAAAGTATTGCGCCTGTTGGTATTTTGTTGGCAAAACCGGTAGTGAAAATGGTTGCCGTTTCCATATCAATGGCCATTGCACGCAGGGTTTTAAGGTATTTTTTAAATACTTTATCGTGTTCCCAAACGCGGCGGTTGGTGGTGTAGCAGGTGCCGGTCCAATAATCGCGGCTATAATCGCGAATGGTGGTTGATATGGCCTTTTGCAGTGCAAATGATGGCAGGGCGGGCACTTCGGGCGGCATATAATCGTTTGATGTACCTTCGCCACGTATGGCGGCTATGGGCAGTATTAAATCGCCAACGTTGTTTTTCTTTTTAAGGCCGCCGCATTTGCCCAAAAATATTACGACTTTGGGGTGTATGGCGGTTAGCAAATCCATCACGGTGGCGGCAAGGGCGCTGCCCATACCAAAGTTAATAATGGTTATACCATCGGCAGTTACGCTTTGCATAGGTTTATCTAAACCCATAATTGGAGCGTTATCATGCCACTCCGAAAACATTTGCAGGTATTTTGAAAAGTTGGTGAGGATGATGTATCCTGTAAAATCGTCGAGCGGGCGGCCGGTGTAACGTGGCAGCCAGTTGGCCACAATGGCCTCTTTGGTTTTTAAGCCCGATTTGATGGGGGTGCTTACTTCTTTAATTTTTTGAGTTGTTTGTGGTTGGGCCTCTTTTTTTACGTCTTTTTCTTCGTTCATAATAATTGTTTGTATAACAGCCGCCGGATAGCGGCATTTACATGAAGATAATAAAAAAAAGGCAATTTTGCAAATGGTATTGCTTTTTAGTTTGTACGTTTTGTTGCACTATAGTGGTTAATAGTGCTTTTAAGCACGCTGGTAGTAGTATTTGGGGCTCGCAAAATATTTCTCCCTTAGGTGGCGATGGCAATGGTTTTTTACCTGTGATTGCGAGGTACGGGGCAACCGCACGTAGGCTTGTTAACCCGGTATAGTTTTCCGTTCTACGAGCGGTTGCCACGCTATCGCTCCCAATGACATGATTTTTTGATATACCCCTACAATATAAGCGTAACACTGCCCGCTTTGGTGAAGCTTTGTTTGAGATAGGTATCGTAGCCATCCAGTATCCAATAATAGGTGCCTATGGGCATTTTTTGGCCGTTGTAGGTGCCGTCCCAACCTTTAAGGTAGTCGGTAGTTTCAAAAAGGAGGCCACCCCATGAGCCGTATATCCTGAAATGATTGAGCTTAATGGAGTTGGTTATGTTGAGCCGGAATACGTCGTTTTTGCCATCGCCGTTAGGGGTAAAGGTGTTTATGCCATAATCAACGGCGTTGGGCGCGTTAATGTTAGCATGTACCGCTTTTATTATTGAGCAATTGTTGCCGTTTACGGCTTGTATATAGTAGGTGCCGCGCACGGCAATTTTGGTAGCATCGGGTATGAGCCTGGTTGCCAGGCTATCCATATAGTAATAATAGGCGGTACCTGCCTGGCGGGTAAAGCTTTGTGTAATATCAATGGTAGCGGGGAAGGTAACCGCAGGCGGATCGGTAAGGTTTTTTATCTGCGGGTACTCATAAACGTTTATAAATATTGGTTTAACATCCGAAACGCAACCTGTAGTGGGGTTGGTGGCCCTGATGTAGTATTTTTGGTTAGTACCAACAGGTATGGCCTTTGGTGTTAGCATAGGGTTGGTACCATCGGGGTTATTCCAATACGAAAATTGGGCACCCGGCGTGCTGCCTGTTGTGGCTGCATCTACAGTAATATCGCCAAGGTTACAGGCGCTTATGGTGTTGGTTTTTAATACGGGTAAATCGTTTACTAAAACGGTAACTTGCTTAACATCGTAACAGCCATTGGTAGTATTGGTAGCCTTAATATAATAAGTGTTGGTTTTAGCTATTGCCTTATAGTTTGTGAGGGGTATAAGGCAGGCGGCATCGATAAAATAGGTTAAGTAATTGGCCATAACGCTGCCTGCGGTTACTGCGGGCAGGCTAATATCAACCGTTGTGCCGGCGCAAACCTGCGGCGGGTTGGTAATAATTAGTGTGGGAGTTGCTAACCGTGTTATGGTAATGGGGCTAACATCCGAGCAGCCCGAAGGGCCGGTAGCCTTGATATAAAAGCGCCCGGCGGTGGTTATTTTTGTTGGATCGACAACGAAATTTTGTAACTGGGCATCGGTATAATAAAGATAGGGGGGCGGGTATGTACTACCCGCTGTTATGCTGGCAGCGGTTATATCAACCGGCACATCCCTACAGGCCGAAAGCTGGGGCTGTACCGTGAGTACCAGTTTATCGGCCCGCATAATGGTTGTTGTAATTACATCTTCGCAACCAAGGCCGGGGTAGGGCTCAATACGAACGGTGTATTGTGTACCCACTGCGGGCAGCGGGTTTATGCTATAGGTGTTGGTGGTTGCTACCGGTGTACCGGTGGCGCTGCTGCCCAGGTACCAGGCGTATGATGCAAAACCGGCAGGTGCTTTTAAGGTTAACGAGGTGCTGCCATCGCATATATAGTTACCCGTTACCGGGGATGCGCAATTTTGTTCCACATCCAGGTAGGCGTAGGCAAAGTGTGCGCCGGGGGCACAATTGTTTGTGGTAAACTCAAGCCGCAGCGTTTTGCCTGCATAACCCCTAAGATCAATTGTAACGGGCGACCATTCTTTATAATAAACATCCAGGTCTCCGTGATAGCCGCCCACACTGGAGTGTGTAAAACCGGGTAAGTTACGGATGGATACAAAGTTAAAGTTGGCGCAATCGGTATATTTATCGTCGGTTACGTTGTAAACGGCGGCTATAAATTTGGGTTTATTTAAGTCGGTATGCCTGCCATCGTTCGGGTCCTCTAAAACTACGGCGTAGTAGTATATCAGGCTAAAATCGTTATTGTTTTGGGGCACGGTAAAGGTGTAGGTAAGTTTTTGCGCCTTGTTTACGCCACTGCTGTTATCGCCCAGTTTGGCAATAGTGCTGCTACCGTTTGGGCTGGTTAAGCTAAAGCCGCCATACTGGTCAACCTGTTGCGATGCGCGGGTTATAATGCTGTGTATACCATCTACAATGCCTTGCCCGGTAAATGTGATAACGCCGCTTGGGTTTTCTATATTGCCGGTATAGCCTGTCCAGCCGGTAAAATCGCCCATATCAAAACCAATGTTGGTGGGGCATTGGGCATTAACGGCGGTGGCGCATAGTATTAAAAAAAACGCAATAGTATAAACAAGCGGCCTAAACATTTACAAACTGGGGGATTTATAATTTACCAAATCAAAAATACATTTTAAATTAACATTTTATACTTATTGGCCCGTAACGTTTTAGCTAAAATGAATGTTGAAACGTGCTGCGCCGGGCTCCGCGATTAAAAAATGCCCTATTGTAACGGTTTTTTTGGCAAACGGGTATGTGGTTTGGAAAATAAATAGTGGGATGTACTGCCTCTTTTGCCACGTTATTGAAAGGCAACGTTTTTTATATCTAAATTTTGTTTTTGCGAAGCAATAGAATGCTGCGCCCTATGAAAGTGAACTGACGAATAAGAGCGTTGGCTTGTGCGATTCCCCTCTCGAGAGGCGCGGAGGGGTGTGTTATTTTCGAAATGCCTGGCGTACAACACACCCCTGCCACTACACGTTTCAACGCGCCCTGCTCTCGAGAGGGGAATTAAAAACGTAATGGGTAGGTACGAAGCAACCGCACGGAGGCATAGTATCGTTGCATATTTGCTGTTCTACTTGCGGTTGCCACGCTATTGTAATGACAATATGGTAAATAGAGACTGCGCACGGATGTGGCTTTTACTAACTATGTTAAAATTATCCAACACAAAAAAGGCCCCGGTAAACCGGAGCCTTTGTATTCGTTTTTATCGAATTAAGTTAAGCTACTTTTAGCTTTTTCAAGTCGGATTTATCAAATTTTTCGTGAGCGTAATCTAAGGTTACCACCAGTGCTTTTGCATCTTTTTTGGATGGGAACTCAAACATGGCATCAATCATGATGGCTTCGCAGATGGAGCGGAGGCCACGCGCGCCCAGTTTAAATTCCATTGCCTTATCAACAATAAACTCTAAGGTTTCGGGTTCAAACTCTAGGTCGATGCCTTCGTATTCAAACAGTTTTTTATATTGCTTTAACAGCGAATTTTTGGGTTCGGTTAATATGTTGCGCAGTGCTTCGCGGTCTAACGGGTTTAAATACGTTAACACGGGCAGGCGGCCTATCAGTTCGGGTATTAAGCCAAAGGCTTTTAAATCCTGCGGGGTAATGTATTTGTACAGGTTTTTCATGTCAACCTCTTGGTCTTCGTTTTTAAACTTGTAACCAACGGTTTGGGTGCGCAGGCGGTTGGCAATTTTTTTCTCGATACCATCAAACGCGCCACCGCAAATAAACAAAATGTTGCTGGTGTTTACGGTTATCATTTTTTGGTCGGGGTGTTTACGGCCGCCTTGCGGTGGTACGTTAACCATTGTACCTTCCAGTATTTTTAACAGGGCCTGTTGTACACCCTCGCCAGATACATCGCGGGTTATAGATGGGTTATCGCTTTTGCGGGCAATTTTATCAACCTCATCAATATACACAATACCGCGTTCGGCGGTGGTTACATCATAATCGGCAGCTTGTAAAAGGCGGGTTAAAATGCTTTCCACATCTTCGCCCACGTAGCCGGCTTCGGTTAATACGGTGGCATCGCAAATGCAAAACGGTACGTTTAACACCTTGGCAATGGTTTTAGCCAGCAGGGTTTTACCTGTGCCGGTTTCGCCAACCATAATGATGTTTGATTTTTCTATCTCAACTTCGTCTTTTTCAACCTTTTGGTTAAGGCGCTTGTAGTGGTTGTAAACAGCTACGGCAAGTACTTTTTTGGCATCATCCTGACCGATAACGTATTGATCGAGATGGCTTTTTATTTCGGCTGGTTTTAGTATGTTAGTAGTTTGGTTAGGGTTTTTAACCTTACGTACCTTCATTTCTTCGGCTAATATTTCGTTGGCCTGGTTTACACATTTGTCGCAAATGTGGGCATCCAAACCAGCGATGAGCATCAGAGAGTCCTGCTTTCCGGCACCACAGAACGAACACTTTATCTCTTTGCTGTTTTTATTCATCACCTTTAGTTTATTCAAAATTACGGATTTATTTACAAAAATGTTGCTGTAAAATTGAAAATATCAACATATAACAACATAAATACTTCATTAACAGTGGTTAACCTGTTTGTGTAATACTTACACTTTGTTAACCATGCAAATGTGGAATGGTTTTAATTATTTGAACGTAAAGTTAACGCGCCACGTATATAGCGTTAGTACGAAGCAATGACAATTTTAATGATTGAAGGATTGAGTGACTGAAGGATTGAATTTCAATGATTTATTGAAAAAATATAATTACATTCAATCACTCAATCCTTCAATCCTTCAATCAATCCTTCAATCAATATCGTAATGTCATTGCGAGCGATAGCGTGGCAACCGCTCGTAAGCCGGTTGCTATACAGGGCGAATTTGCTTCCGTGCGGTTGCTTCGTACCTCGCAATGATATGCGAGGGTAGCCTTACGCCAAAAAAATTACTTTTTAGCGTTGCCTCTTAAAACTTCGTCAACCATACCAAATTCTTTGGCTTCTTCGGCAATCATCCAGTAATCACGATCGCTGGCTTCCCAAACTTTTTCGTATGATGCACCGCTATGGTCGGCAATAATTTGGTACAATTCTTTTTTAAGCTTGGTAATTTCGTGGTAAGTGATCTCGATATCAGACTGCTGACCGTTTGCACCGCCCGATGGCTGGTGTATCATTACCCTGGAGTGTGGCAACGCTGCGCGCTTGCCTGCTGTGCCTGCGCAAAGCAATACGGCACCCATTGATGCTGCCATGCCTGTACAAATGGTTGCAACATCGTTACTGATAAACTGCATGGTATCGTAAATACCTAAACCTGCATAAACCGAGCCTCCGGGCGAGTTGATGTAGATCTGGATGTCGCGCTTGGCATCGGCAGATTGTAAAAACAATAGCTGCGCCTGTATGATGTTGGCATTAGTATCATAAATGGCATCGCCTAAAAATATAATACGATCCATCATTAAGCGGCTAAATACGTCCATCTGGGCAACGTTTAGCTGGCGCTCTTCGATGATATAGGGCGTCATGCTGGTTGGTATGCGCGAGTTATCAACGCGCGATATAAAGCTATCTACAGCAAGGCTGTTAATACGGTGGTGTTTAACAGCGTAATTGCGAAATTCGTTTTTGTCGATCTTCATGGTTATTTGGGGGTTATGGCCGGCTGCTAATATATAGCACACAGCGTTAATTATTAAAGCAAATTAAAATTTTTTAATGATTGAGTGATTGAAGGATTGAATTTTAATGATTTATTGAAAAAAATATAATTACACTCAATCCTTCAATCAATATCGTAATGTCATTGCGAGCGATAGCGTGGCAACCGCACGTAAGCCGGGTTGCTGTACAGGGCAAATATGCTTCCGTGCGGTTGCTTCGTACCTCACAATGACATTTTTAATGATTGAATTATTGAGTGATTGAATTTTAATGATTTATTAAAAAAATACAATTACATTCACTCAATCACTTAATCCTTCACTCAATCCTTCATTCAATCACTCAATCATTCAATCACTCAATCATTATTTTACTCCGGTACAAAAAATGCCGGGCAAGCCCGGCATCCATATTAAATATGTTTATGTCGTACTTATTTTTCGTTGGTAACTAAGGCTGCAAAAGCGGCACTATCAATTTCCTTTTTTTCGAGGGCTACAACGGTTTTTAAAAAGTCTAAGGTTTTAAGGGCCTTTAGTTCTTCAAAAATTTTGTTGCCGTTTTCTTTGCTTTGCAGGTATTGTACGGTGTACTGGCCCAATTGCTCGTCGCTCAAGGGTTGCGGACTGTACATCCTGAACTGGGCATCTAAACGTTGTTTTGCCAGCGCAAAAACCTCATCATATTTAATTTCGATGTTATGGTCCTTCATGATCTTGTTTTCGATGAGGGTCCATTTCAGGTTTTTGGCAAAATTGTCGTAATCTTTATCCAGGTCTTCCTGAGTTAGTTTTTCGTTAGTTGCAAGCAACCAGCGTTTTAAAAACTCGTCGGGCAATTCAAAGTTCACTTTATCCATTACCAGGTTATACAGGTCGTTTTGCAGGCGGCGGTCGCTATCTTGCACCATCATGCTTTCAACCTCCTGGGTAATGCGGTTTCTAAATTCTTCTTCGGTGGTAACTTCACCTTCACCAAACAGCTTGTCAAAGAACTCCTGGTTCAAATCGCTTTCTTCCAGGCGGTTCACGTTTTTAACGGTTAGCTGGAAATCCGATTTTAAATCGGCAGCTTCGTCTTCTTCAATTTTCAGCAGGGCGGCAACTTTTGCAGCGTCGTTATCAAAAGCCTTCTGTATATCAAATGTTATTACATCGCCCTTTTTTAAACCAATTAACTGCGCCTTTACTTCGGCGTTTTTAACCTGGTCTAAACGGATAGATGCCGTGTTGGTAATTCCGTCTTCAAAAACAGAGCCATCGGCAGAAAGTTGCACCAAGTCGCTGTAAAGAACATCATCATCTGCCGATACGTCAGGATTTGTCATTTTGCCATAGCTGCGGCGGATGTTTTTAACCCTTTCGGCCAAAGTAACTTCGTCGGCCTTAATAATGTATTCGGTAACTTTAGCTGTGGGGTCAATGTTTAAAGTAAACTCGGGGGCAATGCCCAATTCGTAGTTAAACTCAAAATTATCGTTATAATCCCAGTTAAAATTGGTGTTTTCGTCAATTTTAGGCAGCGGCTGGCCCAAAACGTCAATATTGTTTTCGGTGATGTATTTTGAAAGGCTATCGTTTAATAAACTGTTAACCTCATCAACCAAAATGCTTTTACCGTACATGCGCTTAATGTGCGACGGTGGAACCATTCCGGGGCGGAAACCTGCTATTTTAGCTTTCTTAGCTTGTTCTTTTATTGCTTTTTCAACACGCGGAGTATAATCTTCGGGTTGTAATTTAATGGTAAGTACTGCGTTTAGACTGTCGATTTTTTCCTGTGTGATATTCATTATGTGGTATTAAAATAATGTTTTGCTATTGTTAAAAACTGTGCCAAAAACCCATTTTGTTTTTGAGAGGTGCAAAGTTAATTATTATTTCGGATTTCGGATTTACGATTTGGGATTTTTGATTGAGGAGATATTAGGCAGAACTGCTATCCGGCAACAAAACACTAATTGCTCATCGCTCCCCGCAAGCGTCATCGCTTGTGGTTATGCAATTTGTTGACTATTGAGCATAGTTGCCACAAGCGAGGACGCTTGTAGGAGCGATGGCTGATAATCACTATCGGATACTATTCGGTTTCGGACGTTATTTTCCAGTTGATGCCAAATTTATCAGTTACGATGCCATAATGGTTAGTCCAAAAAGTTTGGGCCATGGGCATTATTATTTGGCCATGGGTAGCCAATTGGTTAAATATGCCGTAAGCCTGGGCCTGGCTTTGGGTAGCTATGTAAATAAAAAAGTTGTTGATAACCGTGCCGTTTGCTTTTTGGTAGGTTTCTACATTATCGTTACCCATTATAATGGTTTGGGCGTTAATTTGTAAACTGGCATGCATAATTTGTTGGTTGGTAGCAGCCTTAAAAAATTGCCTGCTTGGCAGTGGCACATCTTTATAGCGGCCCATATATAAAATTTTGCCGCCAAAAACCTGTTCGTAAAAATTAAACGCCTCTTCGCAATTGCCATTAAAAACCAGGTACGGACTGAGTGTTAGCATAGCTTTATCATATTTATAAATATCCGAAAAAAAAAGGCAATAGTGCTAATGTACAGTTTAAGCGATGGGAGATAATGATTGAAGGATTGAGTGATTGAAGGATTGTTTAATATAGTTGCCACAAGCGAGGACGCGTGCGGTGGCGATGCATTGTTTCTTGCTTCCTGATTCTTGCTTCCTGATTCTACCTTTCGCCTCGCCACGCTCATCTCACATGGTGCAGTACTTTTCTAAAAAGTTCGTCGGGTAAAAAGGGTTTTACAACAATGTCGTTAATGCCAACTTGTTTTGTTCTTTCTTCTACTTCGGCGGGCAGGTTGGCGGTTAGGGCCACTATGGGGATGGTGATGCCCCGGGCGCGCATTTCGGTGGCCGACTGGTATCCGTCCATTACGGGCATTTGCAGGTCCATCAATATCAGGTTGTGGCGGGTTGGGTCAACCTTGTCAAGCGCTTCCAATCCGTTAACGGCCACATCAATGGTAGCGCCCCAGCGTTGTAAAAACTTTTGGGCAACCAGCACATTCATGGGGTTATCTTCAACCAGTAAAATAGAGATGCCGTTTAGAGGTTCGTCATCCTGCGTTGGCGCGTTGTTTTCTATGGTTTGCTGCTCGGTAGTTTTAATGCTTTTATCAAAGGTTTGTATAAAGTAAAAGGTTGAGCCCTTGCCAACTTCGCTAACCAGGTTTAATGCCGATTGCTGAAGCTCTAATATACGTTTGCAAATGGCCAGCCCCAGGCCTGTACCGCCAAAGCCGCGCGAGGTTGACGAATCGGCCTGGGTAAAGCGTTCAAAAATAACCTTTTGCTTCTCGCGCGAGATGCCCATGCCGGTATCTTTTACCTGTATGTTAATGGTAATGGTTTTATCGGTTTGGGCGGTTACCAGCATGCCAAGCTCTACGTAGCCCTGGCTGGTAAACTTAATGGCGTTGTGTACCAGGTTGGTAATTACCTGGAAGGTGCGGGTAGGGTCGCCCATTACTTTGTTGCCAAGGCCGCCTGTAATGTTTAACCTAAGCTCAATGCCTTTATCTTCGGCGGGGCCTTTAAGGCCGTTAATAATATTGCGGGCTATTGATGCCAGGTCCATCTCGGTATGCTCAAAGGTAATTTTGCCGGCTTCAATTTTGTTGTAATCTAATATATCGTTAACAATGGCCAGCAGGTTGTTTGCCGAAAACAGCATCACATCCAGGTGCTCAACCTGATCGGGCCGTGGGTTGGTTTTTAAAAGCAGGTGGCTCATGCCGATAACCGAGTTAAGCGGCGTGCGTATTTCGTGGCTCATGGTGCTTAAAAAATCGCTCTTGGCGCGCAGGCCCTCTTCGGCAGCTTGTTTTGATTGCGTTAGCACAAACGATACCCTGTGCGACAGCACCAGCGATTGCAGGAAAAAGAAGCACATGTAAACTAGGGTGCTTAATGCTTTTAACTGCTCAATTACCGCCCAATAGTGCAACAGCGAAATGGAAAATATAACCATAAGCGCAACTGCGCTTGCCAATGCATAAACCGAGCCTGGCCGTTTATTTTTAAAGGCCCGCCAATATACATAGGGCACGTATAGCATGCAAAAAACCGTAATAACCAAAAACGGATTAATAAGTTGCGTATAGTAAACCGGCGGCAGGCATACCGAAGCCAGCCCAAACACAAAGCAAATAAAGCTAACGGTGTATAAAACGCTACGGTTAATACAAAGCGGGTACAGGTAGCGGGTATATAAGCCAAAAAGCCCAATGCTGATAAACAAACTAAGGTACTCAATACGCGTGGTAATGTACCAGCTTGTTGCGGGCAAAAGGGTGTGCAATACATAATTATCGGTACCAATAAGGCGGTAGCTGTACACGATGGAGAATATGGAGAACAGCAAAATGGCCTTATCGCGGTTGCCAAACAGGTAGAGGCCCAAAAAAAACAAGCCGCCCATAAACAGGCAACCGGTAAGCAATAAATCAAAAGCCGAGTCGCGGTTGCGGGTTAAGTCAATCAGGTATTTTTTGCCTATATACAGGGGTTTGCTTATGCCACCTTTGCTGTGCGCAAAATTGGCAATTTGGAGCACAATTTTAAGGGTATCGGCATTATCGGGCACGTCAATACTGTTGTAGTTCCAGTGCGGTTCAAAACCGGCCGGGGTGGTGCTTATGGTGCCGTTGGCAGCAACCTGTGTGCCGTTAACAAACAGGCGGTAGGCGCTGTAAACTTCGGGCATGGCCATGCGCAACGGGCGCGGGGCGCGGGGCAATAACACAGTTAGCTTATAGGTGGCATAGCCGAATGATGGCAGACGTTTCCCGTTAAGGTAATATGAGTCCCATTTAAACGGAAAATCAACTACAATGCCCTGGTGGGGGGCTTTATCTGCCGGGCTTATCAATTGCTGCCAATAAAACAGCCATTGCCCGTTTAAAGTTAAGTTTTCGTCGAAATTTTGCTTTCGCAGATCAATAACCCCGTTTTGAGCCTGGGGTTGTGCAACATTACTTTGCGCAATACCCAAAGCGGTAATACAGCAAAATAGTGGCATTAATACAAAAAATAGCCTTTTGCCTTTCATTATCAATCAATAAAATAAAATTGCTGCGGGGGCAAGCGGTTTAGGCCCGTAGCAATTTTGGGTGTTTGTGCCGGCAAATGTAAGCTATTAAACAAAATTAGCCAGTGTAATTGTAGCGTTAAGTATATATTAAACTAAAACGGTTGGTGGTGTATTTTATTGGCCATTATTTACACCATTTTAACGGTGGTAATTTTAGAGGCTGTTTAAAAAATGCCCATACTACCGTTATTGCTTTGTACCTTGTTAATTATACGGGAGATTGATATGATACCGAGATACAAAAGTTTAAAAGGCCATAAATTGTGCTTTGCGGCGTATGTGTTTTGTGTTTATTTTTACCGGCTAAACATCACATGAAAATACTTTTAACCCTGCTGCTATTGCCTATTGCCCAATGCTGCTGCGCCCAGTTTAACGATACTACGCATTACCATTTAATGGCAACAGCCGCCGGCTCTATAAACAAAACCGAAGCTAACACGGCTTACCTGCTTAACAACGCAGTAAATTTAGGTGTTAAACAAAAAAGCAGCTATTTAAATGTAAGCGGTGCCTGGGTTTATGGCAAGCAAAACAGCACGCTTACAAATAACGATTTTTCGACCACCGTATTTTTTGATCTTTACCGCACCTTTCCGCATTTTTATTACTGGGGGCTGGCCAATTATAACACCAGTTACTCGTTAAAATTAGGCAACCAGTTGCTGGCCGGCGCAGGCGTGGCCTACAATATTTTGGATAAAGATAACGCCCGCCTAAACCTGAGCGACGGGGTGCTGTTTGACCAAAGCAGCCTGCTTACCAAGGTAAACTACCACACCTACCGCAACTCGTTAAGGCTGCAGTTCCATTTTGCGGTAAGGGATGTTTTTACTATTGATGGCGGTAATTTTTTGCAAAGCTCGTTTTCAAACGGTAACGATTATATTATCCGCTCCAATACCATACTGGGTATAAAACTGCGCAAATGGATAAGCCTTACCACCACCCTGGCCTATAACAAAATGAACATTACCAATAGCGATAACCTTATTTTTACTTATGGCCTAACGCTGGATAAGTTTTTTTGATGGGAGAAGGGGTGGGGCATCCAAAAAGTGAAAATTTTGTGTGGGAAGCAAAGTGAAATTGGCGGAGAAGTTTTTTGCATTCTTTGTGTAAACCCCATTGCAGCCTTTGATTGTTTTTACCACAGAGGAAGTAACACAGAGAAGCACTGAGCTAAACTTATTTTGTATTTTTTCTTAAAAAAAATCATCTAAACAAATCAAACCCGTATTGGGCATCGCTCCAAAACTCATCGAGGGCTATAATGCGGGGTTTAAAAAACGATATTAAGGCGGGCCAGTGTTGCTGGTTAAAAATGCTTGTGCCGGGCAGTTGTTTGTAAATGCGGGTAACGGTGCGCTGGCCGTTTTGCAGTGCATTGGTATCGTTAATATGCAGGGCCCATTCCCAGGGTTCGGCAAGGGTGGCGTGCAGCATGGTTTTATAGCCCAAAAACTGGTCGAACATCATTTGCTGGATCTCCAAATCGGGGTGCGACATCTGGATGGCTATAAAGGCCCCTTGCTTATCGGCCTCCATTTTAAAATACAGGTGCTTAATGCCGGTTTTGTAATTAACCCAATTTATTTTTAAGCCTTCGGCAGATGGTTGCGGAGCTATGTATTGGCCAAAGGTGGTCCAAAATTGTTGTTTGATTTGCGATGCTTCATCTTTAGAATACATGGGCAGTTAGGTGTTTTTTAGTTCATGGATGATGGTTGATGGTTCATGGATTATGATTCATGGTTTGGCAAAATTACATCAAATACGTTGGATGGTGCAATTATCCTTTTTATCGGCATCTATTGTAAACCGTTATATACAGGTAGCAAAGTATAGCAAGCCGGTGGTGCCACACTTTGCCTGTTGCTGTTACCAGCTATAAAAGTGGGCTAAGTATTGCACCTACGGCGCAAAAAACAATTGGATATTATTGTGCTACCGGGCTATTGCACCTAACGGCGCAGCAAAGCAAGGCAATTAAATTGGGCAGTATGACGTTGCTATCTAAACAAGAAAAAGGCCTTGCAGCCAATAGCCTTCATCATTAACACAATACCTAAAAAACTAAATAAAACGCCATAAAGCATCAACAATCATCCATCAACAATGAGCAATCATCCATCAACAATGAGCAATCATCCATCAACCATGAACCATCAACAATGGGCAATCACCCATGAACCATCAACCATGAACCATCATCCATGAACCATGAACCATCATCCATGAACCATGAACCATCATCCATGAACCATCACCCACTAAGTAAAGCTAAATTTTTAACCAGCCGGTAATACTCATGCGGGCTTTGTTTGATAGTAGTACCTCGTGCTCCAGTTGGCTGCTTTTAAAAAACACGCTTTTGCCGTTTTGGGGGGCTATGTTTTGGGCTATGCCATTGTGATAAATGCACAGTTGGCCGCCGTCGGCAAGTTGCCAGTTGGGGTTTAGGTACATTATCATGGAATATTGGCGGCTGCCGTTGTTTTGAAACTGATCGATATGCTTTTTGTAAAAACTACCCTTTTCGTACAGCGCGTAATGAAACTCGTAGCCGGTAATGCCGGTATAGCAGGTGCGGTTAAGGTGGGCCACAAAGCGGTCCATCAAATCAAAAAAAGTGTTTTCGTGCGTGTTTTGGTGGGCGCGGTCGAGCCAGTAAATTTTATCGCTGCGGTAAAGCTCGTTGTGTACCACCAGGGCATGGTTGCCGGTGCCGGCGGGCAGCATTTGCTTATGGCTATACAGCTCCATTAAATTTTGTTTAAGGTGCAGGGCCAGGGCTTCGCCTAAAAAGTTATCGGCTATGCCAACATCATTACTAATAAACGAATTAATGAGGGTATCAAAAGGGCTTTCCAATAGGGCGCGGGATATTGGTGAAGGTAGCGATAACAAACCGAAGATGCTGGTTTTTAATTAGCCCTGTTTTAAGGCCTGGTACAAACTTTATTTTACGGGCGCGCAAACAAATTAACTGTAATTTTTTTAAGCTATGATATTATTTGTTTTTGTTTTAAAAAATTTGACGCTCTAACCATATCTGATGAACTTTTTAACAGAGCCGCTTTTTACGGCCCTTTTTGAAACAGACGTGCCCTGCCTTATTACAGGCATCAACAAGCCCCTTTTTAGTATTGTGGCTTGCAATAAAAGTTACCGTGCTACCGCCAATTTGCAAAAAAGCGATGTGGCCGGTTTGCCGCTTTGGGATGTTTTTGATACCAAGCGAAGCGGCGGTGTTAACACCCAGGCCTTGCGTAACGGGCTTGCCAAGGCCATGCAAACGGCGCAAAAAGTGTATATGCCACCCTTTACCAACCACGATGCCTGGGCCGCCGAGAACGACAATTTGGGCTGGTGCCAGCTTGTAATTACGCCCATAGTTGATGCCGATGGCCGGGCAACCAACCTTATGCTTACCATTAACGATGTTACCAGCCGCATTGTTAAACATAGCGAGCTTGACGATGTGCAGCTGCGCGCCCAAAGCCTGGCCCAGGAACTGGAGGCCACCAACGAGGAGCTTGCGGCATCAAACGAAGAATTGAGCTCAACAAACGAGGAGTTGAATACAACTATTGAGGAGTTAACAGAATCGAAATATAGTTTGCTTGATTTAAATAACACCCTTGAGGACCGGATTGCCTTGCGAATTAAAGATTTAAGCGAAAGCGAGGCCAGGTTTAGAACCATGATAGAGCAATCGCCGGTGGCTATGCTGGTTAACCGGGGCGACGATCTGGTGTTTGAAACCATTAACCAACCTATGCTTGACCTGATTGACCGCGATGCAGCAGTTATGGGCAAACCCTGGTACGAGGCCATGCCCGAGCTACAGGGCCAGGACGTTATAAAACACCTTTACCATACCTACCGCACCGGCCAGCCGTGGACGGGTGTTGAAGTGCCTATTGTAATAACCCGCGGCAATAAACCGCACCTGGGGTACTACAACCTATCGTACAAGGCCTTGTTCGAAAACGGTAAAATTGTGGGCCTGCTGCAATCGGCCACGGAGGTTACGGAGCAGGTAAATTGGCGCAAGGATTTGCAAGCCAGCGAGCATAAGTTTAAAAGTATGGTAATGACAACCCCCATTGGCATTACCGTTTTACGTACCCGCGAGCTTATTGTTGAAATTGCCAACCAGCAAATGCTTGACATTTGGAACCGCCACATGGACGATGTGATAGGCAACCGCATGATTGATATTTTTCCGGAACTTGTTGGCCAGCCTTTTTTACCCATGCTGGTAAGCGTTATAGAAACCGGCAAGCGTGTGGTGGTTAACGAAATAGAAGCCATTATATCAACCAAACAGGGCCAGCTAAAAAAATATTATGTTGATTTTAGTTACGACCCTTTGTTTGAGCCCGATGGTACCGTAAACAGCCTTTTAGCCACCGTAACCGATATTACCGGGCGCGTAGAGGCCCGCAAACAGCTTGAAGACAGCGAAGCCGAGCAGCAGGCCCTAAACGAAGAGCTTACGGCCACTAACGAAGAGTTGGCCGCCATAAACGAAGAACATGCCGCTACCAACGAAGAACTTGCTGCCGCTAACGAAGAACTGGTGGCTATTAATGAAGATTTAGACGAATCGCGCAGGAGCCTGAGCGCCGTGCTTGCCGAACTTGCCGTGAGCGAAGAGCGCCTGCGCTACTTGCTAAGCGAGGCCCCGGTTGCCATTGCCGTAATGACGGGGCCTGATTTGATTATCGAATCGGCAAATAAAAAGGTGTTACAGGTTTGGGGTAAAACCGAGGCCATTATTGGCAAACCCCTGCGCATAGCCATGCCCGAGTTACAGGGCCAGGGCTTTTTAACCCTGCTTAGGGGTATTTTAGTAACCGGCGAACCCTTTTATGGTAACGAAGTTAAGGCCCAAATTGAGCGCGGGGGCCAGATAGAAGAAATTTACTCAAACTTTGTTTACTATCCCTTAAAAGACGATGATGGCCAAACTACCAGCATCATGATGGTTGCCAATGTGATAACCGAGCAGGTAAAGGCAAAGCAAGAGCTGCAACGGGCCGAAGAGATGTTGCGTTTTTCGATAGAGGCGGCTAACGTGGGCACATGGTTTTTAAATATCAATACGCTCGAGTTTATACCATCGGCAAGGTTAAAAGAGATGTTTGGCTTTTACGCCGATGAGGAAGTTACCTACGATGCTATTACCGCCCAAATAACCGATGGTTACGACATTAAAATTAACGATGCTATTGAACTAGCCACTACCCGGGGCCAAAACTATAGTATGGAACACCCGGTAATTGGCTATCGGGATGGTAAAAGGCGCTGGCTGCGGGCCATTGGCAAGCTTTACCCCGATGCCGAGGGCCGGTTGCGGCATCTTTCGGGCCTGGTTATTGATATTACCGAGCAAAAGGCCGATGAGTTGCGCAAAAACGATTTTATAGGTATGGTAAGTCACGAACTTAAAACCCCGCTAACCACCATTACCGCCATTGTACAAATGTTGAGCCTCAAAGCCAAAAACAATAACGATACTTTTACCGCCGGCGCGCTCCAAAAAACCAATACACAGGTAAAAAAGATGGCCAACATGATTAATGGCTTCCTCAATATTTCGAGGCTCGAATCGGGCAAAATACTGGTTGAAAAGCAAACCTTTAATTTGAACAATTTGATTACCGATATTATTGACGAAACCAAACTAACCGTAAGCAGCCACGCCTTAACCCTTTTGCCCAGCGATATTATTGAGGTTTATGCCGATAGCGATAAAATTGGTTCGGTAATATCAAACCTGTTAAGCAATGCCGTTAAATATTCGCCAAAAGGCAACGAGGTAAAAATAAAATGTGCCTATGTTAACCAAACCGCCCAGATTAGCGTTGCCGACCAGGGCATAGGCATTAATGCGCATGATATTGACAAACTTTTTGAACGCTACTACCGGGTTGAAAACAACAATACCCTGCATATATCGGGCTTTGGCATTGGCCTTTACCTGAGTGCCGAAATTATTAAACGCCACGATGGCCACATTTGGGTAGAGAGCGAACCCGGCGTAGGCTCAACATTTTATTTTAGCTTACCGCTGGAGTAGCATTTGGGAAAGGTGGAGATAATGATTGAAGGATTGAGTTATTGAAGGATTGAATGAAACGACACTACACCGCTATTAGTAGACTCTGTGCATGTAGTCTCCGACTACATGAAGATCGCATAATGGCTAATTCAATCGCCGCCCATACGTTCTCGCTTGTGGGGGCGGTGGTGCAGCGTTGACGCTGCAAACTGTTTGTGTTGAGGCGTGGACGCCTCAACGGGCGGATATACTTGTAGAGTAGGTTTAGGTAAATAGCATTTTTGCCGCACCTCAAACCAAATATCCAAAATTGGGGCTACCTTTGCGGCCCATGCCCATACTCGATATTATTTATCACGACGATTACCTGGTGGCCATTAACAAGCCGCATGGCTTGCTGGTGCATCGCTCGCCCATAGCTCATGATGTTACTGAGTTTGCGCTGCAAATATTGCGCAACCAGCTAAACCGCCATGTTTTCCCGGCCCACCGGCTTGATCGTAAAACGGCAGGCGTGCTGCTGTTTGCCCTTGATAAAGATACCGAACGGCTAATGCAAACCCAGTTTATGGATAACCGGGTTGATAAAAAATACCTGGCCATAGTGCGCGGCCACACACCCAACGAGCAGGAAATTGATTACCCACTGCGCAAAGAAAACGGTACATTGCAGGATGCCTTTACGCGCTACAAAACCCTAAACCATGCCGAGCTTGATGTGCCGCTGGGTAGCCACCCAACATCGCGCTACTCGTTGGTGCAGGCGCACCCGCAAACCGGGCGCATGCACCAGTTGCGCAAACATTTTAGTCACGTTTTTCACCCGATTATTGGCGACCGCACACATGGCTGCAACAAACAAAACAAACTTTTTAAAGAACGCTGGGAAATGGAAACCATGCTGCTCCATGCATCGCAACTACAATTTACACACCCCATAACCGGCCAACCTATACATATCAAAGCCCCCCTGCAGCCCGAGTTTTTAAGGGTGATGGATATTATGGGATGGGAAAACGTTAATTTTTAATTAGTTATCGGGCTGTCGCCAGCTATTCGTATACGCCGCTATCGCCACAATCGCTACGGCAAGTGTCCTCGCTTGTGGTTATTCAGCATAGTTACCTGCTATTCGTAGACTTTGTCTGCGAATCTATATGCTCGTAGTCTCCCGAGGAGACTATATACGTGTTAGACCATGTTACTTAAAAAAATAATCGGCCAATTTAGTAGCCAATACACCAAGTATAGCTCCTGTTATCAATAATAGAGTTTGAAACCATCTATCAGATTGTTTTTCTTTTTGCTTCTCAATGTGCTCCGCCTCTCTCTCTTTAGCCCGCTCAATCTTCTCCAACTGTACTTTTCTTTCTTTTTCTTTTTCGGCTGCAATTTGCCCCTCTAAGCTCATTATTTCACCCATTGTCTTTCTTTGGTTTAGGTTTAGTTTTGCCTTTCTTTTGGGTAGCAGGTTTACTAACAGACGCTTTCATAATGCTATGAAAAATGTTAGATGCTTCTTTTGGGTTTTTCTTATCCTCTGCCATAATAAATGATAGTTATCCCTTTAAATAAAATGTACAATAAATGCCGAAACCTATTATCAACGCTATAAAACAGGCTAATATAAAATAAGCAATAGGTCTGTCGAAATTCAAATTCCAGCCCAAACCATCATCTCTTACAATAAACATAGGTTGTCTTTGCTTCTTCATAATATATAAAGTTAGCTATTTTTCGTATATTTGTTATACAAGAAAGCCCCGACAAACACTTACGCCTAATGAGAGACCACTCATGGGATGGCTGTTTACCGAGGTTAGGACTGTATATACTTGCAGTCCGCAATCTTGCGTCCGTCACGACACCATAAAGGGGCTATAAGCCCCTTATTTTTTATGCAGTTCTTTTTAAAATTTTCAATTTCGGTTTTGAATTTAAATACCAATCTTCCACTTTATGAAAGTGCAAAAGCTTGTTTAATTCATCTATGGTATATTTAAAATCGATCAAATGAGTATTTAAAACTTCCCTGCTATTCGTAGACTCTGTCTACGAATCCATATGCTTGTAGTCTCCCGACTACAGTAACATCGCAAAATAGCTACAAACTGCTTGTGTCCAGACGTTCACGCTTTACGATAAACCCGCCAACAAAGCATCAACATAAGTTTAAAAACAAGATTTGGTAATATGCAAAAATAGCTGCAAATTGCTTTAAGGGTTTGGCGTTAGCTTATGCTTTATTGCTGCCAAAAACCTGCACTACTTTTGGTTTGTTTTGATATCAATTTACTAAAATACAAAACGTTTAAATATGAAAAAAGTAACGGGCATTGGCGGCGTATTTTTTAAATGCGACGATCCGCAGGGGATGAACGACTGGTATGCCAAAAACCTGGGCCTGCCTGCCACCCAATACGGAACAACGTTTGAGTGGCGCGATGCCGATGATCCGGGTAAAAAGGGATCAACATCGTGGTGCGCGTTTCCGCAGAATACCAAATATTTCGATCCGTCGGCCAAGCCGTTTATGATTAATTACCGGGTAGAAAATTTGGTTAGCCTGCTTGAGGAACTCAAAAGCGAAAACGTTACCATTGTTGACGAAATTGCCGAATACGACTACGGCAAATTTGTGCATGTGCTTGATCCGGAAGGCAACATCATTGAGCTTTGGGAACCAAAAGATGAGCAAGAAGAGTAAGCCATAGTTGGCCCGATAGATGCTTTGATGCCCGGCAATACGTTAAACTGTTTGCTGCTCAAAATTTGCTTTAATGAGGGCGTAAAGTTTTTCGAAGGGGTATTTTAACCCATCGGTAGTAATACTTAGCGGCGAGCCATAGGTTTTTAAGTTGTACTGCATGGCCTTTTTTTGCAGGTAATGGGTTTGCCGCTCAATGTATTTTTCGGGGTTGCGCACCTCAAGCATTATAAATTTGTGGCCGCCCTCTTCAACCACAAAAACATCCTTAATATCGCGCCATAAAATTTGACCGGCGGCAACCGCGCTCGAGTTATCGCTAATGCCGGTTTCGTCAATAATTAGTCCGGGAGTATTATCCTGTAGTTGGCGGGCCAGTATTGATGCCGCAAAGCCAAAAACCAGCACCACTATAACGCCACTCACCCGGTAAATTAACACGTTTTTTTGCAGTAACAAAAACCACAAGCCAAGGGCGGTAAAAGCAATGGCACCCAATAGCAACAGGGCTATTTTAGTTTTGTTTAAAGGTATTTCGGTACGGTTAATATTTGCCATATAACAAAACTTAGGGGCCGGGCGTAAATGCCGGGGCCTTGTTTAAAATTTAACGAAACTGGTTTATAACTTTTAGGCTTAAAAGATGGTGTAAAACTAATAAAATATATTTTTAAAAATGAAATTATAATTATGAGGGCCTTTTTTGCGGTAAATGGCAAAAAATACCCCTTAAAATTTATACAATTTAAAAATTGGGCGTATTGTTAGTTAATCAAAACGCAAACAATTATCTTTATCGTTTCCAACATTTGCGGATCATATAAATTTTGAACATGAAAAAAATTGCATCAACAGTATTACTGTTATTACCCGCGGCGGCTATATTTGCCCAGCAGGGCGGCGCTTTTACGGTAAAAGGTTCGGTAAATAAAGCTACCGGGCAAGAAAAAGCCTTTTTGTTATATAACAACGGTACTACCAACGTTACCGATTCGGCAACGGTTGTTAACGGTGCTTTTGAGTTTAAGGGCACAGTGGCCAGCCCCGTAAAGGCAACGCTTGTTTTGGCCCACAAAGGCGAAACTTTTGAGGTAATTAGGCACACCCGCAAGGTTGATGTTACCCGCTTTTATGCCGAGCCTGCTACCATAGTGTTAAGCGCTGCCGATTCGGTTGCTAAAACTACGGTTACCGGCGGAGCGAATAATAAAGACAACGAATTGTTAACCGCTGCTACCAAGCCATTTGCCGACCAAAGCCAAAAAGTTGAGGCCGAAGAAAACGCTGTACCTAAAGAGAAGCAAACCCCCGAACTGCAAAAAGAATACGAAAAGAAATACAACGCCATTGATGCCGAAAAGAAAAAGGTTGTGGCGGCGTTTATCAAAGCGCATCCAAAATCGTGGGTGAGTTTAAACGCTTTGCAGGATGTGGGCGGCTATTACCCCGAAGCCAGCGATTTGGAGCCGGTGTATAACATCCTTTCGGACGAGCTGAAAACCTCTACCCAGGGTAAATATTATGCCACTTTAATACCTAAATTAAAATTGGTTGCCATTGGTGCCAAGGCCCCTGTTTTTGCACAAAACGACAAGGATGGCAAAGCTATCTCGGTAGAATCGTTCAAAGGCAAATATTTGCTGATTGATTTTTGGGCATCATGGTGCGGCCCTTGCCGTGCCGAAAACCCTAACGTGGTTAAGGCTTACAACCAGTTTAAGGATAAAAATTTCACCATCCTGGGCGTGTCGTTAGATCAGCCAACCGGTCGTGAAAAATGGCTTGCCGCCATTGAAAAAGACGGCCTGGCCTGGACACAGGTTACCGACCTTAAATATTGGGGTAACGAAGCCGCCGCCTTATACGGTGTGCGCGCCATTCCGCAAAACTTTTTGTTAGACCCGGAAGGAAAAATTATTGCCAAAAACCTGGAAGGTACCGACCTTACCAATAAACTAACCGAAATTTTTAGCGGCAAAACCGCCGTAAAAGCACCCGCCGGAACGGGAAAGTAAGGCTACTATTCGGCAGGAAAATATTTGATGAAATTACAGGACGGGAGCGGCAAACGCTTCCGTTTTTTTGTTTTAAGCTGGGTTTGCTTAGAAACTCTATTAAGCGTTAGTGGCTTGTTTTTATACAGTTTGTTGCTTACTTTTAACATAGTTACCATAAGCGAGTACCTATGCGGGAGCAGCCTGATTAGGTATTATGCTATCTTCCTGTAGTCGGAGACTACAAGCATAGGGATTCGTAGACAGAGTCTACGAATAGCGGGGGGTCCCCACCTCTCCCGCCAGCGTCCGCGCTTGTGGTTTACTTAGCATTTTTACCACAATCGCGGACGCTGGCGGGAGCGATGGGGAATCAATATCCTGAGCTATATTTCGCACTAAGCCACAAGACAACAATCGCAGCAATAAGAAGAATACGTTTATATTTAATATCTTCATCCTCAGTCGACCTTCCTGCCCATTCATCAGAGACAATCTCATAAGAGCTTCTATAGGTTACCGGTGGTACAAACTCCTTTTTGTAAACAGTTATAAAAAGAAACCGTATTATATGGTAAAGAAAAAACAAAAATAAGTTGTAAAAGCTCAAAGTCTCACCACCAATTAAACCAAATACTATCGTCAAAAGAAACCAACAAATACTAAACCACAAATTGGTAAATTTCATCAAAAACTTTTGTGTAAAAAGCAACAATCCCAACATGCTTATACAGATGTCGAAATCAGCTTTAATCTCATTGCTGGCGTCAAAAACCCGCAAACATCCCCTTGCTATTATTAATCCTCCGAAAATAGCCAAATAAATTTTATCATTTAATTTAAAAACTCCACTATAAAGTTTGTAAACTGAAATATCTATCATGTTCAAATATGCTAAATAATTGGGGTTTATAATTTCTCAAGTTATTCGTTTACATAGCTGTCCGAATGTCTCCGACTTCGGACAACTATGTAAACGAGATGCTTATTTCCCACGCTCTCGCAAGCCATGCAGAGCCAAAATGCGCATTGTTTTGCACGCCGCGTATTAATACTGCGCTCTGTAAAACTTGTTGTCTTCGTCCAGTTTGAGGGGGTTGGCGGCAAACCAGGTTAAAAAATCTTGCCATTTGGCGGGGTTTTGTTTGCGCCAGGTGGTAAAATCGGTTTGGTTGCCTTGTAAAAGCAGCCAGTGGTTGTAGGCTTCTATGCAACCGGCCTTGGTGATTTTATCCTGATAGTTAAACAATACGTTGGGGTAGGTTTTGTTAAAGCCGCGTTGGTTATAAAACTTTAAAAAGTTTTGCCTAATCCTATCAAGCGAGTTAATATCTATTGCTGTTTCGGTGGCGGCGGCGGCGCCCATTGTGGGTTGGTAAACAAGCGGGTAGGGCATTTTATCGGGCTTGCGGCCCTCAACAATTACCTGGCTGGTAAAGGTTACCTGGGGTTTACCCGGCTCGGCGAAGGTAATTTGATTGTTATAGGTATCGTAAAGCAGCTTACTAATTTCGTTGTTGCGGGGGCCGTTACGTTCGAGGTTCATAAACAGTTCGGCGTAAAGCACACCCCAAACCGGGTCGGTAGAGTTGCAGTAAAGCTTGGCCGCCCAGTAATAGTTGGATGCGAAACCGGGTTCAACCTCAATGCCTTTTTCAAAATATTGGAGTGCCTCGTCGTAATTTTTATCATCAAGCGGAATGGTGCCGCGCTCCAGATATAAACATCCCGATTTGGGGAACTTTTTTAAACCCTCGGTGTAAATGGCCAGTGCTTTGGCTCCTTCGTCTAAAACAATATAGCTTTTACCCAATAGCTGGTACAGGCGGTCGAAACTATTGGTGTTGTTTTTTAGGGTTAAAAGCTTATCAATAGCTTTTTGATATTGCTTTTGGCTGTACAGGGCATAAGCAATTTCGTAAGGGTAGTTAATATTTGCCGGGTTTAGCTTTTGGGCATCGGTTAGCAGGGCAATGGCGTCGGCGTAATTTTCATCGTCCTCCAGTTGCAGGGCCTGTTTATATTTTTGGTCGGCAGCATCTTTTGGTGCCTGGGCTTTAGCGGCAAAGCATAATAAGCCAAACACCAGTGCCAGCGTATATTTTTTAACTAACGGAAAATTTAAAAGCATAATTATTTACAATACAGTTTATAAAATTACCCAAAGTGGCCAAGCTACGCAACAATTTAACATACTATAACATTTGGCATATGGGATTGGGCGCTAAATGGGGAACTTTTGCTACAATTAGTCAATATGGCAGTTGTTTGTCATGTTTTCGAGACTGTGGTTTTGGTGTAAAAATAGTGTTTGTCATGTCGGGTGACAAAATGGCGTAAAAAATATTTTTGAAGCTTTAGCCGATCGAAAAACCATCAAAAAGCAATCATTTTTTTAAAATACCTACTTTTAAGTAGGTATTTTGGAGCACGACGCGATATTTTTAGCATTTTTAGACCTTTTTTTGGCTTTATCCCCTCGTTTTTTGGTTTGTCGGCTTTTATTTGGTGCTAATTTTATGGTTTGCCGGCAAATGCCGGCTTTGTATTTTGGCATCCCTTTTATTTTTGTGCGGCCTTTTAAATTGCCAATAAAAAAACCAATGCATCCAAATTTTTAAGTGATTTTTTAATTATCGTAAAATATTTTTTTGGCTTTTTGCCCCTAATTAGCTGGTTATAAAAAAAATAAAATATTGGTATGCAATTAGCTAAAGTACCATCAGCAGGCGGTATTGTTGCTCAGTGATAATTCAACCTGAAACGAAACTTATTCAATCACTTTAAAAAATAAAAACCATGTTAATCGCATTAGAAGTAGCCGTGTTAATTGTAGCAATTATTATCCCTTTGTTTACTCCAAAACAAAGCTTTAAATAATTTAGGCATACCTGAAAGGTATTGCTAGCGGGCGGCTTTTGTCGCCCTTTTTTTTTCTTTTTTTTTCTGCGGTATTCACCGTCAATAGTTTAGGGGCTGTTGTTGGTAAATGGTTGCGCAGCCGGTTAAGCAAAATATAAAACCAAAACCCTATATTTGTAGTATGAAACGCCTGTTGCTTATTTTGCTGGTTGCGGCCTACCTTTTATCGGGTTTAGGGGTATCTGCAAAAGGCACTTGTTGTATGGGCGTTTTGCGGTTAACCGCTATTAGCCACGGCACGCATTGCAAAAAGCATACCTGCAAAATGGCCGCCCGCAAACGCTGCTGCCAAGCCCAAAAGCAGTTGTTACAGGTTAACGATGTGCATATTTACCAAGGTCCGCTTTATTTTTTAACTCGGCTTTTCCCGGTACTTTTTAATTATAGTAACGATAATAAACCAGCCGTTGCCGCAATAATAAGTAAACAACAACAGTATTGCAGCCCTGCAAAACTGGCAAGCTTAAAAAACCCGGCGTATATTTTAAATTGCAATTACCGTATTTAATTTTATCCAGCCCTGCCAGGTTTTTTTAGGTATTTTCTTTCTATTAACCGATGCAATGCTAATAGCTTTACCGGCCCACTTAAACAATTTATAAGGCAATAAGCCGTTAATTTGGCAGGTATATGTTTAACAAAAGCCGTTGCTATTATTATTGTTTTAGCGGAGATGGAACGGATCATATTCAAAACATCATGTTGTGCGCAATTACATTGGCAACCAGCATTTTGCTAAAAAACAAAACTTTATAACCTTAACCCGGTTTTTAGTTTGTATTGTTAAAAAGGCTTTTACAACGCTAATTGCAGCGTGCTTTGTGTTAACAGTACGTAAAAAACCAGGGTAAAATAGGGCGGCGTTTTATATTACCTTTTTAATTTTTTAATTTGCGGTGCCTTACAACTGACGGGGCCTTCGCAAACCAATTTTATACGTTTACATTGATAAGAATATGAGCAATACTTCAAAAGGAGCAGTATTACTATTGGCAGGTTTAGCTGCCGGAGTTACTTTAGGAATTTTATTTGCACCCGCTAAAGGGAAACAAAACCGCGAAAAATTAGGTTCGTCGTTACAAAACCTGGGCGAAACCCTGGTTGACACGGCAGTTGGCCAAATTGACCATTTAATTACCTTTACCGATAAGCTGGTTACCCAGTTTAAAGCCCAAACCGACCCTTATGCCATGGTGCACGATGATATTGAGAACGCTATAATATAAGCACTCAAAAAAAAGCCATCAAAACAACAACGCCGGGTTATTAAACTAACCCGGCGTTGTTGTTTTGATAGGAGCGATATAATTGAAGCCGATGCAGCGTTGACGCTGCAAACCGTTTGTGTTGCGGCGGGGACGCCGGAATGGGCGGAACTTTTACGCTTTTTAAATAAGTGGGGCCAGTTTGCCTTTGGTGGCTTTGTTTTCGTAAACCAGGAGGGCTACCAGTAAAAACAGGCCAACGGCAAAAAAGCAATCGAGGGCCAGGGCGCTGTCGCGCATTTCGTGCCGCCAATCTTCAACCTTGGCGAAGCACAGGAGGCCCACTACAATGGATAGTTTTTCGGTAACGTCGTAAAAACTAAAATAAGAGGCCGTATCGGGTATATTCTCCGGAAGGTATTTTGAAAACGTTGACCGCGATAACGATTGTACACCACCCATTACCAAACCTACCACTACGGCTGCTACGGCAAACTGTGCTTCGTTGGCTACAAAATATACGCAGCAGCAAATTAGTGTCCAAACAGTAACCAGGCCAACCAGGGTTTTGGTGTTGCCATATTTGGCCGATGCCTTTGATGCAATTACCGCACCGGCTACGGCAACCACCTGTATAATAAGGATGATTACAATTAAATCGGCGTCGGGCATTTTAAGTTCTTTGGCGGCAAAGTTGGCGGCCACCAGCATAATGGTTTGCACACCTACCGAGTAAAAAAAGAAAGCCGATAAAAAGCGTTTCATGAGTGGCATTTTGCGCACTTTGCCAAACACTTTGGCCAGCTCTTTAAAACCACCTGTTAACACATTATAATTATGCGCCCCTGCATTGGGTACACCTTTGGGCAGCATTTTAAAGGCAATAAAGCTAAAGCTTATCCACCACACAAAAACTATTACAAATGATATGCGGGCAGGCAGGTAATCAACCTCGGTAATGCCAAATAATTGGGGCTTTAAAACCACTACAAAGCATATAAGCTGCACCACAATGCTGCCAACGTAACCATAAATAAAACCTTTGGCGCTTACGGCGTCTTGCTTATCGGCGGTGGCAATTTGGGGCAGGTACGAGTTGTAAAACACAAAACCACCGCAATAACCAATAGATGCCAGTGCAAAACAAATCATGGGTATTTCCAGCGGGGTGCCTTTATCAAAAAAGAATAATCCGGCGCAAGCCAAACTGCCCAGCCAGGTAAACAGTTGCAGGTACAGTTTTTTGTTTCCACGATAATCGGCAATAGAGGTTAGTATGGGCAGCAGGGCAACTACAACTAAATAGCTAAGGCCCAAAACGTAGTTTGATAAAACGGTATTAACATATTTGTGCCCAAAAAAAGTAACCATATCGCTTTTGGTGGGGTTGTTGGTGGTTACAAATACAAAATAAGCCGGAAAAATGGTTGATGTAATTACCATGTTGTAGGCCTGGTTAGCCCAATCAAACATGCACCAGGCCCAAATGGTTTTTTTATTGTTCTTTTCGCTCATAGCAAGGCTAAAAATATATAATTTTTAGGGTTTATAAGAGCCTGTTTAAATTTCGTTCACAAATAATTGTAAAGAATACCTCCGCTGCGTCATTGCGAGTAATACAATGCTGCGGCCTATGAAAGTGAACTGACGAATAAGAGCGTTGGCTTGTGCGATTCCCCTCTCGAGAGGGGCGGAGGGGTGTGTTATTTTCGAAATGCCTAGCGTACAACACACCCCTGCCACCGCATTCGCCAACGCGCCCCCGCTCCAAGAGGGGGAATTAAAAACGTTATGGGTAGGTACGAAGCAATCTCTACGCAGTACAAACGGACTTACACAGCCGCTGTGTATAGTTTAGAGATTAGCTACCGATCTTTTGCACCGACGGTGCATTTTTAAATTACTTACCTAAACCACATTAAATTACCTGTTTTTAGTTGCCTTTTATAGTTAAGCCTAACCTGGCGGCTACTGTACCGGCATAGTAAACGTAAACGTGGTTTGCTCAACGCCCGATGCTACTGTTAGCACACCGCCATGCGCTGTGGCTATTTGCCAGGCAATGTAAAGGCCAAGGCCCAAACCTTGCTGCCCCTGCCTAACCGCCCCGCGCGAAAACGGTTGGAAAAGGCCCTGTATTACCTCGCTGCTTATTGGGGCACCGCTATTACTTACCGATAGGGCAAGCTGGCCGTTTTGGCTTATGGCACTAATTTTTACCGGTGCATTTTTTTGCCCGTGGGTAATGGCATTGGTTAGCAGGTTTGCCAGTAGTTGCGCTATGCGCCGTGCATCGTGCGTAACAGGCTGGGTTATGGCTAAGGTGGTTTCAATTGGGCTTTGGGGCCAAATGATGCTTATTTGGGTAATAACCTGTTTAATGGTGGTTTCTATATGCTTATCGGCAAGGTTAAGGCTAATGCCGCCGCCCATGCGGCCACTGGCAAAATCCATCACGTTGTCAATAAGGCCCTTCATTCTAAATGAAGCATCTTTTAAAATATTGGCCAGGCGGGTGGTACGCTGGTCTAAAGGCATGCGCAGCAGCAGTTGCGCCACGTTTGATACCGCGCTGATGGGGTTACGTAAATCGTGCCCTAAAATGGCAATAAACTGCTCGCGCAGTTCGGCGGTTTGGCGTTCTTCCAATAGTTTGGCCTCGGTTTGGGCCAGTTGGTCAATGGTGTTTAAATGGTACGATATTAAATCGGCAAAAAGGGTAAAAAGGCCAATAGTTTGGGCTGTGTTAAGCTTATTGGGTTTGGGGTCTATCGCGCAAAGCGTACCAAAAAAGCTACCATCTTTAAGCACAATAGGCATTGATATGTAACTTTGAAAACCATATTGCAACGGCGTGTGGTGGCGCGCAAAATGCGGGTCGAGGTCTACATGGTCAATAACAACAGCGCCGCCGTTTTGCCTTATTTCGTGGCAAATGGTGGTTTCCAGTACCAATTCGCCGCCGGGCTTTAAGCCAAAATTAATATCATCCTTTACCGAGCATACTACCCAACGGGTATCGGTTACGCGCGCAATTGCCGCAAACCCCATACCTGTGGTGCGGCAAATAACTTCTAAAAGCGAGTTTATTACGGGTATTTGCCCTACGGCTTCAATATCCTGTTCAATTGTACGCCCTTGCACTGGTGTTTGATTTATGTTAGTGTGCAATATACAAAATTAGCCATTGGCAACTCCTTAAATTACTTAGTACAATATTAATTTTATTGGTGTGAAATTTATGAGGCTTTATTTAAAAAGCGATAAAAATCAACTTCATCTTATTTTCATAATTTAATACTACTATTGTTGTAACATGTATTTGCATTGTTACACATTGACTCTTTCCCCCAATTAAGATCAAACATGGTTGCCGAACAACATATTTTTAAACGTAGCTGTAAATTAATGGGCAACCATTTTGAGCTTAGTGTAGTGGCTACAAACCAAACCTGGGCCAACCAGATGATTGATGCCGGTATTGCCGAAATACAACGCATTGAACGCCTGCTTACTACGTTTAGTAACGACAGCGAAACCAACCGCATTAACCAAAATGCCGGTATTGGCCCCGTTGCCGTTAGCCGCGAAACTTTTAATTTAATTAAGCGCTCAATTGCCATATCGCGCGTAACGCAGGGTGCCTTTGATATTACTTACGGCTCGATTGATAAACGGCTGTGGAACTTTGACCAAAGCATGACCAGCCTGCCCGATGCCCAAACCGCGCGCCAAATGGTGCGCCTTATTAATTACCAAAATATAATTTTAGCCGATGATGCCTGCACCGTTTTTTTGCGCGAAACCGGGATGCGCATTGGCTTTGGCGGCATTGGCAAGGGCTACGCCGCCGAACAGGCTAAACGCATAATGGTGCAGCTTGGCGTTAAAAGCGGCGTGGTAAATGCATCGGGCGATTTAACGGCTTGGGGAGTGCAGCCCAACGGCAGCAAATGGACACTGGGCATTGCCGACCCCGACCGGGCGCAGCAGGTTTTTTCGTACATGAATGTTACCGGCCTGGCCGTGGCAACATCGGGCAATTACGAAAAATTTGTGATGATTGACGGCAAAAAGTATTCGCACACCATTAACCCCCGCACCGGCCTGCCCGTTACCGGCATTAAAAGCGTTACCATAATTACCACCAATGCCGAAATTGCCGATGCCATGGCAACGCCCGTAACCGTAATGGGCATACACGCCGGGCTTAATTTAATAAACCAGATGAAAGATATTGAAGCCATTATTGTTGACGATGATAACCGCCTTTACACATCAAATAATATAAACGTTATAACCCCTAAACCACATGAAACTACTGCTTAAACTAACGGCTTGCCTGCTTGTTACGGCAAGCTTAACCGGATGCTCGCACTTAAAAGAGTACCAAAAAAGCCGCCTTAACGATGCCGAAATGGTATTGGGCAACCGCAAGGTAGAAAAAAACGAACTCAGCTTTCAATCATATCGCGAGGGTGCATCGGGCGCAAATGCGGGTAAAACCGGCGGTGGTTGCGGCTGTAATTAATTAAAAATATGTTGCGCTTTTTTAAAGCCCGGCATAAACAGTACAGTAATGGCGCAACGCGGTTAACGCTTAAAAATTAACCGTAAACTATAAACCACCCCCAATTAATGAAAAAAGTATATCTCTCTTTTATAGGTTTTGCATTGGTTTGCCGCATGCATGGCTACGCGCAGCTACGCAACACCAGCAAAGATACCGTGGGCGAAAGGCCAATGGCCAGTTTATTTACCCCCGAAGCTATAGATAGCAGCGGTTATAGTATACACCGCTTACGTATCGACGAAATTAACCTCGTATCAAGCTATTACAATCAGGATGGTAACCACTCGGCGGTTACGGGCGGTATTGGTACCGAAAAGGTAACCGATATATCAAACGGGATTGACCTCAAGTTGGTTTGGCTGGGCAATAACAACAACAAAAACACCATTTCGGCAGGCTTGGGTATTGATTACCATACCTCGGCTTCGGCGGCGTATGTAAACCTATCGGGCGCATCAAAAACCGGCGGCAGCCGTATTTACCCGTCGTTAGACTGGACTATAGAGAAAGCTAAAACCGGCAATACGTTTGGCATAGGCACTTATTTATCAACCGAATATAATTACAACTCGTTTGGTGCCGATATACACTTCTCGCGCAAAACGCGCAATAAAAACGGCGAGTTTAGCTTAAAGCTGCAAGCCTATCTGGATAATGTAACGCTTATTTACCCGTCGGAATTTGTACCTAAAACCACCACCGTAGTAAGCGGGGTAACGGTGGTAACCAGTGCCAGCGGGCGCACATCAACATCGGGCGGTGGTTCAAGCAGTTCCGAGTCCAGCATACCCACCAGTCCGCGCAATACTTATACGGCATCAACCTCGTATTCGCAAATGATAAATACGCGCCTTCAGGTAATGTTTTTGGCCGATTTTGTTAAGCAGGATGGTTATTTGAGCTTGCCTTTTCACCGCGTATATTTTTCGAGCGGTAAAGATACCATTGAACACCTGCCATCGTCGCGTTTTAAATTACCACTGGGGGTAAGGCTCAATTATTTTATGGGCGATAACATTATTATACGCTCGTACTACCGTTATTATTTTGACGATTGGGGAACAAAATCAAACACGGCCAATTTAGAGGTGGCTTATAAAATAACGCCCTTTTTATCGTTATCGCCTTTTTACCGTTATTACACCCAATCGGCAGCCAAATATTTTGCCCCTTACGAGGGTCATAGCGCTACCGACCAGTATTATACCAGTAACTACGCCTATGCTAAATTTAACAGCAACTTTTTTGGTATGGGCTTTAGGGCAGCACCACCAAAAGGTGTTTTAGGCTTGCAGGGCCTTCACGATTTGGAAGTGCGTTACGGCCATTACAGCCAAAGCACCAGTTTGGCATCGAATGTAATTTCGATGAGTTTAGGCTTTAAGTAAAATAAATTGCGCTGTAGCCTGCCCTAATGCAGGCTGCAGCGTATTAAGTACAAAAAATAACAATAACCATGAAATTATTAACCGTACTGCTATTTACCATGTTTGCCACTGCCACACCTTGGCTTGGCGATTTTGACAGCGCAAAAAAAGAAGCCGCCGAAAAGCATAAGCTTATACTCATTAACTTCTCCGGGTCGGACTGGTGCGGGCCATGCATCCGCCTCCGTAAAGAAATACTGGAAACGGCTTTGTTTGATGCCTATGCCGCCGATCATCTGGTACTGGTGCGTGCCGATTTTCCGCGCCAAAAAAAGAACCAGCTTAGTAAAGAGCAAACTAAACTTAACGAGGCCCTTGCCGATAAATATAACCCCGACGGCAAATTTCCGTACACGCTGCTGGTTGACGCCAACGGCAAAGTTTTAAAAACCTGGGACGGTTTCCCCAACAAAACTCCCGAAGCTTTTATAGCCGATGTGAGCAGCACCACTGGTAATTAATACACTATAAAACAGGCGGCAGCAAGTTATTTGCCGCCTGTTATTGTTTTAAACAAGTTTTGCGCGGCGGTATACTATAAACAAGACGTTGCTATGGGAAATAAGAAGTCGTATTTAGTTAACCTGTAGCACTATCCTGTTATTAGCGATTTTAAAAGTGATTTACCTGGCAGCAGGAGAGGAGGGGGTGCTTAACGTTGCGTGGTTAATTATCCAGCTTGTCGGATATGTTTTTAATGGAATCGTCGAGGCCCTGTGTAGAGGTAAAAAGGTGTTCTTCGGCTTGCTGGTAATCTTTAAACTTATCGTCGCTATGTTTTATCACCGTTATAATGCCAATAATGTTTGATAGGTGCCGCCTAACCTCGTGCGAGTTAATAAAGGCCAGTTCTTCTTTTTTAGTGGTAAATAAAAGTTTTTCGTAGTAACGCTTTTGGCGATAAAATACGGCCACAATACCAATAGATAATACCGCTGCAATGATGATAAATATGAGCCACATGCGCTGGTGCTTATAGGCTTCTTCTTTTTGAATGTAGGCACCCTGCACCTCGTCAATTTTCATTTGCGATTGTATGTTACCCACCTGTGTTAGCCTGTTCACCTGGTCTTCAACCTGTAATAAGGCCTCTTTATAGTTGGTTGCGGCCAGGTTGCCATTATGCTCGTTTTGTGCAATAGCGCCTAAAACCTCGTATAAGTGAAACTTTACTTCGGGATGGTTATAAAGCTCGGGCAGGGCCAGCAGGTTATCAATGGTGTGCTTTGCCGAATCGGGCAGGTTGGCATTAAAATAAGCGTCGGCCAGGTTTTGCTGATCGGTAAGGTCAAATTTGTAGAGCTTGTCGGTTTTAAGCGCAATAATTTGCTTAATAGCGGTGCTGTAATTGCGCTGCAAAAAGGTTAAGCAATAATTAATACGGTTTTTAAAAATATACAGCTTATAGGTGCCGGTGAGGGTATGGTTTAGTATATCGGCATATCGCGTTAACGAATCGAGCTCACGCATCCTGAAAAAGTTTTCGGCCTTGTTATAGTTAACAAGGTTAATCAGGCGCTGCTCGTTTATGTGTTGCTTTTGCAGGATGGAGGCGGCCAGGTTAAGGTAAGATAATGATTGGCCGTAAAAATTATTGTGGTAATAAATATCGGATATGTTGATGGCTATCAGCACCTGCAAATAATCGTCGTTAAGTATAGTGGCCTCTTTTTTGGCTAGCCTGAAACTTGTTACGGCCTCAATAGTATTGCCCTTATAGGTGTGCATAAAAGCCATGTGGGTAAAAAAGGAATACAGCAAATAATGATCGCTGTTTTTTGCGGCTACCTCAATGGCTTTACCAATAAAATTATCGGCCTTATCAAGGTGTTGCAGGCGTTGCTGGGTAATACAATCAATAAAGTAGTTTAGGGCCACTTTATCAATATTATACTGGTCGAAAATAAGGTTCACCTGTCCCTTAAAAATCACCAGGCTATCGGCAGGCCTGTATTCAAAAACCGATTTTACAAAGCTCACCAGTTTTCTTTCGCGCTGGTTTTGATCTTTTATTTTGCAAATCAATGGCAAATCGCTCTGTATAGAAGCGCGCACTGCATCTGCACCCAATAAAAAGCAAACCAATAAAAATAAAACAGATACTTTTTTTAACATGCAGTTTTGTAATTATGCTAAACTACGTATTGTAAAACAAAAATGTACAATATATTATACACAACGCAGGCTTTTGTTTGATGTGCGCTATCAAAACCGGTTTATAGGTATAAATATAATGTTAATAATTATAAATTTGAATATGGGATGCAATGTGGTTATTTTTATGGAAGATGGAACAGGTAGCATAAACCGTAAACCGCTTTGTTTATTTAACCCCAAAACGCATCAATTAGCAAAAACCTATGCAGCTACGCCTTACTATAGTACTACTGGCACTTGGCTTTAGTGCCCTTGCCCGCCAACAACCCAGCCCGCGCGATACCTCGTTTACCACCTATAGCGCTTATACAAGTGCGCTAAAAAAATACCCCTTTATTACCGTTGCAAAGCCGCCCATACCGGCCACCGTGCAAAGTAAAGCCAACCTGGTTTATTGCCGGCTTGGCGGGCGCAGCCTGCACGTTGATGTTTTTTACCCGCCCACCAAAGGCAAAAAGCTAATACCGGCGGTGCTGCTGATACATGGCGGCGGATGGCGATCGGGCGATAGGTGGCAACATTGGCCCATGGCGCAGCAAATTGCGGGCAGGGGTTATGTGGCCATAACGGTTGAGTACCGCCTATCAACCGAGGCCCTGTACCCTGCCGCTGTTAACGATGTAAAAACGGCCATACGCTGGGTGCGCGCCAATGCTAAGGCTTACCATATTGATACTAATAAAATTGCGCTTTGGGGCTTTTCGGCCGGGGGGCAGTTGGCTACGCTTGTGGGCACCACGGGCGGCAGCGCGCTTTTTGCCGGTAACGGGGTATATACCAAATATAGCGACAAGGTGCAGGCTATTGTTGATGTTGACGGCACGCTGGCCTTTATACACCCCGAAAGCGGCGAGGGCGACGATAGCAAGCGTAAATCGGCAGGGACGCTTTGGTTTGGCTACAACAAAACCGAACGGCCCGACCTATGGCACCAGGCCGGCGCCCTTAACCATGTTGACGCCAAAACGCCACCCATAGCCTTTATTAACAGTGCCGTTGACCGGATGCACGCCGGCCGTACCGACGTGGTACACAAACTGGACAGCCTGCACATTTACAGCGAAATACACGCCCTGCCCGATACGCCGCACCCCTTTTGCCTTTTTAACCCCTGGTTTGAAACTACTTTAAATTTTACGGTGGCGTTTTTGGATAAGGTGTTTAGGTAGGATGCTTTTATTTAGGGCTGGCTAAACGGCATAAAGCTGCTCACGCCAGCGTCCTCGCTTGTGGTTATAAAGAATCTTCCTGTAGTCGGAGACTACAAAGCATATTTATTCGTAGACAGAGTCTACGAATAGCGGGCGGGGGAAAAGCAAACTCAAACGTTTTATCAAAAGGCTTTGGAGTTAATCAAGCTAAAATAAATATATGAAGGTAATTTATAAATCCCAGGTATTGGGTATAGTTTCAGAAAATAGCTATGAGGTTATTAAGAAAGGATTAAAAAGGAAGTTTAATGAGGGTTTAGCCTTAAATTTTTTTTGTACGTATTCAGAATATGAAATTCCCTTTGGTACACGATTTAATTATCTAAAAAATAATTTATCTGGTACCATAGTTGAAATACAAGCGACCCTAGTCGATGCCACACAGCAATGGGGCTTGCCATTTGATAATGTACCAATGGGCTATAAAACAATATCGCGATTTGAGTTCACAGAACTTGGGTTAGATCTCATAAAAAGAGAAATTCCAGTGATAGATTCATGGAGTAGCACAAAATCCGTATTTGAATTTTTAAGAATGCAATAGTATATGCCAAGTTATTCGTAGTCTGCTGTCCGAATGTCTATGACTTCGGACGACTATGTAAACGAGTTGCTTATCACAAGCAAGCATTTGCCTCCATCGCTCACGCAAGTGCCCTCACTTGTGGCAGATATGCTAAGTAGGCCGTTTTGGCTAAACTGCCTAAATCCACCAGCTGGGACGATGGCGGGAGCAATGGGAATAGCGGGAACCGACTGGGCCCCGTAGTACAAACCATATAAAGGATTATGGTTGCATTTCTAGCAAGTATTTTTCCAAATACTGGTCGGAGGGATTGAGCTTTACAATCTTACCCGTTTTGTCAACTAAAATTGTAAATGGGATATTGATGATGTCAAAAAGTTTAGCATCTCTTGATTCAAAGGCATTTAAATCTAAATAATTAGGCCAATCAACCCTCTGCTTTCTTACCGCTTCAACCCACTTTTGGTAATTATTATCTAGGGAGATCGACAGTAGTTTAAAGCCTTTACTATTATATTTTGTTAGTAACGACCGCATATATGGGAATTTTGCAATACACGGGCCACACCAGGATGCCCAATAGTCAATCAAATAAATACTGCTTTTAAAATTTATCGTTTCTATCTTTTTATGTGCATTGTATAAAGTTATGCTTGGCATGAATGTTTTCTCCAATGACTTCCGGAATAACAAAGTTTGAAAGTCTTTACCCTCTTGTGAATCCTTTAGCCTGTTGGAGAAGAATGGAAAAATTTGTTTTGCCATTTCAAAAACTTGAGGTGTAGCCTTATAAAGTTGCTTTAGGGTTAAGAAATTATAATATGAATCGGGATGATTTTTTATAAAAAAAAGGAGTGACATGGCAGAGCAGGAGTCCTGTATGTCCATCAATTTTGAATATTTCTGGGTTAATATTTCATTCTTATTTTCGTATTTAAGAAGACTATCCTGAAAACGCTCTCTAACAACTTCTATCGAATCCATTTTTCTTTTTGCAAGAGCTAGCCATTGATTTTGTTTCGACTCAACTTTTAAGGACTTGTAAAGGTAATCGGCCCCGTTGGCACTAATTTTGATTTTTCCAGTATCGATAATAAAACCTGCATAATTACCCTTTGATTTGAAAGCGATTGAGTAATACTTTAAATCATTAAATTGACCTTTGAAGACGCATTTTCCGTTAATCAATTGAGCTGAGTCAACCTTAACTATTTTTGATCTGTCTGAAGCGCCTCCCTGAGCATCGGCGAGGTATACAAATTCGCCGTTAGAGTTCGAAATATTAACTTCAATTGCGTATTGAAGCTGAGCTTTGCTTGGAAGCGCGTTAAAAATTATGGCGATTAAAATGAAAATGCAACTATATAATTTCATTGTGAATTTGCTTGGATGCTTGGAGTTTTTATAACAGATTTGATTTTTATGGTATTTGATCTCACCCTGGTGATTGTTTTTCAAATATCTAATTGATGATTAATATGATGAACTTCGTTTGTGCATAGATGTATAAGATATGTTCAGTCGAAATAAGAACAATTCCCCATCGCTCACGCAAGTGCCCTCACTTGTGGCAGATATGCTAAGTAGGCCGTTTTGGCTAAACGGCCTAAATCCACCAGCGGGGACGCTGGCGGGAGCAATTAGACATCAATGTTGAACTTTAATTTGAAAAGGTTACTTTAGAAAACATTACGGCTGCTTCCGTTGCTAAGTACTTAAACCAAACTAAATGATTAATGAACGTTTTGAATGTGAAATTTTAAGAGCGAGCAGGACCAGGCTATCGCAATTGATTGAAAAAAGTAACTACGAAATATTATTTAAAATTCCGGAGGGTTTTAACAATAATATAATTTGGCAAATTGGCCATTGTATCACTTCTCAACAGAGGCATATGTACATGCGTAGTGGATTGCCAATGTACATATCTAAAGAATTCGAGGAGTCCTTCAAAATTGGATCGTCTCCACGTTCTTGGAAAGTTACTCCAGATGTTAATGAGGTGAAACATTTATTGATTGATACAGTGAACCGCCTTGAAACAGATCTGGAATCCGGATTATTTGTTAACTATGAGCCCTTTGAGTTACCCATCGGGTTTCAAGTGAAAAATCATGTACAGGCGCTACAAGCCGCTAACTATCACGAAGCGGAGCATAGTGGGCAGATTTTTACGTATTTGAAGCTGCTAGTTAAAGAATGAAGTGCAATAAATTTCCATCGCTCCCGCAAGTGTGCTCACTTGTGGCAGATATGCAAAGTAGCCGTTTTGACTAAACGGCCTAATTGCCACGGATATTTGCCATGATGCAAAAGTAAAAAATTTGCAGTTCGATAATCCAATGATTAAACTATGGTGCGACACGATAGTTTAAATTATGATTGCTGCGATTATGATAATTGCGGCAATTTTATACAACTGGCATGTTTTACAGAGATAGGAAATGAAAAAAGCAATTATAGTATTTTTACTAACAGCATTAGTCGGTTTTGCATTTGGTCAGCAAGTTAAAAGGGTAGATTTGGAAGGCTCACGGCTTAGAGATTTTTACTTAAAACAAAATGTAGAAAACTTATGGCTGGCAGGTAACCATATAAACTGGGAGACGGGCGAGCCGGATAACCCATATGCAACAAAAAATATTAAAACACATTGCAGTGCTTTTGTTGCTTCTGTTTGTAAACAAAAAGGTGTTTATATTTTAAGGCCACCCGAACACAAAACAGAATTATTGGCAAATGCCCAATATAACTGGCTTTCTTCGGCAGATGGTTACAAACAGGGTTGGCGACAGATACAAGATAGTATTTATGAAAAGGCGCAAGAGTTTGCAAACAAAGGGTTTATTGTTATAGCTGTATATAAAAACCAAAATGCTAAAAAACCGGGCCATATTGCATTAGTTATGCCAATAGAAAAATCAATTGCCTATTTATTTAACGAAGGGCCAAATTTGATTCAGGCCGGGCATATTAACAGAAACAATGTTTCATTAAAAGAGGGATTCAAAAATCATATTTCCAACTGGGCACTTGCAGCAAACGAGATAAGTTTTTTTTACCAGAAAAACCATTACTTATAAACGGCTTTGGCTAAGGAAAACCACCGCCATTGCTCCCGCAAGTGCCCTCACTTGTGGCCGATATGCTAAGTAGCCGTTTTGGCGAAACTGCCTAAATCCACCAGCGCAGACGCTGGCGGGAGCGGTGGAATAACTTGGGGTTGATAATTAAAACTTTAAAATTATATTTGAATACAATTTACGTATATTATAATGACGTCAAAAATATCCAAGCTTATTTCTTACTGGCCTTTAACATTAGGGTTATTATTGATTGCGTTAATTGCAGTTTACATCGCAAAGATAGCGCACATCGCAATTTATCAAATTTGTTTAATACTTGTTGAAGCGCTTTTAATTATTAATGCTTCGTTAATTTTACTTAGCACGCTCAACTTTTTGATTAAAGTATTTGGGGTTAAGAAACACCATTAAACCCGGTATTAGTATACCCCATCGCTCCGGCAAGTGTACTCATTTGTGGCAGCGATGCTAAGTAGCCGTTTTGGGTAAACTGCCTAAATCCACCAGCGCGGACGCTGGCGGGGGCGGTGAGTTATTCGGATAACAGACTACGAATAACTTAGCTATATAACTTCTTTAATATTTTTATTGGTTTTAAATTTTAGTTATATTAGCATATGAATGAATTTGAATACGAAAAAAGATTTAGCCCTATTCCTAATAAAACTTACGCGGATAGAATAAAACGATTTAAAGAAGAATTGAAATATCTTTCGAATGAAGTGTTAGTCATAGATGATTTAAAAGGTGACAAACTATGGATTAATTGTTTTTTAGACTACGAGGCTAGTTCTAATCACGGATTACCATGTTTTGGCTTTCATAAACAATCAAATGTTAACTATAAAACAAAAGACCACCTATTTAATGTTTTTCTGAAACATTTTCCCGATGGAGTTAGGGGAAGCTTAGTTGGTTTTCCTCGGCAATTTTAAGTATATTTCTTAAATACCACATCTCCCGCAAGGGCCCTCCCATCGCTCCCGCAAGTGTACTCGCTTGTGGCCCATATGCTAAGTAGCCGTTTTGGCGAAACTGCCTAAATCCACCAGCGCAGACGCTGGCGGGGGCGGTGAGCAAACCCGTTTTACTCGGCGGGTATTACAAACCAAAAGGTGGAGCCTTTGCCTTCAATGCTGTTTACATTGATGCGGCCATTGTGGCGCTTTATAATTTCGGCGGAGATGTAGAGGCCCAGGCCCAGGCCGGTAAACCTTTTGGAGCTTTCGTCAACGCGGTAAAACCTGTCGAACAATAGGCTTTGCTTTTCGCGGGCTATGCCGATGCCAAAATCGGTAACGGCAATTTTTATGCCCTCGGGTATACGGCCAACGTTGATGATGATTCGTGCCTCGTCGGGCGAGTATTTGATGGCGTTAGAGAGCAGGTTTACCATCACCTGTTCAATACGGTTACGGTCGGCAAAAACTTCTACATCGGTTTCGCCATCAATAATAAGCTGATGTGTGCCGGCCAGGCTTTGCTGATCGCAGCACTCGGCCAATAGTTCGCTCAGTACAAATGTGGTTTTATTAAGTTCCAGTTTGCCGGCTTGTATTTTGGTAACGTCAAGCAAATCTTTAATCAGTTCTACCAGTTTGTTAACCTGTTTAATGCCTTTTTGCACAAAAACGTGGGCCGTTTTCATTTCGTCGCTGTTTGCCGTGGCCCGCTCTATCATTTGCAAAGCCGCCTTTAAACTGGTTATTGGCGTTTTTAGCTCGTGACTGGCTATACTCAAAAATTCGTCTTTCTTTTTTAACAGCTCAATGTTTGCCTGGTCGTTTTGTTTTTGGGCGGTAATGTCAAGCATCGTGCCGATGAAGCGTATAGGTTCGCCTTTTTCGTTAAAATAAGCGCGGCCCTTGGCTTTTAACCATTTAACATTATCATCAATAGGTATGGTGCGGTACTCAATATCAAAATCGCCGTTGGTGCCCTGGTATAGGGTTTTGCGTACACTTTGCTCAACCCAGGTTTTATCCTCAGGGTTTATGGTATCAAAAAAGGCCGATAAATCAACATGGCCCAGCGGTGCAAGGCCAAAAATTTCTTTACAGCGTTTATCCCAAACCAGTTCGCGGCTTTTGGGGTCGTAATCCCAGGTGCCTAAGCCTGCCGAGTCTACCGCAAATTTGAGGCGTTCTTTGCTTTCAAGCAACAAGCGTTCGGCTTCGGCCAGGCCCTGTTCAACGGTGCGTTTATCGGTAATATCTTCTATCGATAGCAGTATCAGCTTTTCGCCGTTAATATTATCAATTTCGCGGGCGTTGAGCCACATTGTTTTTTTGCCTATAACCGGGAACCTGTGGCTCACCTCAAAACCTTCCAGCTCTTTTTTCTCGGGCAGTATTTCGTCTAACAATTGGCGCAGGCTGGGTATATCCCATTGGTTGTTGCCCAGGTCGTAAATATACTGTCCTTCGGTTTCCTTTTCGGTTATTTTAAATTTAGCGTAAAAGCCGCCGGTGGCGCGTTTGATGCGGAGGTCTTTGTCGAGGATAAGCAGCGGATCGCGGATGGTGCTCACAATACCCTCGTTATACAGGCGCACGTTATTGAGTTGCTCGTTACGGTCTAACAGTTCTTTGTTAACTATCATCACCTCCTCGTTGGTGCTTTGCAGTTCTTCTTTAGATGTTTCCAGCTCCTCGTTAAGGCTTTGCAGTTCTTCACTTCCGGATAGTAACTCTTCGTTGGCGCTTTGCAGTTCTTCGTTTGATGCTTCCTGCTCGTCGGCAATAACGCGCATATCGGCGCGGGTTTGCATCAGTTCGCGCTCCAGGTGCTCAATGCGCATTTCGGCGGCGTTGTAATTGCTATTTTCGTCGGTATGGCCGGTATCAAACATACCGGGCTGTATACCAATGGTTGATGCCTGCTGAAAAACAATTAAAAAATGCTGCTCCGGAGCCTCGGGCAACGGGGCAACCTGTAGGTTAACAAAGTGCTGTAAATCGTTTATCTTAAAAAAAACGTTGAACTTGCGTGTTGCCAGGTTTGTTTTTTTTGCCAAATGCAGCAAGTTACGCAGCTCGAAGGCTAAACCCTCGCGCGCCATTTTAAGTACATTAAAACTTGGTTTGCCAACGGGCGGCACCAGCCAGGTTTCGGTAGTGCCTTTAAACTGCACAATATCAAACTTATCGTTAACCACTACAGCCGGCGGCATAAAGTTGGCCAGCATGGTTTCGTCGGCTATTTTAAATATGTCTTTATTGAAGCTTTCTTTTTGTACGTTTTTATCAATTTCGCGAAAGCTTTGTTCCCTTCCGGGCGAGCTAACCGTCATAAAGCGGCCCACGGGCCCTTTACGCAGGTATATTTTCTCGGCAAGGTTGTAGGCCGTAAATATATCGGTGCTGCCGCCAATTGTTTCGGATTTGCCCAGCATCAAAAAGCCATCCTTATTAAGCGAGTAGTGAAAAGTGCCCAGTGCCCGTTTTTGCAATACAGGCTCCAGGTAAATCATTACGTTGCGACAGCTCACCAAATCTATTTTAGAAAAAGGCGGATCTTTAAGCAAATTATGGTGTGCAAATACACACATATCGCGTATGGTTTTGCTTACCTGGTAGTTACCATCCTGCTTGGTAAAAAACTGTTGCAGCCTTGATGTTGATATACCCACCAGTTCGGTAGGGCGGTAAACCCCTGTGCGCGCCTTTGCTATGGCCGTTTCGGATATATCGGTAGCAAAAATTTGTATCTTTCTGGCCGTAGCCTTATCGCCAAGCAGCTCTTGCAGGCATATAGCCATTGAGTAAGCTTCCTCGCCGGTGGCGCAGCCTGCTATCCATATCCGTAAAGCTTCGTTTTCGGTTTTACTGCTTAACAACGATGGGAAAATAACGTTGCACAGCAATTCAAAACTTTGCGGATCGCGAAAAAAGTTGGTTACCGAGATCAGCATATCGTTGTAAAGCGAATCTTGCTCGGTTTTATTTTCGCGTAAAAAGTTAAGGTAATCTGCCGGTTTTTCTATTTTACTGAGCGCCATGCGGCGGATGATGCGCCGCTTTAAGGTACTTTGCTTGTAGTACGTAAAATCAACCCCGCGCCTAACGCGCAACACGGTAAGTATTTGTTTAAAGGTTTCGTTATCTTGCTGTGGTATGGTATTTACTATTTCGGAGTGCGAATAATCGGTATGGAAGGGGTGGTTTATGGCAATAAGATGCTGGGCTATTTTATCGGGCGGCATCACAAAATCAACCGCGCCCGATCGTACTGCGCTGTTGGGCATGCTATCAAAAGCTGCCGACTCTTCGTCCTGAGCAAAAGTTAAACCACCGTATGATTTGATAACCTGCAAGCCCCGCGTACCATCGCTTAAAGCACCCGATAATACAATGCCCACCGCATAACTTTGATGCACTACGCCTAACGACGAAAAAAAGAGATCGATGGTATTGGTTTTGCTTTTTTTATCTAACGGTGCAAGCTTAAGTATACCATCGGTAGTGGTAACAATTTTATTTTGCGGAATAATATACAGGTTATCGGGCTCAAGGTGTATATTATCGGTAATTGATTGTACGGGGAAGGGTGTAGTTTTTTGCAAAATTTCGGGCAAAATACTTTGGTGACTGGGGCTAAGGTGCTGGATAAACACAAACGCCATGCCCGATTTTGCCGGCAATGCCTGCAAAAAAGCCTTAACTGCGTTAAGCCCCCCTGCCGACGCGCCTATCCCTACAACAGGGAACTGTTTTTTTGAAGACTCCTCGCCACTACCTTTCGCCATCACTTGATATTTAACCTAATACAAAAAAAAAGTGGTTTTAACAGGTGAAGTTGAGCCACCAACAGAAAGCGTAAATGTAACCCAAATTTATTAACCACAGTCTTATTTTTTAAACAATTGGGCGGCAACCTAAAAAGCAAAAAGCCCACTTGTAAAAGCGAGTACACCCGTGAAAATAGGTTTGAAATTTACTGATAAAAAGGGACACCGGAAGTTTATCGCATAACCCAATCAATGTCGTTTAGTTTAAGCGGTTAAAAATGCACCATCGGTGCAAAAGGTAGGTAGCTAAGTGATAATTGAAAATTTGCATGCCGTAGGTATGCCACTTATAAAGGTGTTGTACCTACGGCATGCAAATTTTTATTTAATTTGTTTTGCTACCTACCTGTGACCCCGATGGGGCCGCCTTTTAACTAAACGACATTGAATGATATTTATAAAAAGCAATCAATATTGCTTTAACTATATATTTATAAGGTTAATAGCTTACAAGGTAGCCATATCAATAACAAAACGATAGCGTACATCGCCTTTAAGCATGCGCTCGTAAGCGTTGGCAATATCTTTCATGTCAATCATTTCAATTTCCGATACGATATTGTGTTCGGCACAGTAATCAAGCATTTCCTGGGTTTCGGCCAAACCTCCAATGTTCGATCCGGCGAGGCTTTTGCGGCCACCCAGCAAGCTAAATGCGGCAACCGGCGCCGGTTTTGATGGTACGCCAACGCAAATGTGGGTGCCGTTGGTGCGTAGTAAGCCAAGGTACATGTTTAAATCGTGCTCGGCCGATACGGTATCCAAAATAAAATCAAAAGTGCCTTGTGCAGCTTTAACCTGTTCGGCATCGGTAGTAACCACAAAGTGGTGGGCGCCTAATTTGCGGGCATCGGCCTCTTTATTTGCCGATGTGCTCAATACCGTAACTTCGGCACCAAAAGCAACGCCAAATTTTACGGCCATGTGGCCCAGGCCACCTAAACCTAATACGGCCAGTTTATGGCCCTTGCCTACCTTCCAGTGGCGCAGTGGCGAGTAGGTGGTAATACCGGCGCACAACAGCGGTGCAACAGCGGCCGGATTTAATTTTTCGGATATATGGAGCACAAAATCCTCGTTAACCACAATAGTGTTTGAGTAGCCGCCGTAGGTTGGCGTTTTTTTATCCTGCTCCAAACTGTTATAAGTTTGCGAGTTTCCGTTAAGGCAAAATTGTTCCAAATCCTGTTTGCAGTTTTCGCACTCGCGGCACGAATCTACCAGGCAGCCGGTTCCGGCCAAATCGCCAACTTTAAAGTTTTTTACGTGCGAGCCAACGGCAACCACGCGGCCAACAATTTCGTGCCCGGGCACCATGGGGAATATACCGGGAAACCAGTCGTTTTTAATTTGGTGTAAGTCCGAGTGGCAAACGCCACAAAATAAAATATCAAACTGCACATCGTGAGCACCAACATCGCGCCTCTCAAAATTCCAGGGAGCTAAGTCGGTAGTAGGGCTTTGTGCAGCGTAAGCTTTAGTAGCTATCATATAAATAAAAATTTTCTTTTTAAATGTAAAGGTACTTGCTAAAGCTAAAACGCGCTAATTTGTTTTATCTGTGTTGTGTAAAAACTGTTTTGGGTTGGTTTAGAGGATGGTTGGCCGGGGGCGGAGGATGTGGTTATTGGGGATACAGGATGATAAAAACCGCGCCATTTATTTACTGTTTTTCCTTTTCAATCAATCCTTCAATAACTCAATCCTTCAATCATTATCCCTGAAATAAAATGCTGGCGCGTTTTGTACATACTGCTGCCATAAAACCCATGTGCCGCTAATGATGACGAGGTTTTTCATGATATACTGGCCAAGTAAAGTAAAATCGTAAGGCAAATGCAGAAATGTAGCTTGCGGAAAAAACACAAAGGGTGTAAAAGTGAATAGCATGTGGATAAATACAAGCACAAGCGTTGCCCTCATCCACAGGCAACCCATCAATAAAATACCTAAGGCGCATTCGCCTGCGGCCAGCATTGTTATGGCCAAATGATCGGGCAGGCGGCCAAACGTTAAATGATGTACAGTTTGAGAGGCAATTTGCTTGGCAGGACTGAACCCGTAAAAGAATTTAAGTATGCCGAACCAAAAATAGATTAAGCCAATGCTCAACCTGAGTAAGGTTACCGGCTTGAGTAACTTTTGTTTATTTTGCGTATTAGCACTTTGACTGGTATTGCTCATACCGGGTTAGAGTACCACAACGCAGAATGGTTTAACCACCAGCCATTTCAAGAAAAATAAAGTATTAACGCTTGCCTTTCATTCAATCCTTCAATCATCTTACATAGTTGCCACAAGCGAGGCTCGTTGAGGCGCGTAAGCTATTATTGCCATCTTCCTTTAGATAGCGAATACAAGCATGAGGATTCGTGGACAGAGTCTACGAATGGCTCGGTGCTCACCACGTGCACATTTAACTGCCTTTACTTGGGGGGGAGTAAATGTTTTCAGCGACATCGTTGTCTGCATTTTCAGATGCTAAGTCCTCGTTGAGTTTTTTAGCAACTTCAATATTTCGTTTTAATAATTCGTTAAATACAACTTGAGTATCAATTACTGGTACATAAACATTAGTAAATCTGCTTCCTGCAATATTTTTCGCTAAAATAGCTCTCATGTGGCTAAATGCAATCCCAAATAAGCTTTCCAGTACCCCTTTTGGAAACACAACCTTTTTATCATCATCTAAAAAGCCACTTAAATTATTTATACTAAATCGTGTTAACACAGTCCCACTTAAAAAAGTAATACCAGTTTCAGAGTGTTGAAAATCGGCTCTTACATTAAATTGTATCCAGCTATTTGGCACGTCAAATAGGAAGTTCATCGAATAGCCCAATCTAACCTTATTGGGTTCAGCTTTTACAGCTTCTTCAATCATAAAGCCACAATCTACTATTCTGCTAATGCCAAATTCAAAAGGAGGATATTCAGTGTCCATTATTATGCCTGTTTAAGTGTTGGAATTACTGTTGTAGTGATAAAGTTATCGCCGTCAACTGGTAATTGTATTTGTTGAAGAGGGAAATCCTGAAAATATGGAGTATCTTTTATAGAAGAAGAGTTTATCGGAATAATTTTGCTAAACATAGATATGTCACTATCATAGTACGCTTTGAGATCAACATCTTCGTTAATAATATCTTCAACTTTTTTATATCCGATGTGAGGTACTATACCTATAGCCAAACAAAGGTCAATCAATTTTTTTAATGTGTAATTGAAATTTCCCTTTAAAATCTGGGATATATACCCTTTTGAAACATTCAACCTTTTAGCGAGTTCGGTTTGATTAATGTTTTCTTCTGCCATGTATTGATAAACCTGTCTAAACAGTTCATTTTGTTCAAATTCAAACCAATATGTCGAACTTCTTAATAATTTTTCTCTTGTCATATGTTTATTGAATTAAAATAAGATCTCTTTAATGCCCTAAAACTTTTTATATCACTTACCTGTGAACTCTTTTTACCGCCTATTAAAACAATGTTGCCAACATCATCTTTGATAAGATAAACTCTTAAATCTTTTGTTTTTATCTCGTATTCCTTTATCACTTCCTTATCAGGGGTAATGTCCCTGAATTTTTCTTTTGGCAACCTTCGTAAGTTAGCCACGTCGTTCATTCGTGATATTATTGTAATTAATTGATCCTCAAAATTGGCTTCTTTTTGTATTTCACGACAAAAATCATCCCAATAGCAAACAGTATCCTCAATCAGTTTAAAGAACTTTATTTTACCCGTAACATTATTATATTCTTTTAATGCAAATTTACTCATTTTTGTTTAGATATAACTAAACTCTTTAAAATACATAGAGTTTTAACTTTTATATTACGATTTATAATTATTCTTAGTTCTTTTTATTTTTAACCTATCTCAAACACCCAGCTCCTTCATCAATCTTCCAACAACATCTTTCAGTTCCTCTAATTCGGTTTCCAGTTTGGTTACGCGGGTTTCAAGTTCGTTGGTGGGGCGGGCGAGGGGTTCGTCGGTAGTATCGTCTTCGGTTAAATCGGGCGGGCCCGATAGCAGGTGGGCAAAGCGAACCTCTTTTTGACCGGGGCGGCGGGGTAGCTGGGCCACGTATGGCGGCTCGTCGGCAGCCAGTTTTTCTAAAACGGTTTGTACTTCTTCAAGGGTTTCAAACTCGTAAAGCCTGCCGCTATTGGTGTTAAGTTCGCCTGGTGTTTGGGCACCGCGCAGCATCAGCAGGCATATCAGGGCAACTTCGGCGGGCACTACCGGGAATACGATGGCAAAGTTATGCTTGTATTTTATGGCACGGCTTGAGCCGCCTGTGGCGGTTGATATCAGTCCGCGGCGCTTTAATTTATCCAGGGCTAAAACAACAGTTTCGTCGTCGTAATTAACAACCGGCTTGCGCGATGTTTTTTGGTTGCAGGCAGCCGTTAAGCTATTAACCGTCATGGGGTAGTAATCGGGCGTGGTGCGGGCTTTTTCCATCAGCACACCCAAAACACGAAGTTCGGTGGCTTCAAGTACAGGTAAAGTTTTGGTTTGATCCATCCGCTAAGATAGTTTTTGATTTCGGATTTGGGAATTTCGATTTGGGATTTGTTTTGATTTGGGAATTTGGATGTTGGATTTGGGATTTGTTTTGATTTGGGAATTCGGATGTTGGATTTGGGATTTGTTTTGATTTGGGATTTGGATGTTTGATTTGGGATTTATTTTTGATTTGCGATTTTGGCAATTTCCCATGTCATTGCGAAGAATGAAGCAACCGCACGGAGGCATATTCGCCTTGTGTTGCAGCCCGCACTTATTTGCGGTTGCCACGTTTGTTTTTAACCCATACAAAATTTTACTTTCGATACTAAATTTCTTCGCAAAAAAATGGGTTACTTTGCAGGTACATGTCACTGTTTATTGCATCGCTTAATTCGGGAAGTAACGGCAATTGCTATTATATTGGCAATGAGCGCGATGCTGTGCTGGTTGATGCAGGTATATCATGCCGCGAAACCGAAAAACGGATGCTGCGCCTGGGTTTATCAATGAACAAGGTACGTGCCATTTTTATCTCGCACGAACACTCCGACCATATTAACGGCGTGGCCGTGCTGGCAAAAAAATATCAGCTTAAAGTTTACATTACCCCAAAAACCATGCTTAACGGCGGGTTAGCCTTGCAGCCACATTTGGTTGCGCCCTTTACGGGATATGAGCCCGAGCGGGTAGGCGAGATGGATATTACCGCTTTCCCCAAGTTTCATGATGCTGCCGATCCGCATAGTTTTATGGTGAGTTACCAGGGGATTAATGTTGGTATTTTTACCGATATTGGCGCACCCTGCCAGCATGTTATACAGCATTTTAGCCAATGCCATGCCGCCTTTTTAGAGGCCAATTACTGCGAAACCCTGCTTGAGCAGGGCCGTTACCCTTACCACCTTAAACGGCGCATACGCAGTGGCCACGGCCATTTATCAAACACCCAGGCGCTTGATATTTTTAAAACCCACCGGCCCGCCCACATGAGCCACCTGCTGCTGGCCCATTTATCAAAAGATAATAACAACCCCGAGCTGGTACAAAACCTGTTTAACGCCCATGCCAACGGCACGCATGTTAGCGTGGCCTCGCGCTATGCCGAGAGCGAGGTGTACCAAATTGTTAACGGCCTGCAAACCTGGCGCAGCGGCTTTGAGCGCGAGTTAGGGCAGTTTTCGCTGTTTTAACAAGGGTGTTTGGCTATGCGCGGCCTTTTTTACAGGGCAGGGTGGCAATAAATTTTTATCTAAATTTATTAACTCAAAATATAAGTGAAGCTTTTTTATTTTATTAGTTAAATAAAATATTACTGGTTTGTTAAAATAAACCGCACAATAATAGGTTTATATAACTATAGCCATTATATTATGCTACCTTTATGTTTTTGGTAAAAGCCAGCACTACTGCAACTTTACGGCCAGTTAGATAGCCTTTGGGCATTCTAAAGGCATTTGCGTTTTAATTTAATAGCCCAATGCGTTTTTAGGGGTTAAGCCCTAAAAAATTAACCTACCACTAAACAAACAAATAATGAGTAAAGACAAAGGCAAAAAGGAAACTAAAAAAGCTCCGGCCACAGAAGGAAAAAAATCAACATCCGATTATCAATCGGGTAAAAAATCGGTGTCTCAGCTTGATCTGGGGTCTAATAAAGGTAAAAAGTAATATGTTAAACGGAACGGCTGAGTACCAGGCAAAAATGTACATGTACGATTTGAAAAATTGTGCCAAAGAGAACGGATTTAAACCCGATGATAAGTGGGAAGTTGGCCTGGTTACCGATGCAGAAAAAATTGCTATCGAAAACAAATACATACCCACCATTGCAGTTAAATTTGCCCCGGCGCTTTTGTGGGAGATGTTTGGCCTGGTTAAAGAAAAGCTCAACCAATCTAAAACCGATGCCGAACTGAGCCTTAACTCGGACAGTATACGTGTTAACGAGCTTAAATATTTAATAGCCTTTAGTGCTAAAAAGATTAGAAGGTAAATTTGTGCAGCATCCTGATTGTAGTTTAAATTAGGATTGGAACTGAGAAAATCCTGGGCTTTGTTATTGTTAGCCTATAGCGGTTAGCAACCCAGGATTTGCTCATCATCCTATCAAAAACAACAAATTTACAGCATTTTAAGGCGGCCATCCCCGTTGTTAACATTGTTTTTACTGGCCGTGATGCCCTTGCTGTGTTAAAGCTTTGCTGCCAGCCGCTCCTTAACACCACCCAACCATTCGTGCTTCAAAATACTCAACACTATCGAATCGCGCCGCTGACCGTCGGCTTTTAGGCCGTTGCTGCGTAATACCCCTTCAACCTGGCAGCCAATGCTTTGCATGGCGGCAATGCTACGTTTATTATTATTATCGGCCCTAAATTCAACCCGCTCGGCACCCAGCGTTTCAAAGGCAAAACCCAGCAGCAGCCATTTGCAATGCTTGTTTAGTTTGGTGCCCCTGAATTTTTGGCCATACCAGGTGTAGCCCAGTTGCAGGGTTAAATTAGCGGGCTGTATATCGTAAAAGCGTGTGCAGCCGGCGTAACTTTCGGTTAGTTTATCAAACACAATAAAGGGGTATTCTTTACCGGTTTGGCGCGCGGTTAGTGCATCGTCAATATAATTTTTTAGGCCCTCCTCGCCGGCGGCACTAACCTGCGAGTATTGCCACGTTGTGGGCTCGTTAAGGGCAAAGGGCAGTAAAGGCTGGTAATCATGGGCCTGTAAGGGGCGCAGCAATACGTTATCGGTTTCCAAAACATATTCGGTATGGGCATCAAAAATTAAGGGCATTTGTTGTAGTCTAGCGTATAAAGCAATTATAGCTAAATGTTTGTAAAAAATATTGCCATACCGCGGTTTTAAACGAGGAGATAAACAGGAAGTTATGCCCGGCAATATCAAACTCAAAATAGATACCCGGCCGTAGTGGGCTGTTTGTGGCAATTTGCCTCAACCTGCATATTGGTTTTATAAAACAAAACTGTGGCGGTTAGGGGTATAACAAATGCCGTTACTTATTTAAGCTTCCGGATAAAAAACTGTAATTTAAGCCCCGCTATTATTGCGTATGAAAGAAATTAGCGACATTGTACAGGCCTACCAACAGGCGCAAAAACAAGGTATACAAACTGCCTTGGCCACCGTGGTGCTGGTTGAGGGTTCGGCCTACCGCAGGGCAGGCGCGCGTATGCTGATTACCGAAAACGGGCACCTAACCGGAGCCATTAGCGGCGGCTGCCTGGAGGGCGATGCCCTGCGCAAAGCACGCCTGGTAATGGCGCAACAACAACCCATGCTGGTTACTTATGATACGATGGACGACGACGATGCCAAACTGGGCGTTGGCCTGGGCTGCAACGGCATTATCCATATTTTGATAGAACCCATTAACCGGCAAATACCTAATAACCCTATGCAGTTGCTGGGCATTGCGCTAAGTAAAAGGCAAAATGCGGTGCTGGTTACCTTGTTTTCGTTACAAAACCGCAAGGCTGCACAGCCTGGTACAGGCCTGTTGCTTACCGCAGATGATACTTACAGCGCTTTAGCGGATGATAGTTTACGCGCCACCCTGAATACCGATGCGGCGGAGGTGTTGCTAAACGGACAATCGGTAACTAAAACGTATTTTGCTGATAACGAATATATTGGCTTTGTTGAATATTTAAAACCCGTAATAGCACTCGTAATTATAGGCGCAGGTAACGATGCCGTTCCGTTAACTAAAATGGCGGGTGTTTTGGGCTGGGATGTTACCGTTATAGATGGCCGCGCCAACTACGCCCGTGCCGAACGTTTTACCGTCGCCAAGCAAATTATTACTGCCCGCCCCCACGAGGTGCTTAACCATTTGAGTTTAGATAAGCTTACCGCGATAGTAATGATGACGCATAATTACAATTACGAGCTTGCCCTGCTGCGCCAGCTTTTACCCCTGCAACCGCCTTATATTGGCATGCTGGGCCCCAAAAAAAAGCTGGACCGTATGCTTGCCGAATTGGAAGAGGGCGGCCTTGCCATTACAGCCGCGCATTTGCAACATGTTTACGGTCCGGTGGGTTTAGATATTGGGTCCGAAAGTCCGGAAGAAATTGCGCTATCCATTGTGGCCGAAGTTAAGGCTGTATTATCGGGCCGCAAAGGCTACCCGCTTAAACAAAAAGCCCAGGCCATACACGCCCCCGAAATAGAATGACAACCGGTATTATCATTTTAGCCGCAGGCTCATCAAGCCGCCTGGGCGAGCCGAAACAAAACTTAATTTACCAGGGCAAAACCCTGTTGCAACACGCCGTTTCGGCAGCAATAGCCTCGGCTTGCCGCCCGGTAATTGTGGTGCTTGGTGCTAACGCGCAAACCATACAAAGCCAAATTGCTAACCAGGCCATACAAATTATACACAACCCAAACTGGCAGCAGGGCATGGCAAGCTCCATTAATGCAGGCATAAGCCACCTGCAAAAAACACCAAACATACAAGGCGCCGTAATTATGCTGTGCGACCAGCCCTTTGCCAACCATACCCTTATTAACCAATTATTGCAAGCCCACACCCAAAGCGGCAAAGGCATTGTAGCCAGCTTGTATAATAACACTCAAGGTGTACCGGCATTTTTCCATCAAAAGTATTTTCACCACCTACTGGCCCTGCAAGGCCACCAGGGCGCAAAAAAACTACTCACCGCTTATGCGGATGATATTGCCACCGTACCCTTTGATAAAGGCGCAATTGATATTGATACCATGGCTGATTATGAGGGGTTGTTGGGGGAGTAGTGATAAGAAAATTAAAACTGAACATCGAATATTAACAATTAGATTACGGCATAAATTTCGGTGTTCGAAATTCAAAATTTGTGGTCGATATTTGTTCCGTTCTTTAACTTATCGACGTTGGAGAGGCGGCGTATTGGGTGTGTTCATCGTCACACGGGATAAGGAGAGCTATTTATTAATTACCAAAGCAATATTTTCGCAGCTAATTATTATTTTCACGGCAAATATCTACATGTGAAAACACTTTTTACCTTATCCTTAATATCGCTTTTTGTTTACCATAGCGGCCTGGCCCAGCAATATAAAACAAACCAGGCCTTTGGCCAGGTTGATATGGCCGACCTTACACTTACCAGTTGCAGCTTTGAAAAAGATGCCAATGCAATGGTGCTTTTAGATAAGGGCGAAATGACAACCAATGTTGATTCGGTAGTGGTTAATTACCATATGCGCATCAAAATTTTTAATAGCGCAGGTAACGATGCGGCCAATATTCGGTTACCATATTATTCGCGCAATAATTTGCAACAAATAACTCAGGTAGAGGCTCAAACCATTAATTTGGAAGATAACCATGTGGTGTACACTAAGGTTGAGCCCAGCCAAATATATACCGAAACAATTGATAAATACCGCAAAGCAATAGTATTTGCATTTCCGAAAGTAAAACCGGGCTGTATTATTGAGTATAAATACAAATCGAAGAGGTTGGGGCTTGTTAATCCGCCAGCGTGGTATTTTCAAGAGTCGTTACCGGTGCGTTACAGCGAGTTAACCGGCTGGATGTCAAAAACAACCAGGTATAAAATTATAAGCAGGGGCAACCAGCCTTTTGCAACCGATACCCTGGAGCAAAGTGACAATAATAAAGAGGTGAGCAAAAAAGTTTGGGCCAAGGCCAATATCCCATCTTTTACGGGCGAAAGTTTTGTTAGCAGCAGTACTGCCAATGCGCAATGTATTATGTTTCAGTTAAACTCGTTTGAGTGGGATACCGAATATAAGATACAGAATGGCTGGCACAAAATTGCGTTCGACTTAGGTTTCGACGATAACTTTGGTGTAGAATTATCGTTCAGGCTCAGTCACTAAGATACAGTTATCAGTAAAGCCAAAACCCTGCTTAGTAACGATGATAAAATAGCCTACATTTTTAACGTTGTTAAAAACACCGTAAAGTGGAACAAAAAAAACAGATGGTATACAGAGGATGGTGTGCGGCAAGCCTGGGCGCGCAAACAAGGCAATTCAACCGAGGTTAACTTAATATTGTTACGTTTATTAACCAAAGCCGGTATTAATGCGCAACCCCTGGCAGTAAGCACCCGCGATCATGGTGTGATAGACCCAGTTTACCCCAATATTTACGATTTAAATAAAACCGTTGTTTATATACCCCTTGATAGCACCAGGTATTACGTGCTTGATGCAACCAACAAATACAACCTTTACACCGATGTACCTATTGATTTGTTAAATACCTACGGCCTGATGGTAAAACGCGAGGGTATATACGTTAGCAGCAAATTAATACTGTTGCAAAACCAGCAACCAACTCAAAGAGTGGTAATTATAAACGGCGATATTAATGCAAACGGCCATATTACCGGCACTGCCGATATTAGCAACTACACTTATAACAAAACCTTTTTTGCCCGTTTGTATAATGACCTGGATAAAAAGGTATTTATTAATTTTTTGCGCGATAATAACAATGCAATAAATGTTAATGATTTGGCTGTAGAAAACATGGAGGCCGATAGTTTGCCGTTGGTACATAAAATAAAATTTAACCAGGAGCTAACCACTACCGATGATAAATATATTTATTTCGACTCCAATATTTTTACCGCTATGCGCAGCAATCCGTTTTTAAGCGAGCAGCGTGTGGCCGATATTGATTTTGAAACCTGTGCTGCAAACAGTATTAACGAGCACCTTAAATTACCGCCCGGCTATAAAGCTGATGTATTGCCTGCCAATGTTTTAGTACGCTTTGCCGATAACAGCATAACATTTAAAAGGGTAGTTGGCGAAGCAAACGGCTTTGTTGAAGTGCATTACACCATTACCCGCAGTCGCGCAAAATACCAGGTGGCAGAGTACCCCGCCCTGCGCCAGTTTTACAAAAAAATGTACGATATGCTAAACGAGCCCGTAGTGCTAAAAAAGCTATAAATGCAATTAATTTACCGTGCCGCCCTGGTAACAGCAACACACGGGCAAATGCGCAAAGACAACCGGCTTTTGTTACTCAAAAATTAAAAAACAATAGCTTAACGAAAGTTGTTCTTATTTTAAATTTAATGAATAAGAACATCATGAAAGCGATATTAAAAAAAACAGCTATCTGCCTTACTTTGGCTGTAGTATTGGGTGCCTGTAGCACTCCAACTATGGTAAGCAGTTCGTGGCGCAAACCCAATGCAACAGCAAACGGTTTCCACAATATTTTTGTTGCGGCCTTAACTAAAGAGGTGAGTACCAAGCAAAGTTTGGAGAGCGGTCTGCAAAGCCTGCTGCAGCAAAAAGGTTTAACGGTTGAAAAAAGTGTGGATGTTTTTCCGCCTACGTTTAGCTCGCAAACCGGGCAGCAGCGCGAGTTGGTAATGAGCCAGATACAGCGTACCAATGCCGATGGTATATTAACCGTAGCCCTGCTGCGTAAAGAAACCGAGAGCCATTATGTACCCGGCTCGGGCGGCGGTTATTGGAACCCCGGTTTACGTTACGGCTACTATAACCGCTTTTGGAGCTATTACAACAACTGGTATCCTATGATATATTCGCCGGGTTATTACGATCAAACCAAAATTTATTACATAGAAACCAACCTGTATAATGCCAAAACCGAGGAGCTGATTTGGACAGCACAATCGCGCACTTACGACCCAACCAGCATCAACAGCTTTTTAAAAGGTTATGTTGATGCCATTTACGACAGAATGGTTAAAGATGGCTTAATTAGCACAGTTCCGGGTGCTTAGTTGGTAACTAAGGAGCTATTTTTTATTGAACGTGTTGCAGCACAGTTATTTATAAAATTTAACTGTGCTTTATTACCTTAACCCTTTAAAACCATGGAATCTCCCGAAATAGTAAAGCATACGTGGCAGCAATTGGTAGAGCGTTTAACAACGCGGTTTAACTCCGAAGGTTACCAGGTGGTTCAATTTCAGCACCACGACCAGGTTTTTGGTAGCTGTTACATCATTTGGTCTAACAACCAGGAGGCCCTGCGCCTAACCTGGGACGGCAAAGAGTGCTGGTTTTTACTGGAAGAAACCATGCTCCCCATATCTGCCCAAAGCCCCTGGCAAGAAATTATTGTGATGCCCTTTGACCCTGATGAGCACGATGCCCTTTATGCTAAAACCTTGATTGACGATATAATGGATAGTTTGGAGTGAAGAGGGGCGAATGGGCTCAACATATTTTGGCACGGCAAAACCATTTCAAAGCCGGCTGCCAGATGCATGAAATACACATTTAATAATCGTAAAACGCTCGTTGTAGTTTTCTCCTGATTCTTGCATCCTGATTCTTGATTCTCATCCCCCACCACATAAACACATTTTTAAAATAATGTTAATTTATACCCACTGTTTTAGTAAGGTATTGTCATAGTGTTATCAATTTACTAAATTTTTTAAAAATAATTTTAGTAAATAGGTTTATATTTGCATTCTTAATAAATACCATGACTAAAAAGAATAAATCCGTTGAGAGCCCTGATGTTGTTTTGATAGGCGCCGGAATTATGAGTGCCACCCTTGGTGCTATGCTTAAACAATTGCAGCCCGACCTTACCATCGAGATTTTTGAAAGACTTGATATTGTTGCCGGCGAAAGTTCGGACGCGTGGAACAACGCGGGTACCGGCCACAGTGCTTTATGCGAGTTAAATTATACGCCCCAAAAGGCCGATGGTAGTATTGAAACCGATAAAGCGGTAAAAATTGCCGAATCGTTTGAGGTTTCTAAAGAATACTGGGCCTACCTGGTTGAGCAAAAACTGGTAGAATCGCCCGAGAAATTTATTCGCAGCATTCCGCACATGAGCTTTGTTTGGGGCGAAGAAAATGTTGAATATTTAAAAAAACGCCATCAGGCCCTGGAGCAGTTCCACCTGTTTAAAGGCATGCAATATACCGAAGACCATGCGCAAATAGCCGAGTGGGTGCCCCTGATTATGGATGGCCGCCAGCCCGACGAAAAGGTGGCTGCCACCCGCATGGAAATTGGTACCGATGTTAATTTTGGTTCTTTAACGCGTAGCCTGTTTACCTACTTAACCGCGCAGCCCGGCGTGCAAATGCACATGAACCACGAAGTGCGCGACCTTAAACAGGATGAAAACCATAACTGGGAGATCACTGTAAGGGATATGGGCACTAAAAAGAAACGCAAACTTAAAACCAAATTTATATTTATTGGTGCAGGTGGTGGCTCTTTAATATTGCTCGAAAAATCGGGCATACCCGAGGGTAAGGGCTTTGGCGGTTTCCCGGTAAGCGGACAATGGCTAAAATGCGTTAACCCCGACGTTATTGAAAAACACCAGGCCAAGGTTTACGGTAAGGCATCGGTAGGTGCGCCGCCAATGTCAGTTCCGCATTTGGATACCCGGATGATTAATGGCAAAAAAGCCCTGTTATTTGGTCCGTATGCAGGTTTTTCAACCAAGTTTTTAAAGCACGGTTCGTTTATGGATCTTCCGCTTTCTATCAAGGCCAACAATATTTTGCCTATGATGAAGGCCGGTTTAGATAACATACCGTTAACAAAGTACCTGATAGATCAGGTTCGCCAATCGCCCGAAGACAGGTTGGAGGCCCTTAAAGAATATTGCCCGTCGGCAGTAATGGCCGATTGGGAGCTTGAAGTTGCCGGCCAGCGCGTGCAGGTAATTAAAAAAGACCCTGAACTGGGCGGCATTTTAGAGTTTGGCACCGAGGTAGTAACCGCGGGCGATGGCAGCATTGCCGCCCTGTTGGGAGCTTCGCCGGGTGCATCAACATCGGTATCTATTATGCTCGATTTGCTTAAACGCTGCTTTGCCAGCAAATTGTACACCCACGAGTGGCAAACCAAGCTTAAAGAGATGATACCATCTTACGGCCAATCGTTAGCCCAAAACGGTGAGCTAACCGAAGCAACCCGCGCCCGCACCAGCGAAGTGCTCAATTTAGTTACTTTGCAGGAAGCGTAATTTTATATAAGGTACCAAACTACCGTCATTGCTTCGTTCCTCGCAATTTTAATGATTGAAGGATAGAGTGATTGAAGGATTGAATGTCAATGATTTATTGAAAAAAATATAATTACATTCAATCACTCTATCCTTCAATCATTATCGTAAATGTCATTGCGAGCGATAGCGTGGCAACCGCACGTAGAACGGCAAACTATACAGGGCGAACAAGCTTCCGTGCGGTTGCTTCGTTCCTCGCAATGACAATTTCAATGATTTATTGAAAAAAATATAATTACACTCAATCCTTCAATCCTTCAATCCTTCAATCCTTCAATCACTCAATCCCCCTCAGGGTATTAAAATACTTTTGCGCTGTACGGTATGTACGCTAAAATAACCAAGCACATCGGCGTTAAAAAAGTTTGATGGCGGGTTGGCCGGCGTTGCCGATGCTTGCGGCGAGTTACTGCCCTGGCTGCTTAAATTATCCCAATAGCTGTACATATTGGCATCAATACATTGCATATCAACATCCACAACATCGCCGCTTTTAATATCAACATCGCGCTGGTACAGGCTGCTTGATACTACGCGGCCATCGGTTAGGTTATCGTTTTCGTCAAAAATATGTTTAACCTGGGCGTTGTTAACATATAGCACAAATTTATATTGGTTGGGCTCGTTAGGCGGGTCGAAATAGTTTACCGCTATGGTTTTAATTTTTGTAGAACCAAATATCTGATTAGTAAGCGTAAGCGAATCTAAGGGTACGCCCACCGGCATTACGCCACTTGCCGTATAAACATGATTATCAACCGTAACATTAAGCGTATACAAAGTTTTGGCCCTGCCCCTAAACGATGTTATGGCATAGGTACCAGGTGTTGTGGTTTCTTTTAGTTTATATACCCTGCCGGTAGTGCCTTCGGTAAAGCTAACCGTTGCGCCCGATACCCCCGGAAAAACATTGCTGCTTGCATATGCTACCGACCGCGAAATAAGCACCGTTTGCGTGCCCGTAACATCGGTAAGGTTAGCTTCAATTACCAGTTTAGGCGCGGTGCTGGTAATATCAACATCAATTACCCTTTGGCAGGCTGCCAGGCCTGCAAGCATTATAAAAGCAACCATCAGTCTAACAGGCAAACCTTTAACCATACCGCTATTTAAAGTTAAAGTTCCAGGTAACTGAAGGTATGATGCCAAACAAACTGGTTTCTACAGCTTCGGTGTGTGGCGGGCTCCCCGCGCTGTCGCGGAAGATAACACTGTAAGGGTTTTTACGGTTGTAGGCATTATACACGCTAAAGGTAACGCTGGAGTGGTAACTTTTATGCTGCTTACCTTGCAAGGTGGCACCCAAATCTAACCGGCTGTTAACAGGCAGCCGCGATGCATTGCGCGCACCGTAGTAATAAGTGGTGATGCCATTAAGGCGATATTTGCCTGCCGGGTAAGTTACCGCATTGCCTGTACCATAGGTAAACACTGCCGAAACCGACCACCGTTTGCTCAAGCCATACATATTAACCAACGATACATCGTGTGTACGATCTTGCCGGGCCGGGAAGTAATTGCCGTTATTAATGGCATCAAAGCGGCGTTCGGTTTTTGATAGCGTGTAGCCCAGCCAGCCGTTATAGCGGCCATACTTCTTTTTTAAAAATAGCTCCAGGCCGTAGGCGCGGCCCGTGCCATATACCAGTTCCTGCTCAACATTGCTGTTGGCCAGCAGTTGGGCATTATCGCGGTAGTCAATTTCGTTTTTTAGCCATTTGTAATACACCTCTGCCGAAAACTCATAACCGTTATGGTTAAAATTACGGTAATAGCCAAGCGATACCTGATCGGCAATGCCGGGTTTTACGTTGTTGCTGCTCATTACATACAAATCGGTAGGCAGGGCTGAAGTTGAATTTGATAACAAATGAATATTCTGGCTGTTATGATTATACGATACCTTAACGGATGTATTGCTATTAAAAGTATAACTTGCCAAAAAACGCGGTTCCAGGTTTATATAGCTAACCACGCCCTGGCCCGCGCTGTAGTTTTGCGTGCTTAGTAAATAACCATCGGCATTATAGGTATTAAAATTACCGGGGCCAATTAAATTAAACACATTAAGCCTTGCGCCATAAACCATGTTAAGTTTATTGGCAGGCTGCCAACTGTTTGATAGGTAGGCCGCCCATTCGTAAGCATAGCGGGTCTCGATAACTTTAGGGTTAAAGCTCGATATTTCCGATGTGCTGATATCGCCGGGTACAACCGTGTGGTGCGTTACCGCGAAACCAAAGCGCAGGGTATTATTGTTGGCAATAAAGTAATCAAAATCTTGTTTCAGATTAAAATCTTCAATTTTAGAGTATACTTTAATATCGTTGTCGGCATCGTAATTGGCTATGTTATAATTGTATTTGCTGTAAATGAATGATGTGTTTGAGAATAGTTTACCGCTAAACACATGGTTCCACCGCAGGGTTGCCGTGGTGTTGCCCCAATCGGTAGCAAAGGTATTTTTAACGCCCACATCATCCTTACCCAAATAGGCCGATAGGTAAAGGGTGTTTTTATCATCAAGCTGGTAATTAAACTTGGCGTTAACATCATAAAAATACAAGCTGCTGGTGTTTATTGATGTATCCGACGACAGTTTTAAAAACACATCGGCATAGGTGCGGCGCGCGCTTATCATAAACGAACTTTTGTTTTTTACAATGGGCCCCTCAATTTTTATGCGCGACGATATTAAGCCAATGCCGCCTTCTACCCCGTATTGCTTGTTATTACCTTCGTCCATCTTAATATCCAGTACCGACGATAGCCTGCCGCCGTAACCCGCAAACATGCCGCCCTTATACAAACTCACCTCGCGGATAGCGTCGGAGTTAAAGGTGGAGAAAAAACCGAAAAGGTGCGATGCATTGTAAACCGTTGCGCCATCCAGCAAAATCAAATTCTCGTCGGCATTACCACCGCGCACGTAAAAGCCCGTATTAGCATCCCCGGTTGATTTTACGCCCGGCAGCAGCTCAATGGTTTTAATAATATCCTTTTCGCCAAGCAATACCGGTATATTGGCAATATCGGTCATGCTTAATTTATTTACACCCATTTGCGCGCTCAAAACGTTATCGGCGGCTTTAGTTTTTGCCGTTACGTTAATTTCGCTTAATGCATTATCGGCTGTAAGTTCAATATCAAGGCGGGTATTTTTATCAATATTTACCGGTATAGGTTTGGTTTTATAACCTATGTAACTTACCAGCACGGTGTAGGTATTGGGGCTAACCGTTAACGAGTAAAAGCCGTAGCTGTTGGTTATAACTCCGCCGTTTTGGCCGGTTTTTATGGTGGCACCTATAAGTGCCTCGCCGGTTGTGCTATCTTTAACAATACCGCTTATGGTTAGTTTGCTTTGCGCCCGTAAAAGGCCTGGCAGGCACAGCAGCAAAACAAGGCCGGGCAAATAAACAAGGCCGCGCAATTTAAAAAAGTTGTTTTTTAACCGGGAAACCAACATGGCGGGATATGCAATTGCTAAAAGGCTTAACGGGCTAAATATATGACGATTATTTTTTTTAATTGCAGGATAGTTTTTAATTAAAAGTGCAAGTGTTAATTTGACTATTAATTAAACTTAATTAATCTTTTAAATTAAAATTTAAATTAATTGGTAATCTAGTATCAAAAAATAAAAATGTTACTAACAAAGGCACATTTAGCCAATTGTTATTAGCAATATATTGCTATGTTTATAGCAATATATTAACCATTATAAACAAAATATGCATTTTACGATGCAAACGTGCAGGTGGAGCTAGAGAGATTTTATAAAAAATTACGTAATTCAGGGTCGGTAAGTATAGCCTTTATTTACATAGCTATTAGCCTTGTTTGGATATTGCTGCGCGACCGTTTAATTTTTTTACTTAAAAGCCGGTTTGGCTATACCAACTTTGAGGCACTTAACAGAGGCCATGGTTTTGCCTTTGTTATTGCTACAGGTATCTTATTGTTTTTTTTAATACGCCGTCACAGCAGGCAGGTAATTTTGAACGAAAACGAATACCGCGAACTTTATGAGGCCAACCCAAGCCCGATGTGGATTTACGACCCGCAAACACTTAAAATAATATCAGTCAATCAAACTGCAATTACCGTATATGGCTATACAAAGGAGCAGTTTTTGCAGATGACCGTTTTAGATATACACCCCGGGCGCGACCATGAAAAGCTGCTGGCGGCACTTGCCGGAGATATAAACACATTTAACCACTCGGGCGTTTGGGCGCAGTTTAAAAATGACCGATCGGTACTTTGCGCCGAACTATCACTCAGTAAAATAAACTTTAGGGGCAAAACTGCATTAATGGTTTTAGCCCGCGACCATAGCCTGATTATTGCACAGGAAAAAATGCTCAAAAAGGCTAACCATGATTTGGCCAACGAGAAAAAGCGGCTCACAGATATTCAGGAATTATCGAAAATTGCGGCCTGGGATTATTTTATTGAAGATAAGCAACTGGTACTTTCAAACGAGATTTACCATATATTTGGCATACTGGGGAAAAACTCAAAAGATACCTACGACATATTTTTAAAAACCGTACACCGGGATGACCGCGAACGCTTTATGGCTGCCGCCCGAAGCGTTTTGGCGTTAAATAACGACCTGGATATTGTACACCGCCTTTTTTTTGGCCATAACAACATTAGGTATGTGCGCCAACTGGGTAAACTTGAATACCGCAATGGCAAACCTTACAAGGTGCGCGGCACCATGCAGGATATTACCGAAATAAAACAAATTGAACGGGAGAACAACCAGATTAACACCGAAAACCGCAAACTGGCCACCATTATTACCAAAATAAACAACATGGTGGTTATTGAGGATGCCGAAAGCCGCATTACCTGGGTTAACAACGCCTTTGAAAAATTTACCGGCTACACCCTTGCCGAAATACAGGGCCTGCACCCATCGGAGTTTATTACCCGGCCAGAGGATGAGGAGGAAGTAACATCAATTAGCAAGGCCCAGCAAAGGTTGGAGTCGTTTGCGGTTGATGTTATTAATCACACCAAAACCAAACAACCTTACTGGGTTAATATTGAGTTTACGCCCATGTTTGAAGAGGGTAAGTTTATTGGCTACATTAGCGTACACAACAACATTACAACCCGTAAAGAAAAAGAAGACGAGATAACCAAGCAAAATACGGTATTGCGAAACATTGCCTGGCTAAGTTCGCACGAGATAAGGCGCCCCGCAGCCTCAATTTTAGGCCTCACAGACCTGATACGCAACGCCGACAACCAAACCGAAAAAGACGAATACCTCGATCTGCTCTATCAAAGCACCCTGCAATTAGACGAAATTATCCACAAAATAAACAACACCATTAACGAAAAATTGCCGGATAGTAATTGAGGTTGGTATTATGGAAGATGGAAGATGGAAGATGTGTTTTTTATGGAAGATGAGTCAGGTAAGATGGAAGATGTAAAAACTTGTGTCATTGCTGAGTTTTAAACCCGGAGCCTTCTGAATTTGCAATGATATTAAATTATGATGGGTGTCGCGCTGAGCGATAGTAGAAGCGCGGTGCGGTGGGTTTCGACTATCGCTTTACTTTTTATCCGAGTGCCCCAAACTTTTGCCGGGTGCAACCACGTTGCGTATTAACTGCTTGAGTTCCTTAATTTCGGGGAAACGGCCCTCTGCCGCCCTATCAAAAACCACGGCATCGTTTACACGGATAATGTAGGTGCCGCTAACCAAACTGGGTTGTAAAAGCACGCCAAAAACATCGCCTGTAAAGGTAGTTAATAACTCCTGCGCCATGTAGGCCGCCCTTAGCATCCAGCCGCATTTGGGGCAATACTCAATGGCAATGGTATGGTTGGTGGCGGTAAGGGGCGCGGTATGTGTTTGCATGGGCAGTAGTGGTGTTAAGTTGTTAGTATTAAGCGTTGAGTCAAAAGTTAGATTATTCTTTTTTTTTGACTCAGAACGTAAGACTTGCGGTTAAAGACTATCCGTTATTAAACGATTAACATAACAGTAGTTTAATTTTTTGCCGAAGCCTTAAAGTTTTGGTGGGCAGCAGCTACAGTTACCACCCCATTGTTTGGTGCCGTCGCTAAAATATTCGCATTTCCAAATGGTGGCCTCGTGTTTAATACGATCAATAATGTACTGGTTGGCCGCATACGCCTCCGAGCGGTGGGCCGATGCCGTAATTACAATTACGGCAGTTTCGCCCACGGTAACCTTGCCCGTGCGGTGCTGTGCCACAGCAATATTAAGCGGAAACTTTTGGCTGGCATCGGCCAAAATACTGTTTATCATTTTGGTGGCCATGGCTTCGTGAGCTTCGTATTCAAGGTAATCAACCGCCATGCCGTTGTTATGGTTGCGCACTTCGCCGCTAAACAACACCACAGCACCGGCAGCCGGGTGGTGCGCCTGCGCCAGCAGTTCCACAACGTTTAAAGGCGTGGCCGATAGTGCGGGCAGTTCAACCACCGCTGCTGGGTGGAAATATGCAGATGGTATCATTATTTTTTAAGCTATAATTTTGGTCAACAAATTCGTCGTGAACGGCAAAGCGGCAAATTTTTAAAATGCCGGCCGCATCGGTGTTTAAGGCTATTAGTTTTTGCTGTAGCGACGCCACATCGGCAACATCGCCGCCAAGCTCAAACTCCTTATCAAAGTAATCTTTTAAAACTGCAAAAACCTGTATTTTCATTGTTAAGTTTAATGATTGAAGGATTGAATGATTGAAGGATTGAGTTATTGAATTATTGAGTGATTGAATGATTGAAGGATTGAGTTACTGAGTGATTGAATGAAAAATTATAATTAAAATATTAAATCAATACTGTACTGTCATTGCGAGCGATAGCGTGGCAACCGCACGCTGGCCGGGCCGCTTTGCAGGGCTAAATGGCTCCGTGCGTTTGCTTCGTACCTCGCAATTTTAATGATTGAAGGATTGAATTATTGAGTGATTGAATGAAAAAATATAATTAAATTCAGTCACTCAATCCTTCAATCATCCAATCAATCACTCACTCAATCAGTAACTCAATCCTTCAATCACTCAATAATTCAATCATTAAAAAAACCTACCCCCCAATGTGCATCATACTTAGTGCGCTGCCAACAAAGTGCAGGTTTTGTTTTTGTTGCATGGCTTGTTGTAATTTACCTGTTAGTTCAATATTGTTTTCGTTACCGTTTAGCGGGATGGGGTTGTTGTTGCTTAGGCAGCCGTAAATATTGCCTTCGGCATCTAAGCGCAGGCGGTTGCAATCCTGACAAAAAGGTTCACTCTCGTTGCCTATAATGCCAAATATACCGCCCTGTTCGGTTTGCCAGTAATTGGCTGTTGCCGAGGTTTTTCGCGCAAGCCGCACAAAATTATACCGGCTTGCAATAACATCTAATATTTGATGCTGGGTAAACAGGTGTTTTTCCGAATTGCCAAATAAATGCCCCATAGCCATCACCTCTAAAAACCTGATGGGTACGTTTTGCTTAAAGGCGTAATTAAGCAGCGGCAGTATTTGTTTATCGTTTTGGCCCTGCATTATTACCGAATTTATTTTCACCTCCAAACCGCAGGCTATGGCAGCCTCAATGCCGGCCAGCGTGCGTTGCAATTGCTTGCGACGTGTTACGGCAAAAAAAGTTTCGGCATCCATGGCATCTAACGATACATTTACCGACCGTAACCCCGCTGCCTTTAATTTGGGCGCCATGCGCTCCAATAAAAAGCCATTGCTCGTCATCCGCACATCGGCAATGCCCAGGGCCGTAATGCCTTTAATTACGGTTTCCAGTTCGCGGTAAAGCAAAGGTTCGCCGCCGGTTAGCCTAATGGTTTTTAAGTTGAGCTGGCCGTGTAAGCCCGCAATTATTTTAACAAAATTAGCGGCAGGCGTTTGTGGGCGATGGTCGTGGGCTATTTCATCTTCGCTGCCCATGGTGCAATAAATACAACCCAGGTTACAGGTGCTCAATAAGCTCACCCGTAAAGTTTTAAAACTGCGATTATATTTATCGTCCAAATTAACCATTAATCAAATTTATACAAATTTTACCGATGCGGCACATGCTGTTAACAAACGTACCGAATATGACAATGTTTTAAACATAGGAATGGGGTTGGAACAAATATCGAACATCGAATTTTGAACACCCAACACCGAAATTTATTTCATCATTCGGCATTCATTATTAATTTCTTTTTGTTTAATGGAAGAGGCCTCAACTACTTAAAGCAACAGGCAATTCACCATATCTCCGGGCTGCAGTTCGTCGGTATCGGCGGGGTGAAAGGCCAGCGCACCGGCGTTTAATCCCAAACGTATATCGCCCGAAGTATTGATGGCGATAGGGCTAATTGCCGAAGGTTGCCCCGAAATAGCTACCGGAAAAAACTCATCAAAACTGCTGCTGCGCTTGCGTTTGCCGTTAAAAGGCAGTTGCAAAACGGGCGGCATCCCCAAACCAAAACAAACCGAAAGGTAGGCCTCAATAAACAATTTAAACGTTACCATGCACGAAAACGGATTTCCCGGCAAGGCAAAAACCAAACCGCCGTTAGGCAACTGCCCGCACCAAATAGGCTTGCCCGGCCTTATTGACAGCTTGTGGAACAGTTTTTTAACGCCCAGGCCTTCTAATACTTCGGGCAAATAATCGGCATCACCGGCAGATACGCCTCCGCAGCTAATTACCATATCAAAATTTAATACTTCGGCTAAAGCCGCATTCAGCTGCGCCTTATCGTCGGCAATATGCCTGCATACCTGCGGTTTAATGAGCCATTTTTTGAGCAAACTGCACAGCAAATATTGGTTGCTGTTGCGTATCTGGTTAGGCAAAATAGCTGCCGAAGCATCAACAACCTCGTTGCCGGTGGTAAAAAGTGCAACTTTGGGCAGGCTTTTAACCGTAATGTTGTTTTGGCCCAACGTGGCAAGCAGGCTAACCACAGCAGGTGTGCAAAGTGTATTGGCAGTTAAAATACTTTGGCCGCTTTTAATATCCTCGCCTTGCCGGGCAATGTTTTGGTAGGGTTTTATGGTTGTTACATTAAAGCTAACCAGTATGTTAAGTGCCTCTGCATCTTCGCGCCGTATAACCGCATTTGCCGATGGCGGTACGGGTGCGCCCGTCATTATTTTATAGCAATGTGCGGCTTGTAAATCCGCTTGTTCTGCCTGCCCGGCATAAATAATTTGCTGTACGGTAAACTGGCGCGTGCCGTTTTCCCAATCAGCAATATTAATGGCGTAGCCATCCATAGTGGCACGGTTAAAGGGCGGGTAGTCCCTATCGGCACTAACGGCCTGGGCAAGTACGCGGTTATCGGCACCGGCCAAATTAATAATTTCGGTACCAAACAATCGCGATAGGGCGGTTATAGTTTGCCGGGCTTGTATGTAAGTAAGCATGGCTAAATATAGCAAAAAGCCAACAGTGCAAAAGCCGGCTTTGGGGCGGCTTTTTAAGTTTGCTGGGCTTAGGTAACCATTACCTGGTTACTTAACTACGCGGTGAGCTGCTGCTTTTTTGTAACCACCAAAAGTATAACTTAATTACATTGCCTAAGCGCGTGTACAATTTAAACTGTAAATTTGCCGTTTGTTATTAACAACCAGCATGAAGAATTTTAAAAAATACTACGTTATACCCGCTACTCCCGAAGAAATATATAACGCCCTTACCAACCCGCTTAGTTTACAAATTTGGACGGGCGAAGAGGTACAAATGAGTACCGAACCCGGCACCGATTTTAGCTTATGGGGCGGCAGCATTGTGGGTAAAAACATTGAGTTTATTGAGAATAAAAAAATAGTGCAGCAATGGTACTTTGGCGAGCAGGCAGAAGAATCAATAGTGACTATTATACTGCATGGGGCCAAAAACGAAACCTCGGTTGAGTTGAGGCACACCAATATTCCGGATGATGATTTTGATGATATTGTTGAAGGCTGGGATGGCGCGTATTTTGGTTCGGTAATTGATTTTTTTGGCTTTTAGGCCAACCCGTTTGCAATTTAAGCAAACACAAGCACCGCTTTTGTGTTGTAAAATGTAATGTACTTAAAACACAAGATATGAAAACGTTAAAATTATTTAGATTACCTGCTATGCTGTTGCTGGCATCTGTTATGATGCTTACAACCGTAAGCGCGCAGGATAAAGAGCACGACAAAATAGAGGATGCCACAGGCGTTTTACGCGATTTTGGTAAAATGAAGGAAAGCATACCGCGCGAGTTGTTAGAAAAAACAAACGGCATTATCATTATCCCTAAGTTAATTAATGCTGGTTTTGTAATTGGCGGCAAACGCGGCAAAGGCATTGCCATGGTTAAACTGCCCGACGGCAAATGGAGCAACCCCGTATTTGTTACCATGACGGGCGGTAGCTTTGGCTTACAGGCCGGCGTACAATCGGTTGATTTGGTGCTGGTATTTAAAAGTGCTAAAACCCTGCACCGCATAGGCACAGGCAGCTTTACCCTTGGCGGCGATATATCGGCAGCAGCCGGACCGGTTGGCCGCAGTTCATCGGCTAATACGGATTATAAACTGGAGGCCGAAGTGTATTCGTACTCGCGCAGCCGTGGCTTGTTTGCAGGTATCAGCATAAACGGTGCTAAACTTGATATTGATGCCAAGGCAGATAATGCCTTCTACGGCCAATCATACTCGGCCCGCACCCTGTTTGCAGGTACCGACAAAACATCGGAAAACTCGGTAAAAGAGTTGAAAGAAACTTTGAGAGGGTTGTATTGAGGTTCATTAGTTCATTAGTCATTAGTTCATTGGTCTTTTATAGTGACAGAACTGAAAGCAAATCATAAAAAAACCGGCGATATTGCCGGTTTTTTTATGATTTGCAGTATGCAAGTCCACCAATTAACTAATGACAAATGAACCAATGAACTACCAAATCTTCACCCTTTTATCAGGATCTATCCACATGGCGTCGCCTTTTTTGATGCCGAAGGCCTGGTAAAATTCGGGTACATCGCTAAAGGGGCCGTTAACGCGTAGAAAGCCGGGGGCATGTACGTCGGTTAATATGCGGCCTGCAAGTTCTTCGTCGCGCTGCTGGCCCAGCCAGCCAATGGCGTAGCCTAAAAAGAAACGCTGCATAGGCGTTAGGCCGTTTATTAATTTACCCTCTTTATATTGCTTTGTTTTTTTAAAGGCATCAACACCTAAAACTATCCCGCCAAGGTCGGCAATGTTTTCGCCGAGGCAGGCTTTGCCGTTAACGTGCAGGCTATCTAAAACCTTATAGGCGTTAAACTGATCTACCAGTACCTGCGCGCGTTGGGTAAACTTTACCGAATCGGCAGCCGTCCACCAGGCTTTTAGGTTGCCTTTGGCATCGTACTGGCGGCCCTCATCGTCAAAACCGTGGGTAATTTCGTGCCCAATGGTTGACGCTGCCGAGTAGCCATAAACCACAGCGTCGTCAATATCCTCATCCTTAATGCCGGGGATAATAAACTGGGCGGCAGGCAAGGTAATTTCGTTGTTTGATGGCTCGTAATTGGCGTTATAGGTTTGCGGGGTCATGTTCCATTCTGTATGGTCGACAGGTTTGCCCAGTTTGTTAATGTTGTTTAAATAAGCCCAATGCCTGGCGTGCATTACATTTACGGCATACGAACCACGATCGATACTGAGTTTAGAAAAATCTTTCCATTTATCGGGGTAACCAACCTTGGCATGTATGCTGTTAAGCTTGTAGAGGGCTTTTTGCTTGGTTTCGGGGCTCATCCAATCCAGTTGGGCAATATGCTCGCGGTAAGCCTGGCGGATGGCCTCAACCAGGTCGGTATAACGTTGTTTCGCTTTAAGCGGAAAGTATTCCTGCACAAAAAGCTGGCCCAGCAGTTCGCCCATAATGCCGTTTTCGGTATCTAAAACGCGTTTCCAGCGTGGCAATTGCACCTTACGGCCACTCAGCACCGTTCCCGTAAAACGGAAATTTTCCTGATCGAAGCTTTTGCTGAGATAAGGCGCGTAGGAGGTAAGCACTTTCCAGCGGAGGTAAGCCTTCCAATCGGCAATAGTAAAGGTTTTGAGGTATTTGTTTACGGCTACATAGTACTCGGGCTGGCCAACAATAACGGTATCAACATTAGGTATGCCCATGTTGGTGAAAACCACCTTCCAGTTAATGTTGGGCGTAAGTTTGTTAAACTGCGCCACGGGCATTTTATTGTAGTTATGGTAAGGGTCGCGCAGATCTTCCAGTTTGCGGCTGCTATCGGCAAGTGCCTTTTCTATAGTAAAAACGCTTTTGGCCGCCGCCTTAGCCTGCTCATCGGTATAGCCCGAAAGCACAAACATGTTGGGGATATACTTTTCGGTATAGTCGGTGCGTATTTTGGTAGTGCGGGCGTCGGTTTTAAAATAGTAGTCGCGGTTGGGTAAGCCTAAACCGCCCTGGTTTAATTGCAGCATCATTTTCGAGCTGTTTTTATCGTCTTGCCCAACACCGGCGCTAACAAAGGTGCGCGCGCCAACGGTATTGAGGTAAGCAACGGTGCTTAAAATACCTGCTACGTCGGTTATCTGGTCAACCTTGGCGAGTGGTTCGCTAATGGCGGTTATGCCTAATTTTTCGATGTTTACGCTGTCTAAACCGCTATAGTAAAAATCGCCTATTTTTTGGGTACTGGTGCCTTTGGCAGCGTTGGCGTTAATGGCATCTTCGTTAATTTTTTTGAGGCGACTGCGGATATCCTCGCTAACCACATTGCCAATTCCCCAGCTTGAATAGGCAGGAGGGATGGGGTTGTTTTTTAACCAGGTACCGTTGGCATAACGAAAAAAATCGGCACCGGGACTGACCGATTTATCCAGATTTTGAAATACCGGGTCGTTTGCCGGATGCGATTGCGCCCTGCCGCTAAACTGCTGGCCAAAAACCATAGCCAACGCCCCGGCAATAATAAATTTGCTTGTATTAGTTTTCATTGAAAAGAAATCAGTTATGGATGTAAACATAATAAAATATTGCGGGATGTGGAGGGGAGATGACGCCAATTTACATGCAGGAGCTGTATGCATCTAGGTACAAGTACGCAGCGCTTTTTGCATTATGGCAATACCGCGCCGGGGATGGTGAAGCATACGCCACAGGCGTGCGCTGGTGATGGGATATTATAAAAAGTCATCAAAAAAGGAGTCATTAAACTTATCAAATTCCACATCTTCTCCGAGCAAGGAAACTTTTTCTAGCCGCTCTTTTTTCAATGGTTTGTCCTCTGCTATTGACCTTAATTCATCCAACACAATTGGATGTTTATGAAAATTCATCAAGTATTGAACGTAGTAATTGGTATTGTAAGTTTCGAAAGGGAGGGGCTTAATAGTTTTTACAAAGTCTTGGAAACCATCGCCTTTTTTTCTTTTTCTTAACAAATGAATTAAAATTTCTTTTTTTAAATAATGTTCGTCTTTAAAAGAGAATTCTTTTCTAATGAAAATTTTAAATGCTTTTGATTCATAGTTCACTTCGTAGGTGTAGATATTCATTCTTCTACATTCATTACGGATTATTTCATAAAGTTGTAAAGTTATTTTACTGATGATTTTTCCAATAAAATTTTTTATTCGCTGATCGTTCGGCGTTGTTTCAATCATTTCAACCTTAACTTTTATATCTAATTCTTCCTCTAAAAAACGTCTAAATTTTGCTTCGTGATTTTCAGCATAAACGGATTTTTTATTATACCGATTATATCGAGATGAATGATAAAAGTCTTTAATCACTTGCAAGAATTTTGTTGAAGACTTACCCATCGTGATTTCTTTATGAGCTTTAATTCTGTTCAAAAGGTTAAAATGATCGTGCGTAATCAATTTTTTTTCAAAATCTTCTTGATCAGTTTGAATATCATGTTCTAAAAGAATAACGGTAATTTTGGCTAACCGCTCCAATCCCACAGAGATATTGTATAAAAACTCAAAAACTTCTGCTTCATGATAGAAACTTTCCATTTGATCGAATGCATACAATCCATTATATAAGAAAGTTCCTGCGATTTGCAATTCAGTTCCCAATCTCCAGTTTTTCCAAAAAAAATCAGCTTCATTCAACATAAAAAAAATTATTAAAATTTACCACCGTCACTTGGTTACAACGGTTGGCAGCGTCCACGCTGCCGACTGCTAATAGTTAGGCTTGGACGCCTAACACTCGCCTTTTAATTATCTCTGCTCTGTATAGCTATTCGGCCTCTGCGCTCCCTTCTTCGACTGTCGCTCAGAATGACCCATTATTAAAAACATCAGGGCTAATATACTTCCGTGCGATTGCTTCGTTCCTCGCAACGACAATGTGTAAATACCCTCCCTCAATAACTAAATCAACTCAATAACTAAACCTCAATGCCCTTCCCCTAAAATCATTTTGCGTGCGTGGAAAACGCCGGGCAATATGGCTTCCAGCGATTCTTTTACGCCGTTGGTGCTGCCGGGCAGGGTTACAATGAGGGTTTGGGCTATGGTGCCGGCAATGCCGCGGCTCATCATGGCGAGCGGGGTGCGCTGCTGGCCGTAGCCGCGCATGGCTTCGGCAATGCCTTCGGCTTCGCGCTCCAGTATGGCCTTTACTGCGGTTACGGTATTATCGCGCGGGCCAAGGCCGGTGCCGCCGGTGGTAAATATAAAGTGAACATCGCGTGCAACCCAAAGCTTAATTTGTTGTTGTATCTGGTCAATATCGTCGGGCACTACTTGGTAATCGGTAACGGTGGCGTTAACCTGGGCCAGCATGTCTATAATCAGTTTGCCGCTTTGGTCTTCGCGGGTGCCGTTGGCAGTGGAGTCCGAGCAAACCAGTACCGCGCATACGGGCGGGGTGGCAAAAAAACGTTCGCGGTCGCTTTTGCCGCCGCGTTTTTGCAATAGTTTAATGTGGCCTATTTCCAGTTGTTTATCAACGGGTTTAAGCATGTCGTAAATTTCTAAACAGGCTACCGATACGGCGGTGAGCATTTCCATCTCAATACCTGTACGACCGATAGATTTCGCATTACCCATCACCACAATGCCCGAGCGGTCAAACACTGAATCGTCGAAATATTCGGCATGGGTATCTTTATCCAAAAACTCAAAGCTCATATCCATACCGTCAATTTGTACGGGGTGGCAATGCGGCAGCAATTGGGGCGTTAGCTTTGCGCCTATAAAACCTGCGGCCTTGGCCACATCAAACAAATTGCCTTTGGGCAAGGCATCGGTTTTAATAAGCTCTATAGTTTCCGCGGTGCAAAATATTGCGCCTATGGCCTTTGCGGTGCGCAGGGTTATTTGTTTGTGGGTTATATCGCGCATGTGTTATGCAGGGGTTAATGAGTTTAACATTTCTTTCACTTCGGCAACCTCAATTATATCGCCAATGCTAATGGTTCCGTGGCCGTTGTGAATTAGGTTTTGACCGAAATATACTTTGTTTTTGCTTTGGCGATATTTGGCCAGGGTGCGCGTAGGTTCTTTGGCAACGGCCCCGGTTTGTTGGTTTATGGTGGGGATGTTACAGCGCGCGCAAAGCTTTGAACCCGTAAATTGCACGGTGCCAATGGTAAATTGGGCCATGGTATCTTCGGCATAAGGTTGGCCGCCGGTAAAAACAATGTTGGGGCGAAAGCGATCCATAGGCAGTTTAACCTCAAGCCGTTGGTTCAAATCGTCCAGCGACGACTGGCCAATTATCAAAAATGGATAAGCATCGCTAAAGGATGTTATTTTGTGTTGGGTAACGTATTTAAATTCGGGGTCAACCAGGCGTTTGCTTTGGTTGGGCATATAAACCAGGCGGCAAGGGTGTTGCAGTGCGTTGCTAAACCAGGCATCGGCGTCGGCACTAACATATTGGCCGGTGCAGGTATCGTCCCAGATGGTAAACTCGCCAAATTGCTTGGTTTGAGGTTCAAAGGGAATGAGTATTTGCCTGTTTGTTGGTGCATGATTTACCAGTAAACCATCTGCCGAAAGGCTAACTTTAAGCAGGGCCATTTGCACAAATTCGCGCTGACTTAAAAAGCGGTTATTGTTATCAACCAGCATCCAGCGCCTGTCGAGCTCCAAACCACGATCGGTAACGGCAGCCGAAGTAAGCTCAACACCGCCCAGCGATTTGATGGGATAAATAAATAATTGGCTTACGCGTAGCATAGGGGTAAAGGTAGCGATTATGGAAGAGTGTTCATAGTTGATGGATGATGGTTCATGGTAAGAAGTTAATAGATCATGGTTGATGGTTTATGGAAAGACAAGCCAGAGAACACTTATAGTGCATAACAACCACAAAACCATTAACTATAACCCCGTATAAAACTATGAACCATCAACTATGAACCATGATCTATCAACTATAAACGAAAGCACCTAATCAACCAATACCATTTAACCCGCCTTTTAAGCTCAATGCATTGGTGTAGCCCAATTTGCGCATAAATTGTGCGGCGGCTTGGCTGCGGGCACCAACCTGGCAGTACAATATAATTTGCTGGTTTTTAAGTAATTCCGAAAAATTATGGTTAGTTAACGCTTTTAGCGGGATATGCTGGCCGCCAATGTGGTGGTTATCGCGTTCCCAATCTTCGCGTACATCAATTAAGTGGTAGCTGCCCGGGTGCAGCGTGGCAAATAGTTCGGGCGATATTTCTATCGGGCCTGTGGTTTGCTCAAAACGAATTTTGCTGGTTGTGCGGCTTTGCGGGTTGGGTTTGTAATTAATGGTTTTTAACTCAACCGATACCGCATTGTAGGTTGCCAGTTTGTTAGCCAGCACATCGGGGTTTTGCAGTATAACTTTTATGGCTTCGCCGGCCATCATTACGCCTATGATGTTGGTTATTATGTTGTAGGCACCAACGTCGGCGCAATTGGGTACATAGGTTTCGGCATCGGGCTCGGCAAAAAGGCAGCGCAGCGTGGCCGAATTTTGGTAGTTAAATACTGTTACATGGCCTTCGGTTTGGTAAATTGCGCCATAAACCAAGGGCTTATTAAGGTAAACACAGGCATCGTTAATGAGGTAGCGCACGGCAAAATTATCGGTGCCATCAACAATAATATCGTATTGTTCAATCAATTCCAGCACATTAGTTTCGTCAACCTGTAAACGGTGCACGTTAATACGGATAAACGGATTATGCTGTAACAACCTTGTTTTGGCTACTGCAACCTTGCTTTGGCCCACATCCTCGTAATTGTAAATTATTTGGCGGTGCAGGTTGGTTACGCTTACGGTATCAAAATCGGCAATGCCAATGGTGCCAACGCCGCATCCGGCAAGGTAAAGCAGGCAGGGGCAACCCAGGCCGCCGGCGCCAACTACAAGTACTTTGGCATCGTTAATTTTTAGTTGCCCATTGGTACCAATAAAGTTAAGTTTGCTGTGGCTTTGATAATATGTTTTTGCTGCTTCTGTCATTAAGGTATTAAAATCCGTTTACAAACGTATTAAAACCTATGGTTTATTAGGTTAGTTTTGGGTAAGTTTTTAAGTTAGTAGCCTGGTGCCGCTAATACTTTATAATGTACAAATTTTTTAATGAGCAAGTTTTTTACAGGCCTGCAATAACTACCCAATAAGCTGCCTGATATTACAGGCACGATTTTTTTTATTTATGACCAACACCCCCATAATACCCCAACTATACGTAATGGGCGCCGGCCCCGGCGACCCTGAACTGATTACCATAAAGGGGTACAAAATATTACAACAGGCCAACGCTGTGCTTTATGATAATTTAGCCAGCAAAGAGTTGCTGGCCTATACCCGAGACGATTGCGAAAAAATTTATGTAGGCAAGCTCCCTTACGGGGATTATACCACGCAAGAGCGGATATTGGAACTGATTAAAGAAAAGGCTTTTGAAAAGGGCCTTATTGTGCGCCTTAAAGGCGGCGACCCTTTTATTTTTGGACGTGGTTACGAAGAAGTGCTTTTTGCACGCGAAAACGGTATAGAAACCTTTTTTATACCCGGCATAACCAGTATGCAGGCCAGTGGCTTTTTAGATATTCCGCTAACGCACCGCTCGGTGAGCGAGAGTGTTTGGATGGTTACGGGTACAAAAAAGGACGGTCGCCTTTCGGCAGATTTATGCCTGGCTATGCAAAGCAACGCTACCGTGGTAATTTATATGGGCATGAAAAAGCTGGACCAAATTGCCCAAACCTATGTTGATGCCGGTAACGGCCACATGCCCGCAGCAATTATACAACACGCTTCGCTACCGCACCAACGCTCGGTAAAAGGCATCATAAGTGATTTGCCCCGCCTGGCGCACCAGCAGCAACTAACCCACCCGGCCATCATCATTATTGGCAACGTTGTTGGGGAGTTGAAATATTGAATCGGAGTACAGAACGCAGAGGACGGAGGACGGTTTTCGGAGGGCAGATGACGGAGGTCAGAAATCGGAAGCTCTCCGAGAACATCAAATCATTCGTCTTCGACATCTGTCATCTGTCCTCCGTCATCTGTACTCCGTCATCTGCCCGCCTAATCAAAGCTCTCCCTTCAGCACTCCCCAAACGTTGTTGGCAACAATTTTAGCACCTTTTGCGGTGGGGTGTATGCCGTCGGCCTGGTTAAGGTCTTTAATGCCGGCTACGTTTTGGAGTAAAAAGGGCAAAAAGGCCATGTTGTTTTTTTTAGCAACAGCCGGGAAAACGGCTTTAAAGGCGTTAGCATAATCTGCCCCCATGTTGGGCGGCACCATCATGCCGGTTAGTATCAGTTTGGCTTGCGGGTACTTTGCCTTAACCTTATCAACAATGGCTTGCAGGTTTTTTTGGGTTTCGGCGGTTTGCAGGCCGCGCAGGCCATCGTTGGCACCAAGCTCCAGTATAAAAATATCAACCCGCTGTTTAAGCAGCCAGTCAATGCGCGATCGGCCACCTGCCGTGGTTTCGCCGCTAAGGCCGCCGTTTATAACCTTGTAAGGCAGCTTTGCCGAATCCAGTTTAGCCTGTATCAGTGCCGGGAACGATTCGGCTTGCGGGTCGTCTAAACCGTAGCCGGCAGTTAGGCTGTCGCCAAAAAATAAAATGGTTTTGGTGTTTGCGGCCTGTGCGGGTTGGGTTGGGGTAGTGGTGGTATCGGCTTTACCGACGGTGGTGTTGGGGCTGCCGCAGGCACTGCTTAAAATTATGACAATGATGAGCGTTAAATATTGTAACTTATGCATGTTTTTGTTTTCTAATGAATAGTAATACCGATGTTGCTTTTAAACATCCCGGTGACATTTAAGTTTAGCTATTTGGCTACTTTACAAACATTTAATAATTGACTAACCGGGCACGGCAAATTAAAACAAACCGCGCCCACATTCCAAAAAAACAATTAGTGGAAACTATCCTCAACATTACCGATCTCAGCAAAACCTACCAAAGCGGCGGCCAGCCCCTAACCGTATTACATAACATTAACTTTGGCATCGAGGCAGGGTCTACAGCGGCCATTGTGGGGCCATCCGGCAGTGGCAAAACTACGTTGCTGGGCCTTTGCGCCGGGTTAGACCGATCAAGCAGTGGCGCGGTAGAACTGAACGGCATCCGGCTCGATTCGCTTACCGAAGATGAACGGGCGCAGGTGCGCAACCAGTACGTGGGCTTTATTTTTCAAAACTTCCAGCTATTGCCAACCCTCACCGCCTTAGAAAACGTAATGGTGCCTTTGGAGCTGCGCGGCGAAAAAAACATTAAACCCCGCGCTTTAGAATTGTTGGATAAGGTTGGCCTTTCGGCGAGGGGGCACCATTACCCGGCGCAGCTATCGGGCGGCGAGCAGCAGCGGGTATCGTTGGCGCGGGCATTCTCCAACCAACCCAAAATATTATTTGCCGACGAACCCACCGGCAACCTGGATGCCGAAACCAGCGAAAAGGTGGTAAAATTACTGTTCGACCTAAACCGCGAAGCCGGAACCACACTAATATTGGTTACCCACGATTTGGAACTGGCATCAAAAACCCAAAGAATAATACGCATAAAAGGCGGCCATTTGGTAAGTGATGAGAAAACAAATGCGTGATAAGTCAAAATTAAAAAGTCAAAAATCAAAAAAAGACGTCATTCCGACCGGAAGGAGAAATCTTTTGATTGCGATGAATTTGCACCATATTTAACGTGAGGAAGCCAAATAATACATATTATAAATGCGTAATTATACTAAAGCAAAAAGCCTGGGCCAGTGCGATTCCCTCCCCACGGGAGGGTGTAGGGAGGGGTTTATGCAAAAGCAAGGCGAATAAACCCCTCCCTGCCATTTCACAACCCAACGCGCCCCTCCCGTGGGGAGGGAATAGGCCATTCGTGGTGTTATAAGCATTATTGTCTCAACCACTCAACCCAATAGCTCAATCACCCTAATAACTCAATAACAAAAAAATGAAACAACCCTTAAACCTGCCCTGGCTTTTTAAAATGGCCTGGCGCGATAGCCGGAAAAACCGTTCGCGCCTGTTCCTTTTTGTATCGTCAATTGTGCTGGGTATTGCCGCGCTGGTGGCTATTTACTCTTTTGGGGATAATTTAAAGCAAAACATTACCGACCAGGCCGCTACCTTAATTGGTGCCGACCTGGTAATATCGGCCAACAAAGCGGTAACGCCGCCCATCCAAAAACTTATTGATTCGTTGGGTGACGATAAAAGTCAGGAGCGCGATTTTGTGTCGATGGTGCAATTTAGCAAAGGCACGCGGCTGATACAGATCAAAGCCCTGCAAGGTGCTTTTCCGTACTATGGCGATTTGGAAACCACGCCCGAAGCCGCCGGCAAAAACTTTAAAAACAGCAACGATGCCCTGGTTGATAAAACCCTGGTGCTGCAATTTGGCGCCAAAGTTGGCGATACCATACATGTAGGCAAGCAGGCTTTTAAAATAGCGGGTATATTAAACAAAGCACCCGGCCAAAGCGGCGTGGCATCAAGCGTAGCGCCTATAGTTTACATTCCGTTTCAGTATTTGCAGCAAACGGGCCTGGTACAGCAAGGCAGCCGCCTAACCTACAAGTACTATTTTAAATACAACCACCAGGTTGATATGGCCAAACTGGTAAAAAACATTGAACCCCGTTTGGAGAAAGAGGGGATCAATTACGATACCATAGACACACAAAAAGAGCAAACCGGAAAATCGTTTGCCGATTTAACCAGCTTTTTGGCCCTTGTTGGTTTTATTGCCCTGCTTTTAGGCTGCATTGGCGTTGCCAGTGCCATACACATTTACGTGCGCGAAAAAATTGCCACCATTGCCGTGCTGCGCTGCCTGGGCGTAAAAGCCGCGCAGGCATTTTTAATTTATTTGATACAGATAGTAGGCGTGGGGCTAATAGGTTCCATCATTGGTTCGTTACTGGGCACGGTTATTCAGCAGATATTGCCCGTTGTGCTTAAAGATTTTATACCCTTTGTTATTGATGTAACCATATCGTGGAAAGCCATAGGGCAGGGCATATTGCTTGGCCTTATTATTTCGGTTTTGTTTGCGTTATCGCCATTGTTATCGGTGCGTAATGTATCGCCGCTAAATACCCTGCGCATGAGCTTTGAGGAAACCAGCCTCACGCGCGACCCTTTAAAATGGCTGGTTTACGCACTTATTTTGCTGTTTATTGCGGGCTTTACCTATTTGCAACTGCAAAGCGTGGTGCAAACCGTGGTATTTGTTATTTGCATTTTGCTGGCCTTTTTAATACTGGCGGGTATGGCGCGGCTGTTAATGTGGCTGGTAAAAAGGTTTTTCCCCTTTTCGTGGAGTTACTTGTGGCGGCAGGGCTTTTCAAATTTGTACCGGCCAAATAACCAGTCGGTTATATTAATTATTTCTATTGGTTTGGGTACGGCTTTTATTTGTACGCTGTTTTTTATCCAGGGTATACTCATGGAGCGGGTAAGTATGTCGTCAAGCGGAAACCAGCCCAATATGATATTGTTTGATATACAGGCCAATCAAAAAGAGGGTGTTGCGGCACTCATCAAAAAACAAAACCTTCCGGTAATTTCGCAGGTGCCCATTGTTACCATGGCTTTGACAGAGATAAACGGAAAAAACTATGCGCAGTTAAAAAAGGATACCAGCCTTAAATTGCCGCCGCATTTTGTGATGACGCGCGAGTACCGGGTAACCTACCGCGATTCGCTCACCAATACCGAAAAAATTACCGAAGGGAAATGGATAGGCAAATCATCGCCAAACCAAGTTATTCCCATCTCGGTAGAAGAGCGTTACGCCCACCGCAGCCGCCTGCATCTTAACGATAAATTGCTGTTTAACGTACAAGGTGTACCCATGCTTACGCAGATAAAAAGTTTGCGCCAGGTTAACTATAACCGCGTGCAAAGCAATTTTTTGGTGGTTTTCCCGGCAGGCGTGTTAGAGCAGGCCCCACGCTTTTATGTTGATATTAGCCGTGTACCCAACAGTAAGGTATCGGCAAGCTTTCAGCAAACTATGGTGCGCAACTTCCCCAACATCTCGGTTATCGATCTCGCACTTATCCTTTCCGTTATCGACGAGTTGCTCAATAAAATAGGCTTCGTTATCCAGTTTATGGCAGGTTTCAGTATCCTTACGGGTATTATTGTTTTAATAGCATCGGTACGCATTAGTAAATACCAGCGTATACAAGAAAGTGTTTTGCTGCGCACCCTGGGCGCAAGCCGCAAACAAATACTGGCCATAACCGCGTTGGAGTATTTGTTTTTAGGCACCTTAGCCGCCGCAACCGGCTTACTGCTGGCCCTTGCAGGGAGTTGGGCCCTTGCCAAATTTACCTTCGACGCTGCTTTTACGCCGCATATTTTACCCGTGCTTGGCATATTTAGCCTCGTAAGTTTGCTAACCGTAGCAATAGGCTTGCTAAACAGCCGGGGCGTGTTAAGCAAACCCCCTTTAGAAATTTTACGCCGCGACGTATAAAAACACAAACAGCTTGCAGCATAGTAAAATGCGCAAGCTGTTGCAATTAAGGGGCAGGCTTTGTGGTTACAACTTATATTGCAAGCCGTAGTATACGCGGTAAAAACCTTTAAAAGCGTACTCGGTATCTTTATCAATATCGGCGGTGCCGGTAACGGTATCGCCAATTTTTAGGGTTTTTAACCTTTTAACCCAAGGCGAAGCACCACCTACCGAAAAGGATAACTTATCGCTAATTTTTAAACCCGCACCTAAAAATAGGGCCGGATAATCTGTACTGGCACCCACACCGGCCTGTATAAAAGGATGTATGCTTGAGTTGGCAATAAAAAGGTTAAAGTTTAGCATGGTAGTTACACTATATTTAGATACGTTGTCGCTACCGCCATCGGCAACAGTCATTTTTCCCGAAGCATCGGTAGCGGTGCCATACTTAGGATAACTTATATCCGAATAAACTACGCCGGCCCATACTTCGGGTACAAACCAATCAAATTTGCGAACGCTGATGGTGTAAGTAGCTAAAGTTTCGGTTTTTGAGGTTACAATTTCCTTTGCGGGAGAAAGCTCATACCCGGTTTTATTAATTTTTAGATTGAAATCTTTAATTGTGCCGGTAACCGCTTGCGGAGTACCAATATTTACAAACCAGTTTAACATATTGATCTGGTTACTGGCCGCATCATTATAAGCTTTGTTAACCAGGTCGGCTGCTTCTTTTAAAATGGTAAGCCGTTTTACTTGGTTAGCAAGTTCAGTTTGAATATTTGTTATTGTGGATGCCGCAACTTGCTTAAATATAAAGCTTGTGTAAGCATCGTCGCATTCAAATGCTGCCAGGGTATCTTGCAGTCTTTTTACAAGAGCCGTAACATTATCAAAGTGTTGCGTTATTACAGGGATTTTTTTGTTGATAGGTGAAAGTACCGCTTCAGTTAAGCCCTTACTTTCAAAGGTTAAATTTTTAAGATCAGTAAAAATTTTTATAGTTTCCGATTTCTGATTGTTTTTTAAAGAATCCGCAGTAGCGTTAAATAGTTCGATAAAATTATTGTACTTAATACTACAATCTGGCACGTCGGCAACGGTTCGCTCATCTAAGCTTTTTATGAAGCCTTGTTTATTAGTCCCACCGGATGATCCGGCAAATGTTTTGATATTGCTAACTATAGTTGCTATCGCGGCAGCAGATGCAGAAGATACCTCGTCTATCCTCGAAGTGATCTCTGAATTTATACCCAAGCTAAGCGGGTTAACGGGTTGCACATAAATATTTACGGCATTATTTTTTATTAAAAAGTAACTTTTATCGTTATAGGGTGTCCAGTTTAACGATCCTCCGTTTAAACTTGCTTCGCTTACATCATACCAAAGCTTGTTGCTTGAGTCTAATCTGAGCAATATTTTTTCGCGTTTTTTCACTACAATGCCATCTAAAATGTTATTTACAGTTTGGGCGTAGCTTTCCAGCTTCATCAAAGCTAAAAGCGCCAGTAAAATAATAATTGATTTCATGATTTTGTTTGTTTGGGTTTTGATTTATAACTTATTCACTGTTATAAAGTTAAATTCAAAAAACCACCATCATTACCGTATAAATACGGTAATAAAACCGTTATTAACCCCGGGTTTGCTTTACTGTGCATTGTTTTATATCAATTACTTAAAACTGTTTGGCCTAAAAAGCTGTGCCAGGCCAAGGTATTACCTTGCGTAAAGTTTGCTTATGCGAATAGTTGTTATTAGCAATAAAAAACACGGCACCGGCCAAATCTTAAGTTTGGTAATCATAAAAATTTATGATTGATTTGTATAAATGGCTATTAGCTTAGCGCGTTAGGTTAGCGGTGATTAATATAATAACCTAAAATAAATAAAAATATATGAGTAATAACGATGTGATGAAAAAACTGCGTGTAGCCTTAAAGCTAAACGATACCGATATTGTGGAGATATTGGCCCTGGTTGATTTCCGGATCACTAAAACCGAACTGGGAGCCATTTTTAGAAACGAAGACCACCCCAACTTTAAACCCTGCGGCGACCAAATACTGCGCAACTTTTTAAACGGATTAATTATTCATAAACGCGGCCCGAGAGAAAAAAAGGAACCCGAAGAAGAGGGGAAGTAAGAGTAGTTAGTAATCAAGTTGTTGTTGCGGGCGATAGCGTGGCAACTGCACGTAAGCCGCACAGCCATAAAGGCCAATATTGCCCTCTTAAAAAAACAGATGTTTTTTATTCCCTCCTCGGGGAGGGGTGCAATGGGTTGCGAGGTGGCAGGGAGGGGTTTATCCGCCTTGCTCCCGTATAAACCCCTCCCTACACCCTCCCGTGGGGAGGCAATCGCGCGGGGCCCAATGCTTGAAACCTATACTCTATTTTTGATAGGCTATTACGCTATAAAGGCCAATATTGCCCTCTTAAAAAGGCCGGTGTTTTTTATTCCCTCCTCGGGGAGGGGTGCAATGGGTTGCGCAGTGGCAGGGAGGGGTTTATCCGCCATGCTTCTCGCGTAAACCCCTCCCTACACCCTCCCGTGGGGAGGGAATCGCACGGGGCCCAATGCTTGAAACCTATACTCTATTTTTGGTAGGCTATTACGCTATAAAGGCCAATATTGCCTCCGGCCGATTGCTTCGTTACTCGCAATTACACGGTTTAGCGACCTTTTTACCCCAAAGCCTGGCCCAAAAGCGCATCTGCCTTTTCGCTATATGGCAAGGTTAGGGCGGCACTGTGGCCCGGCTGACTCATTTTGTTCCAGGTTTTTTTGATGATGTGGATGAGCTTTTCGTCAGTATGTTTTTGGATGAAATTTTGGAACTGAAATTGCAGAAAAACAAGGCATAACGCGTTTTCCATCAGTTGTACTTCGGCATCAAGCTTAATTTTTTGTTTCAGTATGATGCGTTGTACATCGGCAATAAAATCATCCGGGTAACCGGCTTGCAGCATCAGTTCGCCAGCCTTTTGGGCATGAAACTTTGATAAATCGCTTCGCCAGTTTAAATAGCCCGCCTTACCATCGGGATAGGTATTTCGGGGGATGGTCCACCGCCCGATGTGCTGGCTGCGCGATGCCAGCAGCACGGCTTCGCTGGCCTGTGGTTCAAGTTTTAATATCCAGTTATACAGCTCAATAGCATAAAAATATTCCGACGGGTAGGTTACGCCATCCCAAACCAAAGTAAATGGGTCTTGCTGGTTATAGGCATCAAATAGGGCAAAGGCTTTTTGTAATTTATCCATTGGTTTGTGTTGCGCTAAAAGTTAAAGATACACTTTCGGCTCAATACTATGGGTGGGTTTAAATGCTATTCACCAATAACGTATACGTATCAATTAAACGCGTCATTGCCGTGTTTTAAAGTCTGGGCCTCTGAGTGCGTTAAAAAAAGCGATGGATTGTGCGATTCCCCTCTTGAGAGGGGTGGAGGGGTGTGTTATGTTCGCAATGCCCGGCGTATAACACACCCCTGCCACCACACATTTCAACGCGCCCCCTCTCAAGAGGGGAGTTAAAAAAAAAGTGATGGGCGGGTACGAAGCAATGACGCCCGTTTAAGTGTTTTTAAGCCGCCATTAAGTGCCTCACTCCGATGCTTCTTCACCTTTTTCGCCAAGCTTTACAATATCGCCCTCTTTAAATAATATGGCTTGCAGGGTTTTTTTCCAAACCGGTTTTTGGCGCAGTAAAAATTCAAGGTCCATACCAAAATGTTTAAATTCCTCGTGCTGTGCGTTTTGCATAATGGCTTTGGCATCCTTGTTTTTTTCTACCGAAATGCGTTGCTCGTACCAGTTAATGGCTTCGGCTTCTTCGGTTAACGAAACAATCATACGGGCAAAGGTGCGGGTTTCGTCGGATAATTCGTTTGCAGGTTCGTGGTATTGGTCGAATGACATAATATTAAATTTAGTTTCAATACTTACTACAAATGCGCTTTACATTTGTTTATCATCAAAAAATTAAACATGCCACAAACTAAACCCGAAGTATGGCTGCGAGGCCCGCTGCCGCAAATACCGGCCCTGCTGCAACCCGTTGCCCATGCCTTGTTACAAGCGCGCGAAGAACTTAACCTTTTAATGGCCGGTTTCCCGGATGAATTACTTTGGCAGCGGCCCGCGGGTTTGGCGTCGCCGGGTTTCCATTTGCAACACCTTAGCGGGGTATTGAGCAGGCTTTTTACCTATGCCCGGGGCGAGCAGTTAACCCAACAACAATTGGCCTACCTTAACGCCGAAGGCAAGCCTGCCGAGGCACCAAACTTAACACAAGCCCTGGTTGCTGCATTTAACCACCAGGTTGATGCCGCCCTGCAACAGCTAATTGCCACCAATGAGGCTACATTAACCCAGGCACGTGGCGTTGGCCGCGCGCAAACACCATCAACCGTGCTGGGTTTGCTGGTACACGCCGCCGAACATACCCAAAGGCATTACGGGCAATTGCTGGTAACGGTTAAGGTGTTAATGGTGGATAAATGATTGAGTTAATACATCACAGAGCGGCTATGCAAAGCCGCCCTGTGCAGTATAGAGCTTGCATTGTACTCTTATAGTTATACCTTTTTTTGTTTTGCCTCATCGGCATTACCTTCTGCCGAATTAAATTGCGATTCTGGTTCATCGTCAAAGGTTTCAACAGTAATAATGGTTATCTCCGGCTCCAGCGGAAAATCGTCGCCATCGGTATAAATAGTTTCTATATAATCTTTAAAGCTCAAAACATCGGCACGCACAATTTTTTCGAAAAGCGGGTTCAGTAGTTTTGCAATGCCTGTGCCAATACCACCGGCGGGGGGCAGGTAGCTTATTACAACCTTTACAATGGTGCCACCGCCAGGTGCATCCTCAAACTCAACCTTACCTGCGTTTTGTATGGTTGAACCGGGGAGCGAGTGCCAGCCTATTACGGCGGCTTCTACATCGTTAACAATCTCGGCTTCCCAGCTTATATTGCCCAGTCCACCCGGTATTTTGGCTTCCCAGTGCGATAGGGTATCGTCAATAACGGTAACGTTTTCTAAATGGCTCATAAACAGGGGCAGGTTTTCTAACCTGCGCCAAAAATTGTACACATCGGTGCGGCTGCGGTTTACAGTAAATGTGTACCTGATGTTAACGTTTACCGGACTGGTACTTATTTTACCAATTTTTGCATAAAGCGAGCAATAGCCCGTAACGCCCCGTTGCAGCAAATAGCCGCCAGCAAACAGTTTAACAGCACCCCGCAAAGGATGCCTGAATACGCCAAAGAGGCCCGAAAAGGCCATTTTAGTGCCCAAGGCAACCGAAGCCAGGCGTTCGGGAAGCTCTATATTTACGGGGTGTTGCTCCGCATTGGCCGGAACAAGTTTTAAATTGATCGTTTTAAAGTCCATAACAATTAACTTTTTTATGTTATAGATTAACCCCGAAACCCATAATGGGTTTGCTTTAAATGAAAATATTTATAGGGAGAGTTATGGTGAAGGGGCAAAGATTTGGCAACTTTTTAAAAGTTGCCAAATCTTTGCCCCTTCACATCGGCCCTTACTCCTTATAATCAAAAATAAACTTTTGCAAATTGGGTAAATGTTTTTTGGGGCGTTGCAGTTCGTAATTGTAAATTAACTGGCCCAGGTTTTTTAAAAACGGCAGGCATACGGTTGTGTACTCGTACTTGTTGTCGTTATAAATACCGTCTTCGTTTGATTGTATTACGGCGGTGAGCATAAACTCAACCTTGTTTTGAGTATCAATAATGTAGGCGTTATCAATATCGTAGCCATACGAATCGCCCACTTTATTAAATATCCTGATGTTGGGGTTTATTGTTGCTGCGCTATCGGCACCGTAAAACAAAAACTTGCAATAGGCGGGGTAATAACCAGGTCTGCTGTAAGTAGGGTGGTGGCTTTCGGTAGGGAAGGTGCTCATGTAGCGATACAACAACCGGTAATCGGCAGGGGTAAGGTTAAAGCGTTGGGATGGCTCAAAACTTTCGGGGAAAAGTAGTCGCCGCAATACCATTTGCTGGTTGGTAATAGTGTAAATGTTGTTGCTGGTAAAATCAAAAGGTTGCATTACCAGTTTATCGTGGCTATCCATGTACCCTTTGCCTTGCAGCAAATTAGTCATCGTTATGGGGTATTCCGCCGAATCATACAGGGCGGGTTTGGTATAAACCAGTTTATGGCCATTGTAAAAATTAATGGGGTTGGTGTGCTTCGCGCTTTCGCCTTTATCGCCAACGGCAAGGCGGTTAACAATGCGGGTTTGGGTAAGGCCGTACTTTTTTAGTTTGGTGTTAATTTGGGCACGGCCAACAAATTCGTACAGGCGGTTAAAGGCATCGTTATCGCTAACCAGCAGTATTTTTTTAATGTAGTTTTGGATGCTTGGCAGGCCAGTTGTTGATGATGTATCCGTTAAAACCTGGGTTTGCCCCGCAAAGGCACTATCGGTTATCATGGTGCTTTGGCTGTTAAGCCCGGCAATTTTTAACTCATTTAGTTTTTCGAGCGCAAATATAGCCGTAGGCAGCTTTACGGTGCTGGCGGGGTAAAAGTAACGCCTGGGGTTTAGCCTATAGCTGTAACTTTTAAAATGCGGTTTGTTTTGCGCATCGCGGTTTATTTGGGTGTAAAGTATTTGCACCTCGTTTTGAGTGGGATGGTTTAATATCCCCAAAAATAACTCGGGATGGCTTTGCAGCATCGTTTTTAAAAAAACGGTATCGGGCTGCTGGGCTTTCGCCGATAAGGAAAGCAGCACCAAAACGGGTATCAGTAATTTTTTCATGCTTAAAAATTATAACCAACGCCAAACCTAACGCCGGCGTTTAGTAACGAATAAGGCGTGCGCCCGCTAAAATGTGCAACGGCGTGTTGTTGCAAAAACGGCGAAACCAATAAACTTATTTTGCCCATGTTAACCTGCGCACCAATGCCTAATTGGTAACCCAGCCCGGTTTGTTTTGCCTGTGCCACCATGCTGTTGCTGGTTTCAAAATCAAGGGTTAAACCTGCGTCGGCAAAAAAGTACTTCCAAAAAGTGGCCCTGGCTACAAAGGGTATGGTAAGCAAACCCAGATCGGCATTTTGGCTGGGCTGTGCTATACCCGGCTGCAAGCTGTTGTACTGCATGTGGTTAATTGAATAAACAACCCCTGTTTCAAAACCAAGCACGCGGTTAACCTGGCGGGTATAAGTTAGGCCAAACAGGTTTGAGTTACCATCCTGATAGCCACCGTCGGCCTTTTGTTTACTGCTGTACATGCTGTTGGCGGCAAAGCCGTATACAACCGTTATGCTATTTTTAGACTGCGAATAAGCGGCAATACTACCCCAAACGGATAGCATGAACAGGAACGTAATTTTTTTCATTGTGGGTGTGAGTATAAAGCTATGGTTTTGTTTGTTATCAGGTAACCGAAAAAGCATCAATCAGCGTTATTGCACTAGTAATGTGAAAAATAGAGCATAGGTTTAATGCATTGGGCCCGCGCGATTCCCTCGCCACGGGAGGTGCAGGGAGGGGCTTATGCGAGAGCATGGCGAATAAACCCCTCCCTGCCACTTCACAACCCAACGCACCCCTCCCCGAGGAGGGAATAAAAAGCTTCTATCTTTTAAAAGGCTGTTACTTTTGCATACTACAGCATTTTACTAATGCAATTACGTCGCGTTTGGTCTTTTAAACGTTCTCTAAAAATAGATAATTTATAACTCTTTTCAAGTTTATCAAATCTTATCCTAATTTTGCAGCGCTTTCGGTTTCCTTACTGTTAATGACTGTAGGGGATTAAAAGGGAATCCGGTGTAAATCCGGAGCTGTCCCGCAGCTGTAAGTCCGGGCCCCGCTAACTAAAATTTGGGGCTTAGTTAAGAAAAAAAAGTCACTGTGCGCCGCAAGGCAAATGGGAAGACCTTAACGTTAGGACGAGCCAGAATACCTGCCATAAGCATTTAATTATTCATAGCTTTCGGGGATAGAAGCTTGAGTGTGAATGCCCTGTGCACGGGGTGTATTCCATTCCTAATTCTTCGTTTTCGGTATGCTGTGGGAGAAAAACTCACAACAACATGAAAAAAAAATTCGTAGTAGTTGCTGCAGGCCTGGGGCTTGCACAACTGGCACTGCTAACAACGGCAGGCCTGGCGCAAAGCGCACAAAACACAAAAAAAGACACCGTTACCCATCTTAACGAAGTAGTGGTAACCGCCAGCCGGTCGGCAAAAAAACTGAGCGACATTGGCCGCGTGGTAACCGTTATCAGCAGCCAGGAAATTAACCGTTCGCAAGGTAAAACGCTGCCGCAGTTGTTAAACACCGTTGCAGGCATCACCTTTTCGGGAGCGCAAAACAACATCGGCATCAGCTCGTCGGTTTTTTTGCGGGGTGCAACTACGGGCAATACGCTCATCCTCATTGATGGCTTCCCGGTAAACAACGCATCATCAATTGATGGCAGTTACGATCTGAACGCTTTTTCGTTAGACCAGATAGACCACATCGAAATTTTGAAGGGCAGTGGCTCCACGCTATACGGCTCGGATGCCGTGGCGGGTGTTATTAATATCATTACTAAGCACCCTCAAAATCAGGATCTGGTTGGCGATGTGCAGTTTAGCGGCGGTAGTTACAATACCTTTAAGGGAAGCATTGGTTTAAACGGAAGGCTAAACAAAACAGGCATCTCGCTTAATTTTTCCAATTTACGGTCGGATGGGTTTGCCGCTGCTACCGATACTACGGGCAAAATGGGCTTTAAAAAAGACGGTTACCTGCAACAGTCCCTTAGTTTAAACCTCAACCAATACCTATCAAACAAATTTACGCTTAACGGTAATTTTCAACTATCGGCAAACACCGGCGATTTACCTTATGGTGCTTTTAAAGACGATAAAGATTACAACTACAACAATCTGTTTTTATTTGGTGGCTTAGGGGCCAAATTGGTATTGCCCAAAGGCTCGTTACTGTTTAACGTAAGCCAAAATACCGTTTGGAACAATTTTTACAATTCACCTCCCGATAACGATTCTACCCATTCGGTAACGCAAAACATAGGCCGCATAACCAATGCCGAGGTTGTTTTAAACCAGGCTTTGGGCGAGTATTTTGATATTACCAGCGGCGGCAGCTTTAAGTACAGCAACACCGGCCAATACAGTTTGTACGAACAGGCTTATTACCACCCTAAACCTGTTGATAGCTATATTAGTGGCAATAACAACATCAGCAGTGCGTATACCTCGCTGTTTTTCAAATCGGATATATTTCACATGGAGTTGGGTGGGCGTTATAATCGTCATAGTAAGTATGGCAACAATTTAACTTATACCGTTAATCCCTCGGTTATTATTGCCAACCAACTTAAAGTATTTATTACCGTTGCTTCGGCTTACAAAGCACCATCGTTATACCAGTTATACTCGCAATACCGAAACAGCGACTTAAAGCCCGAAACTACAACAAGCTACGAGGCGGGTTTTGATTGGGATATTACCAAGGCATTATCGTTCAACACCGTATTTTACAAACGCAAAACCACCAATGTAATTTATTTTTACACCGATGCTTCCTATAAATCAACCTACCAAAATGGCAATTTGGAAGACGACCAAGGTTTTGAAAGCGAACTGAAGTACCGTAAAAACGATTTTACAGCTTCGGCCTACGCGGCATACGTAACCGGTACACAAACCGATACCAAAGGTGTTGATACGCACAACCTGCTGCGCCGCCCTCGCAATACTTATGGTGGCAATGTAAGTTACCAGCTTATTAAAGCATTATCGGTTGGGGTAAATTACAAATATACCGGCGAACGCAGCGACACCCGTTTTTTAGATGTTGCGCCATACTCGCGTGTTGAAGGTTTAAAGGCTTACAACCTGTTTGATGTACATGTACAGGCCAGTGCCACCAAAAACCTAAGCTTGTTTGTTGATTTAAACAACGTATTTAATGTAAAATATACCGACTGGATTGGCTATAGCACCCGAGGGTTTAACGCTTACGGCGGCATTAAATATTTGCTTAATTAACCAATAAGCAAGCTGTTTTTATTGTAGTTTAGTTTGAGTATTTTTGCACCCATAATAAAGTTATATATGACCTTACAGAAAACAAATACACGCACCATTGTACTTATTTTAATGATAGTGGTTGCTATGGCCTTCCGCTTGCTGAGTTACAAGTTTCAGGTATTGAGTAATTTTACGCCTGTGGGAGCTATTGCCCTGTTTGGCGGTGCTTATTTTGCCGATAAATGGAAAGCTTATGCAGTAGTTTTGCTGGCTTTGTTTTTAAGTAATATAGCCATTAACTACCTGTACACATCTAAAATATTGTTGTGGACAAGCAGTTCGGTTTGGATGTATTTAACTTTTGCCATTATGGTTTTTGTTGGCAGTTTAATAAAAAAGGCTAACTTTTTAAACGTGCTTTTAGCATCAATAGCAGGCATTTGCATCCATTGGTTAATAATGGACCTGCCTTTTTTATACGGCACCATGTATCCGCATACTTTGGCGGGTTACGGGCAATCGCTACTGGCAGCCATACCCTTTGAGCGCAATATGGTTTATGGCGATGCCGTTTTTGGCACCTTACTATTTGGCGGCTTTGAATTGGCCAAGCGTAAATATTCGGCACTGGCTTACCAGCCAAACAATAATGGCGCTTTAAGAGCAGCTTAAACAAATTAACAACATAAATATTAGGGCGGTGATTACAGAAGATCACCGCCCTTTTTTTGTGCCGAAACAAACGATCGGCTTTAGAATTCCATTAAAAAAGAATTTATTCCCTCCTCGGGGAGGGGTGCAATGGGTTGTGAAGTTGCAGGGAGGGGTTTATTTGCGTTGCTCTCGCATAAACCCCTCCCTGCACCCTCCCGTTGGGAGGGAATCGCGCCAGTCCCAATGCTTGAATGTTATATTTGTCTTTCCATCAAAAAATTCCCCCTTTAGGGGATTAGGGGGCCATCGTTTTTTGTTTCCGTTTTCTTAATTTTACTGATATGGAAAACCAAGCACATCAAAAACCCGGTGCTCATATTGTAGTTTTAACCGGGGCAGGCATTAGTGCCGAAAGCGGCCTTAAAACCTTTAGGGATACCGATGGCCTGTGGGAAGGTTATAACATTGAAGATGTTGCCACACCCGAAGCCTGGGAACGCAACCCCGCCCTGGTTCAGGATTTTTATAACCAGCGGCGCAAGTCGGTTTTAGAGGCGCAGCCTAATGCCGCGCATTATGCACTGGCAAAGCTGGAAGAAAAATATAAGGTAACCATCATCACCCAAAATATTGACGACCTGCACGAGCGTGCCGGATCAACCAATGTAGTACACCTGCATGGCATCATCACGCGGTCGCAATCAAGCAAGCGGCCCACGCTAACCTATCCCATCAACGGTTGGGAGCTGGGTATGGATGAGGTGTGCCAGCTTGGTTCGCCATTGCGGCCACACGTGGTTTGGTTTGGCGAAATGGTGCCCATGATAGAAACCGCTGCCCAAATTTGCGCTAAAGCCGATTTGTTTATCCTGATAGGTACTTCGTTGGCTGTGTACCCGGCATCGGGCTTAATTAATTACGTGCCGGATGAAATACCGAAAATTATCGTCGATCCTAAAATACCCACCGTTTATAACGTTGCCAACATCATCAAAATAGAAGCCAAAGCCACAGTTGGCGTGCCCGAGTTGGTAGGGGAGTTGATGGGATAAGGTGTTTGAAGCAATGGCACGGAGTGTTATGTTAATGGTGTGTAATAAAGGAAAGTGTTTAGCCAAAAGTTTTAAGTTCTAAGTCAAAAAAAGAATAACTTTTGACTCAAGACTTAGTACTATTGACTTAATAATAGGTAATAGTAGCCCTGCTCTCAAGAGGGGAATCGCACAAGCCAACGCTCTTATTCGTCATTTCACTTTCATAGGCCGCAGCGTTCTATTACTCGCAATGACAGGATTTTAAAACAGCTTGTCATTCCATCGCGTCAAAATAATTATACTTGCATAAAAAAATACCATGGCTGTTAACCCTACCGATATACGCTATACCGAAGAAGTTTTTAAACTTTTCCTCTCGGCTATGGTTGGCTGTTTGGTGGGTTTGGAGCGCGAAATCAGGCGCAAGCCGGCGGGGTTTCGCACTTTGGCTATTATTTGTGTAGGTTCAACGCTGTTTACTATTTGCTCGTACAAGCTGGGCTTTCCGGACAATGAAGATAGGATTGCGGCCAATATTATTACCGGCGTGGGCTTTTTGGGTGCAGGAGTAATTTTCAGGAACGGCTTTTCGGTTTCGGGGATAACCACCGCCGCAACTATTTGGATTGCCGCAGCCCTGGGCATGCTAATTGGTATTGGCGATTATGCAATTGCATTGCTTTCGCTGGCTGTATCGCTTATAATTTTGTGGGCCATGCAGTTTTTGCAAAACTTTATTGATGCCCGTTTTCAGCACCGCAGTTATACCATTAGCTATAAGGATGGGTTTGATAGCGACGAACTGCAAGCCAAATTAACCCAACTGCAACTGAAGGCACGCAACTTTAAAGAAACCCGGCAGGATGTGCAAACCAGTTTTGAGTTTGAAGTGAGCGGTAAAGAAAGCAACCTTAATATATTTAACCAATGGCTTAAAAACGAAACCCGCATATACTCGTTTATGTGGTAGGTTTTTAAGCCATTGGTAATTGGCTATTGCCTGGTGCTGCCTTTTTTAAGATAATGGAACTTTAAATCGATAGTTAGCGAATCTGTTGTTACCACAGTATTGTCATGTGATTCTTTGTCGTCGTGCATTTTTATCTTTACACCACCGGTTGCCGTTATCAGGCTGTCTTTGATGTTAATTTTAATCACCTTTGCCTTAATATTATATTTCGGAGTACTTAGTTCGGCGTTATAAAGCGTGGTGGTTGGGGTGTTATAGTAGTGCCCGGTTGAATCGGTAGCGGTATATTTTGCAGCCTTAAATTCCTTATACATATCTTCATTGGATTTGGCTTTGTCATAATAATTTCCGGAATAAGCCATGGATAACCCTGTTACATCATATTTTTTGGCATTGGCAGCCGTTCTTGTTTTTGCAACAACCCTTATTGCAGTATCTTTTACTATATTTTGAGCTGCCGTTTGCGGTTGCTGGTTCAAAAACGTAACCTTTACCTTGGTATGTATGGCAGTATCCACAGGCCCCATTTGGGATATTTTTTTGGTTGGCGATTTTTCAAATGCAATTACGGCGTTGATGATTTTTTCGGCCAAATTGCGTTGATATTGCTTGTCGGTTAGGTATTGTACATCGCTTTTATTGCTCATGTAACCCATCTCCAGTAAAACGGCTGGCAGTTTATTTTTGCTCAGTACGCCTATGTTCTGTTGCACAACATCAAAAGATTCAACACCTTGTAAATGTGGCAAATGCGCCATCTGGGTAACAAAGGCCATGGCCAGGTTTTGCGATTGCGTAAACTCCAGGTTGCGGCTACTGGTAATAATGCGCATCCCGGTGGCACCGGCATCATTTACGGGTGCCCAGTTAGTATGTACCGAAACAAAAACATCACCCTTTGGCGCCAACCGCTCGGCCATGGATACTAATTTATCATCTGTGCGGGTTAAAACGGTTTTAATGCCCCTCTCATCGGCAACAGCCTTAATTTGTTGTACCAGTTGCAGGTTAAGGTCTTTTTCAACAAGGCCGTTGGCCGCTACACCGGTTTCTTTGCCACCGTGCCCGGCATCAAGCACTATTACAAAATTGCTGTTGTTATAGTTGTAGGCATACGTTTTTTCGATAACAAAAAAGTAAGTTAGCGCGCACAAAACAGGCAGCACCAGCAAGTAACACAACTTTTTGGCTGTGGCCGATGGGCGGTTAAACAACATGCCAACACGGCTTTTTAAACCATAGGCACTAAACTGGTTTACCAAACCCGCCCCTCCCGGCGATGATAGTTTGAGCAACAAACCCGCATAACTTTTTGAGTTGTATTGGCTGGCCAAACGGCGGTCAACCTCAAACTCGTGGGCCTGGCAAAGTGCGCGGGAAAACAGGTACACAAAAGGGTTAAACCAAAGTACGGCTTTTACTATCTCCACAAATAAATTATCTGCCGAGTGTAGTTGTTGCACATGCACCAGTTCGTGCGCTATAACCTGTTCTTTTTCGGCTTCGGTAAGGCCATCGGCATTCAAAAAAATGTAGTTAAAAAACGACGAATTGTTTGGCGATTGCCCATTAACCACGAAATAGCTTTTTTGCCGCTGCCCGTATTTAACCGCTTTATACAAAATAGAATAAAGGTTAATACACAACTTTAATACAAGCAAACCTGCAATTAACCAATAAGCACAGTTGGCTATAAAAAGCCAGTTGATGGGTGTAACGGCTTGCTGTACAACCACCGGTTGACTGGGTTCGGCAATGGCAACAATATTTGCTGCTGCATTGTTGATAGTTACCTGGTTGCTAACCGGCGGTGCATTAACCACCGTTTGCACGCTAATGTGCAGCGCCGGGATAACTAAGCTTGCCACAAGCGCGCTTAGCAGATACCACCTGTTAATGCTAAAGAAGGTTAACTTACTGAATAACAGATAATAAAAAATGTAAAAGGCAGCCGTACAGGCGGTTACTTTTAGCAGATACATAAACAGTTCCATATACATAATTATTGCTTGTTAATAAGTTGTTTGATGTTGCTGATCTCGTCGTTGCTCAAATTTTCTTCCTTTACCATGAAGGATAAAAGGCTCTCGGCCGAGCCGTCGAAGTAATCTTTAAACAGTTTGCCAAAGGTGTGCTTGCGGTAGGCGGTTTTTGTGATAAGCGGAAAATACTCGTAGGTTTTGCCATAAGCCTTAAAACCTACATAGCCCTTTTTCTCCAGCAACCTCACTACCGACGATATGGTATTGTAAGGCGGCTTAGGCTCACCGGGCAGTTTATCAATAATATCTTTAACAAACGCTGGGCCAAGGTTCCATAGTACCTGCATAATGCGTTCTTCGGTTTTGGTTAACTCTTCCATAAACCAAAGGTGAAACTTATTTTTCAGTTTTACAACTGTATTTTACGTTATTTAACGTAAAATACAGTTTAATATAATTAACTATTTGTTTTGCAGTGTTTTAATTATTTTATTGGTTAATTCCTCACCCTGTCTTGTTCGCTTTCGGCACTGCTGTTTCGCCTTTTTTCGTTTTTGGGTGTTGTGCCAAAGTTGTAGGTAAAGCCCGCCGTTACAGATCGGTTTCCATTATCATTATGGTAGGTTGCAAGTACATTGGGTATATTGGTAATGTTGCCTGCCGAATAATTGCCCTTAAAAATATCTCTCGCACTAAGCTTTATGGTGCCTTTATTGTTGAGTACCTTTTTTGATATGCCAACGTTTATCTGCTCGCGGTAAATATGCGTAAACTGCGCGTCTCTGGCTGGCGATAAATAAAATGCACTCAGTTCGGCCGCCCAGCCGTTTGTAAAATTGAACTGGTTAACCTCGTTTACATACAAATAGGTTGTACTGTTGTTGATGAACGAATTAACGAGCTGCCCCGAAAATTGATTATGGTCTAACTCGCCGTTTAGGGTAAAGTTAAACCATTTTACAGGTTTTAATGCCCAGTAAATTTCAAACGCCCAATGTACGCGCTGGCCCAGGTTCATGGTTGTGGCTAAAAAAATATCGCCTTTTTGCATATCGTATTCAACCTGGTAATCGTTAATTACATTATAGTCTACCGTTAACGAGAAGCAGCTTTTGTAGCCATACGTTAGTTGGTACTCGCTGGCAAACTGAGGCTTTAAAAAGGGATTGCCCTCAAACTGGCTATACTTATCTAATATGGTTACAAAGGGGTTTAAATCCTGATAGTACGGCCTGTCTATACGCCTGCCGTAGGATAGGTTTAGCGTGTGCGAGCCCGCAGTATCTAACTTATACAACACATAACCTGTTGGGAACAGGCTGGTATAGTGCTGTGTAAAAGCCGAATCGGGACTTTGGGCGTTGCCCAGTTGGTGGCCGCTTACGTTGGTGTTTTCGGCCCGCAGGCCAAACTGTGCCGAAAAACGCTTATACTCTTTATTAAAATTAACGTAAGCCGCGTTAATGTTTTCTTTGTAAATAAAGTGGTTGCTGTTGTTATTATCAACGGTGCTAACGTTGTTAAGCACGTTAAAGTAATAGGCGGCATTATCGGTATTTACGTAGCTGGTTTTAAGGCCGCTCTCAAACTTGCCTTTGGCGCTAAGGGGTTTGGCATAATCGGTTTTGGCGGCGTAAATGTTAATGTTGGCAGGCAAATCGTCGGTAATGTTTTGCTGGCTACCCAAAACACCTGCGTTGTTATAGCTGCTGTTGCTAAATGATTGTGTACGGCCCGAATTGTAATTTAGGTAATCTAAATTAAAACTCAGTTCGTGGCCTTTTTGCTCAAACTGGTGGTTGTAATTTAAATTGCCCCCTTTGTTGTAAAACTTGCTGCGGGTGGTGTTGTAGGCTATTATGGCCGAATCTGTTTTGCCCTTGCTATCGGTTATAAAACTGTTTACCGGGTTGGTATTGCGGCCCGTTGTAAACATACCCGTAAGCACAACACCAAACGTTGTTTTGGGCGATAGGTAGTAATCCATCCCCATTTTAATGTTGGGGTTATAACTCATGGGGTGAAAAAATGCCGTTTCGAGGTAGCCCGATGTGATGTTGCCCTGCCCATTAAGGTATGTGCGTGTAACATCTAAGCGGCGGTAATTATTGCCCACGCCGTAACCCATATTGGCAAACAGGTTAATGTTGTTTACATGGTAGTTTAGGTTAAGGCTCTCCAGCGTGCGCCAGTATTTGGCCCGGCCTACGCTGGCGGCAAAAGTGCCGTTAAAACCTGCATCCTTTGATTTTTTTGTTTTGATGTTGATAACCCCCGCACTGCCCGATGCATCATACTTAGCGGGTGGGTTGCTCATCAGCTCAATTTGGTCTAGTTGTGAGGCCGGGATGGCTTTAAGGTAGTTAGCCAGGTTTTCGCCGGATAGGTAGGTGGGTTTATCATCAATCATCACCATAACACCACCTTTACCTTTAAAGCTAATGTTGCCATTTTCGTCTACAACAACCCCCGGCGATTTCTCCAACACTTCAAGCGCGTTTGCACCTGTATTGCTAATCAGGGCATTTACGTTTACCACCGTGCGGTCTATTTTATGTTCTACAAAGTTTTTTTGCTCGGTGATGGCAACTTCTTGCAGGGCTTTGCTGGTTTGCACCAAAATAATAGCGGGTAATTTTATAGCCTGCCCGGTGCCTGTATTTATTGGTGTGCCGCGGTAGGTGCTATAACCCATTGTGGTTACTGCTATGCAATAATTACCTGCGGCCAGGTTATCAAACAAAAAACTACCATCGGCATTGGCAAGCACTGCTTTTACCGTTGCCGAATTCTTGGCGGCAATTAAGGTAACGCTTGCGCCGTCGATAGGTTTTTGTGCTTTATCTAACACCAGGCCACTAATTTTAGCCGTGTTTGTTTGCGCCTGCGCAAAATTTTGAGCAAGGCATAGCCATATGGTAATTAAAACCAGTTTAAAAGTTTTCATAAGGATGAGGATGGGAAGGGTGGTGATTGTTTATTAACCTAATTCCTTACAGGAATTAAAAAGAGATGTTATTTAGAGTTTGAATTTTAAAAAAGGAGCATTGGCCCGTGCTATTCCCTCCTAACGGGAGGGTGCTGGGAGGGGTTTATTCGCATTGCTCTCGCATAAACCCCTCCCTGCCAATCACAACCCAACGCACCCCTCCCCGGGGAGGGAATAAAAAAGCGTCTGTAATAGATATAGGCCATTTAGGCTGTTGAGGTAGATTAAGAACGTTGTTGAAACATTGAGCCCTTAATAACTCAATAACAAAAGCCCAACAACTACTTAGCTTTACGCAGATAGATGTTGCCGTTCATGGTTTTCATCAGCATTTCGGGGCCGCCGCCGTTAATTTTGCCGTAAACGGTTTCATCAACCGATAGGCGGTACATGCCCTGGCTATTGCTTTTGCTAACTTTGGGTATTTGCCTGTCGGCAGCAATATCAAAATCGCTGTAAACGTTGCCCTGGTCCGATTTTAGTTTAACGTTAGCCTTCAGGTTGGCCGGGAAAACTACGTCAACACTGCCATTAAGGGTTGAAAACGCCATAGGTGCCTTATTATCAACAGCTTTAAAGTTAACCTTAATGCTACCGTTAACCGTATTGGCCACTACCGAACCAGATATATCGGTTAAGGTAATAGAGCCGTTGGTGTTTGATATTTCCAGATCGCCGCTAACGTTGCTCACCCAAATACCCCTACCGTTAACGGTTGATAGTTTTAAATTGCTCACACCACGCGGAATTTTAATATTCAGGTTTATATTTTTCATCGGCATATCGGTATTAATGGTAACAACGTTGTTTCTTTCTTTAGCGGTAATATCAAGGCCGCCACCGCCGGCAATGCGTTTCATTCCGCCTTTGCGTTCATGGTCATGGTCGTCGTCGTCATCTCTTTTTTTCGATTCATTAATCACCTCTATCACAACATCTTTACCCTCGTAGGTGCTTACTTTAATGGAGCCAAAAACAAGGTCGACACTCAATTTATATGGTTTTCCGGGGTCGCTCAACGGAACTACTAACTGATCTGGCTGTTGGGCCATTAACCTTGCGGATAACAGCGCGGCGGCTATTAATGCGCCTGTATATTTAATTGCTTTCATTATTTTGTAAATTTATTAATTAGGATTGTTTTTTAATATAGATGTTCCCGTTAAGGGTTTCGTATTTAAACAGTTTGCCGCCTTTGCCAACGCGCACCTGCACATCTTTATTAAGGCGGTAAACGGTTGCATTATCTTTTTTACTCTGGTTTTTGGTAATTACTGCCGGTAAGGCCTCTACTTCGGGGAAATCGGTATAAAAAGCACCGTTCATGCTTTTAAACTGCATATCTGCCGATAAATTGGCCGGGTAGGTAATGGTTAACTTACCGTTGATGGTTTTGTATGACGACTCGCTATTGGGCACCGCCACGTAATTAACCGTAATTGGGCCGTTAACCGTATACGCCGCGGTTGCGCCTTTGGCATTAATTATACTAATTGGGCCATTAACGTTATTGGTTTTTAGCGTGCCATACACATCTTTTACATCAATACTGCCATTGTTAACTGTTGATGCATTGAGGTTTACATTGTTGGGCACCTTTACCACAAAATTAAGTTTAACGGTGTAGTGTACATTGTCGCTATCGTAATGCCAGCCGCGGGCACTTGGTTTGGTGTACCAGGGTGCGATAATGTAGGCCATAATGGTATCGGCGTTTTGCTCAAACTTTAATTTAAACTCATTTTTGCCTTGTTCTACATCGGCATTGGTGTTGCCGCTTATCGTCTCGTCAACTTCTATCAATACGTTGTTGCCGTTATAGCCCTCAACCGTTACCGAACCAAAGGTGTTGTATATACCTACTAAAGTATTGGCTGCCGGTTTTTGCAGGGTAAATTGCTTGCTAATGTGGGTTTTATAATCTTGTGCGGTGGCGCTCAATTGGGCAAGGCAGAGGCCGTATCCCGCCAAAAGCGGAATTAAAAACTTTGTTTTCATAATGTTATAAGGGTTAAATTAAAATTTTAATGGTTTGGCTTATTTTATCGCGAACGGTGGTATTGAGGTTTTTTTGCTTCAGCAGCTCTTTAAACTGTGTTATCGATTTCTTTTCCTGCAACTTGAGCATCAAGTCGGCAATGGCCGATTGCATGAGCGGCGAATCTTGCTGACTGATTGACTGTATCAAGCCCTGTCTAACTTCCGGGTGGTTGGCTAAATGGCTCAAGGCATCCAGCGTGCTTAACCTAACATTTACATTAGGGTCGTTATTAAGGGTTGCCAGCAGGGCGTCAATCACCTCTTTATCGGCGTGTTTAATTTCGGGCGTATAACTCACCCCACGTATCCGCTCCGAAGCCGAAGGGTTTTCCAGCAACGATAGCATCATGGTTTGCTTTAGTTCGTGTACCTCGTTGTTAAGGGCCTGCAATTGCTTATCATTATTATTGCTGCCGCTGTTGTGCATGTAAAAAAAGCCGCCACCTAAACATATTACCAATATGGCAAGGTTATAAGCCATTGGCCATTGTGGTTGCATTTGCCATAAGCGGCTCCAGCCTGCTTTGGCGGTTTGCCAAAAGCCATTTTTTTGCTCGGCAACTTCCTGCTTGTAAGTGTTAAGCATGGCATTAAACTTAACCTGTAAATGTGCCGATGGCTGGGGCGTTTCAATAGTGCCCATGATATTCCATAGCTGTTGCATAGCCAATAGTTGGGCAGTGCAATTGGGGCAGGCGGCTAAGTGCTGCTCCATGTTTTCCCTTTCGGGGATGCTGAGATCCTGGTTTATAAAATCTGTAAACAGATCCTCGTATTGCTCACATTTCATCTTTATCTCTGTTTAGCTTACCATTTTTGTATAAATATTTTTCAACTCGCACATAGCGCGGTGTACGCGCACCTTAACTGCACCTTCGGTAATGTTAAGTATTTGGGCAATTTCCTGGTGCTTTAACTCCTGGAAACGGCTCATGGTTAATATTTCGCGTTGGTCGGTGCTTAGTTTACTCATTGCCTTATGCAGTTCTTGTTTTTCTTGTTTTCGCTCCAGTTGGCCGTCGGTACTCATATCGCTTGGCAGTACTTCGGCCATGTCTTCGGCACTGTCGTGCAGGTGTTTTTTATTTTTTTTAGCCTCGTCAATAATCGTATTACGGGCTATGCTGTACATCCAGGCAACAAATTCGCCGTCGCCGGTAAAAGTGTGGCGGTATTTAAGCATCTTATAAAAAACCATCTGCACCATATCTTCGCTGGCCTCGCGCTTATACGTCATGTGGAACAAAAAGCCGTAAAGCTGCCTGTTGTACCGCTCAAAAAGCAGCCCCATGCGGTCAAGGTCTCCGGCTCGCACTTTCAGCATAATAGCATTATCGGTCAGCGTATTCAATTTGTTTTATTGTTGTTATTTGTATTGGAAACTTAACTAAAATAAAATGGTTACAGTAAAATTTTAATTTTTTAATATGGCAACAAAAAACGGTATGTTACACTGTTAATAAACAACTAAACAAGGCACCTTGTAAAACTGTTACCAATAAATAAAACTCACCATGTACGGTAAAATAACATTAGCCAAAGGCGACATTACCAAAATTAAAGCAGATGCTATAGTAAATGCCGCCAATAGTAGCCTTTTAGGTGGTGGCGGGGTTGATGGCGCTATTCACCGAGCCGGGGGCAAGGCCATACTTGATGAGTGCATTGCCATACGCAACAAACAAGGCGGCTGTAAAACCGGCGAAGCTGTGATTACCACCGGCGGTAACTTACCTGCAAAATATGTAATACATACCGTTGGCCCGGTTTATAACAGCGGCAAGGGCCAGGTTGCCCAACTGTTAGCCAACTGCTATAACAATAGTTTACAATTGGCGCTTGCGCATGGTATACAAACCATAGCCTTCCCTAATATTAGTACCGGTATTTATGGTTACCCAAAACAACCTGCGGCACAAATTGCTTTTGACACAGTTACCGCTTTTTTAAACGCAAACCAGGGCATTGCCGAAGTTGCCTTTGTTTGTTTTGACGATGAAAGTTTTAATATTTATAGAAGCCTGCTTGAAGCCGAAAATGGATAAGGCAGCGCTAAACACCGAATGTTAATTCAAAATAATTTTTGCCGGGAGCTTATTAAACAGCCAGCTTTTACCATGCTTAATTAACGGTTTTTTTGTGAGGATATTTTTTGCAGGAGCAGGTTGCTTAACTGAGATTCAATTTCGAGAAAAAGTCCCACAAAATAATACCTGCCGATACCACAATATTAAAGGAGTGTTTGGTGCCAAACTGCGGTATTTCAATACAGCCGTCAATTTGTTCCATTACATCGTCGGCAACGCCGTTTACTTCGTTGCCAAAAATAAGGGCGTATTTTTCGCCGGGTATGGGTTCAAACTCGTGCAGTTTGGTGCTATCAACGGCCTGTTCAATGGCAATAATAAGGTAACCATCAACCCGAAGCTGGTGCACAGCTTCGAGTGTGGTGGCATAATGTTTCCAGTTAACCGAGTTGGTTGCGCCTAGTGCAGTTTTTTCTATTTCGCGGTTTGGCGGTGTGCCGGTTATCCCGCAAAGGCAAACCACATCTACCGCAAAAGCATCCGACGTGCGGAAAACCGAGCCTACGTTGTGCAGGCTGCGCACGTTATCTAAAACAACGGCAACGGGCAGTTTATCCTGCGCCTTAAACTCTTCAACACTGGCGCGGTTAAGCTCGTCTAACTTTAATTTACGCATGGGTTATACAATAACGGCCTCGTGCAATTCGCCAACGCCGTTACCAATAAGCGAGCTATAAACCGATGGTGCATAACCAACTTTGGCGGTATAGTATTCGGTTAGGCCTGCGGTAAAGCTATCTAAACTATCTTTTTTAACCAGGGCAATGGCGCAACCGCCAAAGCCGGCCCCCGTCATGCGGGCACCTATTACGTTTTTATCGGTTGCGGCGTATTCAACCACGGCATCCAGTTCGGCACCACTAACCTCATAAAGCTGTTGTAACGAGTTGTGCGATGCGTACATGAGCTTGCCAAACTCGGCCAGATTATTTGCTGCAAGTGCTTTGGCGGCTTGCTTTACCCGGTCGTTTTCGGCAACTACGTGTGTGGCGCGGTTAAGTACTGTAGGGTTGGTAATGAGGTGTTTAAACTGCTCAAAAATGGGCACGGTAAGTTCGCACAGGTTGCTAATGTCCAGCTCAAGCTGTAACTCTTTTAAGGCAGTTTGGCATTCTTGCACGCGCTCGTTGTATTTAGATTCGGCCAGTTTGCGCGGTTTGTTGGTATTGATAATAGCCAGCAGGTAATCGCCCAGGTTGCTGTCAACAGCTTCGTAGTCAAGGGTATCGCAATCCAGCATCAGGGCTTTGTTCTCTTCGCCAAAGGCAACGGCAAATTGGTCCATAATGCCGCTGTTAACGCCAATAAACTCGTTTTCAACCTTTTTGGCCATCAGCACCAGCTCGAGCTTGCTAAAGCCGCCTTTAAATAACTCGTTAAAAGCATAGGCGGTAACCACCTCGATAGATGCCGACGACGACAGGCCCGAACCAATCGGGATATCGCCATAATAAAGCATATCCAGGCCCTGCACCGCGGTGCCGCCTTTTACAAAATAATGGATAACGCCCAGCGGGTAGTTAAACCAGCTATCGCCATCTTTTTGATACGAGTTTTGGATTGGCGCTTCCAGCTCTTCTTTAAAGTTTACGCTTTTAAACCTCAATACACCATCGTTATTGGGCGCGGTTAACATGTAGGTACCCAGGGTAATAGCGCAAGGCATTACCAGGCCGCCGTTATAATCAATATGTTCGCCAATAAGGTTTACCCGTCCCGGCGAAAAAAAGGTGTGTTGAGCTTCGGTGCCGTAAAGTTTTTGAAACTCCTGTTGTAAATTATGTTTCATGCAGATTGTGTAATTGGTTTTGCAAATGGGCAACCATTTAAAATTCAAATATCCCTAAAATAATTTAATATTGTAATAGATACACTAACTATTGTTGATTTCGGATCTTTGATTTTCGATTTGGGATTTGTTTTGATTTGGATGTTCTCCCCACGCGAAGAACGCGTAGGTAGAAAGACAGATCCCAAATCGGAAATTCGGAGCTAAATCAATCTCAAATCGAACATCCGAAATCCGATATTAAACATATGCAAATAAAACCATGAACCAATACGTAATAACCGGCCACGATTATACCGATGACGGTGCTTTAGAACGCCGCATGCAGGTACGCCCAAAACACCTGGAAGGCACCCTGCAACTTCGCGCAAGCGGAAATTATATTTTAGGCGGCGCAATACTTGATGATGATGGCCGCATGGTAGGTTCGGTAATGATATTGCAGTTTGAAACCCACGGGCAATTGTTGGCCTGGCAAAACCAGGAGCCTTATATTGTTAATAAAATTTGGGAAAATATTGATATTAAACCTTTTAAGGTAGCTAACGCGGTATAAAAAAAACGCCATTGCTATTTAAAATAACAATGGCGCCGGTTCAATCACAATTAACTAAACATAAAAACCACGAACCTGCCCTTTAACTGCTTTTATAACGTATTAACTTAAAAATAGGTTGCCTTTGTAGTTAAAAAATATGGTTAATCTAGTTCGGTGCAGTAATAGCCGCGCCGGGTAAGCAGGTCGGCAATGTTTTGCTGGCATAAATGGCTGGTTACAATGCGCAACACGCAGTCAATGTCTTCTAAATCAACGTTCCAATGGCTTATTAGCGGGTGTGCATCTAAAAGGGGTTTTAGGGTAAATTTATCGCCCTGGGTTTTAATGTTGGTTTTAAATATCAGTACATAAGGCTCTAACTCGCGATAAAAATTTGGCGGCGTTGCCCGGTTTTGGTTTACTAAATAAAGCTTTTCCATAGTAATTTAGTTTTAAATATGGGTGCAAATTAGTTGCCCGGGATGACAGCCCTATGTCAGCAGTTAACTGCGCCGCTAAAATAAAATTACACCATGGCCCTAAACAATTAATTAACCTTACCGTTTATAACTGAATGAACGATAAATTGGATATTGAGTTAACGCCCTTTGAGGCTGTAACCATGCTGGGCTTTTTACGCGAATTTAATTATACCGAAAACCCGCTGTTAAAAGCACTGGGTGATGTTGTACAATCGTTTGAAGATGAGTTGTACAAAAAGATAAGCAAAACCCAGTTGGAAGACGCCTTTGCCGAAATAGAACTTAAAAAACTGATAAACCAATGCCCGGATCAATAAGTGCTATTTGCGCCTATGGCGTTATTTATCAATAAATTATATGCGGTAGCGTAAAGCAATCGAATCGCCAATGGCGGCAAGCAGGTTTCCGTTAGGGGCGTTTTCGTCCTGTGCTTTCCACCGGCCCATGTTTTTATACAATTTATAGGTTTCGCCCTTTATAGAAACCGTAATATCATCTTCCATAACCCAGGGCTTGTTGTTGAGGATGTAAAAAACAACGTCCGAATTGTTGTACGTTAGGCGTAAAGGTAATGTTGTGTTCATGTTTTGGTTATTTAATTTTGTAAATCTTTTATAACCAATATGATACCAAAGTGCTAAAATTAATTGTTTGTTGCTTTAAATTAACTATTAGTAAATTAAATGCGCGTTATTTAAAAAAGCTAACTGAGTGCTGTATGTTTTTTGGGGCGCAGGGTGTATGCTGCACTATACCTGTTATTTAATAAATATATAGTGCCGTGTACGAGGCTTGTAAAAACTGTGTATTAGGGTGTTACTTATCTACACAAATGTGTATAATTTATGTTGATAAGCTTATTTTATAGCTATTGTAATTTACAATAGCCGTTAATAAATGCCAGGTTGGTTTATTATTTAAAACTGTTTAAACGTTTTGGCAATAAACACTGATGTGTTGTGAAGCATTACTGCCCAAACTAATTAAGCCTACTGTTAGTGGCTGTAGTTTGCAAAGGTTTCTAGCTTTTGATCTGCGGAATGCACGGTATCATATAAATCGCAATAAGTTATGTTGCCCTCAAACGAGTTACTCAGGGCCGACGCATTAGGAATTTGTTTTAGCGATTAATGAAAGAAGAAATTTATGGTTCCACCCGGCCATTTTTCTTTTTGCTTTCAGGCTGGCCTTACTGGTTTTGTCGGCTTTTAGGATATTTAGGGCTATCTTTCTGACTACGGCAAGGTTTTGGGCGGTCTGTTTGTTCCGTGTGGTATTGTAATCTTCGCCAAATCCGACATCCAACTGCCAGTGCAATTGGTTCTCAATGCCCCAATGTGCGCGGATGGCTTGGTTAAAATAGGCAGCATCAGCACGGAGGCTGGAGATATAGTAGCGGTCTTGTATGGAGTGGCTGTCACCTATTATCCTTTCCGAGGTTATTTTGATGATGGTCTTTATTCCCTTCCAATTTTCCTTTTCGTCAACCCAGTTAAGTTCATGAATGACTTTGCAGTCTCTGATCTCCGCCCGCCCGTGGCCCTTATCCAGGTGCTGGCTGTAACTGTCTTCTTTAAAGTTGAACTGATTGATTACCTGTTCATAAAGTGTTTCCTGGTTCTGTTTCAAAGCAAGGATATAATCGCCCTGGCTTTCGACAATCTGTTCAGCAATCGCTTTCTGTGTACCCATTGCGTCGATGCTTACTACCGCCCCTTTGATGTTCAATAGCGATAACAATGCTGGGATCGCCGTAATCTCATTGCTCTTGTCATCCACTTTTTGTTGCCCCAGTACCAACTGGTTACGACCCGACCAGGCGCTTACCAAATGCAAGGCCCCCAACCCCTGGTGTTTGCAGGCGCTGTTACAGATGCTCTTTCCATCGATAGCGATCAACTCCTTTTCGCCAGACAGGCCCGACTCCTCAAGACCCCGGCTAAGTTCCGCTGTCCAGGCACGAAAACACTGTTCAAAAAGCGCCGAATCGATCAGCATAAAAACCCGGTTGATCGTGTCATGACTGGGTATGCCGTTTTCAAGAGGCAGCAACTGCTTTAAAAAATCTTCTTTCTCCTTCCCGAATTCTTCCATCTCGTACCAGCTTTCTGCACCACATAGAACGGCCAATACCGACAAAATGATAACTTCCAGTAAATTGTGTTTCTTATTATTACCTGTACGAGGATCAGGTATCCATCTAAAATGATTGTGAAGTGAAGTCGTCATATGCTTTTACAAAGAAAAAACGCTAACCCGACTCTAATCCTCCCGAAACCACAAAAGTTATACCTACGTTTCCAACACTTTGTTCATAACCATATCAACTTTTAACTATTCTTATGCGTCAGCCCTGACGAGTTACTGTAGTAAAAAATATTTTTACCCAATATTTTGTAGCGCAGTGTGGTTTTATAATTACCCATTGATACAGGCGCAATAAACGATAACGAATTACCTGGTGCAATATGTTTTAATAAATAACTGTTACCGCAGGTGCTAAACTGCCAGTACTGCACCGCGCGCCACTGGTTTTGGCCAATAAGGGCTTCTAAAATACCAATAAAACTCCAGTCCTGCATTTGCAGTGCAACATCATTGGGGGTGTTGTTAACCATATAAATTAATTGCTGGCCGGCATTGCTTGCCGCATGGTATTTTTTTGCCAGTGTAGCAAAATTCGCTTTTTCCTGTGCTATAATAACGGCCTTTTGTGCTGCCGACGCTTGTTTCCATTCGGGCTTTATCAAACTAAAAATACTGGTGTCAACACGCTGGCTTTGCGATAGGTAATAGTTTTCGGAAACCGATATAAAATTTACGGGTTTAAATTGGGGGTTAACAATAATACTGAACTGGTTTTTAGGAGCCTTTGCCAATGCCAAAGTTTGTTGGTTGATGCCGTATTGATTGCTGGCGCAACTTATGGTATTTGCGCAGTTAGGCTTTAGCAAATTGTATTTTTGAGCCTGTGCGGTGCCAATGTTTATAATTAACATTAAAACAATGGCCTGGGTATTAAAACGGTTTTTCATCCTTACGTTTTTTTAGGATGATGTAAAGGTAAATGGTATTCCATAAAACTGCTGAAAATTTTTATACTTGCTCAACACGCAAACTGCTAAAGCTGTATCAAATAAAAATGCGGGTACAATTATTAGAAAATTTAACCACCGGAATTTATATCTTTGCGGAATGTTTCTGTAGTTCAACGGATAGAATTGCTGATTCCGATTCAGCAGATATGGGTTCGATTCCCTTCGGAAACACCACACGGCAAGTTGCCCGCATAGTTTTAACCAGGCCGCTCCCCAAAAGGGCGGCCTGTTGTTTTAATAGCTAGCCCTTGCATACTTCATTGCACCATGCAGGCTTGCGCGCATAAACTATAAAGGGTAAGCGGTAACGCTTTTAGTTTCGGATAGTACAAAAAAGCTTTGGATAGAGTTGATGTTGGGTAAGGTGGCTAATTTGTGCCGGTAAAAATCGTGATAGGCATCCATGTCGCTGGTGGCAATGCGGAGTAAAAAATCAAAGTTTCCGGTCATCTGGAAACATTCCATCACTTCGGGGAATTTCATCACCTCTTTTTCAAACTGGTAAAGGGTATCTGCCGCGTGGCCGTTTAATAACACCTGGCTAAAAGCTATTAACGATTTTTCTATCTTTTTTCGGTTCAATATCGCAACCACCCTATCAATATAGCCTTGTTCTTTTAAACGCCTTATGCGCTCGTGTATGGTAGCAATTGATTTTCGTAACGTAAACGATATTTCTTTATTGGTTAATTGGGCGTCTTTTTGCAAAAGCCGTAATATATCTATATCTGTTGGGTCTAAACCAGGTATCTTCATCCAAATTAAATTAAAAACCGAAAAAAGTTAAGGGTGTTAAAGCTAAATGGCCTCTAAATTATCAAAAATATCAATAATTTGTTATTTATCCGTAAAATTTATGGTTTTATCAATATTGGTTGATAGTAAATTTATATATATCGAGATTTACCGTAAATAATTACAAAGTGAGCGAAGTTTTGTTAGCCGGTTTAAACACCGATTTGGAAAGTAAATTTGAAAACCTTTGGCACCTGGTGGGTAATACCCCCATGCTGGAGCTGCAATACCAATACAACGGTAAACCGGGTAATATTTATGTAAAGTGTGAGCATTATAATTTAACAGGCAGTGTTAAAGATAGGATGGCCCTTTACATTATGTACCAAGCTTACCTAAACGGACAAATAAAACCCGGCGATACTATAATAGAAGCCACAAGTGGTAATACAGGTATTGCCTTTGCCGCCATTGGCAGGGCATTGGGCCACAATGTTAAAATAATTATGCCTAACTGGTTAAGCAAAGAGCGCATAGACATTATTAAAAGCATGGGTGCCGAGGTTATTTTAATAAGTAAAGAGGAGGGAGGCTTTTTAGGCAGCATTAAACTTGCCGAAAGTATGGCCAGCGAGTTGCCCGATATTTTTTTACCCCGCCAGTTTGAAAACCTGTATAACGCCGAGGCGCACCAAAAAACTACCGGTACCGAAATATGGCGGCAACTGCAAAGCATCAATAAAAAACCGGATGCTATTGTAGCAGGTGTTGGCACCGGCGGCACAATTATGGGTATTGGCACGTATTTACGCAGTATGCACCCGGCGGTTAAAATACATCCGTTAGAGCCTGCCGAATCGCCAACGTTAACAACGGGTTATAAAGTGGGCAGCCACCGTATTCAGGGCATATCAGACGAGTTTATACCCGCCATTGTTAAGCTGGACGAACTGGACACTATAATTAAGGCCAACGATGGCGATGCTATTATTATGGCGCAAAAACTTGCCCGGCAACTGGGCCTAGCCGTGGGCATATCATCGGGAGCAAACGTAATTGGCGCCATTAAACTTAAAGAGCAAATGGGCAACGATGCTACCATTGTAACCATGCTTTGCGACGATAATAAAAAATACCTGAGTACCGATTTGATGAAAACCGAACCGGTTAAAGACGGTTATTTATCATCAAACGTTACATTTACGGGCTACCACCCCATTAGCAGGCTTAAAGAATCATTCATACAATAAACCATAAAAAAAATGAAAAAGTTATTATTTACAGTATTTGTTTTTTTGCTGTGTACACAGTTACACGCGCAAATATTAACTCCGGTAAAATGGAGCTATGCCTTTAAAAAATTAGGCAACAACGAGGTTATGATATTGATGAAAGCCACTATTGACGAAGGCTGGCACGTTTATTCGCAAACGGTTAAAGATGGTGGCCCGGTAAAAACAACGTTTACCTTCCCGGCATCAAAAAGCTACACCGTGGTTGGCAAAACCATTGAGCCAAAGCCAATAACCCGCAACGAAAAAGTGTTTAACATGGATGTTTCTTTTTTTGAAAACTCGGTTGTGTTTCAACAAAAAATAAAATTAAAAACCGGCCAGGCCACCGTTAAAGGCACCCTGCAATACATGACTTGTAACGACAGGCAATGCCTGCCGCCCGAAGATGTTGAGTTTACCGTAGCCGTTAAATAAACAAAGCTGCCTAAATTAAAATACTGGCCGCTAAGGTTTATGGGCAAACATGCCTCATCAAACTGCCTGCATCATATAAAAAACAAAGGTTGGTAATGCTTCCGTACTTTAAAAAGTAACTAAAAACAATGCAAATAAAAAACATCTGTCTGGCTATAGCCGGAACCCTGGTATTGGCCGCAAATGCACTGGCGCAACAAAAACCTTTACCGCTTGATGTGGCGGTGCGTACCGGTAAATTGCCCAATGGCTTTACCTACTACATACGGCACAACGAAGAGCCCAAAAACAGGGTGGTATTTTACCTGGCCAACAAGGTAGGTTCGATACTGGAAACCGACGAGCAGCAGGGCCTTGCCCACTTTATGGAGCATATGAGCTTTAATGGTACCACGCATTTCCCAAAAAATGAGCTGATAAATTACCTTCAAAAATCGGGCGTGCGCTTTGGTGCGGATTTAAACGCTTATACCAGCTTTGACGAAACCGTTTACCAACTGCCATTACCTACCGATAAGCCCGATGTACTGCAAAATGGCATCCAAATTATGCGCGACTGGGCGCAGGAAGCAACTTTAGACCCGGTTGAAATTGACAAGGAACGCGGTGTGGTTTTAGAAGAAAAGCGTTTGGGCAAAGGTGCCCAGGAGCGTATGCGCCGCCAGTATTTCCCCATGCTGCTCAACCAATCGCGCTATGCCAGCCGTATACCTATAGGTACCGAAGAGGTATTGAAAAGCTTTAAACCCGAAACCATCAGAGATTATTACCATACCTGGTACAGGCCCGATTTGCAGGCGCTGATTGTGGTTGGCGATATTGATGTGAACCAGATGGAGCAAACCATTAAGGCCAAATTTGGCGATTTAAAAAACCCTGCTGCCGAAAAAGAGCGTGTAAAATATACCATCCCGCTAACGGGCCAAAACCATTTCCAGTCGGTTAGCGATCCGGAGATGACATCTATCGTAGCAGAGGTTATCATTAAACACAAGGCTACCGGCTTATCAACCGCTTCGGATTATAAGGCATCTATGATTAACAGCTTGTTTAACAGCATGCTTGGTGCGCGTTACGCCGAACTGCTAAGGCAGGCCGACCCGCCTTATATACAGGGTGGTGCCGATATAGACGATTTTTTAGGTGGTTTGGATAACTTTAGCGCAAGCGTAGTGGTTAAACCACAGGGCATGGAAAAAGGTTTAAAAGCTGTATGGCGCGAAACCGAAAGGGTAAAACGCTTTGGCTTTACGGCTACCGAGTTGGATAGGGCCAAGCAAAGCTATTTGAGCCGTATGGAGTCGGCTTTAAAAGAGAAAAACAAAACCGAATCTGAAAGTTATGTAAAAGAATACCTGGCTTACTTTTTAAAAAATGAAGCTGCCCCGGGTATAGATGCCGAATATGAATTAGTTAAAGCTGCCCTGCCGCAAATTACCCTTGCCGACCTGGCTAAAACAGCGCAGCAATACATACGCAACGATAACCGCGATATTTTGCTAATGGCTCCCGAAAAGGATAAAGCCGGATTGCCTGACGAGGCTACCGTTAACGGATGGCTGAAAGCCGTTGAGGCCGAAGATTTAAAACCTTATAACGACGAGGTAAGCACTTTAGCTTTACTGGCTAAACAGCCAACGCCGGGTAAAATAGTTAACCAGGTTAAGGATGCCGGCCTGGGCATAACCACCTTAACCCTTAGCAACGGCATTAAAGTGGTACTAAAACCTACCGATTTTAAAAATAACGAAATTATGTTTGGCTCTTTTTCGCCAGGCGGCACGTCGTTGTATCCCGATGCCGATTACCAGAGTGCTGCCAACACGGGCATTATACCATCTTTTGGTGCTGGTAATTATAACACTACCGAGTTGAGCAAGTTTTTATCGGGCAAGCAGGTAGCGGTGCAGCCTTACATTAGCGAGCGCGGCCAGGGTGTTAGCGGTGGCGCTATCCCTCAAGACCTGGAAACGGCCCTGCAACTTTGCTATGCTTACTTAACCGAACCGCGTAAAGATGCAAACCAGTTTCAAAGCATCATTCAGCGTTCAAAAGCAAGTTTGGCCAACCGTGGCAGCGATCCTAATAGTGTTTTTAAAGATTCGGTTAGCTCCTTTTTAGGCAACTATAACATCCGCCGCACGCCGCCAACGCTTGCCAAGTTAGATGCTATAAATTTAGATAAAGCATACCAAATTTATAAAGAGCGTTTTGCCAACGCTGCCGGCACCACCTTTGTTTTTGTGGGCAGCATTGATGTGGAAACCATTAAACCTTTGCTTGAAAAATACATAGCCTCGTTACCGGTAACCGGTGCAGCGCAAGCGGCTAAAGATTTGGGCATCCATCCGCCCGAAGGCCGTTTCCAAAAAAATGTTTATAAAGGCACCGAGCAAAAGGCTACAGTACAACTGTTTTTTACAGGCAATTTTGCTTACAGCGCTAACGAAAAACAACAGTTAGATGCCTTGAAAGAAACCCTTGAATTTAGGCTGTTAGAGCGCCTGCGCGAAGATGAAGGCGGTGTTTACACGCCTGGTGCTTATGCTAATGTGGCCAAGTTGCCAAGCGCGCGTTACAACTTTATTATTGCCTTTGGCTGTGCGCCGCAAAATGTTGATAAGCTGATAGCTTCGGCGCTTGACGAGGTGGAGAAACTGAAAACGCAAGGCCCGCCGCAGGTAAACGTTGATAAGTACAAAGCCGAGGAACTGCGTAGCCGCGAAACTAACTTTAAAACCAACAAATTTTGGTTAAGCTACCTAAGCGGACAGTTACAAAACAACGACCCGCTAACCGAGCTGGATAGCTATAACAATAATTTGCAGGCCATAACGCCCGAAAGCCTGAAACAAACTGCTCAAAAATACCTGAGCGGTAAAAACTACATCAGGTTTGTGCTTTTGCCCGAAAATAACAGCAGTACAACAACGCCTGCAAACCCAGGCGGAAAATAAGGAAATGAAATAAAACTCATTAAAAATATAGAATTGCCGCCAGACACTTCCTCTCGTTCTTTATCGTTTTTTCATTGCGTAAAAATGAAGTCAGTTAAAAGTTAATAAAAAAGCACCTCTTGCTGGCATAGAGGTGCTTTTTTTATGATGAAGAATTCAGAGTTCAGAGTCAGGAGTCAAGACGCTAGAGTCAAGACAGGAAAAAAACAGATACAAAAAAAGCCAGAACCAAGAACCAAGACAAAGTTTTAAAACTCATCTTGCCTCTTGATTCTGGCTTCTTGTTTCTGATTTAAACGAACTAAACGTTAAACCTGAAGTGCATAATATCGCCGTCGGCAACTATGTAGGTTTTGCCTTCTACGCTTAGTTTTCCGTTTTCTTTGCAGGCGTTTTCTGAGCCGTATTTTACAAAATCGTCGTATTTAATAACCTCGGCGCGGATAAAGCCCTTTTCAAAGTCGGTATGGATAACGCCTGCCGCTTGCGGGGCGGTAAAGCCCAGGGTAATGGTCCAGGCGCGTACTTCCTGCACACCGGCGGTAAAGTAAGTGGCCAGGTTTAAAAGCTTGTAGGCGGCTTTAATTAACTGTGTTACGCCCGATTGGGTTAAACCCAAATCGTCCAGAAACATCTGGCGCTCTTCATACGAGTCTAACGACGCAATTTCCGATTCTATTTGAGCCGAAATAACCAGCACCTGTGCATTTTCGTCTTTAACGGCGGCCTTAACTTTTTCTACATAAGCGTTGCCCGTGTTTACCGATTTTTCTTCCACGTTGCATACATACATTACCGGTTTGGCGGTTAGCAACCACAGGTCGGCAATGTAATCCTTATCTTCTTCGGCAACCGGTGCAGTACGGGCCGATTTACCTTCCAGCAAATGGTTACGGTAAACGTTTAACACATCGTAGGCACGTTTTTGTTCCTTATCGCCAATTTTGGCACCTTTTTCAACCTTCTGAATCTTTTTTTCTATCGATTCCAGGTCTTTCAGTTGCAACTCGGTATCAATAATTTCCTTATCACGTATCGGGTCAACAGATCCGTCAACGTGTATCACGTTATCATCATCAAAACAACGCAAAACGTGTATAATAGCGTTTGTGGCGCGTATGTTACCTAAAAACTGGTTGCCCAGGCCTTCGCCCTTGCTGGCGCCTTTAACCAGGCCGGCAATATCAACTATTTCAATAACGTTGGGCACTACGTTTTTAGGATTTACCAGTTCGATAAGCTTGGTTAAGCGCTCGTCCGGAACGGTAATAACACCCACATTGGGCTCAATGGTGCAAAAAGGAAAATTTGCCGCCTGCGCCTTGGCGTTTGATAAGCAATTAAAAAGTGTTGATTTACCCACATTTGGCAAACCTACTATACCACACTGTAGTCCCATGTTAGTTTTTGATTTGGGTTCATGGTTCATGGTTCACTGTTCATGGTAAGACGATGCTTACGGTGAACTATTTAAACCATAAATCATAAACTATAATTTTTTTTAAGGCTCTATGAACTATGATCCATTAACTATGAACCCTCTCCATCAAGCCAATTAAATTTCGCGCAAAGATAACAGAAAAACTGTATTGTAATTTGGAAAAATAACCGACTTTTGCGCCACATAAAGTTTTGTGCCTATTGCTGATAATTTAAAATAAGAACGTCTATGAAAGAAATGGTTGAGGAATTGGAGTTAATTCTAAAAACGGAGGATGAGGAACAACTCCGTGCGTATTTGGATAATCTTAATATTTCGGAAGTAGAGGAACTTATTGATGAGATGCCCGAAATGGCCGCTTTATTTATCCAATCCATATCCCTTAACCGCGCGGTAAATGTTTTTAGGATATTGGATTTTCCTACTCAGGAACGGATCATTAAAAAACTTCCGGGTGCAAAAATAGCCGAGATAGTTAGAGAATTACCTCCCGACGACCGTACCGCCCTTTTTAGTGAATTACATGGCGATACCGTTAAGGCCATGATACTACAGCTACCTGCCGACGACCGCAAAGAAGCCCTGATGCTATTAGGTTACAAGGAAGACAGCGTTGGCCGACTGATGACCCCCGATTATATTACCGTTAAAAAATCCTGGGACGTTACCCGCGTACTTACCCACCTGCGCAAGTATGGCAAAAACTCGGAAACGATTGACGTTTTGTATGTGATTGACAGCAGCGGCGTACTGGTTGACGATATACGCATACGCGATATACTTTTGGTTGAACCCGAAACCAAGATAAGTACCCTGATGGATAACCGCCTGATTGCCCTTAACGTGAACGACCCGCAGGAGGAAGCCATTAACGTTTTCCGGATGAATAACCGCACTGCGCTGCCCGTTACCGATGATAACAACATCCTACTGGGCATTGTTACCGTTGACGATATTTTGTGGATTGCCAACGAAGAGTATACCGAAGACATCCAAAAAATTGGCGGTACCGAAGCGCTGGACGAGCCGTATCTGGATATTAACATTATGCGCCTGGTTAAAAAGCGCGTTGGCTGGTTAATTATTTTATTTTTAAGCGAGATGTTAACTACAACGGCCATGCAATCATACGGTGGCGAACTGGCTTCGTTAACCATGCTGGCATTTTTTGTGCCGCTCATTATATCCAGCGGTGGCAATAGCGGCTCGCAGGCTTCTACGCTTATTATACAGGCTATGGCCCTGGGCGAGGTTAAACTGGTAGACTGGTGGCGCGTAATGCGCCGCGAAATTATTTCGGGTTTATTACTGGGCACCATATTGGGCATAATAGGCTTTTCGCGCGTTGCCATATGGACAACCTTTAGCGATATTTACGGCGAACACTGGCTGCTAATGGCCTTTACAGTTGGCTTTTCGCTGATAGGGGTTGTACTCTGGGGGTCGCTGGCGGGCTCCATGCTGCCACTCGCCCTCAAAAAAGTAGGCTTTGACCCGGCAACTTCTTCCGCACCATTTGTAGCCACCCTGGTTGACGTTACCGGACTGGTTATTTACTTCAACATAGCCATGCTAATTTTCGGCCATATTTTGAAAGTGCCGGTGCATAAGTAAGTTAAGGAACAGAACAAATATTGAACATCGAAATTGGTGTTATAGTTCGTCGCTCCCGCAAGCGTCATCGCTTGTGGTGGATATGCTCGGTTTGCCGTAGTTTGTCATTACTTGGACTGTAGTCGGAGACTACAGTCATAATAGTTCGAAGTCAGAGACTTCGAACAGCATTTTTATAAAAAGGGAAAAAGTAACATTTCTGCTTTGCTATTCGAAGTCGGAGACTTCGAATAGCATTATGCCTGTAGTTTGCAACTACAGTAGAAGTTTATTTTATTCCGAAAAGAATATGGACAAACCTTATTGAATAAAAAAGGCCCTGCTTAACAGCAAGGCCTTTCCATATTATATCTCGAACGAAAAATCGTCGTTTACTTTGGCGGTTTCGGGTATTTCGTTGTATTCGTAGCGTTTTTCAACAACGTCCTGGTTGGCTTTAATGTAATCGATGGTATCTTTTAAGCCTTCGGCAAATTTTTCAAAATCTTCTTTGTATAAAAATATTTTGTGCTTGATAAAAACACCGTCTTCCAAACGTTTTTTACTCTCGGTTACGGTAATGTAATAATCGTTTGATCGTGTGGCTTTTACATCAAAAAAATAAGTTCTTTTTCCGGCCCTTACTTTTTTTGAAAATACTTCTTCGCGCTCCCTGTTATCAAAATCTCCCATCTTTATATTGTCTTGTTAGTTTGCTTGGGCTAAATATAGATATTTTTTGAAAGTACAAATACAAAAAGTGTATTATAATTCAATTTAATGTAAAAAAATTGTAATGATAACGGTTTGTATTAATCAATTTCGGCACTTTCGTAAATAGGCTTAATTAATTGCGGCTCATCAAAATTGTAGTAAAAAATACTGAAGGCCATAATAACTACGTAGGGTAGCAAAGCAAAAACCACCCTGATGCTAAATGGAGTTTGGGAGAGCATTAAAAAAACCGCAAAAACGGCCAGCATAATTCCCTCGGCTAATATCAGGATATTGATTTTTTTGCTGATATTACTTTCGGTTTTTTTGTTAAGATAATGTACATCGAAAAATAAACCACATAAAACCAAACAGCCAAAGCCATTAGTTAAAACCACCACGCCAGGGTAGGTAGAAAGCAGTTTTTCTAAATGCCCGTTTGCTGTTGTATCAAAAGCATATAGCAGCACTATCAAAAACACCGGCGCGATGAAGATTGTTGTGAACCATACCTTAAATACGTATTTGTAATTAGGGAAACGGCTCTCGTCAATCTCATTCATTAAAGTATGTAAAAAAACGGCAATCAGCATCAGCAAACTAAAACCCATGAGGCCCGAGCCGGCTAAAATTGAATTAATACCCGTGTTTGTATTATTATTGGCAGGTTGTAAACTGGCGTATACGCTTTGGCCAATACCTATTACTTCTATTAAAATGGCTGCCGCTAAACCATATATAAATTTAATGTTTTTTCCTTTGGGCTCTGCCATTGGCCCTGCCGTTAAATAATCTGCTGACTTATTCGACGGATTAGTCATGAAAATGTTATTAGCCTTAATGGCTGTCCAAATTCTGTAAACAAAGGTAGTAGATGCTAATACTAATATTATAGTAAGATAAAAAGCGTCGGCAGTCATTATACTTCTTAATTGTGATTATTGATTAGGTTACGCCGTTTCCTGCTCTTCTAACAACTGCTTTTCGTACAGTTCAAAATAGGCGGCTTTGTTGGCCATTAGCTGGGCGTGTGTGCCTTGTTCCAGTATTTTGCCGTTGTCCATTACCAAAATTTTGTCGGCATTTTTTATGGTTGATATGCGGTGGGCAATAATAAGGCTGGTTTTATTTTGCATACTGCGGCCCAGGTTGTTTAATATCTCTTCCTCGGTTTTGGTATCTACGGCCGATAGGCAATCGTCAAAAATTAATATCTGGGGTTCTTTCACAATGGCGCGGGCTATTGATACCCTTTGTTTTTGCCCGCCCGATAGTGTGATGCCGCGTTCGCCTATCATGGTTTCAAAACCCTTTTCAAACTCCATAATATTGCTGTAAACGGCGGCATTTTTTGCGGCCTGCTCAACAACGGGCATGTTAAGTACATCGGCACTAAAGGCTATGTTGTTGGCAATCGTGTCCGAAAATAAAAAAACTTCCTGCGGTACAAAGCCAATTTGGGCGCGGTAGCTTTCCAGGTTTAGCTGTTTAATGGGTTTATCGTCAATGAGTATCTCGCCGCCGGTGGTATCATACATGCGCATAATTAAATTGGCTATTGTTGATTTGCCCGACCCTGTACGGCCAATGATAGCCACCAACTGGCCAGGTTCTGCGGAAAAAGAAACATCATCCAACGCTTTGATACCCGTATCGGGGTAATCAAAACTTACATTTTTAAACTCAATTTTACCTTTAATATCCTGCTTTTGTTTATTGATGGATTTAATTTCGGGCTCCTCGTGCAAAAACTCGTTAATGCGCTTTTGCGATGCCGCCGCCCGCTGCACCAGCGACGATACCCAACCCAAACTCATCACCGGGAAGGTGAGCAGCCCCAGGTAAACAATAAATTCGGCAATGTTACCGGCAGTTATATTGCCTTTTATAACCTCAACACCGCCAACGTAAAGGGTGATAATGGTGCTTAAACCAACCAGCAGCAGCATGAGCGGGAAAAACAGGGCCTGCACCATTACCAAATCCATCGACTGGCTTTTGTAGCCGTCGCTCTCCTTAGCAAAGCTTTCGCGCACAAAACCTTCGCGAACGTATGATTTGATTACCCTAATGCCCGAAAAGTTTTCCTGCACAAAGCTTGATAAGGTTGACAGCCGTTTTTGTATCCTTTCGCTGCGGCTTTCAATAATGTTGTTTACGTAATATATCATGAGGGCTAAAACCGGCATAGGCAATAACGATAGCAGGGCCAGTTTAGGGTTAACGCTCACCATAAAATAAATGGCTATTATAAAAAGGGTAACGGTATTGCAGGCATACATAATGGCCGGGCCAAGGTACATGCGCACGCGGGTCACATCTTCGGTAACGCGGTTCATTAAATCGCCGGTGTTGTGGCGGCGGAAAAACGCGAGCGACAGGGCCTGGTAGTGGGCATATATTTCGTTCTTTAAATCGTACTCAATATGGCGCGACATTAATATAATGGTTTGCCGCATAAAAAACACAAACAAACCGCGCAGCAACGCCAGCACCAATACCAGCGTGCCAAACAGCAACAAGCTTGAACCAAAAATGCTGTACACCATAGGCTGCTGCTCAAAACCGTTAAGTAGCTGGTAGGTGCTAATGTTTTCGGTAACGAGGTTAAACGCTATGCGGATAATTTGCGCCGGAATGATGCCGAAAATATTAGATATGGTAACAAAAATAATCCCTGGTATTAAATGCCAGCGGTATTTGTATAAAAACTTATTGAGGTAGGCCAAGTGCTTCACAACAACAAAGGTAATGTTTAATGATTGAATGTTATTTAATGATTGAGTGATTGAAGGATTGAGTGATTGAATTTTGGGGAATGATTGGATATTTATGAGAATATTTGGCAGCTTTTTAAAAGTTGCCAAATCTAAACCGCAACTGCGTTACCCGGTAATCAATCGCCGTTATCTTCAATACCGGCCAGCCACCACTTGCTGCCTTTATTTATAAAGCGGTATTCCATATCATAACCGGTATCCTCAATGTTAATAATGGTTTTGTATTGAGTACTGTTTAGGTGTTTTGTTTGGACGATGTATTTTTCGGCCTTGCTATCTAAAGTGTTAAAATACTTCCAATCTGCTTTTTTTATCAATTTAATAGTATGGGTATCGTCATCATAGGTAATGGTTAACTTAACCGGAAAAATGATTCGCGAAAGCTGGAATACCGAATCGCGCTCAAAGTGTTTATAAAAGGTTTCAAAGTTTTTATCGGCGGGCTCGGTTATCTTTTTGGGGATTGCATTAACCATTTGGTGTTGGGGTTTTTGCACACAAGCCAGCGTGGTAATTAGTAATGCAAACCCAAATAAAGCTGCGGTTTTAAAAAGCTTTGGCATTCTCATATTTTAAAGCTACATATTTTTATACCATCGCAGCAAAGAATATTTGGCAACTTTTTAAAAGTTGGTAAATCTAAATGGTCATCAAAAGCAACAAAAAACAATATTGTACACTATAATTAAAAAAAACAGCTACTTTTGTGGCATATCATCATACCTGCTTTGTTAACCATGCCAGTGCCGCCATCAAATAATACACCTTCTGTATTTAATCAGCTAAGTGTGTTTGGCCATCAAAAGGTGGTTTACTGTAACGACGAGGCAACGGGTTTAAAAGCAATCATAGCCATTCACGATACTACTTTGGGCCCTGCATTGGGCGGTACACGCATGTGGCCCTATAAAACCGAAGAGGATGCCTTGCAGGATGTTTTGCGCCTTTCGCGCAGCATGACGTATAAGGCTGCCATATCGGGCTTAAACCTGGGCGGTGGCTCAACGGTTATCATTGGCGATTCGCACCGTGATAAAAACGAGGCTCTGCTGCGCATGTATGGCAAGTATATTAAAAACCTTAACGGCGAATATATTACTGCCGAAGATGTGGGCACCAATACCCGCGATATGGAATACATACGCATGGAAACCCAGTATGTTACCGGCGTGCCCGAAAGCATTGGCGGCAGCGGCGACCCTACACCTGTAGCCGCACGCGGTGTTTACATGGGTATTAAAGGGTGTTTAAAGGAGTTGTATGGTAACGATAATTTGGCAGGCCGGTCGGTAGTGGTGCAGGGTACGGGCCATGTGGGCGAAAACCTGGTAAAGCTGCTGCGCGATGAGAATGCCAAGGTGTACGTAAGCGATATTGACGACGACAGGCTGCGCCAGGTGGCAAAAAAATATGGTGCCGAACCGGTTGGCCACAACAGTATTTTTGACCTTGATGTTGATATTTATGCGCCCTGCGCTTTAGGTGCAACCATAAATACCGAAACAATTAAGCAGTTAAAATGTGCTATAATAGCGGGCTCGGCAAACAGCCAGTTAAAAGATGATAAGCTGCACGGGCAAATGCTGTTAGAAAAAGGCATTTTGTACGCGCCCGATTATGTAATTAACGCTGGTGGGTTAATAAACCTCTACTCGGAAATTGCGGGTTTTAATAAAAAACGAACCATGCAGCTAACCGAAAATATTTATGATGCGGTGCGCAATGTATTAAAACTATCAAAAACCGAAAACATACCAACCGTTGAGGCAGCCAATAAAATTGCCGAAAAACGGATAGCCGATATTAAAAAGATTAAAACAACATATTAATAAATTACAATTTTAACCGTGCGCGTTTGGCGCACAAAAACGTTCTTATCACATGTTAAACAGAAGGCACCTTAGGGTAAAAGTACTACAATCGTTATATGGCTTTTATCAGTCCGAAAAAAAGGATCTCCGTATTCACGAAAAATCATTGATTCAGAGTGTAGATAGCGTACACGAAATGTACATCTGGATGCTATCGCTCATTAACGAAGTTGTACAATACGCCGATACCGATGCAACCGGCCGTGCCGCCAAACACCTGCCCACCGCGGCAGATTTAGCACCCAACCTCAAAATTTTAAGCAATACGTTCATCAAATCGCTTAACCTCAATAAGGATTACATTTCGGCAGTAAAAAAATACAAAATACTGTGGAACTTTGATCCCGAACTAACCAAATCGCTGTTCGCTACACTAAAAAACTCATCGGAATATACCGAGTACCTGGAGAAAACCGACGATACCATCCATTCGGATAAAGACATTATTAAATTCATCTTCAAAAAAGTAATTTTAAAATCGTCATTAGCCGAGCAGGTTTTTGAGGATAAGTTTATTTACTGGCCCGTTGACCGTGATGTGCTACAGGCCCTTATTGCCAAAACCTTTAAAAACTTTGCTCACGAAGAGCCCGAAAAAAATAAACTGGCCGAAACCGTAGTGAACTGGGAAGACGACCGCGAATATATTGTGAACCTGTTTCAGCTAACCATTAGGCACGATGCGGCTTTCCAGGAAATGATAACCGCTAAAACCCAAAACTGGGAGCCCGAGCGTATTGCCATGATGGATACCTTGCTCATGAAAATGGCCATTGCCGAATTTATGTACTTTAACTCTATCCCCGTTAAGGTAACCATTAACGAGTACCTGGAAATTTCGAAGGAGTTTAGCACGCCAAAGAGTAATTCATTTATAAACGGTATATTGGACAAAATTTTAGCCGACCTTAAAGCCGAAGGAAAAATTAAGAAAACCGGCAGGGGATTAATGGAATAAATTAGAATTGACAATGAAAAAAATATTTTTAGCCCTAATTACAGCAGGCATGCTGGCGGCCTGCAACAACACCAGCAAACAAACAACAGCAACCAATGCCGATAGCGTAGCCGGCAAACCAACGGCTGCACAAATTGCTATGGCACCCGTAATTACGTTTGAAAGCGACAGCTACGATTTTGGTAAAATAAAAGAGGGCGATAAGGTATCGCACAATTTTAAATTTACCAATAGCGGTAAATCGCCGTTAATAATTAGCAGTGCGGTAGCATCATGCGGTTGCACCACGCCCGAGTGGCCCAAAGAACCCGTTAAACCCGGCGATAGCGGTGTAATTAAGGTTACCTTTAATAGCGCCGGTAAAGGTGGCCTGCAAGACAAGCTGATAACCATTACCGCCAACACCATACCGGCCCAAAACCTGGCGCACCTTAAAGGCGAAGTTGAAGTAACTAAAACTAAATAACACACATTTTTAATTAAGCAAATGATATCTACTATTCTATTACAGTTGCCAGGTGGCAGCATGACTCAAACATATATTATGTTCGGGTTAATTTTTGTTGTATTTTATTTTTTCATGATCCGTCCGCAAATCAAGAAACAAAAAGACCAGAAAAAATTTGTTGAAGAATTGCAAAAGGGCCACAAAGTGGTAACCACAGCCGGCATACACGGCAAAGTTGTTGAAATTAACGACATTACTGTACTGGTAGAAGTTGATAACGGCGTAAAAATCAAATTTGATAAATCGGCCATTTCGTTAGAAGCCTCAAAAGCTTTGAACGCTCCTGCGGTTGTTAAATAATTTCAGTCAAAGGCAAATTAGCATTGCAAAAGCTCCGGTAGGGGCTTTTGCTGTTTAAAAAAACCACACGGATAGTTAAAATGTAACGTATGATAGATACCTTATCGTGGAACATTAGCACTAACGCCATCCAAAACTATACAAAAGGCGATTGGGATGATGACTGCTTTTTTGAAACTATTGATGCAAAATACGGCATTTATATTTATGCTATTTCTGAATGGAGAATGGGTGCCTATGCTGCCCAAATCGCTATTTATAGCAATAAAGTAAATGTAATCCCGGCTGTAAATTCATCCACAGTTTGGGTGTACTTCAGCATGGCAACAACATTTAGTTACCTGCCACTTTCTGATTGCTTAATTTTTAAAATGCTGGCATTTAAAGATAATCCAACTCAAAAAACAATACCTTATTTATTGATAAAACCGCTTGAAAATAGCTTCGCGTTTATTCCCTACGATTTTAACTCTATTTATCACGGCTTTAACGAAGTGAAAAAAGATACCATATCACTTAATAAAAGCAATACATCACAAAGCGATGGCATACCTAACCTTCATGTAAATGAGGTTTTTGACATTGCCGGCATTGAATGGTTTAATCTGGAAAATTTTGATAATGCATTAAGTATTTATCATCGGTTGATAGGCCGTTAGCGATAGTAAAATGTCCGTAATCTTTCCTAACAATACCCCTCTATGTACCCCGATCTTTGGTAAACCCCTTAGGGGTTATATGTCGGTAGAAAAAAATGCCCCTGCAATCAATTCGTGCCATAGGTACGATACTTCGTCGATTGCTTAACATAAATAATCGTTAAGTATTGCACCTACGGCGCAAAAGAGTTTGGATATTGTTATTCTACCGAGCTATTGCACCTAACGGCGCAGCATTAGTAGCACAATCAAAATGCATAGCCCCCTCCAAAATCTTATCTAAAATCTCTCCCCTAATATCTCACATCTTCTTGCTAATTTTGGGGCACGGGTATTATGGCTATAATCAAACTATCAAAAAACGAACGCAGGCGGGTATCCGTATTTTTTACGTGTTTGTTTTTGGCTTTTGGGGCTTGGGTTTTAACCATGCTATCAAACCGGTACACCTACCAGTCTAAAATGGCGGTTACGTTTGTTAACCCGCCTTTAAGGCGTTCATTTAGGTCGTTACAGGCCGATACTGTTGATGCTAGGGTACAGGGGAGCGGTTGGGATATGATGTTTTCGCGCATGAATATGCAGGATAACCACATAGCCGTTAACCTTAAAACTTTAGATAACCATAACTATATATTGCTAAGTAGCCAGCTAAAAGCCATTAACGAAAAGCGGGCGGCCAACCAGCAAATACTAAGCTTTGACCCCGATACGCTGTATTTCGATTTTTCGTCGCGGGCGGTAAAACGGGTGCCTGTAGTTTTGCAATACAACGTGGTATTTAAGCGGCAATTCATCATATCCGACGATATATTGCTTAACCCCAATTACGTAACCATAAGCGGACCGGCAAAAACGCTGGCCAATATCAATTACTGGAAAACAGATTCGTTAAAGCTAACCGGTGTGGAAGACCCTGTAGACCAGGTAGTGCGCCTACAGCCCGTTGCCGAATCAAACATGAGTATTTTTCCTAAAAGTGTGCGGGTGCATATACCCGTGAGCGAGTTTACCGAAAAAACGGTTGAGGTACCGGTAAAGCTCATCAATAATAAAAATTACTATAACGTAAAAATAATTCCTCAAAAGGTAAAAATTACCTTCACGGTGGCCCTAAATAAATATGCCCAAACAGATGAGCATGCCTTTGAGGCCATTGCCGATCTGGATTTTTGGGAAAGTAAGGGCTACAAGCAACTGCCTGTAAAGGTTACGCTTTTTCCGCCGTATTGCAAGCTGGTGCGCATAGAGCCGCAAAATGTTGATTTTATTGTGAAAGAATAATGTTAAAAGTAGGTATAACAGGTAACATTGGCAGCGGCAAAACTACCATAAGCAAAGTGTTTGAGGTTTTAGGCATCCCCGTTTTTTACGCGGACGACCATGCCAAACGCGTAATGACGGACGACCCCATACTGATAGAAGCTATTAAAGCAACTTTTGGTGATGAGTCGTATTTTGAAGATGGCTCGTTAAACCGTAAATACCTGGCCAATATTGTTTTTAACAATAACCAGCAACTGGCAAAACTAAACGCCATAGCCCACCCGGCAACCTTTAGGGCCTTTGATAATTGGGTGAAAAACGTTGGCCATGTGCCTTATATTTTAAAAGAAGCAGCCTTGTTGTTCGAGAGTAGTTCGTACAAGTTATGCGATAAAAGTATGATGGTTTTTGCCCCGCTTGAGCTACGCATGAACCGCGTAATACTGCGCGATAACATTACCGCTGCCGAGTTTGAGAGCCGCAACTCCAAACAGTTTGCCGATGAGGACAAATTAAAACTGGCCGACTATGTGATAACTAATGATGATAGCAAACTGGTTATTCCGCAAGTGCTTGCCCTGCACCGCCAATTTTTACAACTCGCGCAGCAACTATGATACTGGCCGATTTTATTGTTTTTAACGCAAACGGCCTGTATTGCCCTTACGGCGATTTTTACCTGGATGCCAAACTACCCGTTAACCAATCGGTAATATCACACGCCCACGGCGATCATGCGGTGGGTGGCAGCACCAACGTTTACTGCACCGCGCCCACCGCAGCTTTTATGCTGCTGCGTAATGGTAAAACGGCGGCAAAGGTTTTTCACCATATAGCCTTTAACCAGGCTTTTGTTATTGGGGGCGTAAGTATTACGTTTATATCGGCGGGTCATATTTTGGGTTCGGCGCAGGTTTTAATGGTTTACCAGGGCATACGCTACCTGTACACCGGCGATTACAAGGTGCAGCCCGATGATACCTGCGAGCCTATTGAATGGGCCAAAGCCGATGTGCTTATTACCGAAACTACCTTTGCACACCCCCAAACGCAGCACCCCGATGCCGTTACCGAGATTAAAAAGCTTAACGGTATTAAAACCAATATTTTGCTGGGTGCCTACGCCTTAGGCAAAAGCCAGCGTTTAATTAAACTGATAAACCAGCATTGTCCGCAAAAAAAAATATTGGTGCATCATAAAATAATGCCGCTTAACGCCATTTACGAAAAATTTGGCTTCGCCCTGGGCAACTACCAAATGTATGGCCGCAAGTTAATGAAACAGCAAAACGAGTTTGTTTACTTAGTGCCACCCTTTACCTTTGAGAGTTATTTTAAGGCTACAGGCGTAAAGCGCCTATTTGCATCGGGATGGAAAAACTTGCAAACAAACGAGCAAGATACCCTGTTTATATCAGACCATGTGGACTGGAACGATATTTTGCAATGTGTTGAGCATACCCAACCCACGCAAATTTGGACCCTGCACGGCGACGGTGCCCATTTAAAGCAGCACTTTGCCGGTACTATTGAAGTTAAGTTATTAAAATGAGTTTGATAGAAGGCATTGATTATTACATTAACCCTGATGGTAACTTTGTTTTTATGGAGGCTTACCATTTAAAACGCGGCTACTGTTGTAAAAACGGTTGCCTACATTGCCCCTGGAAACCCCTTCCGTCCCCTGAAGGGGAAACTAATAAGGAGGAGTGAAACTTTGCATTGATGTGCAATGTTATTAAGTTAATAATGAATACCGAATGGTGAACAGTTAATTATGAAATTAACTTCGATGTTCGATATTCAAAATTGGGTGTTCAATATTTGTTGCAATTACGGGGTTAGGGGGTTAAATTTTTTTTGCAGATATTTGAGGCGTAAATATGCACATTGATAAGGAAATACAGAGCGATAAATTTGACGACAATTACCACCGTGTAACCGTTAATTTACTATACACTTATGGCTGGTTAGGTAATTTAGTGCGCGGCCAGTTCGAGAAGCATAACATTACCCAGCAGCAATTTAATGTGCTGCGCATTTTGCGCGGGCAGTTCCCCAAACCAGCAACGGTTAATTTGCTGAAGGAACGGATGATTGATAAAATGTCGGACGCATCGCGCATTGTGGATAGGTTGGTGCAAAAGGGCCTGGCAACGCGCTGTACCAACAATAAAGATCGCCGCTCGGTTGATATCCGCATCAGCGACGAGGGCCTCGAAATACTATCCAAAATGGATCACGAATACAAAGCCAAAGATTACCTGCAACAGCACCTCACCGATGAGGAAGCCGCCCAGTTAAGCGCGCTGCTGGATAAAATGCGAGGATAGGGGAGAGAGGCAAAAGTTAAGAAGTAGGAATCAAGACTCAAGAAGCAGGAATCAAGATCAAAACTACCTGTTGTTGCGAGGAACGAAGTAACCGAACGGAGGTATTTTAGCCCTGTATAATTCGCCGTTCTTCAGTGCGGTTGCCACACCATCGCTTGTAATGAATTTTTTTAAACCCCTTAATCGCGCCTGTTTTTTTTAAAATCTTGTTTCTTGATTCTACCCTCTAATTTAGTTCGCTCAAAAACAACACTAACGGAATACTTATCCCAGCCAAAACCACAAGCAGTTTCTTTAAATTAAACTTATGATCTTCGGTTGATTCGAACAGAATGGTGGTTGATATGTGCAGGAAGATACCGATTACAATACCCATTATGCGGTTAAAATATTGTTGCAGGTTACCCACCACGCCATTGCTTAATGCGTTGCTAAAAAGGTAACCTGCGGGTGCCATAATGGCAAACAGGAACAAGAAAAATATCATGCTTTTTTTAGATACCTTGTTGGCCAGCATTACGCTTGCCAAAGCAAAAGCAGCGGGTATATGGTGCAGTGCAATACCAAATACCAGTTGCACCTGGTAGCCTTGCGCAAGGGGCATACCTTCTAAAAAGGCGTGCAGGCAAAGGCTAAATAGTATGGCAAATGGGAAATGAAAATGGTTGCCGTGTGGTTTGTGAATGTGGCCGTGCTCAATCCCGTCCGAAAATTGTTCCAGAATAATTTGGAATAAAAAGCCTGCCAGTATAAAAACACCAACCATGTTATCGTTGCCATGATAGGCATCGGGTATTAAATGCAGTACGGTTATGGCAAAAAGATAGGCCCCGCTAAAAGATAATATGAGTTTAAGGTGCTTGCCATGATTGCCGTTGCGGAATAAAAATATGCTGATGCCCCCAAAAAAAGCGCAAAAAAACAAAAGTAGTATTTGCCAAACCTGCATGTTAAAATTGTGGTTGAAGTTTTTTGAACAACAAATATACTACGTAGCCCACCAGCAAGCCGTATAATGCGCCAAAAGTTACATCAAACGGATAATGCACGCCTACATACACCTGTGCAAAGCTGATAAAAAATGCCCACGCAATGGCTACCCACCAAATATACTTCCACCGGCTGTAAAATACCAGGCTAAAAAAACAGGCAATGGCAAAATGGTTGCTGGCATGCGCCGAAGGGAAACTATAGCCCGAGCCGCAAGGTATGCGCACAATAATGGTGCCGGCCAAAGCAGGCTCATGGCAGGGCCGAAGCCTTTTTACCCGGTTCTTAATTAATCCGGCGCTGCCGTAGTCGGCAATGGCAAAGGTTAGGGCCAGCAATACAATAATATAGGCTCCTGCTTTTTTATAGCGGTAAAGGCAAAAAATAAAAATAAAAACGTAAAGCGGTATCCAAACATTGGGGTTGCGCAAAAGTGGCATCAGCCAGTCAAAAAACGGGTTACCAAGGTCGTGATTCACAAAATAAAACAACCGCCTGTCTAATTGTAAAATTTGGTTGCTCATTGTGTTTTTCTACAAATAAAAATTAAGCGGTCGGAGTTTTTGCAATCAAACTCTTCCAGGTTATAGTTACCAAAGCAATGCAAAATTTCAAATCCGCTTTGTTTAAAAAACAAGCTAAAATCGTCCATGTTGTAAGCCATTACTTCTTCGGTAAAGGTATAGGGCTGGTTATGGTCAACAAAATCAATTTTTTTAACAATTTTACAGTTCTCAATTTTTTTGTGGATGTTAAAATCAATACTGCCAATAGTTTTATGCATAGCCGGGCAAAGGGTTTCAATAACCTTGCAGCTGTTAAAAAAATCAAGCACCAGCAGTCCATTGGGTTTTAGTGCCCTGTTAAAATTTTGCAACGCCTTTACATGTTCCTGGTTGGTTTCAAAATAGCCAAAACTGGTAAACAGGTTCATGGCAATGTCAAAATAGTTGGTGTAAAACAGGTAGCGCATATCGTGTACGTAAAAATGCAAGCGGCTGTTTTGGTATTGTTTGGCGTATTGTATGCTGGCAATGCTTAAATCAATCCCGGTAACATCAAAGCCTTTTTTATTGAGGTATATAGAGTGGCGGCCCCGGCCACAGGCAATATCAAGTAGCTTTGCATCGGCGCGGGGCTTAATATAGGCGCATAAATTATCAATAAAAAATTCGGCCTCGGCGTGGTTGCGTTGTTGGTAAAGTATGTGGTAGTAAGGCGAGTTAAACCAATTTTGAAACCACTTTTTGGGCATGATATTGTTACTATAAGGCCGCAAATATAGGTAATTTACATTGTGGTAACCTATAAATTAACATTGGCTATCGGTCAATTATTGTTATTTTTGCAGCCTAACATTTTTTTACCTTGACATTAATTAAATCAATTTCGGGAATTAGAGGCACCATTGGTGGTGCGCCTGGCGATGCGTTAACGCCATTAGATATTGTTAAATATACGTCGGCCTATGCCGCGTGGGCCGTTAAAAAATCGGGCATTAAAAAAATTGTTGTTGGCCGCGATGCCCGTATTTCGGGCCAAATGGTGAGCAATATTGTTATAGGTACCTTACAGGGTATGGGTATTGATGTGGTTGACCTTGGCCTATCAACAACGCCAACTGTTGAAATTGCCGTGCCGCTTGAAAAAGCCGCAGGTGGTATAATTTTAACCGCCAGCCACAACCCAAAACAATGGAACGCACTCAAATTATTGAATGAACACGGCGAATTTATTAACGATGCCGATGGCCAAACCGTTTTGGAAATTGCCGAAAAAAGCGATTTTGCTTACGCCGAAGTAAACGACCTGGGTACCGTTACCGTTGATGATACTTATATGCAAAAGCATATTGATGCCATACTTGCATTGCCTTTGGTTGATGTTGATGCTATTGCAAAAGCAAACTTTAAAATAGCTATCGACTGTGTAAACTCTACCGGTGGCATATTTGTACCTGCCTTGTTAAACGCTTTAGGCGTTAAAACCGTTTACCCCTTATTTTGCGAACCAGACGGTAAATTTGCCCACAACCCCGAGCCACTGCCCGAAAACCTGGGCGAACTGAGTAAAGAGGTACTGGCCAAAAAGGCCGACCTTGGTATTGCCGTTGACCCGGATGTAGACCGCCTTTGCTTTGTTTGCGAAGATGGCAACATGTTTGGCGAAGAGTACACCCTGGTTGCCGTTGCCGACTATGTGTTGAAGAATACTAGGGGCAATACGGTATCAAACCTATCGTCAACCCGTGCTTTGCGCGATGTTACCGAGGCCGCCGGTGCCGAGTACCATGCCGCCGCCGTGGGCGAGGTTAACGTGGTTAACAAAATGAAAGAAGTGAATGCCATTATTGGTGGCGAAGGCAACGGCGGGGTAATTTATCCCGAACTGCATTATGGCCGCGATGCTTTGGCCGGTATTGCCTTGTTTTTAACCCATTTGGCAAAAACAGGTAAAAGCATTTCGGTTTTAAGGCATAGCTATCCGGGTTATTTTATATCAAAAAATAAAATTACCCTAACGCCCGAAATGGATATTGATAGCTTGTTGCTGAAGGTTGAAGAGAAATACAAAAATCAGCCGCACAGCACTATCGACGGCTTGAAGATTGAGTTTGACAAACAATGGGTACACCTGAGAAGATCAAACACCGAACCCATCATCAGGATATATTCCGAAGGTGATTCAAACACTGTAGCCAACAATTTGGCTAATAAAATTATTGCCGATATCAAAGACATTTTGCAGGTGCAATGATTGAAGGATTGACTTATTGAAGGATTGAATGTTTTATGTTAGTAGTTGAAAATACTACATTAGGTGTTCAAATAAATCAATAAATGGAAAATCAAAACAAGGTTGACTTTGTAGAACAATTTCAAAAGAGGACAAAGAAATTTGTAGTTGATAACATAAAACTATTTAGGAAGCTTCCTAATACAGAAGAAGCGCGTATAGTTGGAAGGCAACTATTAAGATCATCGTCATCTGTAGGAGCAAATTATAGAGCAGCTTGCAGAGCGCGATCTCAGGCGGAATTTCATTCGAAATTATCTATAGTTGTGGAGGAAGCCGACGAAAGTGTTTTTTGGATGGAGATATTAGAGGAAGCAGAAATAATTGGAAATTCGGAATTATCTGATTTAACAAAAGAAGCAAACGAGATACTTAAAGTGCTTTCAAAGGCCCGAAAAACAATATCGGAAAAAAAATAAATTAGAGGGATTGAGCACAAAATCATTCAATCCCTCAATCATTCAGTCATTCAATCATTAATTATGCGTGTTTATTTAGATAATGCTGCCACAACGCCCGTTGATCCCGAAGTGCTGAAAGCCATGTACAGCGTAATGGAAAACCATTATGGTAACCCATCGTCAATCCATTCGCATGGGCGCGAGGTTCGTACCGTGATCGAAAAGGCGCGCAAAACTATTGCGGGTTTGCTGCGCACTTCTCCGGCAGAGATATTTTTTACATCCGGCGGTACCGAGGCCGATAATACAGCCATCCGTTGCAGCATTGCCGATTATGGTATTAAACATGCCATCACCACCAAAATTGAGCATCATGCGGTTTTGCATACTTTGGAGGCCCTGCAAAACGCCGGAACCATTGAGCTGAGCTTTGTTGATATTGAGCAACGCGGCAATATTGATATGGCCCACCTGGAAACGCTGCTGCAAAACCCCAATCGTAGTTTGGTATCGTTAATGCACGCCAATAACGAAATTGGCACCTTAACCGATATGGAACTGGTGGGCGACCTGTGCGAAAAATACAACGCCATTTACCATGCCGATACCGTGCAAACTATGGCACACTATCCGCACGATTTAAGTAAGCTTAAAGCGCACTTTATTGTTGGCGCAGCGCATAAATTTCACGGGCCAAAGGGTGTGGGTTTTTTACATGTAAACCATCGCATTAAAATAAAACCGATGATTTACGGCGGCTCGCAAGAGCGCAATATGCGCGGCGGTACCGAAAACGTTTACGGCATAGTGGGCCTTGCCAAAGCCCTGGAGATTGCCTATAACGAAATGCCGCAGCACCAGCAACACATCCAAAACCTAAAAAGCTATATGATGGCCCAGCTAAAGGCCAATATACCGGGCGTTGAGTTTAATGGCGAAACAGATGCCGCCAACAGCCTTTATACGGTACTAAACGTGTCGTTCCCCGAAATGGAAATGGCCGATATGTTGCTTTTTAGTTTAGATATTGCAGGCATCTCGGCATCGGGCGGCAGCGCATGCAGCTCTGGTACCGATATTGGTTCGCACGTTTTAACAGCCATAGGCGCCAGCCCTAACAGGCCCGCCGTGCGTTTTTCGTTCTCCAAATACAACACTAAAGAAGAAATAGATTATACTGTTGCCAAGGTGAGGGATATTTGTTTGGTAAACGCCTAAAAATGAAAACTCAACAATTTAACGTTATACCAGGCAGTTTTAATACCATCCGTAAAACCATACTTGTGCGCGCAATACCGCTGTTGCTTATTATGGCGGTTACCGGTATTTTTATCACAACAGCAACCACCACCACAACCGAGGTAAATATTTGGCCATATTTAATCCCTTTTATGTGCCTTATGTTAAGCTTTGGTTTATTTAGGGGGATAAAAAAGCAAAGGCTTTTGTTTGAAAGCTATGAGCTTACTATTGATAACGATACTTTGGTACGTAAGCAATTTAACACCGCAACCATAGCAATGCCGGTTAAGGAGGTTAACCAAATTGTTAAAAGCGTTAACGGCAGTTTTATTATAAAAGGAAAAAGCTCAAACAGCAATATTATAGTACCCGCCCAAATTGACAACTATGCGCAGCTCGAAACTACACTAAACCGCATTAAGCCAGTTACTGTTAAGCAAACCACCAACTTTTTTGCAAAATATGCTGGCTACGCCGGTGCCGCTATAAGCGCCGTTTTAATGATATGCGTTTATACTGTAAACAACAAAATAGTTGTAGGTACAGCCGGGCTTCTGTTGGTTGCCCTTATGGCGTGGAGTTTTTATAAAATACGTGCCAGCAAAAATACCGATGCAAAAACCAAGCGGTCGTCGCTTTACATTGTAATTGCTTTGATTGCCATCATTGTGATAGTTTACACCAAACTAGCGGCCTGATAGGGCATCTTGGGGTCACCGTCTGTCAGCCAACAATAAACTTTAGGGCAAAGCTTTCGCAAAAGGGCAATAACATTAAATTTGCCGCCTCATTATTTTAATTCCATCGCCATGCGGAAACTTTTTATCCTATCAGCCATACTGCTTACAGCCATGTTAATAGCCTGGGCGGTTGTTTGGCCGCCTGCACTTTGGGTATTTTTACTGTGGGTTCCGGTAGTGATTGTTGGTATTGCCGATTTGCTGCAAAGTAGCCATAGCATTGTGCGCAACTTCCCGGTGGTTGGCCATTTGCGCTACTTAATGGAAGAGCTGCGCCCCAAAATATACCAGTACTTTATTGAAAGTGATACCGATGGAACGCCCTTTAACCGCCTTAACCGCAGCGTAATTTACCAGCGCGCCAAAAAGGTTGATGATACCCGCCCCTTTGGTACCGAGCTTGATGTTTACGCCAGCGGCTATGAGTGGCTTAATCACAGCATAGCTGCTATTGACCATAAACAGCTTAACGAAGACCCGCGTGTACTGGTAGGCGGCCCGGCTTGTACACAGCCTTACAGTGCCAGTATTTTCAATATATCGGCCATGAGTTTTGGTTCTTTGAGCCAGAACGCTATACTGGCCCTAAACGGCGGTGCCAAACTGGGCAACTTTGCCCACAATACCGGCGAAGGCGGCTTGAGCGATTACCACTTACAACCCGGTGGCGATATTATTTGGCAAATAGGCACCGGCTATTTTAGCTGCCGCCATACCGATGGTACGTTTGATTATAATGCCTTTGCCGAGCGTGCAAAACTGCCACAGGTAAAAATGATAGAGATTAAACTATCGCAAGGCGCAAAGCCGGGGCACGGCGGCATATTGCCGGCCGCCAAGGTTACGCCCGAAATTGCCCGCATCCGTTTGGTTGAGCTGGGGTACGATGTGGTATCGCCGCCGGGGCACACGGCCTTTAACACGCCCTTGCAAATGATGGATTTTATAAAAAAACTGCGCCACTTATCTGCCGGTAAACCCATCGGTTTTAAACTATGCGTTGGGCACAAAAGCGAGTTTTTGGCTATTTGCAAGGCTATGGTACAAACCGGTATTTATCCGGATTTTATTACCGTTGATGGGGGCGAAGGTGGTACGGGCGCAGCTCCGCTTGAGTTTTCAAACTCGGTAGGTATGCCTTTGCGGGAAGCACTGGCCTTTGTTTACGATGCCTTAACGGGGTTTGATTTAAAAAAACACATCAAAATTATAGCATCGGGCAAGGTAGCAACCGGGTTTGATTTGGTTAAAAACTTTGCCTTGGGTGCAGATATGTGCAACAGCGCGCGCGGAATGATGTTTGCCCTGGGCTGCATACAGGCCTTAGAATGTAACATGAACACCTGCCCAACCGGAGTTGCCACGCAAGACAAAGGCTTAATGCGCGGCCTGGTGGTGGGCGATAAAAAAGTAAGGGTAGCCAATTTTCACAAAGAAACTATTGGCAGCGCGGTACAAATGATAGGGGCGGCGGGTTTAAAAAGTCCCGCAGATTTGCACCGGTCGTTTATTTACCGCCGGGCGAGCCATAACCTTATACAAACCTATTCGCAACTTTTTCCGTACATCGCCAAAAAAAGTCTGCTGCAAACGCCTCACCCGCTTGCCTTTGAGTTGGATATGGCCATTAGCAGTGCCGATACCTTTGTACCCGATTATAACAAGGTATCATACGTGCATATTGATGCAGTAGGGGCGGTGTAGATGTGTTGTTTTTGTTTTTTACAGCATCAATTATAAATTTGGTGGTATTTTACAACCCGGCAATGCTTACTTTTTTGCACATGCCTGTACAAAAAAAGCTCCGGCATAACCGGAGCCTTTTCTGATACTTTTAATGTTCAATTACTTTTCGGGCGTTTCGCCTGCTATTGTTAAGTCATCAATAACCACATCCGGATGTTCTATGTAGCTTCTTTCTTTTAAATGTGGTGCAACAAACATAAACAACAATAAAAAAACCGCAACAACACCCACAAAAAACCAATAGTAATTTGCGCCAACTAAATAATTGGCAAAAAAGCCGTGGTTTGATATGTTACCGTTTATCATTCCGGTAAACAGGTTACCCAGTGCCACAACCAAAAACCAAATACCACTCATTGTACTTTTCATGGATATTGGCGAATGCGTGTAGGCGTATTGTAAACCGGTTATTGATACCAATACTTCGGCTGCGGATAAAATTCCATAAGCTAATATTTGCCACCAGATAGACGGCGAACCACCGTGGTCAATGTTGGTTTGGATAAGTGCGATAACTACAAACGACAATGCGGTTAAAAATAAACCAAAGCCAAGCCGCCTTAATGGAGTAGTTTTTAAACCTATTTTATCAAGCGAAGGGTATATCCAGTAATTAAATATTGGTATAAATAGCAGCAGGAATATGGTATTAACGGTATTAACCTGGCCGGCAATAATATTAAACGAGGTAAAGCCAACGTTAAGGTGCAGGTTCATTTTTGCAGCTTGTAAAACCCATTCCGAAAGGCATTGATCCCAAACGGCCCAATAAGCGAATGCAAAAAAGAATACTGCCATTACGCGATAAACGGCTTTAAAACCTTCTACCTTTTCAGGATCATATTTTTCTTTGGCAACATCTAATATTGATTCGCCTGGTTTCTTTTTGCTCATGTTCCTGAGCGCGTAAAACGATACAAAAATTAGATTATTTTTATTTACACCTGCCGGTGGAATTCTGACATACGATTTACGGCCCGAAAAGAAGATAATGGTAGCAAGTGCCATTAATAAACCTGGTATACCAAATGCCCATTGTGCGCCGTAGTATTTATACGTCCAGGGTATCAGCATGGTTGAAAACATAGAACCGGCATTGATGCTGAAGTAAAACCACCCGTATACCTTAGAAAGCAGATCTTGATTACTGGCATCAAACTGATCGCCCACGTTGGCCGATACGCACGATTTAATACCACCCGCGCCCACAGCTACCAATACAAGGCCTGTTATAAAGCCATTTAAATTACTATCAAAAATGGCTAAAAAAAGGTGCCCAAAGCAATAAACTATAGATAGCCATAAAATTATCCTGTATTTCCCGGTAAACCAATCAGCAATTAAACCACCTACAAATGGAAGCGTGTAGGCAAGCGTTACAAAAAAGTGAGTACTGGCGTTGGCATGGGCTTCGGCCACGGTAGTTAAAGCCTTATTACCTGTAGGGTTAAAAAACTGAGCCACTAAAAAAGTAACTAAAATAGAGCGCATACCATAAAAGCTGAAACGCTCGGCAGCCTCGTTGCCAATAATGTAGGGCACGCTTTTTGGAAAACGTTGTTTTGGTTTTGCTGTTACCGTAGGGGTAGTATCTTGCATAGTTTGTGTTTAATATTTTCGCTAAAATAAGATTATTCTGATAAATCAAAATTTAATGCTGTAAAGTAGCCAGAAAATTTGAAATACTAACTGGCATCCCGATATTATTACAAATCAAATTGTGATTTGGATAACGATGTTTTGATTTCGGATGTTCGATTTCGGATTTTTCTGAAACTACCGCAAAAAGAACAAACGGACTTGTAGAGCCGCTCGTTATAGTTTAGAGATTGCTGGGTACATCGCGTAGAGATGTGCAAATTTTAAATCAAAAAATAAATCCGAAATCGAACATCCAAAATCTCAATTTAAAAAACATCCATCATGGCTTGGCTTTTGGGTCGGTTAGTTGTTCATCGCGGGCATCGGGTATGTTTCGCATGTCAAGGTTGTCTATAAATACCCAGTGGCCTTGTTTGTACCGGTAACCCGAGTAGCTCATATCTGGGCCGTAGCTTTCGGGTTTGTTTTTGGTTTTGGCCTCGGCGGGCGACAGATGGTCGAAAATAATAAGTTGGCTGCCTGCAATATACCTCAGCATCATGGAGGCTTGGCTTGAATATTCAAAAACCACGCGGTTGCGTGTTTTATTGTTGCCATAAAAAACGGGCATGCCAAAAACAGGTTTGCCGTTTGCGAATGTTAACACGTCGATCACCTTTTTGGTGGATTGGCTGTTGTTGCCCTTCCAGCCCAATAGCGTGTAATAGGGCGTTGCGGCATCGGGTTGTATAATTTTGTAGTATTGCGCGCCGTACCATTTTTGGTTATCGGCAATGGTATCTTCGGGGTTGGTTATCCCTGCCGAATAATCTTGCAGGGGGAAAAGCTGCAACCCGCCGTTGCTGTTCATCTGTATGGCACCGTAATATTGGTAGCTGCCATCGTCGTTCAGCATGTGCCAGGCCATTATCCTGAAATGGTTGTCGGGCGCGTTAACAATGCTGATGTTTTTGATAGAATCGAAGGGGTATTGGTACGATCCCGGAGTTTTAAGTGCCTTTACCAGCATTTTAATAAAAGCGTAGGTAGCATTGCGGCGTTCGGGCTCGTTATCGTTGGTTATAAATTTATTGCCCAATGTTTTCAGGCTATCTTGGTAAGCCTGAAGTTGCTTTAAACTTACCGCATCAAATTTTTGCTGCGCCGAAGTGCTAAAAGCGGATAGTAAAAAAATGATGGCGAATAGGTGCTTTTTCATATTTGTTTTAGGCCTTGTTATAGCGGATATACATGTTGGCTATGCCTTTGTGCGGTTGCTTCGTACCTCGCAATGACAAAAAGCTAATAAAATTGTCATTGCGAGCGATAGCGTGGCAACCGCACGGAAGCCGGGCAGCTACGCAAATCGGATATGACTTGCGCGGTTACTTCCCCTTGGCAAACCAGGTTAATACCCCTTAACGCAAATTTTCAATTACAATTGCGCTTGCGCCGCCGCCGCCGTTGCAAATACCGGCAACGCCAAATTTGCCGCCGTTTTGCTGTAATACATTAAGCAAGGTAACCACAATGCGCGCTCCCGAAGCACCCAGCGGGTGGCCCAGCGCAACAGCGCCGCCGTTTACATTTACTTTGTTGGCATCTAAATTTAATATTTGGTTATTAGCCAGCGAAACTACCGCAAAGGCTTCGTTTATCTCAAAACAATCAATATCATCAACACCAAGCCCCGCGCGGCTTAAAGCCAGCGGAATGGCCTTTGATGGGGCAGTGGTAAACCACTCGGGTGCTTGCTGTGCATCGGCGTAAGCTATAATTTTAGCCAGCGGCTTAATGCCCAGTTCGTCGGCCTTTTGTTTGCTCATGAGCACCAGGGCCGCGGCGCCGTCGTTAAGGGACGATGCATTGGCGGCGGTTACGGTGCCGTCTTTTTTAAACACGGGTTTTAGTCCCGGTATTTTATCAAAGTTAACGGCATTGGGTTCTTCGTCGGCATCAACCAGGGTGATGTTACCTTTTTTGTCTTTAATTTCAACGGCACTAATTTCGTTAGTAAACTTACCGGCCTTTTGGGCATCCTGGGCGCGGTGGTATGATGATATGGCAAAGGCATCCTGCTCATCGCGGCTGATGTGGCATTCGGCGGCGCAAAGTTCGGCAGCCGAGCCCATATGGTAATCGTTGTAAACATCCCAAAGGCCGTCTTTCACCAGTCCGTCGGTAATTTGTCCGTGGCCCAGGCGGTAGCCGTTGCGGGCTTTATCCAGGTAATAGGGCACATTGCTCATGCTTTCCATGCCGCCTGCAACTACAATGTGGTTTTGGCCCAGGGCAATGCTTTGCGCGGCCAGCATAATGGCTTTGGTGCCGCTGGCGCAAACTTTATTAATGGTGGTGGCGGGTACATCGGGCAGGCCGGCAAACTTGGCGGCCTGGGTTGCCGGTGCCTGCCCCAAATTGGCCGACATGACATTACCCATATAAACTTCCTGTACTTGCTGGGGCTGCAAGCCCGATTGCCTGACGGCTGCCTTAATAGCTGCCGCACCCAGTTGCGTTGCCGAAAGCGACGATAAGCTACCCCCAAAGCTACCTATAGGTGTGCGGGTAGCGGCTACAATATATACTTCGTTCATGATGAAAATTCGTTAAAAAATAATTGGTGGGGCAAATTTAATGTTTGCGTATTGATATAACGTAATTATTTACGGAAGTTGTTTAATGGGATTGCAATTGTGTGGGGAGACTGATTTTTTTACCACAGGGAACACCGAGATTTTGCACAGCGTGCCCGCGCGTTAGGGATAGGAGCGGATACCGGCCTGTGGCTAAGGCCCGTGCAGTATGAGCGGATAGCCCGGGCCGTAGGCAACGCCCACGGGTAATTTGGGCTGCAATAACATTGTTTGATGCATTGCCCCGGTAAATAGTTTGTTAAGTATTGCACCTAACGGCGCAAAATGGATTTGATATGATTATTCTACCGGGCTATTGCACCTAACGGCGCAGATATACGGCGATAATAAAGATGTGGGTACAGGGTAAGCATCGGTTAACGCAAACCCTAATCTGATGCTGTTATTTCACGCCAAAAAGCCTGCATCTAACACCTCAAACCACCCATAAAATGCCTAATTGAACAATAGCAATTATAAAACAAAAAACTTATCTTATTTTTGAGTTAACATGGCAACACTTACACCTTCGCGCCAAAGGGCTTTGATGCGTAAATATGCACGCAACGTAAAATTTATTATGATGCTGCTTAGTATTGCCATTATTGTGGTATCGCTGCCTAAGCAGGCCAAATTTAGGTACGAATACGATAAGGGCAAGATTTGGAATTTAAAGGATTTAGTATCGCCTTACAGCTTCGCGGTTTTAAAATCCGACGAGGAGATGAAGGAAGACCAGGCCGCCGCCGTACGCAGCGTAATGCCCATTTACCAGCAGGATAAAGAAACACCGCAACAAAACCTGGAGGGTTTTAAAAACGATTTTGAAATAAAATGGCGCAATGCCGGGCTCAAAGAAAACCAAAAGCAAACCTATTTTTCGCTGGGTTACAATTTGCTGAAGCACGTTTACGAAACCGGGGTACTGGCCCTCAATAAAAAATACCAACTGGGCGACGAGAATTACCGCATTACCATACTGCAAAACAACGTAGCCAAAGAAACCAATACCAGCCAGCTTTACACCCGCGAAACAGCGCTGAGTTACATTGACCAGGTTTTATCAACCTATAAAAGCATTGATAAAACTTTTTTGATAGCCGTAATGCAAAACCGGCTGCAATATAACCTTAACTACGACGAAAAGCTGACGTCGCGCTTTGAGGATAACGCGGTTGACGGCCTATCGCTAACGCGCGGTATGGTGCAAAAGGGCGAAGTTATTGTGAGCAAAGGCTCGGTAATAAACCAGGAAATTTATCAAAAACTCGAGTCGTTCCGCGCGGCGTTTGAGGATAACGTGCGCGTATCCGGCGATCCGCGTTTGGTAGTACTGGGCCAGGTATTGCTGGTTGCTATTGTTATTACCTTGTTAATGGTGTTTTTATACCTTTTCCGTAAAGATATTTATTTTGATAACCGGTTGGTGAGTTTAATTTTGCTGGTTGTTACGGCTATGCTGGTAACGCTATCGTTATCCATCAGGGTGCAATTGCCTAACCTGTATTACATTCCGTATTGTATTGTACCCATCATTATCCGTATTTTGTTTGATACCCGCCTGGCGCTTAATATACACCTGCTGGTGGTGCTTGTAGCCGGGTTTTTTGTACCCAATAGCTTTGAGTTTGCTTATTACGAAATTACGGCCGGTATGGTGGCCATTTACAGCATAAAAAACCTCATCAGGCGCGAGCAGTTTTTAATATCGGCCCTTATTATTGTGGGTAATTATTTTGTGGCCTTTTTAGGGATTTCGTTTATACGCGAAGGCAGCCTGTACAGTATTGACTGGATGGAGTTTGTGCCCTTTATTTTTAGCGTTGTGCTTACCCTGCTGGCCTATCCGCTTATTTACATCTTTGAGAAGATATTTGGCCTCACGTCGGACATTACGCTCATTGAGCTTACCAACACCAATGCGCCCTTGTTGCGCAAACTGGCCTTTGCCGCACCGGGCACGTTTCAGCACTCGTTACAGGTAGCCAATTTGGCCGAGAGCGCCATATACAGCATTGGCGGCAATGCGCTGTTGGTTAGGGCCGGGGCTTTGTACCATGATATTGGTAAAATGGAAAGTCCGCTTTATTTTATTGAGAACCAAAACTCGGGTTTTAACCCGCACGATAGGTTGCCTTACCAGGAAAGTGCCCAACTAATTATAAGGCACGTGAGCAAAGGCGTTGAGATGGCCCGCAAGGGTAATATACCCGAAATTGTGATTGATTTTATACGCACGCACCACGGCAATACCCGGGTTGACTACTTTTATCAATCGTACCTCAAAAACTTTCCCGAAAAAATTATCGACGAAAATACATTCAGATACCCCGGCCCCATACCGTTTTCTCGCGAAACAGGTGTTTTAATGCTTGCCGATTCGGTAGAAGCGGCCTCGCGTTCGCTACACGAACCCAACGCCCAGAGCATTGATGCCCTGGTTGACCGCATAATTGAGTACAAACTTGACCAGGAACAGCTAAAAGACAGCGATATTACTTTAAAAGATATTGAGACTATCAAGATGATTTTCAAGAAGATGCTGATGGGAATTTATCACGTGCGAATAGATTATCAGAATAACTGAAATTTTTTTTTGATGCGAGATGCGATTTGCTATATTTGCAATCCCAAAAAACAGGGACATATGCATTGGCACATGTTACGGTGAGGTGCCTGAGAGGCCGAAAGGATCAGTTTGCTAAACTGACGTACGGGAAACTGTACCGAGGGTTCGAATCCCTCCCTCACCGCTGATTGAATAGTCAAAAATTGCCAAAAGCCTGTAAATTAAATATTTACAGGCTTTTTTATTGCTATGAGTTAACCAAAACAAACACTAATTCGCAAAAAAAATGAGCGTCATCTATGGCGTCTTTATTTCGTCAAAAAAAGACGCCACGGAAATGGCTTAATTAATTGAATTTCAGCATGTTTGTGCGATGGACATCTTGATTTTTTACCTCTGCATTTCGATATTTATTCACTTAAAAAACTATCGTTATGTTAGAAAAAAGTTTAGGCTTAATGTTTTTCTTAAAACAGCCCAAAAATTACCAACGCGGACCAATGTACATCTACCTCAAAGTTACTGTTGATGGTATTTCTAAAGACATCTCTGTTAAACGTTCCTGGGAGCCATCTAGGTGGAATTCGAAAGGAAACTGTGCCAGCGGTAATAAAGAAGACGCAAAAGCACTCAACGAGTATCTTGATGTACTACAAAATAAAGCATATGAAGCCCGGAAATATTTAATAGACCGGGGCAAGGTGGTTACTGCTTTAGCTATGGTGGAATTACTATCCGGGGTTAATGAACGGAAATGGATGTTACTTGCATTGTTTGAAGCACATAATAAAGAGCTAAAGAAAATGATTGGTAAAGGTGTAGCAAAAGGAACACATACTAACTTTGATACTTCCTATAGACATACCTCCAAGTTTATTAACTGCGAATACAAAGTACATGATATTAATATCCGTTCTCTAGACCTTGACTTTATTAAGAAATTATACAATTGGTACCGAACAGATCAAGGGCTTAACCATAATTCGGCGTTAAAAAATATTGCCAATATGAAAAAGATAGTATTGGATTGTGTAGATAATGGATGGTTAGTAGGAGACCCGTTCGCTAAATTTGAGATGACAAGAGAAGATGTCGATACCATCTATCTTGATAAAGAAGAAATCCAACGAATTGCGTCCAAGAAGATAGATAATGATCGTCTTTCGAGAGTAAGGGATTTGTTTGTATTTTGTTGTTTCACAGGTCTGTCTTTTATTGACGTTAAGCAATTGAAACGTTCCGAAGTGACCATGGCTCACAATAGTGAACTAAGAATTTACAAGAACAGGCAAAAAACAGGAACACCAGCAGTGATACCTTTATTGCCAATTGCTCTCGTTATTCTTAATAAATATAAAGATGACAATGCTTGCTTAGTCAAGGATATGCTTTTACCGGTTTTAAGCAATCAAAAATATAATTCTTATTTAAAAGAGCTTGCTGACAGTTGTGATGTTAATAAAGAACTAACTTCGAAAATGGCTAGAAACTCATTTGCCACCACCGTGACACTGGCTAATAATGTTCCAATTGAAACTATTAGTAAAATGATGGGGCATAAAACGATAAAGCAAACTCAGCACTATGCAAAGGTCTTAGCTATTAAGGTAACTGAAGATATGACATTGTTGAAAAAGAAACTGCACAGAAATAAATTTATTTCCGCAGAACAAATTGACCAATGTTCTAAAATCTGAAGAAGCGGATTGAAATACTTTTTAAAGGATTATCGTCTTCTGGAGTGGAAATTCCGCAAGGCTTGACCACATGATTCCATAGGCGTTAGAGCATCAAATCGTGTATTCTGCTTTTCAAAAATATTTCTTTTAGTCAATAAAATAGCCTAGTCAAAGTGTTACGGCATCGATTGATTACATCCTTGGAATGAGGTGATCAATGGCCTCGGAATTTGGAATCTGCTGTCGGATTCGTCACCGGAACTATTGGAAAGAGTGTACCTGACAAGTTGCCAATATGACACTCCCTTCCGAATTGATAAGTGGGATGAATACGGAACCTTAATCGTTTTGATGTTTATTATAGCATAGAGATAATTGCATCGGTGTTGAATGATTGGGCATCTGCCGGACGAGTTGCCAAAAGGTTAATTGAGTGGGCATTTAAACCTTATATATCAACGTTATTGCCGGCAAATTATGCAGTATCAATCAAAGCTATATCCCATGAAAATTCAAAATAGCGGGTAAGAACTACTTCCGGATATCCTCAAAGAATGGTGTCTTCTTTATTTCCACACATTTAGCAGCATAAAGATAAAGGGCAGCACTCCAGGTCTGCCAGTCCTGGCCCATCACTCTACCGTCCTGCGCTTTTATCCATTCATTAAAACCGTAATCCAGCTTTTTGTCACTTGAGATGCCGATTAATTTAGTCAGCGCTATTAGCTTTTCTTCGGCCAGCACGAATTGACCGGCAGCAACAAGTGCGGCGATATAAAAGCCGCATATAAATGGCCAAACTCCTCCGTTATGATAATGTCCAGGCAAATTAAAGGTTTCATACCGGGGGTGCCAGTCGGCATCCCCGGGCAGAACAAACGGGAAAAAATTAGGAGGCAGGTCAACAGCCAAGTCACCTTTTACTTTCATATTCAGGCATTCTTTTTCAATCCAGGAGATTATTTCCTCCGCCTGTAATATGGAAGTCAGACCTGATAATATCGCCAGGCTGTTCCCAAGCAGGTCAAACCGGTCGCTGCAGAAAATTTTGTACGACCAGAATGCGTAATAGGGCTTGTTTTTTACTACCAGGCCTTCATGAACATGATGCTGTATAAAGCCACCTGTGATACTTGGCTCTTTAAGTTCTTTACTTAGCCCGTTTGCCCTTTCGTGCAGGCCAAACAAACGAAGATAGCTATAGACCAAGGTATTTACGTACAATCCATATCCGGTGACCCACTGCTCATCCCGCCAGTCGCTTGTAGGTTGTTGGGCCACCAGGTATCGATCATCGGGACTTTGGTATTCCATCCATTTCAGCGATTTTGAAACAGCGGCTTCCAAAAAAGCGGTTTCTCCGGTGAGTTTTCGGTAAATGCCAACACCCAGTAAAAACAACGGTGTGGTATCGCTTGCGCCACGATCCTCTTTATCATGAACAAGAGAGGTAATATGGCCAAGCGTTGTTTGATTTTCTGCCAGCGTTTCCAACACTCTTCGGGTACTTGCTATAAGTACCTCGTCAGCTGTTACCGCTATTCCCAATATGGAGATCATTAAATCCCTGGTGTATGGCTCGGGATACCCCCATCCGGCGGTGCGGGGCAAACCATCAAACGGGCCATTCGCATTATACGTTAAAACCTGAATGGCGGCCATCCTGGCTTTTTCTATGATTTCCCAATCCGTAGTTTCCATAATCAGCTTATTTAATTGCTATATTTTTTTTGACCAGTTCCATGAATTTTTCAGCCACTAAACGGTAATCGAAATTCGCTACTACGCGTTTACGACCGGCTTCGCTTAACTTCAACCTCAACTTAGGATCGTTTAGTAATTCCACCAGATATTTTGCAATGTCATCGACACTTGCCCTGTAGTCAATTGTTCTTGGCACGTCAAATAGGACTTTTCGCTGTTTGGCTAACCCGCATTCATCCCCAATAGTTACTTCACTCACTCTAATATGTTCGGCAACCGCTGCAAGCAATGCCGTCTCCCCGTTTACCAAAGTATCGAGCATGCCCATCGCATTAATTCCTATAACCGCTTTACCGGACGCACCAGCTTCCACCTGGGGCATACCGAAGCCTTCCAGCCGGGAAGGACCGGCATAAACATCACAGGCCCCGATCAGGTAAGGCATAAAGTTACGTGAGGTAATACTGGTGGCATAGATTACTTTTTCTTCAATACCCAGTTCTTTAGCCAGTTTCAGATCTTCACTGTTTTGTATGGCGGTTCGCGGCTGCGGCCAGGTTTTACATACATAGCGCCAGTCGGGTAGCTGATCGTCTATGCGGGCTAAAGCCTGCATCACTTCTCTTGCACCCTTGGATGCGGCATCGCCGCCTACCGTTAAGATCATTAATTGTTCAGGTGTGATACCCAATGAATCTCTTACCGCTAAGATTTTTGGATCATCTTTAGCGTACGGTGTAAATTTATCGGTATCACAACCAACAGGCAATACTTCAATTTTGTCCCCGCAAATGCCGTCACGGACGTACATTTCCTTTACCCAGTTCGAGGTAACTAAAATCAGTGGGAGTTTATTGAGCACATCCTGATAATTGGCAATGTAACCATTGGCCACTAACCAGGGAACGGGCTGGATTCCAAATCGCTGCGGATGCAGGATCAAATGGGGTGTGTGTCCCCAATAACCTATACCAACTGCGATATCCGGTTTAAACCACCGATAATACCATTCTTTCTCCTGTTCGGATTCATAGTGGACTGAATGGACATCTACACCCATTTCCAGCAGCCCTTTGTAAAGCAGGCTTCCCTGGGTAGCAAGTCCCCCTGGTGAGGCCGGGTAATCATATAATAACAGGACTTTCATGAGGCGGCTCCTCCTTTCGCCACCCATTGCATTGCTTTTACCGGGTTGGGGAAATACCAGAAAGCTTCATTCTGTGGGGTTGTTTTAGCCTCCCAGCTGCTTTTTTCAAAGCCATAGGTCAGGGTAATGATATTGTATTTCAGGTCATACACACGTTGCTCCAGAATATGGTAGAAATCGGCATTGACCTGCGGTTTCGGATAGTGACTTTTGTGCCCGTCCTCATAGGCAAATGTCCAAAGCTGCTTTGCTGCGATCAGACCTTTCGCCCATAAATTGATTACTGCCCTGCTGATTTCTTCATGCCTGAGATGCCTGGTATACTCCCCGTCCGGGTTGTGCGTAATAACCAGATCATACATCAGATCCGGAATTAGTCGTTTAATCATTTCCTGTACGTCGTTATCTTTTAGTGGTATTTGTTCAGGGCCGTCATTAAGGTCACCCATAATCCCTGTCGCTCCTAATACGGTTAAAGCCTTAAAGAATCTGGGGGCTCTGTCCTGATCACTTTTCCTGCAAAGGCAAACCACATAACATTTCCATGAAGGATTGCTCATCATTGTACCTCCGGCCCATAAGGTTTCATCATCGGGATGCGCTACTATAATGGCGACATTCTTTAACTTTTGCAATTCCATTTATTTTAGGGGATAAGCTTTTTGGCCTTTAACTTTCATGTCTGGCCTTTTCAATGTTCTTAACAGCAGGCAGCTAAAGAGACTGGCAACGTGAACCAAAAGCTACTACCCTTCCCCAATTCACTTTCCACTCCAATTTGACCACCATGTTTCTTAATAATTTCCGCTGCGATGTATAACCCTAAGCCCAAACCTGAAATCTGGTTGCTGCTGGCATCAGCCTGATAATAACGGTCAAACAAGTGCGGTACCTTGGCAATTGGTATTCCTGGTCCTTCGTCACTAACTGATACTTTTGCGGTATCCGCATGTTTGCTGATATGAACAGCTATCGTTTTCGATTCTGAAGCATATTTGACGGCGTTATTTACAAAATTGGTAATCACCTGGTCTATACGGTCAACATCTGCCAATACCTGCAAATCCATATCGCCAGTTGTGTTGATGGTGTAATCTCCGGCAGCGCGGATATGATAACAGCAATCATTAACTACCGTTGAAATGTTGAACCATGTTTTATTAAGCTCCAGCTGTCCTTCATTCACTTTACTGACATTGAGCAGGTCAGCCACCAATACACTTAATTTATCAAGGCTCTTATTGGCCTGGTCAATTAACTGGGGTAACTTTAACGGCGAAGGGTTATCCTTCATCCTGCTCAACAGCTGCAAAGCAAGCTTCAGACTGGTAACAGGCGTTTTAAGTTCATGACTGGCCACGCTGATAAATTCATCTTTATGCTGGATCAGTTTCCGGCGCTGAGTCACATCCATAAAAGTACCGACGCCTTCAGTTATTATTCCGTCATCATCAAATATGGGGGCCGCATTAAAAGAAATATAAAACCGCTCTCCATTACGCGGCTGAATGGCGATCTCCTCATCAAAAACAGGCTTTCCGCTTGCCATCATGATCATCATCGGGTGTTCCTCATGGGGCAACGGAGAACCATCCAATCTCAAGTTATGCCATTTATCATCATTGTAATTTCGGGCTAACATTCCGGCCTGATCCAGTCCGAAGATCTTTTGGGCCATCGGGTTAGTGTAGGTCAGCTTACCTGCTTTGTTAACAATACATACCCCTTCGGCCATGGTTTCCAGAATTTGGGAGAGGTGCCGTTCGTTATGACGCAAGGTTTCCTTGATCTTCCTGGAGTTTCCGAGGGCTGTTTTAAGTTGCTTTTCGCTATCCTCCAGATTTTTCTGGGAAGTAAAATCGTCCAGCACCGTAAATCCGAAGGTTTCGTTTCCTTCGTGGTACAACACAGTGGTTACGTGAACCCACACTAATGATCTATTTTTTTTTACTAGGCAGGCTTCCAGTTTAAAAAATGGGAGTTCTTTATGCCAGAGCGCCTCCTGCAGGTCGTGCCATTGCCCTCTATATTCGGCGCAGACATACTCCATGATCTTAGTCCCTTCAATTTCTGCTGCCGGGAATCCTAATAATTCAATAAGCGCCTGGTTAACTTTTATAATGGTCAGATCAGCATTGAGGATTTTACTGGCCGCGCTGGTGAGGTTGAAGATCGTATCAAACTTGTCGCTGGCCTCTTTTAACTGACTTTCAAAAGGCATTAGCGATTTTTCAGTTAATGTCATCTGTTAGTTTCAATTAATTTCTGGTTATGGAGCAGGGTGCAGTTTGAATATCGGCATAAACGTAATTAAATAAAGATGCGTAGTTGTTGCATTATATCTCTTACACAACTATGTGAATAAATTACATGATTCACACATTCTGAGAACGATAATATAATTATGATTTCATTTATTCATACCGTAATGCCTCAATTGGATCTAATTTCGAAGCTTTCTGCGCCGGATACCAGCCGAAAAAAATACCTGTAAGTGCACAAACCACAGATGATAGAATCACGGACGATTGAGAAACGACCGTGGGCCATTTAAGCATCAGTGTAACGAGCCAAGTGGAAAGAAATCCTAAGACTACCCCTATAACACCGCCGGTGACACTGATCAGGACAGCTTCAATCAGAAACTGTAGGAGTATATCTTTTCCACTGGCACCGATGGACATACGCAGGCCTATTTCGCGTGTACGCTCCGTAACGGACACATACATGATGTTCATAATGCCAATACCACCTATTACCAATGATATTCCTGATACAACAGTCAACAGTATGGTTAACAAGCTACTCGTTGAACTTAGCGTATTAATGAGTTCAGCCTGGGTACGTACCGTAAAGTCGTTATCTTCTGATGGTTTTAACCGATGGGATTCACGAAGTATTCGGGTAATCTGCACTGTCGCGGAATCTATCACTTGTTCATTCGCCGCTGAAGCAAAAATATTCTGAAAGTAAATGGATGCCAATATCCTTTTTTGCACAGTGGTATAAGGAGCGATCAGGATATCATCCTGATCTTGTCCAAAAGCGTTTTGTCCTTTAGGACTGAGAATACCTATGATCTGGAATGGTATTTTATTAAAGCGGATGATCTTACCTATCGGGTTATCACCGTTCGGGAACAGGTTATCAATCACTGTCTGGCCAATCAGGCAAACCTTGGCAGAGGCCCTCACATCATCGTCTGTAAATGCTATACCGTCTTTAAGTGTCAACATCCGTATATCGAGGTATTCGGTGTTAACGCCCTGCATCGTCGTTGGCCAGTTAAGCGCGCCGTTGATCGCCTGTGATTTAGAGCTAACGATCGGGGACACCGCCGTTACGTATCCGGAACCTTCCCTTATAGCAGTGATATCCTTTTCGGTCAGGGTCTGGTAGCTTGATCCGGCTATTTTCACACCACCCTGGAGATTACTGCTGGGTAAAACGGAAATCATGTTAGAGCCCATGCCGGAAAGCTGATCATGAATACTTTGCTTGGAACCCTCACCTATAGCAACCATGGCAATAACCGAAGCTACACCAATAACAATACCCAGCATGGTTAAAAATGCCCTAAGCTTATTTCTGAGCAACGCTAAATAAGCTATCCGTAAAAGGTTGAATATATTCACAGCTTTCTTTAATTATTCGTTGTTAACCGGCAATGCCGCTAATGTATCTTTGGCCGATGCCGGCGTTTCATTCTTTTGATCGCTCAATATCTTGCCATCACGAAGCGTTATGGTGCGGTTGCTGAATGTAGCGATATCTGGTTCATGCGTTATAAAAACAATGGTTTTTCCCTGTTGGTTCAAATCCTGCATCAATGCCATGATTTCATAGGAGGTACGGCTATCCAGGTTGCCGGTGGCCTCGTCTGCTAAAATCATCACCGGCTCATTGATTAATGCCCGTGCGATGGCTACGCGCTGCTGCTGCCCTCCCGATAACTGGTTTGGCATGTGATCAAACCTGTCAGCAAGTTTTACCGCTTCCAGGGCCTTTATGGCCCTGTCGTGCCGGTCGATGCTGTTTACCGTGTTATTATACAACAGCGGGAGTTCCACATTCTCTAATGCGGAAGTCCGGGGTAGCAGGTTGTAGGATTGAAAAACGAATCCGATCTTACGGTTACGCAGCTGCGCGAGCTCATCACGGGTTTGTTTGTTAATATCCACGCCATCTAATAAATACGATCCGCTGGTAGGTTTATCCAGGCACCCTAAAATATTTAATAAGGTAGTTTTACCCGAACCACTGGCGCCCATGATCGTTACAAATTCGCCCGCCAGTATATCAAAGGTGATTCCCCTTAGGGCGTGAACCGTTTCACTGCCCATCAAAAACTCCCGCTTCAGGTCTTTTATTTCAATTATTTTTTTGCTCATTTTGCCCGTCCTCCGCGCTTTTGTTGTTTAGGCATAAAAGGGCTGGTGCTGGCTGTACTGGCTTTTGCCCCCTGGGAAGCCCCAGAAGTTAAAACACCGGTTACGACCAGATCAGCTGGGGTAAGGCCCGACAGTACTTCCACTTGGGTATTATCATTTAAGCCGATTTTTATTTTCCTTTTAACCAGTTTTTTGCCCTGTAACAGCCATACGATTGCGGCCTGAGCGGACAAACCCATACTGTCGGTGCGGTTTTTAACCGCCGATTTAGCTGATGTGTTGGTGCCGCCGCTGAGTTTGGCCTTGCTATCATAACCGGCATCGTCCGTAAGATGATATTGTACTTTCAAAGATGAGTCGGGCGTAAACTTGATGGCTTTTGCAGGTATCAAAAGAGTGTGCTCTACTTCCTTTGTATAGATCACAATGTTGGCGGTCATTCCCGGCTTGAGTTTCATATCATCATTGGGCGCATTAATGATGGTGGTATAAGTGACCACATTTGCCGAAACAGAAGGGCGAAGCCTGATATCTTTGACAGTGCCGATAAACTTGTCGTTAATGAATGCATCCACCGTAAAAATGGCACGCTCTCCTGCTTTAACTTCTCCTATATCCGCTTCATCTACATTGGCATCTACCTCCATTTTGGTAATGTCCTTAGCGATCACGAAAAGTGTTGGCGTGCTAAAACTTGCAGCAACAGTTTGCCCGATATTGATATTCCGGTTCAGTACAACACCGTCAATAGGCGAATAAATATCCGTGTAGGATAGATTTTTCTTTGCAGAACGTACCTGTGCAGCCACACTCGCGACCGCTGCTTTAGCCGCATTTAAGGTATTCAGCGCTATATCATAATCAGCTTTACTAATGGCATCAGCTTTAAAAAGCTGGTTCTGCCTGCTAAAATTATTTTCAGCGTAAAGGCGCTGGCTCATGGCACTCTGCAAATTACCGTTAAATTGGTCTAACGTGGCCTGTAATAATGATTTATCCAATTCGGCCAGTAACTCTCCCTTATTCACTTTTGAATTAAAATCAACATACAGGTATTTAATGATTCCCGATACCTGGGAACCAACCGTAACGGTGTCTACAGGCTCTATTTTACCGGTAGCGGTAACGCTTTGCGCGATATAGCCATAAATAGGGTACTGCGACTGGAGCACACGCGGTTTAACTGTCTTTCTGATCAAAAAGTACCATACCAGCGAAATGGCCAGTAGCACGGCTAAAACAATTCCTGATATTTTATAGTAACGCTTCATAATGGCCAATGCTTAAAGTGTAATAGGGATACCCCGGTAAAAATCATAGATCTTTCGGCTGAGCAATTGATTGTAACTGGCCTGAATGAATGCCTGCTGAGCTTGTACAAAAAGGTTTTTCTGTAATAAAAAGTCCACCGTATTGGCTGCGCCAACCCGCAGTAGTTCAGCGGCTATGCGGTAGCTTTCTTTGCTGTATTGATAACCTTCCTGCGCGGCCATATACTGGCTTATCGCGTTTTCAACATTAATATAAGCCCGTTCTACTGCCTGTGAGAGCACGATCCGGGTATTACTAAGATCAAGCCGGGCCTGGGTTACGGCTATTTTAGCCTCTTCAACCTGTGTTTTAACCACCCCTTTATTAAATATGGGTATCGTTAGCGTTAAGCCTACCTGTTGGTTAAAGTTGTTTTTTAGCTGACCAGGATATCCAGCTTCCTGGCCGCTGTTATATCCCGAATTAAGTGCTGCACCCCCGCTTAGAGATGGCTTGTAACCAGCCCTTGCTTTAGCTGTTTCTAACTCTGCTATATGTACATTTAACTGGCCGTTCTGTACTTCTGGCCTGGTTTTCAAGGCAAATTGTTCAACATCCTGAAATGACGTAACGCTATCGCTGAACTGTATTGATTCAGGCTTAATGATATCGAATCCTACGCCGCTGTTTAACAGCAGTATCTGCTTGAGGGTAAGCAGGTCGCTCCGCTCCGCATTTCTGAAATTAACCAGGGTGTATTGGTCTGCTGCCTGCTGGGCCTGCAATTGGATGAGGTCTTTTCGGGCCACACTTTCCGCTTTATATTTTTTTTGCGCGAGTGCTACCTGGGCCTTTGACGTATTAACCAGATCGGTATTATAAATAATGTTTTCTTTATCCACTAGAACCGTGAGATAGGCTTGGGTAATTTGCAGGGTAATATCATTTTCCTGCTGGATAATATTCAGATTGGCTGATTGAACGTAAAGGTTTTTTTGCCGGATATTATTGTTGACATAGTTACCGTTATACAGGGTAACCGATGAACTCAGTCCGTAACTGCCGGAGGATGTAAAGCCGGAGCCGCCTGTGCCATTATTACTGTAATCATTCCCATGAGCTAGATATTGCGAGGCCGAACCCGATAGGTCTGGCAACCGCGCAGCCCGGGCCAAAAGGTATTCCTGCTGACTGGTTAGCTGTGAAAGCCGGAGGCTATTGATCTGCGCGTTATTTTTCTTTGCGTAAGCTACACAGGTTTGTAAATTCCATTTTACCGCCCGGGTAATCCCTGCGGAATCTTGGGCTTTCAAAGGCGCGTATAACCCAATGCTGAAAAAGCAAAGCGGTGAAACTATTTTTAATAACGTAGCAGCATTAACCATCTTTGAGTATTTATGCGCTTCTTAAAGATGCCTTTTTTGCAAAAGCAGCAATGTTAACACGGTACAAAGTTGGTTATTGAACTGTAGCAATTCATTACACAACTCCGTAAATAGCTTACATAATTCACACTAGGCAGGCAGGGTATACCTATTCAAAATAAGGCTGAAAATCTCCCGCCGAGATAAAGCAGGGTTGGGTTCGTTGTTTTCAATAGCTTCCGAACGCAGGGATAGTTTCGGGTCTTTCACGGAATTCCTGAACCATTTCGAATAATCGTGCCGGTGTAAATGGTACAACCAGGTTTCGTCATCTATTCCCGCTGCCATCTGAATAAACATCATCAGGTTATTTGCTTTCAGGTTCAGGTGATTTGAGGGGCCGGTGAAATAAAAGCTGTTGGAATACATATCCCCGCTGGCGTATTTTCGCTTGTGGCGCATCAGGAACTGACCCGGCTCACTGCTTTTGATGATGGCGACGCTTTTAGGTTCTTTTTGCCAAACCAGCACATCCCTTTTTTGAAATGCCGATAATTCCGGAATAACAATAGTATCACCGGTAACTGCGGCAAATAATCCGATGGTTTGGGCGGGCAACTGTCCCATCGCCAGCATCATATCGATTCTTTTTAAAAGATCCGCACAAAGCAGGTCTGGTTGGGTCGTTATCGCGAATATATTGGTGAAATCTTCCGGAAAATCATTGAAGCTTTCCGTATTTTCTTTTGGTAGCACATGATGCGCCTCATCAATAATGATAAAATGGGGGTGTCCGGTATTTTTACGCAGTTCCGTAAGAGCGTAACGAAGTTTTTTGAAATAGGCAGGGCGATCATTTAAAGGTATGGAGAGGAAACAGACGATGGCATTTTCAGCCGTTTGACTAAGTACTTTAACAACGTGATCAATCAAAGGGGGCTGACTGCTATCTCCAATTGTTATAGCACCGGCTAAGTCCTGGTAGTCGCCTTCGGGGTCTATCAGGCAAAACTGGTACTTTTTGTCAATCAGTTGGCCCATAAAAGCTGCTGCCAGCGTCGTTTTACCGCAGCCAGACGTACCCGTCAGCAGGATGTTGTTTCCGTAGGGGCTTATTTTAAATGGCGAACCATCCGCTTGTTTGCCTATTTCAAGATAATGGCGTAGTAACTTTGTATCAAGGTTGACCAGATCATCCTGAATTAACCGGCTGATTAACTCCGATACGCCTTCGCCACGCTGGCCGGCCGTTACCAAGTCTGCGGCAGCTTTCAATTGTGGTAAAGCATTATTGACAGCTATGGCACATTCCGCAGCCTGCAACATGGCATTATCATTTTCAGCATCACCCACTGCCACCGTATTATGTTCTGAAAGGTTTAGTTCTTTAAGTGCCCGGTGTAAACCGGTGGCTTTATTTACACCCGGAGGCAAGATCATTATCGCCCCTTTGTTAAAGATCACCTGGTATTCCAGGCCGGCGTTTTTAATTGTTTCCAGTACAAGATCCTGGTGGGGTTCCCATGTTGCTACAATAACTTCGCCCACCGACAGCGGGATACCCTTGTCTTTTAAGGCCTGGATAAAAGAATCCGGCGGTCGTTCACCCAACAATATCTTTTTCAGCGTTGCCGGGTGGTAAATTAACGCCCCGTTTTCACCGACGATCAAATCAAATAGCGTGTATTCAGGAAATATCGCCTGTAACTGATCCAGTTCGCGACCTGTTACCAGGATAAGGTACCTTCCCGTTGCTTTAAGCCTAACCAGCGCATCTAAAGTTGTCCCGGAGACGTGTTCATTTTCAGCAATTGTTCCATCGTAATCCGTCGTTAATATATGATATCGCATCCCGTTCCTGTTTAATTTAAAGATTGTTGTTTACCTGTTGCTGAGTACTGACCTGCAACATAAGTAAGTATGATTTTTATCATTAGGCGAGTAATAAAAGTCGTCCTTTTTGAGCTATTGCTTTCTGGTACCCGATCTCAAAAATTTCATCAGCATATTTCATTTCAAACATATTGTACTTAAATAGCGGCGGTTCAATCAAAACGTCGCATAACATTGCCTGTAAAGCGACCTTTTTAGCGATAGCCAAATGGACGCATCGTTCCAGAACCTGTAACTTAGAAAGCTGTACCCCTTCATTATTTAAAAGTTTGTTGACATTCGATCCGATGATTTTATCGCATTTACCTGAAAGGCAATCAACCGGGAAATTATTAAGTACACCGCCATCAACCAAAAGCATACCCTGATAGGGAATGGGGTCGAATAAGGCCGGGATGGCGGCTGAGCCGACCAGTACATCATATAAAGGCCCTTCAGAGAATGTTAAGCTAACGCATTTTTCGATATCAGTAACGGTTACCAACAAGGGGGTTTTCAGAAACTCGAAACCGTTTTGCGGTATGGCCTCTACCAGCACCTCTCTTAATATTTCCGGTGAAAAAAGGCCTCCCGAAGTCATTACCGCTGCCAAGACACTCATGGGTGAGTGATCTTTCGCAATATTCAATATTTGTTTGGGCGTGTATCCAGCTCCGTAAAACGCTCCTATTACAGCACCTGCACTAACGCCGGAAATAACCTTTGGCTTAATGCCCATTTCCTCCAACGCCTGTAACAGGCCAAGATGGGCTATCCCTCTTGCACCACCCCCGGAAAGCACCAAACCTATATCAGCCATTTATTACTCAAAAGATAATTGCATCCGTTCCTTAGTTTTTTCCGGTAGGACAAGCTTGTACATCAATTCATAGTATTCCCTGGCAAGTCTGGCCGATTCAAATTGGGGGTCAACATCCTCAGCCGCTTGTTTAATCATCTTGAACCATTCTTTATTATCCTTATAATAAACCGGTAACACACTGTTTTCCAGCATATCCATGAGATTGGCATTTTCAATGCGATCTTTCGTGTCAACCGGCTGATCCTGATCTGCTGGCGTAATGAGAAAACAATTCTCCCCCTCTTTGGCAAACTCCGGCACCCAGCCGTCCGGCATAGATAAATTTATTGCCCCGTTCATTGCGGCTGTCATGCCGCTCGTACCTGAAGCCTCGTGGTACATTCTTGGATTGTTGAGCCACACATCGGCCCCTTTTTTTAGACAAGCGGATAATTCCAGTTCGTAGCCGGTCAAAACTGCACAATTAGCCAATGGTTTGGTTTTACCGATGATCCAGTTAAAGAGATCAATGCCTTGTCTATCTTCAGGATAAGGCTTGCCCGCCCAAATTAATTGTACCGGATATTGGGTATTATGGATTAGCTTTAGAAACCTTTCCCAATCCTGCATAATCAGATCGGCGCGCTTGTAACCGGCAAATCGCCTGGCCCACACTATGGTCAATTTATCTTCATCAAATAGTTTCCCGCATTGATCCGCAACAATTTTGAAAAGCTGATTTTTAAGTTCTGTTTTACGGGTTCGGAAAGCAGGTTCATCGTGATTATTGATGGCCTGATCAGTCGAAATATCTACCCAGTAATTCTTATTCTGTGCATTCGTGATGGATATGATCTCACATACGCCTTGCTGACCATTCCACATTTTCCTGGCAACTTCACCATGCATTTTAGAAACACCGTTAGCTTTATGCGCAAACTTCAATGCAGCCAGTGTATAGTTAAATTTACTACCCTCCACGCCCAGGAGTGAACGGACTTCCTGCTGATTCAGGTGATAGAAGAAAGACATCTCCTCAAGCAGTTCAAAGCTATGCTCTTCGTTGCCCGCGCTTTCAGGGGTATGTGTGGTGAAAACTACCCGCTTGCGCACTTCTTCGAGCGACTTATACTTTTCATACAGGTAAAAACTCAATGCGACCCCATGTCCTTCGTTAAGGTGATAAATTTCAGGTGTGAGGTTCATCAGATCAAGCAGCATGCCTCCACCAATACCTAAAACGATACTTTGGGCAATGCGGGTGGCTTCGTTAGGGTCATAAAGGCAATGGGTAATTGACCGCGATTCTTCATCATTTTCCGGGATATCCGTGCTCAGTAAAAATAGTGGTGCGGTTCCGAAAATCTCAGGTTTGAGGAGATATGCACGTACTTGCACAGGAGCATTGTGAACCTGTACGGTAAACGCAAGTCCGGTATCCTGCAAAAAGGAGTAATCCTTTTCAATAAAGCTGCTTTTCATCAAAGCGTTACCATCTCTTTCCTGATCGTAATAACCATATTTCCATAAGATCCCAACACCGATCAGGTTTTGCTTCAGTTCAAACGCGCTCCGCAGGTGTGATCCTGAAAGAAATCCAAGTCCGCCACTATAATTCTTCAGGGCCTGATCTATGGCATATTCCATAGAAAAATAAGCAACGGGTAAGGAATACTCCGGATCTGGTTCGTATCCGAACAAATCTTTTCTGTTGATGGGATTCATGGGATTGGTTATTTTTTAGCTAAAGATTTTAATAATAATTTAGCGGCTTGTTCCGAGGATGCCGGGTTTTGGCCGGTGATCAACAAGCCGTCTTGCCTCACATAGGAACCCCAGTCTGGCCCTTTACTATACAGGCCGCCTAATTTTTTCAATTCATCTTCTACCAGGAAGGGAACAATATCGGTTAACTGAACAGCTTCTTCTTCTGTGTTGGAGAACCCGGTTACGGCTTTACCTTTTACCAAAGGCCTGCCATCCGGTAATTTAACTTTCATTAATACGCCCGGCGCATGGCAAACAAAAGCAACGGGCTTGTGGTGCGCATAAAAATCTTCTATTAGTTTGATAGAAGCACTATCGTTGGCCAGATCCCACAAAGGCCCATGCCCGCCGGGATAGAATACGGCATCATAATGCATTTCGTTTACGGTATTTAACGGAAGTGTATGACCTAATTTATCTTTAAGGTCCTTGTCGCTGTCAAATCTTTGCGTAGCCGCCGTTTGTGCATCCGGACTTTCGCTTTTGGGATCGATAGGCGGCTGGCCGCCTTTAGGCGATGCAAGCGTTATTTCTGCCCCGGCATCTGCCAGTACATAGTAAGGTGCTGCAAACTCTTCTATCCAGAAGCCGGTTTTCTTACCGGTTTTCCCCAATTCACTATGGGAGGTCAATACCATTAATACTTTCATAATTGAATTTTATAGTTTTACAGAATCAAATTTTTACAACCATTTTCCCTTCATTGCTTCCTTCAAACAACCCCATGAAGGCCTGCGGGATATGATCAAATCCTTTGTAAATGGTTTCGTGATAAGTGAGTTTACCCGCCATTAACCATTCCGTTAATTGCCTGGTTGCCTCAGGAAACTGAGCAGCAAAATCACTAACAATGAATCCCTGGATGAGTGCGCTCTTTTTGACCAGGACGGGCTGGATATACGGGCCCAATACCGGAGTCGCATCATTGTAGAGCGAAATTGCGCCGCATAAGGGGATACGCGCGTGTTTATTGATGTTGTTCAAAACATCGTCTGATATTTTGCCACCAACATTGTCAAAATAAATATCAACCCCATTTGGGCACGCTGCATTAATGGACCGGGTCAGATCCACCGTATTTTTATAGTTAATGGCTTCATCAAAATGGAATTTTGATTTGAGCAATTGCACCTTTTCATCCGAGCCTGTGATACCAACAACCCGGCATCCCAGCAGTTTACCTACCTGCCCAACAATACTGCCTACGGCACCAGCCGCACCCGAAACAACTAAGGTTTCGCCCGGTTTTGGTAAGCCTATCTGCGTAAGCCCTAAATAGGCCGTAAGGCCGGTCATGCCCAAAACGCCCAGGTAGGCCGTTAAGTAGGCGGGATCGTTCGGTATGATCCGCAGCCCTTTCCCGTCAGATACCTGGTATTCTTTCCACTCCAAGTTTCCCAGAACAAAATCGCCTATTTTAAATAACGTGTTGTTGGAATCGACGACCTCAGCGATGATACCCGACTGTAATGGTTTGTTTAATTCAAATGGTGGAATATACGACTCCGCGTCATTCATTCTTCCACGCAGGTAGGGATCAACCGAAACATAAATTGTTTTCAGCAACACCTCACCATCATCGGCTGTCGGCATTTCTTCGATGTTAGTCTTGAAATCACCGAGCTCTGCTTTCCCCACCGGTCTTTTATATAAAACGATCACTTTGTTCATAGTCTTTATAATTATTTTAAGCAAATATTGATTTGAGTTGATTTCTGATGGATGTGTTTTCAATGCAATCTGCTACGGCTTTTAATACCGGCTTATCCAGGTGGGTTTTGCTCCACTGCATCCATTCGTTATCACATCTGTATAGGAAAGTTTCCTTGCCATCGTGAAATTGAACGCGCCATACTATCCATTTCCTGAAGCGGGTTGACGTAACGTGCAGAAGCTTGAAAACTTCAGTTTCGCCTGTTTGAATGATCTCGTAACTCATGGTAGGTCTTCTTTTAGCTTATTCATAAGAAACCATTCGGGTTTTTTATTTTTGATCAAGGCACCCAATTTCCCTACGTATGCAAGCGTAAAAAACTTCATACTGGCCTGTTCCACTATCCATGAACAATCAGGCCGGTAGGTTAAAATCATTGGCTGCGCTTTACCTCTTACGGTTTCCACTTTAAACCGGCAGAACTTGCTGTCTATAGGGGTTACGATCACACTTAATGGCATATTATAAACCTGTATATTGATTTCAAACCCTGACATTTTCGGACAAATAAGCTGTTAAACCATTAAATATTTTAGGATGCGGGTTCTCTTCGGTCGCGGATTAGAGGGGGGACCTATTGTAGCCAGCAGGTTTTCGTCAAGTGTTCGGCTAATTTCTTCACCGACCATTTGCCAGAATTCCTGAGTAATACTGTGATCATCCTCAGCATGCCAGTTGCCGTCTCTAAACTTGATTACAACTTTTCTGCCCTGCGGCGTCAAAACAGACCATCCTTCTCCGGTAGGTGTGTCTACTTTGTAAACCTCAAGCTCTAGTATCGTACCTGTCTGCGTTTCATTTAATGTGATCTTCATATTTGCCGGAAAAAAAGCGAATTAAAACTTAAACTATTGATAGTTAAAGATTGCCTTTTAAAAGTGTTTAGGTATTACATAATCTTACAAATAGCTTACATGATTCACACATTTGAGAGGGGGAAGAATAACATTGCTGAATAGCGTGATTCTTTATTTTCCAAGTATTGTTCCGTCGATCATCTCGATCACCCGGTCTGAATTTTCAGCAAAGTCATTGTCATGCGTAACAACGATGATCGTTTGGCCAAGCTCATGTGCCAGTTGCTGGAAAGTTTCAAATACGATCGCTGAATTTTTGGAATCCAGGTTCCCTGTCGGCTCATCTCCCATGATAATGAGCGGATCATTGATCAACGCGCGGGCTATCGCTACCCGCTGCTGCTGGCCGCCCGATAACTTGGAAGATGGTTTCAGGGCCTGATCTTTCAACCCCAATAACGTTAGCTTAGCATAGGCTTTTTCTTCTATCTCCTTTCTTGACAGCATCCCGAGCTTTAAGGCAGGTATCATCACGTTTTTGAGGCAGCTAAACTCGGGCAACAGGTAATGAAACTGAAACACGAACCCTATTTTTTCGTTCCGTAAAATAGCCAGATCATCTTTATCCTGTCCGGTAATGAGCTTATCTTCTATCTTAAGTATCCCTTCATAATTTGTATCCATGGTAGAAAGAATATAAAGCAAGGTAGATTTACCGCAGCCTGACTTCCCGATCAAAGTGGCAAATTCACCCTTGTTGATGGTGAATGAAATATCGTTTAACACTTTGAATTTTACCGGGTCGTAAAAATACTTCTCTATTTTATCGGCTTGCAATATCGGTTCGGCTGCCATTGGATGGGGTTAACGTTATTTTCTAAAGATGGATACTGGGTCAACGTTTGCGGCTTTCATCGCAGGGATCAATCCGGCTAACAGGGTTATACCCATTCCAAGCATTATGCTTCTCAGGTAAACGGCCGGTTCAAACCCAATAGGGAAATAGCCTATATCGCCGCCGATATAGGTTTTGGATAGTTCCCAAACAAAAAGCCAGGATAATAAGCACCCCATCAATAAGCCGATCATACCTATTGTAAATGCCTGAAGTACAAATATTCGGATAACATCGCGCCCACGGAAACCCATTGCTTTCAGTATCGCGATATCGTTGATCTTTTGACTGATAGTCATGTTCAATATATTGTAAATACCAAAACCCGCAACCAAAAGAATGGATAAAGATATACCGGTGATCACGATCTCCCGCATAGCTGATCCGGCTACCAGTGTTTGATTAGCAGATTGCCAGTCTTCAGCCCGGTAGCCTGTAAGTTTGGAGAATTGGACCGCGTAGAAAGGTGCGCTGTTAAAATCAGTTACATCCACATTGATGTCACTCACGTAGGTCGGGCTTTGTTTAAGTAACTGCCTGGCCGCGCTGATACCGATATAAGATTTCGTTTTATCCACACCGGAATTTTTGGTCTGAAAAATACCGGCAACCTTCATTACCTTGATTACATTTCTGGATGAGGTAAGCGTGATATTATCGCCTGTTTTAACATTCATTTTATCGGCAATTCCTGAACCGAGCAATATACCATTGGGAATGGTATTCAAATCAGTCATATTCCCTTCAACAACGGTAGACTGAATATTAAACATCTTGTCCGCGTCTTCAATATTCACCCCGGAGGCAATTCCATTGATCAGCGATTGCCCATTGTTATAAAACACTGTTACGGTTACCTGAGGGCTAACAACGCTTACGTGCGGTTGCTGTTTCAATAAAGAGACGATCTGATCCGGGTTGATTATTTTGTCGCTTTGCGGTATAACCCTGGGGTTTACGATGATGGCTAACTGTTTGCCGGTTTTGTCATTACTAATCAATGACCTGCTTATTTCGTCGTCTTTATAGATCCGGATATGCGGGGTGGTTTTGAATATCGAAGCATCTGTTGACCTGGAGAAACCGGCTGTCATCGAACTCATGAAAATATAAACAGCTATGCCTATCGTCACACCCAATGCCGCAACCAGGGTTAGTTTTTTTTGATTGACGATATAGGTAAATGATATTTCCGAATCAATATGGTGGTTGTATTTCATGGCTGTTATTTGTTGTCCAGAATTAATATATCCTGCTCATTAATACCGCCCAATATTTCCACCCATTCTGATGAAACAATGCCTGTTTTGACCTGGACTACTTTTTTATCTTTTAGCGTCACCTTATCTCCGTATGATAAATAGTTACGGGGTATAACCAATGCGTTTTTCTTCTCACCGGTTATGATATTGGCCTCTAATTGTGTACCGGCTATTCGAAAATCAAGGCTGTCTGTAAAATAAGCCTTAACTAAAAACGATTGTGTTCCGGTATCAAAAGACGGCAGTATTTCGTGTAACACCGCTTTATAGGTTTTATGCTTATTGGTATTGAGTTTAACAATAACCGTCTGGCCTGTTTTCAAACTGGCCATATTGCTTTCATCCACGCTTAATTTTGCGTAGATCAGTTTTTGGCTCGCGACAACAGCTATTACATCGCCCTTGCGTACATAATCACCTAATTGCTTCTGCTTTTCATAAACCCTGCCCCGGATTATCGCCCTCACCTGATTCTGATCTTTTACGATGGTATTTACATTGGCAATGGACCGCTGAGTAACCGCCTGTTGCTGCGCGGTTATTTGCATGCTGTTATATTGCTGTCGCAAAGCAGCTAAAGCCGCATTAGAGGTTGTTGCGGTTAAAACTGTATTTTCATATTCCAGCTGAGAAACACTGTTAGCGGTATAAAGCCTTTTATAACGGCCAGCCTGCAATTGGTCTAACTTCAGCTTTGCCTCGGCGGCAGCTATGTTAGCTTTGATCTGTAATAAGGCAGGTGCCGAAGGCAGCGTGTTTTGTTGAGCGATGCTGCTCAATACTCGCGCACTGCTTGCATTTGCCAGGTTCTGACCATTATCGATCACAGCAAGCAGTTCCCCGGGCATAACCTCATCACCTTCATTAAAATCTATGCTTACAATGAAACCGTCGGTCTGAGCAGTGAGCCTGTTCTCTCCGTCTGCTTCCAGTACGCCTGAAGCAAATACCATTTCTACGAGGTCTTTTCTGACCGGGCGGATTTGCTCGACCATCTGTTTACAAGAAACGGCGTTTATTGCTATGCTAATGATAAAGAAATGAAAGTATCTTTTCATGATATGATATCAAACCGTTAGGGTATAAAAGTGTATTTTCATTTGAGTGTATTGCTGATATGAATATTAGTATAGGCATAAGCACATGCTGCATATTGTGTCGCTGTGTTAATGCCTGCGGTAAACCAGTCGTTTAAGGAGTTGAGCAGATCGGTCGCAGATAAAATTCCTTCTTTGTAGATGTTGAGATTTTTAAGATAGCTGTCCTTTTTCAAGGCCTCGATTTGCAAAGCCAAACGGTAACTGCCCAGCGACTTTTGATACTCCAGCCGCAGTTGGTTATTATTAATCTTATCCTGTATCCGGGCATGCTCCAGGTTATTACCTGCTATAATGATATTAATACGCGCATTTTTTACCGCGGTGAGCTTACTGACATCAGGGACAAGTGGCAGGGTGACCCGCAATCCTATATAATTACTGGCAAACCATTGGCTGTTATCAAAAAAACGCTTTGTTGTATTCTGTTGCAAGGCAAAGCTGCTGAACAAGGTGACCGTTGGTAAAAACGATCTTAAAACAGCCCGTAAATCAGCCTCCTGGTAGTTTTTTTGCCATTGCTGCTGATTTTGGAGCAGGTCGCCATAGGCTTCAGGTATATCATCATTATTAACTAATGCCAGCCCTTTGTCCTGTATTTGCAAATCAGTATCGCTGTCAATATCGCAAAGTAATTTGATGGTATTATACTGTTCCAACAATTGCACTTGCAATTGCTGCAGCTTGTCTGTTACGGAAAGCGAATTGGCAATTGCGTTATTGACATCCTGTGACCGCGCAACCCCTTCGTTAAGCTTATTTTTCATGATGTTCGTCAACGTATCGGCATTTAATAAACTGTTTTGGGTAACCGTTATCTGCCTTTCACAGGAGACAGCATTAAGAAAAGCGGCGGCAAGATTTTCATAAAGGCTTTTTCTGGAGATGAGATGGCTAAAGTGAATCAGCTGTTCATTAGCCCGGGCAGTTTTAACTTTAGCTTCAGCGCCTAAATTCAGCAGGTCTATTTGCGGGTTAATATTAAGGTTACTCACATATTGCTGGCCAAAAGTTACCTTTTGAAAAGTCCCTGCCGGCCCGCCGAATATTTCAGCCGGTATAAAAGTAGTCCCTAATTTAGTGTTATCCGTGGCAGAGAAATTAGCATCACTTTTTAAATTCCATGTGCTCAGTTTTGCTGCCAGTGTTTGGTATTTGGAAAGAATATTTTCCTGTGTGGCGTTTTTAAACACACTGCTGTGTGCATCCGCGTAGATAAATGCCTCATCTACCGTTCGGAAAGAGATCTTGCCCTGTGCACCTGCAGGCAGGCAAAAACCAACTAATATAACCACAATGAGCTGACGCATAATAAGCTGTAAAAATGGCGAGTTGTGGTTCCTCGAGCATTACACAAATCTGTTTATAGCTTACATCATTCACACATTGTCGTATCCTGTTGATGTGTGAATGATGTAATTAATTGAAAGAATTACATAATACCCCAGCTGTTAAAAGTAAGCAGTTTTGTATCAACAAGTTATTGCAGGAAGCATTCAGGGATGCCGTTAAATCTTAAAACAGTCTATCATTTAAATATCTATAAAACGGAAAAACATGTCACTAAATTCATTTGTAACGCTCGGTCATTCGGGTCTTCGTGTTAGCCGCCTTGTCATGGGCGCCATGACTTTCGGTGAGGAAACCGGCTTTGGCAGCGATGCTAAACAATCAGATCAGGTATTATCTAAATACCTGGAACTCGGAGGCAATTTTATCGATACGGCCAACATTTACACCAAAGGCCATTCCGAAAAAATCATTGGCGACTATTTCGCGAAGGAAAAAGCGAAAAGAAACCGGGTAGTTATTGCATCCAAATTCATGGGCAATCTTTATGCAGGCGACCCGAACGGGGGAGGAGCCGGACGAAAAGCTATTTTCGATCAGTGCCATGAATCGTTACGCCGGCTGCAGACGGACTATATTGATCTGTACTGGCTGCATGCCTGGGATAGATTAACGCCTATTGAAGAAACCATGAGCGCATTAAATGACCTGGTCCGTGAAGGGAAAATAAGATACATCGGGTTTTCAGATGTACCCGCATGGAAGGCTGCGCAGGCACAGGTTATGGCGAAGGCGAATAACTGGGCACCAATAATAGCCCTTCAGTTGGAATACTCCTTATTGGAAAGAACGATAGAAGGTGAACACGTTGAAATGGCAGCAGAACTGGGCATGGGTATCATCCCCTGGAGCCCGCTCAAAAGCGGACTTTTAAGCGGGAAGTTTACTAAAGCCACGCCGATGTCTGGTGTCAGATCTTATTTTATAGGGAAAGTGACAGATCATCAGTATGCCATTATTGATGAAGTGGTCAAAATTGCAAAAGAGCTGGATACGAAGCCGGCTATTGTCGCATTGGCCTGGGTTCAGCAAAAAAGTGGTGTAAGCGCGACCTTATTGGGTGCCAGGACGCTGGAGCAACTGGAATCAAATGTTAAATCAATGGATCTTAAACTACCGGAGTCGGCGATAAAGCGTTTGGATGAGATCTCAAAACCAACACTGAATTTCCCATACGATTTCCTTGGCAATACAATTAATCTCTCTCAAGCCGGTACGACGGTTAATGGCATACCATCACAAATTACACCGATGACGCCGGCAAATGATGCCGAACGGCATTAAACATATCCACCCAAATAATTCACTTCTACAATCAATTTAAAATGAAAAAGATCATCATCACTTTAGTGGCTATCCTAAGTACAGGATTTTTAGCCAGCGCACAAATACAAAAAGGCAACGTAATGGTTGGCGGCAATTTTGCCAACATTAATCTTGGACTCAATGATCCGAAAATATTTAGCCTTGACATTACACCCAAAGCCGCATGGTTTATCCAGGATAATGTCGCATTGGGCGGATATGTAAATTTGGGCATCCAGACCGCCAAGGGTTCCAACACAACGACCAGTTATGGTGCCGGTGCTTTGGGCAGATATTATACCGGTTCGGATGTTGCAGTACTTAAACACGGGCGCATTTTTGTGGAAGCCACGGCTGGTATTGGTGGTGTCAATGTAAGTAATGGTGGCGGAAACACTAACGGACTTAACCTAAGTGCAGGACCGGGTTTTGCCTACTTTATAACGCCCAATATAGGCCTGGAAACACTGTTGAAATATAATGGACTGGTCGGATTTGGCAGTCAGGCCTATCAGAGCAATCTGAATTTATCATTCGGTTTACAAATATATCTTCCAGGCAGCTCAACAGCCAAAAAAATAAAAAGTGATATGAATTAGTATTCTTTTTAGACAAAATGTTGCCGTGGAAATTAAACTCTTCCATACAGAACTTCTCGGCCTGTTATTTAATAATCAAGGCATCGTGTTACACCTCAACCAAGTGTGAATGATGTAATTAATTCAAATAATTCCGTAACAGATCATCCGCCCAAAGGCGGCAGATTTGCAGTGTTCTCAATCAATAAATCATTTAAAAAATTAATATTATGTTTTACTACAACAACTTTTGGGGGATGGATTTTATCTGGTGGTTCATATGGATCATGCTGCTGATCTGGATCTTCGCCATACCCTACGATATTCCATTTCAGCGAAATGCCAAGAACAGCCCTTTGGACATATTACAAAAGCGGTTTGCATCCGGTGAGATCAGTAGGGATGATTACGACGAAAGAAAAAAGATCATTTTGGCCGACCTGTAATTTAAACCAGTAAAATTAAATACGCAACAAATACACATCTATTATTAAAAATTAAACAAAATGAAAACTAATCAGGAATTACAAAAAGACGTTCAGGATGCCATCAGATGGGAACCGTTATTGAACGCAGCAGAAATTGGTGTTACAGCCAAAGATGGTGTGATCACACTAACAGGTACTGTTGATAGTTACTACAAAAAGGTGGAAGCTGAAACCGCCGCCAAAAATGTAGCCGGCGTGAAAGCGGTAGCGGAAGAAATAACCATTAAATATGGCGATTATGGTAAAAAAAGCGACACTGAAATTGCCAACGAAGTATTAAATGCCTGGAAATGGAATTGGGAAGTTCCCGAAGAAAAAATAAAGGTAAAAGTGGAAAATGGCTGGGTTACTTTGGAAGGTGAATTACAGTGGAATTACCAGCGCGAAGCAGCCAAAAAAGCCATCAATACGCTTTCTGGCGTTTTGGGTGTTTCTAACAACATCAAGATCAAATCTGAAAGCCATGATGCCATCGAAAAAAAGGACATCGAATGTGCTCTGGAGCGTAATTCATCAATTGATGATCTTGATATAACGGTAGATGTTAAAGGAAGCAATGTAAAGCTGACCGGAACAGTTAATTCGTTTTACGCTAAAGACGAAGCTGAGCAGATTGCCTGGAATGCCCCGGGTGTCTGGACAGTAGATAACGAACTGGTTATCGAATACGATAACTAGGGTGTAGCTAAGAAAAGAGCGGAGGGGAATTCTCTCCGCTTTTTTTATTTCCAAGACCTTGTAAGTCTATAAAAATATTATCTGCCCCGATTCAGGGTAATTATCAAATCAACTAAATATAAGAACATGAAAAAAATATTAATTGCGCTAACCGCTATGGCATTAAGTTGTAGTGCTATGGCACAGACAAAAATGAATGATACCACTACCATCAAAAAAACTTCTAAAACTGCGCATAGAAAGTCCTCTAAAACCATGCATAAAATGAAAATCGAAAATGGTTTAATGATGATGGATGGCAAGATGATGACCAGGCAAGATGGCAAAAATACCCCCATGACAGAAGATAAAACTTTGGCTAACGGGACTAAAGTGATGCCGGACGGTACTGTAGAAATGAAGGATGGCAAAAAAGTCCAGCTGAAAGAAGGAGAGTGTGTGATGATGGATGGAAAAATACAAACCATGCCAGCAAAAAAAATCAAAAAGAAAGCAACCCCCAAAATATAAAACCCCTATACTTATCTGATAAAACCTGGCTTCAAATGCCGGGTTTTGTCGTTCTACAAGCTATCAGCTTTAAACCACCTATGCTTTTATAGTCATTTGGGTTAAGCGCTATTCAGTACGCTGTGACTTTTTTAATTGGAATTTATAAATGCGGTGAACTGCTTAGCAGAATATAAATATCTAAAAGCTTTTTTATTGTACCAACCCCATATGATCTAGGAAGCACTAACTCCAAAAAGATGACCAACCAGTGCGGTTACGCCCATTGCAACCGTTCCCCAGAAACCTATTCTGAGCACAGCCTTAGCGATATTTGAACCACCAGCCCTGGCGGCAACAGCGCCCAGAACCATCAGGAAAAGAATTGAAAAACCATATTGCAGATACACCATATATTTTATAGCTGCAAAAATGGAAACGAGAAACGGCAAAAGTGCCCCCATGGTAAATGACGCCAAGGAAGCTAGGGCAGCTTGTAGTGGATTTGCTGTAGTAATCTCGTTCATACCGAGTTCATCCCTTGCGTGTGCCTGAAGGGCATCATGCTTGGTGAGCTGAATAGCAACCTGATGAGCCAGTTTGGCATCAAGCCCGCGCTTTACATAAATATCAGCGAGTTCCTCTAATTCGATATCAGGCATTTGGTGAAGTTCCTCGCGTTCTCTACTTAGGTCTGCGCTTTCGGTGTCTGCCTGGGAACTCACCGACACGTATTCACCTGCCGCCATCGACATCGCCCCGGCCATCAGTCCGGCTAAAGCAGCAAGTACGATCGCGTGCCTGGCAGGTGAAGCTGCGGCAACACCAATGACGATGCTGGTCGTTGAAAGTATGCCATCATTGGCCCCAAGTACCGAAGCCCGAAGCCATCCCATACGGGTAACATAATGTTTTTCTACGTAGTTGTTGGTTTTTGCCATCTAATTTGAAAATCTAAAATTCTTAGTCCGGCACTTTTAATTTTTAACGCTGATCACATTGGCCGCTCATCGGTTAAGATAGCCAAATTTCGGATGATACCGGCAAAGCAGACACCTATAACGCCATTTGTATTGCCTTTTAATTGGCCGATATGTGAATCATGTAACTATTAATTGGAATTGCGTAATACCGGCACCTGAGAATCCGGCAATTTTGTAAGGTTATACATTCAGTTAATTAATCACCATGAAAAAAGCACTATTAATTTTTACGTTTATCGCCGCTTCGATTTCGGTCATCAGTTGTAATCAGGCCTCGAAAAAGGATCTCAAAAATGCTAACGATAATTTTAAAGCAGGAAATAAAGAGCTGAAGGACGCAGCTACTGATGCAGATAGCGTTGGAAAAAGTGATGCAAAGGCAGATTGGGCAAAATTTAAAGCGCAATCAGAAAGTTCGATTTTAGCAATGAATAAAAGAGTTGACACCATTAAGCTAAGTATAGCTAAAACAAATAAAAGAGATCAGAAAAAACTTGCTTACGATCTAAATAAGACCAGGCAAAAAATAGACACATTACAATCCCATTTGGATCAGCAGGATATCAAATTCAACAAAAGCTTATCCAAATTCGACGCATCAGTAAAAGCAAAGAATGATTCTTTCAAAAGGGAATTCGACCACGACACGAAAGAGCTTGGTACGGCTTTAAAAGATATCTTTAAAGATAATGTGAAGTAAAAACTCACTCTTTCCCTTTCAACGATTGCTTATCTTATCCGCTAAATATGTGCTTTTCCGCCACCGCAAGCTTCGGAGCTGGTGTTGCTTTAACCGTGATCGGTGTTGCATCATTAAAAAAAGTGCAGCATCCCTCACAGATTCTATTTGCCGCCATACCTTTGATTTTTGCGGTACAGCAGATCGCGGAAGGGGTGCTATGGCTCATCCTTCCGCATCCTGCCTTATTACATTTGCAAAAATATATCACCTATTTCTTCCTGGTCTTTGCTCAAATCATCTGGCCTTTGTGGTTACCGGTTGCCGTACTTCTACTGGAGAAATCAAAAACACGCAGGTTATTTCAGAAAATACTTATTGGCATTGGCTTACTCGTATCCGGGTACCTCACTTATTGTTTAATTCATTACCCGGTGCACGCCGACATCAACTGCTATCATATTGCTTATGAACAAGTTTATCCAGCAAAACTCAGGGTTATGGGCGGCCTTCTGTACATTATTGCGACAATCGCACCACCGCTTTTTTCTCATATTAGAAGGATGTGGATATTGAGTCTGACTGTTTTTATTTCTTATATCATAACAACCGTGTTTTATGACAATTATGTCGTTTCTGTTTGGTGCTTTTTTGCATCCGTTGTCAGCTTGTCTGTGTATTTCATCATGCGCGAAGTGTCAGAAATCGATAAGGCATTCTATAAATCGTACGTAAGGGACAAGTAAAAATAGGTTCGTAAAAAAAATCATGCAACAACTTGATTGTGATATCAAACATGACCGCAGATGACGATGGTCATCCCCAATAAAAAAAATATTCAGCAAATTTGATCAATGCCAAAAGGCAACATCAACAGCTATGAAACTATTATTTATTCGATACTGTCCTCCATTTTACGTAATTGTAGATATAGTCAGACAACTTTTAAACCAATAGTTTGAAATGAGGATTTAAGTGACACATGCCTTTCATTTGCTGTAAATAAATGATTAAATATCAGCTTAAAAAGCTATCTGTTCAAATAATACAGTTTTTAATCCGAAGTGGAAGTCGCAGGAGATATCATTAGAGAGCAAATGGCATGTTAAAACGGTTTTGAGGGAAGTTTGGTTCAGAAGTTTTAGATGACAGGAACGGCCCGGTGATCGAAAATTATAAAAAATAATTGTTTTATTATACCATTACGAGGGAGGGCCATCAATCTCCATTTGAGATTATTTCAGTAAAAAGCTAAACTATGATTATACCTACACGGCTAATCTATTTTCAGCAGTCGGGAAGTAAATGTTGAGCACTAACTGATTTTCCTTAAAATTGAAAGAGTAGAAGAGTTACTAATTTACAATAAGTTTTCAATCGCACATATATCCTATAAACTATAGTACGACAGTGTAGCCCACCGCTGCCTTTAATTTAAACAGATAACCGTTTAAATATCCAAACATTTCAAAAGATTTAAAGAGTGAAGCATTAATTACACACAGGAAGTATGAAGGAAATTCATTACAGGTATTTCCCGGATTCGCATCGTCAGGAAATACCCATATGAAATTGCAATTTGCCCGCAAGTAGTGCGGATTAAAATGGATCTGAAAGCGCGCTTGTGCGAATTAACTTTTTGTTTACAAATTCGTCGATACCCAACTCGGAAAGTTCACGGCCATATCCTGAACGCTTGGTCCCACCAAAAGGTAGGTCAGCCTGTGTCCAGGTTGGGTGGTTAATGAACACCATACCAGTATCTATCTGGTCTGCTACATGCTCGCCACGTTTCACGTCCTTCGTAAACACGGACCCCCCCAAACCAAACGGTGAATCATTGGCGAGTTTAATTGCTGCCTGCTCATCCTTAACGCGGTAAAAAGATGCCACGGGTCCAAAAAGTTCCTCATGATATACGGACATACCCGGTTTGATATCAGTTAAAATGGTCGGATTCATAAATGCTCCCGGGCGTTCCGGCCTTTTCCCACCGAGCACTACGGTGGCACCTTCAGCTACGGCTTTATTAACCTGTCCTTCTATTTGTACTGCGGCCGCTTCGCTGCTTAACGGACCTAGTTCTGTTTTCGGATCCATCGGGTCACCAACGATGATCGCGGATAATTTATCCTTGAATTTAGCCAGGAATTCGTCGGCGATAGCTTCAACAGCGATAAAACGCTTGGCTGCCACACAGCATTCCCCGTTGTTATTTAACCTGCCTACAACGGCCCATTCTACTGCTTTATCGATATCAGCATCCTCCAGGATAATAAAGGCATCACTGCCGCCTAATTCCAGCACAGATTTTTTCAAATGTTTACCTGCTTCGGCAGCAATGCTGGCACCAGCTTCTTCACTTCCGGTAAGGGATACACCTTTTATTCTGTCATCAGCAACCAAGGCAGAGGCACGTCTACCTGATATCAATAAGTTGGTATAAAGTCCTGCGGGCGCACCAGCTTCTTTAAATAAGTCCTCAATGGCGATGCCGCATTGCGGAACGATTGACGCATGTTTTACTAAAATAGTATTCCCGATCATGATGTTGGGTGCTGCAAAGCGCGCTACCTGGTATAATGGAAAGTTCCAGGGTTCCACCCCAAATAAGACACCAATAGGACTGTGGCGAATGAATGCTTTGCCATGTTCGGGGTTTAAATGCTTGTCGCCAAGAAATTTTTTGGCATTTGTTGCATAATAGTCGATTATATCAGCGCTTAAAATAACTTCGCCTTCCGCTTGTGCAAATAACTTGCCCATTTCAAGGGTAATTAGTGTGGCCAATTGTTCTTTTTTCTCCCGCATCAGGGAGGCCACTTTATGTAGAAGAACTGCACGTTGCTCGTAGCTGGTTTTACGCCATTCAGTGTAGGCACTTTCAGCCTGCGCTACAGCAGCGTCAACTGCTTTGTCACTCATTTCATCAAAAGATTTGACAACATTATTGGTATTCGGATTAACTGTTTGTATGGACATGATTTGTAGTTTTAAAAATTAACTCAGAATTATTGTATTATGATGGCTTGGCGATCTCCAGCACGATCCTGCCGCTGATATCCCCCTTTTTCATATCATCAAATACCGTATTAATATCTTCCAGCTTAGCCGCATGAACCGTGGCTTTCACCTTGCCCTCTAAAGCAAATGAAATAGCCTCCTCCAAATCTTTTCGCGTACCAACGATGGAACCGCGGATAGTAGTGCCGTTAATTACGGTATCAAAAATGGAGAGATCGAAACTTCCGGCAGGCAAACCGTTTAAGGAGAGTACGCCCTTACGTCTCAGTGCCGAAAGCCCTTGTTTAAAAGCAATTGGTGAGGGTGCAGTAACCAATACGCCGTGCATACCACCGGTTTCCTTTTTCAAAAATGTACCCGGGTCTTGTTCTTTGGCATTCACTACCAGATCGGCACCCAGGCTTTTTGCCAGTGCCAGCTTGTCGTCAGCAATATCAATGGCTGCCACGTGGAAGCCCATAGCTTTGGCATACTGAACAGCCAGGTGGCCTAAGCCCCCGATACCTGAAATGGCTACCCATTCTCCTGATTTTGCATCAGTTTGTTTTAAACCTTTATACACGGTTACTCCTGCACAAATAATAGGAGCCATTTCTGTGAAATTGATATTTGGAGGAAAATGGGCCACATAGCCGGCGTCGGCAACAACATATTCAGCAAAGCCACCATCGACACTGTAACCGCCATTTTGCTGAGTTTCGCAAAGCGTTTCCCAGCCGGTATAGCAATAATCACAGTTGCCGCAGGCGCTGTATAACCATGGAACGCCTACAATGTCACCTTCCTTGATATGCTTCACGCCACGTCCTAAAGCAACCACATATCCCAATGCCTCGTGCCCGGGAATTAACGGCATCATTGGTTTCGCGGGCCAGTCTCCCTGGCAGGCGTGCAGATCGGTATGGCAAACACCACAGGCGATCACCTTAACTAAGATTTGATTTTCGCCAGGCTCTTTGACCGGCATTTCCTCAATGTGTAAAGGCTGCCCGAATCCACGGATAACGGCGGCTTTCATTGTTTTAGGAATCATAGCGTTTTTAATATAAGTGGATGTGTAGACAACTAATTTTGCTAAAGGTGGGAATACATGAGTCAGCTGATGTTATACAAAAGCTTAATTTAGTTACATCATTCACACATTCACCGCTCAATCAGAACCAGGTCTATGGGCTTAAAGATGTGGTGTTTTAACGTCCAAACAATGTTTTTACGATCTTAAAACTACAATTCCAGGAACCATTCCTTACCTCGAATAATACATCATCATTTCTTTCCGGAAAATGCTCTTTTACACATCGGGTGATAGTTTGCTTTACCAAGGCGAAAACCGGCCTGAAATTATCCTCCTTCCGAAGTACATTGACGATAATATGATTCCCAAATACTTCCAGACTCCAGCCGGATGAACATTTTTCGCGTATGATGTTAAGCATGTTGGCCTGAAGTATTTCCATTTTTAAGTATAGTGAAATTAATAAGGTAGCTTGACCCTGTTTTAACCCTTAAAGAGGATTCAGCTATTAGCTTTGTTTCGAGCTTATTCTTCCTGATTTTCGATGGCGGCGGTTATGGCCTCCTTTAAACCATAATCCATACCGTTGCCTAAAAGACTTACCCAGTTATGGGGCAAATGTTCAAACCAACAAATTGATGCCCCAGGGCTTAATATGCTAAAAAGCACAACTTTGTAAATATGATTACTACTTCCATATTTTACCTTCATCACTTTAGTGTGATGTATCAGCGCTAAGTAATTAAACTTTATCGTGAATATTTTAAATGTGGATAAGGCAGTTTGTGTTTCCTCCTGGGGTTCACTATCGGGTGTATAAAGAATTATAGGTTTCGGGATCGTCTCATCTGTAACTTCTCGGTTTTTATTATCTAATGGGAGCCTTACTGAATAAATGGCGGGTTTGTAAACTTCGGTCAACAGCATTGTTTTATAATAAAGTATATGGTAAGAATCATTAAAGGCGACAACGATATTAAAGAAGATCAACACTGTTTAATATATTCAAATGTGAGTATAGTCTAGGAAAGGCGTATTACATCAATAACTTTAAAAGTTACATCATTCACACATTAAAAAGAGGATTGATTAAATGGGCCAACTCTTTAAGTAGAACAAACCAGGCAACTGCCATATTTACTTTGCGGTTCCTTTATTTAATTTTCTGTAAAACCATCTTTTGGCAAGTTCCGCTGCTGCTACATAACAAATGACGACCAACAGCATCCAGCCATATAGTGTTACAGGTATTTTAATAAACCCAAATAACGATGCTAAAGGTGTGGCAGGTAGTGCTAATACCAGAAGTAAAACAAAAGCAGTCGCAGCCGACAGATATCTGCCAGGCATGCTTTTAAAGAAGGGTAGTCTGGTCCGTACAACCAATACAATCAGGATGGCAGATATGACTGACTCGATGAACCATCCTGTCTGAAACGTCTTTTCCTTTACATGCAGAAATAATAATAGAATACCAAAAGTGACGTAGTCAAACACGGAACTTAACAGGCCAAAGGTGAGCATGAAACGCCTGATAAAACGCATGTCCCAATGTTGCGGCGATTGGATATTGATCTCATCAACCTTATCGGTTGATATCGCCATTTCAGGGAAGTCAGTTAACAGATTGGTCAATAGGATCTGCTTGGGTAGCAAAGGTAAAAATGGCAGAAAAAGCGAAGCTCCGGCCATGCTAAACATATTTCCAAAATTGGCGCTGGTAGCCATAAAGATATACTTCATGGTATTGGTAAAGGTCCGCCGGCCTTCAACAATGCCTTTTGTCAGCACATCCAGGTCTTGGCTCAACAATACAATGTCTGCCGCTTCTTTGGCCACGTCAACCGCTGTATTTACAGAGATTCCCACATCTGCAGTATGCAACGCCGTGGCATCATTGATGCCATCTCCCATAAAGCCGACTACCTTCCCGGCCTTTTTGAGCATAACAATGATCCGTTCTTTTTGATTCGGCTCTACTTCCGCGAAAATATCCGTCAACGGGGCCTGATGGATCAGGGCTGCATTACTCATTTTTTGCAATGCGGCTCCGGTCAGTATCTGTGGTTTTTTAATACCGATCTGTAATGCAAGGCTTTTTGCTACCAGGGCGTTGTCGCCGGTGATGATCTTTAGCCCGACCCCAAGCTTATTCAGGTTGCTTAAAATTTCAGCTACATGTGCTTTGGGCGGATCAAACAAGGTCACAAAACCCAAAAAAGTCATTTCCTTTTCGTCCTCCCGGGTAAAGTCATGAGCGGCTTCGCCGGGTTTATAGGCAACTCCCAAGGTACGCAGGCCGGCTTCGCTTAACTTGTCATATTGCTGGAGTATCGACTTTTCTTTGTCTTCGATGGGACCAATTTTTCCGTCACTGGTTTCAACCTGTGTGCAAATGGACAAGATAATTTTTAAAGCTCCTTTGGTGATAGCGATATTTTGTGTTTCGTTGTTTACCTGTATCGTCAATCGCTTGCGGATAAAATCATAAGGGATTTCTGCCTGGACTTTAAAGGTATTCGGTGGTCCCTTATAACCTGAAGCTATGGCTTCGTCAATCGGATTATGAAATCCCTGCTGCAAGGAAGCGTTAAGCCAGGCATATTGCATTACCTTGTCGCTGTGCACCCCATTAATATCCAGGGTATCCTTCAGATTTACTTTTCCCTCTGTTATTGTTCCTGTTTTGTCCGAACAAAGGATATTCATGGCACCAAAGTTCTCAATAGCCGAAAGCCGTTTGACGATCACCTGCAATTTCGCCATACGCCTTGCGCCTGTAGACAGATTTACACTGATGATTGCAGGTAATAACTGCGGGGTGAGGCCAACGGCCAGCGCCAGGGAAAATAAAAAAGAATCGAGCACAGGTTTATGTAAAAACACATTGACCGCAAAGATGATCAGCACCATTAACAAGGTAATCTGCATGAGCATATAGCCGAATTTACGTATGCCTTTCTCGAAATCTGTTTCGGGTGCTTTAGATTGTAAGCCCAGGGAAATCTTGCCAAATTCTGTCTGAACGCCAGTTTTAATTACCAGGGCTGTTGCTTTACCACTGATGACATGGGAACCCATAAACAAAGCATTGCTTCTTTTAGAGAGTGGGGTATCGACAGGCAGTTCACCACAAAGTTTTTCAACAGGATAGGTTTCACCTGTAAAGGCGGCCTCGTCAACGAACAATTCCCGGGAGTTTATCAATAAGCTGTCACCCGGAATAAGATCGCCTGCGGATAAGATAACCAGGTCACCCGGTACCACTTCTTCCACCGTTATTTCCTTTTTCTTTCCGCCACGTAAAACATCGCAATGCAACTGTACTAATTTCAGCAATTCTTTTACGGCATTTGCTGCGCCTTTTTCCTGCCAGAAACCAAGGAAACTGCTGATCAGTACAATCGTTAAAATAATAACCGTATCCATTACATCGCCCAAAGACGCGGACAGTAGCGCCGCTACGATCAGCATGATGGTCACGGGGCTTTTAAATTGAGCTAAAAACAAAAAAAAGACAGAATATCGGGAATTAGTTTTTATCGTGTTGCTTCCATACTCCCCTATTCTTTTGGCAGCTTCCTGTTCCTCCAGGCCGGATTCACCGGTGTTCAACATTTTGAAAGCCGCCTCCTGGCTAAATTGCCAAAAGGCTTTGTATTGATCCGTTCCCATGATTTTAGGTTCTATCTGGAAAAACCAACAAAGGAATTGGTATCTGATGTGCCATTTTTTGTGTCTCGCTTCCCCTGAAAAGACTATCAATAAAATTATGTGAGCGATGTACCATGGCGAGCATATCGACCCGACCGTTGTTACAGAGCCATTCCAGACCTGACTGCGCACCGTTACTTTTATACATTTTGTACTTAATATTTGAAAAATGTACCTTTTCGGGGAGCTCCTTTACAAACCGCTTGATCCATTGCTGAAATTCGGGTTTCTTATCTTCCTCTTCATAAATGTGTGTTAGTATTATTTCAGCGTTGAGTGGCGTAGCCAGTTCAGCCAATACAGAAATTGATAAAATATCACCTTCGGGATTTTTAAAGTCCGTAGCAAACGCAATTTTTTTAACCGGTGACAATTTTGCTGCGGGTGGTATCAGTAACAGCGGACGTGTGACGCTATCAATCATATTCCTGATATGGTTTCCCAATAATAGCGTAGTTATTCCGCTGCTGCCATGTGTTCCGATAACAACCAGGTCGATTTTCTCACCTGAGATGACCTCATTGACAACGGCCGTTAAGATGCCTGTTTGATTTAAACATCTTACAGATGGTAAAAAACCTGATTGATCCCTGCTTTTTTCAATAGACGATTTGAGTTTAACTAATTCTGATGTACTGTCTTTTAACAGTATATCAGATTCTTCCATTGGCCACACTACCAATCCCGCCTGCGGTGCTTCGGCCGGTATAATTACAGCATTGAATAAAACAATATCCGCCTTTATCTGCCGTGCAAGGTAATAACCATATTTAACCGCGTGGATAGCGTTCTTTGAGAAATCGGTCGGGAATAGTATCGTTTTCATTTGGTTAGATCGTTAATAGGAATTTTTATATAGCTGCCCTTGGTCTTTTTTTTCCATTTGCTTTGTCCGCACAAATATGCCGGGTCATACCGTAAACTTGTTATATAACTATGGGAATTGGTTACATCATTCACACATTTATAAAACTCTTTTTCAGCCACCAAGTGGGTTTATCATTTCTCTGATGTGTGAATGATGTAACATATTTTCAGAATTCAGTAATATTTATCGATTGAAATAGGCGCAATTTTACACGAATGTGAAATGGGCACGCTAAAAATAGCTACCCTGTTTTTTAAATCACTCAATTAAAACAGACAATGAACTCAGCCCTTAAAAACCCGATTACTAAACGGGATCACATGCTCGGAATTCAGGCGGCTCCTTTAGTGCTGCTGGAGTATGGTGATTACCAGTGTTCGTCATGCGGCGATTCTTACATGGCAGTAAATAATGTCATACAGGCAATGGGCGAAGATATTGTCTTTGTTTTCAGGAACTTTCCGTTAACAGACATACACCCGGATGCCTTCGATGCAGCCCTGGCCGCGGAAGCAGCCGCGCTGCAAAACAAGTTTTGGGAAATGTACGATCTGTTGTTTCAAAACCAGGCATACCTAAGCGAAAATGAACTATTTTCCTATGCCAGGCGGATTGGTCTCGATATGGATCGCTTTGGGCAGGATATACAAAGCCAGGCACTTACCTCGAAAATTGACGCTGACATCGAAAGTGGATTAAGAAGTGGCGTAAGCGGAACGCCCACCTTTTATGTTAATGGTGAAAAGTTTGACGGCGATTGGACAGGAGATGGGCTGGTTCAGTATTTAAGGGAGTTGCTTTAAGCAAGTCTGCTTTTAGGAAGCATTAATCTTTTATAGCTTAAAAACAGGTAACAAATGAATGGACGGTTCTTTTTAAAATCATACCTATGAAGCACAAGGAAATTGACGGTATTATCCGAAAAAGATTTGAAAAGTTAAACACTGCCTATGATCAGGTCAGGTTACATTTTCGGGAAAATGACATCCGGTTATTTCGCGTAAAGGTAAAAAAATTACAGGCGTGCCTGTCTTTAATGGAGCGTGTAAAAGGCCACCATCACGCGATTTGTGTTCCCCGTCATATCGCGGATCTTTATAAACTATCAGGAACTATCCGTACACTACAAATGCAGGATCGTTGCATCCGGGAAACATTGACCGGCAAAAATATGGCGCTTCCGCAAACTTATCTGGCTTTACTATCATACAAAATACTACATGCTATTGAGAAGCTTAATAAACTTATAAGCAGCTATGGGCCTTTTGGGAAAGAAGAACTGAACCTTGTGGACTTATTACCGCACCAGTTAAGCCAGGGAGATATCGAAAAATTTATCGCCTCGAAGGAAGACGCACTAAAAAAATTAATTGCACCGATATTTCCTACCGATGTAGCATTACATGAAATCAGAAAGGAATTGAAGAATTTATTATACCTATCTCCTTACATCCCCATAGGTATTGGCACATTATCATCGTTTGCTTTACTGTCAACTCCAGCGCAAATCGACTCATTTACCATTGTTTTGGGGGATTTTCATGACATGAATGTTGCGATCGACTGTCTGCATGCGGAATGCATGGATATTGAAATTAACGACGATGAAAAAGCAGTGCTGCGAAATATTGAAACTCAATGGATGAATGAAAGAACCAGCATTCGTGAAAAAGTTTATGATCAAATACAAAAAATCACCGCTTCCATCCTACCGTTGGCATCACCGGTAAAGTGACCGCTCATGTAATCAGTTTGATGCTGATGCTAATAACCTATCCCCCCCCGCCTTCTCCAAAAAGTGTGAATGATGTAACTAATAGTAAGAATTGAATAACAATTAAATACCTGAAAGCCATCAGATTTGTATAGTGATAGTCAACTGACATTAAACAAGATTAACCATGTGATGACTACCAGGAACGAAAAAAATCACTTAACGCCGATTTACCTGGTAGCAGATGACCAATTGAAAATCAGCATTTGTTAAGAACTTGATTAACCCTTACGCCAATGAAAACTAACCATCAACTACAGATCGATGTAATCGATGCCATCAAGTGGGAGCCTTTGCTTAAACAAACTAAAATCGCCGTTGAGGCTAATGAGGGTGTCATTACGCTTTCGGGAATTGTCGATAGCTTTATTAAGAAATCAGCAGCTGTGAACACCACCAAAAAAATAGGCGGTGTTAAAGCACTGGTGGAAAAAATTGAAATTCAGTTGAATGCGGATCATGAAAAAAGCGATGCGGAAATAGCTATTGGGGTATTAAGTGCCTTAAAAGCAAACGAGGATATTCCGGTTGATCGCATACAGATTGAAGTTGAAGATGGGCATGTTACACTTGATGGTAAGCTGGAGTGGAACCATCAGAAGCAAGCGGCGCAACAGTCGGCGAGTACTGTTGAAGGCATCAAAGTGCTTACCAACCATATTGAAATTGAAACCGATAATCCTGACGATATTGAAAAAGAGGAAATTGAACAGGCGATCGCACGCAACTGGGCACTGAATAACCAGGATATTCAAGTCTGTGTATCAGGGAATAAAGTCACCTTGAAGGGTACCGTTCATTCTTTCTATCAAAGAGATGTAGCTGAAAAGATGGCCTGGAATGCCCCTGGCGTATGTGTAGTAAATAATGAGCTAATTATTGGTGATATCAAATAGTCAGGCCATGCATTACGGATTCTGCTAATCTTAGTTTCTATCAAAACTTAATTCGATCGCTATTAATGAATAATCTAAATAAAAAACGGGTTAACCCGACTCAACACCGGAAGGTCTATCTTATCGGCGGCGGTATCGCATCTTTAGCAAGTGCTGCTTATTTCATAAGAGATGGCCAAATTAATCCTGATAATATCATAATTTACGAAGAGCTGAATGTTGCTGGCGGCAGTCTTGATAGTGCAGGTAACCCGGAAGATGGTTACGTGATGCGTGGCGGCAGGATGCTGAATTTCAGCTACCTGTGTACGTATGATCTTTTTTCATTTATTCCATCGCTGTCCGATCCGGGCATCATGGTACTGGATGAAATTAAGGCCTTCAACCGGAATATTAAAACCCATTCACAGGCCCGGGTAGTGGAAAACGGCCATATATTAGATGTTTCGTCAATGGGATTTAGCAATAAGGACAGACTTGATCTGATCGAGATGATGGCTGTAGGCGAAAACCATTTGGGCATCAAACGCATCAATGAATGGTTTGCCCCGGAATTTTTCAAGACCAACTTCTGGTTTATGTGGGATACCATGTTCGCCTTTCAGCCCTGGCACAGCGCTGTGGAGTTTAAACGTTATCTACATCGTTTTATCCATGAGTTTAAACGGATCAATACTTTAGCTGGCGTAGACAGGACGCCCTATAACCAATTTGATTCTTTAGCCAAGCCGTTAATCAACTGGTTAAAACAGCAGGGCGTTCATTTTCAAATAGGTGTCAGCGTAACTGATCTGGATTTCTCATTAACGGGCGAAAAGCTGACCGTGCAGCAAATTCATTTAATTGATGGCGGAAAAAAGAAATCTGTAAAGATTGGCGTAAACGATATGGTACTGGTAACCATTGGCTCAATGACTGCTGATTCAAGTTTAGGATCGATGCATGCTGCCCCCGAACTCATTACTGATAAACGTGACGGCAGCTGGAAATTATGGGAAGCCATTGCAAAACACAGTGACCAATTCGGTCATCCGTCGGTATTTGACAACCATGTCGATGAATCAAAATGGGAATCATTTACGGTAACTTGCCAGGGTACAGACTTTTTTGAACGGATGAAAACGTTTTCGGGCAATGACGCCGGAACCGGCGGCCTGGTAACTTTTAAGGACTCCAATTGGCTGATGTCAATTGTTTTAGCCTACCAGCCTCATTTCATCGGCCAGCCTGATGACGTGACCGTTTTTTGGGGGTATGGCTTGTTCCCCGATAATGAGGGAAACTTTGTAAAAAAGAAAATGGCCGACTGTAGCGGTACCGAAATACTGACCGAATTATTTTCCCACCTTCAATTTGACACGTTAAACGACCGGCTACTGAAAACCGCTAACTGCATTCCCTGCATGTTGCCGTACATCACCAGTCAGTTTTTAATACGGGCACCGGGCGACAGGCCGCAGGTTATACCAGAAATATCGGAAAACATCGCCTTTATCGGGCAGTTCGCAGAAGTGCCCGACGACGTGGTATTCACCGTAGAATATTCTGTAAGAACTGCGCAGACCGCAGTTTACGGATTATTGGAACTCGATAAAAAAACGATTCCAATGTATAAGGGCGATCATCATATTGATGTATTATTTGATGCAATGAAAACCATGATTTCATAATGTTCAATTACCGACAGGCAAAAATCCTTTACCTTATCCTGGTATTTATCAGCTTTTTCATCGATGCCTGCGCTCAGCAGGGTAAAACGCCTGCTAAAAAAGACTCATTAGCGACAGACTGGAACCAAACCATTCCCGGCAATTTCAGTGCCCAGTCAAAAGAATATTTTGACAGCACCCAAGTAAAAGTTTTTTTTGAAAAATACCCGGATTTAAACTCCTACGAAGATCTTGTGCAGGAATTTTATAGCAAAAGAAAATTTACTTTTGCCTGGTTTGAGGATGGCCGGTTAATCGAGCAAGCAGACAACTTGTCGAACCGAACTATGGATCTTAAAAATGATGGCGTTTATAAAATACTCCCTTACCAGGCAGTTTTGGACTCGCTGTTATACGGAATTAATATAAGTACGGGTAAAATAAGGCCTGATGTTATATTGGAGCTCATGCTTACTTCGCAATACTTTGCATTCTCCCGGCTTGCCTGGCAGGGCATGGGGACTTCCGCAAGTGACTCATCGCGATGGTATGTGCCAAGAAAAAAAATAGCCTACGATCAATATTTAGATAGCCTACTAAAAGCCCCAGCTAAATCTTTCTTCGCCAATGAACCGGTTTACCGGCAATATGAATTGCTCAGGCATTTCTTAAAGATATACCGCTCGTTGGATGCTGCGGATGAATGGAACCCCGTCGATACTAAAAGTGTAAACTTAAAACCAGGCGACACTTCTGCAGCCATAAAAGAAATCAAAATCCGGTTACTCAGGCTAGAGGATTTTCAGGGCGATACATTCAATGAGTCATACGATGCCGATCTGATAATCGCGGTGAAGCAATTCCAATACAGGAACGGGCTGGATACCAGCGGACGGTTGAATAAAGAAACTATAATGGCGATGAATGTGCCATTAAAAATCCGGATCAAACAGATTCTTGTTAATATGGAGCGAGCCCGCTGGTTACCTGTGTCGCTGAATGCCGATTTCCTGGCAGTAAATATCCCTGGATTTACCCTCCATGTATACCATGCAGATAGCCTTTTATGGAGCTGTCCCGTAGTTGTAGGGCAGAAGGTTCATCAAACTTCCATTTTTTACGGGGAAATCAAATATGTTGTTTTCAGTCCATATTGGAACATACCGCAAAGTATCGTGCGAGCCGAGGTTGTTCCCGGCCTTAAAAAATCACCTGATTATCTTCTGCGGCATCAGATGGAGATTACCGGCTACAAAGAAGGGCTTCCAATAGTCAGGCAAAAGCCCGGACCGGAGAACTCACTCGGTCTGGTGAAATTCCTGTTTCCCAATAGCTACAATATTTATTTACATGATACTCCTAAAAAATCTTTATTTGGCGAAACAACCAGGGATTTTAGTCATGGCTGTATCCGTATTATGGAGCCAGCTAAATTGGCCGCTTTCCTGCTCAAAAACCATAATAAATGGAGTGGGATCAAAATTAAGCGGGCTATGAATTCTGGTAAAGAACAGTATGTGAGCTTGGAGCATAAAGTTCCTGTCTTTATTACCTATTTCACGGCCTTTACTGATCGAAGGGGATTGCTAAACTTTAGAAAAGATATCTATAGCCTTGATGACCGGCTTGCCCGCATGATCATTTCCGGTGAAGGATTTTACGAAACAAATTAGCATATGAAATGGTCATAGATACCCTAATATTAAAAATAACAAAATGGCTTTAATCGAAGATACACGTAGTTTTTTAGATGAAACAGGTAGCATGGCCAAATTTACCGGTCACTTTTTTTCACATGGGCTAAGGCCCAGGTTTGAAGTTAAGGAACTGCTCGGCCAGTGTTATACCATTGGCTATAAATCATTTCCGCTGATCGGCCTTACCGGTTTCATCATGGGCCTGGTATTAACCATGCAGTTGCGGCCCTCGCTCGTAAGTTATGGCGTACAGTCAGAACTACCGGTTATGGTAGGTATAGCCATTGTGAGAGAGATTGGGCCGGTGATCACCGCTTTAATTTTTGCCGGGAAGATAGGCAGCAGCATCGGCGCTGAATTGGGCTCGATGAAAGTAACAGAGCAAATAGATGCTATGGAAGTGAGTGGCACAAATCCTTATAAATACTTGGTAGCTACCCGCGTATTGGCAACAACCTTAATGCTTCCAATTTTAACTGTTTTGGGCGATGCCATTTCCTTATTCGGAGCCTATATTGGGGTCAACCTCAGCTCCGTAACCAGCTTGCATTTCTTTTTTACACAGGTATTCCAAAGCCTGAGCTTCAGCGATATTTTACCGGCGATTACCAAAACCTTTTTCTTTGGTTTCGCGGTGGGCATCATCGGTTGTTATAAAGGGTTCAACTCCAGCAAGGGAACACAGGGTGTTGGCGTTTCAGCCAATTCTGCCGTCGTATTATCTTCTGTCCTCATATTCATTATCGACCTCCTGGCGGTTCAGTTCACAAACATATTAGGCTTAAATTAATGGGTATGGCAACAGCAGCAAAAGATGAACTAAGCCCTGAAGATCATGTGGCTAAAGGAGCGCCGGTGATCGTCATTGAGCACCTGTTTAAAAAATTTGGAAAGAATGTGGTGTTGAAAGATTTCAACCTGACGGTGCATCAGGAAGAAAACGTAGTCGTATTGGGAAAGTCGGGTGCAGGGAAATCCGTACTCATTAAATGCGTTATCGGGCTGTTGAAACCAGACAGCGGCAAAATACTGGTATTCGGTGACAACGTACCCGGGTTAAGCCCTGATGAGCTGGACCGGGTCAGAACCAAGATCGGTTTCCTTTTCCAGGCCAATGCCCTTTATGATTCTATGACCGTTCGTGAAAATCTGGAATTTCCATTACGCAGGCACTGGATCGATCTAACACAAAAACAGGTAAACCAGATGGTATCTGAAGCACTGGAGAATGTTGGCTTGAAAAACACGGTCGATATGATGCCTGCGGAACTATCCGGAGGAATGCTTAAGCGCGTGGCGCTTGCCAGGACCCTGATCCTGAAGCCGGAAATCATTTTGTATGATGAGCCGACCACCGGGCTCGATCCGGTTACTTCAAGGGAGATTGACAGTCTGATCCTGAAACTGCAAAAGAAATACCATACCTCTTCCATTGTTATTTCACACGATATGAACTGTGTCAAAAATATAGCAGACAGGGTGATCTTACTATTAGAAGGTAAGTGTTACGCGGATGGCACTTATGAGGAACTCGCACATTCAGCTGATGAAAAAATAAAACAATTCTTTGAACAATAGATCATGGCAAAACAAAGTGAAAATAATATCAAACTGGGCGTATTCGTAATAGCCGGCTTGATCGTGATGATAGTTTCTTTTTATATGATCGGAAATAACACAAGCATGTTTGGAAGCAAGTTTGTGCTAAAAGCACGGTTTAACAATTTAAACGGCTTGATGGAAGGTAATAATGTGCTTTTTTCAGGCATACAGGCGGGAACGGTGAAAAGTATAAACATTGTTAATGACACCACCATAGAGGTAAGTATGCTTATCGACAGCAAAGTAACTGCCTATATTCATGAGAATGCAGAAGCGGCCATTGGTACAGAGGGATTGATGGGGAATAAGGTAATAAATATACAGCCGGTAAAAACAAACAGCCCGGTAGTAAAAAGCGGAGATTTGCTTGCCGCTCAAAAACTGACCAGTATGGATCAAATGCTACAGACGCTTTCGAAGACCAACAATAATATTGCAACGATATCAGAAGTGTTAAAAACTACTATTTTAAAATTAGACACCAGCGCCATCTTTAATGTCCTGAATGATAAAAATATCGGGATCAGCTTAAGGTCATCGCTAAAAAACATCAATAATGCCAGCAGCAACGCCAGCGAGATGACTAAAGGACTCAATCAGATTGTTGTAAATCTCAAACAGGGTAAAGGAGCTGCCGGGTTGCTATTAAGCGATACTGCCTTTGCGGGTAATTTAAATATCGCTGTAATTAAGCTCAGATCAGCCAGTGTTAATGCGGATAAGATGACCGGTCAACTCAATAGTATGGCTGGTAATATCAATCATGATCTGGCATACGGGAAGGGGCCTTTGCATGCGCTTTTGCGTGATTCTGTGATCACTAAAAAACTGAATGCCAGTATGGATAATGTCCAAAAAGGGACGGAGGGCTTCAATCAGATCGTACAAGCTTTGAAGCATAATTTTTTAGTGCGCGGTTACTTTAAAACCCAGGCAAAAAAGCAGCAAAAGGATAGCATTAACCGGCAGATTCTAAAATAGCAATATCGTATGATTAGAGTATGAGTACAAACCTTGGAGACTTTTTGCTAATTATGCGCTATCTAACCTAAGCGCAGAACTTTGTTTGCTACTTCAACAGTACTTCTCACATGCTTTTAAAAAGGATCTTAATATAATCAAGATCACGTCTGTAAGTGTCCGTAGTCATTTAATCATCAGGTAATTATATTGAATTTAGAGTTAATATCTATCGGCCCTAATTTCAATACAATCACCTATGAAGACGTTAAAATTTAATTTCACTCCCCCATTTAAGGGTCATGTCCAGGTGATGATGCCCGGATGGCCCGATTTTCCATTAAAACGATTATTACTGGATATTAAAGCAAGTAATCTTGTTGAAATACCCTTAGCGGGCTTTCGAAATGGGAAATATAGAGTTACGCTCGATTGGGAAGCCGACAATAGATTTTTTATTCACCAGCAAGAATTTGAAATTAATGATAACCCTAACTTCTTTCCAGCGACCCGATGAAGATTTATATCAAGAATATGGTCTGTATTCGCTGCAAAATGGTCGTACAGGAACAGTTAAAGAAAATGAGTTTGCATCATACGGTAGTTAAATTAGGGGAAGTCGAAATTACAGATCCTCTCACTGGTGCCCAATTGAATGACTTCAGAACCGGTTTACTAAAGTTCGGCCTTATCGTATTGGATGACAAAAAAAGCATGCTCATCGATAAAATCAAAAAGGTCATTATTGAGTTGATTCATTATGAAAATGAGCCTTTAGGTATAAATTTTTCAGTTTACTTAAGTAAAAAACTGAACCATGAATATACCTATATGGCCAATCTGTTTTCTGAAGTAGAGGGGATCAATGTCGAACATTATATGATCAGCCATAAAATTGAACGTGTGAAAGAACTGCTGGTTTACGATAAGCTTTCGCTGACGGAAATATCTTACAAGTTGAGCTATAGCAGTGTTGCCCATCTATGCAATCAATTTAAAAAAATCACCGGGATAACGCCTTCTGATTTCAAAAAATCCAGCGCTGAGAATTATCGGCAAGCCGGGTAAACCAAGGTTATTCCTAAAGTGTGAATAATGTAACTAATAGACTGAATTACATAACATTTAAGCTATGGAATTAGTGAGGTTTGTATAACTAATCAGGATAGTAATGACAAGTAATCTTTCAGCCGGCAGCCTTCAGCAACCATTGCCGTTAACCATGAAAGCCATGGTAATGGAAGTTGCGGGCCAGCCATTAACAAGTAAAACACTTCCACTGCCTGTTCCTACAGCAGAGCAGGTGCTCATTAAGATAATTGCCTGTGGCGTTTGCCGTACCGACCTGCATATTATGGATAGTGAGCTCCCTGATCCCAAGCTCCCGCTTATCCCGGGTCATGAAATTATCGGTACCGTGGTTCAAACCGGAAGCGGCGTTACTCATTTTAAAACAGGCGATTTGGTTGGTGTTCCATGGGTCGGCTATACCTGCGGGCATTGTAAATACTGTTTGAGGGACCAGGAAAACCTTTGCGAAAATGCCTTGTTTACAGGCTATACGATTGACGGGGGATATGCTGAATACACCGTAGCATTTCAAAAATATTGTTTTCATTTATCTGCACAATATGGTATTCCTGCGGCTGCGCCATTGCTGTGTGCAGGCCTGATCGGCTATCGGTCTTATAAAATGATCGGGGCGCATGCCAAACAATTGGGATTTTACGGATTTGGCGCGGCAGCCAATATCCTGATACAAATTGCATTGCACCAGGGAAAAGAAATATATGCTTTCACCCGCGACGGCGATACCGCCTCGCAGGCATTTGCAACGCGGCTGGGTGCCACTTGGGCCGGTGATTCCAGTGTTGCACCTCCCGTCAGGCTGGATGCCGCAATTATTTTCGCACCGGTAGGAAATCTTATCCCTAAAGCACTAAAGGATATTGATAAAGGCTGCAGTGTGGTTTGCGCAGGCATACATATGAGCGATATTCCATCCTTTGCTTATGACCTATTGTGGGAAGAAAGGGTTATCCGGTCTGTGGCTAACCTGACCCGTAAAGACGGGGAAGAATTTTTTGAAATGGCATCCGAAATTAAGTTAAAGACAGAAACCCGGTTTTTTCCATTGCATGAGGCAAATGAGGCCTTAGCTGCGGTCAGGGGCGGAAAGATACGTGGGGCTGCCGTATTGGTGATGTAATGTGAGGCCGTTTTTAAACGATCGGCTATTCATAAACGCTATGACACCGCCGACAAATAATAAGCAGGCTCGATTCATGCAATGATGTCTTTAATAAAACACTGAATGTCAAAAAAATAACGTAAATTTCAATGATATTCTATATCGTAAATTTCGGCTCCGACTACTAAAACCATTCTTTAAACAATTCATATGCAATTAACTGCCCCCCATCACATTATCGCTATTGGCGCATCTGCGGGTGGCATGGAAGAGATCAACGTTTTTTTCGACCATACTCCCTTAGATGGCGTTTCGTATATTATCATCCAGCACTTATCATCTGACTTTAAAAGCCGTATGGTCGATTTGTTGGCCAGACACAGTAAATTGATTGTTAAGGAAGCCGCTCAGGGGATGAAGGTGATGAGCAATGAAGTGTATTTAATCCCAAATGATAAGTATATGACAATAAGCGGAGAAGAATTGTTTTTAAGCGATAAGAAGGACATTAAAGGTCCCCACTTAACTATTAACAAATTTTTTACCTCTCTGGCTACGGACTGCGGAAAAAAAGCGATCGGTATTATTCTTTCGGGGTTGGGTTCGGACGGCACCGAAGGTATTAAAGCAATAAAAAAAGCAGGCGGAATAGTCATGGCACGTAATCCGGAAACTTCAGGATTCCCAAGCATGCCTGCCCATGTCATAGCTACAGGTTTAACTGATTTTATATTGGAGCCTGCATTGATGCCCGCAGCTATCGAAGACTATATCAAGTACGGATTGGAGATATCTGAAGAAGATGACGATAAAAATATTAAATCGATTGTTGACCTGATCAAAGCGAATTCACCGCTGGACTTTTCCGATTATAAACAAGCAACCATTTTAAGAAGAACCAGAAGAAGGGCCGCAGCGGCTAATTTCCCTTCTCTTTCTAATTATCTGGCGTATTTAAAGAAAAACCCTGACGAGGTAGAAGTTCTTTCGAAAGATTTTCTGATCAGCGTAACATCATTTTTCAGGGATAAGCAGGCATTTGAGGTCATTCAAAAGGAAATCATACCAGCCCTGCTGCAGCTGCTTGCACCGGATGAAGAACTGAAGATCTGGGTTGCCGGATGCGCCACCGGCGAAGAGGTCTATTCTTTGGGAATCTTGATTCAAGAACAATTACAGGGCAATTTTAAAGATACCGTAGTGAAAATATTCGCAACGGATGTTGACAGCCTTGCCTTAGCACATGCAGGCAAGGGTATTTATAGCCTCGGCATAAAAAAACACATTTCTCCAGAAAGACTGGAAAAATACTTTATAACCGAGGGCTCCTGTTACCGAATTAGCCCGGCTATCCGGAAAATGGTCATTTTCGCACAGCACGATCTGGTTAAGAACCCGCCTTATTGTAATATGCATTTTATCAGTTGCCGGAACCTGCTGATCTATATGACCCCTGTTTTGCAGAAAAAGGTATTTGCTATGCTCTTATTCGGATTAAAAAAGGACGGTTATTTATTCCTGGGTCCAAGCGAGAACCCCATGCATATCATTAAGAACCTGAAGATAGTGAGTTCTAAATGGAAGATCTACCAGAATTTAATAGCCAAACGCGCGGTAAATTTCGATGCATTCAGTATGCCGGACTATCCGGACACTAAACATAGCCCTCCCATGCCCATGGCTGAAACGATGTCTAAAGATGCCAGACAATCGATCGCAGAGACGATAGTTACCGGTTTAACTGAAGACCTCGATTTTCTTTCTTTATGTATAGACGATAAGCAGCAGGTGGTACAATCATTTGGGAACACAAAGAAATACCTATTGCAAAAGCACTTCACCACGAACCTTACGGACCTCTTATCGAAGCCCCTTGCTGTTGCCTTTAGTTCACTTAGTAAAAGCGTTTTGAATACCGGCAAGAAGGCCGTAGTTGAACGTATAAAAATCAAGGTTGGGCGACGAACCTTGAAAGTTAACATGGCTGTACGGCCCTTTCCGGCGGATAAAAACAACCAAAAAATGCTCGTTGTTACGCTGAATGAAGATAAATTAGGTTCAGTACCAGACAGTAAAGTCGACACTTACGATCCTAAAGTTTACCAGGACCGATATGCTATCAACCTGGAAGAGGAAGTAAAAGAGTTAAAAGATAAATTACAGTCAGCCCTGGAGAAGCTCGACTCATCAAACGAAAATATGCAGTCTTTCAACGAGGAACTCATTTCTGCCAACGAGGAGATGCAAAGTACTAATGAAGAAATGCAATCAGTTAATGAAGAGCTTCACACGATTAACGCTGAATACCAGTCAAAAAACAAAGAGTTGCTGGAAACCAACGATGACATGAATAACTATTTCAGGAGCAATGTCAACGGGCAGCTATTTGTGGACGATGATCTTTTGCTCATGAAGTTCTCGCCGGGAGCAGTAAAACAAATCAACTTGCTGCCATCTGATATCGGCCGGCCGTTGAGCAATATCTCTACGAACATTAAATTTGAAACGATTTTAGCCGACATTACCGAAGTGTTGGCCAAAGGCAATGTAATTACCAAGGAAATTGAAACTAATAACGGAGACTGGTACCAAGTCATGACCATGCCCTATGTACGGCAGGCAGACAATAAACGAAATGGTGCCATCATTACCTTTAATGATATTTCAGAACTGAAGAAAGCACAACAGGAGCTCGACCTGAGCAGCAAAATGCTGGGTATGGCGATAGAGGCCGCCGAATTGGGCACCTGGTCCATCAACGTAAAAACCCGTGAGTTTACCTCATCATCCAGGCTTAAAGAATTGTTTGGATTTGAGTCTGCTCAAATGATGACATTCCCGGCAGCGATTGCACAAATCGCAGGAAATTACCAATTGATTGTTAGCGAAGCTATAGAAGAAACTATCAATGGCGGTAAAAAATGTGATATAGAGTTTCCCTCGCAGGGACATCATGATGGAAAATTAAGATGGATACGCGCGGTTGGAAACCTTACCCACAACAAAGAAAACATTCCCAATTATTTTAGCGGCGTTTTGCTGGATATCACTGTACATAAACTCAATGAGTTAAGAAAGAACGATTTTATCGCCATGGTCAGCCACGAATTGAGATCACCGTTGACCTCACTTCAGGCCAATATGCAGTTGCTGGCATTAAAGGCTAAAAAAAACGATGACGAGGGAACCCTCTTAGCTGTGGAAAAAGCAAATAAGCAAATTAAAAAAATGGGGACCATGATCACTGGTTTTTTAGATGCGGCCAGCCTTGAGGAAGGTAAAATTTATCTGCGTACACAAACCTTTGAAGTCAACGGGCTGCTCCAGGAAATCAAAGAAGAAATGATGACAACAACTACCAATCACCAGATCAACCTGCTTCCTTTTAAAACCATATCCGTAAACGCGGATAGGAATAAAATCGGACAGGTAGTAACTAACCTGTTAAGTAATGCTGTTAAGTATTCACCAAAAGGAGGAAATATAGAGGTATCGTGCAGGACGGTGAGATCAATAGTAGAGGTTAGCGTAACAGATGAGGGTCTGGGTATCAGTTTGCCCGACCAGGCTAAATTATTTGACCGGTATTACCGGATCGAAAGCGCCAGCAATGCTAAAATTGCCGGCTTTGGACTTGGGCTTTACCTGTCAAACGAGATCATCAATCGTCATAAGGGCCGCCTGTGGGTAGACAGCGAATTAGGAAAAGGATCAACTTTTCATTTTAGTCTGCCACTTTAAAATATAGTTCTACAGGTTATCGAACTTATTGACAATAACCTTTTTCTGCAGATTTCTGTAAACCAATAACCCAAAGGGAATTGGCAGCCAAAAGGTCAGGAAACGATAAAGTAAAGTAATGATCAGCGCAGCATGAACCGGTGCCCCTAATTTGGTGAAAAAATAAGTCATTGCACTTTCATAAACAATAAGTGACCCGGGCGAAATAGGGAGCGCGCCTATGACAAGAGACAATAGTAAGCCGAAAGCAACAATTGGGAACGGCATGGCTACATGAAACCCCTTTACCAGCGCGAAGACAGTTATTATATCACTCATAACGATGATCAGCTGCAGGCCTATCGTTTGAATGATAGATTTTTTCTTTCTTCCAAGCATTTTAAAAGTTCCTTCATTTTCGTTTTGCAGGGATAAAAGACTGGCTTTTTCAATAAAACGTTTAATAAAACCAATCCGTTCAAGCTTATGCATTGCAAAGGATAGATTATGCCCATTACTTATAATAAGCACTAAAACAAACAGTAAGATATAAAACACAAATCCCAGGAGCACTGTGTACGTTATCAAAATGTTAACGTGCGTGACCTTGTTAAGATACCAGGTATAAAAAAGGAGAAGTAAAATAAGTATAGCGGCGTAATAACTGATCGATTCCAATACAATCGCGGTAAAGGCGTTGTATCTCGATACTTTTCTTTTGATCAGCTGGTTAAAGATATATCCATCTCCGCTGATTCCACCCGTAGGCAGCACCTGGTTAACAAACATAATGACGATGGATAATTTAAACAGCAAAAAGTAATCAGTTGTTCCTGGTTTATCTTTAATAAGCAGCTTGATGATGAAGGCGTAAATAAGATAAGTTAATACCTGGGCAAATACGGCCAGGAACAACCAGGCCGGTTCCATTTGCAGCATCAGCTCTTCAATGTTCTTCAGCTTGCCGATGTAGTGAATGGCGAAGTAAAAAACAACAATTGAAAACACATAAAAAAGGATGCGGGAAGGCGCAAAAAAACTCGTCGGTGCTGCTTTCACTTTAACCATTCTGTGATATTTTAGATGAAGTTGATTTCCTTCATTTAGTCAATAGCTTTAAAAGCATCGGGGTATTTCTTTTAATAAGGGCAGATTTGACCTTATCAGTAAGCCATCCTTTAGGACGTAGCCACCGTTCTCATCTTACTTTAATTTCTGCTTGTAAGTCTGGCTCCTTTAATGTAATCCTCATTTTGTCTCGGCCTTTATTTAAATATTGCAATAGTTTAAAGATGCAGGAAAATACCACCACTTTTATTACATGATATCGGTCATTGCTTACATAATTCACACGTTTATGATAGTTCTGACTCGTTAGATAGCCAGTTTCCAATCACGTCAAAGTGTGAATGATGTAATTCACCAGAAGAATTTTATAACGTTAATAAAAATGGGACGTGTAATTTTCAACAGGTATTATTTAGCCAAAAGAACAAGCCAGATGAACGAGCAATTAAAAATGGATCATAGTAAAATGCAGCATGTAGGTGCTCCCGGTAAGGAGAATCAAAATCACCATATGATGATGATTGCTGATTTTAAAAAGCGGTTTTATATCGTGCTGATCTTGACCTTTCCTATCCTGCTTTTATCAACAATGATCCAGCAGTTTATTGGAGTAAACTGGAAGTTTTCGGGATCATCCTATATACTATTCGCGCTTTCATCTTTTGTCTTTGTTTATGGTGGATGGCCATTTTTAACCGGATTAGTTGGCGAGGTGAAAACAAAAAAACCAGGTATGATGCTGCTGATTGGTTTTGCCATCACGGTCGCATACGGTTATAGCACCGCCGTTGTATTTGGATTAAAAGGGATGGATTTCTTCTGGGAGTTGGACACCCTGATTCTGATTATGCTGTTAGGGCATTGGATAGAAATGAGATCAATCGTAGGGGCCTCGCGGGAATTAGCGCTATTAGTAGCATTAATGCCCGATAACGCCCATCTGGTTATTTCTGATAAAGTAAAGGATGTTAAAACCGAAACGCTTAAAGCGGGGGACATTGTACTGATCAAGCCGGGCGAAAGAGTCTCGGCGGATGGGATCATTATAGAAGGTGAAAGCTACCTGAACGAAAGTATGCTTACTGGTGAGTCAAAACCCGTGAAGAAAGCAAAAGGCGATAAAGTAATTGCCGGATCGGTAAACGGCAACGGCTCTTTTACACTTACCGTAAGTCATACTGAAAAAGACTCGTTCCTGTCACAAGTAATAAAACTGGTTAACGACGCACAGCAATCAAAATCTAAAACGCAATTATTGGCAGATACTGCTGCAAAATGGTTAACTGTTATCGCACTGGCAACAGGTTTGACTACCTTTTTGTACTGGTATTTAACCGGTCACCCGTTAGCCTTTGCAATCGAAAGAATGGTCACCGTAATTGTGATCTGTTGCCCGCATGCACTGGGGTTGGCTGTACCCCTGGTAGTAGCCAGATCAACCTCTTTAGCAGCCAAACATGGTCTGTTGATTAAAAACAGGAATACCTTTGAAGATTCGAGAAAGATCACGACCGTAGTATTTGATAAAACAGGGACGTTAACTGTGGGAAAATTTGAGGTTTCAAAAGTAGTTCCACTGAAGAAGGGGTTAGAGGAAGGCGAACTCATTAGAATGGCCGCCGCTCTGGAACTGAAATCAGAACATCCCATTGCATCAGGTATCATGCAAAAAGCAAAGAATTTGAAGATTGCCATTCCTCCCGCAGCAGATTTTAAGGCGATTACAGGCGAAGGGGTTCAGGCTACTGTTGAGCATAAAAAAGTATTGGTAGTTAGTCCGGGCTATTTAAAAGAAAATAAAATCACAGTTCCTGGTGATTTCAAAGCTAATGATACGGAAACAGTGGTCTTTGTAATTATAGCTGATGAACTGGCAGGGTATATTGCTTTATCTGATGAGATAAGGCCGGAGTCTTCAGGAGCGATCAAGGCTTTAAAGCAGGAAAATATTAAATCGTTGCTGCTTACGGGAGACAACCTCAAAGTTGCAGCAAGCGTTAGCAAAACATTGGGAATGGATAGTTTCATGGCGGAAGTATTGCCCGGACAAAAACAGGAAAAAATAAAGGAGCTGCAAAAAAAAGGTGAGTTTGTGGCCATGACCGGTGATGGTGTAAATGATGCCCCGGCACTGGCCCAGGCAGATATCGGCATAGCCGTGGGGTCTGGTAGTGATATTGCAGCCGAAACAGCCGGGATTATTTTAGTTAACAGTAATCCCAAAGACATTGTAAGTTTAATACTATTTGGAAAAGCCACCTATCGTAAAATGATACAGAACCTCATCTGGGCCACGGGTTACAATGTTGTTGCCTTGCCATTGGCAGCAGGTGTGCTTTATAATCAAGGCATTATGTTAAACCCCGCTGCCGGCGCCGCATTAATGGCCCTAAGCACCATCGTCGTAGCCATCAATGCAAGCCTGTTAAAGGTAAAATCCATGAACTAACGCTGCCGGTACCAAACGTGTGAATCATGTAAGTTATTAAAAGAATTGCGTAATACTTATCGCGGCAAAAGATAGCAGTTTTGCAGTGTTATCATTCCATTCATTCTAAAAATTAGCAGCATGTTTTATTACAATTATTTCTGGGGTATGGACCTTATTTGGTGGTTCATTTGGATCATACTATTGTTTTGGATATTCGCTATCCCATACGATATACCCGGCCAGCGCAACAGAAAACGTAGCCCATTCGATGCCCTGCAACGTCGTTTTGCCTCCGGAGAAATAGGGCCTGAGGAATATCATGAAAGAAAGAAGATCATTGAAATGGAATATATACAAAGAAGTTAAAAACCGCAATATCATATTACCTTAAATATAAATAAAATGAAAGACAGTGTGGATTTATTGGTGGATCCGGTTAAAGGATTTCACTCGAATATCGAAAGAGATGTAATGGAAAATATCAATTTCCGAAAGGTACTTTATACTAGTGTACACATGCAGGTGGTCTTGATGACACTGAAGCCCGGCGAAGAAATCGGAGAGGAGATTCATAACGCCAATGATCAGTTTTTCCGCTTCGAAATTGGTATAGGCAAATGTACCATTAACGGAACTGAGTACGACGTTAGTGATGGCGACGCAATTGTAGTGCCGGCCGGTGCTAAACATAATGTTGTTAATACCAGCACCTCCGCTGAACTGAAAATGTATACCATATATGCACCGGCTAATCATAAGGACGGGATCGTTAGGGTTACTAAAGCAGAAGCCGAGGATTTTCCTGAGAAATTTGATGGAGAGACCACGGAATAAAAGATTCCGGTCAACCAGATGACGGCTTGCCGGATTTTTTGACTTGGTTTCAAAATGATTCTCAATGGCCGATACTTCACTAATCATATACGATAGAGACAATTAAAATGAAAACGAATCAAGAATTGCAGAAAGATGTTCAGGATGCCATCAAATGGGAACCGCTGTTGAATGCCGCTGAGATTGGGGTAACAGCCAAAGATGGTGTAGTGACCTTAACAGGCACTGTTGACAGTTACGCTAAAAAGATAGAGGCGGAAGATGCGACAAAAAACGTAGCCGGTGTTAAAGCCGTGGCCGAAGAAATAACCATTAAATATAGCGATTTCGGTAAAAAGAGCGATACGGAAATATCCAACGAGGTTTTAAAAGCCTGGAAATGGAACTGGCAAATTCCGGAAGACAAAATTAAAGTTAAAGTTGAAAATGGCTGGGTGACCCTGGAAGGTGAACTCGAATGGAATTATCAGAAAGAAGCTGCCAAAATAGCCATCAGGAATCTTGCCGGCGTAATGGGCGTTATCAGCAATATTAAAATCAAATCTGATATCCACGACGGCATTGAGAAGGCAGCCATCAAATCTGCATTGCAACGGAATTCGTCAATTGACGATCTGGATATTAACGTTGATGTAACAGGTAACCATGTTACGCTAATGGGTACTGTCAACTCATTTTACGCCAAAGATGAAGCAGAACAAATTGCCTGGAATGCCCCGGGAGTTTGGAGCGTAGACAATGAACTGATTATTGAATATTAGTATATCTGTTCCCAATGAACCAGTGCGGCATACTTCACTGGTTCCTGTTTTTTTATAACCTGTACAGGTAATGATATTCATGCAATTTTTAAACAAAAGATAATGACAACGGAAAAAGGCTTAGGTATTTGGATGGATCATCAGAATGCCCACATCATGGAATTTACAGTGGATCCCATTAAAACAACTACGGTTGAATCAAAATTCACACATCAGGAAAAAGAAAACGCGCTTGGCAGAAGTGAAAAGTTAATGCATAATAAAGAGCAAGGTGAGGAAGCTGATTATTACAAAGCTCTTGGGGAGATCATCAGGAATTATAACGATGTCGTTCTCTTCGGGCCGACCGACGCAAAAGTAGAACTGCTCAACATCTTAAGGAAAGATCACCGTTTCGCTGATATTGTTATTGAAGTCATACCTGCGGATAAACTTACAGAGAACCAGCAGCATTCTTTTGTGCGGGATTATTTCTCGAAAAGATTATTTCTGATTTAAAGGATTAAATATAGTACAACAGTCCATGCTAAATTCCTGTTCAAATGTGTGAATGATGTAATTATAAACTGGAATTGCGTAATAGCTGATCAGGTAATTGCGGGTAGTTTAGTAGTATAAATTAAGGCGCTGTCATTCTTATGAAAACAAACCAGGATTTAAAAACAGATGTTGAGAATGCGCTCCTTTGGGAGCCCTTATTGCATACAGCTAAAATCAGTGTTATTGCGGACGATGGTATCATCACACTGGCCGGGACAGTTGACAGCTATGCCAAAAAATCAGAAGCGGAAGACGCAGCCAAAAAAGTGGCTGGTGTGAAAGTCATTATAGAACAGATGGAGGTGGTTCTGAACAGTGAGATTCGCAAAACTGATCAGGAAATTGCCCGGGAGATATTAAGCACATTGGCGGCAAGCTGGGTTCCGGCCGATAAATTAAAAATCAAAGTGGAGCATGGCGTGATAACATTGGAAGGAACACTTCAGTGGAATTTTCAAAAACAAGCAGCCACCAAAAGCTTAAAAAATATTACCGGCATAACGAAAATAAAAAACATGATCGTTATCAAGGCTGACACACCTGATGAAGTGGAGAAAAAGCACCTTCAAAATGCGCTTAAGCTCAATTGGGCTATGAATGGCCAGGATGTCAGGGTCGAGGTTCACGGCAAAGCTGTTACTTTATCCGGTGTAGTTAATTCCTATTATCAAAAGGAAGAGGCGGAAAGAATCGCCTGGCAGGCACCCGGCGTGAATGCCGTAAAGAATGATTTGGCTCTTGACCTTAAAGATTAGCATATAATTAAGCGAGAAAAATGAAGTTGGTCATGTCAACATCAACCCAAGATATGATTTATTTAAAAGTAACTTATGGTAATCTCCACTCAAATCTTTTGGCTTTTTCTATTAGCTATTCCGATAGCCTGTGTCGCCTGGACAGTGACGCATGAAGAAGTATTCCGGGAACCAAGGGAATATTGCGTTAAACGAAGTAAGGAAGGAAGGACGTTGCTGGAAAGAAAGTTTTTTTACCTGTTTACCTGCGAATATTGCTTTAGCCATTATGTAACAATTATATTCTTGTTGCTGACCGATTATAAACTATTGATGATTAACTGGACAGGTTACCTGATATCCGGGTTTGCATTGGTTTATGTGGCCAACGCCTATATGAGTTTGTTTGGCCTGATCCGGCAGGATATTGTCAAAGAAAAAACGGAGATCAAAGTAATGGAGATCACGACGGAAAAATCAAAACCAACTGCTTCGTGAAAAGCTGAGAATTCATGAAAAAATACCTTACCTTTTTTACCAAATATAAGAAGGCCCTGATCCTCGCTCCCTTATTGGTCATTATCGATGTGATATGCGAAATTGTTCAGCCCCAACTGATGTCCAAAATTGTTGACTTTGGAGTAAAGCAGAAAAACATGGCTTACATTCTACACACCGGCGGGCTGATGGTGATTTTATCCCTTGTCGCGATAGCAGCCAACGTTGGCAATATCTATTACTCTTCTCACGTTTCTGTGGGCTTTGCCGCTGAACTCAGAAAGGGAATGTTCAGCAAAATTCAGGAATTTTCTTTCTCCAATTTAGACAGGTTCAGTTCCGCATCGCTTACCACCCGGATGACCAATGACGTTAATATTATTCAGAATGTGATCATGATGTCGCTTCGTTTATTGTTTCGCGCGCCATTGATGTTGCTGTTTGCCGTGGTTATTGCCATTAGTATTAATGCTAGTTTGGCGATCATTATCGCTGTTGCTATCCCTGTTTTAGCCATTTGCATGTATGTTATTTTACACAAGGGCTTCCCGTTCTTTGAAAAAATGCAGCAAAAGCTGGATCGGGTCAACGCAGTCATTCAGGAAAACCTGGTGAATATACGCGTAGTTAAGTCCTTTGTACGGGAAGATTTCGAAAAGAAGAAGTTTGGGCACACCAATGAAGAATTAAGAGCCATGGCGGTTAAGGCATCCGGCATGGTTGTTCTGATCCTGCCTGTGATGCAGTTGGTGATGAATTTGTCCGTCGTGGCCATCGTTTGGTTTGGTGGAAAAGCGATTATCGCCGGCACCTTCCAGGTTGGGCAGCTGATGTCATTTATTACCTACATCACCCAAATACTGATGTCATTGATGATGCTGTCTATGATAATTATGACCTTCTCCAGAGCTGAAGCCTCATCGGATAGGGTATTGGAAATCTTAAACACAACTGTTGACATCGTTGATTCGCCCGCCGCGATAAAAAAGAATCTCCAGGTCGGTTTGGGAAAAGTTGAGTTTAAAAATGTATTTTTCAAATACCATGCTGACGGTACTGAATTCGTTTTAAAGAACATCAATTTAGTGGTTAAGCCTGGTGAAACCGTCGCGATTATCGGTGCAACGGGAGCCGCCAAAAGTACGCTGGTTCAATTGATCCCAAGATTGTACGACGTGACCAGCGGAACAGTATTAATTGACGATGTGGATGTTCGCGATTATACTTTGCCGAACCTTCGCATTAACCTGAAGCTGGTTTTGCAGCAAAATGAACTATTTTCCGGTACCGTCAAACAAAACCTTAAATGGGGAAATCAAAAAGCTACAGATGATGAAATAATAACCGCTGCTAAAGATGCCCAGGCCCATGATTTTATCATGTCCCTTCCCAAACAATATGAGACGGTTTTGGGCCAAAGCGGCGTCAATGTATCAGGCGGGCAAAAACAAAGGCTTTGTATTGCCCGGGCAATTTTGCGTAAGCCAGTCATATTAATTCTGGATGACAGCACCAGCGCGGTTGATACCATAACAGAAGCTAAAATACGGTCATCATTCAGGGAACATCTGAAAGGAACAACCATATTCATCATTGCCCAACGGATCAGTTCGATCGTATCAGCAGACAATATAGTTTTATTGGATAAGGGCGAAATAATAGGCACAGGCTCCCACAGTGTACTCATTAAAACCAGCTCCGTCTACCAGGAAATTTATAACTCTCAGCAGTTACAATTATGAGTGACAGCAACGAAAATTATCTGGCCAATAACAACGCAAAGCTGCCACCAGGCGGCCTTGCCGGAAAACAAGGGCATCTATCTATTGAAAAGCCCAAGAATTCACGGCTGGTCATATTTCGGCTATGGCGCTACTTAAGCCGACAAAGGGCTTTGCTGTTTCTGGTCCTTTTTCTTTTGCTTATCAATATTGGGGCTACTTTGCTGGGTTCTTACCTTTTGCGCCCTATTATTAACAATTATATTGTACCCCGAAACATTCCCGGATTGATCCGTATGATCATATTATTAGCAGGTATATATACCGTCGGCGCCATCACCGGTATCTACCTGAACCGGCTGATGATCAAGATCGCGCAAAAAACGATCAGTACCATTCGCACCGACCTGTTCAGCAAATTACAGACCTTGCCCTTAAAGTTTTTTGATAGTACCAACCATGGGGAGCTGATGAGCCGTTTTACAAACGATATGGATAATGTAAGCGACGCTTTAAATACCAGCATCCTCCAGTTATTTTCAAGTGCCATTACGCTGACAGGTATCTTTACCCTAATGGTTTATATAAGCCCTTTGCTCACCCTCGTAACGATAGTTGTTGTTCCTTTTATGCTCTGGGTGGCATCTGCCATCATAAAAAAAAGTAAAGGCTTTTTTGCCAATCAGCAAATAGCGCTCGGTGCTGTCGATGGCTATATTGAAGAGATGATTACCGGCCAAAAAGTGGTGAAGGTTTTTTGCTTTGAAGCCGTGGCGGAAGTTGACTTTGAAAAATTGAATTATGATCTTCGGGATAAGGCGACCAAGGCTCAATTGTATTCAGGCGTGATGCAGCCGATCATCCAGAATTTAAACACCATCAATTTTGCCTTGACGGCAACGGCCGGTGGCCTGTTGGCCATTTTCAGCGGTTTGGACCTTGGGGGATTAGCTGCCTTTTTGCAATATTCAAGGCAATTTGGCCAGCCTGTTAACGAAATATCAAGTCAGTATAATACGTTGCAGGGCGCTTTAGCCGGTGCTGAAAGAATATTTCAGATCATGGACGAAATACCTGAAGTGACTGATACCCCGGGAGCCGTCCAATTAGTCAATATTAAAGGCGACATCCGGTTCAATGCAGTAACTTTTGGATATGACAAAGGCATCGCAGTGCTGAAAGATATAACCATTAATGCAAAAGCAGGCCAGAAAATCGCCTTAGTTGGCTCTACCGGCGCGGGTAAAACAACCATTATGAACTTACTGCCCCGCTTTTATGATATCTGGTCGGGACTCATCACAATTGATGGCGTCGATATCATGAAGTTACAACGCAGCAGCCTACGAAAGTCACTCGCCATTGTGTTGCAGGATACGCATCTTTTTACAGGGTCGGTGATGGAAAATATCCGGTATGGCAGATTGGAGGCCAGCGACGACGAGGTGATCGCTGCTGCAACCCTATCGGGGGCAGATTCATTTATCCAACGTTTGCCAAAGGGCTATAAAACCTTATTGCAAAATGACGGAGGTAACCTTAGCCAGGGGCAAAGGCAGTTATTAAACATTGCACGCGCTACGGTATCTCGGCCTTCTATTTTGATTTTAGACGAGGCAACCAGCTCTATTGATACGCGCACGGAGCAATTTATACAAAAAGGGATGGACCAATTGATGAACGGACGTACCAGCTTTATCGTTGCGCATCGCCTGTCGACCGTTCGTAACGCGGATGAGATACTGGTACTTGAAAACGGAGAAATTATAGAGCGCGGAAATCATGAAAAATTACTGGAAAAGAAAGGAAGATATTATCAATTATACAAGGGACAGTTCGGGTAATCCAGCTTTAATTTTTATAAGCTTGCGTAATAGTATTTATCGCATCTCACCCTTCCGGCAATAGATCCGGTATTTTCATTTTAGCTACGCCGATGCAGTCATCTGCCATTCCGTAATAAACATCATAACGATCAGGCTGGCCTAAGTCAGTCCGACAATCTATACCTGTGGGAAAAACCACATTGGCAATCGTACCTATCCTTTCATCCTGCAATTCCGGTATTAGCACAGGAGCTTGGGAGCGGTAGCAGATTTTCGTAGGCTCTTTTTCGGATAAGACCATTACGCCTGCTGAATAACATAACTTCGGATTAGATTTTGTTGACCCTTCCAACTCATGTACCCCATGGTAGACTAACAGCCAGCCATGTCTAGTAAGTACAGGGGGAGCACCTGCACCGATCTTCAATTGTTCCCATGCCTGTTCCGGACTGGCCAGCCTATGGTGAGAGGTGAATTGGGCGTGTCGGTAGGCAGCATCGGTTTCGTGCTTTAAGTTGCAATAAGATATCCAGATGCTTTCTAGATCAAGGTCGATCTTATGCTTTTTATCAAGTTTTACGATCTCCTCCGGGCTTGTACCCGGAAACAACGGCCTGTGCAGCATGGCCACGGAGGGGTGCCCATGAGGGCTCAGCATATCGATTGGAAAAAGGCTGGCATCCTTATCAAATACCCCGTTAAAATTAATATGCTTGTAAGGTGAAAAGCTAACCAGTCCCAGTCGTTCCCAATTTAAAAGATCCTTAGACTGTGCAATGGCGATCCGGGGCCCATCAGGCCCGTAAGCAGTGTAAGTCATCTGGAAATATTGTAAAGGTTCCACGTAAGTAATCCGCGCATCTTCACACCCCCCGCCACCACCTGGCCTTTTTTCGTAAGATTCCTGAGGTTCGAGGGCTATTCCAAGTCGTTCTACTCCAAAAGGGTCACCGGCTTCGTTAAAAAGCACCCGAGCAATACCAATTCTCGAGTAATTACCCTTAGCAACCAATCTTGGAAATAAATACAGATGACCGTCGGGGCCACGAACAACAGCCGGGTTACAAACCCCTTCTTCTTCCAGCGGATTACCAGGCTGGGATCTCATAATCGTACCCAGGCGGTTTAACTTAAATGGATTCATGCTTCTTTTTGTTATCCATATTTAAATAAGCAATAATGGTTTGTATAACTATTTTGGTTTCACCGGGGTTTTTTACTTCAATGCAAGCCACCCCGGTTGTAGTTGCCGGATGGTCGTTGCCTCCCTCAAACAGCGCGTCACCGATGAATATAGTTTTTCTGATTTTAATGTCAAGTATTTGATGGAGTTTGTAAATACCATAGGCCTTGTCAACTCCGCGTTTAGTAATATCAATAGAAGTAGCACCACCCATTTCCACAGAGAATTCTGGAAGCGTTTTTTCGACTAAGGATTTTATTTTTCTGCGTTTGGCAAAGTCGGGATCAAATTCTCTTTTTTCATTAAGCGGAGCCTGCTGACCAAGTGCTGAGAAGGTGATCTGGCTTCCCCGGTCTTCTATTTGTTCTCCCCAGGTCTTTTCAATTTTCAAACCTGATCCGGCTACCGCTTTTTGCAAATTGTCAATTATGCGATTTGCTTCGATCTTCGTAAAATTTTCAGCATACAGTTGCTTCCATCCTGATCTGTACTGATAATATTTGGCACCGCAAGTAGGCAGTATAATGAGGTTTTTTAGAAACTGCTTTTGAGATAACTTTGATAAGACCTGTGTTTGAAATTGCGGCCAGTCGCCGCCTGATATGATAGCAACTTTGGCAACTTGTATGAGCTTATTTAAAAGTTCGGCCATTTCATTTTCTATAGCTGCCTTACTTTCTGCCAGTGTACCATCAAGATCAAATACTACCAGTTTTTTTAATTTTTTCATAGGGTTCTGATCTAATCCATAAGGTCATACAAAGGTGATTACTTTGATTACTTTAAATATTACATGATTAGGGAAATCAGTTACATGATTCACACATGTCTCAATGTGTGAATCATGTAACTAAAACACAAAGTTGTATAACAACACAAAGCCGAATCTACCCTACTTTCGTTATGCAATTCCGAAAGGGCGTTTTTTCGATTGTTATCCTTCCATGCTGATGGGCAATCAGTTAGGAAATTGTTGGCTATAAAAAAAATCAAATACTTATATGGAACGAAACATAAACAGCTTAACAGGCTATAGTTTAAAAGCTTCAAACGGGGAAATCGGAGACGTTAAAGGATTCTATTTTGACGATGAAACCTGGAAAATAAGATACTTAGTCATCAAGACCGGCGGCTGGCTATCCGGTCGTGAAGTTTTGATCGCACCGCATGCAGTAGAAAAGGTGGATTGGCTTAATCGTTTTTTTAAGGTCAGTCTTACAAAAAAACAGGTCGAAAACAGCCCGGATATCGATATCCATAAACCTGTTTATCGTCAGCACGAAATCGAGTTATATGATCACTATGCCTGGGAAGCTTATTGGTTGAGTGGATTTTATCCCGTTGGTTATCTGGGTGTTAGTATTTCCTTTCCGTCAATTGAAGGTAAAGGCACTATGCCACCATCCAGCGATGAAAAAGGATCTAAGGATGATTTGCATTTGCGCAGTACTAAAAAAGTAACCGGGTACCATGTTCATGCAAAGGACGGCGATATCGGGCATATTCACGATTTTGTCGTTGACGACCAGACCTGGCAGCTATTATACCTGGTTATTGACACCCATAACTGGTTAGGAGGAAAGAAAGTTATTATAGCGGTAGCTGATATTCTTAAAGTGGACTGGGATAATTCCAAAGTATATGTAGATCTTACTATTTCAGCGGTTAAAAAAAGCAAGCTATTTAAAGAAACTGTATTTAATCCATGGGAAACAGAACGCGAGATAAAAGTTACTTTACCTGTCATTCCGATGGAAATTTTATAAGGGAAATTTTGTACAGAAAAGGGATGTTTCAATTGTGGCAACTTTCCGGTTCCAATATTTAACGCATGAATCCTAAGCTATCTGGGTTTTCCCAATCGTTTATAAAGAGCCCGCAAAACAGAAATAAAGCAGGCTGCTAGCTGTTACGAAAGCAACATATGATTTTCAGGGCATTTAAAAGTGCCCGATCAATCTTTTTTGCAATCAGTTTATTGGTTTCATGTAAATAAAGCCAGCGTTCAGAAAGGCCAAGGATCACATAGTCTGCGCATGTTGACCGTATCATTTTCACGGAAATCTCGCATCCGAGTCCGATTGGTGCGCATTTTGGGCGCCAATTCATATTCGGGAATGATTTTTTGATAGTTGGCCAAATACATGCAAGTGGATAAATGGAGGGCAAATAATAATTTCCTGATCACCCTTTACCTCCTCGTGTACCAGCTTTAGCACTTCTGAAAATAAGGCTAAACCGTCGAAATAACTGTCGTTCATATTCCAGTTTGCCGCTATAACTTTATTTCGCATCGTGTGGTTATTTATCTGATGAATTAAGTACCGCTTTGGCCAGCGTTCTCGACATCCATGTTATATTCCCCTCGACGGGCAGCGGCATTACACATCACACGGTGATATAAGGCCTGCTGCGCTGCTAAAACGTTAGCTTCATACCCTTTCCATATTTCCAGCGCTGGTTGCTGAATGGCACGGGCAAAGGAAAAGGCAATATCCCATGGCATGCCCGATTTGAATCGTACATTCATTGCATTCAGCCTGGCAGTAGCCAGTTCGGCGGGCTGGCCACCCGATAAAAAAGTGATGCCCGGCACCGCTGCCGGCACGTTCCGCAACAGGCATTTTATCGTAGCATCAGCAATTTCATCTATCGATTCCTGTACCTCGCAAGACAATCCCGGCAGTACCATATTGGGTTTCAATATTATTCCCTCCAGCATCACATTCTGCAGGTATAACGCGGCAAAAACCGCCTGTAAGCACTCCTCTGTTACATCGAAGCACTGATGGATGCTATGGTCGCCATCCATCAGCACTTCCGGTTCAATAACAGGTACGAGTCCAGCTTCCTGGCATAGGGCGGCATAACGTGCCAGTGCCTGGGCATTTGCCGCTATACAGCCATGGGTTGGCAAAGTATCATCAGTACTGATAACGCCACGCCATTTAGCAAAACGGGCACCCATTAGCCCATACGCTTTTAGCCGGTCGCGTAATCCATCCAAACCTTCCGTCACTTTTTCTCCGGGATGCCCTGCCAGTTGTTTTGCACCTATGTCAACTTTTATGCCCGGTATAATACCTGCATCAAGGATGACTTTTATAAACGTTGTACCATCTTTCTTTTGCTGACGGATGGTTTCATCGTAAAGGATCACCCCGCTGACATACTTGCCCAGATCCGGCGTAGTGATGATCAATTCCCGATAGGCTCTGCGATATTCTACGGTTTGCGGAATCCCGATGGCTTCAAACCTTTTGTTACAGGTGCTATTACTTTCATCCATAGCCAGCAAGCCCTTATGACCTGCTGTCAGCGCCTGAGCGGTCGTTATGAGTGTCTGTTCATTCATGGTTAATTATGTTCCATTTCCAGTTACGGATCTCCGCCATATCCTGGCCATGTATGTCTATGTAATGCTTGTGCTCGATTAGTTTGTCCTGCATTATTTGTTTCAGGTAAGAACCTTTAGCCCCTAAATTTTCTAAACGGTCAACCACGTCAATGACCAGGTGGAACCTGTCAAGATCGTTCTGTACACGCATATCAAAAGGGGTGGTAATGGTACCTTCTTCCTTATAACCCCTCACATGAAGATTCCGGTTTGTTCTTCGGTAAGTTAAGCGGTGAACCAGCCATGGGTAGCCGTGAAAAGCAAATACAATATGCTTATCTTTTGTGAACAGTGAATCGTAATCCAGGTCGCTTAACCCGTGGGGATGTTCGCTGGCCGACTGTAGTTTCATCAGGTCAACAACATTCACTACCCTAACTTTCAAGTCAGGCAGATGCTCACGAAGAATGGAAACAGCAGCCAGTACCTCCAAGGTGGGGGTATCTCCGCAGCAGCCCATTACCACATCGGGTTCTGAGTCCTGGTCATTACTCGCCCATTGCCAAATGCCGATGCCTTCTGTACAATGTATAACAGCTGCATCCATAGTCAGCCATTGAGGTAAGGCGTGCTTGCCAGCCACTACGACGTTGACATAATCCCGGCTTCGTAAGCAATGATCAACAACCGATAACAGGCAGTTGGCGTCGGCTGGTAAATAAACGCGCACAATGTCAGCTTTTTTATTGATCACATGATCCAGGAAACCCGGGTCCTGGTGCGTAAAGCCATTGTGGTCCTGCTGCCATACATGAGAGGCCAACAAATAGTTAAGCGACGCGATATTTATTCGCCATGGCAACTCTTTAGTTACCTTTAGCCATTTGGCATGCTGACTAAACATGGAATCGATGATACGGATAAACGCTTCATAGCTGTTAAATATGCCATGCCTGCCGGTCAGTAGGTAACCTTCCAGCCAGCCTTCGCACTGGTGCTCGCTAAGTTGTGAGTCAAGCACACGGCCTTCGGGTGCCAGAAACTCATCATACTCCGCCTGTCTGGCATCCCATTGACGATTGGTCGTCTCAAAAACAGCTCCGAGCAGATTAGATAGGGTTTCATCAGGGCCAAAAACACGAAAATTATCGGGATTAAGTTTCACTACATCAGCCAGAAATTTTCCGAGTATGGTAGTATCCCCAACACTAACAGCACCGGGTGATGGTACACTTACCGCATGTTTGTGAAAATCGGGCATACGCAAATCATGAAGTAGCATGCCACCATTGGTATGTGGGTTGGAACCCATCCTCCGGTCACCTTTTGGCGCTAAATCCATTAATTCCGGGATCAGGGTGCCGTTCTCATCAAATAATTCCTCGGGTCTATAGCTTTTCATCCAGCTTTCCAATTGCGCTACATGTTCCGGATGATCGGCGTCAATTAAGAGCGGAACCTGGTGCGACCGAAATGTGCCTTCAACGTGAAACCCGTCGACTATTTTAGGCCCCGTCCATCCTTTGGGCGAGCGCAACACGATCATTGGCCAGCGCGGCCTGACTGACTTTTCGTTTGCTATTGCATCATTTTTGATCTGATGGATCTGTGCAATTACTTTTTCCAGGGTAGATGCCATTAACAGGTGCATGGCTTCGGGGTCATCACCCTCTACAAAATAAGGTGTCCAGCCACAGCCCTCCAGGAATTTTTCCAGCTCTTCATGTTCAATCCTGGCCAGCAGCGTTGGGTTACTGATCTTGTAACCATTCAAATGGAGGATAGGAAGTACCGTACCGTCGGTGATTGGGTTTAAAAACTTATTAGAATGCCAGGCTGTAGCTAATGGTCCCGTTTCTGCCTCACCATCGCCAATAACACAGGCTACGATGAGGTCTGGATTATCAAAGGCAGCCCCGAAAGCATGGCTGAGTGAATAACCCAGTTCACCGCCCTCGTGGATCGAGCCTGGAGTTGTGGGTGCGACGTGACTGGATATCCCGCCGGGAAAGGAAAACTGTGTAAAAAGTTTCTTTAAGCCCGCCTCATCCCTGGTTACATTGGGATAAACATCTGTCCAGGTACCTTCCAGGTAAACCTGGCCTACGATCGCCGGGCCGCCATGACCGGGGCCGGCTACGTAAAACATATTCAGATTGTACTCCTTAATAACACGGTTTAAGTGTACATAAATGAAGTTTTGGCCAGGTGTGGTTCCCCAATGCCCGACCACAAGCGGTTTTACATGGGCTAATTTTAGCGGTTCTTTCAGCAGCGGGTTGTCGTACAGGTAAATTTGCCCGACGGACAGGTAGTTGGCCGCACGCCAGTAAGCATTCATTTTTTGAATTAACTCCGGGGATATCATTTCAACCTCGGGGCTGGTCATTGCTGTTTCCATAGGTGTTTAGTTTTTAATGTTATAGTCCAAAATATCGCAAACCGACTTCGCTATCATTAATTCTTCATTTGTTGGAATGACACGAACTGATATCGTACTGATGTCGGCAGAGATAAACGGTTCGTTATTTGAATTTTTTTCTTTATCCAGCTCTATACCTAAAAATTCAAGACCGTGACAGATCCTTTCACGGACCTCGGGAGAATTTTCACCTATACCACCTGAAAACACCAGCGTATCTAAACCGTGAAGGGCTGCGGCAAATGAGCCAATGGATTTTCGGACCTGGTAACAAAATAGCTCAACGGCTTCTGCAGCGCGCCTGTCATTTGCCTGGATTTTTAACAGTTCCCTCATATCTGCGCTGGTTTCAGAAATACCCAACAGACCTGATTCGTGATTAAGGAGATGGTTGAACTGTTTAGGGCTAAGCGATTGGGATTTCATTAAATACCAGGCTACCCCAGGGTCAAGATCACCGGACCGTGTACCCATCGGTATACCGCCCGCCGGTGAAAACCCCATACTGGTATCTATGCTTTTACCTTCTTTAACAGCTGCGAGGCTTGCGCCGTTCCCCAAATGCGCTAGTATCACTCTGTGCCTCGACGTTTCACGCCATTCTTCCAGGTCAAGCTGTTCCATTAGATAGGCATAAGAAAGCCCGTGAAAGCCGTACCGTTTAATACCCATAGCCTGAAATCGACGTGGAATGGAGACTAACTTTGCCACGGGCGGCATAGTGGTATGAAAGGAAGTATCAAAACAGGCGACTTGTACCAGGTCCGGGTAGCGCTTCCTGAAAACGGAGATCATTTTAATTTCTTCAGGCAGATGTTCGGGATCGAAGGCGCTGATCTTTTTCAGATCGTCCATTAGATCATCGGTGATCTTTTCCGGTTTATCATGGTCCAGGCCTTGAACCACCCTATGCCCAATCCCCTTGACCAGTTCAAAATCTACCTGTTTTTCCAGCCACCCAATCAGCCAGCTAGCGGTGGATTCATAGTCATTAGTTTTAAGGTCAATTTTATGAGTCGGATGATGCCCGGGATTTTTAAATCGCAGTGCAACGCTTTTTTGACCGATGTTTTCTATTTCGCCTGATAGTATTTCATTTAATCGTACATCAGCTTGGTATAATGCGAACTTGATGCTGGATGAACCACCATTAATAGTAAGCACATGGTTTTTACCTTTTTTCATGGCTGTCATTAATTGTGCGCAATCCAAAGGATGCTAATTTTGTGGTGGTAGACTGATAATCTGTATGGTGAATGGTATTCATGCCAAAATTTTCCGCAAGCCGGACAAACATGAGCTGATCGTCGATATAGATAATTTGTTTGGCGGGCACCTGCGAAATGTCTAATGCCAGCTTAAAAATATCGGTATCGGGTTTACGAAGACGGACAAAGGAAGAGGAGATGAAACAATCAGCAAGATTATTCAGCCCGAAATTTTTTATTCTGAATTCATTCAATTCTCGGCTTTCATTACTCACAATCACGATCTTTAAATGTTGCTCCTTTTTAAGTGCAGCGATCAGGGATAGCATTTCGAAATGGCCGGTAGACTGGGCAAACATAAATTCTTTGAAATCCTGTATTCCGAAATCCTGATGTTCGACAAAAACAACCCTTCTCAAATATTCCTCAAGTGTTATTTTACCTAATTCGAAGGTTTCTACGGTAATGTGGTGCCGGTCTTCCATTACACCATGGTCAAGCTTAAAATAATCAGCAGCCTTTTTGCGTGCAACGCGGTTCCACCCATCGGTAAGCAAGACGCCGCCGATATCCAGAAATAGGGCGGTGATCTTTTGGTTATTCATACCCGCTTTTAATAACGGTTTGAATCATTTTAAAACGGCCGTTTGGTTTGATATAGTTGGGGAGGTGTGCAGGTATAATAATGCCCATCCCTGCTTTTAGGTGGTTGGACATATGATCAATAACAATCTCTGCATTTCCTTCAATGATCTGGGCGAAAGTATCGAAAGGGCTCGTTTTTTCGGTTAATCCTTCTCCGCTGTCAAAAGACATAATGCTAATGTTTCCTGTCGATTTTTTAATAATGGTTTTGATGACGACGGCATTGGGTACATATTCAATAATCTCCACGATAATGTGTGCTTTACCTGTTTCCAGTTCAGTGTTATCTGATGCTTTTTTTTCCATGGCTTTTGATTTAAATATCTTTTTACACTTTTCTTTCTCTAATTTCTTTTAGCTATCAGAAGGTAGATTCTAATTGAGGGTATTCCAGAGCGGTTAAAATCCTAGCACAAAGATGGCGTGACCGGGAATTCTAATTGTTACACAACTCCTTAGAAATGTTACATATTTCACACATTACGAATGACCGATTGTGTTATAGCGATAGGGGAGTAGCAGATCGTAAGCGAGATATTGATATCCGTTGTATAAATGCAGTAATAGAGAATTTAACCTCAGGTTTTTTATTTTTCCATATGATTAAAACTAATCTTGTTTTTATTCCTTATAGTTGTGCATATTGGTATTACATGAACTCATCAAGCAATAAATTCAATGTAATTCAACAATGTGTGCCTGCCATCAAATTTGCTTCTTATAACGACTCTGCTATCGTGATAAGACCGTTCAGCAAATCATTGATTTTACGTTCCTACCCCCCCTTTAGAATATGAAACTTTATGTTAAAAATATGGTATGTATACGCTGCAAGATGGTGGTCAAACAGCAACTCAAAAAATTATCTCTTCATTACATTATCGTCGAACTTGGTGAAGTGGAAATTTTGGAAACCATGTCTAATGCTCAATTGCTGGAATTTAAAACTTTGCTTTTGAAGCACGGACTTGAATTACTGGATGACAAAAAGAGTATCTTGATTGAAAAAATAAAGAAAGTAATTGTCGAGCTGATCCATTATTCCGATGAACCTGCAAAGGTTAATTTTTCTGACTACCTGAGTGAAAAATTAAACCATGATTACACCTACCTGGCTAATTTATTTTCAGAAGTGGTTGGAATCAATATCGAGCATTATGTTATCATGCATAAAATAGAAAGGGTAAAGGAGTTATTAGTCTATGATGAACTTTCACTAACAGAAATCTCTTATAAATTACACTACAGCAGCGTAGCGCACCTTTCCAACCAATTCAAGAAAATTACGGGTTTAACGCCGTCCCATTTTAAAAAATTTAAAGAAAACAGGCAATTGGGCATCGTCGATCCCTGAAAAAATAGAGCGCATGACCTTTACTTAAAGTTTCTTATTAAATCATAAAAAAAAATAAAAATGTTAAGAGAATTAGACAAAAACCAAATAGAAACTCTGTTGAAAGATCAACTGATTGGTCGCCTTGGATGCCATTCAGCAGGCGTTACTTACATTGTGCCAGTTAATTATGTGTATGATGGAACAAGCATTTATTGCCATTCTGCTAAAGGGATGAAGATCGATATGATGAGACAGAATCCGGAAGTTTGTTTTGAAGTGGATAAAATAAAAGACATGACCGACTGGCAAAGCGTGATCGCATGGGGAAAGTTCGAGGAAATTACCGAAATGGCCGAACAGCAAAAAGTTTTACAACAATTGACGGATAGAATTACGCCATACATCATTGATGATTCGGTTACCCGCGAACATGGTTTTGTTGATAACGAAAGTGATATAGGGACGACGGTTGAACTTATCATGTACAAAATCGTCGTCAATAAAAAAACCGGGCGGTTTGAAGCCAGATAAATTTGCGTATGATAGCTTCGGAAATGTACCACTTGACATACGAAAAGTAAACTCGTTTAAAGATTCTGACTAGAAGATCAGAGAGTAGTTTTTAGATAATATTGAATTTAAGTGTTTAACTTAAATTCAATTGCATTACAACATGTTTGTAACAATACTAATTCATTTTTATGTTTTAGTTGAAAAGCAATGCTGAAGTTCCGGACTAAACCCTTGTCAAACCTAAATTTACAATGGTTGATTTAGGGTGTTTTTGATTGTCGGTTTAAATGCTTTTATAAATGACGCAAAAGAATAGCAAAGAAGAAATGTTTTAAATCAATCTGTGGAAGGGGAGGAGTTCAGAATAATCGCTCTTGTTGTCTTATGATGATTCTGTTATATTTAAAAGTATTCTTTATTCTACGAATGACGCAAATAGCAGGTTTGTATTCCAATTGTTAAGTCAAATATAGTATTTTGTTACTTTTACAGTTTTTTCAATTCTAATTTCCATTAGGATAAAATTGATGGAAATTTCGAAAAAGGTTCGGGATTATACAATCCACTTTTTTTTGTATTGGAATTTGGAAGATTTTCTACCGATTAATGTTGTAATAGGCTTCCTTACCTTAAGTTTTGGTGGTCGCTGACAGACCATTTGTTTAAGTGATTGGTAGGCACGTTTCCATTATGAAAGAGTGAGAAATCAGCTCGCCCAATGATTAGGGTGAGAGAGAATAAGCTTTTCGGTGCAAATCCCTGTCAAAGGCAGGAGTTTGTGAAAAATCTATGGAATAGTGACTAGCATCATTTTTCGGAACAGTCCGCATCATTCTATTATTCAGTAATTTAAGAAACCTTTGTGTCGGTATTAGCCTACTTGCTGGTGGATATTACGCCATTAATCCCGAAATTTCAGAACAGGTGCGATACGATGTGAAGCTTTTCAGCAGTAAGATGACAACCGTGAAAATCAACGTCATGAGGATAAACGGCACAGGAATTAATACTTGTCCGCCTTATAAATTATTGGGGCTATTGATAATTCCTATACATCAAACGGTCATCGGGCTTTTGGCAGGCCTTTCATCTCCCAGCAGCACACCCCACTGTTTATAATTTTCGGACCGGTCAAAAACTATTTTTAAAATGGAAAGTATTGGCATCGCCAGAAACATGCCTGATAAACCAGCCATAACGCCCCCAATAATGATCCCAACTATGGAAACAAGCGCATTTATTTTTACTTGCGAACCTACTATACGCGGCATCAGAATATTGTTGTCCAAAAACTGAACGAACGTAATAGCGCCTAAAACGATCAGGACATCGCTGATCTTATCCGATGACGCAAGCGTTAATAATACGCCTAAGAGATTGCCGATTAATGCCCCCAGGTAAGGGATCAGGTTTAAAAAAGCGAATATGATACCGATCAACAAGGCATTCTGGATACCGAATATCCACAATGCGCCGCCGAGAAGTATGATGATATAAGTGATCTGTATTAATAACCCAACCAGGTAGCTTTTTACCATCTTTTCTGTTTGCCGTATTCCTTCTTCAACGTTAAGGTTTTCATCGGCTTTAAACCACATTAAAATAAACTTCAAAAATAAGTTCCTGTATAATATGATCAGGTAAATATAGATAGGTAGAAGCCCGATGAATATAATGACGCCGGATAAGGAACCTGCTGCGCCGCTCAGCATTCCGCCTAACGAACTGAACAGCTTTTTGCTCTGTTCATTAATGAATTTCAGTTGTTCTGCCGGAGAATAGCCAAAAGAATTGCTGATCCAGATGCTGAGACTATCCAAATGCCTGGTAACTGTTTGCTGGATCTGGGGAAAATCATCCAGTAAAGCCGATACCTGGCTGGTAAACAACCAAATAACAAGGGCCAAACTAATAATTAATAAAAGTATGGGTAAGAAAATAGCGATACTCTCCGGAATTTTCAGCTTTCGAAACAAGCGAAAGATGGGCATCAGCATGAGTGAGAAGAAAAAGGCCATTAGCAACGGCATAATTACTGTATTCCCCAAAACAATCAATGCCCCTAATAAAAAGAGTCCCAGCAACTCAACCGACCGTTTTACTGTTAAGGGCAAATCTTTAATAGTGGTGCCCATGATAAACATTACTTTTATTAGAGATTAATTTAATCATTGTCTTTCCCGCTTCCTTCTTTCGCCGGCGATATCGCGTTGGTTCCGATCTCGGTATGCCTGATCTGTCCACCGAGGTAACCTGTTCTGGCAACGAGGCCAAATCCGATTAGGGAAGCAAATAATGCGATCAATGCAAAGGGCCTTACCAGCGAAGGGCTTTTCCAGGTTACAAAAAGCCCTGCTATTGAAATTACCCCGACGGCGATCAAAGCGATCAATGATGTCAGCGCAGATTCAGCATGTTCGTCAATGATATTTTTAGAGATTCCTTGTATATGCTCGACCGTTTCTTCTGCACCTTCACCGGTTGAATAAGCTATACCGGCACCTATAGCCGAAATGATCAGAACATTATAAGCGGCGATCAATGTCGTATTGCTTTTTCTCCATATCCCATGGATCAAAACAAACGCACCTAATATAGAACCGAATATCGGCAGGTGGGTGATCAGTAAATGAATGTGTGTTTGACTCATGATCTTTTTTATCAAAGATGTCAAATAAGGGGCTTGCTTTTAATGACGGCTATCAGCCATTACAATGATTAAGGTCATTATTATCAGTGATTTAAATGCCAGATTTGCAGTCTATAAAAGCTGTTATGAAAACGATCCTGATGCTGACTGATTTCTCAGGCAACGCTACGCATGCAGCCCGTGCTGCGGCCACTGTCGTTGAGAAATTACACGCCGATATCTTGCTGTTCAACACCTATTATGATCATCCCATATTGCCAGCTTATGGCGGCGGGCCATGGGTGGTAGAAGAGTTTGTGTTCCGCAAAGAGGATAGTACAGCACAACTTTCGCATTTAGCCATTCAGCTTAGGCACGTCATTGCCGATCAAACAAAAAATGGCTTCAGGCCCAAAACTGATTACCAGAGTGGTGAAGGTTCGCTCGGTGAGAATGTTGAGGTTATTTTAAAGGATAAAGCGATTGATATGATCGTGATGGGAGGAAGTACAAATAGCGGCCTTGAACACTTATTTTTTGGCAGCGACACGATGGATGTGATCAATCATGCCAACTGCCCTGTCCTGGTTATTCCTCCAAAAGCTTTATTAAAAAAAATAAATAAGGTTACGGTAGCTACCGCATTTGAACTGGCCGATATTAATGCCATCACGTACCTGGTGGGGCTGGCTAAGAACATCGGTTTTGAACTGGAGATCGTTCATGTATCATTAACAGAAAAGGACGAGGAACCCGTTAAGGAACGGGCGATCCATAATCGCGTCCGCGCTATAAAACAAGCCAATGTCACCTATCAGCAGATCAGGGGAAAAGATGTGATCAAACGGTTAAAAGGAATGTGTAAAGACAACGGCTCAGATATACTGGCCCTGGTACACTATCAGCACGGTTTTTTTGCCGATATCTTCAGGACGAGTAATACGGAACAGGCACTATCCGGAAATCATTTGCCGATAATGGTCATTCCGTCGCAATTAATTAACCCATAAGGTGACTATCATATAGTCCTCCTGTTAAACAATTACCCAGATGCCTTTAGAAAAATTAACTATACAGGGACTAACCACAGCACAGGTAACTGAAGCCAGGGCAAAATACGGGCGAAACGTTTTAGATTATAGAAAGGAAAACGGGTTTATTGATGCGGTAAAAAGCCTCGCAAAAGAGCCGATGGTAATTTTATTGCTGGTTACGTCGTGTATTTACTTCATCAGTGGAAAAACCGGCGACGGTATTTTTCTGGCTTCGGCAATTGTGCTGGTGGCTGGTATTTCCTTATACCAGGATTCTCGCAGCAGGAACGCACTCGAAAAATTAAAGGAGTTTTCCCAGCCGTCCTGCAAGGTAATCAGGAATGGAAAAGTGGAAGAAATAAAAAGTGAAGACCTCGTAATGGGTGATAGCTTAAGGATAGAAGAAGGCACCTCTATTACCGCTGATGGTGTTATCGTTCAATCGAATGACTTTTCTGTCAATGAAAGTATCCTTACCGGTGAGTCTTTGGCCGTTTATAAAGATAAAGACGCGACTGATCATTTAATTTTTCATGGAACCACGGTAGCAAGCGGCCTGGCTATAGCTACCATTACCGCAATAGGCAACGAAACCCGGTTAGGAAAGATCGGCAAAAGCCTGGAAGCTATAGTGGAAGAAAAGACCCCATTGGAATTACAGATCAACAACTTTGTAAAAAAAATGGTGATTGCCGGGGCGATTGTATTTTTGACCGTATGGGGCATTAACTATTTACATTCGGCTAACGTTCTCGATAGCCTGATCAAAGCGCTTACACTGGCGATGAGTATCCTGCCGGAAGAGATCCCGGTAGCATTTACTACGTTCATGGCCCTGGGCGCCTGGCGGCTGATGAAAATGGGCATCGTAGTCAAACAAATGAAAACGGTTGAAACTTTGGGCAGCGCATCTGTGATATGCACCGATAAAACCGGTACACTAACCGAAAATAAAATGAGCCTGGCGAGGGTTTATCTGCTGAAACAGAATCAGACTTTAAAAGCAGAAAGCATCACCAGCGAACCTGAAAAGGAATTGATCAGGATTGCGATGTGGGCCAGTGAACCCATGCCTTTTGATCCGATGGAAATTGCCCTGCACGAGGCCTATTCAAAAAGCTCCAAAATGGATGAACGGCTTACTTATAAAATGATCCATGAATATCCGCTGGGCGGCAAACCGCCCATGATGACCCACCTGTTCGAGAATGCAGAGGGGGAGCGCATTATCGCAGCAAAAGGTGCACCCGAAGCGCTGATTAAAGTCAGTGATCTGTACGATATCGAGAAAGACCGGATAACTTCTGCAATTAAGCAACTCGCAGCGGAGGGATACCGTGTATTGGCTGTCGGGCAGGCCATTTTTAACGGTAATGAATTCCCAGCTACACAGCAGGAGTTTAAATTCGCATTTAAAGGGCTGGTGGCTTTTTACGATCCTCCAAAGAAAAATATCAGTGCAGTAATGCAGGATTTTTACAAAGCCGGTATCGCAGTAAAGATCATTACGGGCGATAACGCGGAGACTACCGGAGCTATCGCCCGTCAAATTGATTTCCACGGTTTTGATCAATGTATCAGCGGCGACGCGCTGATGCAATTGTCTGACAAAGAGCTTGGGGATAAGGTAGAAACCGTTAATATTTTTACTCGGATGTTCCCGGATGCCAAACTCAGGATCATCAATGCCTTAAAAGCTAAAAACGAGATCGTAGCCATGACCGGCGACGGCGTGAACGATGGCCCCGCACTAAAGGCTGCAAACATTGGCATAGCTATGGGCAAAAAGGGGACAGAAATTGCCAAACAGGCGGCGTCGCTGATCCTGCTGGAAGATGATCTATCCAAAATGGTGGATGCCATAGCCATGGGCAGGCGTATTTATACTAATTTGAAAAAGGCGATCCAGTATATTATCTCCATCCATATCCCTATCGTATTAACTGTATTTATTCCTTTGGCCCTGGGCTGGATCTACCCCAATATATTTTCGCCGGTACATATCATTTTCCTGGAATTGATCATGGGGCCAACCTGTTCCATTATTTATGAGAATGAGCCGATGGAAAAGAATACCATGCTGCAAAAACCACGACCGTTCAGCACCACTTTTTTTAACTGGAAAGAATTAACCACCAGTATTATACAAGGTTTGGTGATCACAATCGGCACGCTGGCAACCTACCAGTATGCCGTAAGCAAAGGGGCAGATGAACAGCTAACCCGTACCATGGTATTTACCTGCCTGATCGCCGCCAATATATTATTGACACTGGTGAACCGTTCCTTCTTTTATTCAGTGCTCACGACCATCAGGTATAAAAATAACCTCGTTTTGCTAATCATCAGTAGCACCTTGCTTATTTCAGCTACTTTAATTTATGTAAGACCGTTAGCAATTTTCTTCAGTTTCGAGCCATTAAAATTGGAACAGCTTTTAATCAGTGCGGGTATCGGCTTTTTGTCGGTAATATGGTTTGAACTTTTTAAATGGCGAAAACGAATGACAGCCAAAAAGATTGCTGCAAATAATACCCCATCATGAACAGAAGGAAATTTTTAGGTATAACAGGGACATCGGTGGTTATAGCAGGGATAACTTATTACGCCCTGAGCGATAAAAGCAATTTTGTGAGGGCCGATCTGAAGCCTGATACCGCAGTTAAAACTCAACTGAACATAGATGAAAGGCGCATATTATTCCTTGCATCCCTGGCTCCGAGCGGCCACAATACGCAACCATGGCTGATAAAATATATCGAGCCGCTGCATTGGATTATCTTCAATGATAAAACTAAATGGTTGCCTGCTGTCGATCCGGCGCAAAGGGAAACGATGCTATCCATTGGTGCATTTATTCAAAACCTGGAATACGCCGCCAATAATCTGGGCTATAGTTGCCAATTTAGTTTGTTGGCTAATACTAACCAGGATGAAAATGTAATGGAAGTAAAACTGATCAAGTCGGGAAACCTCTTCAGGTATGATACCAAAACTATCATACAACGCCGGACGGTAAGATCAAACATGCTGTCCGAAGCATTGAAAACTGAAGATGTCAGGCTGCTAGTGGCCAATGAACCTGATTTTATTCGCTTTGTACCCCGTACAGCTAAAGCTTATCAATATCTGAACGAACAAACCATCGAAGCCAATAAGATCCAGTCCTATCGTAACGCAGCGCAAAAAGAATTGGCTGACTGGATAAGGTTTTCAAATAAGGATGCAGAGAAATACCGTGACGGTTTAACTCCGGGAAGTATGGAAATCGAGGGTATTTCCGGCTGGGTGGTGCGAAACTTTTATGGGAAACCGAACGTGATGGGTAATAGCTTCAGAGATCAGAATATTAAACAGGCAGAACAGCAGGTAGCATCTTCTGCAGGCTGGTTTTTAATCACAAGTAAGGATGCTTCTGTGCCGAGCCTCATCGAAACAGGGCGGCGGATGCAGCGGCTGTTCCTGAAAGTAAGAGATCAGAATATCGCTATACACCCCATGACCCAAATACTGGAGGAGCCGTCCATACATCAAGGCCTTAATGCCTCTGTCGGCATCACTGACCGGGTGCAGTTCATTTTAAGGACAGGTTATGTAAAACATTATCCCGAACCGGTTTCGTTAAGGCGGCCGGTAGACTGGCTGATACGCTCCTGACGAAGAAACAATCCATTCAATAACAAATAAGATATTCTAAATTCTGACCAACACACACCTTGCAACAAAATGAAATCAACAATAGGGCGAAACTGCCTGATCTTATTATTGGGTTTTCTGAGTTTAGGGGCTATAGGTGGAGGTGCATCATTAATCATTTCGCCAAATGGCAGCTTGATAGGTATGCCATTGTTCCTGCTGAAGAAGTCTCCTTTTCACGATTTTTTAATACCAGGGATCGTTTTATTTCTATTGCTTGGCGTAGCTCCATTCGTGTTAGTTTTTGCACTGATCAGAAAACCGGCATCTGAATTTGCCGAAAAACTTAACTGCTATGATGATATGTACTGGGCCTGGACCTTTAGTATTTATACGGCATTTATGCTGATCGCATGGATACAGTTGGAAATGATGTTTTTACAGGCGGTAAGCTGGCTGCATACTTTCTATATGTCTCTTGCCATTGCTATATTATTTGTCGCCTTATTGCCGGCAGTCAGGAGTTTATATCAAAAATCATCTTAATTTAAATAGGAAGATTATGCTCATTACAGTAATAGTCATTACAGCGCTTTTAGCAGCATTTATCATGGGTAGGGTTAACCTTGCTGTCCGGTTCGGTAAAACCGTGAACCGGCTTTTTGCTTCAGCAAAACCAGTTTCAGATAAAACCTTTAATTACGACCAACTAACAGGTTTACCAAAGCCTGTGCAGCGGTATTTTAAACATGTTTTAAGAAACGGGCAACCTTACATCAGTTACGTCAGTCTTTTACACGACGGGCAATTTAAAACGGGCCTGGATAAGGACTGGACGGCTATTAAAGGCGAACAATATTTCACCGTCGAAAAGCCAGGCTTCATCTGGAAAGGCACAACCTCCCTCTTCACTGCCCGTGATATGTATATTGCTGATAAGGGCAGGCTTATCGTTTCCATTTTGTCCCTTTACAATGTGGTAGATGCACAGGGAGAGAGCTTTAACCAGGGCGAGTTGTTGCGATGGTTGGCTGAAGGGGTTTGGTTTCCCACCAACCTACTGCCCGGAGATCAACTGAAATGGTTAGCCATTGATGAGAATACAGCAAAACTTACCTTTAGCTATAACGGAATGTTCCTGTACTACATTGTAACATTTGATGGCGAAGGGTTGATTACACAAATGGAAACCAAACGCTATATGGAAAAAGGCCGGCTGGAAACCTGGATAGGTAAAATGGCCGGTTATAAGCAGATCAACGGCGTATTCGTACCAACAAACATACAAGCCATATGGAGGTTAGAAAAAGGCGACTTCTGTTATGCTAAATTTAGGGTAACCAAAATAGTTTACGACCAGCCCCTGATATTTTAATTGGTGATAGATATTTAACATCAATAACATATTGCTACCCTATATTACAAAAATTAATAAGTTCATGATGAAATACTTACTGTGCTTATTAATCATCCTGTTGGTTTCGTGTAGCGACGCAGGCAAATTTATCAAAGTAAAGGGCTCTGATACGGAGGTTAACTTGGCGGTTAGCCTGGCCGAAAACTTTTATAAGGAACATCCGGATTTCAGTGTGGCGATCTCGGGCGGCGGATCTGGCCTGGGTATTGCTTCATTGCTTAACGGGCAAACTGATATAGCCAATTCATCCAGGCCATTGAACGCCGAAGAAATTATGTTGCTGAAGACAAAAGGCATCCCTATACGAACGGTGATTTTTGCGGAGGATGCCACAGCTTTTATCGTTCACAAGGATTTTCACCTGGATTCTATTGACATAGCAACGTTAACCAAAGTATTAAACGGGCAATACAAAACCTGGAAACCGGTTACGGGGCAGGATATGCCGATCAGTATTTACGGAAGGCAAAGCAATTCGGGAACGCATTCTTTCATCAGTAAAAAATTAAAGATGGAATTTAGCCGGGATGCCAAGGAAATGAACGGTAATGCCCAGATTGTGGAGGGTATTAAGCACGACAGATCCGGAATTGGTTATGTGGGCGCCGGCTACATACTCAATAACGGAACCGAACAACCCATTAAAGTATTAAAGATAATTGCTAAACCGGGAAGCATTGCGGTGTCTCCTTTAGATATCAAAGCAATTGCTGCTCGCCGGTATTATTTTCAGCGACCGTTATATCAGTTTATACCCCTTACATCCTGGAAAAAGGTGTCTGCATTTATTGATTTTGAAAAAAGCGCTGCAGGCCAAAAGATCATCACCACCTCCGGTTACTACATTATCCTCAAATAAGATATGAAATTAGCGATCAGAGAAAAAACAGATCAAGCTGCCAAATTATTGTTCAGGATGACCGGCCTGATGGTGATCGCTATACTGGCGGGTATATTCTTTATGCTGCTGTGGAATACAGTAGCCTTTTTTTTGAAAATAAAGCCCTGGGATTTTATTACCGGCACCCAATGGAATCCATCAGGAACCCCTGCTAATTATGGTATGCTGCCCTTGTTAGTGAGTACCAGCCTGGTTACGCTGGGTGCCATGTGTATCGCTATTCCTTTGGGTATAGGAACTGCATCCTTCCTGTCGGACTATGCGGGCAGAAAGCTAAAAAGCGTATTGAAACCAGCCATAGAGATGTTGGCTTCCGTCCCATCAGTAGCTATCGGATTTTTAGATATCGTCGTATTAGGCCCAGGCATTGCCAGTATCACAGGTCAATCAAATGGATTGAATGCACTTAATGGTGCTGTATTATTAGCTATCATGTCATTACCTACCATTATCACCGTAACCCAGGACGCGCTGGAGGGCGTGCCGAACGCCTACAAAGAAGCAAGTTACAGCGTTGGCGCCAACCGGTGGCAAACCTTGATACAAGTAACCATACCAGCCGCGGCACCGGGTATTTTGGCAGCTGTGATGCTGGGTGTTGGCCGTGCCATTGGCGAAACGATGACGGTATTAATGGCCACCGGCAACGCATCCGCTTTTCCAAAAGGATTTTTTCATTCGGTACGAACCATGACGGCTACCATCGCTATTGAGATGGGGGAGGTGCCTTATCAAACTACGCATTATTACGCGTTGTTCGCCATTGCGGCAGTGCTGTTTTTAATGACGTTATTGGTGAATATTGTTGGGGAGTACTTTGTAAACAAATACCGAAAATACCAGGCAGCATGATGAAAAAGCTCACACCAATTATTGAATGGGGAACTTTGCTTTTAACCACAGGTTTGGTTTGTTTTTTCCTGTTAGCCATTTTATGGGATCTGATCAGTAAAGGGTCTTCGTCCTTATCCTGGGCATTTATCAGCACTTCACCAAGTGACGGGATGACCAAAGGTGGTATTTTACCTGCCATTATCGGCACGGTATTACTCACATTGATCACAGCCTTAATAGCGGCACCCTTTGGTATTTGCTGCGCTATTTACCTGAACGAATATGCTGAGGATAGCTGGCTCACCAGGATCATCAGGGCCTCGATACGTAATTTAGCAGGCGTGCCCTCCATTATTTATGGCTTGTTCGGGCTGGCGTTGTTTGTACAAGGCCTGCAAATGGGAACTTCGCTTTTAGCTGCGGGATTAACGCTGGGCCTTTTATCGCTGCCCTATATTATCATTACCACCGAAGAAGCGTTAAGACGCGTTCCCAACAGTATGCGTCAGGCTGCTTTAGCGGTTGGAGCCACCCAATTTGAGTCTATCCGCGATGTGGTGTTGCCGTCTGCAATTCCGGGCATGTTAACCGGCCTGGTACTCACGCTATCCCGTGCGGCCGGGGAAACAGCCCCCATTTTGTTTACTGGCGTAGCTTTTTACATCAATAAACCGGCCGGTTATTTAAACCAGGAATTTATGGCGCTGCCGTACCATTTGTATATGTTATCTACCCAACACCAGGCTATTGAACAAGTAAGGCCCTTAGCTTACGGCACGGCATTGGTATTGATCATTGTGGTATTCTTTTTAAACCTTTCGGCTTTTTATATACGTTATCAGCATAGTAAACATGAATAAAGAGCGCGTCAAACTATCGGCAACAAACGCAAACCTGTGGTTTGGCAACAAGCAGGTTTTAAAAAACGTAACCGTAGCTTTTCCTCAAAATAAGATCACAGCCCTCATCGGCCCTTCTGGTTGCGGCAAAAGTACCCTGCTTAGATGCTTTAACAGGATGCATGATCTTTCAGCCGAGGTAAGGATCGAAGGTGAGTTTTTACTCGAAGACCAGAACCTGTATAAAGGGAAACTTTCTGCCACCGAAGTCCGGCGGCGTGTTGGGATGGTTTTTCAGCAGGCTAATCCCTTCCCAAAGAGTATTTATGAAAACATCAACTACGGTTTAAAGATCAATAATATCCCTAAAGACCAGCGCCCCGGTATCATTGAAAATGCATTGAAGGAAAGTTATATATGGGATGAGGTTAAAGATGACTTACAAAAACCGGCAACGAGGTTATCCGGCGGTCAGCAGCAGCGCTTGTGTATAGCCCGGGCCGTTGCCCTGCGCCCTGAGGTGATCTTGATGGATGAACCCTGCTCGGCTTTAGACCCGATCAGCACGGCAAAGATAGAAGAGCTCATATTGAGGCTTAAAAAAGATTATACCATCGTAATTGTGACGCACAATATGCAGCAGGCACAGCGGATAGCTGACCAAACTGTTTTTATGTACCTGGGCGAGATAATTGAGTCAGGCGATACGAAACAGATCTTTGATAAACCCGCTAATGAACTGACAAAGAATTATGTGAAGGGACATTTTGGATAGTATAACCGTTTGTTTTGATATTGAAATCGTCAACCGTCATAGGTTCATCATGTATCCGGTACTAAAAAAATCAAACAGGACACAAGAGCAAGTTTCTTTAATTTGAAATGGTAAATCCTTCGGCGGCCAGAAGGCAAAGGGTTGCTTGCCTTATCTATTTCCCTTTAAAATCTTAACTGTCTCTCATTCAATTTGATTGACGCTACAGCATCATTGTTTATAATGATGGCTGTCACTTCTTTAACTCTTTATTAAGGTCACTTTTATAAAAAAGATTTACTATGAAAAAAATATTGTTTCCAATTGCGCTCTTAACAGCAACATTAGTATTTGCCAATGGTTTAAGAGCCGCCGGCCGACCGTCCGGGCCAATGCTGGTTACAGACACTATCCAGAAGGCTAAACAAACCCAAAAAACGCAGATGAAAGGATTTAAAACAGACATCCAAAAGGATGCTACCGAAAACAAGAACTTCAGAAAGGTACTTTATACCGCCAAACACCTTCAGCTAGTGCTGATGAGCCTGAAGCCTGGCGAGGAAATCGGCTCGGAAACACACGCCAAAAGCGATCAGTTCTTTCGGTTTGAAGGAGGCAGTGGGATATGCATCATTAATTCAACCACCTATATCGTAAAGGATGGCGACGTTATTATAGTACCTGCCGGATCTAAACACAATGTTATTAATACCGATGCGCACAAGGACCTGAAACTTTATACAATTTACGCCATACCGCAGCACAAGGACGGCATCATACGTGCCACAAAAAAAGATGCGGAACAGCATGAAGCTAAATTTGATGGTAAAACAACGGAATAAGTTTTCCTTATCAATACATTTGCCCGGCTGCATTTTAAGTGTTGCAGCCGGACTTTTAAAGTATAGAATTGAACTTTATTCTTCGCCGATACCCATCTTATGAAATTCCTGCGATTTAATTTTTGTCACCCTGTTAAAGGGAATGTTCATCTAACGCTATTATCTAAAGATACCCCTAAAAGCCAGCATTCGGTATTTGACAGCCAAGAAACAAATCTGATCGAAGTGCCGATTGACCATTGTGAGGATGGAAAATGGAAAATTGAATTAGACTGGGAATATGAAAATGAATTCTTTATGCATAAAAAGGAGTTTGAAATCAAAGCCCACAAAAAGATTTATTAGCTAACTATTACCACATGGATGAACTTCAAATGCATCGTATCGGGATAATCATGAGGCCTGAACCTGGCAATGAGATGGAGGTCGAAGGTGTATTGAATCCTGCTGCAATTCGCGGACCTGACGGAGACCTCTATTTATTCCCACGGCTGGTGGCGAAAGGTAATTATTCGCGTATTGGCATAGCAAAAGTAATATTCGATGAAAAAGGCGAACCGGTTGGTGTAAAGCGTCTTGGAGTCGTATTGGAACCAGAAGCCGATTATGAAAAAAGGCCGGAAGGTGGCGGGTGTGAAGACCCGAGGATTACCTATTTTGAGCCGATACAGCAATACATCATGACGTACACTGCCTTCTCGTCAAAGGGGCCGCGCATTGCTTTGGCTATTTCAAAAGATCTACTTCACTGGGAGCGTTTAGGGCTCGCGGATTTTGCGGATTATAAGCTGATCACCTTTAATGACGTATATAATAAAGATGCCTGCATTTTTCCCAGGTCGATGACGAGTCCGCATGGCGATACTTCCATGGTAATGCTGCATCGCCCGTTATTTCCCGGCACTACGCCGGAAGACATCATGTGTGATCCCGAAGACCGCAGGATCAGGGATCACCACGAATGTATCTGGATATCCTATAGTGATTTGATGTTAAATGGCAGCCGGGCCGAACATCTTCAGGAATTTGAATCAAACAGCCCATTAGCGCTACCCGAAGCAGCTTGGGAAAAGATCAAGATCGGCGCAGGAACCCCACCGGTAATGTCAAGGCATGGCTGGCTGATGGTTTATCACGGCGTACACCAGATGCCTGCTGTTAACGATGAGCCGCATCACCTGGTTTACTCAGCAGGGGTTATGATCTTAGATGAGAATCACCCTGACAAAATTCGCTATCGTTCGGCCAGTCCTGTATTAAAGCCGGAGTTATTGGAAGAGCGTGTAGGAATTGTTCAAAGCGTAGTTTTTCCTACTGGAATTGACAGGCGGGACGATTTGGGAACGCCAAACAGGTTTGATATATACTATGGCATGGCGGATAATTGTATTGGGGTGGCAAGACTTGATATTCCTGATAACATAACTCTATTTTAGAAAAACAATATAACACAACAGTGCATTCCATTATATCCCTGAAAAATAGAAACCATTTTTCGCACTTAGTAATTATCGGTTAAACATTTCAAAAAGTATACCTAAAATTTTTAACGGTCTTTTTAAAGTACACGGGTACTCCCTCTTAGAAAAACCGAGTGAAATTTCCGGCATCCTTACTCCTTAGACAAAAAAAAAGTTACTGACCGCTGGCCAGTCATTTATCTATAAGACAGCCATATAACCAAATCGAATTTTCACGCATGACCGGAAATTGCCATTTAAAACCCGGAAAACACCGATCGCAAAATTCTATGGAGCGATTATTGACGTAAATGTAAATTAACAATCCGCATTTTTATTTACCGTTAATAATCGTTAGCTGCGTCGGCGGCCATTATGGATACAAACAACATTGCGGAGCAATTAATCATTGCCAACCAGGATAAGGCCAGATTTGAAGCAGAACTGATCCTTGCGAATATAGAGCTGGATTTTCAGAATGAGGAAAAACAGAAGCGCTCGGCAGAACTGACTATTGCCAATAAAGAACTGGATTTTCAGATCAGAGAAAAAGCGGATCGTGCTTCCGAACTAATTCTTGCTAATAAGGAGCTCCATTTCCAAAACGCAGAAAAGGAAAAACGTACAGCCGAGCTGGTTATCGCCTACAGCCAACTGGATGTACAGAACCGGGAGCGTGAAAAGCGCGATGCTGAGCTCATCCTGGCCAATATCGAACTCATTTTTCAAAATGGAGAAAAGGAAAAACGTGCTGCCGAGTTGGTTATCGCCTATAGCCAATTGGATTTTCAAAATCGGGAGCGTGAAAAACGCGCTGCCGAGCTAATCCTGGCTAATACTGAACTGATTTTTCAAAATCAGGAAAAGGAAAAACGTGCTGCGGAACTTATACTTGCCAATAAGGAACTGATCTTTCAGAATATTGAAAAGGAAAAACGCGCTGCAGAACTAATTGTAGCCAACAAAGAATTACTTTTTCAAAATGAAGAAAAAGAAAAGCGGGCGAATGAGTTAATTATAGCCAATAAGGAATTGGTTTTCCAAAATCAGGAAAAGGGTAAACGTGCAGCGGAACTCATCATTGCAAATATCGAACTTGATTTCCAGGACGAGGAAAAGGAAAAACGCGCAGCTGAACTCTTGATCGCGCTAAAAGAATTGGGCTATCAGGATGAAGAAAAAAGCAAACGTGCTGCTGAACTTATTATCGCCAACCGGGAACTGCTGGTTCAAAAACTCGAAAAAGACAGGAGAGCGGTCGCCGAAGCTAAGAAAGACGAATTTTTCAACATGGTAAGTCATGAATTTAAAACCCCATTGACGAATATTAAAGCCATTCATCAGTTACTGGAGAAAAAAACAGACAAAACGGATAAGATTTATCCTTTTCTTTCCAATGCGAGCAACAGCATCAAACGACTTGAAAAACTGATCGCGGACCTGTTGGATGTCACCAAGATCAATTCCGGACAAATTGATCTGAATATCGCCGCATTCTATTTTGCAGATGCTTTAACTTTAACCAATAGTATTGCTAATGTTGAATTGGCTTCTATTCAGCATGAGATAATTCTTCAAAACTCCGTTGATCTTTTTTACGGCGGAGACCAATACCGGATCGAACAGGTATTGATCAACCTACTGACTAATGCCATTAAATACTCACCGGATGCTCACCAGGTAATAGTTCATGCATCGATGGATAATGGCCACATATCGGTATGCGTAGAGGACTTTGGAATAGGAATCGACAAGAAAGATATAGAGCATTTATTCCAGCGCTTTTACCGGGTCAGTAAAACAGCCTTACAATATCAGGGTGTCGGACTCGGTTTATATATCGCTTCGGAGATCATAAAAAAACATAAAGGGACTTTTTACGTCAAAAGTGAACCTGGAAAAGGTAGTGCTTTTTGTTTTAATTTGCCTTTGATTCCATAAAGTTGACCTGAAAAACGATTCGGTTAAAATATGATCTTCATGATACTTAAAGAGGTCAATCTTTTAAAGGTTAAGCACTTATTATATCTTTAATTCAGCCCAATTACACATCTTCTAAGTCAGTTGCACTGGAATCTCCAATTAGACCCTATATTTTCTTTAACGAAAGTCGTCTTCTCTACCATTGCCAGGAACATTTCCGGCGTACCATTAAATCCCGGTTTGATCCGGAACAGTTTTTAAAAAAAATTTACTAATCCACCATAGCCCTTAAATACAATAAAAGCCCCGCTTATATTGTAAATATAAGCAATGCTGTTCCGCTTTGTCAAGTGTACAACCGGGCATCAGTTAGATAATGGCAAGCACTCCGTGCCGGGCTTTCCGCTGTATCTTCTTCGAAGGATTAAACTCAGCCGTAAAGTCGCCTTTACGGCTGGTCTTCAGAACCGTGCATGAAAGTTTCCCTTCACACGGCTCCTCGTCCGTTAATCATTTATATGAAGCAAGCTGTCTTTCCTCGTTTTGGTCACATGACAATGAGCATGTAATAGTTGCACATTAGCCCATATATCTTTTCCTCCCAAATACAAAGGAATAATATGGTCGGTATCCATATCATCGCCTAATGTAAACTGTAATTTGCATATTGAACATCGACCTTTCTGTTTCCTCAAAAGCATGGCTTTTCTGTTTGATAACGTAGGGTATCTACCAAGCCTTGCTCCCCAATAAGACCAGTCACCATCGTATGGTGAGCGGTTCTCTTTAACTTTGACGTGCCTAATGATTGGAGTTTCACTATAGAGTCTAAGAGGCTTCCCTTTACGAGCAGCAAATGTCCAACGACCGGTTTCCAATCGCCAGTACTTGCGGTTTACCCAAGTTTGGGTCTTATTCGGGTGTCTTCGATTCGCCCATCGCCTCAAAGATTGAAACAACTTATGTGACATATTACTAAACACCCTCTTTGATACAACTGTTGAATGAAATTTACTCCATCCCCTTATGACAGGATTAAGTTGTTCTATCAGGCGTTCTTGTTCGATTGTACGATTACGACGTACAATGTTTTGTATGGCTTTATGTTGTTTCTTTTGAGACTTTTTCGATGGCCTAATAAAAGTTTTGAAGCCGAGAGGCTTCCCATAGTTGCTTTTTCCTGTATGCGTTTTGCCAACATTGTATTGGCCAATGTGCATACCTAAAAAGTCGAATCCCCGGTTGCCATGTTCATCCTGTAGTAAGGTGTGTGCAATTCTCGTCTTTTCCTCTTTCAGGTTTAAATCAATATCTGCAAGCCATAATTCTATAGCTGCCTTACAATGATTTATAACCGCGAGATCTTTATGAAAGACTAAGAAGTCATCAGCATATCTAATAAGTATTGGGCCGCCGCGAACAGGGAATTTCTCTTTAACGATTTGTTCCATGCCGTGTAAAGCAATGTTAGCCAACAATGGAGAAATCACACCGCCTTGCGGCGTGCCTTGTTCAGTCTGGTTAAATACATCATCCTCTAACACCCCGGCTTTTAACCAAGCCCTAATCAATCTTCTTAGGCTGGGAATGGTATTTAACTTTGTTAACAGTTTTTCATGACTGATTTTATCAAAGCATTTCTCGATATCGGCATCTAATACATACTTAGGCTTACTTTTGATTGATAAAAAGATTGCTTCAATAGCATCATGGACTGAGCGACCAGGCCTAAACCCATAACTATTGGGTTCAAACCTCGCTTCCCATTCGGATTCAAGGGCTAATTTAACCAATGCCTGTGCAGCACGGTCTTTCATAACGGGTATGCCCAAAGGGCGTTTTTCATCGCTGTTTGGTTTCGGAATCCATATTCGGCGAGTTGGTTTAACCTTTGCTTCCAATAAGTCTTGGTTGCTAAGTTTCATTCGCTGCACCGGCGTTAGTTTTCTTACACCATCAACACCCGCTGTTTTCTTGCCTTGATTGTCCTGTGTTACTTTCCTAACCGCCAATAGCTTGGCGGCATTAGATTTCAATAACAGTTTTTGTAGTTTGCGCATAGATATTATATCTCCGCGCATGCTTGCCTGATAAATCCGTTTTTGCAGCTTGAAAACATTACGCTGAACCTTCGTCCAGTTAATTGTGTTCCATTCATACATCGGTCGTATTGCCGTGTTCATCGTCTTAAGTTGCTACTTACTAAATCTATCATTAACGTCGTGGGTACGTCTGCCTATCCTTTGGCTTTCCCAAAGGCATTTGCTTTTTACCCAATCTCTTCTTATTAAGGCATAAGGATGGCTTCCCTCTGCTACTGCAGAGCCTTAATAAGATTACCTTGTTCCGATTATCTGTATGGTCTTAATTGACTAAGGGTTAGCGTCCTATTCTTCACCGGATTACAATTGTTTGAACGATTGATGGACGACATAACCATCAATCCTGTAATCGCTCCCATTTTGGGCAAGCCTTACAACCGTAGTTGAATAATCTGAGTAGGCTTGTTGACAGTGACGATGATTCAAACATAGGTTCGTTGCCTACGCATACCTCTACACTCGCAAAGGATTGAGTGTCAGATTCCACTCGTACTTGCTTTCTTCCCTGCTGCACCTATACAGTTGCCACCTGTATAAATGAGGAAAGTGTTTTCATCTGTTCAAATAGATGGAATGGTGTTCCCATTCACCAGATAATCAGTTATTACAAAGAACATTTTTGTAATGTCCGCTTACTTTACTCACGGACAACAAGTCACACATGCCGCTGCTATCCCTCTCGCGAACAAGTTGTCTGATTTACGATTTTTGGTGCCATTTACATCATCCTACATTAACAGGCAATTGATTGGGTGCTAAATCCGAATAAGTTTAATATTCAATATTTCAAATTGATTAAATCGAACGATGTAAAGTGTATTGCTAATTTCATCAATCAACGAACTGAATCCAGCCCTCGACGAAGAATCAATAGTAATTGCATCTATCTCACATAAAGTATTAAAATAAAATTGCTCAATACGCGGTTCGCTCCAATAATGCGAATTTGATGCATAGTCAAACAATTGCCCCCGATAAGTCACCCAATAACGATATCGTTTTTCATTCAGCTCGCCAACGAGCGCAGCCAATTCCTCACTGGTTCGGGTTAATTCTATTCTTTCTTCGGCTTTTAGCTGATTTAATTGAGCCTTGATTTGAAGAAGAACTTTCTTCTCGTTTAAAGGCGCAATTTTCGTTTTTAATTCTTCTATTCTGGCAATTCGATCCATAGTGATGTGGTTTAAATTTGGTTTATTTCTACAAATCAAAGCATGACGATTGGTTTAAGTTACGTACGATCGTTTTCAAGACTACAAATATATTTATTTGGTTCTCACTTCGCCGGAGCTATTTCGACATTCTTGTTACCTGTTAAAATACTTGGGGTGACCGCAGCAATTTTCATGATAAAATCTACACAGTAGGGTTTGTATCGCCTTCGGCTCCAATGGCATTTTTTTATTTAATCAATGAATATTTTAAACGAAACGGGTAAAAAGCGCAGCTAAAATCAAGCCCGGATCTGTCGTGGGGTTTGCAAGAGACTACGGCATAAACGGCTTCCTCCCCAAAGGGTCCCCTCCAATTATTCCGTTTCCGTAATCGTAACGTATGCCTGCGGTGAAATCCAATTGGTTAGTTAGCGAATAGGTGGCCTGTCCGAAGAATGCATAACCTTTGTTGTTGCCATGGCTGTTGCCGATGGTGGTAAATGGCGCACCGGATGTCGGATCGAGCTGTAAATAGTCGGGCCCATAATAGACCGGCGAGTAGGTATAGAGATTTTGTGTAAAGCCATACGCGCCCGCAACCCATTTGAATTTGCTCTGGCTTGCCGATGGCGAGGCAAAACGTATTTCCTGTGAGAAAACATGCTGGTGATTATCCGGCGCGGTGCTGAGTATGTCCAGGGGACTGAAATCGTAGTCTACGCCTTTACCCTCGTACCAGGCGTGCCAATCAATGTAAGATGATACCGAAGTGAAGTTAAAATCCTTACCATAGTAATTGGCTGCCAGCGAGGTATTGAAGTTGTTTCTCCGTTCCACATTGGTATTGTTGGTATTGACCTGATAAGGCTTGGAAAATACGTCATCAATTGATCCTACCCAGGGAAAACTACCCCGGTCATTGTCGTTCTCGGTTTTCACGTTAAGCGCAAGCGACCATTGTTTAGACGGCAGGTACCGTAAATTAAAGTTGCCGGAATAATCCTCTCTGCGGTCGAAACCGCTTTTGGTGAATTCATTATAGTAGATCGAGCCGCGGTGATTATAAGTAAACGAACCGCTGGCAAACAGCTTGTCTTTGATGATAGGTTTTGAAAGGCTAACCGTATACCGCTGCTGCCCGTAATTACCGAAGGTCATTTCTGCATAACCGGAAGGTGTATTACCGGGTTGTTTAGTGGTAATGTTCACCACACCACCAAAGGCGTTACGCCCGTACAGCGTTCCCTGCGGCCCGCGCAGGATCTCGATACTCTGCACATCATTGAACAAGGGCGGCGCGGAAAAGTAATCGAACTGGTAAACACCATCTACATAGGTAGCAACCGCCTGCTCGTTGGAAAACCCCATCACCCCGCGTATGTTGAAGAAATTGGAGCTGGTGCTGTTGCCATGTTCCACCACAAATAAACTCGGGGCAATGGCGGTGAGGTTGGTGATATCCCATAACCGATACTCCTTAATTTGTTTAGCATCTAAGGCGGTGATCGCCGCCGGGATTTTCTGTATAGCCTCCTGGCGTTTTTCGGATGATACCGTCACCTCATTGAGTTGCTGGTTGCTTTCCGCAAGTTTAAAATCGATGACCAGTGTCTGGCCTTTACTCAGTTCCAAAGACTTAAGTTGGGAAGCATAGCCTACGGCAGAAACGCTTATAGTATAACTACCGGCTGTTAAATTGCTTATGCTATATTTCCCCTGGTTGTCAGTTAAGCTACCATAGTTGGTATTCAACAGCTTAACGGTTGTTTTATTAATGCCTTCTCCCGCCGATGTGGTAACGGCACCCTGTATTTTCCCTGATTGGGCCAATGCGGGGATACTAAAGCATACCAATATGAGGGTTGTAATTTTAAAAATTGTTTTCATAAATGTTTTTACATTTTATAGTTACTGAACCAACAAGCTCATTATTTCATTTTCTTCGGTCAGGTTTCATCCCGGCCAATTTTTTCGTAGCCTACACCAAGGACATTTCCCTATCTACGGTTGCGGCTTTCGTCGCTTTTGATTTCTTTCTACGTTTACCCCACCAGACATAAAATCCGGTGACCGGCAGTGTCGCCGAGATCAGGCTGGCGATGAAAGCCAGCACCTTAGTCCATATACCTAAAATTCCACCGGTATGAATATCATAGTTCATGCGCTTGATCTTATCACCCAAGCCCGCTTTTTCATAAAGACCAGCTTCAAAGCCGCTGCCTTTGCCTTGTAATGGTTTCAGACTATACTGGTCAAAATACCAGGTCTCACGTAGGTAATGGGTATCCTTATTGGGGTTATAAAACACCATAAAGGCCGCGTTCTTTTTTTCAGGGTAATAAAATGTAAACGCGGTTTCCTCGACGTATGGTTTTCTTCCCAGGCATTCCGCCCAAACAAGATCAGCCTTATTGTTGAGCGAATCGCTTAGCACAGGATTTTTTGACATGGGTTTCTTTGTGGTTTTCAATTGGTGCCCGCCGCTCGTCAGCCAATAAAAACCCTGGCCGAACCATTTGTAGCCCATGACCAGGCCTGTAGTGCAGATACAGAGCAGAATGAGCATGGCATAAAAACCCAACACGTTATGCAGGTCATAGTTCAGCTTTTTCCATTTGGCCCCCCAGCGGATGGAGAAGCTCAGGCCAGCCTGTTTCCTGCTTTTCGGCCACCACAAGATCAAACCTGTGATCAATAGGAAGAAGAACATCAGTACGCCAGCGGGAACAATAATTTTACCGATTTCTTTTGGCAGCCATAGGTAATAATGCCCTTGCAGTATGATTCTGAAAAAATCATCCTTCATCACCTTGATCTTTAAGATCTGGCCGTTATAGGGATCGACGTAAATATTGGTAGCCATCGAGCCCATTTTCATGCCCATATAGTTGACTACTGCCGATCTGCCTGGCCCATTATAGGTAATGGTGCCGACGTTTTTGCCTTTAAACCTTTCTTCAACTATCTTTTTCAATTGCGATGGCGGCAAAAGCACCTTACCGGTTTGCACATATTGAAACGGTTCGGTTACACTGCGGATCTCTTTTTCAAATACGATGATACAGCCGGTGATGCTAACGATCACCACAATAATGCCGGAGATCAATCCCAACCAGAGATGGATAAATCCGATAACCTTTTTTGCTGTCATGATCTTAAAATTTAAGTTCCAGTGAACCAAGTACACGGGCAGGCATTTGCGGCGTGGAGGATACCCAGTATTTCTCATTGGTCAGGTTATCAGCTTTCAGCGAGATCCTGAACTTCGGCTGGTTGTAAAACACAGAAGCGGCTAATACATTAGCAGAAGCAATATTTACAATATTGGCATCATCAAAAAAATTCTGCCCGTAGTAATTTCCGCCAGCCCCGATACCTAAACCTTTAGCAGCCCCCTGATATAGCGTATAGCTTACCCAATAGTTCAGCGTATTGTTGGGCACCAGTGCCGGGCGGTGACCCTGGATATCCGGGTTGGATTGTACATAACGGCTGTCATTCAAACCATAACCAGCGATAATGTTTAAACCCTTAACGGGATTGCCGATAAATTCCGCTTCCAGCCCTTTACTGCGCTGGGTGCCGTCCTGAATTGAAAAGGCGCTGTTGGCCGGATCTTTTCGCAGGATGTTCTCCACCTTGATATCATAATAGCTAACGGTAGAAGTCAATCTGCCGTCTAAATATTCCGCTTTAACACCACCTTCCCATTGGTTGGCGTGTTGCGGTTTAAAAGCGTTACCATTCTGGTCAAAGCCACTCACATTATTAAAGCCGTTCATGTAATTACCGAACAGCGATACATGGCTTTTAACCAATTGATAAACGATACCCAGCTTAGGTGATAAGGACCCTTGTTTGTAATTAGCGCTACCGTTATCCACGTAATCATCATAACGCAAACTGCCCATGACGTTCAGGCGGCTGGTCAGGTCGATTACGTCCGAAACATAAGCGGCGTATATATTACTATTGGGCTTGCTTGGATTATAGGTCAACTTGGCAATCGCGGCATCAAACTGGTCTATGCCGACATATGGGCCTGATGATTTCCGATAATTGAACTTATCATAAGCAGCACGGCTGGAATAGAACGTATGCCTGCGTTGTAAATAATCCATCCCGACTAAAATGCGGTGCTGCATCCCTGCCAGAAAAAATTTACCATTGAAGTTTTGTTGCAGTTCTAAAAAGTTGAGATCATAATAGGTCTTTCCGGCGGCGCGGGTCAACAAGGTATCGCTGGCAATGGTAGCGGCTAAAAATGGATAATCGTAATCAGTATGCGAACTGGCCAGGTTGGTACTGGAAGTCCAGTTATCGGACATTTTATAATTCAGCTGCATGTTGAAATTGGTCACCGTTCCCTTAAAGGCTATTTCATTGGTCAGGAACGATTTTTTATAAATGCTGCTGCTTAACTGATCCAGGCTTTTAATACCCGAAGTTGCCGGGATGGTCAGGATAGGCGTGCTTGTCGCCTTGCGGGTGTAGTATTCACCTTCCACCAAAAGATCGAGGCGTTTATTGATCCGATAGGTAAATACCGGTGCCACGAAATAGTTTTGGGTAATACCGTAGTCCTGGAAGCTACCCTCGTGGTGCGAAGCGAGATTGATGCGAAAAAGCGCGCTCGAATCTTTGTTGACCGGCGTATTAACATCGGCGGTAAAACGGCTGAGGCTGTAAGAGCCGCTGGTATAAGAAACGTTAGCAAAAGTACCATCCAATGGTTTTTTGGTTACCCGGTTCACCAGGCCGCCATAGGAAATCTGGGCACTGCCAAATAGCGTCCCTGACGGCCCTTTTAAAACCTCGATGCGCTCCAGGTTAGCCGGATCAACATCGGTATATTGCGGGCTGGTCAAGCCGTTCCGGATAAAACCGGGATCGGCAAAGCCCCTTAATATCAAATAATTCTGCCCATTACCGGCTTTAGCGCCACTGACAGCACCAGTCGCGTTCGCGAGAGCCTGCGAATACGCTACTACCGCCTGCTCTTTTAGCAGCTCTTTGGGGATCACAGTATAAACCTGCGGATTTTCCAGGTTCTTCAGCGGCATCCGCGCGATATAATCGGATTCCTTGCTGACTGATTTATTCTTCTTGGCGGTACTGATCACCACCTCCTGCAATTGCGCGTAAGAATCACTGAGCAATATGTCAGGTACAGCCGTAGTCTTCCCTGCGCTGATGGCCACAGCCTGCTCCAAGGGAGACAGGCCTATAAAGGTTAATTGCAGTATATAATTGCCAGCCGGGGCTTTTAAGCGGAAGTTGCCGTTATTGTCTGTTACAGTAAGATATTTGGTATCTTTCAAACCAACGGTTACGCCGGTAAGCGGTTGTTTATCTGACGAGAGTACTTTACCCTTAACCGTTCCGGTGGCAGGGTCTTCAGTATTCGTGATATTTTTGGCCATAGCCAGGTTGAAACTGGTCATCACCAGCAATAGCAAGAACAGGTTCTTGTAAAAATTAGAGAACATAGGAGTTTGTATAAGTACATAAGAATAGGCTGCGCATCAATACAGACCGCAGCAAAAAATAATACATAGCATGGCTAACCCTTTTTAGGGGGTGCCAAACAATATGAAATACTTATACACTAACCGTGGGTGGTCTGAAGATAGTTTCGATATAGCGGCTGCTATATTGGTAGGTGTAAGGTGGAAACGAGCTTTTTACCGTTTCTAAAATTGCTGGCTCGATGAACGACAATTGAAATGGCTCCTGAAAAAAGGATACTTCCAGACGGTTCAAGTTGTCTTTTGCTTCCTGTTTTTTTTCGTTTTCCTCGGCTTGGTGGATTTTTTTCATGAAATAACACTTGCCGTTACAGTGCATCCAGGGGCGGCTTCGATTGATACAAAGATTTTCCGCGATGTACTTGTGGTTCATTTCAAAACCGGCATAGACCATAAACATTGAAAAGTTGGAACTGATCAGTGTTACAAGTAGCAATATGGCGGTGAACCGTTTGAACATTTCCGCAAATGTAGGATAAAAACATTTTAATTAAGAGTTTTCGTTGATTGGATGTATACTGCTAAAATCAAAAGGCTAAAAATAAAAACTGCGCAAATAGGTTACACATCTGTTATTTTGCTTTGTTCTTAATCATCTTTTAATAACTTTTGCAGGAATGATTTGAGTTGAAATATATTACAGCCATTGTAAATGCATCTGACCCGTTTTTTTGAATTTTTCAGTTGATAATATCCTTTCGCGTGTACATAGGATTTATATGCACTTTCAACTGAAAAGATTATTGTTTCATCAGCTTCAAAGGCTGACATAGCTCTGTCTATTGCCTCACATACCTTTAGCAATTCAATCACATGAGCTATATTATCAATCATTTAGACGGTATTTACCTTTCTTTTTGCAGGTATATGTTATTCATTGTTATCAAAAATGAGGATAATTTATTTCAAATTTCGTATATTCGTATAATGTCCGATGATTCAATTTATCACCTTAATTTAGTAATTGATGACCTCACTAACAGTATTCGCCAGGTAGATAGTGGAGAAAGTTTTGAAACAGAGGTATTACCTGTTACGGATGAAGATATTAAAATTGCAACTAAAAAAAACAGTTGGCATTTTACATGGAAAACGGAGTATAATCAGGATGACCGTTCTGTTTTCAAATTGATAAAGTCTGATGAACCCGATATTATTCAGGGACTATTAAGTTTGAGTGATTTGGAGGGATATGTTTATGTTCATTTGGCAGAGAGTGCACCGATAAACTTTGGTACGGATAAATTGCATGAAGGTGTTGGTGGTAATCTGTTTGCTTTTGCATGCAAAAGATCCTGGGATGATGGCAATGAAGGGTTTGTTTCATTTCAGGCTAAGACTAAACTGATTACCCATTATGAGAAAGTTCTGGGAGCAGTTCACACTGGCGGTCATAATATGATTATTTATCCGCAAGAGGCATTATTTTTGATTAAACAATACTATAAAGTTTAGAAAAATGGGATATATCAGAGAACCAAAAAATGTTGACTTGGTAGTAGGCCCGTCAATTTTAACAGAGGATACAAAAAAACACATTGCTCAGGCCATTGCCCAGTATCATAAGACTGGCAGAAAGCCTGTCAGCGTTGAAATCACCCAAACGGCAGGAAGTGCCAGCCGGGCCAAATCAACCAAATCAAGGGCACAGCAGGCAATGCGGAGAAAAGCAAAAATATAAAAAGGTTGTGCTGAATTTTGCGCACAGCAAAGCACCCCGATCCATAACAGATCGGGGTTTCTTTTTACCGGGAAAAGGAATCAAAACGGTAAAGAGTTTACAGGTTCAATTTTTAACATCTGATCTAATAATATTATGCCGATACAAAATATTAATGGAAAAGAAATTGCTGTATTGACTTATGGGTACAGCGATAAATAGTGGCCATTGCTTAGCGAGTATGTTAAGGCCACGCATGGTAAAAACGAAGTAAAAGACCCTGCGGAAGTACTTTTAACGTTGGTTTCTTTAACACCCCTCATAAACACTTGCATGAACTGCCATATCTACTATTGCAATATCCCTATCTTTCAGGAGTGCTAAAAGTGTTGCACTGTTAGCCGTATATCCCGTAGTAAAAATCAATGCAGAATCCTCACTTCGATTAAAAAACGCTGATATTTTTCCGCTGTAACATTTCATGGTAGTCATGATGCCCACCTATTAGCGGCGAAGCCCCGGCACCTGTTCCATATTTTTCAATTCCATGAATAGCTGCCAATTTTACCTTGGGATGTTGGGTAAAATTCAGATAGTCATTTGAAACAAGGCTGACACATTTTTTGGGTGTTTTATTAAAAGGAGATGTCACCCACATTTCAGGCCCACAGCCATTTTTACTTGTCATAAAGCGAAAGTTCATCTGGCCACTTTCGTTCATATAAAATCCTTAAAACTCGCTTTTAAAAAATTGATGTTGGTTTTCATACGGTAAAATTTTAGTAGATGTTTTGAGTTAAAAATATAATTTTAACTAATCGTGGAAAATTACAATTGTTTCGTTAGAAGCGTTTTAGAATCGTTATTTACAATAGAATGACAGTTTTTACCTTTAAAAAAATTAAATAAAAATCCAATCTGAGGTAGGTGGAAAGTTTAGTGTTTTAAATGAATTAGAGGGGTTTTTAGTTGGTCCTAAAGGGCACAACCTAACGGCCAAAATCATTGTTTAATCGGAAGCATTTGGAATCGGCATATAACAACAATCTTTTACACCAACAGATCTTCCATCCCGAATGCCGTCAGTACTTTTTCGAATTCAACTTCAACGGCATCGTTGGCCCTTTTAGTGATATCTCCTGTTGAAGAATCAACAACTGTCCGTAATGGCCTTTGACCTTTCGGTAAATTGATCAGGTTTACTATCGCATCCGCAACTTCCTGAGGATCTGGATTTGCAGTTTCAAACATTTGTCCAATGGCTGCGAACATTTTATTTGGAACATCCGCGATCTCTTGATATTCGCCAGCAACTGATGCATCAGAACCAACCTGCATCTTTTGGGATATTTCTGTAGGGAAAGCTCCTGGTTGAATGATGGCTACATCAACCCCTAAAGGTCTTATTTCATAATGTAACCCTTCGCTTAAACCTTCTAAAGCAAACTTTGAAGCACTGTATATTACCGAAAAAGGAGCGGAAAATCTGCCATATCCGCTTGAAATGTTAATAATTAAGCCTTCTGATTGTTTACGCATAAATGGCAATACGAACTTTACCAATCTCCATGGGGCGAAGACATTGATATCAAACATCCGCCGGACATCATCAGTGGTAGAACTTTCGGCTACACCGAACATCGCAGCACCGGCATTGTTTACCAAAACGTCAATCGTTCCTTCTTTTGCGATAATCGCGTCAATAGCTTTTTTTACACTTGTTTCATCAGTTAATGACACATCCAAAACAGTAACATTTTCGATCTGTGCCAGGGCTTTTGCTTTGTCGGCATTTTTACCTTCGGTATCTCTAATGGTAGCATAAACTTTATGCCCCAAAGCCGCAACGGACTTGGCGGCAAGCCATCCGAAACCGCTATTCGTTCCAGTAATTAAAACAACTTTTTTGCTCATTTTTCTTGTTATTTAAGATGATGATGCAAAGGTTGGTATCTAAAAAAAGAAATCATTTACCATTTGGTAAAAAGCAATTTCAACGGATATTTTTTCTTATCCTGCTCAATGACTGTTGGGTGATCCCGAGGTAAGAGGCGATATGAGAAAGAGGAATACGATTGACAAGGCCGGGGAACTGTTCAATGAAGGATAAATAACGAGTGGTTGCATCCTCGGAAACTAACGGGCTCCTTCTTTCAATCATTTTTAACAAACAATTTTTTTCTATCAGACCTTTTATAGCTTCCCAGCCAACAATTGTATTTCCGATCTCGTCCCAATCTTTCTTTGAAAAAACAAGCAATTTACAATCGGTTTCAGCCTGTATATACTCAGAAGCTACCACTTGTGCCTCAAATTTTTGCTGGTCCGAAACAAAATGATTCTCTTCACTGAATGAATGAGTGATCTCTTCGCCTTTGTTGTTATAATAGCAGAAACGAATTACCCCCTCAAGAAGAAATCCAACCTGCCGGGGGATCTTTCCGGCTTCTGAAAAATATTCATCTTTATGAAGTGCCAGCGTTTTTGCTTTGCTCATAATGAAATCTGTTTGCTGCTTATTCAGATTGCCAAACTTCAATATATAATTGATGAACTCTTCCATACGTTAAATATCGAATTTATTGCGGGCAGTTTATTTACCATTTGGTAAAAACACAGTCGATCAGTTAATTTAACGTAGACGAATTAAAACAAAGAGAGCGGTTTCCCACTCGTTTTGTTTCACTTAATGTGTTTATTTATTTTCAAAAAAGCGTTTCTGTGTTTTTAAAGCTTCATCCAGGGATGTTTGAATATATGCAATACCCTGTACCGCTTCTGGAGTAGAAGCTATTCGTCCAATTTCCCCTGGCTTGGTAAAGTCAATTTCCTCAATGCGTTGGTTTATCCACCATAGGTTTCCAAATGGGTCCAAAATCCTGCAAACCTTTTCTCCAAACCACAGAGCAGTGATGTCAGTTACTGATTTAGCTCCAAACTCTATTGATTTTTGATAAACATCTTCTACATCTTCTACATATAAATTTAGAAAACTTGGGGTCGGCGGCCAGCCTTCTCTTGAATCAAAAAGCATAATTAAAGCATCTCCAATTTTTACGACTACGTGAATGATAATCCCTTCTTTATTAGTAATCCTGCTGTGAGGAATCTCTTCCGCATCAAAAGCAGCCTTTAAAAATTCAATTAATTTGGCTGAGGACTGAGAAATGATCCAAGGTGTAACTGATGTGTAGTGATCAGGTACGGTCTTAAGTTTTTGCGGTTCGTTCATATTCATGATTTTTTATAAAAATATTAACGGCGAGTGACAGCCCTATGTCAGTAGGTATTTGAAAATTATTGTATGTATCTCGTTATTTTGATGAAAGCAAGTTAAACATTTGTGTTTTACCGATCTCTATGAAGTATTACTGAAATTAGATGCAACTATTTTATCGATATTTTAGAGTAAACTGTTTAAATTGTAGCCTTTTGCGTCATCAGGCCAATCCGGCTAACTTTATCTTATACTTCCTGTAGCACCTGTAATATGCATTATAATTTGGTTTAAATTATGATTCAAAATTGCTGCTAAGATAAAACGTGAAATAGTATAAATCGGCCCTTTTTTAAGGGCTGTTTTTTCTTTGTCAGAGTAGTAAAATCTATAAATCGTACTATGTTAGCAAAAGCATTTTTTCCTTCAGGCCGGGATTATGTGGCCGCCTTTCGAAATATTATGAAACGTTCCACCTCTATTCGGAAAATGTGCAGGTCCGAATTATCTGCTGAATTAATCTGTCAATTCCCGAAACAGCGGAAGACATAGGGAAGTCTACAAACGGTTTAAATAGAAAGCTGGCGAATAATAGCACCTGGTACATTTATGCAAGCTCTCCCTGGCCGCCGGAAACGAAATGGTTATGTCCAGTGATATAGGCCGCGCGGTCAGACACCAAAAAAGCGATCATTTCCGCCATATCTGCTGCGGTACCTGGCTTGCCCTCCAGCGGGATAGCTTTAAAGAGCTGTTCTACCGTGATGCCAAAAGCGGCGGCCAGCTGTTCTCTGCCCTCGTTACCGCCGGGTGTAAGGATCGCGCCTGGCGTAACAATATTCACCCGTATGCCAGCCGGCCCCAGTTCCTTTGCCAACGACTTCGTATAGCTGCTTAATGCTGCTTTTGCTGCCCCATAGTGTGCCAGAAAACCGTGAAACGGGATCACGCCGCCCGATGATACATTAACAATTGCACCGGAACCGCTTTGGCGCAACGCGTTTAATAAAGGATTGGTTATGCGTACTGCGCTCATAAAGTTGATCATCAGCGAATCCATCCAGTCCTCATCCGTGATCATCTCAATACCCGGAAGCCTTGGCGTAGCTGCACCGGCGTTATTGACCAGAATGTCTAGGCCGCCAAGAATTTTCAATGCATCTTCGGTTACGTCGTTGGCACCGGCCAGTGTAGTTATATCGCCTTGAATGAACGATGCCCCGGCAGGGGTTTGTTCATGGCGTGAACGGGCGGCAACGGCTACGGTAGCGCCGCCATCGATAAGACGCTGGGCGGTTGCTGCACCAATACCCCGCGAACCACCGGTTACCAGGGCTTTTTTGCCCTGGAATTCATTTGCGTAATCTTTCATTGTCCTTCTTTTTAGAATAATTTACAATGCAAAGTTGCGGGGATAGCGACTGGTCGCCAATGAATTATTTCACCAAATGTGCGTGAACTAATTCACATTATTTAAGTATTGTTATTGCGGATTTTGGAAAGAAACTCGCGGGTCATTCCCAGGTAAGAAGCAATCATATATAACGGAAAACGTTGTAAGAGCTGCGGATAATTCTTTGCAAACTGCTCATATCTTTTTTCGGCAGACTGGCTGATATTAGACAGTACCCGCTTTTGAATATTCACCGCGACGTGCAGCGTCTTTAGCCTGAAGTAGCTATGAAATTTCGGGACCGTTTCTAATAATCGCTGTTCGTTCTCATAGCTTATCTGGATGACTTCGGAGTCCTCAATGGCTTCTACAAATAAGGTGGCAGGCTCTTGTGAAAGAAAACTTCCGTGATCGCCGATAAATCCACCCTCAACAGCAAGCGCAATCGTGTGCTCCTGTCCGTCATCGCCAAGGATATAAGCCCTTAAAGCGCCTTTCACCACATAATTGCGATAACTGGAAACAAAGTCCGGTTGGTCAATGAACTGCTTGCGCTTTACTTTCTTTACCCTTAACAGCGTAGCAAAAAAATCCTCTTCCGTTTTGGTGAGTGGCAATTCTCTGGTGACATAATTGACTAAAGGCGAAACGTCGTTCATAAGGCAAAGGTAAAATATTCAGTGCTGGAATTAAGGTTGCGGTGTTTATGATGAAGAAAAATGCCGGCGAAAAAATGCTGGTCTGATTAAACCTCGAAAAATAATAACCTAAAGAAGTTTATAAGTCACAAATGTTTAGGAATATCCTCCGGCTGAAAACACTTGTATTTCTCACTCTTAGAACCTGTCTTTATTGTGTCTACGCATTCCCACTGAATATCCCATGAGTATAAATGGTATGAAGATCGATACCATGGATAGCCAAAACCAAAGCGGCTTTGCTATCATCATGGTATAAAACACCGCTAATAAGGAAAATAATATGGCAACCGACATTGCTATGCTTCTTTTCCCCTTCAGCAACGATATTATAAAACCACCTGATAATGATGCGACTATTACCGCGATCAATTTGCTTAAAAGCAAGCTCATGGATGATTGGCTGAAAATAACCTGGGTATGCTTAATATTATCCACTGAGGGCGGAATCACCGGGTCAGGAAAAAACATTTCTGCGAATGATGCGATTGCAACAATAATAACAATAATAATTATCACACTAAATATGCCGGTTAAAATTGATTTCATCATAGCTGTACTTAAATAGAAGTTATAGGTGTAGTCGTTACCGCCAGCTTCAATAAGCTAAATCTGATTTTAGTTGGTAACTCCAATAGTCGCTTCATATTAAATTTACTTATGCTGTGTAATACCGAGAACCTCTTCCAGCCAATCAAACACAACTTGTGCCTTTAATGCCGGATTATTTAGTCCGCAATGGGCATCTCCTCCTTCTTCGGCAGTTAGCATTTTATCGCTTAACGACGCGCAATTAGTCATTTTTGCTATGGATGTTCTTGCCAGTGCTATTGCGCCGCCTTCACCCTCAGAGGACATATTTAAATAATGGCAAGTAATTTTGTCTTCCATCCCTTCAATTGTGAATTCACTTGCAAAGTCAAGGAATTCAGCAAGTGTTTTATTTTCCATCCCATGTGCCCAACGCACTTCGTCGAGCAACCAACGTACAACACTGTTGGACATATCGACCACCGATTCAAGCTCACGTGGGTAGGGCTCAAAGGGATCAAGATTCATGGCACCCATCCAGCCAATCCGGCAAAGTGGCATGGTCGGATAAGCAATGGCAGCTTTGATGCGATGATCGTGGGCAACCGTGCGCGGCACCATATACCCACCAAAACTATGGCCGTTGATGGCAATTTTATCAGGATCAACATCTGGCCGGGAAAGCGCGTAATCAACGAAGCGGCTGATCGGTACCTCCACATCAGGCCGGAACTTTAGTTCCGGGTCATGTATTAATGCCCCAGGCTCCCCTGAAACGTCGAACATTAAGGCATTCCAGCCTCTATCCGCTGCATGTGCCGCATCGCCCCAGTAGTAAATTTCCTCAGCAAAGGTATCCCCACCGCCCATTACCAGTAATGTAGGCTTAGGGCTATTCGTTTGATCAGCCCTGATAAAGTATCCTGGCAAGGTTTTGCCATTATCAATCGCCACTTCAACGACTTCAATTTGAGGATTCATCAATTTACAAGCTTCACGGAAACATACCCGGTTTTGCATTCTATACTGGTATTGCCGGGGATCTTTGTAGTTGCAAAAAAAACCGGCTGCCTGCCAATAGGTTGAGGCTCGCTTGAACGCGTCACGAGCACTTATTAAATGGCCCTTAGCAAAACATTCACGGGCGACATTTTCCACCCGCGTAGCCGTAGAAGCCCAGGCTTGGGTCCAGCTTTCAAAGTCGCCGTCGGTGATTTTTTTTATGGTAGAAAAGATCTCTCCCGACTCTGCGCCGCCAAAGTTGATGTGACTAAAAGCCTTGGCCAACTGCATGTCCATGATGCTTTTGAAGTAGGCCGGCATGCCACTTGTAGTTCCGTAATACCATTTGGTTGTTCGGGCGGTATTCGTTAATTCATTTTTCATATTCTCAGTTGATATTTTTATTGTTTAAATTTATGAAGCAAAAGTATTTCTACCTTTAGAGATAAAATAACCCTAAAGAATAAATAAATAGTCGTAAAAAATGGAAGAGAGCTCAGTTATTGATACTACAGTGGCCCAAATGCTACATACTTTAGGTATAGAGGAAAGCAAGGAATTATCTGATAATATCGGGAATTTTGATGTTCAAATTTTTAAAGTATTTGATTTTATTCCTGATTTGGTACTCACTATCCGTTCTTATGTCATTAAAAAAAAATTCACCCATCACTTTGGGAATGTTCAAAAGTTTGAGAACGGCATTTTTTTCTCCTTTCATAACTTTTTTAAGGATACTTCGAATAATAATTCTTCGCATAGCCTTAATGAAGAATTGCCCCATGTGAAAATAATCCCGATGAATAGCAGCCAGGAATATACATTCTACAAAAACACGCACATGAAGCATGTTGGAATACTGGTCAGTATTGACTATTTAAAACGTTTCTTAAGGGAAGACGCAGCAAAATTCAGTGATTTATTGACCTGTCAGAACAGTCTGGTTATCGAAGAGTTCATGTCGGATGATATACTACGAACTATAAATGAAATTGTAAACGCTGACAACGTTAGCTTATCTAAATTTTATTTCAAATTGAAGGCCATTGAATTGCTTTATTTCCTCTTTAAAAGGCTTGATAAACGTGTCCAAATGACTTTTCACAGGCTAACCCGCACTGAAATACAAAACCTGTACAAAGTTAGGGACAGATTAATAGCTCAACTTGATAATGCACCCCCTCTTGGCGAATTGAAAAACATTGCCGGTATGAATGAAATAAAATTAAGAAAATCATTTATTCAGGTTTTCGGTATGGGTTTGTATGAATATTTTCAGCATATCCGGATGCAGGAAGCCGCGCGGTTATTAAGAGAAGACAACCTAACCGTATCCGAAGCAGGGTATCGCCTAGGCTTTACAAACCTTAGCCATTTTAGTAGAGTATTCGAGGCAAGTATAGGTGTGAAGCCTAAAAAATGGTCTATGGAAAAAAGTATTGGTTCTTAACGCATACCGTACCAACTATCAAACGGACAATGTTTTTTGGCACGACCACGAGTAATTCGGAAAATATCCTGTTTAAGCAAGCCTGTGAGTATCGGGATTTAGGCCTGCAATAGATAATAGCACTAAATCCCACTCAACAAATAAAACAACTTGACTCTTCACCATTTTCCATTGACATTTCCAGGTACCTTTGCAATAACGCAATTCGAATTATGGTCAAGATACCTGATGCTTATATTTCCCGCAAAGCTGAAATAGTGGTTCAGTTCAAGCATGTTTTGGAAAGCCATATGGATGACTTTATGGCCGGGCGGGTCAATAAAATGTATGAGCTTAAGGAAATAGCAGATATTATTTGCCTTCATCCTGTTCATCTGAGCAAAGTAATCAAATTGGAAACAGGTCATCATGCCTGTTACTTTTATGAACAGCGGATTTTATTGGAAGCTACAAAATTGCTTGCCGACAGGACTTTATCCATTGGAACGATTGCCCACACCCTGGATTATGATGTTTCAAATTTTACCAAGTTCTTTAAAAAGTTCATGGGAACAACACCATCATCATACAGGAAAACATTAGAGATCACCATTTAAATTAAAAAAATGAGCAACAAAGAAATTATGATTGGAGCGGGTACGTCAAGTCCTCTTATTGCCCGTAAACCGGGTTACGGAACAATGCGTTTGACGGGTGAAGGTTTCTATGGTGAACCACGGAATCGCGAGGGTGCTATTGCACTTTTGAGAAAAGCCGTAGAACTGGGTGTTAATTTTTTTGATACCGCAGATTTCTACGGACCGGGCGTAACCAATAGATTATTAGCTGACGCCTTATATCCTTATTCGGATGACATTACCATCGCTACGAAGGTTGGGACTAAACGGGGAACCGACAAAAGCTGGCTACCATACGGCAAGCCTGAAGAGTTGAGAACGAGTGTCGAAAATAACCTCAAAGAACTCAAACTGGATCAATTGCCTTTAGTGCATTATGGCAAAGCTGCACATAGTCCGGGAGATTATGAGGAAGGTTTGGGAACCATACTGGCACTGCAAAAAGAAGGTAAAATCCTGCATGTCGGACTCAGCAACGCCTCCGTTGATCAATTTAATACCGCGATCAAAATGGGTAAAGTTGCCAGCGTTGAGAATATGTACAGCTATACGCAACGGGTTACTGATCCGGCTAGTCCCTACGGATTCCAGGGGGGAGAGTTATTGCCTTTGTGCCAGGAACATCAGATTCCTTTTATTCCTTTCTTTTCACTAGAAACGTCATTACCTACCGGGCAGAACAAAATGAAAGAATTAGCAGATATCAAAGGTGTCACCATCGCACAACTCAACATTGCATGGCTGCTTCATCAGTCTGAGTGGATACTGCCAATTCCCGGCACTACATCCATCCAGCATCTTGAAGAAAATATAAATGCAGCTGGTATTTCCTTTTCAAATGATGAGTTAGCGTTTTTAGATTAATTTAATAGGGCCAATAAATCCGCCATTGTATGCAATTTATAAATCAAATGGTATACATAACACAAGATGAAGAAAGCCTTATAACTTGAATTCGATTAGTCAGAAATCAACAATTGGTTGGCGAATTTTTATTTCATTTATTAATCGAACTTAGGTTATTTGTTAATTTTGTGGCAGGTAAAATTTAAATAATGTCCATATCCACCGAAAGCGAAAAAACTGGAATGCAGCAAGCCTGTGCGGCTGTAGCTATTACACTTAAAAAAATGCGGGAGTATGCCAAACCAGGTGTTTCTACCAAAGAGCTTGACGAGTATGGCGGCAAATTGCTTGCGCAGTTGGGGGCAATTTCGGCACCAGTGTTAACCTATAATTTTCCGGGATATACGTGTATAAGCGTTAATAACGAGATAGCGCACGGTATACCATCGGCAGATAAGATACTTAAAGAAGGCGATTTGATCAATATTGATGTATCGGCCGAGTTAAATGGCTATTGGGCAGATAATGGTGGCTCGTTTGTTTTAGGAGAGGATATTCATGGTCATGGTAAATTAGTAGAAGCATCGAAAGAGATATTAAAAAAAGCAATTAGTAATATTAAAGGTGGCGTAAGAATATCAGAAATTGGCAAATTGATTGAAACTGAAGCCAAAAAGGCGGGATATACGGTAATTAAAAATCTCACCGGACACGGTGTTGGCCGAAGCTTGCACGAAGAACCACATGAAATTGCCAACTATTTCGATAGATTTAACTTTGAGCGGTTTAAAAAGAATTCGGTTGTAGCAATAGAAACATTTATTTCAACACGGTCTACAATTGCCAATCCAGAAATAGACGGCTGGACGCTGACCGGTAATAAGGGCGGCTTTGTTGCGCAGCACGAGCATACTATTATGGTAACCGGCGGCCAACCGGTGATATTTACAGCACAAAACGGTATATGGGATTAACGCTTTAAATTACGCAGATCAAAAAGAACGCTGGTTCAGTGCTTTACCGGCTCATATGATTTCGCGGAAGCGAACCACATCAGGCTGGAATTCTGTGTGGAGAACGAACAATTGCAGCTTTCCCATAATGCACTAAAAGAAGCTTCCCAGTTCGCTGAAAAAGAGCCGGTGTTTTTTGACGACACGAAATCAGCCGACGGATTTGAATTTATCCCATGTGACGATGGCTTGCTGATCAGCTGTACCCACCAACGATCGAAATTCAAAGGACTAAAAGTTGCGGCCCATTATCGATTCCCTCTTTAATTGTATTTTCAATGGAGCTTAGATCAAGCACATCAAGCTTTGTCACCAATACATGTTCCGAAGTAGTCAACGCTGTTTTACTTTCAGGTTTTCGCATGGTAGCAATAACGTTCCAGCCTTTAGATAAAAATAATTGTGCGGTTGCTGCACCTATACCGCTGCTTGCACGGGTAATTAAAATTGTATTGTACATTTTTTGAGTTTTTATGATGATGTAAAGGTCCGGCCATAATGGTAATGGCAGATAACACTAATTCAGGATAGTAGTATACTTTTTGCTGATTGTAAAAAAAGTTTCATTTTTGCAAACGGGAGGCGATATGATCAAAACAACGGAATCACTGGAAGAATTTTACAAACATAAATTTAACGACCTTTCTGATCATCTGAAAAAAGATATTGGCCAGTTTAACGTGTTTCGTATTGAAGACCGTATCCGATCAGGTACTACCTCACCAACTTACATCCGGCGGGATTTTTTCAAGATCATGCTCTTCCATGGAAACAATGTTTTTCATTATGGCGACAAAAGTATTTGTGTATCCGGAAACACGTTATTGTTTTTTAATCCGCAGGTTCCATATACTTATGATTTGCTTACCGAAGACACCAAAGGCTACTTCTGTGTATTTAAAGATGAATTTTTTAAGGAGAACCTTCGCTTGAATTTGAGTGAACTCCCATTGTTTGCTGCCGGTGTGCAGCCTGTTTTTCATTTAACCGATGACGAAAATCAAGAGGTACAGAATATCTTTGAAAAGATCATCAAAGAATTTAACACTGATTTTATCTATAAATATGAGCTGGTTAAGAATTATGTTAGCGAACTGATCTACCTTGCCATGAAGCTGCAGCCATCCGAACAGGTATTTCAACATTCGGACGCAGGTACGCGTATCACCTCGGTATTTGCCGAACTGTTGGAAAGGCAATTTCCCATAGAGTCTACCTCCCAGCGGTTTGAGTTCCGTTCACCTAAAGTTTTTGCCGACCGGCTTTCGGTTCATGTTAATTACTTAAACCGCGCCATCAAAAAAACGACAGGCCGTACGACTACCAATCACATTTTTGAGCGGCTTACCAGCGAAGCGAAAGCTTTACTGAAACATACCGATTGGAACATCTCCGAGATCAGCTATGTGCTGGGTTTTGAAGACCAGGCACATTTCAACAACTTTTTTAAAAAGCAAACCAAGCTTAATCCATCTTCGTTTCGGAAGGTTTGAATTTGACAAAAATCGGTTTGATATCAACAAACCGGTATTTTGATTGCACGCTAACTTTGTATCAAAATTAAAATATCATGAGGGATACAAAAGTTTGGTATATAACCGGGGCATCCAAAGGAATGGGATTATCCTTGGCAAAACAATTATTGGCTAAAGGCCACAAAGTAGCCGCGACTTCGAGATCTGTTACCGCATTCGATCAGTTAGCTATATATGGCGACCAATTTCTGCCTTTGGAGGTTGATCTTAAAAATGAAAGATCAATTGCTGATTCTTTAAAAAAAACCATAGAAAGATTTGGCGAATTAGATGTGATAGTAAACAACGCAGGTTATGGACTTGGTGGCGCGCTGGAAGAACTAACCGCTGAAGAAATAAACGAGAATTTTGAAGTAAACTTTTTTGCCGTGGTGCGAGTGGTTCAGCAGGCTTTGCCATATTTCCGCAAACAGCGCTCAGGTCATATCATTAATATTTCCTCCATTGCCGGCTTTGCACCTGGTTTGGGCTGGTCGATGTATTGCGCGGCCAAATTTGCGGTAAGCGGCTTGACCGAGGCCCTAGCTAATGACCTTAAACCACTGGGCATAAACGTTACTAATGTTTTGCCGGGCTGGTTCCGGACAAATTTTGCAAAGGCAGATTCTATAGCCTATAACCAGAATCAAATAGAAGATTACGCATACCTGCGGGAATATCACGAAAAAATGAATAACATGGACGGTGCTCAGCTGGGCGACCCGGATAAGATCGCTGATGCATTTTTAGAACTGGTAGGCAGTCAAAACCCCGCTGTAAATTTATTCCTGGGCAGCGATGCGTTCAACCGTGCAAAAAGCAAGATAGACCAACTCAATATACAGATGGAAGACTGGAAAGAAGTTTCTTACTCAACTGATTTTAAGTCTTAATGATTTATAGTTAATAATAATCGCGGCTGATTTCTTGCGGATGATCCAGGGAAGTCAGCCTTTTAAAGAGATCAAGGTCAAATCAGGAGGTAACTACTTTTCTTATACTAAAAGAGCAAGTCCAATAATGGCTCAAAAAGGTATAAGCGATCAAGTAAGAAATCAAAAAAAAATCCTCCATGCATCTATGGCCAGATATTTAAAAAGAGATAATTTATAATCATAATTCTTTGGATTAAATTTTGAAGCCTCAATGCATTTTTGTGTCTACATATAATAAGATTTGCAATTAATCTGAGTCAAAAAGTGGTGAGTAAGAATTTGCATCCCAGTAACATATTGAATATAAGGAAAAATCAGGATAATACAAATCCCCCGGTACTTTCTCCGAAGGGATTTGACTGTCAAGCCACTGATCTAGCATACAGGCGCATAAATGATCATCCTGCGTCCCTTTGCTAAAACGGGCTGCATCCACGATAACATACCAGCAAAAGCGATTTTGCGCATACAGGATGTCAATGCTTAATTCCAGCGCCCCGCGCAGCTGCTCGGAAAGGACGATATAACTGTCGTATTCTAAAATCATAATTTTACATGGCTGATCAATGGGTTAGTTTATCCAAGTGTTCAGATCAAGTACCTCAGCTTGCCTGCTAAAAATTTTTTCCATCAGCAGCCGGTGCACCTCTTCATCGTTGTCTGCACAGCAATCTTCGATCACCACGATCTGATAGTCTTTATCCGCGGCTTCACGGAGTGTGGAGAGTACAACACCACTGGTGGCTATACCCGTCATTACCAAATGTCGAATGTCCTGAGCTCTTAAGATCACTTCCAGATCGCTTCCGGAGAATGCGCTTACCCGGCGCTTGACCACGATGATGTCATCCGCTTGTGGGGCCAGGTCAGGATGTGTATGGAGAAATTGCGCCGCGAATTCAGCCGTCCAATGTTCCTTATTTACAAAATTGGAAAATAGTTTATTCCCTGAACCCACTTCAGGAGCACCTGGCCTGAATCCCTGGACGACGTGAATAACCGGCATCCCGTATTCACGCGCTTTTACAATAGCCTTTTTGACATTAGCTACCAGTGCCGAATGATCAGGTAAATGGCTTAACAGCGCCAATTGCATATCCATTACCAAAAATGCTGTTTTTGTCGATTGTTCCATTTTTTTGAATTTTTAAGCTGAATGATTTATATTTTTTCTATGATCTCTTCTTCCGTTTCGTCAGCGATCAGTTTGGGATTACCTGCTACACGTACACGCAAGAGCCTAAAAAACACTGCCGCAACCAAAAGACCGATTAGCCCCTGGCAAAGCATGGTGTTGGGCGCACCGATCTTTTGCGATACGAAGCCTACCAAAAGGCTGCCCAGGGGAAGCATGCCGAACAAGGCCATGATCAGGATGCTGATCACCCGCCCGCGCATCTCCGGTGCGCATTCGGACTGAACGATAATATTACTGAGCGTTCCCTGCGCAACCGTTCCAAATCCCGCTATGGCGGCAAACAAAAGGGCGATCAGCAGGTTACCGCTTTGTGAAAAGGCGATGAGGCCGATACCCAGGATTACGGTACTAACCAGCAGGTGTCTTTTGAGATTGGCATCTTTCTTTAAGGAGGTCAGGACGATGGTTCCGCAAACCGCCCCGATGCCGATAAAGCTGGTGATATAACCGAAAGTCGCGGCATTGCCTTTAAAGATGACCTTGGCGTAAACCGGCACCAAAGTGTCATACGGCATGACCAGCAAACAGATGATGCTCAGCATCAGGATGACCAGGCCTATCGTAGGGGTCTTGATAATATAGTTGAATCCCTCTTTTAATTCCGTGATCGCTTTCTTTTTGATGTTCTTAGGAACGTAAGCCGGTAGTTTCATAAACATCAGTGAAACCATGACAGCGCCGAAACTTGCAGCGTTTAATAGAAAGCATACGCCCGCACCGAACTTTTCCAGCACAATGCCGGATAAAGCAGGCCCAAGTAATTTAGCAAGGCTGGCTGTCGCGGACGTTAAGGAAAGTGCACTGGGCAGATCTGTTTCTTCATACAACACTTCATGGATCATGGCCTGTCTCGCGGGAACGTCAAAGGCATTGATCACACCCAGGATCATACTTAATACCAGTATTTCCCAGATCACAAAATGACCGGTCATCACCAATACTGCAAGCAGGCTCGCCTGGATCATTGATAAGATCTGAGTGATCCTGATGATCTGGTAACGCTCATACCGGTCAGCCGCAATACCACCGGCAACCGAGAACAAAAAGGAGGGAAACTGTTCGGCAAATATGGTCAGCCCCAGCATGAACGTAGAATGCGTCATGGAGTACACGACCCAGACGACCGCTGTACGCTGCATCCATGTCCCGAATTGCGATACTGACCGCCCCCAAAAATACAAGGTGTAATTAAAGCTCCTGAATGCCTTAAACATGTCTGTTTTACCCAAATTGGCCATAATAAAAATTAAATTAAAAACATTCTGACAAAAAACGATAAAATGTCAGTTTTTATACAAAAAAATTAGCTTTTCATCCAGTGCATGGCCATAGCCATTAACGTATCAACCGTCGGTTTTAATTCGCTGAAATCATTATCCTGCTTCATTTCCCGCCGTATACCGCGAATACTGCTCAGCAATATAAAAATTACCCGCTCCAGGTCATTTGGCTTCATCGGCCTGACCTCACGTCTTCCAACTCCTTCAGCGAACACCGCCGCAAGCAGATCTGATTCAGCCTTCATCAGCTTTTTATGTACCGCGGTCAGGGTGGTTGCGTGCCGGGATATTTCGTCCACGTTCATGCCCGCTTCCATCGCGGCAAAAACACCGCTTTTTTCTTCGGATATTTTAACTTTGGCCAGACAGAAGATCTTTAACTTTTCTTCCGTTGAACCGCCTTTATCTACGGCCAGCCTGACTTCGTCCATGATATCACGGATCAGCATTTCCATCACCGCGTCAAATATCTCATCCCTGTTCTTATAATAATAATAAATGGCACTCCTGCTTTTTCCGATAACCTTGGATACATCATCCATCGTTACCTTTTTCAAACCGTGTTTTAAATACAGTTGCAGCGCGGCTTGGAGAATCTGTTCCGGGAGTTGATCATTAATCAGAAGCGTGGTCGATGCCATTTTATTGTTGATTGCGCACAAAGTTAAACAATACTGACAAAAAAATAAATTTTGACAGTTTGTTTTTTTTGATTCGTTTTATTGATAGGACTATCCGGAGTAGGGTAGCTTTAACTGGCTGGGGACTTCAACAGCCCATGGAGTTCGTTTCTTTGCTGCAAAAATTATTTGCAGGCAATGTTGTTATTATAAAAGCTATTCGCACCTTTCCAGGCGAGGTATTCCAATTGCTGCTGAGGTGTACGCCCGTCAGTGGTCAGTTCACTGGGATATTTGTATTTCAGCGATTTCAGGTCGAACCGGCAGGCATCGGCAATAGTTCGGGCATTTAAGATCGCTTCCGGATAATTGCGGAATAAGCGCTCCATCTCAGCTTTTTCTTTGAGATACCTTTCGGCATTTTGATGCAGTTTATAACCAGCGTTAAAAATGGTGCATTTTTCCCGAATACAAGTCACAACGTCTTGCAGTTCCCTTCTGTTAGGGTGATGATAATGAACGTCATTAGTGGCGACCAATGGGATATTTAATTCAGCTAACAGGAAAAGGCGCTTGGCATCATCGCCAGTATAATACTTGGTTGCAGCGAGATAAAGGTTGGGCAGGTTTTGCTTGTAATCTTTTACATGGTGCGTAAATACAAGTTCAAATTCAAAATCTTGGGTGATTTTGTCGGGTGGTATAATAATAAAATAAGACCCTTCGGAATGCTGGTAAACATCCCTTTTAGAAATATAACATTTTTCTTTTTCAGCACGTAAATTGCCCAATGTAAGCAAAGCGGAAAGCCGGGCATAGGATTCTTTGTCCGTTGGATAAGCCAACAAGCTTGGGCCATCGAGCAGGTCAAGGCGGACACCGGGAATCAGCCGGATATTGCGGTCTTTAGCAACTTGGTAAGCACGGACAACACCTGCAAAAGTGTTACGATCACTGATGCCAATCGCATCATACCCCAAATCGGCCGCTTGGTCGATGAGTTCTTCCGGGTGACTGCCGCCGCGCCGAAAGCTGAAATTGCTGGTCACCTGTAATTCGACGTAACTCATGCGAAAAAGCCATGTAGATACCTGTGTTGATTGTTTTCTGCATTATAGTGGCCTGAACGAAAAAGCCAATAACGACGCCCTGCTTCATCTTCGGCGATATAGTAGTCCCGGTGTTCACCCGGTTCAAGCCACCATTCACGTTCGATGCGCTCGGGGCCGTCGGCCCCCACGATAATATGCTGCTCACCTTTCCAGATAAATAACTTGGGCGGGTAATCCGGTGTTAACGCCATCGCTTCAATACGTTCCGGATTATCCAGTATTTGCATAGGCCGTGGTTTATCCGTGCGCCAATCACTTTCGGGCTTCTTTTTTAAATTGGTGTTTGGTTCCGGCGTGCGCTCAGGCCAGTAATGTTCCCCTGGAAGGTAACGATTAATATGAGCTGTGCCGATCCTGCCTGCTACCCGGTCCAGCAGTTCGGCTACTTCTTCACTATCCGCGCCGCCTCCGGCTGACCAAATTTCACTTTGCTTATCGTTGACAGGCTCTGTCTTCAGTGCATCCAACACAAATAATTCAATGCCAAGTCCCGGCGCGATGGTTTCCAGCTTAATAAAAAATAATTTGAATAAGTGTTGTGTTCGGTTACTGGGATGATTGGTGCCTATGCTAATGTTCCCGTTCTTGCCATCTACCCGGTACCATGTTAATATAGCGGATCGGACACCCAAACCTTCACTGTAAGCCTTTTGCAAAGCCTTTCGAGCAAATCATTTAATCCTATTTCTATAGCCGTTCGGGTACGGACAGGTTCCAGGCAATCGAGGCGTACGCTGTATGGCACTGGTTCTTTAAGCGGAAATAAATATTCTACCTCCTGACCAAGTGCTTGTTGCAGCCGCAGTACCATATCTTTACCAAAACGCCTGCGCAAGACGGCGTTTGGCATGTAAATAAAACTATTGATCTGATGCAGGCCCAAGTTCCGCAGCTTCAATAGCTGGTTCATAGGCAAACGTAGCGCTGATGGTGGTAAAGGCATTAGGGCATTCCGGTGTTCGCCTTCAGGTACGATAAGGCCGGAGGTAGCGCAACGGGCAACGCCCCAGGCGGTGCCGATAGTGTCGGCAATCGCCGGGCGAACGTCATAGCCAATCGCTTTTAAGCGTGAAACAATTTCTTGTAAATAAGCTTTTTCCCCGCCTTTCAAATATGTACAGCCAGTTACATCCTGAAATAAACCGTCAGGCGGATCAAGCTGTACGAGCGGCGTATAACGCAGGCACCATTCCGTGAGGCCGGTTAGTAATTTCAGGTTGCGGCCGGGTTTGCCATCGAAAACCTGGAGATCCGGCGCGATGACCCGTGCATCGGCAACGGTCATACCTTCAGTTACTCCGTACTTACGGGCTTCATCCGTCAGCGCGGTAATGAGCATACGTCCATGGTCGGGTTCGGCGAAGACATAGGCTTTCCCTTTCAGCCCGGTTTGGCGGATTGCCTTCCAGTCTGTGAGTAAATGCCGGAACCATATGGACGCAAAACGCTTAGGCATAACGACGCGCTTCTTCCGTAAGCTGTGGTATGGTGATCGTTTGAAAATCGTGTTTTTTCCATTCTACAGTCCAGTTTCCGGGCCTGCCATTCCGTACTTTAAGCAATTCTACCTGCCAGCGCGGATGGCCGACGCCGGGCATACCTGTTCTCAGCTGACTATGGACAGGCCGGATTTGCCAACGGGTAACACAGGCAGTCGTGTTGACTTTTTTGATATCCTTTCGCAAAACAAATCCAGTTACATGGCTTTTCTCAACGGCTAATTGTAATCGCTGGGATTCTGTAAAGCTGAGGTCTTTAGTTTCACATATCACTGTAGCAACACCCTCACATTTCAGCGCTTCCTCGGTAACCCAAAGCACATCTTTTTGCAGCGGCACATCTACGAAAATAACACGGTCGGGATCGACACCAAAAAGTTTTAGCGCTGGCGGGTAAATGCGGCGGGTATAACTGATCCACAGGCACGCCCCACCGTTGCCCAATAGTTTTTGAACAAGACCGGCAATAAATCCGCCACTGGCGGCGGTGTCTTCCGGACAGTTACTTATAAATTCGTGGATCGCTCCGGTTGGAAATACCCCGTCTTGAAAAGCGGCTGCTACCGGGCCAAGGCCCAGGTCATTGTCCGTGCCGGGTTGTGGCGGACGGAAGCCCTCCCAGCGGATCATATCCTGCCTGAGTTTGCTGATAATTTCTTCTTTCGTAGCAGTCATCGTCGTCGTTTAAAAGTCAAAGTGCATTTGATCAAAATTCAGCTTACGGCGGCTGTTGTAATCCCTAATGGCGGCGGCAATGGTTCTCACTTCATCCAGCGAAAAAACCTCATCTTCGCTGAAACCGATAATATCTTCAGGTTCCCGCGGCTCATCCTCGATGTTCACGTAGATCACCGAATGATGATTGAATGTCCTGATCTGATAGCGCATAAAACCAGCATTGTCAGCAAGTTGATCAAGCTGTTCGGCAGAGAAAGTTACCAGCCGCGCATTGAGTTCTATTTGTAAATTATATGGTACCATGTTTGCCAAATTTGAGGACTATAAAGTTATGCTAATATTTTTAGCATTTTCTATTACTTTTTTACAATTTTTTATTCACATTTGTTTTATTAAAATTACTGTACATGGATAAGGCATTTTTAAGCGGGCCTCAAACGATTACAATTGATCGTAAATAGGGAGGGCAACTAACCCTGCGGGTAATCCCCGAATTTGATGATGCTACCGAAGCATTAATTTATGGCGGATTGGCCTTTCAACTATTGCGAGAAGATTATGGCATGTTTCAGTTATTTTATGTTGAAGTGCCTGGCTACGAAGCGCCCAAAATGGAATCGTTAGGCAAGCTTTTATTTGACCGCGAGGGAAATTGGATTTACGATGGAGATAAATTGACAATTGATGAACAGGAAGAGGCTGCGGGATTCATTACCGGTCATCGTGGAGCAATGGATAGACTGATCAAAGACATTCTTTAAAACATATGCATACGGAATACTAAAAGCGAGTGGTCATTTATCTACAGCAGGAATTGCCGGAATATCAGGAAATGTTGACTGTGAAAGCCAATCAGATTGTGTTTACCGTACCTCCCGGTGCCGTATTTGAACAGTTTTATCAGAAGCTATTCGCTTCTATATCTGCATGTACCGCCCGCATCCGTAACAGAGAAATTGATCTGGAATTTAAGGTATGGTCACCTACGCAGCAACGCAATTTTAAGGTGCTTAAATAAAATTTTTACTGTAACCCATCCTAAAAAACCGGACTACTTAAATGAAGAAAAGTCTTAATTTTAAGAGGTTAAACCAATTACACTGACCACCTTCCCCAATTTTAATTCTTTTCACAAAAGCCTGAATTCAGCAGCTAAGGTGGTCACTTTGAAAAAGACTCGTAGGCAAGTCTGGGTACCCGACCATATTGATTTTGAAACATTTATCAAAAAGGCTTACAGCTGAACTATTTTGATACCCGTCGGCGATGAATTTTCATAAAAGAAATAGGGGTTGGCGTTAAATAAAACCAGGTCTTTAACTAATCTGTCTGTGTTTATAGCAAGCTGTGTTTCGGCAAATGGTTTTACAAGTGTTTCAATATCTGAATCGTGAAAATCATTATAGCTAAATCCTGTTTTGAAAAGTATAGCTTAACATCCTTATTAGCCTTCACAATTTGGTTACGTATGGTTGAAGTGGCTATACCTAATTCATGACTTACTTCTTCATAGCTTTTACCTTCTAATTTACACAAGGTGTAGATGAGTTTTCTTTGAGGAGCAAGGTGTTCTATAGCCCGTTGCAATAGCTCGTGATTTTCTTTATTAATTATGGTTTCTTCAGCAAAAGTATCGAAGGCAGTTGCAGGGCTGACGCATAAGAATAGTTAAAAGTTGATATGGTTATGAACAAAGTGTTGGAAACGTAGGTATAACTTTTGTGGTTTCGGGAGGATTAGAGTCGGGTTAGCGTTTTTTCTTTGTAAAAGCATATGACGACTTCACTTCACAATCATTTTAGATGGATACCTGATCCTCGTACAGGTAATAATAAGAAACACAATTTACTGGAAGTTATCATTTTGTCGGTATTGGCCGTTCTATGTGGTGCAGAAAGCTGGTACGAGATGGAAGAATTCGGGAAGGAGAAAGAAGATTTTTTAAAGCAGTTGCTGCCTCTTGAAAACGGCATACCCAGTCATGACACGATCAACCGGGTTTTTATGCTGATCGATTCGGCGCTTTTTGAACAGTGTTTTCGTGCCTGGACAGCGGAACTTAGCCGGGGTCTTGAGGAGTCGGGCCTGTCTGGCGAAAAGGAGTTGATCGCTATCGATGGAAAGAGCATCTGTAACAGCGCCTGCAAACACCAGGGGTTGGGGGCCTTGCATTTGGTAAGCGCCTGGTCGGGTCGTAACCAGTTGGTACTGGGGCAACAAAAAGTGGATGACAAGAGCAATGAGATTACGGCGATCCCAGCATTGTTATCGCTATTGAACATCAAAGGGGCGGTAGTAAGCATCGACGCAATGGGTACACAGAAAGCGATTGCTGAACAGATTGTCGAAAGCCAGGGCGATTATATCCTTGCTTTGAAACAGAACCAGGAAACACTTTATGAACAGGTAATCAATCAGTTCAACTTTAAAGAAGACAGTTACAGCCAGCACCTGGATAAGGGCCACGGGCGGGCGGAGATCAGAGACTGCAAAGTCATTCATGAACTTAACTGGGTTGACGAAAAGGAAAATTGGAAGGGAATAAAGACCATCATCAAAATAACCTCGGAAAGGATAATAGGTGACAGCCACTCCATACAAGACCGCTACTATATCTCCAGCCTCCGTGCTGATGCTGCCTATTTTAACCAAGCCATCCGCGCACATTGGGGCATTGAGAACCAATTGCACTGGCAGTTGGATGTCGGATTTGGCGAAGATTACAATACCACACGGAACAAACAGACCGCCCAAAACCTTGCCGTAGTCAGAAAGATAGCCCTAAATATCCTAAAAGCCGACAAAACCAGTAAGGCCAGCCTGAAAGCAAAAAGAAAAATGGCCGGGTGGAACCATAAATTTCTTCTTTCATTACAATTAATCGCTAAAACAAATTCCTAATGCGTCGGCCCTGAAGGCAGTTGACGATAGAACAAGGCTTTCAATTAATCGCTTATCTTTAGCCATTTTACGAAAATGCCCGTAAACCAAATTTTCAGCAATTTTATATAGATAAGATTTGAATGAGGTATCCAGTTTAATATTATGCCGGTTCTCCCAAATTTTAAGAAAAAGATCTTGTAATAATTCCTGTGCAATCTCTTCATCTTTTACCAGTCGTAAAAGGTTTCTATATAGTTGATGACTATAAAAATCGTAGATGCTGGTAAAAGCAAACTCGCTTCCTTTTTGAAGCTGCTGAATTAAAAGGTTTAATTTTTCATTATCCGCCACCATAATTTCATCTGTTTAAATGAATGGTGAGCCAATAGAAACGATGGTCGGGTATTGTATTTAACAATAGGGCCGGTTACCCGCAAAGTCTATTGTAGCATGGCTCTGACAAAGCCAACCAGTTATTTCGAACTGGTCTCCAACAAAGACACAAGCGAGCACCGGCCCTATCACATGTATAGGGTTGAGGTGCCACACTTACGCTCGCTGGAATAAACTGTCAGATTTAGCTGCGAGGCTCGTAAGCAAGTCCTACTTTAAATAAACGGTAAGTCCTGCAAAAATATAAATTTCTTACTCCGATTCTTGATGTAGTGCCATTATCTGTAGTAATCGCTATCGTAAATTAGAGTTTTTAATTATTCTTTAAACAAATATAACTTTTTGATCGGAAACTATCAAAAAATGATAGTTAATACTACTTATATATCATAGTTAAAAAGAGGCTTCTTGACATTGCCAATTACAAGCTTTGTATATGAGTGTAGAGATAGGTAAAATCATTCATGGATTTGTGCAAGAAAAAGGCTTAAAAGCAAAATTTGTTGCTGAATTTGTTAATGTTAGTGAATCCACGCTTTTTGGTATCTACAAAAGAAAATCAGTTGATATTGATAAGCTAATATTGTTTTCTAAACTATTTGATAGAAACTTGTTCTTATATTATTTGAATGAAGAGCCACTGAAAGGAATGTTTAGTAAAGATTTTGTAATACTTCAAAATCGTATTCTTGAACTTGAAAATGAGATTGGTACGTACAAAGAAAAAGTCAATTACTTGACAGAGATAGCCGAGGCTCAAAAGAAGGTGATTCAACTACATGAGGGGAACGCATCCCATAAAAAAAGCAAAAGGGCGAAAACTAAATGACAATATCCTTATACTGGATTTGTAAATTAACTTATAAGTGAATATCTTTACATTAGAAGCTTGGGACGATGAGGGTAGGAAATGTACGTTCTACACCGTGCGATGGGAGGACGCAAGCGAAAATGAAACAGATAAGTTCTTTAATAAATATAATGCGATCCCGGAGTTGAAAACGGCGACTCAGCAAATGTTGAGTTTTGTGCTGGATAGTATTGGCGATGACCACGGTGCAATCGATGCCTTGTTTAACCGCCCTGAAAATATGGTCACAGGTTTGCCCAATACGGGAAAAGTAACGGTAAAACAAGTACTGTTCGCCTATCCTAATTTCCCGCTTCGCTTGTACGCATTGCGGGTTAATAACAGGAGCGATATGGTGATCTTGTTTAATGGTGGCCTTAAATCTGCGCAAACGAACCAGGAAAGCAAAGATATTCACCTTAAATGGGTAGAGGCCTGTCAGTTTGCAAAACGTATTGAAGATGCGTTAAAGGATGGTGAAATTGTGATTGATGGAAGTAACAGAAGAATTGTCTCCGCTAATGGAGACGATGAGATTTATTTATAAGGATTAGACGATGAGAAGTAAGGTGGCACAGCATATACAGGATGAAACCCCCCAGGAGGTGCGCATTTTTGTACGACAATATACCGATATTGTAGTGCGTATTAGCGAGATCATGCACGAGAAGGGTTACACGCAAAAGGATCTGGCCGTAAAAATGAATAAGAAACCTTCGGAAATCAATAAATGGCTGAAAGGAAATCATAACCTTACGCTTAAAACACTTGCTAAACTGGAAGCAGAATTAGGTGAGCCGCTCATATATACTACCCGTGAACATACACACGCTTAATTACGCTCAATAAGTTTTTATAAGGCACAGACATTGTTTAGCTCAGCAGTGCTTTTTTGGATGCCTTTTATTAAAGTGTAACGCAGATTGGACGATATAATCACAATAAACCCCATTTTAACAATCAAAAGGCGATAATTTAAAAGTTGCAACACGTATAAAGGATGCGTATATCTACTATCCTTAATACTTAAGCGCATGGACAACTATCACTTTTTTGATAACCTGGTCAGGGCCGACGCATTAGGAATTTGTTTTAGCGATTAATGAAAGAAGAAATTTATGGTTCCACCCGGCCATTTTTCTTTTTGCTTTCAGGCTGGCCTTACTGGTTTTGTCGGCTTTTAGGATATTTAGGGCTATCTTTCTGACTACGGCAAGGTTTTGGGCGGTCTGTTTGTTCCGTGTGGTATTGTAATCTTCGCCAAATCCGACATCCAACTGCCAGTGCAATTGGTTCTCAATGCCCCAATGTGCGCGGATGGCTTGGTTAAAATAGGCAGCATCAGCACGGAGGCTGGAGATATAGTAGCGGTCTTGTATGGAGTGGCTGTCACCTATTATCCTTTCCGAGGTTATTTTGATGATGGTCTTTATTCCCTTCCAATTTTCCTTTTCGTCAACCCAGTTAAGTTCATGAATGACTTTGCAGTCTCTGATCTCCGCCCGCCCGTGGCCCTTATCCAGGTGCTGGCTGTAACTGTCTTCTTTAAAGTTGAACTGATTGATTACCTGTTCATAAAGTGTTTCCTGGTTCTGTTTCAAAGCAAGGATATAATCGCCCTGGCTTTCGACAATCTGTTCAGCAATCGCTTTCTGTGTACCCATTGCGTCGATGCTTACTACCGCCCCTTTGATGTTCAATAGCGATAACAATGCTGGGATCGCCGTAATCTCATTGCTCTTGTCATCCACTTTTTGTTGCCCCAGTACCAACTGGTTACGACCCGACCAGGCGCTTACCAAATGCAAGGCCCCCAACCCCTGGTGTTTGCAGGCGCTGTTACAGATGCTCTTTCCATCGATAGCGATCAACTCCTTTTCGCCAGACAGGCCCGACTCCTCAAGACCCCGGCTAAGTTCCGCTGTCCAGGCACGAAAACACTGTTCAAAAAGCGCCGAATCGATCAGCATAAAAACCCGGTTGATCGTGTCATGACTGGGTATGCCGTTTTCAAGAGGCAGCAACTGCTTTAAAAAATCTTCTTTCTCCTTCCCGAATTCTTCCATCTCGTACCAGCTTTCTGCACCACATAGAACGGCCAATACCGACAAAATGATAACTTCCAGTAAATTGTGTTTCTTATTATTACCTGTACGAGGATCAGGTATCCATCTAAAATGATTGTGAAGTGAAGTCGTCATATGCTTTTACAAAGAAAAAACGCTAACCCGACTCTAATCCTCCCGAAACCACAAAAGTTATACCTACGTTTCCAACACTTTGTTCATAACCATATCAACTTTTAACTATTCTTATGCGTCAGCCCTGATAACCTGGTGGTAAGGGCACCTTTCTTTAGTTACATTGATTATACCCAGGTTAAGCTCGATAAAATTATTGGAGATCCTTATTTTCAGGAGGCCTTATTCCTGGCGAGCCCGGGATTATATCACAATCTGGAGGAAAAGCAATTCGACAATGCCCGATTAAGCGAACGGGAAAAACTGAGCGTACAAAAGTATTTTAACCGGATGTGTTTCCGGCCTACGCCATTCGGTGCCTTTTCCTCATTTTCAGTAACTACCTGGGGGAAAGACGAAACGATAATCCTGAAGAATGAGGATGCCAAACTTCACTTGAACGTGGACCAGGAAATTGTCAACCGTTTATCTCCACTGTTCGTCAATGATGATCCCGAACAAAACCTATTTATTGCTAATCCGGCACTTTACCAATGGGGGAGGGACTTCCGCTTTATCACCACTACTTACGCTAACGACAGCCGAAAAATTTATTTTGATCTGGAGTCCATTGAAATTAATGAACTGACCGGCCCGCTATTTTCGTTTTGCCGTACGGTCTTCAAAAGCGGAAAGGAAATCGCTGCCTATATGATGGATTTAACCGGCTGTACCATGGAGATGGCCAGTGACTATCTCCGGTTTTTGATTGGCGCGGGTATCTTAATGTCGGCTACAAACAACAATATCATCGGGAAAGATTATTTGCAGGTGTTATCTGCCCAATCCAATAGCCCTTCTCTTTTGAATACTGTTCTGGTGGATATTAATAGGAATAGGGAACTGATCCGGTTTCCGGATGTTCAGTATTTAAAGACCAATGCGGAAAGGATCAGTCAGTTATTAAGTGGTTTCGGACATCAACACCCTGGACCGTTATTTTATGCTGGCCTGGAACGCAGTACGACCCACGGCGCGCTTTCGTCCAAAATTAAAGATCAGCTAATGGACGGGGTAATGGCTTTGTCCGCTTTAGTAGCACCTGCGCAACCGGATATGTTCCGCCAATTTATTAAAGACTTTAAAGCAAGATATAACAGGCAGAAGATACCTTTACTTCAAGCCGTTGACCCGGATATCGGGATTGGCTACGGGCCTGTTAACCACGCTAATATAGATTCTGATCTTTTACGCTCTGTTAAATTTAGGGAGCGGAAAACGGATCAGCTTACCCTGGATTGGTCGAAGGTACATCGGATGCTGTTTAAAAAATGGAATGACCGCTTAGGAAATGATAGCCCGATTGTTTTAGATGAGCTTGATGTGCAATCCCTCTCATCTAATAGCACTTTATCTTCCCCGCCAAGTATCGCTGCGCTATTCAGAACAACAGCACACGGTGTTTTCCTGGAGTCATTGGGTGGCGTTACCGCAACGGCATTAATCGGGCGGTTCACTGCCTGGAACAAAGAAATACATCGTGTAAGTAAGGAGATCGCCGCTGTGGAGCAGGCGGCAAATCCGGAAATAATCTTTGCCGATATCGGGCAGCTTTCTGACCCTCACGCCGATAATATCAACAGGAGGGAACATGTATACCATTATGAAATACCCATAAATGTGATTTCGACTTTAGATAATGACCATCAGATACAACTTTCTGACCTGTGGGTTTCTGTTGTTGACGATGAGCTTGTTTTGGAGTCGGAGCGGCACCAAAAGGTGATCATTCCGCGTCTGACTTCCGCCTACAACTATACGCGAAACAACCTGGCAGTATTCAGGTTGCTTTGTGATTTGCAGCAGCAAGGGTTGCAGGGAAGCTATGCCTTTTCGTTAGCACACTATTTTCCAGGGATGGCCTACTATCCGAGAGTCGTTTATAAACGAACTATTTTAAGCCCGGCTACCTGGTACCTGTCCGTACAAGATCTGAAGGATTTGCAGCATTTGTCAGGCGATGAATCCGTCATAAAGATCCGTAGTTTAAAAGATCAGCTTAAACTTCCAACAATATTAGCCCTGAGCAAGTTTGATCAGCAATTGGTTTTTAATCTGGATAATGATTGGGAAATCCTATTCCTGGTGGATTGTCTTAAAGGAAGCGAAGGGGCTGTTTTACAGGAGTTTTTCATCCCCGATAACCGCACCATCCAAACCGGGGAAGGTAAAGCGTTGTGTAATCAGTTTGTAGCGTTCCTTTACAAGCGGGAAGCCGTTTATTCGGGTCTGCAGCTCCGGAAAGACGTAGCTGTGCTCAAAAAGCAGCAGGATTATATCATCGGAAGCAAATGGCTTTATCTGAAATTATACTGCAATCCGGCTATGGCGAACAATATATTATCGACGCGACTATTACCTTTATTAAAAAAGCTGGATCAGTCTGAGATGCAATCCTGGTTCTTTATACGATACCGGGACCCTGGTTATCATATTCGTTTGCGCCTGAAAATTAAGGAAACAGCAGTCGGGCCGATATTGGATAAGTTTAAGCGGCGAATGTCGGAAACCATTAGTTACCAGTTGATCCGGGAGTACCAGGCTGACACTTACCGAAGGGAAATGGAAAGATATGGTGGCGATATAATAGAATGGATGGAGGATTATTTTCACGGAAGTAGTGAACTGATCGCACATCACATTAAAATGGTTGGTAAAAAAACCTATAGTTACAGTTATCACAGTATAGCATTTGTTTCCGTTTATGAGTTATTAGAACGTTTTATTCCGGACATTGTTGAGCGAATTTCGTTTCTTGAAAAAATGGTGGAACTATTTTATGCGGAGTTTGCTACTGATAAATCACTGAGAATTGACCTTGACCAAAAATACAGAGAGCTGAAAATTGAAGTGAGTTCATTAGTAACTAATGAATCCTACTATCATCAACTACGCCTCACGCCTTATGCGGAGCTTTTCAGGAACGGAATCAAAAATGTCTTGAGGCATACAACAGCATTCGGTGTTAAAAGGAAAAATCAATTATTGGCGGATATGATTCATATGCACCTGAACCGGCTCTTCGTCGATAAACAGCGTCAACAGGAATTAATCGTCTATTATTGCCTTCTTAAATTCCAGGTAACGGTACGGGCAATGAGCAGCGTCAAATCAAAACCTCCTGCGTGATTTAAGGAGTAGTTCGTTCATCTTTTCAAGAAATGACTCCTTATAAAACCGTCCTAAGTTCAGAGTGATATCGTCTTCTAAGATCACCCGCATTTGCTCAACTGCCTTGATCCGGTCGGTATTGATGATAAACGATTGGTGTACCCTGGTAAATTGATCCATCGGCAGGTATTGCTCAATTTCGTTTATGGTTAAATACGGCATGATATCACCTGAAATAAGGTGGATCTTAATATAGTTTTGCGCGCCCTCTATGTACAATATATCATTGATGGTTACCTTAACCATCCTGCCCCTGGTTTCCGTTTTGACAAAAAAGAAATCTCGTTTTTTCTTTTGACCAGCTTCGGCCTTTTTAACATCGCGCAGGATACGCTGAACGCTTCTCCTGAAACGGGCATAACTGATCGGTTTAAGCAGAAAGTCGAATGCCTCTTTTTCAAAGGCTTCTAAAGCAAACTCCTGAAAGGATGTTGTAAAAATGATCTTTGTATAAAGATTTGCCATTTCAGCAAACTCCATCCCTGAAAGCTCCGGCATTTCTACATCCAAGAAGGTAATATCCGGGGGATTAGCCCCGGTTACTTCATTCAGCGCGACAAGCGGGTTGGTAGAGAATCCCTGCAATTCGAGCCCATCGGTTTGATCGATATAAGCCAAAAGCATTTCAACAGAATGGTATTCATCATCGATTACATAGCATTTTAAATTCATAACTGCATCATTAGTTCCACGCCAAAACTCTCTTCCTCTTCGCTAATTTTCAGTTTATAATGGTGCGGGTAGCTATAATCCAAACGCTTGAACACGTTCTGAATGCCTATAGATCGTAAACGTTTTTTCTTGGACTGATGTTTTTTTAAATTCCAACTTACAAATCTCAGCTCGTTTTGCGCGTTGATCGTGATGTGCAGCTTTGCTTCGCCTTCCTTCTTTTTCAGGTATCCGTGCTTAAAAATATTTTCAGTCAGCGTCAGTAGTATTAAAGGAATAATTTGCGCATTTGCTGTATCGCCCGCCACTTGAAAATCGATATAGAGTTCATAATCAAACCGAAGCTGGTTAAGCTCAATAAAGTTTTGTATCTGTTCGATTTCCTTAGCTAGTGTAGTTTTTCCGGTAATATTTACTTCCTCCAGCGAAAATCGCATAATATCAACGAGCAGTAAAACACATTGCGAAGCCGTACGCGAATGCTTATAATAAGTGTTATGGATGAACGTCAGGGTATTAAATAGTAAATGGGGACTGATTTGCTGCTGGAGATAGGCATTCATAGCCTCCGCCAAATTTCTTTCTAACTCTGCTTTTTCTTTAAGCGTGGTCAATTGTAGCGTTTCTGTTTCATGCACACGGTTTCTGAATGTGATGACACGTAAAATCGCCCAGTATAGTGAACTGCAGCCTAAAAATGATATTCCCCGGTAAATATTGGGAACAAGAAAGGTTGCGACATAGGAGCGAGTCGAAACGGCCCCGGAAGAATAAAACAGAAAATAGTCAAGCCCGTATTTAAATCCCAGGTAAATAAATAATTCCAGTAACATCAGCCCGGGAATCCATAGATAAGATCTAGTGTTATGTTAATCGTGTAATGACGGATAAAGTCTTTTCAGTTTTATTCGCGCATCTTTATTTTCGAACTGCCAGTTAATTTTGCTGTTCTTATTATTTCTGTTGTGTTGCCATGCCGCTACCTCTTCATTGATCTTCAGCATTGTTGAAATATGCCTGTTTAGGCATTGCCCATTCAATACATGCAATTCTATCTCGGCCATATTGAGCCAGCTTCCATGCTTGGGCGTATAAACAAACTCAAACCTATCCCATAGCCTTTTGGCTTCGGCTGGTTCAAATGTCTCGTAAAATGCAGAGGCCGAATGGGTTTTAAAATTGTCCATTACTAAAGTTATTTTTTTCGCTGTCGGGTACCATTCATCTGCTATTCTTTTTACGAATAAAGCCCAGTCCTTTTTGGTTTTAAACGCCGTAATTTCTACAAAGCGCTTGCCCCTCAAAGGCTCGTTGGCCATAAATATATTGACTACCCCATGCCTTATGTACTCGTAATCTACTCTTGCCTCCTGGCCAGGCTTCATGGCTTGAGAGGGCTGCCCTTCTTCTATCAATTGTTTTGGCGACTCATCCATACATACAACCGGAAATTCCTCATCATAAGGTTTTTTGTATACATCCAATACGCGTTCCATATTGGCTACAAATTCGCTGCTTTTTTCCGGTGGTATTACCCAGCCCTTTACTTTCCAAGGCTTAAGTTCGTTTTTTTAAGCACACTTCTTACTGTTACATGCGAAATACTTTCTACATATTCCAACTCTACCATTTTATCGGCGAGTAGCCTTAATGACCATTTAGCAAACCCCTCAGGCGGCTCGCTGCAACACAAGGCAACCAGCTTCGCTTCTACATCGCCATCTGATTTTGTTTCATAAACACGGCTGGTGGGGCGACGATCTAAAACACCTTCAAAACCCTCTTCAATAAACTTTTTCTTCACCCGGTCTATCGTTCGCATCCCTACTTTCAGGACTTTGCTGATCTGTTCATTTGTTATTTTCTCCGCATATTCCCCTTCATCACAATTCAATAGTATATAGGCTGTCCGGAATGTTTGAGAACTATGGGAGCCCTTGTTGATTATCGAGTATAACTCTCCAACCTCCTCTTTTGTAAGTTTTATCGTATAACGTACCATCTGTAATTTGTTTTACAAATATACGCTTTTATACGTCATATTATATTTAACTTAACACTAGGTGATTTAATAGCAAAAGAAAGGAGTATATGTGCGTTGAAATAAAAAAGCAGCACATTTAAACCGTAGTAACAAATATAGTTTTGCAGGGGTGAAAACGTACCGATACTGAACCGCACAAAACTAACTTCGTAGGTGATAAATATAACCCAGCCGGCAAAATGCTTCAGGAGCAGTTTGTAATTCAATTTATTGAATAGCCCTATTCTCAATTGTAACCCCATTGTCATAGCCGGTTGTCTTTCTACTACATCAGGTCATGCGTGTAACAAATTTGTCACTCCCTCTTGTTTACTCCTAATTTGAGTAAAAAGTTACCGATATGAAAAACATAACAGCAAAAAAATTTAATAAGAGGATTAATAAGTTACATCGCTTCAATGATCTGATCGATGATTATTCCGCAGAAACCACCGTAGGTGACCCGACAAATACAACCATTACCGTACTAACCACCGTTAGCGGCCCACCCATTCGGCAGGCCGTCAAAGGGCAGTCAGCGCAGAAACCACTAATGGATTAATTTCCGGAGTAAAAGATTAATGCTATGCTTAAGGACGAATTAAAAATGCTGGCGGCCATGGCCGCTGGTTTTTCGGACATGATAGACCAATCGAAAGGGTTGTCAATTGCCTATTTAACGGCACAGGAAACCAATATGATGATGGAGTGTCAGCGGATAAAGAAAGTTTGGACCGATCTGCTGTTCAGCCAGGCAAAAGATCATGTACTACGGAGATATATCGCCTTTCAGCAACAGGTTATCCTGGAAATGGCTGATTCCCTTTACGAGCTGATCAGATCCGCAAAGGATAATGGCCTCGCAGAAGATGATATGCTTTTGAAACTACCTTTGTTATTGCAGCGGCGCTTGTTAGATCTGAGAGATTTCCAGGTTCAGTATTTTCATTCGTTTTTTGATCAGAACGGAAAAATACCGGCTGCTGCAACGCCGTCCATCCGCAAAAAAATGGCGGAGGTGGCGGAAGAATTGAGTGCCGGACTGGAAAATATCGAAATTGATCCTGGCTTGAAAGTTTGTGTCATGGACTATCTGGGGGCGATCATTAATACCAATAGTTATACTCCTCTTAGTTACCGTGCAGCGGAATATTTGATGTCTTTTGCAGAGGCCTTGCAGGGCACCGTTTCCTTCGAGGGTAGTGCCGATCATACACAAAGCGTCGTAGAAGCATTATTCTATATGAATTTTAATCACAATAACTTTTGTCTTTGGTACCAGGACGATATCTCGAAGAAAAAATCCAATCTGCGTGCAGACGATCAGCTACCGATGTTGCTGAAACAGCTACTTTTACTCAAATCTTTGCCGGTGATGACCACTGCCGCATTTGATCCCGGTGTGCCAGCGGTTCATATTCAGATGGAGCATTGGTTGAACGAGTTTATCCGGCAGGAACATCTTAAGATCAACGGTGGTGAACACGAAATCCCTGGCAAGCTAGAGTTGAAGCTCACTGTCGCCCAAATGGCCTTATTGGTCAGGTTGCTATACGAGGAAGGCGTTTTTACCATGAAAAACATCACTGCTATATTGAAGTTTTTTTCAACTCACTTTATGAGTAAGAAGCAGGAACGTATATCTTATGGAAGTATGAATAAATTATACTATAGCGGCGATCAGTTTACGGGATATGCGGTAAGGGAGCTACTGTTGAAAATGGTAGCGAAAGTGAATGAAATGTTTTTTCCAAAATAAAGTATGTTGGTTAAGGATCAATCCATCGGCAACTTTCCAGTAGGCCTAACGTTCATCGCGAAAGGTGAAGCATCGTATAAGACTTATCTATGAAAAGCGTAAAAAGTATATTTTATCTTTGATTCAAGAGGTCATTTAGCGGGGCCGGCTGCGCCTGCTTCTTATAGCGAATTAAGTCCCCTGGCAAGCAATGCGGGTGATTCGGAATTGAAGCAGCTTAACCATGATGCATTTTTAGCTGTAGTTTAAAGTTGCTACAGAGAAAATTTGAGGAAGGTGGTTATGTATAATATAGACAAGAAGCAAGGCTATCCCTATGCCTGGTTGGACGAAATCATAGAAGTCACATTAAACCCGGAAAAAACGAGTGTTTCAGAGCTGGGAATACAACAATTATCAGCGATCGAGAATAAATTCGATCAGGAACTGCAAACCGTTCTAAAGGATCTGAAATCGAGTACCTTTTATCAGTTTTCTTCAAAAAAAATTAAAGCGACAGTTACCCATTATTACGACGCCCTGCGCCTGTTGGAACAGCAGGCAATGCAAAATCTTGCTGGCTACGCGGATAACCACCCCTTAGCGGCAACCGGCGAGAACCTGGTGCTTAAACTCCAAAATACCGGCGCAGCTTTAAAAAAACGTTACGGCAAATATGTTGAAGATAAGGTTGCTGACGATCACCACACGCCAACGCAGCCAATAGCTATCTCCAAAATACGCTGTAAGCTAAGCGTGGACCAAATCGGTATTATTCTAAAGGCCGCGGACGATGCCAAGCTCATTATTGCCAGCTCTATCAGCGTTATTTTTCGTTCCATTGTTCCTTTTCTTTCCACAGAAAACATGAAAAATATTTCCTGGAACAGCATGCGTAAAAGCACTTACCACATCGAACAGATGGATAAGGATGCTGCCATAGCGACGCTGGAAAAGCTGATTTTGATCATCAAGGGTTATTGAAAGCCCCTTTGCTGCCGCCTAAAGCCGCCTCAACAGGGCGGCTTTTTTGGTTTGGGTAAATTAAAAATCTTTTTTATCAGTGAATAAACAACTGTAAATCAGCGGGGTGCAGGGGTGCAGTTTGGGGTGTAGCGAAAAGTTGAACTTTTGAGACTACTTCAATCCCCGTTGCTTTGCTCTATGATTACCAACAGGATAACAGTTCAACCAGCCAATATGGCCAACTGCTTAAAAGCCTTTTCAGAAGTGCATAATGCATTTTCTTCGACTACAGCTTTTCGAAGCCAGTTGACCAGGGCCCAGGCTGACTGCCGGATCACGAGGAAGCTATTTGGCTCTTCCGTAAATCAATCCGTCATTCCTAAACAAAGGGGTAACTGGGTAAACGGATGCTATATCAGCATCGCATAACCGGTACAACTTTCTGCCGACTGCAGAGGGGTAATTGATCAACCAGCCTAACGGGTTGATAAACGAACGTTATTTGACATGTGGGGACAAAACATTATCCGGCGGGAAGCTGGAAATTTCGCGAAGGTGAGCGTAAAGCCGCAATAGACCGAGAACGCGAAGGCAGGCGAGAGCCCGGATCGTAGGATCTGACGGAAGTAGTCCCGAAATATATACCGGCAGAAGCGAATTATCGGGTTCGATACCCGCTGCCGGTACACAAAGCTACTCCTTAGGTAGAGCACCTTTCTTTCTACGATTAGGTGTCTTTTTATTTTTTGCCGGTTACCGGCTATCTGTTTAACTCAATTCTATTTTTATGTCAAAGTTATTAACCGCCAGGGAGCTGAAGGAACAAGCGTCTTTGGTAGACCTGTTAAGCCGTTTAGGATATCAGCCAGTACCTAAAAGAGGCCGTGAAAAAATGTATATTAGTATGCTTCGGGATAGTGATAGCAATCCCTCCTTTAGTGTGAATGATGATCTCGGTGTATGGTTCGACCATGGTGCCGGAAAAGGCGGGAATATTATTGATTTCGGATTAGCGTACTGGAAGCATTTGAGCTTTAACGAAGTTGTAAAGAAGATCCAGGACGTTTGTGCAATCGAAACAGCGGAACCGAGGGCCCAGCGGCCAAGAAAACCGGTAAAGGTCCAGCATGTTGTTGAAAAGGTAAGGCCGCTAGGTGCCCACCCGGCCATTACGGATTACCTGAAAAGCCGCGGCGTATTTGAGGTCGCCAAGTTTTACCTCAGTGAGGTCTTCTATTATGTAGAGGATGAAAATGATGTTCGCAAACATTATTTCGCTGCAGGCTGGCTCAATGAACATAATTCCTGGGAAGTCCGTAACCGTTATTTTAAAGGCTGTATGGGACACAAAGGGATTACTGTGATACCGGGGCACCCTAAAAAAGCAGCTTTATTTGAAGGCTTCCTTGACTTTTTAAGCTGGCGATATGAAAATCCGGAAGCAGACCATACCATTATCGTTTTAAATACCTTAACCTTACTGCACCAGGCGATCAACAAGGCAAAAGCTTATTCCTCATTGGATATTTACTTTGACCGAGATAAAGCAGGTAAAACCGCCAGCAGGGATTTTATAAAAGCTTTACCATATGCGACTGACCGTTCAGCCGTTTATGAAGGGTTTAATGATTATAACGATAAATTAAAAGCGCAGCTGAAAACTATCACTAAAGAGCAGGAGACCAAAACGAATTTCTTTGCCAATGTCCGGGTTCCGTTTGTGAGGTAACGAATGGCGGCAGAGCCGCCACCCAACTTCTTAATTAGTGGTTGAAAACCCAAATTGATAATCAGATTTTCCGTTGCTTTTGCAACGGCAAGATGTCTTTTTGTTTCACAAAAAGTCTCTTGCCCTTCCAGGGGGGATTTAAAAAATTTCGCGACTCAATTTTTCTATGGCTGATCTAAAGAAGCTGAATGGGCGACCGAAATTAAAGGAGGGTAAGCGAACCAAGTTCATTAACGTTAGGTTTACAGAAGAAGAGTATAAGGAAATAGCTGGTCTTGAAAAAGCATTGGCCCTTTCTAAAACAGACCTGATCAGGATGCGGATTTTATCCGATGCCAAGAAAACCGTGATCAATTCCAGGGAGCTTATCAAATACATTGATAGTGCCGGTGCCGAAATGGCCCGGATCGGTAATAATATCAACCAGTTGGCCAAACATGCGAACACACTTAGATTGCAAGGTGCATTAGATCCGGCGATCATTACTCAATTCAATCAACTGTTTGACGAGTACATCCAGGTTCAACAGAAATTTGAGGTGTCACTTCGGCAAATAATCAGGGCAATGGGCCTTTGACCCTTGCCATTCCGACGGTATGAGGATTGCCGACTTGAATGCCAGGCAGATCGCAGGATTAGCAGATCGTGAGATCGGTGGATTAGCAGATTAGGAGATTGTAAGATTACCTGCTCGTGAGATCGCTTGATCGCAAGATTTGGTGATTAGGAGATCGGTAGATTCTTAGATTCCCAGATTATTGGATTTGTCGATCTAAGTAGATGCGGATCGGTAGCTATCGGGATCACCCGCTACCAGGATTCGCTGATTAATAACTCTAACGATCTGCTAATTGATAGGTAAAGGGATCGGTAGGTAGTTTTTTTATTGTACCATAATCCATGATAGCACACATTTTTGAAAAACCTTCCAGGACATTTGCCGGTGTAAAGTACAATACAAATAAAGTTGACCGGAATACTGGCGAACTGATGCTGATCGCCAACTTTGGGGCTACTCAGGCACTCCATAATCCACGCCCACAGGACCTGGTTAACTATCTGCTGATGGTTTCAGCACAAAATAAAGGCATCAAAAATACGCAGTTCCATGCTGTCATTTCGGCTGCCGGCCGTAATTACAATAAACAGGAACTCACAAAAGTCGCGGTCATGTGGATGAAAGAAATGAAATACGGTGACCAGCCATATCTTATTGTCTTTCATAAAGACACAGATAATAACCACGTTCATCTAGTGAGTTCGCGCGTAGGTAAGGACGGAAAACAGATCGACCGGGATTACGAACAGGTACGGGCTGTCCGGAATATCAACAAGGTACTGGGCTACGATTTCGCCCTTCAATACCGGTTTGGTACAAAGGCACAATTCTATCTGATCCTGGAAAATCAGGGTTTTCTTGGCCGGGATTACCTGGACGAGGAAAAGCTTCAAAAGCGCATACAATCCTATAAGCCCGACAAAGCAAGAATAGCCGAACTCAAAGCATTGGTTATTAATCACAAAAGTAAAGTTGACTTTGTCGGGCAGATGAAATCGCTTTACGGGCTTGATCTTGTATTTCACTCGTCTGAAGGAAAAGCACCCTATGGCTATACAGTCATCGACCATAGCACCAAACAGGTTTTTAAAGGCAGTGAAATTCTCCCGCTGAAAATGTTGTTGGACGAGAAAATTAACATTGAACAATTAAATCATCCGCCTATAATTGACCTGCATGATTATTTAAACGAGAATGCCATAACCTATTATTCTGAATATTCCCCGGAGCCGATTCACATCCAGCCTATTATGATTGCCGACGATGTAGACGATCAGCAAGTGCTTGGCATGAAGCGCCGGAGACAAAAGAAGGCCCGGACTAATACCCGTTAAGCGGTAAGACCATTAAAATTATTACTCCATTGAAAACTTATGATTTGTTTATTCGGCAACCAAAAAGGCGGCGTAGGAAAAAGTACGCTCACCGTCTTATCAGGAAACTACCTGAGCCTGGCTAAAGACTGGCCGGTTACTATTATCGATATGGACTATCAACAATCCATATCGCAGAAATTTGAAAAGGCAAAAGTGTTGGAGAACGAGGAGCCGTATGACGTGTTACCGGCCAACCTGGAAAGCTTTCCCCCTTTAATTCCTGTTCTGACAAAAAATAAGAAAGACGCAATTTTAATAGATCTGCCCGGCAAACTGGATGATGACGGCCTGATACCGGTTTTTAAATCCGCTGATCTGGTTATCTGCCCCTTTGCTTATGATGAGTTCACCTTTGAGTCCACAGTGCTTTTCTCAGTCGTCCTAAAGAAGGTTAATCCCAATGTAGAGGTGGTGTTTATTCCAAACCGCATCAAAGCCAACGTAAAGTTTGAGATTATGAGCGAGGTGAACGAACAGCTTTCCAAATTCGGCAAGATCACCTTGGCTATTCCGGACCGGATCGATTTTCAAAGGATTACCACGTTCCAGACGCCACTATCACTATATGGGATTATCACCCCTGTCTTTGAAGACATATTTGCCGATCGCTTATGGAAAAAATGAAATCATTAGCCGACCAGTTGCGTGAGCAAATGGTTAAGCCCGGTGCAAAACAAGAAAGCAGTAAACAGAACAGTACCGGGAAAAAAGCTGTCAAAACTGAAAAGCAGCAGAAGAATGATACGGAGGGTGCGCCAATTCTTCAGGTGCTGACCGAATACGATAATAGCGACCATAAAACAATGGTGCATTTTCGGTTTGATCAGCAAACGGTTGATTTCCTGAACCAGTTTAAAATAGCAACTGGTGTGGACGCTACCAAATTCGTTGCCTATGCCGTCAGGCAGTTTATCGGGGCGCATCCCGAATTAAAAACGATCATTAAACAATTTATTCAAAAATCATACTTATGACACGATTGAAATTTTTACTCGGATTGTTTTGTACCTATGCTGCCTATTACACCATAGTCCTACTTTGTGATCACAGACGACAAAAGCAACCGGCGGCGAAACCGAACGAAGAGTTGCCTGCAAGGGATCAGCCTTCCCCTGTGGAACCGGCAATAGAAAAAAAAGGTGGGACAGGTACGGTTCTCAAACATAATACGGTAGCCAGATCGCTGTATGCCTATGATAACAGTAACCATACCCAAATGGTGCACGTTAGGTTTGATCCGCAGACAGTGGATCTGCTGAACAAGTTTAAAATGGCCACGGGTACTGATATTACCAAATTTGTCGCATTCGCGGTTAAATACCTGTTTGAGTCCAATCCCGAACTCAAAAACATCATCAAACAATACTTACAAAATACAACACTATGACCTGGATAAAATTCGCTCTTTGGGTGCTTGGCATCTATACCAGCTATTATGCAGCCCTGATATGCTGGGATTTTCTGCGTACAAACCGCGGTGGAACCGCCAATGATAAACATGAACTTACTTTTGTTGAGGATATCCACCCTGTTAAATCACTTGTGGAAGAAACAGGTTCCGGAAAGGAATCTTCTATTGCTTTTTCGGGTGGTGTGAGCCTTAAACAGCTTTTCAATCTCGCCCGAGAGGAATCGGTCGAGTACATCAAATCCGTTAGCTTCTAATGAATGAAATTTTTCCTGTTGGCATGTTGCTGTTTTTTCAATGCAGTGGCATTCGCTCAGCCCGGCATCGCCGAGATGCAGCAGGCTAAACAAGACCTATCATCATCCTTTTTTTCTGCCGTTGATTTTTGTTTGGTCCTCGCCTGTTTATTCGGCTTGTTAGGCGGGCTCAGAATTTACCATAACTGGCAGATGGGTAAGGATCGGATAGATTCGGCCGTTGCCGCCTGGTTTTTTGCATCTTTCTTTATGATCCTGTCGGGTCCTTTTTTGCGGGCATTGTTCGGAATCTGATTGCCTGTTTTTTCCAAATGCTTCATCCCACGAAGCACTAAAAGATTCCTGTCCTTAATTCTTCAATTTTAAATCCTTCTTGGATTTAACCGGCAGCCTTTATGCTGCCATCTTCCTGGGTGAAATAATCGGGGCGTTGTTCGTGATCTGAACGCTCTTTTAGCATAACCGGCCTGCTTCCCCGCTGGCTCTAAAAGATCTCCGCCTTTATTTTTTCTCCATTTAAATGTTCTCAAAAACAAAAAAGTTATGGGCTTCAGCAGTATTGCTGGCCCTGTCCATTCCCGTGTTCGCACAAAGCGGCGTTAACGGACTGAACACTGCAACAACAACCCTGAAAACTTACGTAGCCCCCGTAACCAATATTACTTTGGTGATCGGCGGTATCGTTGGTATCGTTGGTGCCATCCGTGTCTACTCCAAGTGGAATGGTTGGAACGCCTCTTTGGTAAATCCAAACAGATCGGCGAGGGCTTATCCATCGACCGAAATAAAACTTCTACCTCCCTGAATGAAAAACTGGAAGCGCTGATCCCGGCAGGGAAAATAGCCTCCCTCAATTCAGGGGAAATGGTTGGCGTGATCGCCGCCGATGCACAGGAAAAATATACGGGGCAATTTGAAACGTCCGCCATTAACTGCCGGATAAATCTTGATATGGAGGCCATTAAGCGGGAAGAAAAAGGCTACAAGCCATTGCCGTCCTTTTATGATTTCGGTGGGAAGCTCGATGAAAAACTCCGGCAGAACTTCAACCACATCAGCCAGGAAATACAGGAAATGGTATTGGCCTTTAAGCCGCCAACACCCACAGTACCAGTTAAAGCCACCATGAAGAAATGAAAGAGCCTAATGAAATACAGTTACCCCACTTGCTATTGGTACATCCTGATCTTAAAGATGACCCGGTACAGAAACAGGGTGAGATCGGGTTTATAACCGCTGCGATCCTGAACACGGATGAATTTTATGTGGGTTTTGACGACCACCAGGTGGGCTTCTACGGCGCTGATGCGCTGCTCACCTTCAAAGAGCCGGGCGACATCTATGATTTCCTGCATGAAAATGCGCTGACCTTATCCGTTGACGATTTTAAAGACCTCAAAAACATCGCGCTTTTATTGGATCATGGAACTGAAAAACATATCCGCACGGCGATGGAGCTGGTTAAAAAGAACGGTAACATTCAGGACGCGGTAACCATTGGTTTAGACCGCTTTCTTGGAATAGATCAAACCAGGGGTTTGAAAAGATAGGGCCTTACAGGCCAAACTCCTTCAATACAATCAAACAAACATCTAAAGCAAAAAACATGAAACAGGAAGAAACCATCGGCTTAATGATTATGGTCAGCCCGGTACTCTGGACCTCTGACCACGTCGGCAAGATCGGCATCATTGAACTTGCCGACTTTGATGAAGATAAAATAGGAGTAGGATTTGAGGACGGGGAAGTAGATTCCTTCAGCGCTAAAACCCTGTTTGTGCTTAAAGCAACGGAAGAATTGAAGGCACTGGCGGAAAAATACAAATCCGTGCAGTGGCCGCCTGTGGCTCAAAATCTGCAGACACTGGCTTTGCTTCAGGAATCGGGATCACCCGAACAGCTGAAAAAGGCCTATATACTCCTACAGGACGACCCGGAGCTCCACCGGGAGGCGACGATCCGCCTGAACGAGATCATTGACCTTGCCCAAAGCCGAAAAACAGGCAGGTAAACCTTAAACATTTAAATTTTATGGAAAATCAAACTTTAGCCGGCACACTCGTTTTGGTGCAGCCGGATTTGGATACTGACCGGGAAGCAAAACGGGGCCAGATCGGGGTGTTAACCTATGCCAGGTCTGAAACGGAAAACTATGTAAAGTTCCCCGAGGGTGGGGAAGCCTTTTATCCTGCCGGGCAGGTCATGATGCTTAAAGATAAACAGGAGATCTTCAACGACCTGACCAGCAATGGCTCGTCCATGCCGCTCGATGATTTTAAGGCCATGTACAAGATCATGCTTCTGCAGGACAGGGGCACCTCGCAGGCCTTGTATTCGGCATTAGCAATTGCTAACGATCATCCCGGTTTGCAGGAAAAAGTGTTGGATTCGATCAGCCCTGCTCAAAAACAGGAATTGGCGAAATCTTATAGCCGATGAAACTACTGATCAGCTTCTGCCTGGTCTGCCTGCCCCTAAAGCACCTTAAAATAAATTCTGAATACGGTTACCGTATCCACCCGCTTACCGGCAAATACGCCCTGCATGCGGGTGTTGACCTTAAAGCCCGCCACGATACCGTTTATGCGATCCTCAGTGGGTTTGTCAGATCTACCGGCTACGATAATGGCCTTGGCTTAAACATCCGGCTGGCCCATGGTGCGGTTGAATCGATATATGGTCACCTCAGCCAAATTTTTTTAACGACCACCGATAGCGTAACCGCTGGTGAGCCCATCGGCATCACCGGCGCTACCGGTCATGTGACCGGCGAGCACCTGCACTTCGGTATCTGCTACCGGCATCAATACATCAATCCAATTAAATTTTTATACGAACTACTAAAAAAACAACAAAATGAGCAAAACTTTTAAAGCACTGCCGATCCAGCTTTCAGACAAGCTGATCGGTGAAATCAAGGAGGGTAATTCCCTGTTTCAAAAACCGGTTAAAGAAAACGGCATGCCCGCTTTTGTGAAACCGATCAATCCCGTTACCGGGAAAGGCTATAGCGCCATGAACGCACTGATCCTGGGTATGCAGCGACACGACGACCCACGCTGGCTATCGGCCGATGCCGCCCGTTATGCCGGGACCTGGGTGAAAGAAGGGGAAAAGGGAACCCTCATCGAGTTTCCAAAAACAAGCGATATACAGGCTATCCGCACCGCGGACGGTCAGCGAATCAAAAATGAAGAAGGCGTAACACAAACTAAGACGGTTGAATTTGATAAACCAAAAACAGGCCAGGCCTTTCTATTTAACGGCAGCCAGTTAAAGGACGTTCAGCCCCTGGAAGAATTTCTGGCTAAACAAAACGAAGGCCAAACGCTTTCACCTATTGAACGGGCCAACAAATTGATCGAGGACAGCAAAGCGGTGATCATCCACGGCGGGCAAGAAGCCTATTATGATAAGCAACGGGACGCTGTATTTATGCCGGAACCCGAGCATTTTGAGAATGAAACCAAATACCTGCAGGCGGCCATTCATCAGCTGGCACATTGGAGCGGGCACGAAGATCGTTTGAATCGCCCGATGGAAGGCAAATTTGGTTCGCTGGATTACGCCCGTGAGGAAATGCGTGCCGCGATTGCCGGCATCCTGATCGGCGGTGAATTAAAGATCGGCCATAACTTCGGCCAGCAGGCTGCCTATATGAGCACTTTTGCCAAAATCTTAAAGGATGAGCCATTTGAGATTGCCAAAGCGACAAGGGACGCGCAAAAGATCGCTAACCTGTTATTAGGCGTTTCACAGAAGCGGGAACAAAAACAGGCACCGGAAGTCGGTTTTAAAAAGGGTGATGAGATCGCTTACATGGATACCACCTACAAAGTGCTTGAAACCTATAAAACCAAAAGCATCAAAGTGGAAGACGCCGATGGTGCGCGGAAGGTGTTGAAGCCCGACTATGGCCTTTATAAATCCCTGTTAGAAGCCAAAACTAACCCCCGTGAACCGGATATGGTTTTAGCCGAAGAACAGGGCCAGTCAGAGGAACAGGGCCAACAACAAAAAATCGGACGATAAATGAACCTGGTTAATTTTCATGAAGATGATCTCCCGATCAAGGATCTGGAGACCATTGGGCTGGCCTCAGGCGGTCAGCTCCTGTTAAATGTCGATGACCTGAGAGCTTTGCTTTCAGGACGCCGCACGGCCATGCTGGAACTGCATGACCTGGAAACCGATAACATCAAGATCAAATCCATCAACGCTAAGATCTCTCTAAAGCCTAATGAGGCCGGCAAACTTGACTTATTGATCCATCCGATTTACCGCAAACCCGAAATACCCGATTTTCTGAACGAAACCGAGGCCAACCAATTACGTAAAGGTGAAGTCGCCAGTTTACTCAAGATCACCCTCGATAACCACGGCAATAAAAAGGAAATGCTGGTCGAGTTTGACCCGGAAACCAAAGAATATATCGTATCGGACACAGAAAAGATCCTGGCACCGGATATGGTTAATAATGAATTTTTGACCCCGGCTCAGAAGGAGGCTTATAAAAAAGGTAAAGAGGTCCAGATCGCTGATGGTACCAAATTTAACTACTCGGGTACAGATCATCACGGCATCCGCGCCAATAAACTGGCCCTGGTTGCTTCCATTTTGATCGATGGTGGTCTTTCCTATATTGTGTATAAAGGCCTAAACGCTCTATTTAACCAGAAACGGGATCAAAAGTCAGCTGAAAAATTAAGCCCCGGTTATCACCAGGCGATCAAAGACATCGAAAATCAGCATGGCTTTATGCCGCACCAGTTTGAACAATCCCAATCCCGAAAGGGACGGTAAGACCGATGAATCGTATTTTAACAGGCCTTGGTATTCCGTTGGAAGTCCAGGCCTTTTTTAACATAGCAGAAGATCTTACCTTCCATTATGGCGATCAATATGAACGTTATGATGCCGGTTTCCACATCGTTCCTTCCACGCAAAACCTTTGGTTTGCAGGAACTCCAAACGCGTCACTTTTGATCATTACCTATTCAGTTATGGAAGCGATGGCATTTATTACTTTTAACCGTCATCGTTTTCCACGGCTGGAACAGTTGGCTTTTATCGCTATCGGTAACAAACTGCATGCGGAACAGGGCGATTGGATCAGGCTAAGTTTTCTGAGGCGTAAGGTCATATTGGTATTCGGCAAAGACCTGGTAGGGCATATTACCGATATCAAATTAGCAGCCGCTATCAAAAACATCCCTATCCGGATACTTTATAAGAACAACGAAATTCATATTTACCGCAATAGTTCCTTAAAGATTTTCGATCAGGAGCAGGTTTCCTTGCATGCTTTTCAGGAGGCCTTCGCCATTCGTCCCCGCTTCCGAACCGCTAAGCCGGTTCGATCTTTAACTTTTTTAGATCAATTAAAACATGACGCAGAACGATGAAATTCTCTTAAGGCCGGCAATGCTGTTCGCATTCCTGAAAGCCTTGCCGCTTCTTACGCTGGCCATTACCTTCCTTTTACTAGCCTGGTGGCTGTCTCCTTATTTTATAGTATTCAGCGTGGTCATTTGCGGCTTTGCCTGGTATCGCTTATTATATATCCGGAGTTTTAAGTATCAGATAACCGCTGAGTATATCCTTTTAACCCAGGGTATTTTCTTTAAGCGGATCGATCAGGTAGAATTATTCAGGGTTAAGGACTACATTATTACACAATCGTTGATCATGCAAATTTGCAAACTAATGGTTCTGACCTTGAAAAGTACGGATCCTGAAAATGCCATGATCCAATTCCAGGGGATACCGGAATCCAATATCATAGAAACCATCAGGGACAGGGTATTGGAAGCGCGAAAAAGTAACCATATTTACGAATTAAATTAAGTGGAGTACTTTGAAGATACTAATTTAATTAGTAATTTTAATTAATAATTAGATCATGAAAGCGATAGTACGAAATGTCTTATTGGCCTGTTTAATTTCCATGTTCGCCTTTTTTGGAGCTGTTGGAAGGAAACATACAAAGGATAAAATGACCGAAGCGCAAAGGGCAGAGGCAAGGAAGGAAACATTAACCTGTTTAGCGGTTGCCTTTTTAGCTTGCGGTGCCTGTGCATGGCGGTGTAACGTTCTTTACAAAAGAATAAATGAAGAACGGGAGTACCAGCGCAGGTTCAATGATTACATGCGCAATTCTGCTATTAACAGGCTTTCTTAAAAGCGGGTAATCAGTTCACAATGGCGATAATGTTCTTCTAAAAATAAATTATTGCGCCCCTTGCGCACCGTTTAGATTCAGGCCACCATCTATTAATTTCTACGTAACTACATTATGAGGGGCTTTTGCTGTTAGCTGAGGTGAGTAAAAATATTGTCAGTTCAGTATATGGCGTAATAACCCCTTGTGCCAATAGCGATGGAGCTTCCGGTCGATTACTTCACATGTTGCGATAGTATATATTTTAATAAGCCAACGAAATATCAAATACATACTAAAAGTATCAATGGATAGCTAACAAAGCAGCTCCGCCCGGAGTAATGCAATAGCTATCATATGCGTGCTTCAATGATTGAGGTTCGCATTAAACTTTATTTAACAAACACTAAAATGGTTGTAGAACTAATAACAAAAGACGATCTGGAAACATTTCGCAGGATGTTACTTGGCGACATAAAACTTTTATTATCTACCAGCACAAGCGATAATAAAGAATGGTTAAGGTGCAGTGACGTAAGAAAAATGCTAAAAATTTCGCCAGGAACACTTCAAAATTTACGGATCAACGGTAAATTGAAATCACAAAAAGTAGGAGGGATCCACTTTTACAAACTCACTGATATTGAGAATATGATCAGTGGAAAAACCCAATAGCTATGTCAGCCGAAACGTCAACACTCTCGAAGCTATATTCTAAAATAGCCGAGGATCCACGCGTAAATGTGTGGCACGTTAGCTTATTTACATTCCTGCTAAACCTTTGGCAGAAAAGCGGCTATCAACAGCAGTTAAAAGTGTCCCGGAAACAACTAATGGTTGGGGGGCATATTAGTAGTATCACCACTTACCATAAGTGCATCAGTCAGCTCACTAAACTTGGGTATATTCTTTATATACCCAGTTATGATGTTTACAAGGGGACTAAAATAGTGATCGTGTTATAACCAACACCCTTTTTTTAAATAATCAGGTTGGTTTTTATGTCCATTATAGACAATTTATCAGGTCTTTAATATGAATTCTTTTATCATAAAAAATGGCCTTTTTAAACTATTAGAATTTTCATGGTAAGTTGTTGATTTATTGATTATTGTGTATCTTTGCTATTGAATTTACAGAGGTAAAAAACAAACTGCGACATCTATGGCGTTTGATTATCTCATGGTAGCTAAATGACTATAAATCAATCTTATATAGGGGTAGGTTCGAATCCCTCCCTCACCGCTGATATCAATATCAAAACACAGGAAAAGCCCGCAAATCTAACGATAGCGGGCTTTTTTGTTTTAACCAAAACCCTATTTTATTCACCAAATACAGTCAAATAGGTGAGTAATTCGGTGAGTTGGAACATACTAAAATGCTACTCACCGAATCCTTTTTATAGCTTTGATAATCAAGATGTTCATTCATTGAACATCTTGTACAGGATGATTTGCAAACTTAATTTTGTTTTACTTTTTAACGTTAAAATGTTATGAAAACCACATTCAGTTTGCTTTTTTATTTAAAGAAGCCAAAAAATTATGAAAACGGCCTTGTACTGGTGTGCCCACTCTTCGCCAATCTTCATTCTTTTCATAAAAGCCTTAATTTAACTGCTAAAGGTGGTCACTTTTAAATTGGCCAAGTGGGGGCAATCAGGTGTGGTTTATCCACAAGTTGCTGAATTAAAGAAACTGGAATCTCAAAAACCTCCAGATGATACCGAAATTTTTGATAAAGAGGATGAGCCGGGACAGGTCGTTTCTATGTGAGAATATAAAGGAAAATTTAAAGACGGGCAACGTAATAAACTATTTTCTGATTCCGTTTACCGGAAAAGAAACGGATAGGGGCTGTTTTCGGGCAGTTGTTATATTAATGCGATATATAATTAAAGAAGTATTTTAATAAAACAATGCAGCGTAGTTAATTCGATCAAAAAATACAATTTAACCCAGTAGGAGTAATAAAATACCTAAGATTGAAAGGCCCTTAATTGATACTTTTAAATACTTTAAAGCATAGGTTAGCTGGTTTTCAACGGTGTGTTTACTAATACCTAATTCCCTGGCAATTTCATCATTATTCAGTTGCTGTATTTTACTCATGTAAAATATTTGCCGGCAACGTTTGGGCAGCTGTTGAAGATAACCATCCAATGTGTTTTCAAGATCTAGTTCGTTTAACCTCATGTGGCCCAAATTAACTGCATGGTTTTTACCCTCATTCATGTGATTTTCATTGTATTCCAACTTAGACATTTTTGCAACCTTAATATACCTAAACACTTCATACCTGGTAATTGCGTTGAGGTAACTGCTAAAATTCTCCATTTTTAAAGATCTTCTTTTGTTCCAAATGATAATGAATACATCGTGTACAATTTCTTCACACGCATCAGAATCTTTAATATAATGAGATGCTGTTTTATAAAGCCGTAGCCAGTATCGGTCATACAAAGCAGCAAAAGCTTGCGAATCATCGTTTAAGATGGCACTCCATAACTCATGGTCATTTAGGGCTTTATTTATCATGTAATTGGTAAACTAAAATTAGAAATAATAATTGCAATTAACATACTAGGCGTTAAAAAAGATAATTTTTTTCTTTTAACGAGGATATTTAAATTCTAAAATCACCAACAGATAATTAAGTATTTATGGGAACAGGCCTGGTGTATTATCATCGCTTGGGGCAGGGTTCAACATGCAGTAATTGGCCAAAAAAATCAATAAATAGGTTGTATTAAAAGAAAAAAAGGTATTGAAATTAATAGAAAAAGTTGATTTTAAATTGGATGATGAAATATTTTAATAAAATGCAGTATTGTGCCGGGAGTTGGGGTAGGCAAATTCACTCTATTGTTATATAACCATCAACTAAATTATGATAATTAACAAACACCAGTTGTTTAACATCAGGCAATAGCCAAAAAATAACAGTGTCAATTAAAAAACCAATAATTCATTTAACTTCCTTATGAAAAAATACCTTGTACTTTTAATGGCTGTTTTTGCAGCAAGCAATGTTTTTGCTCAATTTAAACCCGGCAATATTGCGGTATTGCGTGTTGGCGATGGTTCGTCATCTATGTCAACCAGTTGCGCGGTGAGTTTGCTGGAGTATACAACTGCCGGTATGAGCGTTGGCGATCCAATAGCCATACCATCAGAGACGGCAGGCAAACGGTTGGTGCTTGACGTGGGCGGCAGTACCGAGTACAGTCAGTTACGGTTGTCGGCCAATGGCCAATACCTTAGTTTTGTAGGTAACGATACTACACTTGGCTTAATGCCCAATGCTGCTGCCACAAAAGTTATAGCCAGGGTAGGCGTAAATAAAGTGGTTGACCTTACAACTAATTTTTTGATGCCCAAAGGTGCATCAGTGCGCGGTGCCGTTAGTGATGATGGCAGTAATTTTTGGGTAAACAACTCGAACGGGCAAATGGGGTTTTTATATGTGCCGTATGGCAATAGTGCGTTGGCCAATCCCGGTTATGCGGTAGTAAATACCAATAATTACCGTTCTGCACAAATTTACAATAATGAATTGTACGCCCTGAACGGCGGCGGATATAACCTGTGTTTGTTAGGTGCTGGCAGTCTTCCTAATGCTAAAACAGCCCCAACTACAACCATTGCCATGCCCGATCTCGCCGTGCCCGCCAGTAGCGTATGCTTTTATCTTTTCGACCAAAGCACCAAAGAACCCGGCCTTGATGTAGCCTATATTTTTGACGGTAATGGTAATACGCCTTATCCAACTAAAGCAGGTAATAATATGCTGCGTAAATTTTGCAAGGTAGCTGGCACCTGGCAGGAAACAGGAGCTATAGAGGTAAAAAACTTTGGCGAAGCGCCGCCTTCACGCCCCGATTTATTGCGTGACCTTACCGGCGAAATAGGCAGCGACGGCAAAGTTACACTATATGCCATTAGGGGAGTAAACACCAATAGCACATTGGTTGCTTTTAAAGATGCCAGCGGCTACAACGGTACACTTACAGAAGCTGCCGTTACATTTAAGAGCCTGGCCAATGCAGGTACTAATTATGCGTTTAAAGGCGTGGCTTTAACTCCCGCAGCAAAAGGCGGCAAACCGGCCAAAAAATAACAATGCATAATAATTTATCATAACTTAAAAAAGAGATAATAGAAACGAGTAATAAACCGGCCCTGCATGCAAAGGCCGATAGGTTTTGCTCGGGCCGGAGTGACATAGAGCGTAAACTGGGGCCGCATTATTATAAAAAGCCGATTTTGAATTGGGAGAAGGAGAGTGAATAAGATTCTCAATATCAAAATATCAGGCACTATTAAGTGCCGCAAATACCGAAAGGCTACCTGCGTAGCCGTTTGGAACGAATAACATTATTAACCAACTAATCATCTAATCAATAACATGAACCGACATTTTTTTGCATGCATTATATTTTACCTGCTGGTTGGCCGCTGTATGGCCGCCGGCGTAGAAACGGTTGATACGTACAGCGCATCAATGAAAAAAACTATCAAAGCCACCATTATTAAACCTACGGGTTATAACAGTAAAAAAAAGTACCCGGTGTTATACCTGCTGCATGGCTTTGGTAACAATTATACATCGTGGCCAGCGCGCGCACCCGAAGTTGTTAAGCAAGCCGATTTATTCAATATGCTTATTGTTTGTGCCGATGGTGAAAATAGCTGGTATTTTGATAGCCCGGTTGATTCTGCCTACCGTTATGAAACCTATATTGCTAAAGAGCTGGTGGGCTGGGTTGATAGCCATTACTCAACCATAGCGCAAAAAAGCGGCCGCGGTATATCGGGCAATAGCATGGGCGGCCACGGCGCGTTGTACATTGCCTTTAAACACCCCGATGTTTTTGGCGCCGCAGGCAGTTTAAGTGGCGGTGTTGATATCCGGCCGTTTAGCAATAAGTTTGAACTGCCAAACCGGCTTGGTACCATTGCCGAGCATCCGCAAAACTGGGAACAAAACACCGTTATCAATATGATTGATATGTTAAAACCTGGCGCATTAGCTATTTTTATTGATTGTGGCACCGATGATTTTTTCCTGAAAGCAAACGAGGCTTTCCATGCCAAACTCCTCGAAAAAAAGATACCTCATACTTACATGACGCGCGAAGGCGACCACAGCTGGGATTATTGGAAAGTTTCTATTTACTACCTGGCTTTATTTATGAGCCGTTATTTTAGTAAAGCAAGCAGTTGATTTATAATGTAGTGTTATGTTAATGGTGTAATGACGGATAGTTTTTAGCAACAAGTTTTGAGTTGAAAAAAAAGAATAATATAACTTTTGATGTACCTAAATAAACTTTATCTTATTGAATATCATAAAGATGGAAAAATTTAGAATTGTTTTTTGCTTTTTTATAGGAGTTGGGTTAGTGAAAAGCACTCTATAGAAAATAAAAGCCAGTTATTATACCATTTTATGACCAAAGAAGAGTATCTGCTTTTGTGTGAAAAGTATCTGTCAGGCAATGCTTCTACCGAAGATGAGGAGCTATTACTGAGTCATCGTGATGATTTTAACATCCAGGATTTTCATAATCATGATGAAATCGAGGATCAACAGCTGATCAAACAGAGAATATTTGACAGAATAGAGAGTACTAGGAATAACAACATTAAAAAAATGTTCCCTAAATACCGGTGGGCTGTTGCCGCATCGGTATTCATATTATTTGCAACCGGATTATTTCTATTTAAAAATACCGGGACACAGACCCACACAGTTGCCTCTGTGCCTCAGAAGGTAAAACCCATACTTCCCGGTGGTAACAAAGCCATACTAACATTGGCTGATGGTTCAACAATCGATCTTAATGCGGCAACCAACGGAATTATTGCCAGGAACGGCAAAGCTGCTATTACCAAAAAGCAAAACGGGCAGTTAATTTACTCTCAAAACCCTACAGCAAACGTTGTTGATAGCAAAACAGCCTACAATACCGTTAGTACGCCGCGGGGCGGCCAGTACGAGGTGGTTTTGCCCGACGGTACCCAGGTTTGGCTAAATGCTGCCTCCTCTTTAAAATATCCCACTCAGTTTAAAGGTATTGAAAGGCATGTTGTACTAAATGGGGAAGCTTATTTTGAGGTAGCGAAAAATAAAAACATGCCATTTACCATTGAAGCCAACAATGTAAACATTAAGGTATTGGGAACGCACTTTAATGTAATGGCCTACAATGATGAAACCATTGTTAAAACCACCTTACTTGAAGGTTCCGTGTTACTGAGTAACAGCACAAATAATGCTCTGTTGGTTCCTGGTCAACAGGCGAATGTGGAAAATTCGGGTGGGAAGTTTTTAGTGAATTACGTAAATACAGACGATGCCGTATCCTGGAAAAACGGGTATTTCACATTCAGGCGCGAAAATATGATTAGCATTATGAAAAAGGTAGCCCGCTGGTATGATGTTGATGTAACTTACCAAAACGACGTGAGCCGTGTGTCATTCGGCGGTACTGTTTCCAGAGCCAAAAATATTGAAGAATTACTAAATAAAATAGAATTAACCGGTTCCGTTCACTTTAAAATAGAAGGAAGGAGAGTTATTGTGAAGTTATAATTTTTACTTACTCCTTTGGTTATAAACAAACCAGGAGCGTTGGAGCGCCCCTGGTTATCAGTCCGTGAGAAGCTGAGTTAGCTAACCAATACCAATTGCGTCGAACAATCAATTATTTATTAACCTAACATTCAAATGTATAAATTTTTTACTGCATTTATATGTGGTACATGCTGCTTCGTCTAATACGGATGTGGGCTTTGGCGCCATCGGTTTCAAGGGCGACTCAGCCAAATGGGTAGCTTCCACATCCTTAACACACGTAGGCTTAGCCGCAGGCTACCCTGGCGATGATGATTGGGCTGTATCAAAACCGTTTGACCTGAGAACTGTAATGCCGGATAATAAAGGAGCGGTAAATATTAAGGCCATATATCAATCTGCTTTAACAACGTATACATACAATTACGCCTTGGCGGGTACATATAAAGCAACTTTTGTTGCCACCAATCAAAAACTTGGTGACCAAAAGCAAACGGTTAAACAAATTGAGATCACGGTTATCCCCTAATTAACCAAGCCATACCAGGTATAATAGGCCATACAAAGCCTATCATACCTTTAATTTTCTACCAATGGGTGCGTTTTGTTCGCTATAAAACACCTCTTGGCCTCAATGTATTTTGCATTTTCCACACCAATAAATTGACACAGCATACAATTCCACAAATGAATAGATCAGTAAAAAGTATAAAAAAGGCAGGCATATTATTACTAGCCGTTTTATTGACATACAAAAATGGTATGGCTCAGGTAATTGAAATACCACAGAATATTCCGGACGCTCATCCACGTATCTATGCCGAGACCAATGGGAAAATTAAAATCGATGCCAAATTAAAGAATGCCGAATGGGCAAAAGAGATACTGAGCAGTGTGCAAAATGATCTGGAACCTTATATGAAGCGCTTTGACCGGGATAGTACCTGGTTGGTATCGCGTTTACAAATGTACTGGAAGAGCCATCACACAGATATATACATTAAGGGCACTAAATTTTTAAGGGCCGAAGGGCATGCAGCAGTACCTACTGTGCGCTTTGCTGGTACCCGTGATTGGGCAACAAATTATAAAGTGCCCGATTTGGCCGCGCTAAAACCCTATGACGATAAGGATGACGGAAATGTTTTCATGATCGATCAGGCTAATAAGGGCGAATGGGTTACACCCGACAAGACAGGGCTGGTAATTGAACGGATTAATCAAAAAATACTTGAATTGGCGCAAAATGCAAGTTTTATGTATTGGTATAGTGGCGATGAACGTTATGCCAAATTTGCATCCATTGTACTTAAAACCTATATCAAGGGATTATATTATCGTCATCTGCCGGTTAACACAATTGATAGTCAGGAAAGTTACCTTACCGGATTAACTTCATTCGAGGTAATACATGAAGAAGCTGTGGTCCCCACTACGGTATGTTATGATTTTTTATATAATTATTTAAAAAAAACAGACCCGGATTTCAATACCAGATATGCGGCACCTGTTTTTAAAAAATGGGCAGATAATATTATTGAGAAAGGTGTTCCGGATAACAATTGGAATATTTTTGAAATGCGCTACTTATCCTATCTCGCGCTTGCTTTGGATAACGATAAAGATTATGCTGATGGTAAAGGCATATCTTACTATCTGGATGTTATTTACAACAAAAACTTCCCCCGCCAAACATCATTTACCAAAAGTTTAGAAGGGTTTGATAAAAACACCGGAACATGGCATGAAGCACCTGGTTATAACCTTCATGTGTGCGAAGATATGGTAGGAATTGTGATGTTAACAGATCGCGTGATGACAGGAAAGCTATTGCCCCTTTTTTCGATATTGAAAAAGGCGGTATTAACCACACCACAATACCTCTTTCCAGATAAAAGAATAGTTGCCTACGGCGATAGCCATTATGATATGTTGCCAGCGGGTAGTTTTGAGTTTTTTATATCCTTAGCCAGAAAGTATGGTAACATTGACGACGAAAAAAAATTTACAGCGTTACTTAAATACACCCAGGACGAACCTTTAAAACGAGCAAAGCAAAAGTCTCTTTTCAACCTTTTCTTTTATGTAGATAAACTTAAAGATACACCACCGGCAACACTCGCTGATTTTGCGGCACCAACTTTTTATGCCCCTAACCAAAGCTGGTTTGTTCAGCGGAATGGTTTTGATGAGAAAAACGGGCTTATGATATCCTCTAATGCTTCGGAGGGAAACCATTCGCATTCCAATGGCATTAATATGGAATTGTATGGAAAGGGTTATCCGCTGGCACCCGATTTTTCATCAGGCGAAAGTTACTGGCATCCTGGATACAGGGAGTTTTACGCTCAATTTGCAGCTCATAATACGGTAGTGGTAAATGGCAAATCATCGTATGGAACAATGTTAACTTCTATACCTTTTCAACTCAAGAGCTGTTACCCGGCTACAGAAAAAACGGAAAACTATTTTAAAGCAGTTACATTTTCCAATATCGCCTTTACAGAACCATCTACCAATGCAGCCCAATTGCGTTTACTGAGTATCATACGCACAAGCGATACCAGCGGTTATTATGTTGATATTTTCAGATCGAAAAAAAATGGTGGCGGTGATATCAAACACGAATACATTTATCACAACCTGGGCCAGCAGGCAAACGTTTTTGATATGAGATCAATGCAATTGTCGCTGATACCAACAAACGAACTTTCCTCGGCTAAAGGAGATGTTAAGGGCTATGATTATTATAAAGACAAAACTTATACCAGTTATAATCAGGATTTCAGAACCAATTTTCAATTGATTATGAAAGATGTGCCGGTGATACAAATGAACGTATGGATGAAAGGCGAAAGCGGCCGTCAGATATTTATTGTTAAGTCACCAAAATCGTACGCGCTAAATACGGGCGTTGTTCCAAATGAGATTGCAGAAGCCGAGGTCCCCACCCTGATCGTCCGCCAAAATGGAGAAGCGTGGACACATCCTTTTGCTGCAATTTTTGAACCATCTTATACCGATGGGCAAACCGTTACTTCAATGTCGGCCTTTAATTCCATTACCCATAATGCGGAGTTTGTTGGCCTTAAAGTTACCAACGTTAATAACACTAGCCAATTGATATTTTCGGATGTAAAGGGAGTGCAGTTAAACCAATATATGGATTTAAGCTTTAAAGGAACATACGCTGTTGCCTCTGATAAAAAGGGTGAAATGCAATATCTGTTTTTAGGTAACGGAACCTTATTTAGCAAGCAAGGATATGCGTTATCGGCTATAAACAAGCCCATTAGCGCGGCTTTATTGTTTGACAGAGGGACCCTGAAATTATATGCAGAGGATGCAATTAAACTTCTTTTACCTGTTACCGGAAATTCAAATCGTGTTTTTATTGAGATAACATCTAACGGCCAAACTCAAAAAATTGAAGGGCGAATTATAACATCGGGTGGCAGTAAACAGGCGGAGTTTATTGTACCTGGATTGCACGGGCAGGTATCCACTATCAAGCTCAAAAATTCCTAAATTAATTATTGATTTGATTTTAAGGCTGATAAAAAAATTGTTCATGAAAAAACAAATAAGTTTAATGCTGTTTTTGCTGTTTGCAGCCCTAGCTTCAAAGTCGCAAAACGGTCAAAAATCGTTAACTGGTTACGTAAATACATTTATAGGTGCTGCCGATAACGGCCATACTTTTCCTGGTGCAACTGTGCCTTTCGGAATGATACAGGCAAGCCCCGAAACGGGTAATTGTAGCTGGGATTATTGCTCGGGGTACCGCTATGAGGATAAAAAAATATGGGGCTTTGCACAAACACATCTCAACGGAACCGGAGTTCCGGATCTTGGTGATATCCTGCTTCAGCCATTTACCGGATCAACCGAACGTGAAAATTACCATAGTGCCTATGCTAAAAAAGTTGAAATAGCAAGCCCGGGATATTATAGTGTAATATTAAGTGATTTTGATGTTAAAGTGGAGCTAACCGCTACAGCACATACCGCTTTCCATCAATACACCTACCCAGCCAATAAAGGCGCAGCCAAACTATTGGTTGATTTACAATCAGGCCTGGTATCGTCACAAAAGCAGTTACATGAGCATGTGATAGAGAATAAAGTAACGTTTGAGGGCGACGATGCTATTGTAGGCTACAGCCGGGTAAAACAATGGGTTGACAGAAACTATTACTACGTAATTATATTTAACAAGCCTATTTTTAAAACAACACTTTTACCAAAAACAGCAGGTGACAAGGCCCCCCGGTATGTGTTTGATTTTGATTTAAAGCCCAGCGAAAAGCTTAAGGTTAAAATAGGTATATCGTGCGTTAGCATAGCGGGTGCAAAAAACAACTTACAAACCGAATCTCCGGGATGGGATTTTCAGGAAATACATCATAACGCTGTAAAAGCCTGGGATCGGTATTTATCACGAGCAGAAGTGCAAGGTACTCCAAATCAAAAAGTTAGTTTTTATACTTCGTTATACCATTTGTTTATCCAGCCAAACAATATTGCCGATGTTGACGGGCAGTATCGTGGTGCTGATAACAAGGTGTATAAAAGCCTTTCAAAAACATACTACTCTACCTTCTCGTTATGGGATACTTACCGCGCCGCGCACCCGCTGTACACAATTTTAGCACCCGAAAAAGTAAACGATTTCGTCAACACAATGCTTATGCATTTTGACAGGCAAGGTTATTTACCGATATGGACACTTTGGGGAAAAGAGAATTTTTGCATGATAGGAAACCACGCCGTCCCCGTTATTGCAGATGCTTATTTAAAGGGTTTTAGAGGTTTCGACGCCGAAAAAGCTTTCAACGCAATCAATTCATCGTTAACCACTAACCACCCAAAATCGGAATGGGACATCTACAATAAATATGGATACCTACCTTTCGACCTCGTAAAAGAGGAATCTGTATCCAGAACATTGGAATATGCTTATGATGATTATTCGGCCGCTCAAATGGCGAAAGCGTTGGGTAAAACCGAAGAATATGCTTATTTCAAAAAACGGTCTGATTTCTATAAAAACTTGATAGATCCGGAAAGTACTTTGATGCGTGGCAAAGATTCTAAAGGGCAATGGCGCACACCTTTTAACCGCTTTCAGCTTTCACACGCGGGCGATGCCGGAGGAGACTATACCGAAGGGAACGCATGGCAATATACCTGGTCTGTTCAGCATGGCTTTACCGGGCTTACCGGTGCAATGGGCGGTAAATTAAAAACAGCACAAAAGCTCGACTCGTTATACAAATTAAAACCGGTACAGCAAGGGAGCGGCTTTGTAAGTGATGTTACAGGCCTGATAGGGCAGTATGCACATGGCAATGAGCCGAGTCATCATGTAGCTTATTTGTTCGCTTTACTGGATAAGCCAAGCCGCACACAGGAGTTGGTTCGCGAGATCAACGATAAGTTTTACCTAAATAAACCCGATGGCTTGTCGGGCAATGATGATTGCGGGCAAATGTCGGCCTGGTATGTGTTTACTGCCATGGGGTTTTACCCGGTAAACCCCGTAGGCGGGCAATATGTTTTGGGCGCACCTCAACTACCCTATATCTCAATACGGGTTACGGATAATAAGCGATTTACGGTTACTGCCGAAGGATTATCAAAGCATAACAAGTATGTTCAGAAAGTTTATTTAAACGGTAAAGTATATCATGGGCTATTTATAAATCATAAAGATATTATGAATGGCGGTACACTGAAATTCATGATGGGAAACCGGAAAAGAGATTTTATCTAAATTTTAATGCAATGAAGAAAGAAACAAATCAAGTTCTGCTCAAATTGGTATTGAGCACACTTTTAGGCTGCTTTACAAGCTTAGGCTGCTTAGCGCAAACCATTGAAAACATAGTTGTAAAATCTCCAGATGAAGGTTTGAAGGTTGCAATTTTTATTAAAAAGGATGCAGCCGGGGTATCAAAACTCTATTATTCGGTTGCTAGCAGGGCAGAACAGGTTATTTTGCCATCTGAGCTGGGAATTGGTATTTGGAATAACGATCTGCAAATCAAAAGCGCTCTTAGTTCCCACGTCAACAATACATGGAAACCGCTATACGCCGAACGGAATAACATTAAAGATGAATATAATCAAACAATTATCACGCTTAATAAAGTGGGTATCAGCGATGAATTGCAAGTAATTTTCAGGGCCTATAACGAGGGGTTTGCATTACGTTACAAATTTCCTAAAATCAACCAAGCAGAGAGATACTTCCCCGTTACATCAGACAATACACAATTTACCTTTCCCGAAGGAGCTACGGCTTGGTTTGAGCCCGCGGTAGAAAGCCCATACATGTGCCTTCCGCTAAAAAATTGGCCAGGACAATCTGAAGGGCCATTAACCCTTAAACTTAAAAGCACCCTATATGTTGCTTTGGGAGAAGCTGCGCAAATTAACTTCCCCATCATCAAATATTCGGTTAAAGCAGAAAATCCTAATACAATTTTTTGCAACCTGCAGAGTGCTGTTCCCGATAGCAAAAACGGCAGTTTAATAAGCCCTTGGCGCTATGTATTGATTGCCGAAAAACCGGGCAAGCTTTTGGAAAATAATTTTTTGGTGCAGAACCTGAATGCACCTAGCCAGATAAAAGATACTAAATGGATAAAACCAGGCAAAATGATAAGGGAGGTAAGCCTCTCTTATCAAGGCTGTAAAAAACTTATAGATTATGCATATGAACATCATGTTCAATACATTTTACTGGATGCTGGTTGGTACGGTGCAGAATTTAGGTCGAAAGAACTATCAGATGCTACAAAGCCCAAACCAGAACTGAACCTACCAGATATTTTGGCTTATGCGAAAGAAAAGCATATAGGCATATGGCTCTATGTTAATCGTGTTGCCTTGGATGCACAGTTAGATGACATTTTGCCCCTATATGAAAAATGGGGTGTAGCCGGTATTAAATTTGGATTTGTTAGAGCTGGAACATTTCAGGCCATATCATGGCTTCATGATGCTGTGCAGAAATGTGCGCAGCACCATTTAATGGTTGATATTCATGATGAGTACCGGCCATCGGGTTACACCAGAACATATCCCAATCAATTAACGCAAGAAGGCGTAAGAGGCAACGAACAAATGCCCGATGCCAATAACAACACCATATTACCATTTACCAGGTTTATTGCCGGACCGGCAGATTATACTTTATGTTATTATGATAAACGAATAAAAACAAGCCGCGCACACCAACTTGCTTTGGCTGCAGTATATTATAGCCCCTTACAAACGCTGTACTGGTATGATAAGCCCTATGAGATTAAAGCCGGACTCGAGCTGGAATTTTGGGATAAGATACCTACCGTTTGGGATGACACCCACGTTGTTCAAGGCGAAATAGGGCAATACATTACAGTGGCACGGCGCTCTGGCAATGCATGGTTTATAGGGAGTTTAACCAACAATGATGCTCGTGAGCTACAATATGCATTAACATTTTTAGAGGCTGGTAAAAAATATATTGCCACTATTTACTCCGAAGACGACAAAGCGACAGCTATAAAGCAGGCGGTTAAGGTGGATAGGTTTATAGTAACCTCGTTATCGATGATAAAAATGAACCTCACCGCCGGAGGTGGTTGCGCGGTAATGATTGAACCTGCCGACCAGCATAATAGTAAAGGAATCGTCAACCTGCCTTAATACGGAGAGTAAATTAAACTTTTAAAAAAAAACCATCAAAAAAAATGACATCCATTTTTAAATACAGAAGCCTTTATTTATTAGTTATTATGCTTTGCGGCTTTCAAAACAGTACTAATAAAAGTTTGCTGGTGCAGCAGGCCATTGGTATAGCCAAACAGCAAATGCTGGGGATGATAAACGAGGTAGGCAATCGTAATGGCTTTCCCCGGTCGGTAAATGTTGATGGAACTTTACGATTGGTTAATAAATATGATTGGTGCAGCGGCTTTTTTGCCGGTAATTTATGGTATACCTACGAAGCGACCGGAGACAATACCTTAAGGAAAGAGGCTACACGATTAACCGATTCGTTAGAACCCCTTAAAAACTATACCCTTACACACGACCTTGGCTTTATGATGTATTGCAGTTATGGCAACGCTTATCGTTTAACTGGGGAAAAGCATTATAAAGATGTGCTTATCCAGGCTGCCAAATCACTAAGTTCGAGGTATAGCCCCGTTGTAAAATGCATTAAATCATGGGATGATGCTACCTCCTGGAGAGACCATTCTAAATTTGATTACCCTGTTATTATTGATAATATGATGAATTTGGAACTCTTGTTTTTCGCATCCAAGGTAACCGGAGATCCATCATTTAAAACGATTGCCATAAATCACGCGCTAACAACTTTGAAAAATCATTTACGTTCTGATTATAGCGCTTATCATGTGGTAAACTACTATTCTAAAACCGGGAAAGTAAAAACAAAGGAAACCAATCAGGGGTTTTCTGATAATTCGGCCTGGAGCCGGGGGCAGGCCTGGGGTATTTATGGTTTCACGGTAGCCTACCGTGAAACTAAAGACAAGCGTTTTTTAATAGTGGCTCAAAAAATGGCAGAATACTTTATCAATCATAAAAACCTACCTCAAAACAAGATACCATATTGGGATTTTGATGTCAATAAACCAGGTTTTAAATCTAATTGGAACTACAATGCTTCAGAATATAAAATTCCACCCCGGGACGCGTCTGCGGCGGCAGTTGTTTGTTCGGCTTTATTTGAGCTATGTAAATATTCAGGAGCTAAGAATAGCTTTTATAAAAATACCGCTGTGCAAATCCTTTTGGAATTAGCATCAGAATCTTACCTGGCCAAGCCGGGCAGTAACCATCATTTTTTACTGATGCATTGCGTAGGGAACTATCCTTTGCATAGCGAGATTGATGTACCCTTGGTTTACGCCGACTATTACTTTTTGGAAGCATTATTACGCTATAAAAAAAGTAATGTAGATTGATTCCCGATGTGGAAATAGAAACCATACAATGAATATCAACCTTGTTAACCCTCAATAAAATATTTATCAAAATAGTTATTACATAAATTTCCGTAATCTGTCACACAAACAGTTAATGATTTCCCCCGGTCTGCATTGCTGGCTGCGGGAATGATAGTCAGAGTGGATAAACCGATAGCACTGGCCCCTCTTCGCCGATTTATTTTCTTTTCATAAAAGCCTGAACTTAAGCACTAAAGGTGGTTGTTTTTAAATTGGCCAAACGGGGTTAATCAGGTGTGGTTTATCCACTCTCTGATACCTTTTTTGCAAAAATTTAAGTCGTTGTCAGCCACAGGAAGAATTAAAATCTTACGGTCGCAATATCGCGCCGCTGTTTACGGTGGAAATGGATATACAGATTCTCTACAATTTTTTTTTGGTAGACATTTAAAAAAATCGCTATAATTGCAGTATTATTTTTAATTAGTCTAAATAAATGAAAAATAAACTTACTACACTGTTTACATTTTTAATTCTTCTTTCATCCCTTTTTGCTTATGCTCAGCAAGGCGCAACCCCCGCAATAA